>CAWHWU010000001.1:0-657855 GCA_963833105.1 uncultured Planctomycetaceae bacterium
TGATCAGCAGGGTCAACCCATCCATCACGGGCATGTTGATGTCGGTCAGGACCAATTCCGTCTCGGGGTCGTTTTCAATTTGCTGGATGGCTTCGGCCCCGTTCTGGGCAAAAGCGAACGCATAGACCTTGTCCCGGACTTGCTTGCGGAAACGTTGACGAACGAGTGACTCCAGGTCCGGTTCGTCGTCGACCACCAAGATTTTCACGGTCATGTTCGCGGTCATCCTCGGTCGGAAAAGCCCACGAGAAACTCACTATTTCGCCATCCAGCAACCGATCGTCGGATTGGCGCCGGGCTGATGCGGCGGCTCGGTCGTCTGAGGGAGAAACGGCTCTTCGAGACGCCATCGACGTCTGCGGAAAAGTGGTCGCAGATGCGCCGGACTACGGTGGATTTCAGAATCGGCTTACGCGGAGTCACTTCGATCTGGCGACCACTCAGTTCAATCTCCCGCGAGTGCTGCGAGCACGCGGCGCGATCCGCCGGAGGCAGCTTGAGCGCCGCCTCGCATAGCTTCCGTTCGGTCATCTCGCGTTTCTCCGGTCTCTATTAGCTTTTGCGAAATCGGCGGACGGCCTGTGCCAAGAAATCGCTTCAATCCCGCTCCAGTTCCTGGAGCAGCCAGGCTTTCGCGTAAGCCCAAAGCCGGTGGGTACTCCGCAGCGACAGCCCGAGCAGATCCGCACTGGCGCTCATGGTCTGGCCGGCGAAGTAGCGGAAGTGCACCAATTCCGCCGCCTGCGGCTCGACCCCCGCGAGCCGGGTCAAGCCCTCAACCAGCGCGAACAGCTCGTCGGGACTTTCTGACGCAGCGACCCCGAGGCCATCGAGGGTGACGCACCGCGCCGGCCGCCTCTCTTCAAGCTGCGGCGAGCACCTTTCGGCAAGAGGGACCGGATCGGGTCGATATGCCATGCGACGCCAGGTGGCCGAGCTGTCGAAAAAAATTTGAGAATTTCGGCTCGGATGGCTGAGTCGCCCAACGAGAACCCGCTGAACTCCCGTGCCAAACGCGAAAAACCCGGTTTCAAATAAGGACGCTACCCGGGGAAAGCGCAACGACCTCGTCAGTGGTGCAAAGTGCATCAATGGACCGACTTTCTGCGAACGCACTCGTGGATTGGAATGGCAGCTTTCTCCAGACTCCACGACCTAGTGCGAAATCGGCGGCGGAGTGTGCCAAGAAATCGCTGCAATCCCGCTCCAGTTCCTGGAGCAGCCAAGCTTTCGCGTAAGCCCGGATCCGGTGGCGCTCCGCAGCGAAAGCCGGAGCAGATCGGCACAGGCACTCACGGCCTGGCCGGCGCAGTAGCGAAAGTGCACGAATTCCGCCGCCTGCGGCTCGACCGCCGCGACCCGGGTCAAGGCCTCATCGAGCGCCAACAAAATTGAACAGCGCGATTCGCGCTGCCTTAGCATCGGAACGCATTTTTGAGTCCGGGGACGATCCATCGGCCTGGGAATGGAAAAACACATTCCGCCCCGGGTTGGCACGACCGGTATCGGCGCAGTTTCACCGCGAAAGACTATTCGGCCGGCTGCTCTTCGAGGACGGCGAAGGGACTAATGCGGCGGGCCTTGGCGAGGATCAGGTTCTTGGTGGCCTGATCGGTGGCTTTGGCAAAGCGTGCGCGGAGTTTTTGCAGCTTGGCTCTTCGCGTCCGGCGGCGTGCGATTTCGCGATCGCGTTCCACTCGTCCCATGCTCGCATCGTCCCTTATCTGACACTGTCCGAATTCGGAGATGCCTGGCCCCATCGCTGTGCGCAGACGCAGGCAGGCGAAGGCTTTTTGTAGCAGGCCGCCGGCGCAGGGTCAACCGGATGCCGGGCGTTATCGATGCGCGGATTCGGGCGTGCCAGGATCCGAGCTTAATCTGGGCCGGCCGGGGGTTCGGTATCGACGTCGAACCATTTCATTGCCCGGTCCATCGGCTCGATTCGCAGGACGACGTGACCGTTCTGAAAGATCCGGACGGTACCGGTCGATTCGGAAACGGCAATCGCGATGCAGCGAGCCGCCTTGGAGATGGCTGCCGCCGCCCAGTGACGCGAGCCCAGCCCTTTCGAGAGCGTCAAGCCCTCCGCCGGAGCATCGATGTTGCGGCCTGCCGCGCAGACGATGCCGTCGGCTGAGACGATGAAGGCCCCGTCGAGCTGGGCGATTTCCTTGATGCTCTCCCGTACGCGCGGGTTGCGGATCATCCGCTCTTTTTGGTTGTAGCCCTTGAAGGGATCGTGCACCTGCTCGTGCGACATTTGCAGCACCTTGCGGTGGTTGCCGACGACGAACATGGTGCCCACCGGCTTCCCTTCGCGGCCATCGCGGCCGATCTCGACGGCCAGGTCAACGACGAGCCGCAGCGTCTCGAGCGGGACGGTCGTCTCCAGGCGTCTGAGATCGCGGGCCGTCAGCTTGGCCAGGTGCTCGGAGAGGTTGACGAGGCTGATCGAATCGATCACCGACCGCTCGTAGACAGGATAGATGGCGACGATGCGGTCCCCCGGCTGCAGCAGGTCGTCGGCAATCGCCTCCAACAGGGCCTGGCTGAGTTGCAGTTGGCGCGTCTGCGGCTCGTGAACCAGCGGGACCAGGTCGATTTCGTCCTCTTTGGCGGCCTTTTGGACGTCGGCTTTGTCGCTCGCGACGATCAGCCGGACCTTCCGCAGGTACTGACGGATCGCGGCGAAATCGAAGGGGACCTCGGCGAGGATGACCAGGGCCTGCGCGTCGTTTTCGACGGCAATGCGGCGCGCGGAAATCAGCAGACTCCGCATCTGCTGCGAGATTTCGACGCGCTTTCGCTGGACGTCCATCGTACGTCTAACGTGCGGAGGTTCCGCACGCCGCAGGAGTTCTTAAAAACGATGCGGTTCCGAACAGCGGAATTCAAAGGCCGGGGTCCACGCCCCGGCCCTCCGCAACATCGTTTCGTCAGGCGAATTTATATAACGTCGGGCAAGTATACGCCCTGGGATAAGCCACGGTGGGAAATTAACGGCCTTATCGAAGCGTTTCGCGGGTGTTCGAGACTCCGGCGATGCTGCTGGCCGGCCCCAGGACTCCCACCTCGATACGACTGCAACGGAGGTCCCGCAAGGTCAGTGCCCCTTGTCCCAGGTCCATGAGAATGGTCCCTTTCGGGGTCAGTTGGACCATTCCGGCCAGGATCTGTGGGTCGTTCACCGGCGTGACCTCCGCGGTCTCCATCCGGATGACGGCCACGTTGTTATTCACCGCGCTCAGCGTATAGCGTCGGCGGAGCGTCACGCGTTGACTGAGTTCCTTGGTCACTTGCACCCGGACCTGATAGTCATCGAACCATTCATCGCCGATACGGACTGGCTTTTCGGGAAGTATGACCAGGAAGTCAGGCCCGTCGGTTGATGCCGGTGGTGATCCGCCAAGCGTCGAAACCTTCCCGTGGGCGTTCACTTTGACCTGGCTGTGCCTGCCGATGCATTCCTTCACGCGTTCAAATTCCCTGGGAGGCGCGGAGGAGTCGCGCGTGTCATAAACCACGGGCGGAGCGCCGTTCTTGGCGTTGGCGATTTTGACATTATCGATGGTCAGATCGAGAACAGCGGAGCCATCAGGGTCGACGGACGCCACGTGGTAATGCCGCTCCGTGACCGATTGAATCATGTTGAGTTCGACATATTCCCCTTTTTGAACGCGAATCTGCGAGCCCGTGACCATCAGCATTCGCACGTCCTGATTCGCGCGGAAGCGATACGCCAAATGGTATTCCGGGGCCCGTTCGTGGGAACCTGGGCGCGGCGCAACGATTGGCTCCCGCGTGGCCGCATTCTCCTCTGACGCCCGACAAGGGTGCAGGCGCGGCCAAGACGGCCAGAGCAAGAATCGAAACCGCCAACCAAGCCGTCCGCCAATGAGAATCTGATCGCGTCGCCATTAGAAAGGCCCTTGCGCAGATTGATAAATTGAAAATGGTCCGAGAAGGGTTGCGAAGTCTAACAGACAGGAAAAGACGCGGGGAGCCCAGTTCCCTGGCAAGAGGCGGTCTCCGGGCGATCCGATTCGGACTGCGGATTCATCGCTGCGAGCGGCCCGTGGTTGTCGCATTCTCGCGGTTTGCGCCCCCGAGCAACGAGGTGACCAAATTTGCCAATTTCAATTTCCTGCAACCCGGCTTCGTGCGTCCAGCGGTGGAGCGTTCTGGGAGTTTGTGGCCGGTCGTATTGCGGGGAAAGCATGTCGAACGTGTCGAGAACGGCCCATTCCCGCAATTGTCGGTCGTCGAGTCCGTACGTTCCCTCGTAGTTGGCCACGGGGAGCATGCGCCGCGCGAGGCGACCGACTCCCGGGAGACGACTCGCGCCGCGACTCAGTCCCATGAGAACGGGCATGCTTCGCTCGAGTGCGCGGAACAGCTTTTCTTGTGGCAGACGCGCGGTCACCGGTCGCAGCCAGTATTTCGCACTGAGCGCTTTCCGCCAGCCCCCTTGATAAATATCGACCGCCAGGCGCCCTCCCGGTTTCAAGTGTCGCGGAAGGGCCAAAAAGGCCCGCCGCGGGTCGGGAGTGTGTTGCAGCACGCCCAGACAATAGATGGCGTCAAAGCAACCATCTGGAAAGGGGAGCGAATAGATGTTCCCCTGCATGACATGCAGGTTGGGATGCGAGGGAAAATTCGCCTGACACGCTTCGACGGCACGTGAATAGTCGACGGCAAAGACCGTCGCGCCTAAGGAAAGGGCGATTTCGGTGAATCGACCCGCACCGCAGCCGGCATCCAAGACCGTCTTGCCGGCAAGCGACTCTGGCTCCCAGCCTGTCGCCGTCAGGAAGCGCTCGTCGGCTGATATCGCGGCCCGAATGGCTGTCGAGTTGCGTCTGGCGAAAGCGGTTCCACTGAAAACCGAAGCTGTCCACGTAACTCTCCGCGCGGACGAACCTCGGAATGCCGCCAATGATCGGAAATCGGGACGTGCACCCTGCGCAATCCAAAGATCCCGATTCGATTTCGGCGCCTTCCATCGATGGGTCGGCGAGCCAAAGTTCCGCGGTACATTTGGGACAACGCAGGCACGAGACGAGGATGGGTTTCATGGCAGCACTCCCGAATGGCGGGTGACTCGTTGAGTAACGAACCGAAAGTGGGAACGCAGAGGCGGCTTGATCCAATTGCGCCGCTCAACGGCGTCACTTTTCATGACACGTATTCCTGGGCCCAAAGTTCCAGGTTAAACAGGGCGTACAAGCGGTTTGAAAACTGAGCGCGGCCCGTTTGATGTTCGGTAAGCAGCCGGGTCACCGCCTCGGGGCGAAACCAGCCGCGACGTGCGACACGCTGGGGACTGAGCGCGTCGGCCAGAAACGACCCGGCCGGTCCGCGAAACCAGGCATCCAACGGCACGTTAAACCCGTGCTTGGGACGATTGAGCAGCTCCGCCGGCAAAAACTCGGCCGCCACGCGCCGCAGCAGGCGTTTCAAATCACGCCCGCGTGGGCCGGGGACTTTTTGTCGAAAGGGCACACCCGCCAGATACCGCGCCAAATCTCGGTCGAGCAGGGGGCAGCGGGCCTCGATCGAGGCGGCCATCGTCATCCGGTCGACCTTGGTGAGCATTTCATCCGGCAGCCAGACGGAAACGTCGAGCCAATTCTGGACCGCGGCCGGATCGCGATGGCTCGCCGTCGCCATACGACGCTCGAGCAATGCCGTAGTCGTGCCAACGGACCTGCGGGCCAGGTCGCCCGAGTAAAGACTCAGTTTTTCCTCCTCGGAAAAGGCACTTCCCCAACCGAGGCGGCGGGACGCAGGCGATCGCCGTGCGTTGCCGACAAACCGCGTGACGCGTCTGCGCAACGCGCCGGAACGACCGTCGACTCGCCGGCTCAGCGTTCCGGCCGCTGCCAATAAATAGGAATCGGCAACTCGTGGCAGACGCCGATAAAGGGCGGCCCAGCGCTCCCATTGGTAATGCGAGTAGCCGCCGAACATTTCGTCGCCGCCATCGCCGGTGAGCACAACCGTCAGATGCTCGCGGGCGGCTTGGGCCATCAAGAGCGTCGGAATGGCCGACGAGATTCCGAAGGGTTCGTCCGCATACCGCACCAAATCGTGCACCGATGAAACGACGTCCGGTTTCAGCGTGATCTCGTGGTGCTCGGTACGGCAATATCGGGCCATTTGGCGGGCAAAAGGCCGCTCGTCATGCGATTGTGGTCCCTCGAAGCCAACCGAAAGCGTTTTAACCGGCTTCTGCATCAGCCGCGACATGATCGCCACGATCAGGCTGGAATCGAGTCCGCCGCTCAAGAAGGCGCCGAGCGGAACATCCGCGACGAGCCGCTTTTCGACCGCCCGGAAGAGTAAATCGCGAAGCCTGGAATGCGCCTCATTTTCCGCGACCTCATAGGCCTCGAACTGCGGCCGCTGATCGGCGTAGGAGCGTAACGAGACGCCATACTCATCGGCAAGAAGCACGTGGCCGGCCGGCAACTTGCGAATCGCCTGGAAAATGCTCAGCGGAGCCGGGACGACCAACAGCGACAGGTAATGGTGCAAAGCCTCGAAGTCGATGTCCCTCGAGACACGGGGATCCTGCAAGATCGGTTTGATCTCGGACCCGAAAATCAGCGCTCCGTCGCAGTCGGCATAGTAGAGCGGTTTCTTCCCGAACGGATCGCGAGCGAGAAAGAGCCGAGGGCCGGACAAAAGTGTTTGCGGGCGGCCATCGTAAATCGCAAAGGCGAACATGCCGTCGAGGAATTCGACACACCGCTCGCCGAACTCTTCGTAAGCGTGGACGATGACTTCCGTATCGCCGTCCGTGCGGAAGCGATGCCCGCGGCGGATGAGATCGCGACGCAGCTCGCGGAAGTTGTAGATTTCACCGTTGAAGACGATCCAGATGGTCTCGTCCTCGTTGGCGATCGGCTGGGAGCCGCCGACGAGGTCGATAATCCGCAGGCGCCGCATCGCCAGGCCGATTTGCGGACGCAGGAAGATCCCCTCCTCATCCGGCCCGCGATGCAGCAACGTGCGGTTCATGCGCTCCAGGCGTGCGCGGTCCACGCTCTTTTCTGAAGCATATTCATAAACTCCGCAGATGCCGCACATGGCTAGTCCAAACTCGTTAGTGCCCCAGCGACCGCAATCGGCTTCTCACCCGTAACGCCAGACGGCGACGGAAGTCGTCGAACCCGCTCTTCCGTCGCATGAATCCAATCAGAATTCGGCGTTCCTCGAACGTAAGGAAGCCCGTTGCCACCAAGAGCACTGGGTAAGCAGCGGCCAAGAGGCCTTTTAACGGCCACAAAATGAGCGGGCTCAGACTTGTGGGCAAGAAACTCGCGACGGCCACTAGAAGCGCTCCCAACAGCAGTGAATGCAGCAATCGCCGCACGTCGAACTGCAGCTGGTAAAACTTCGTCGAGAAATAAAGATTGAGGCCGTTCCAAACCACGAACGAAGTCAGTGCTCCGCAGCCGGCCCCCAAAATTCCGAAGCGGCGAATGAGCAAAAACCCGAGCCCGAGATTGACCGCCGCCGCGGCAAACGCGGTCACCGAGCAATAGGCGGGCTTGTTCCCCAGCGTGATGCCGGCCTCGGTGAAGGCGGCCAGCCCTTGCAGTGCCTGCGAAAAGGTCAACAGCGGCACGACGACCGCCGCCGCCATGAACTCGGGCCGCGAGGCCAGGAGTCGAATCAACTCGGGCGAAAATGGAAAGCACCACGGCCAGTGCCGCACCCGCGACGCACACGAAAGTGGTCACCTGGCGGACAAACGCCCGCTGCTCCTCCACTCGGGTCTCCATCCGGCGGATGGTTGGCCAGACCCCGCTGATGACAGGCGTCCCGATCGCGAGCGTCACCATATTCCCGATATTGCAGCCGAACGAATACAGCCCGACTTCGTTCACCGTGCGTAAGAAGCCTAGCAAATACCGATCGCCGGCAATGATGAGGATGTTCGAGTAGCCGGAAACGAGTGTGGCATATCCAAATCTCAACGGCTCGCGGAGGACGTCCCGATTGAGCACGCGCTCTGCGTGCTGCACCAGCAACGGCAGGCAGAGCAGAGTTTGAAAGAGAAGCCCTGCCGCCTGTCCCAAGACGACGGCCGTCACGCCAAGACGAGCAAAATAGAGCAGACTCACCGACACGACGCCGGTCACCACGACATTGAGAATCGAGGCGATCGTGTAAATCCTCGACCGCTCCAACAGCATCACGAAGATTCCCGTGAGCGACGTCGTGATCGAAAAGGCAACGACGAAGCCGTGCAAGCGGACGGTCGCCGCCAACGCCGGGTCGTGAAACAGAAGTGCCGCGAGGGCGTTCCCCACGAAACGGTAGAGAAACAGGATCGCGAGGACGTTGGCCCCCGCAAACAGCATCAGGTTGAACAACAACACGTCACGGCGGTCGCTGTAGTCGGGTCGGAAATAAAACCGTTGCAGTGCGTTGCCGACCGGGGTCTCCACCGTGCGCAAAACGAGAGTGCCGCTGATTGTGAGCAGAGCCAGGACGCCAAAATCCTTCGGATCGAGATAGACCGTATACAGCGGAATCAGCAGGACGTTCAGCGCCTGGCGACCGATACCGGCCGCGGCGTAACGCACGGTGAGCAGTAGAGTTCGCTGGGGCCCCCCATCCATGGGAAATCCTCGTTTCCGTGGAAGCGGCGAAAGATAGGCGTTCCAGGCAGATGCGTCAAGACGACGGTCGGCGTTGCGCGTTGTTAAGACCGCGAATTCACTGGTCGCCCTGCGAATACCCCATTTGTCAGTTTTCGCCAATCTCCTCAGGAGGGAAATTGCGGACAAACATGGGATCGAAAAGCGATTCGCGCGCGAGGCGAGTTTTGATCTTGCTCAAAAATCGCCGATAGGGTTAATAAGGCCGCCGCATTTGCAGCTGCTCTAGCGAAAAAAAGGAGGCTCCCATGCTCCGAAAAATCTGTCTGGCCAGCTTGATCGTGCTGGCCCTGCCGTTGGCCTCGACCCAGGCCGGCGTGCGAATTGGAGTGGGCATCGGCGTTCCGTTCGGTGGCTATTACTACGGCCCCGGTCCGTATTACGGCGGATACCCGTACTACGGCTACGGCGGGTACTATCCGTATTACAGACCGTATGGAGCCGTTTATGTGGCTCCGGCGCCCGTCTACGCGCAGCCCGCTCCGGTCTACGCGCAACCGGCTCCGGTCTACAATCAGCCTGCACCTCCCGCAGCGTACGCTCAGCGCGCAGGGTCCGACCTATTACCCGCCGGCCCCCAGCCAGACGTACGCACCGTCTGCGGCGCCTCCGACCTATTCGCAGCCGTCGACTCAGCCGCCGGCACCGTTGCAGTAAGCCATCTCGTCACCCAAGCCGATTGCCGGACGCGCGTTCGAATCTGACACAGCGAACGCCGCGTCCCTTGTTCGGCTTGGGTGAAGTCGTTTTTATGGCCACGCTTTCCCCGAATCCGTGTCGAGTTCGCATTCCCAAGCCGGGAAAACCGCTTATAATCCGACTCCTCGCTGACATTGAGGAAGTCAGGATGACCCGCTTGAGGCTTTCAAGGAACGGATTCCGGTCATGCATGGATGCGCGCCGAAGATCCCGGCTCTCGATTTAACTCCCGAAATTGACCTGCTCTGGAACGACATTCAGTCGGCCATCGCCGAGGTGATGCGGTCGGGGCAGTTCGTCCTCGGACCGCAAGTACGTGCCTTCGAAGCAGAGATGGCCGAGTTCCTGGCGGTCAAGCATGCGGTCGCGTGCAATTCGGGGACCGACGCACTCGTCATCGGGCTGCGGGCCCTCGGCATCGGCCCCGGCGACGAGGTGATTACAACTCCGTTCACATTTTTCGCCACGGCCGAGGCGATCAGCCTCGTCGGCGCCCAGCCGGTCTTCGTCGACATCGATCCGCGGACATTGAATATCGATCCGCGCCAAGTCGCCGAAGCGGTAACGCCGCGGACAAAGGCCATCCTGCCCGTCCACCTCTTCGGCCACGCCGCCGACATGGACGCGATTCTCGACATCGCTCAATGCCACGGCCTGATCGTGCTGGAAGACGTGGCGCAGGCGTTCGGCGGACGTTGGCGGGGCCAGCCCCTCGGTACTCTGGGGAACGCCGGAGCGTTTTCGTTCTATCCCACGAAGAATCTTGGTGCCTTCGGCGACGCGGGTTTGTTGACCACAAACGACGACGAAGTTGCCGAAATGGCCCGCAAGCTTCGCACGCACGGGGCCGAGCGGCGCGACCTGAATGAAATGATCGGCTACAACTCGCGGCTCGACGAGATTCAGGCCGCCGTGCTCCGCGTCAAGCTGCCCTATGTCGAACTTTGGAACCGCGAACGCCGCCGCGCCGCCGCCACGTATCGCCGCCTCTTGGCTGACATGCCGGGCATCGCACCGCCGATCGTCGAAGAATACGCCGTTCACGCCTTCAATCAATATACGGTCCGCGTGACGGGTTGCGATCGTGACGCACTTCAACAGTCGCTGGCCGCCGCGGGGGTGGGATCGATGGTTTATTACTCGGTCCCCGTGCATCGGCTTCCCGTCTATCGCGATCAAAATACCCAGTTGCCCGTCGCCGAAAGGGCCGCCCGCGAGGTCCTGAGCCTGCCCATCGGGCCCATGCTGTCCAATCACGCGATCGGTCGCGTTGTCGACGCCTTGCGCCAAGCCTGTGCCGCTGTCGCGCCCGGCGAGGTCGTCGCGGCCTGAGGTCGCTGCGGCAAACAGAATTCGGATGAGGGAGGCACGCCTTCCGTCCGCACCGGCGCGTGCCTGCCGTCTGCGGCTCCAATGACGACGGCTGAGAGGAATTCGTCATCGCTTCGAGCAAACGAGCCGTGATGCCCAAAAGCGGCGAAAAACCGGCCAACCGGTTGCGCGAGGTGACGGCCCTCTTGGATTCGCCGGAAATCTCGGCGCTCTTCGACAAAGTCCGGACGGCGGTCGAACCCCCGCCTCCCGAAGTGACGCCGACGGAACCGCCCCTTGCCAGAAAAAAAGGGGGAGTTCGGCTGGCAACGCCGGCGATCGCGGTTTTGGTCCTCTTGGTGTGGTGCTGTTACGGCGGAACCCGTTCGCCCTGGATGCGGTTGACCCTTCCGGGCGGGGTACACTCCGCGAATGAGGTGGCCGGCGATACCAGCCTCTACAACGGGGATTTCTTTTCCAATGAAAGTCTCGCCGCGCTCCGATCAACTCGACCTCTTCAAAGGCACCGAGAAGAATCTGACGGGAGCGCTCGCACTCTGCGGATCAGCACGTCGGTTACGCGGTTTTGAGCAATCTTTTCACCGTGGGGCTGAATTCGCCCTACGCCCTTCGCGTATTCAACCTGGTCCTCTTCGCACTCTGTGCCTGGCTGGTGAAGCGACTGACGGACCGGCTTTTCGAGGACCGGGCCAAGTCGCAAATGGCGACCGCGCTGTTCGTCCTGTCGATTGCCGCCACAGCCCACGTGGGCGACTTGAGTCCCAATTTTTTGACGATTGCCTGTTACTACCTTTGGACGCTTCTCTTACTCCAAATTGAGGTGCGTCAGCGGCCATTGACTGGCCCACTTTTATTGGGGCTGTCCGCACTCTTGGGAGCCTGGTCGCTCGTCTCGACGACTTCTCTCTTCGGTCTGGCGACGCTGGTCCTGTTTTTGTTCAAACGCAGGCAATTGCTCGCGATTGCGCTGCCTGCCATCGCCTGGTTCGCAGTTCCCCAACTGCAGCATGCGGCGTTCACCCATTTCGGCATCGCCGCGGCGGGATCAACGGATTTCGACGCGGCGTGGCAGGGACTTTCAAAACACCTGCTGAATCTGACCGCTCATCCGTTCGGCTACAGCTGCTTTTTGGCGGTTGAGCTCGGGAACCACCTCTTAAACGACAACCCGCTCAACGTGCTGGTCGGCTTCGCGGGACTCTTGCTTTTGCGACATCGGGAGAAATGGCTCCTGTGGGTCAGTTTTGTGGTCCCGATCACGGTCGGTATGGTTTTACTCCCGACGACTCCGGCCCGCGGCGCCTCGGTCGCCGGCAACACGATCATTTTGTTCGCCGTCGTTTCGCACTGTGCCGTCGAGGCAAGTCGATGGATCGTTCGCAGGATCAGCCCAAGGTTGGCCATGCTGCCAATAGTGGTGCTGCTCGTGATGCAAGCGGTTTGGAGTCAGTCGTCTCTGATCGGGTGGCGGTATCCGGCTGCCACTTATGCGACGGGGGCCTTCGAGAATGCCGGGCTCCTCTGTCCGAGCGATTTCTTATCGATGACCGGCACGTCGCAGGAGCAACCGACGATGACAGGAGGCGTCGTGACGGCCGGCACCTCCTACGGCGTCGGCGAGGGATTTGGCCGGCAATCAATCCTGCCCGTCAAGCGTCTGGCGCCGTACGCCGATCGGTGGAGCGGACGACAATCCTTGCTCAAGACCCTGATCCTGCAAGGTCCGTTGATTCTCTGCATCGCGGCCGCCGCACTGATGCTCATGCGTTTGCGGTGGAGCCTACTAACCACACTCCTTCTGGCAACATGGTTTGGCGCGGCCCAGCTTTGTGGAGCAGCGACCGGACTGGATCACCACGTTTTGCGGCAGTTTGACGATCGGATTGCCGTGAAAGAGGACGAAAAAATCCTCGCCCACGTCGACTTGTCCGCGGAGTTTCGCGAACTGCTGGAACGTGCGGCGCACGAAAACTTGCAAGTCGAATTTGCCCTGCGGCTCCACGGCGTCAACGGAACCATCGGTCACCCCGCGGAGATCCAGGTCGATGAATGGACTTCCGACGAGCCGCGTTTCGCCGTCGACGCAACTGCCTTTCTCGAAGCGCTGAAAGCCCATAAGGGACGGATGGAATTGGCGATCTCGCCGAAAGCCGGGTCGCGGGGCCTGCTGGTGCATTCCTGGCAGAACCTCGGCAATCCGGAGGGTCTCATGTCGGCCGGTCCCTCGTCTGGGAGACGCGACGCGCGGATTGTCCGGTCGGACGGATCGATCGAGCCGCTCGAATGGTTCCCCTCGTTCGAGATTCGCGTCGTGCGCGGAGCGAACGATTACCCGTTCCGCTCGGTCATCGGCCCCTATTTGGCGTCGCGGCCGGCCGGCTACGTCCTGGTCGGCTTCTAATCTCGCGGCAGTCTTTCGTCCCCTAGCCACGCGGCAGCGGTTACCATGCTGCGGGGGGATCGTGAATGCTAATCGGTTACGTGAGTGATGAGCGGTACGTGGCCCTGGCCGACGCGATGATTGAATTCGAGCGCGAAGGCCGACGCGTCAACACTCGAAGCACGGCGAGCGGCGCGGTCGAGGCTGACCTGGTTGCAGGCACGTATTCGGTCACGTTAAGCATGAGCGGTTTCGGGGCCAAACGGGTGGAACTGAACGTTCCGCCGGCCGCACCCCATCAATTTCGACTGCTTGCCGATGACCTGCTGGGCTATGCCTGGCCCAAATGGGTCAAATCAGGTGAGAAATCCGAGTTCCGCGTCCATTCACCCGAGGCGTACAAGCTTTCCCTGTGGCGGTACGGGTGGAAAAAAGAGCAAGTCCGGAAGATCGGCTGGTTCGATGAGCACGGCCCCAACGCCACGCGACAAATCACGCCCGACGGCGACTACACGCAGACGGGCGTGCAGTGGAACAAGTTCGGCTACGCCAGCCCGCATCACAAGCAGTTCGTCGAGGCGCCGGACCGATCGGGCCTCTACTTTTTCCACGCGAAGACCGAGTCGGGCCGGTTTTTCTCGTTCCCCTGGATTGTGGCTCCGCGAACGCCGCGGGCGAAGATCGCCGTTCTGGCGTCGAACATCACGTGGAATGCCTACAACAATTTCGGCGGCCGCAGCAATTACATCCATCCCGATCGCTTCCCGCCGACGCCGACCGTCAATGCCCGCTTGGAGTTGAAGCGGTACACCGATCCGCGGCATCTGAACTACGACACGGTCGATTACGATCCGCTCTCCTTCGATCGGCCCGAGCCGATCAACTGTGTTCTCGAAGACGTGGAAGTCACCGATCCCATCGAAGGGCGGGCCGCCTGCCACGTTGCCCCGGCCGAATGGAGGCTGTTGGGATGGCTGGAGCGCGAAGGGTTCGAGTACGACTATTACGCCGAGACGCAATTCCACTTCGGCCAGGTCGACCTCGATCGATGCAACGTGCTGATCTTGAGCACGCACCCCGAATACTGGTCGCGGACGATGTATGACCGATTGAAATCGTGGGTTTTCGAGCGGGGCGGTCGCCTGATGTATCTGGGCGGCAACGGCCTCAACTGCGATGTCGAATTCCTCGACGAGTCGACCTGCATTTATCGCAACGAAGACGGCCGCCGCCTCACCGAACCGGGTTCCCGATTCGAAAGCCGCTTTCACCTCCGCCACGAGTCCGAGGCCAACCTGCTCGGCGTCGTCTACTCGGAAACGGGCATCATGACGGCCGCACCGTACCAGGTCGTCGACGCCGACCACTGGATTTATCACGGAACGGGACTAAAAAAAGGGGACCTCTTCGGCCGCGACTGCCAGCACGAGCGCGTTCCCGGCGGCGCTTCCGGCCACGAAACCGACAAGCGGTCCCCCAGTTCACCCAAAAACACGCGGCTCTTGGCGAAGGGGCTCAACCCGGACGACGGTGGGGCGGAGATGGTGATCCACGAACCGGGGAACGGGGCCGCCGCATTCTCGGCCGGTTCGATCTGCTGGCCGAGTTCTCTCCTGGTCGACGCGGCCGTGTCGCGAATCACGGCCAATGTCCTCCGACGATTCAGTCAGGAGCGGTGACTTCGCTAAGATAACGCGAGCGAGCGACCGGCCGTCTGCCGCAACGCCGGTGCTCGTTCCATACTCTTTTCGGGCCTGCAAGGGGGCAACCAATGGTCTTCGCAAAGCGGGAGCTGCTTGTTCCGATCGGGTTGCTGGTGTGTTTGGGAATCCTGGACGTCGTGCGACGGCCGAGCCGTGCTGACCAGCCGCCGACTCCGGCCTCGTCCGACGCCTCGTCCCGGAAAGCCGACGAAGAGGCGATCCACCAGACGGCCAAAGCTTTCGAGGCCGCCTACCGAGCCAAAAACGCCGACGCGATCGCCGCCGGCTTCACACCCAACGGCGAAGTCGTCGATACCGACGGGAACGCCGTTCGCGGTCGGGCCGCCATTGCCGACGAATTCCGCAAGGTGTTCCAGGAGCATCCCGAGGGCCGGATGAGCGTCACGATCCACTCGATCCGCTTCGTCGCACCCGATGTCGCGATCGAAGACGGGACGACCACCGTCGCCCGCACGCACAGTGAGCCGGCCATCCATATGAGGTACGCTGCCGTCCAAGTCAAAACGGACGGTCGCTGGCTGGTGGCCAGCACCCGCGACCTTGTGCCGAATGTCGACGTCATCCCCATTACCGAACGCCTCAAACCGCTCGAATTCCTGATCGGCGACTGGGTCGATGAGAGCGAAGAGGCTGTCATCGCCGGGTCCTATCGCTGGGGCGCAGGACGGAAGTTCCTCACTCACGAATTCACCGTGAAGCGGGCCGGCTCACCGGTCCTGAAAGGGACGCAGCGGATTGGCTGGGATCCCCTTCGCCACACGATCGCATCGTGGGCCTTCGACTCCCGCGGCGGACACAGCGAGGGGACCTGGACCTGGGACCGCAACCATTGGCTGATCAAGATGCAAGGCGTGAGCGCCGCCGGCCAGGCCAGCAGTGCGACCGCCTTTCTCACCCCGCTCAGCCATGACGCATACCGTTGGGAGTCGACCGACCGAGTCGTGGGAAACGAAGTGGCTCCCGACACGACTGTCACGATTGTCCGCAAACCGCCCGAGCCGCACGACGCGGCCGGCGGAGCCCAAACTCCGCCGAAACGGTAACGAGCCAAATGAACCGCGGGCGAGCACAGGCTGCCGGCTCGCCCGTCTCCCACTGCAACGGGCCATTTAATTACGCAAAACGCGCCCTAAAAAAGGACCTGCCTCTCCGCTTCCCGAGGAGATTGAATAATGAGACGTGCCGCGCTTGTAGCTGTCCTGTTTGGAATCGGGATCGTCTGTTTCGACCACCCGGCCGCCTGGGCACGTGGCTTTGGCGGAGCCCGAGGGGGAGGAGGCTTTCACGGTGGCGGTGGTTACGGCCACGTTCCGACGGCCAGCCATGCCGGCGGCGGTTTCCGCGCTCCCGAGCACTTTGCTCCCCGTGAGACCTACCATGCCGCGCCCGCCTATCATCCCGGCCCGGTGGCCCACTTTGAGCCGCATGCCGAACCGTTTCGCGGCTTCGAGGGGCGTGCAGGCACCACCGCCGAGCGTCGGTCGTTTATCGAAGGCCGCGCGGGCGTTGGACGCCCGGTCAATGCGGGCGAAGTCCATCTCAATGTCAATCACGTCGTCAACAACCACTGGGATCGCTGGCACGGTCATGGCTGGGATAACGGCTGGTATCACGGCAACTGGCACGGCAACTGGGACAACTATTGGCACACGGGTTGGGCCAACTGGTGGGCCAATCCCTGGTACGCCCGCGCGGCATTCTGGGGCGTGACCGGCTGGTGGCTGGGATCGGCCGTCTACGATTGGGGCTACGTCCCGTATTACAACCCGTATTACACCGAGTCGTATGTCTTCGGTCCGACGACGATCGATTACGAGCAGCCGGTGCAAGTCGTTGATTATGGCGACCAATCCGACGGGGCCAACGTGCCCGCCGTTTCTCCCGAGGCGACGCAGCACGCCGATGCCGCTCGGCAGGCCTTTTACGACCAGGATTACCGGCGGGCCATGTCGGAAATCGACCAGGCCCTGGGCCTGATGCCCGGCGACCCGGCTTTCCACGAATTTCGGGCCCTGATCCTGTTTGCCATCGGTGAATACCGAGCCGCCGCGGCGGCCGTCCATTCGCTGCTGGCGGTCGGACCTGGTTGGGACTGGACCACAATGATCGGCCTGTATGCCAACGAGGACATTTACACCAAGCAGCTCCGCGCCCTCGAGAACTTTCGGCGCGATCACCCGAATGACGCGGCAGCCCGGTTTCTGCTGGCCTATCACTACCTGACCATGGGGCACACGCAGGCGGCCGCCGTCGAGCTGAAGGCCGTCGTCCAATTGCAGCCTCAGGACCGCGTGGCGGCCCAACTGCTGCAGATGATCACCTCCGCCCCGAACCAGGCAGGACAAGCGGGCCCGCCCACGGCTCCGGACGAGTCGACTCCGCCGGCCGAGGTCAATAACGGCCCGCCCATCGACGCCCAGTCGCTCTACGGAACCTGGACCGCCCGCCGCGAAGACGGCTCGGTGATCCAACTCAACCTGACGCCGGATGCCCGCTTCACCTGGCGCTTCAGCCAGGGGGACAAATCGCACCAGTTCAGCGGCACGGCCACGGTGGCCAACAACCTCTTGGTACTGCAGCAGGGGAACGGCGAATCGATGGTCGGCCGGGTGGTTCCATCGAGCGGACGCGGCTTCCACCTCTACCTGGTGGGCGGACCGCCGAACGATCCGGGGCTGACGTTCACCCCGTAATCGGGCGACCGCGTCGTTTCACTGGGAGGGCGATTTTGCGCGATTTTCTGCCATTTTTGCCCGCCGGCGTCTCTTTTGGCGATTTGCCGTAACTGATTGCAAATCAATGAGTTTCGCCCGAAACCATGACGGTCTCAGCGAATTTTCCGTGTCGCAGCGGGGTTTTTCGGAAGTGATAAAACTCGCGTAACCTGCGAAAGAATATCAACTTAGGCATCGAGCAAACGCCCGCGCGCAACCACAGAAAAATCCGCGGCAAAAAACACACAACCATTAACCATCAAATAGCTTACAGCAAAAGCAGCCGCTTGATTTATGAGGCGAAATTCGGACCTTTTACGGGGTGAAGATTTTTCGTTTCCCGAACCTCCCAGCTTCGTCCAGCAACGGGCGCGCAAACCTGTGCCGGCCCAATGCCCGGCGTTCTTCGGCACCTCTAATCATACGCCTGTTTGAGTCAGTCTTCTCACCTCACGCCGCAATTTTTTTGGAGACCGAGCGATGCCCGATCAAGTCGTCTGGTTCGACATGCCGGTTCAGGACCTGGACCGGGCGATGCGCTTTTACGGTGCCGTTCTGGGGGCGCCGCCGCAGAAGCAGGAATTCCCCGGTTTCACATTCGCCATCCTGCCCCGTCCCGAGGCGACCGACGTCTCCGGCTGCCTCACGCCGATGAAGGAGGACGTCGATCCGCCGCCGCGAAAAGGCGTGCTGCTCTACTTCAATTGCCAAGGCCGCCTCGACGAGGCGATCGCGGCCGTCGAACCCAACGGCGGCAAGCTGCTGGAGCAGAAGCACCAGATCGGCCCGTACGGCTTCCGGGCGGTCGTCCTCGACAGCGAAGGGAATCGGATTGCATTGCATTCGAGATGAAGAGGGGCGAGGGGTGAGGGGTACGGGGCGAGGGAAGAGGGAAAAAACGCTCGAGCGCGTGCCACGCGCCCTCCCACGCCGCCGGATGGCATCCGGCGGTCCCTCTCGTGGGGCATGCTGCCAGCTTGCCCGTCTGCTATCTCAAAGAGAGCCGTGGTCAAAGAGAGCCGCGGAATCTGCAGTACGATCTCTTTTTCGTCTTCCCTAATTCCTTTTTGACGGGCAAGCTGGCAGCTCGCCCCACGATGAGTTCTATCCGTTCCACAACCATGCAGCGCCGCGTTGTGACCACCGTCGCCATTCTGCTCTGCACCGCGGCCCTCCGCGCGGCGGACGGTCCGACCAGGCTGCCGAATATCCCCGATGTCGGCGAACCGTTCGACGTCAAGAGCTTCATCTCCGTCCCTTTCTCCTACAGAAACAACGCCTTCACATCGTACCGCCACGCCGGCCGTTCGTACGTGGCACCGCAGAATGCCGTCCAAGCGGCGAAGCAGCCGGGAGCTTTCATCGATTGGAAGTCGTTCAACAAAAGCCTGAACGAAACGCTCGAAGAGGGCTGGTCTCACGCCAACGCCGACGTCCGCGACTGGCTCAAGGCCAATGAATTTGCCCTGGAGATCTGGCACCGCGGCACGGAGTGTGCCGACGCGATGGACATGGCGCCTGCGGAGATCCACTTCACCGCGGGCCCCTCGCACTTCAGGGAATTACGGGAGTTCGCGCGGCTGGCATGGCTCAAGGCGGCCCGCGCGACCGCGGAAGGCAAATCCGCCGACGCTTGGACCTGGTACCGCGGCGCACTTCGCTCCAGCGCGCATCTCGATCTGCACAGCGAGCTCATCTGCCGCCTTGTCGGCATCGCCGTTTACGAGGAGACGGCCAACTTCGTCCGCCGCTGGGCCGCACGGCCTGACCTCTCGGCGAGCGATCTGCGGCGGGCGCTCGCCGATGCGATTGCCGTGAACGAAATGACGCCGCCCCCCTCCGAGGCGCTCAAAGGCAGCTACCTGGAATGGAGAACGCAGGCGGACCAAAGGAATGCGATCGAGTACCTCCGTCATGTCCATCGACCACTACGTCGCGTACCTTGGCTCCGTTTTGGAGCTGCTCGGATACGAGGAGCGTGCCCGCCGAACGCTGAATCTCGTCTATGCCAATCTGCTGAGTCAGGCGGACCGCCCGCGCTTCCGCCGTTCGCCGATTCGCGGCAAGCTCAACCTCTTGGGGCGCGGGCCGCTCGCTTTCGTCACGGCGAAGGTCTACTCGGACGAGGAGATTGAAGGCAAGTTCCTCACGTTTCCGTTGGATTTGAAGATCGCCGAGCTCTTCCTGCCGCCGAAAACCGTGTTCGACGTCTTCGACAACGAGCGCACTTGGCAAGCGGCACTCGTGCTCGGCCTGGCGCTGCAGCTTCATTACCGCGAACACGGCCAATTTCCCGTCACGCTGGCCGAGCTCCTCCAGAACGGCTACCTGAAGTCGATTCCCTTCGACCCGTATGGCAAGGGAGAGCCGTTCCACTACCGCCGTGAAAACGCCCCTCGCCACGGAGCCGTGCTGTGGAGCGTCTGGCAGGACGGAATCGATCAAGAGGGGAAAGTCGACGTTTGGCAAACTCCCGACAGAAGGGGCGATTGGATCTTGAAGATCGACGCGCCGCAATGAGGGTAGGGGGCAGGGGGACGAGGGCAGAAGCGAAAAGCACTCGAACGCCTACCAAGCGCCGTTCCACGCCGCCGGATGGCATCCGGCGGTCCCTCTCGTGGGGCATGCTGCTAGCTTGCCCGTCAAAAAAATCCGTGTGAACGACGTTCGATCGCAAATCTCATTTGTTCTGAGTTCGCTACCCTGGTTGATCGGATCAGCACGGGCAAGCTAGTACTACAGCGCTAACTCGCTCTTGCGTCGTTTTGGATAATTAGCGAATCTGCCAGCCTTGGAGGTCTTGGCGGAGGGACAGGCATGGATGCCCAGCAGATTCGTTCTTTGGAACCCATCTTGGCGGCGTATCTCAATCGATTCTCCGATTGTTTTGCCCGACGCGATACGAGGGATCATTTCCCCGTCTACCTGCGCGGGCAGTTGTCGGAACTGCCCCGAAAGAGTGTCGAGCCGATCGCTTTGGCGGCGGGTGTTCCCGTGCGGACGCTGCAGGAGTTTCTCACGCACCTGGAATGGGATGAGGATCGCATGCGCCGGCGTGTCGCCGAGATCGTTGCGGCGGAGCACGCTCATCGGGAAACGATCGGCCTGATCGACGAGACCGGGTGGGTCAAGAAGGGCGACAAGACGCCCGGCGTCCAGCGCCAATATTGCGGGTCCGTGGGAAAACAGGAGAACAGCATCATCACGGTGCATTTGGGCTACGCGGCCGGCGATTTTCATTGCCTGCTGGACGGCGACTTGTACTTGCCGGAGAGCTGGAATCAGGATCGCACCCGTTGTCGTGCCGCCGGGATCCCGGAGGACGTGGTTTATCGGCCCAAGAGCGACATTGCCCTGGAACTGTACGATCGAGCCTGCGCCAACGGCCTGCACTTCGAATGGTTGGTCTTCGATGAATGGTACGGGAGCAAACCATCGTTTCTGAGGGGATTGCAGCAGCGGAAGCAAAAATTCGTCGGGGAAGTCCCCAAGTGTTTTATGGCTTGGATCGACCCGCCTCGGACGACACAGCGCCCGTATCGCCGGGGAAAACGTGGCCCCTTGGGCAAAAAGCCTCGGTTGTGCGCCGGCAGCGCAGCCCTCGAACGGTGGAACAGCTGGCCAACGGGGATCCGAGCTTGAAAGATCAGAGCTGGCAAACCTGGCGCGTGAAGGACGGGCAAAAAGGGCCGATGGTCTGGAAGGTCAAACACGTGCTCGTGTTCCTCAAGGACGAGAACGGATTGCCGACCGGTCCGTTTCATTTGCTGGTCTGTCGAAATCCCCTGACGGACGTGGTCAAATACTTCCTGAGCCATGCGCCGCCTGAGACACCGCTGAGGACTCTGTTGCGTGTGGCGTTCTCCCGGTGGCGCATCGAGCGCTGTTTTGAAGATCACAAGGGCGAGGTGGGCCTGGATCATTGGGAAGGCCGCCGCTGGATCGGCCTGAAGCGGCACCTGATTCTCTCGACCGTCAGCTACCTGTTCCTCGCAAAAGCCTGCCAACGGTTGAAGGGAAAAAAATCCGGAGGTGACGGTGTGCCAGGTGCACGCGGCCGTCGACGCCATCGTCCAGACCTGGTGGCTTGATCCCAAGTCGGCGGAAACGCTGATCAACCGCGTCGCCGACCGACTCCAGTACCACCAGCAACGCAACGCCCTGGCGCGCCGAGCCCACAGCAAAACCACGAAGCGGAAATTAAGGCGAATTGGAATCAACGTCAGCACCCTCAACCGGTGCGATTTGGACACGAGTTAGCGCTGTAGTACTAGCAGCTCGCCCCACGAGGCCGGTTTGCTCTCGCACGCGGCTTCGTCAGTGCCGGCTGCGCCGGACCGCCGGATGCCATCCGGCGGCGTGGCGCTCTGCTTTGCGTGCGCTCGAGTGTCTTTGCTTTACCCTCTGCCCTCTTCCCTCTTCCCCCTGCCCCCTTCCCTCATCCTCGAAATTTGACGAGGCGGTACACGCCGAAGAGGAAGAGCGCCGTCAGCATCACGCCGTAGAACGCGGACTCTGAGAGCTGCGGGAACCACAGCATGCGAGACACGGTGAAAGCGATCAAGGCGACAACCATGACGCCGTCCGACGACCAATCCCACTCGGGACGACGCCCTTTTTCCCACCACCTTCGTCCCGGATCGTCGAGCGGCACGTGCAAGCCGTCCCGCCTGGCGGGGAAGTCAGGGGGCGGCGGCGGAGCGGTGCAGCGGCGGCTGGCCTCGGGGTGCAGCCAGGTCGCCGTCGAGTCGAGTTCGCGGACGACGAACTCGGCCACCGTCTCTGCCAGCGTGCCAAAGCTGGCTTTCTCCTCTCCTTGCCGCGTGAAGCGACCCACTTCGCGGAACTCCTGGCGAATCCGCCAACCGCCCGTCGTCCGCTTGTCTTCCGAGTACCGCACCCACTCCTCGACAAGATCGGGATCCGCTTGCAGGAACGGCAACAGATCCCGAGCCTCGAACTCGGGGCGCAGCTCGAAATAATGCGTTCGATCCAACGCCGCGACGAGAGAGAGGCCTTCGCCTCGCCGCGACGCGTCGTGCGCGATGCGAAGAATGGCGAGCAATCGTTCGGCCGGAATGGCCATAATATACTCTGACTCACCTGGGGAAGATCCGTTGAACTGGCACTCCCGCCGTCGCATCTCTCAGCAAAAACGTGGCCACAATCGGGATGCCGAGCAAGAAGACCCAGCCCATCAGCGCGACGAGAACCGGTGGCGCTTCAGTGGGCGCTGGTCGATCCAGCGTGGAAATGATCGCGGTTCCAATTAGTTCTGGAAACCAGATGAGCGGCAAACCAAGCAGAAACGCAAGTCCGAGCGTTCTTTCCATGCCCTTCGGCAATTCGTCTCGGGCTGCGAGGCACACATAAGTCGCCGCAACCATGAGGCTCGCGGATCGGGAAACAAGCTTCGATGACATCTCTGTTCCTCGCAAATCTCATCCGTTGCCTTGCGCGCCTTTGCTTCAGCCTGCTCGCGCCTCTCGATCTCGTCCTTCGGAACATTAGCCAACTTCCGAATCGTAGCGTCGAATTCCGTGATTTGCGCGAATTCGTGCGGCTTCTCAGCGGTGGTCTTGGGTGTTTTCATTCTCGACTCCGGTTCTTGCTTCTGTCGTTCCGATCCCTGATATTAGACGGCCGTACGGATACGCCCATCTCACAGCCGCGGTCGTTGAACTCGTCTTACTCGTGAAGCGGCTTTTGATCGTTGGATTTGGCGGCAGTGTAGCGCCAGATGGTGCCGGTGCTGCCGACGAGTAAGTCTTCACGCTGCGAATCTTTCCGCGGCAGCGCCAGGATCGAGCAGCAATCGTCGGCGATGACCTCCTGATAGACGAGCTTCTGGTCAGAACTGAGCACAGACAGCACCGACGCGTGCGGAAGCCGGTAGTCGACAATGACGGCGAGAAACTCCGGCTCGCCGCTCTGCAAACGAACCGCCGTGCCGTGGATTTCGTCCGGCGATTTTGCCGACGTGGGAAGCTTGAACTCGGCGAGCGTCTTTCCGACCAGGTCGGCTAACAGCACTTGCCCTTTTCGGGCCAGCAGCAGCTTGGGACTGCTCTTCGCGTCCGGCCAACGGCAGACAGAGAAATGCGAGCAATAAATGTCGGCACCAAATTGGCGCATGACGGCTCCGTTGGCGTCGCGGACCGTGAACTGCCGGCCGCTCCCCGTATGGAGGATCCTGCCGATGCCGTCCCCCTGGGCATCGACGATTTCAACGTGCGAGACGTTTTCGTCCGGTTGCTGCCAAATGACGTGAGCATTTTTGTCCAGGCGGCGAATGCCTCCATTGCCGGCAAACCCGACCACGAAGCTCGCCGCCTCGTCTCGACCCAGCTTGCCGGCGGTCATGTCGTCGACTGCCGGCGTGCCGCCATACGTCCACAGCGTGCGGCCGTCCTTTCCAATCAGGGAAGCGTCAGCGCCCCCGGGGCCGCCCCGATTCAGAAATGCCCAGTCGCCATGGCCGTCGAGGTCGACGAACTGGACGTGCGTCGGAATGAGCGGCAGCTTCAAGAAACTGATTTTTCGAGTCGCCCGCGCGAAATTCACACGGGAAAGGACCGTGTTGTCTGGCTTCAGGAATGCCGCTCCTTGCAGCCCCGCTACGCCGAGCGCGGCACCGGGCAGCGGGTCGCGGATGATGTCGGTGACGTTACCGAGCGACTGATCGGTCAAAAACACCGACTTGTCCAAAAACTCTTTGCCGACGCCGACGGAGGAATGTTGCAGTTCGGATGGTGCCAACAGGCGGCGGAAATCCCAGCCAAACGCCACGAGGGCCACGCCGGCCACTAACAGGACGCCGCAACCCATATCGAAAGCCTGTCCGGCACGCCGCTTCTGGCCGAGCCAGCCCCCGACAAGTCCCAGGAACGCGTTGACGGCGAGCCCGACCACCAGGCCGACCGCCCAGAATCCAATCCCCACAACCGGCCCGTTCACGATCGCGAAAATCACTCCGCTGGCAACTGCGATCATCCACAATGACAGGCTAGCCAGGACGCACCCGCCGAGCGTGGCGGCGAGCAAGCCGAACCCGTAGGCCGTCAGCAACGGCAGCAGCGACCCGAGCAGCCGACTCATGTCAAGCAGCGAGAAGTTTCGCGGTCTCGGAGCCGTCGAATCCGGCGCCAACAGCCGTTCGCCGATCAACACCGCTCCTTGAATGCACAACATGCAGCACAGGAAAATGATTCTGCGTCGCCTGAGTCGGTGATTTTCGTCGGGCATGAATTGCTCCTTCCGCCGCTGCGCTGCGAGAGGAAATGATTGTAGATGAGGGCAGGGGGAAGACGAAGCGGGGTGCGGCGCGGGTGAGGGACAAGAGAGAAAAGCGAAGCATGTTCGCATGAAAGCGCGCACCCCACGCCGCCGGATGGCATCCGGCGGTCCCTCTCGTGGGGCGCGTGGCTCTCGCACGTCGTTTGGTGAGTGCCGGCTGCGCCGGTCCGCCGGATGCCATCCGGCGGCGTGGGGATGCGCGCTGTGCACGTGATCGAGCGCTTTTTTCTTCTGCCCTCTCCCCTCTGCCCCCTCCCCGCTGCCCTCTCTCGCCCTTTTGCCGCGGCGCGTTTTCGCTGATACGATTCAGATAGGCGCGGGTTGTGTTCAGGTTTCTCAGGCGGCTTTTTGCGAAGGAGTGGTGACCATGGCGACAGCTACAGCGAAGCGGGCGCCGGCCAAAACGAAGAAGAATGGCCAGCCCAAGGTGCGACAGACAAAACTCCTGATCGACGGCAAATGGGTCAATGCCGCCAGCGGGAAGACGTTCGATACATTCAATCCGGCCACCGGCGACGTCATCGCCCACGTGGCCGAGGCCGACAAGGCCGACGTCGACAAGGCCGTGCACGCGGCCCGGCGGGCGTTTGAAGGCGGGGCCTGGCAGCAGATGTCGGCGGCCGAGCGCGGACGGCTGCTCTACCGGCTGGCTGACCTCATCGAAGAGCACAAAGAGGAACTGGCGGCCCTCGAAACGCTCAACAACGGCAAACCGATCAGCGATTCCTTGAACGGCGACTTGCCGCTGACCATCGCTTGCTACCGCTATTACGCCGGCTGGACCGATAAAATCCACGGCAAGACGATTCCGGTCAACGGGCCGTATTTCTGCTACACGCGGCACGAGCCGGTCGGCGTCGTCGGTCAGATCATCCCCTGGAACTTTCCGCTGTTGATGCAGGCGTGGAAACTGGGGCCGGCCCTGGCCTGCGGCTGCACCGTGGTGATGAAGCCGGCTGAGCAGACGCCTCTGTCGGCGCTCCGCGTCGGCGAGCTGATTCTCGAGGCCGGTTTTCCGCCCGGCGTGGTGAACCTGCTGCCCGGATTTGGACCGACGGCCGGCCAGGCCATCTCGCGGCATCCCGATATCGACAAGGTGGCCTTCACCGGCTCGACCGAAGTCGGTCACATGATCATGGAGGCGGCCGCCCAGACGAACCTCAAGCGGGTGACGCTCGAATTGGGGGGCAAGAGTCCGAACATCGTGTTTGCCGACACCGATCTCGACGCGGCCGTGCAGGGTTCGCACTTCGGCCTGTTCTTCAACCAGGGGCAGTGCTGCTGTGCCGGCAGCCGGCTGTTTGTCGAGCAGTCGATCCACGAGAAGTTCGTGGAGAAGACGCTGGCCATGACCAAGCGCCGCAAGGTGGGCGATCCGTTCGATCCGGCCACCGAGCAAGGTCCGCAGGTTTCCGACGAGCAGTTCCAGAAAGTGATGAGCTACATCGATTCGGGGAAACGCGAGGGAGCCGAGATGCTCTGCGGCGGCAAGCGGGTCGGCGACAAAGGTTACTTCGTCGCCCCGACGATCTTCGACAACGTCAAAGACGACATGAAGATCGCCCGCGAGGAGATCTTTGGCCCCGTGATGAGCGTGATCCCGTTCAAGACGATCGACGACGTCGTCCGCCGTGCCAACAACACGACGTACGGCCTGGCGGCGGCCGTTTGGACCCGCGACATCTCGAAGGCCCACGCGATCGCGGCCAGGCTGAAAGCGGGGACGGTCTGGGTCAACTGCTACGACGTCTTCGACGCGGCCGCCCCGTTCGGCGGCTTCAAGATGTCCGGCATCGGCCGCGAGCTGGGCGAGTACGGGCTGCAGAATTACACGGAGGTCAAAACCGTTACGGTGAAGATTTGAGGGACCAAAGGTCCCCAAAGGGGTCAGGGATCAGGGGGCAGGGGTCAGGGGAAAACAAAGCACTGGCACGCGGCGTGCCGTGCCTATTTTTGCCATTTGACTTCCAAGCTGCCTGGTGCTGCGCGGATCATATACTCTGATCCTTGGCCTCTATTTCCTGACCCCTGAACCCTGATCCCTGGCCCCTGCCTATGGCTCGCGCGCCCCGTTGGTACTCCGAGGTGGGGCGTTTCGAATGGCTGATGCTGGCCATTGCGGCGGCGGGGTGGTTCTTTGACGTCTTCGAGGGTCAGATTTTCAATCTGACCAGCGGGCAACTGCTTCCGGATTTGTTGCACTGTGCGCCCGATGCGCCGGCCGTCTTGGCGTGGCGCGATCGGCTGCTGGCCGTGTTTCTGGTGGGCGGAACGACCGGCGGCGTGCTGTTCGGCACGCTGGCCGATCGGTACGGCCGCAAGTCGATGATGTCGGTCACGATCATGTGTTATTCGATCTTTTCGGGACTGACGTACTTCGCCACGTCGCTGGGACAGGTGGCCGCGCTGCGGTTTCTCGTGGCGCTCGGCGTCGGGGGAGAGTGGGCGGTCGCGGCCACGCTCGTGGCGGAGGTCTTTCCGGCCGCCGCGCGGGCCCGCGCTTCGGGCATCTTTCAGGCGACGAGCATTCTGGGAACGTGGCTGGCGGCCCTTGCCGGCATGGCGGTCGGCGCCCACTGGCGCTACGCCTACTTGATCGGCATCGCCCCGGCCTTGTTGGTGTTGTGGGTGCGGGCCAAGGTGGAGGAGCCGGCGCGGTGGCGCGAGGCGCGGACCGTCGACCGGCAAATGGGCAGTTTTCGGGAACTGTTCGGCAACCGGCGGTGGGCCACCCATGCCATTTTGGGGCTGCTGTTGGCGGCCGTCGGATTGGCGACCTTTTGGGGCGTGACGATCGCCGGCCAGAATTTGATGGAGGATTTGCTGCTCCGCTCCGGCCTCGATAAGGCGGCGGCCGCGCAGCGGGCCAAGTTCGCGTACGGAATTGTCGAGACGGCCGGCGGGGGATTGGGCCTCTTGTGTTTTGGCCCGCTGGCCGAATGGCTGGGACGCCGCGGAGCGTTTGCCGTGATGCACCTCGCGGCACTCGTCATCGTCCCCTTCACGTGTTATGTGCCGCGGACCGAGATGGAGCTGCTGTGCGTGTTGCCATTTTTCGGATTCTTCACGCTGGGCATTCATTCAGGTTACGCGATTTATTTTCCGGAGCTTTTTCCGAGCCGTCTGCGTGCAACCGGAGCGGGAGTTTGCTTCAATGGAGGGCGGCTGGCCGCCGCGCCGATGTTGTGGCTCTCGGGCGACCTGAAGAGCTGGCTCGGACTGAAACTGGCCGTGACGGCCGTCGGAGGCTTGTTTTTGCTCGGCCTCGTGCTGTTGCTGTTCGTCCCCGAAACAAAAGGGAAGCCGTTGCCGGAATAGGCGGAAGAGGGATCAGGGGTCAGGGATCAGGGGTCAGGGGAAGACGAAAGAGAGGCACGCTTCGCGTGCCGAGCCCCTGCGTCCTGATACCTCGTCGTGCCGATTATTCGTATGTCTTAAACCCTCGCCCCTCAGCCCTCACCCCTCTTTCTGGTGTTGCCATGAAACCGCACATCATTCCTTCTCGTTCCATGAATCGTCGCAGTTTTTTGTTGGCTTCGACGGCCACGACTTTGTCGGCCGCTTCGTGGGCTCGGGCGGCCGGGGCTAATAGCCGGTTGGGAGTGGCCATGGTGGGCTGCGGGGTCCGCGGACACGAGGTGACGAGCCGCGTGCTGGCGACGAAACGGGCCGAGTTGCGCTGCATTTGCGACGTCTACGACGACCGCCGGCGGTTCGCACGCGAACAGTTGGCCGCGGGCCAGACGCCGTTCGAGACGGTCGCCCTCGAAGAGGCGCTCGCCCGTCCCGGCGTCGATGCCGTCGTCCTGGCGGTTCCCGATCATCTGCACGTGACGCTGGGCGTGAAGGTGCTCAAGGCCGAAAAACATCTCTATCTCGAGAAGCCGGTCGCCCATCACCCCGAGGAGCATGCGGCCCTGTTGGACGCGGCTCAGAAGCATCACGTGATCCTGCAGTGCGGCATGCAGCAGCGGAGCGGCGCCCATTATCGCCAGGCCAAGTCGGAGATCCTCGACAGGGGGCAGCTCGGCAAGATCATGTACGTCGACGGTGTGTGGCACGATTTCCCGAGGCAGCGGCGCAAGTTCAAATCGAAGCCGAAGCCGCCGGGGCTCGATTGGGACCGGTTCCTCGGCCCGGCCCCCAAACGGCCGTTCGAGTGGATGCGATACGACTCGTGGCGGCTGTTTCGCGATTACGGCGGGGGACAGCTTTCCGACATCCTCACACACTGGGTCGACGTTGCCCAGTGGTTCATGGACGAGCCGCGGCCGATCGACGCCGTCGCCACGGGAGGCATTTATCAGCTCCGCGACGGCCGCGAGAATCCCGACACCGTATCGGCCATCTTGCGTTATGCGCGGGACTGGAATTTCAATTTCGAGTGCACGTTGTTGCCGGTCCCCGGCGTCAAGCCGCACGTCACCTTTTACGGCACCGACGCGTATCTCGAGATCTCGCGCACGAACTACATTTTCAAGGCAAATCGCAAGCATGCCGTCGAAGTGAAGGCGACTGAGAATCTCGACTCGGCTCACGCGACCAATTGGCTCGACGCGATCGACGGCACAGCCGCGATCAACGCCGACATCAACGCGGGCTTAAGCGCCTGCGACGCCGTCCACCTCGCCCGGGCCGCGTACTGGTCGGGCAAACGGACGCGGTATGACGAGAGGGGGAGGATTGTGGAAGGATGAAGCACGAGGGCAGAGGGCAGCGGGAAGAGGGGAGAGGGCTGAAGACTAAATTCTCCCCTCTTCCCGCTGCCCCCTGCCCCCTTCCCTCGCCCCATTCTTGACAAGTGGCCCCCCCTCAAAATATCTCTGGACTGTCCGTCCTGCATCCGGGGTTGTCGGGCGTTCAGGGCGACCTGGTGCGGAAACATTGCTGCCGAGTCTGCGCTTTTCGGCTGGAACAATTGGGAGATTTCGGTTGAGAAACTGTTTCCACGGCGCGGCGTTGGCCGCTCTTCTGGTTGTGGTGGCCGGGCCGGCGCGGCACGGCGTGGCGGCGTCGCTCGACAAGTCGCTGGCGGCACTCGGGGCCGTCGACAAGGATGGAAAGGGACACGGGGCGGCGCAGCAGGCGATGCGCGATCTGGAGACGGCCCACGCGGCCGATCTTCCCGTGATTTTGCAGGCGCTCGACAGGGCCTCGCCGTTGGGCGCCAACTGGATTCGCAACGCCTTCGAGAGCGTGGCCGATCGCGAAGTGAAACAAAAACGTCCGCTGCCGGTGGCGGCGCTCGAGGCGTTCGTCCGCGACAAGTCGCACCAGCCTCGGGCGCGGCGGTTGGCGTATGAATGGCTCGTCAAGGTCGATCCGTCGGCGGCGGACCGCATCATTCCCGGGATGCTGCTCGACCCGGCCCCCGAGTTACGCCGCGACGCGGTCGGCCTCAAGATCGCCGAGGCGTCGAAGGTCGATCCAAAGGCCGACAAGGAAAAAGCCGTGCGGCTCTACCGCCAGGCACTCAGCGGCGCGATCCACGACGACCAGGTGAAGACGTGTGCCGAGCGCTTCGCAAGCTGGGACAGACGGTGAATATCGCCGACCACTTTGCCTTCCTCACGCGGTATTCGATCATCGGTCCTTTCAACAATCCGGACGGCAAATTGCTGGAGACGGCGAATCCGCCCGAGAAGGAGATCCGCCTCGACGCGCAATACGAAGGCAAGTTGGGAAAAGTGTCGTGGCAGCCGATTTCGACCACGAATGAATACGGCATCATCGATATCGCCAAACAGGTCCGCCCTTACAAGGGGGCGACGATGTACCTGTTGACGGAGTTCGACTCGCCGCGGGAGCGGAAGGTCGAGTTGCGGCTGCAGACGCAGAACGCGTGGAAGATCTGGGTCAATGATAAACCGCTCTTTTCCCGTTACGAATACCATCGGGGGAGCACGTTCGATCAGTACCGCGTGCCGGTCCTGATGCGGGCGGGGCGAAACACGATCCTGCTCAAGATCTGCCAGGACGAGGAGAAGGAAGATTGGGCTCAGTCGTACCAGTTCCAGCTGCGCGTATGCGACAGCAACGGCAGCGGCGTGCGGTCGCAGCCGATTTCAGTTTCGGGAGGGGCGCGATGAAGAAAATGAATGGCAAGCTGGCAGCTTGCCCTACGGTTTTGCGCGTCATGGCGGCTTGCCTGGTCGTCGTCGCGTGCTGCGGGGCGGATTGGCGGCAGTTCCGTGGTAATGACTGCGACGGATTGTCTGCCGACGGCGGGCCCAAAACTCTCGACAAAACGGTCTGGTCGACGCCGCTAACGGGAAAGGGAATTTCCGGACCGATCGTCGTTGGCGATCGGGTGATCACCACGACGAGCAGCGGACATGACCAGGACCGGCTGCACGTGCTGTCGTGTTCGGCGGCGGACGGGTCGATCGTGTGGGACCGGCAGTTCTGGGCCACGGGCCGCACACAATGCCATCCGAAGATGGCCGTCGCCACGCCGACGCCGGCCAGCGACGGCAACCGGATCGTCGCCTTCTATTCGAGCAACGATCTTGCCTGCCTCGACCGCGACGGAAACCTGTTGTGGTTTCGCGGGCTGACGTATGAGCATCCAAAGGCGAGCAACAGCCTCGGCATGTCGTCGTCACCCGTGATCGCCGGCGACACGGTAATCGTGCAGGTCGAATCGGACGACGATTCGTTCGCCATGGGCCTCGACATCCAGACGGGCCAGACCCGGTGGAAACTCGACCGGCCCAACCGGGCGACGTGGACCTCGCCGGTTGTACTGCACGGCCAGGGCGGGCACGAGGATCTGGTGCTGTTGCAATCGGGCAAGGGACTGGCCGCCGTGCGAGCGAAAACGGGCGAGGCCGTGTGGAATTACGATCAGGGGGCGTCGACGACCTCCTCGTCGGCCCTCGACGGGCAGACGATTTACCTTCCGTCGCACGGTTTGACGGCGCTGGCCGTGTCGGAGGGGACGTCGATTCCCATCCGCTGGCGGAAGACCGACATCTCGCCCGGCATGCCGAGCCCCATTTACTTCGATCGTCGGGTCTACAGCATCACAGGGGGGCCGATCCTCGTGGCGGCCGACGCCAAGACGGGGAAGCTCGCCTGGCGAATTCGACTCAAGGGGACGTTTTACGCGTCGCCGATCGAGGCGGACGGTCGACTGTACGTGTTTAACGACGACGGCATCGGGCAAATCATCACGCTCGACGCAAAGCGGGGCACGATTTCGTCCGAACGCGATTTCAAAGAGAGCGTAATGGGAACGCCGGCCCTGAGCGGCGGTGCTTTGTACATCCGCAGCGCTCAGCATTTGTGGAAGCTGGAATAAGCGGCATGTGAAACGCCAGGCTCGCCGCGCCGCATTTTTTCGCTGGGTCTGCGGTCCAGAAGACTCTTCGTCCGTACCGTTGGTTCTCGCCCGGCGGGGCGATATGATGGCAAAGGCGGGCCGGTTGGCAGTGACGCCTCCGGACCCGAGCCGGCCATGAACGGGAGGCACGCAGGCCCCCGGCCGGTCATCGGAACCCCTTTCGCGAAGGCCGTTTAATGTCGGAACTCTTCCATGAGTGTGGTCTGGCGGCCGTCTACCATCTCCCCAACCAGGGGACCAGCCGCCTGATCGCCGGACATGGCTCCAGCTCGGCCTCGCGGATGATTCCGGGCATGCTGGTCGACATGCAGAACCGGGGCCAATTGGCCGCCGGCATGTCGGCCTATAACCCCGACCGCGACAAGCTCCTGGTGAAGTGGAAAGACGTCGGCTCGGTGAGCGAGGTCTTTCGCCTCAACCACCGGGGCAAGTTCGAGAACATCATGCGGCGGCACGCCGGCCCGGCCGCGATCGGGCACGTCCGCTACGCGACCTGCGGCAAGGAAGACCGCAGCTACTCCCAGCCATTCGAATACCGGCACATCGAGAAGCGGAAGTGGTTTACCTTCGCCTTCAACGGGCAATTGGCCAACTATCCGCAACTGCGGAACGAAATCCTCGAAAATCCCGAGATGCATCTGGCCCTCGAGACCGATACCGAGATTCTGCTGCACCTGATCGCGCATGAGTCGTCGGGTGAGAGGCGGCCCACGCTGCACCAGTTGCTCACCCGGCTCAGTCAGCGACTCGATGGGGCGTACAATATCGTCTACCTCAACGCGTGCGGCGACATGTTCGTGGCGCGGGACCCCTTGGGAATGCGCCCGTTGTGCTACGCGAAAGAGGGACCGCTCTTCGCCGCCGCCAGTGAAAGCGTCGCCTTGACCCATTTGGGGTTTTCCGACTCGTCGATCACGAATATTCCTCCCGGTCACGCGGCCATCATCGAGCACGGCCAGTTCTCGCTGCAGAAGTTTGCCGAGGTGCCGCGGACGGCCCACTGCTTCTTCGAGTGGATTTATTTCGCAAACGTGGCCAGCACGTTCGACGATCAGAGCGTCTACCTCACGCGGACGCGGTTGGGCGAAGAATTGGCCAAGCTCGAGCAGCTCACGATCGACAACGATACGATCGTCGTGCCGGTCCCCGACACGGCCAAGGCGGCCGCCGACGCGATGGCCTATCGGCTCAACGTCCCTTCGCGGGAGGGGTTGATCCGCAACCGCTACGTCGGGCGGACCTTCATCGAAGGCCAGAACCGGGCCGACAAGGTCCGCATGAAATACACGGCCCTTCCGGAAGTGCTGGAGGGGAAGAAAGTCCTCTTGGTCGAGGACACGATCGTCCGCTCGACGACGATGAAGGCGCTCATTTCGGAGCTGAAGGCGCGGGGCCGGGCGAAGGAAATCCACGTGCGGATCGCCTGTCCGCCGATCATCGCCCCGTGTTTTTACGGCATCGACATGTCGACCGTTTCGGAGCTCTTCGCGCCGCGATTCATGGAGGGGCACACGCTCACGCCGGAGATCGAACGCAAGATGGCGACCGCCATCGGGGCCGACAGCGTGCGGTATCTGCCGCTCGAGGCGGTCGCGCGGTGCCTCGAAAAGCCGGCCAGCAGTCTCTGCCAGGCGTGCATCAACGGCGTCTATCCGACGGCTTCGGGCTCGCGGCTGTACCAGATCGCTTTGAAAAATGCTCAGGGCGAGCGGGGGGCCGCGGGCGGACGGACTTACGATGCGCCTTTGACCGCGTCGGCGACTCTCTAAAGGGCCACGACACCGTATGGCGGAGAGCGCTCAGCCCCGTGAGCACGAGATTCCCATTCGCGTCCGCTATTGTGAGACCGACGCGATGGGGTTTCTGCATCACGCGAATTTTTTAACCTATTTCGAGATGGGCCGGACGGAGCTGTTTCGCGCTCAAGGGGGCGACTACCGCAAGATGGAGGAGGGGGGACACTTCTTCGTCGTGGTCGAAATGAACGTCAAGTACCGTACTCCCGCACGGTTTGACGACCTGTTGATGCTCAACACCAAGGTTGTCCGCGTCACGCCGGCCAAGCTCGAGCACGCATACCGTTTGTTCCGCGATGGTGCCCTGATCGCCGAGGCCCGCAGCATTTTGGCCTGCGTCGATCGTCAGGGCCGCGTCCGACGGATCTCGGACGTGATTCCGGAGTTAGTTGAGGACTAGTGTAGGGTCAACTTTAATTTTTGGGGTTCACGGAGTCGCAAGATTTCTCTCCAATTGCGGAAGTCATTCGGACCCAAGGAGGGGAGTCATGAACAAGCGGTATCTTGTCAAGCTCGACAAGGATGAGCGCAAAGAACTCTCGCAGTTGGTGAAGAAAGAGAGAATCGCGGCGAAGAAACGCACGCACGCCCAGGTGTTGCTGTTGGCGGATGCCGGAAATCTTGGGCCGGCCTGGAAGGATGAAGCCATTGCCAATGCCTGCCAAGTGAGGGTGCAAACGGTCGAAAACATCCGCAAGCGTCTGGTGCTGGACGGCTTGGAGGCGGCCTTGAACCGTAAGAAACAAGTGCAGCCCTCGCGTGCCAAGATCCTCGATGGCGAAAAGGAAGCCAAGGTCATCGCGCTGTGCTGCGGCGCCGCGCCGTCAGGCCACGCGCGTTGGACGTTGCGGCTGTTAGCCCAACGCGTCGTCGAATTGGACATCGTCGAAGCGGTGTCACACGAGACGGTGCGGCGTTGCCTAAAAAAAATGAGTTGAAGCCCTGGCAGAAAAGCATGTGGTGCATCCCTCCGAAGCACAACGCGGAGTTTGTCTACCACATGGAAAACGTGCTGGAAGCTTATCAACGCCCGTACGATCCGCGCTACCCGCTGATTTGCATGGATGAGCTGAGCAAACAACTGACCATCGAAACGCAGACTCCGCTTCGCGCCACGCGAGGGCGACGTCAGTGTTTCGACTATGAGTACGAACGCAATGGAACGGCTAACGTGTTCGCGTTCACGGAGCCGCTGATCGGCTGGCGGCACCTTGTGGTCACCGACCAGCGCACCAGGTCCGATTGGGCCGAGGCCGTTCGCCAGTTGGTCGATATCCATCGGCCGCAGGCGAAGCGGATCACGCTGGTGATGGACAACCTCAACACGCACAGCCTCGGCTCGCTGTACGAAGCCTTTCCGCCCGAGGAGGCGCGCCGGCTGATTCGGCATTTGGAGGTCGTCCACACCCCCAAGCACGGCAGTTGGCTCAACATGGCTGAAATCGAATTGAATGTTCTGACACGGCAATGTCTCGCCCGGAGGATCCCTGACAAACAAACGCTCGCCAATGAAACCGCTGCTTGGCAGAACGAACGAAACTGCAGTCAGGCAGCAATCGATTGGCAGTTCACCACCAAAAATGCTCGAACAAAACTGAAGCATCTGTACCCCAAAAATCGAAGTTGACCCTACACTAGGAAGGGACGCCCGTGAGCGAAAGTCGCCCGTTCGTTCATCTGCATTGCCACACGCACTACAGCCTGCTTGACGGGGCCAACCGCATCCCCGACCTCGTGAAGAAGGTGAAAGCGTCCGGCATGAACGCCGCCGCGATCACCGATCACGGCAACTTGTACGGTGCGCTCGAGTTCTACAACGAGTGCAAATCGCATGAGATCAATCCGATCATCGGTTACGAGGCGTACGTCGCCCCGAAGGACCGCCGCGAACGCAACGCGACGCGGATGAAGGAGGCCAGTTTCCATCTGACCCTCCTGGCGATGAATCGGACGGGGTTTCAGAACCTCGTGCGGCTCTCGACGGTCGCCTTCCTGGAAGGCTTTTATTACAAGCCGCGGATCGACAAGGAGCTGCTCAAAGCGAATAACGAGGGGATTATCTGCCTCTCCGGCTGCGCGGCAGGCGAGTTGTCGAATTTGCTCCTGGGCAATCGACTGGACGAGGCCGAGCGATTGGCGGCATGGTATCGCGACGTTTTTGGCGATCGCTTCTACCTCGAAATCCAGAACGGCGGACTCGAGATTCAGCGGCAATGCGCCGAAGGAACGATTGACCTCGCCAAGCGAATGGGTGTGCCGCTCGTCGCCACGAACGACGCGCATTACCTCAACCGGGCCGACGCCGACGCGCACGACGTTCTCTTGTGCGTCAACACCGCGGCCCTTCGCGCGGATAGCAAGCGAATGCGGATGGAGGGGGACCAGTTCTTCGTCCGCACGCCGGATGAGATGTACGCGGCGTTTCCCGATCATGCCGACGCGGTCGCCATCACGCAGGAAATCGCCAATCGCGTCGACATCGATCTCGACCTGTCGACCCGGCACTTTCCCGTCTTTACGCCGCCGCCGGGGAAGACCGACACCCAATACCTGCGCGAGTTGTGCGAGGAGCGGCTGCCCACGCGGTATGACGAAGTCACGCCCGAGCACCGTGCACGGCTCGAGTACGAGCTGGGCGTGATCGAGAAGATGGGCTACGCGAGTTACTTTTTGATCGTGTGGGACTTCGTCCGTTTCGCAGCCGAAAACGAAATCCCCTGCCAGGCGCGCGGCTCCGCCTGCGGCTCAGTGGTCGCGTACCTCTTAGGTTTAAGCAACGTCTGCCCGCTCAAATATGACCTGCTGTTCGAGCGGTTCCTCGATCCGAGCCGAACCGAACCGCCCGATATCGACATCGACTTCTGCCGCGACCGCCGGCAACTGGTAATCGACTACACCAAGCAGAAATACGGCGCGGCGAACGTCGCCCAGATCGGCACCTTCGGCACGCTCAAGGCGAAAGCGGCGATCCGCGATGTGAGCCGAGCGCTGTCAATTCCGCTCGTCCGCGTCAATGAAATCGCCAAGATGGTGCCGGACACGCTGAACATCCGGCTGCAGGACGCGATCGAAGAGAGCGCGGACCTGAAGCAGGCCTACGACACCGACCCGCAGGTCCACGAAATGGTCGACATCGCCGTCAGGCTCGAGGGCCTGGCCCGCAGTGCGGGGACCCACGCCGCCGGCGTCGTTGTCGCCGACCAGCCGCTGGTCAATTACATTCCTCTGCAGACGATCACCGGAAAGGATGACGTCATTACGCAGTGGGACGGCCCGCGCGTCGAACTGGCCGGCCTGCTCAAGATGGACTTCCTGGGCCTGCGGAACCTCACGATTCTCGACAAGGCGGTCCGCAACGTCCGCAAGCACCGCGGCCTCGAGATCGACCCGGTCAAGCTGCCTCTCGACGATCGCGAGACGTTCGAGCTGTTGCAGCGCGGCGAAACCAAGGGCATCTTCCAGCTCGAAAGCGGCGGGATGCGTGACCTGCTGACGAAGATGAAGCCCGACAGCTTCAACGACATCATCGCCACCTCGGCCCTCTACCGCCCCGGCCCGCTCGAGGGGGGGATGGTGATGACGTACGTCAACGTCAAGCACAAGCATCGAGCCGATCCCCAAGGTGCATCCGATCGTCGATGAGATCCTGCTGGAGACCTACGGCGTGATGGTCTACCAGGAACAGGTGATGCGGATCTTGAATCGCCTGGGTGGCATCGAGCTGTCTTCCGCCTATCGCTGCATCAAGGCGATCAGCAAGAAAAAACTGGGCACGATCGCCAAATACCGCGAGGAGTTTCTCGAAGGGTCCAAGAAGTCCGGCTTGCAAGCGGCCAAGGCCACGGAACTTTTCGGAATGATCGAAAAGTTCGCGGGCTACGGGTTCAACAAGTCGCATTCGACAGCCTACGGAGCGATCGCCTATCAAACGGCCTACCTCAAGGCCCATTTCCCGGCCGAGTTCATGGCGTCGCTCCTGTCGTGCGGAATGGAGAGTTCGGACCGCATCTCCGAACACGTCGACGATGCGCGCCGCATGGGCATCACCGTCCTTCCGCCCGACATCAACCAGTCGGATGTCGAGTTCAGCGTCCTTGGGAAGGATCTGACATTCGGCATGGGTGCGATTAAAGGCCTGGGCGAAGCCGCCGTCAAAGCAGTCGTCGAAGAGCGGCAGCAAAACGGTCCCTACGCGAACATTTTCGACCTTACCGAGCGCGTCGACTCGAAACTGCTCGGAAAGAGCAACTTGGAACTCTTGATCAAGGCCGGGGCTCTGGACAGCCTGAAGGCGACGCGGCCGCAGCACATGCTCCTGGCGGAACGGGCCGTTCAATCGGCCTCCGCGATCCACCGCGACCGGCAAATGGGCCAGAAAAGCCTCTTCGGCGGAGGTGATGAGCCGCAGGAGAAACAGGCGCCCGCCCTCTCGCTTCCGGACATCCCCGACTGGTCGCATTCCCAGAAGCTGGCTTTCGAGAAGGAGGTGTATGGGTTCTACCTCACCTCGCACCCGCTGTCGGAAAATGCCGAGCAGATCCGCCGCTACGCCACGCACTCAGTAAGGGAATTGGCCACCGTCGACGAGAAGGCCGAGATTCTGCTGGGAGGCATGGTTTCGAGCATCAAGAAGGCGTCGACCAAAAAACCGAGTCGCAACGGCCACTCGCGCTACGTGAATTTCGATTTCGAGACGCCCGAAGGGGTCGTCCGTTGCATCATGTGGCCGGAAGACTATGCGAAATATGGCGAGTCGGTGAAATCCGAATGCGTCGGCTATGTCCGCGGACGAGTCGACCGGCGCGGCCGCGAGCCGAATGTGATCGTCAACCGGCTCTATACGCTGGACGACGCAACCAACGAGTTCACCACGCAAGTGGCGATTAAGTTCCAGCGCGGACTTCATACCGAAGACGATATGCTCCGCGTCCGCCAAGTTCTGGGGCGTCATCCCGGTCCGATCGACGTCGTCGTCGTGATCGATACGGCCGACGAGCTTGAACCGAACCTGCGTCGCCGCTTCTTCCTCGCCCTTCCCAATACGTTACGCGTGACGTGCAGCGGCCCGCTGCGAAGCGAGCTCCAGAGTATCCTGGGCGAGGAGCACATCCGCTTCCATTCGGCTCCGCCGAAGAAGAACGCCCGCAGCGCGGCGCCGCGCCGTTCGGCTGTGGCAGTTGGTTAAGCCGGCGCCAACGCGGCCGCCTTAGAGCTTTTTCGCCAGATTGCGGGTGAGGCGTTCGAGGGCCGGGCTTATGTCCAGCGGATCGAGGTGGATATTGAGCAGGCTGAACGTGTCGTTGTTCTGCAAGGCGGCTTTAAGAGCCTGGTCAAGTTCGCCCTCGGTGTGAATCTCGAATCCCCAGCCGCCGCCGACCAGGTCGGGCAGCCGGTGGTAGTTCCAGTTCGGGATGTCGTTGAAAGGCCCATCCTGCAGAAACCGCTCGGTCGTGTACCCCCCGTTGTTGAGGACGAGCACGACCGGATTGAAACCGTTGGCGACGGCCGTCGAAAGCTCCATGCAGGTCATCTGGAACGCGCCGTCGCCGACCAGCACGATGGGCCGCAGTTGCGCGTTGGCCGCCTGCACGCCGATGGCGGCGGGAATCGCGAATCCCATCGACGTGTAATAGGCGGGAGACAAAAACTCCGTGTGGCGATGGATCACGAGATCGGAGGCGGCAAACAGCGAGTCGCCCACGTCGGCGACGACGACCATGTTGTCGCCGAGCGTTTCGTTGATCCGCTGGAAGAGCCGTTTGATCGTGATTTTCTGATCGGGCTTGGAAACGAACGGCTCGCACTCGGCCGACGCGGCCGGAGGCAGCGTCCGTTTTGGTAGCCTTGATATCGCTTTCGGCCAAGCGCTTCACGAAGTCGGTCAGCAGCACGTCGTGAAAATGATGATGCTGGATGCGAAGCTTCTCGCTCGTGACGTAGATGCATTTCGACGGGTCGAGATGGGCCGTGTAGATGCCGAGGTTGATATCGGTCATGAACGTGCCCAGGAGGATCACGCAGTCGCTCTCTTCGACATAGCGGCGGACCGATTCGCGGCCCATGGCCCCTTCGTAAACGCCCAGGTAGAGCGGGTGCCGTTCGCTGACGACCGATTTGCCCAACAGCGTGGCGCACATCGGAATCTGATTCCGCTCGGCCAGCCGCACGACTTCTTCGCGGAGGCCAAAGCGGTGGATCTCGACGCCGGCGATGATCACCGGCTGCTTGCTTCCCTCGATCATGCGTACCGCGTCATCGACGGCCGCTTTGAGGGCGTCTTGATCGCTGACCGGCTTCTCTTGAAGTCCCAGGTGCGGGTAAAGTGCCCGGCTGCGAACGCGGTCGCGAGGAAGCTCGAGATAGACGGGCCGCTTGAAGCGGTCGGCCGCGGCGAAGCAGCGATCGATCTCGCGAAAAGCCGTCAGGGGATCGTCGAGCAGTGCCGAAGCGACCGTGATTTTCTCGAAGACCTCCCGCTGCGTGTTGAAATCGCGGACGCGGTGGTGCAACAGCGGATCTGAACGGCGCTCGTCGATGCCCGGAGCGCCGCTGATCACGATCACAGGCGATTTCTCGGCATAGGCGCCGGCGATGGAATTGGCGACGCTCAAACCGCCGACGCAGTACGTGACGCACACGGCCCCCATGCCGTTGATGCGGGCGTAGCCATCCGCCGCATAGCCCGCGCAATCTTCGCGGCGAGTGCCGATCACGCGGATCGGGCTTTCCTGAAGCATTGCGTAAAACTGCAGTACAAAATCGCCGGGGATGCCGAAGACGTCGCGAATGCCGTAATCCTGCAAGCGCCGGATCAGGTATTCGCCGATCTCGGGTGGTACGCCCGAGGCCCGCCGCACGCCTTCTCGAGAGCGGCACGGTTTTGTTTCCCCGTTTCTGCGCGCCGTTCTTGCCGCGGTGCGATTTCGAGACGCTTTCCTTCTGCCTCCGGACTGCCATCGTCGCTCCCTTGCGTCAATCTTGGACACGTTCCGAACGGCTGCCATCTCGACCTGCCAAGTTCGTTTGAATTCTCTGCAGGATGCCGACCGCGGTCAATCGCGGCCTCGCTCCGAGACAATGCAAACCGACGCCCCGCTGCGTGCCACGGCTTCGGCCACGCTCAGCGCGCATGCGATCGGCATTCCGAACCAATAGGCCAGGCGAAACGCGATTCGAGCCGACAACGGGTAGTGCGGCGCCGCCCCGGGCCGCGATTTCAGGAGCGTGTAAAGTCCGTTTCGCGGGAACCGATGCGACTTGTTCAAGGCGCTTTGCACCCATCCGAACGGATTTTGCCGTAGAGAGAAATGATGCTCGCTGCGCGGCGTAAACCCGGTATCGACCAGCAGCCGCCGCAGCCCCTCGAGCGGAAAGTGGAACAAGTGTCGCGGCAAATCGAGATGGAACCAGGCCGCATCCGACCACCTCGCCTGGAGACTGCTGTAATTGGGAACGGCGACGATGAGCCGCCCTCCCGGCTTCAGAATGCGGTGGATTTCTCGGAACGTCCCCCGCGGATCGAGGACGTGCTCCAGCACGTGCCAGATGATCACCTCGTCGAACCACTCGGCCGGATAACCGGCCTGGTCGAGCTCGGCGCGACACGGATATCGGCCCGCGGATCGGCTCCGGCGGCAGCCGCCGCGCTGATTTCAAAACCGTGAACGTCGAGACCGCGATCGGCAAGCGCCGAGAGCAAGACGCCCCGGCCGCAGCCCACGTCGAGCACCCGCGCGCCGCGAGTGAGGCCTCGGGACAACATCCGCACGTGTCTTGCGCCGACGATCCGGACGAGCGCTTCGACGAGCGGAACGAATTTGGCACCCGTGACGCCGTAGTAGCTCGGCGGATAGAACGAATCGATCGTCTCGCGCCGCGGCCGCGGATAGAGCCGGCCCAATCCGCATTGCGTGCAGTCGACGATGCGAAAGCTCGTCCCCGAGATGATGAATCGGGGCCGTGCCCATTGGTTGCCGCAAACAGGGCATTCGGCCAATTCGAGCGCAGCTTGTTCGGCCGGCTGCACCGTTTCGACGGCGCACTCAAGGCCGAAATCGGGGGACTCGGCAAGGGTGGGATCCGCGGTTTCGCTGTTGCCCAACAGTCCGAGCACCTCCTGAATGTGTAACTCGAAAGGCGTAACGGCCGGCCACGCGGTTGCGGCGCGCCAGTTCGACGTCGAGCGACATGGTGCTCTCCCGGAAGCGTTCCAAGAGAAAGCCTCGATCACCCGTCGCCGGTAATCACACAGTCGTCACAAAATGCGTGGCTTTGGAATATGGGGTCGTGGACAGGGCTGATTTATCAAACCTTCCCATTTCATCGGCTCTCGTCCGGTTGTTCACTGTCTTTAACGGAAAAGGCCGAATTTCCAGAAAAATCCAAAAAATCGTTAAAGTCTGCCCAACCGGATGTCGATAAGTGGACGTGGAGAAGGATTCTCCGCATCAGCCCGATTCCACTCGCGACATGTCAGGGACGAAGCCATGAGACGGATGCTCTTCGCGGTCATCTCAGCGGTCTTGATGCCGATGTTCGTCGGCTGCTGCTGCACTCAGACATATTACGATCCGATGGCATGCTGCGGTAGTTGCGGCGGCGGTTGCGGTGGCTGCGGCGGATGCGGCTACGGCGGCTGTGGATATGGCAATTGCGGATATCCGAGCTGTGGTTCGCCCTGTGGTTCGCCCTGCGGCGGATGCTGCGATGGCGGCTATGGTTACGGCGGATGCGGTTGCTGCATCCTGACCCCCATCTGCAGCTTGCTCCATCATATCTTCTGTCCGAGCTGCTGGTTTGGCGGCTGCGGCTGCGGACCATACGGCGGCGGTTATTGCGGCGGCCCCTGCTACGGCGGCTGCGGTTACGGTGGTGGCTGCGGTTTCAACGGCTGCTGCGAACCGAGCATGGTCTTCAATGACGGTGGCTGTGGCGGTTGTGGAAGCTGCGGCGGCTGTGGAGGCTGTGGCTACCCGGCGCCCTGTGGCTCGTGCTGTGCGGGGTCGCCCATCATGCAGGGTTATCCGACAGGTGGATGCTCGAGTTGCGGTGTTCAACCGGGACCGTCCACTCCGCCGGTTCCTGTCCCGACATCACCCGGACCGGCCACTCCTCAGCCGACAACCATGTACAATCCGGCTCCGTATAGCCAGACGATGCCGGTTGTCCAGGGAGCAGGCGGACCGATCCTCGATTCCCGTTACCAGGCGGTGACGCCGGCCCGTTACTAGGACGTCCGGACGATGACACCCATCGGCGGCAAGATTAAGTGGCCGCAATAAATGGGTCGCCATCGTGGGTGTGAGCTAGAATTACGAACAGGTCTGCGGATGACCATTCGGGGATTTTCCCGGATCGACTCCTTGTAGCTCATTTCCGGTAACGACTCGCATGTCCGTCGCTCACGAGGACGTGGATCGCCTTTCGCCGACGCAGCGTCCCAACGGCCGTGCCACCGGTTATCAGGACTGGCGGGAGCTGCTGTTTTTGCACTGGCGGGTCTCGCCCGCCGAAATGGCGCCCCTGGTTCCCGAATCGCTGAGTATCGACACGTGCGAAGGGAGCGCGTGGGTCGGCATTGTGCTCTTTCGGATGACGGGAGTGCGGCCCTGGTGGTCGCCGTCGATTCCGGGCGTCTCCGCTTTTCCCGAAACGAACGTGCGAACCTACGTGCATCGTCACGGATGCGATCCGGGTGTCTGGTTTTTGAGCCTCGACGCGGCAAGCTCGCTCGGCGTGCAAATCGGCCGGCAAAAGTGGGGATTGCCCTATCACCGCTCGGCCATGACGGTTCGCCGGCGTAAATCGAACTTGCGTTACACGTGCGAACGCCAATGGCCGGGCAAGATGGGAGTCGGCGGGACGGTCGAAGCCGAGATCGGCGACCTCTGCACCGGTTTCGATTGCCACGTCGGGCCGGGACGTGCGGTTCCGGGTTCGCTCGAGCATTTCCTGATCGAGCGCTACATTCTCTATTCGCTAAAAAAGGGCCAGTTGCTCGAGGGCCGCGTCCATCATTCTCCCTATCCGCTCCGCGAGGCCCAGGTGCAATTCTGCGAAGAATCGTGGCTCGCAGATGTCGGCCTTAACATTCACCGGCCGCCGGATCACGTGCTCTTCAGCGAGGGAGTCTCGACGGAAGTTTTCGCACTCGAGTCCCGTCAATTCGGGTTCGTGAGTCGCGAGGGTCAAGGACCCGGGTGGACCAATGCAGACACAACCGCAAATGGCACCTCCCAAACCGCCGAATGGTCGGAAATCCTTGACGGGATTTCCTGAAGACGAGATGGCGGAGCTTGCAGGCAGGATCGCTGCCTTGAGCAAACGAGAGGCATGCGAGCTTCTCAGTTATTTGAAGCATCGCTATGGAATTGCCGCCGCTTAACGACCGTGAAGCAAAAGCCGTCGCCGTTTGCGGGCAAGACGTCACACGGCACGCCAATCAAATGAGCGCGATTTCAAGAATTCGGCCAACTCATTCGCATTAAAGACGCCGGTCGTCGCGCCGGTCGCGCGGACGCAGCTGGCTCCCAGGCGCACTCCCCGTTCTCACGCAGCCGGCCACGTCGGCTCCTTCGAGCAGGGCGTGGATGTAACCGGCGGCGAAGGCGTCGCCACTGCCCGTGCCGTCGACCGGCTCCACGTCAAAGCGACCGGCTCGAAATGTTCCGGCCGGACAGGCCGCCACGGCTCCCTGACCGCCGCACGTGATGATCACCGACTTGGCGCCCGTCTGACGAAAGCGAAGCGCCTGTGCCACGGGATCCTTCAATCCCGTGATCGTCTCGCCTTCGTCATTGTTGGGAAGAAAGACGTCGGTCCACGGCAAAACGGGCTCGAGGAACGGCCAATAGTTCGCGGGACGAGGAATGACGAGGTCGAGGACCGTCCTCACGCCGGATTCGACAGCCGCCTGAAAGAGCGCGGCGATCTTCTCCGGCGACGGCTGCTCGCTGAGGCAGTAGCCGCCGACATAGACCACGCGCGTCTGCCGCAGCATTTCGTGCGAAATCTCCGCACCGCTTAGCGTGCGATTGGCGCCGCGGGCGTGGATGAACCGGCGATCGTCGCCACGGACATTGACGATGATCGAGCAACTCGTCGCTTCGCCGGGCGACTTCAAGAGGTGCCGCGAATCGACGCCGGTCGCTTCCAAGGCGTCGGCCACAAACCGGCCGAAAAAATCGTCGCCCACTCGGCCGACGACGGCGGTTTTGCGCCCGAACCGCGCGAGATCGACGGCCACATTCGCCGCGCAGCCGCCGATCGCCAGGTTCGTTCGCTCCGTCAACACCAGTTCGCCTGGCTGCGGGAGGTGATCGATCGGCTCGCAGAGATGGTCCGCGACCACGATTCCGGCGCACAGGCAATCGAAGGATGGGCCGTTCATCGATTCATTGCCGCCGGGTGTCGGGCTGAGCCAACAGCCGCTCGACCAGCGGCACGACATCGTTCTTGTAGTTGAATTCGGGCGTTTTCGGGACCTGACTGTTGTCGAACCGCTTGACGAGCTTGCCCTGTCGGTCGTAGACGAAGACCGCCGGCGGACCTCCCAGCCGGATTTGGGTGTAAAAATCGTCGTTGGGATCACTCGACAGGACGTTCAACAGGTCGGCCTTCTGAGAGGTCAGAAAATCCTGAACCCGTTTGCGAAATGTCTCCGGCGGCTCGTCTTTGGCTCCGGCATAGTCGGTGTTGAACGAGATGCAGGCGACTTGCTTCGCAAACCGCGTCTGCAACTTCACCAGGTTGGGAAACTCGCGGAGGCACGGGTCGCAATAAGTCGACCAGACGTCGAGCACCACGACTTTCCCCACGAATTGTTCGCGGCGTTTCTGCGTCTGGTCCCAGCTCAGAACTTCCAGGACCGGCGTCGCAGTGGGCTGGTTGATGGCGGGCTTTTGCGGTGTACCGCCGGTGCCCCCGGGACCCGTTGATTGGACGCAGCCGCCCAACAGGACGGCCGCCAGGGCCATGATTCCTGCCGTTAAGTTCTTGTACCTGCCGGTCATTTGCCGATTCTCGCACTTCCTACGGTAATCAATTGACCGTCCCAAAGGCACTGTGATCCTTCGAGGCGAATTTTACGTTCTCCAGGCGCTGGAAACGTATTTGACATTTCGATCGTGGCGACAGGATCATAGAAGCCGCTGTCGATGAGTTGCCGTTGAATCCGTCACCACGTCCACGGCCGACTGCTCCTTCTGTCTCGTTCGTCAGGGAGCGCGCGATGGAAATCGCTTACGCCTACTGTGCCGCAATCGGCGCGGCACTGCTTATCGGGCAGTTTTTGCTGAGCCTCGTCGGCTGGAGTGCGCACGATTTAGATGCGGGGCACGGCCTCGATTTTCACGGCACGGACGGTCTGCACGCCGATGGCCACGCCGACCCTTTCGATCGCGGCGGCCATTGGTTCGTCGGATTTTTGAGCTTTCGGGCGATCGTGACGGCGTTCGCGGTTTTCGGTCTCGTCGGGCTTGGGCTGAGCCGCGAATTCAGCCCTCCGCGCCCGGCGGCGACGTTCGTGATTGCACTCGCTGCGGGGGGCGCCATGATGTACTCCGTGGCCTGGCTGCTGCGGATGCTCTATTCGCTCCGTTCGGACGGAACCGTGCGGATTGAACGAGCCGTCGGTCTGCCCGGCTTCACGTATCTCACGATTCCCGCGAAGAAGACGGGAACGGGAAAAGTCACCGTGAAAATCCAGAACCGCACGATGGAATACGCGGCCGTGACCGCGGGAGCCGAAATCCCGACAGGCACAGCGGTCGTCGTACAAGCCGTGCTCAATCCCCAGGTCATCGAAGTGGGGCTCGCGTCCGCAGTTTCCGAACAACCTCTTGCAGGACAGACCCATGCTTAGCCTGATGCCGCTGGCCGTGATTGTTCCCAACAACCAGGAGGGAATCACCTATCTCACGCTCGCCGTGCTCGTGGCCTTGGTGACTTTTTTGGGACTCGTGCTCTTCATGGCCAAGCGCTACAAGCGGTGTCCCAGCAACCGCGTGCTGGTGATCTTCGGCAAAGTCGGCAGCGGCCAATCGGCGTTGTGCATCCACGGCGGCGGCCGGTTCGTGCTCCCCATCATTCAGGACTATGCCTATCTCAGTCTGGAGCCGATCCAGATCGAAGTGCCGTTGCGCGATGCGCTGTCGATTGAGAATATTCGCGTCAACGTCCCCAGCGTCTTCACCGTCGCCATCGGCATCGAACCGGCGATCATGCAGAACGCGGCCATCCGGCTGTTGGGACTCGATACGCCGCATATCAAAAAGCAGGCCGAGGACATCATTTTCGGGCAGTTGCGGCAGGTGATTGCCTCGATGCACATTGAGGATATCAATCGCGACCGCGAGAAGTTCCTGCACAACATCCAGAACTCCGTCGAGCCGGAGTTGCAAAAGATCGGCCTGGTGCTGATCAACGTCAACATCACCGACATCACGGACGGATCCGGCTACATCGAGGCCATCGGCCGCAAAGCCGCCTCCGAGGCGATTCAAAAGGCGCGGGGCGACGTGGCCGACCAGGAGAAGCTCGGCGAGGTGCGCGTCGCCGAGGCCGATCGCGATAAAACCGTCCAGGTCGCCGAAGCCCGCAAAGTGCGGGAGATCGGCACGCGCGGCGCGGCACGCGAACAGGCCGTGCGCATCGCCGACCTCAACAAAGAGCAGCAGGTCGGCGAGAAGCGGGCCGCCTTCGCGCAGGACATGGAAGTCGCGGAAGCCGACCGGGAAAAGCGAATCGCCGTGGCCAATGCCAACGCCCTCGCCTTAACCGGAGAAGCCGAATCGCAGGCCAAAGTGGCCGACGCGGAGGCGCGGCTGCAAGTCAAGAAAGCCGACGCCTATCAAATGGGCGAGACCCGCCGGCGCGAGGCCGAGGCCGCCGTCTTGGAAGCCCAGCACCACGCGATGGCCAAAGCCGCCCTCGCCGAGGCCGAGAAAGTCGAGGCGGAGCGCCGCGCCGCTGTCGAAGCTCCGGCCAAGGCCGAGAAAGCGAGAGTCATCGTCCAAGCCGAAGCCGAGGCGGAAAAGCGCCGCCTCGAGGCCGAAGGCGAGGCGTCCGCCATCTTCGCCCGCCTCGAAGCCGAAGCCCGGGGCCAGTACGAAATCCTCGCCAAGAAAGGGGAGGGCTTCCGGGCGATGATCGAGGCCTGCGGCGGAGCCAACCAGGCGTTTCAAATGCTGATGGTCGAGCACCTCGACAAGCTGGCCGAAACGTCCGCCAAGGCGATCGCCAACATCAAGTTCGACAAAGTCGTCGTCTGGGAAAACGGCGGTCACAACGGCCAGACTTCCACCGCGAACTTCCTCCACGGGATGAGCCGCACGCTGCCGCCGATGCTGCAGGTGCTGCGCGACGTGGCCGGGATCGAGATCCCCGAATCACTGGTCAAGCTGAGCCCGGAATCGAGCAACGGCACCAAGGTGAGCGAAGGCCTTCCCGGTCTTGATCGGAACTGATCATCGGCCGGGACCGTTTTGTCCCTCGACGATCCTTCGCAATTCAATTGGCAAGCGGCCGCGGATCGTGCTTCGCATGGCTGTCGGCTTCAAGAGCAGCTGGCGACTGCGCGAAGGGAAGCTGCTCGGCGACAATTCCGGGGGGCACGTCGGAACGACGCGGAATCTGCAGCGATCGGCCATCGAGGGCCGAGTCGCGCGCCGTTAAACCCGACTTGCCGATAAATTGGAACTCGCCGACCGCCAGCCCCTCGACAACGGCGCTCGACAGTTCGATCGCCGAGCGCTCGGGCGCGGTCCGATCGACCCAGGCAAGGATGGGAACGTTGGTCCGGATCACCGATCCCCGCCCCGTGACAACCATGGGAATGTCCCGGCCGAAGGGGACCTTGTTGCTCGTTACGAGTAGGAGTGCGGCCTGGCGCCCCGCTAGATCGAAAACGCTCTCGTCGAGCGAGGCTCGGACTTGAGCGCTGCGTCCCCGCGTTTTGGAGAATGGGACGCGGCAAAAAGCCTCGCCGTTCCTCAAGGTGAGATGCCGCGCGGAAACCGTCAAATCCCGTCCTGCGGGCCATCCTCGCAGATCGAACAGGACGCCCCCAACCTTCAAACAGTTATCGACCTCCAGGCGGCCGGGAGCCGAAGCACAAAAGACCGCGGCCCCTGCATTCACAAAGACCGTATTCGACAGCCGGATGCGACCGGCATCCGGATCGCGCGCGTTCACCGCGGTCCAGACAATGGCGGCGGAGTTGCCGCGTCCCTCATCCGAAAAGGAGCACCGTTCCAGGAGAAGTTCCTGCGATCGGATGGCAAGGAGCGCACGCGGCAAGTCACCAGTAATCGCCGAAGCCCTCCGAAAAACGACTCGCTCCATGTGAAACTTGCGACAGACGAATTCAGCAGGTTGGTCGTGGACGATGACAATAGTGGGCGAATCGCCCGATCCCCGGATCGACAGATCGCCGACGTAGGACAGGTTGCCCGCCTCATAAAGCCCCTTGTCCAACAGAACGATGCCGTCGGCATTGGCTCTCGGCAGCGGCCGCAACCCGAGTGACGCTTGATGCTTTGGGACCGGAGCATGGTTCGCCGACGCAACTTTGTCAGCCGCGTGCGGCGACTTTCGCGACAGCAAAGACGAGGTTGCCGTGCGGAGCCAAAGCAGGCGACTCGACATATCGGACCCGAATAGCGACAAGCCGGCTCCCGCCAAGACGAGAAAGACGATCAAAGCGGCCCCCGTCGGAACACGCCCCTCTCGTTCGGCAGCAACCTTTTCGAGCGGCGCCGCCGTCGCAAATTCCCGCCGGAACCGTGCCAGTCTTGGGTGTCCGGCAAATTCTGCGGCGCCAAATCGACTCGAGACCTCGGCAAAGCTCGCGGGTCGCCGACTGGGGTCCTGTTGCGTCAATGCCTGCACCGCCTCCGCCAGCGGCGGCGGAGTGTCGGGAGCGAATTCACGAATATCAGGCACCGCTCGCGATTGATGGGCCGCGAGTTTGCCCAGAGGGTCGCCCGTGGGGAAGGGGGGTCGACCCGCGAAGAGCTGCCAAATCAGGCAGCCGAACGCGTAAATCTCCGTGGCCGTCGTCTTGGCTTGGCCCGTGCCAATCAGTTCGGGAGCGGTCCCCTCGTAGGTTTCCGGCGGCACGTCTCCGCGAAGGATCAGTCCTCGCTCAAGCGCCTGACCGATTCCCGCATCGACGAGAACGGCTTGTCCGCTGGCGGTCAGCCGCACGTTCGGCAACTGAATCTGGCCATGCAGACAGGCACGCGATTCGAGTGCGGCGAGTCCGGAGGCGAGCTGACGCGCGATCGGCCCGACGACGTCGACGGGATAACGGCCTCGGCGGATGAGGAATTCCCGGCAATTGGGACCCACCCCGTGTCGGCTGAGAATGATGAGTTCACTGCCGTGTTGATCGACAAAGTGGGGTCCGATCACGAAGGGATTGTCGAGTCCCCGTAAGCGTTCAATCAGCGCCCGCAGGCGGTCGAAGGCCGGTCCGATTTCGTCGGCCGGGAGCCGCAAGCGCTTCAGCACGACGTGATCGAATCCGCCAGGTGTCCGGGCCAGATAGGTCTCGGAAAATTCGCCGCGGCCCATTCGATCCAGGAGCACACAGGGACCCAAGCGGAGCACTTCGGCCGGAGACGTCTCCAGGACTTTCGCCTGGAAAGGCGTGAGCACGCCCGCGTGCAAGAGCGCGTCGATCCAGACAAAGTCGAAAACCGGGATGCCGCGGGCCAGCCTGCGGACGTGGCGGCGGCACCGCCGAAAGTCCCTTTCGCTACACAGGTTCAGTCGAACCAGCGACTCCCGCAGCGGGAAGGACGTAGACTTGAGGACGAAGGATGAATTCGGCCGCATTCTTTCATCCTTCGTCGGTCATTTGGGACTTTGTTTTTCGGGGGGCGACTTATCCCAAATCGACGGGGGCCGGACAAGAGGAGCTGCCTGCGGCGCCGAGGGATGCGAGCGGTCGAGCGGAGTTGGAAAGGGGTTAACGGCAAAGTGTCGGATTGCCCGCCGCTGGATCGAGGAACGGAGCACCTCACGTCCCGCAAGGGACAAACTGGTGCATCCCGGTAGTCACCGAGTTTTCATCCATTGGACCTTTCCAATATCCAAGGAAAGTGCAAGAATACCTGCTGAAGTGAATGAAGCGCCGATGACGATGGCGCAAGTCAGGTTGTGGGGGTTGACTTCACCGCCTGATCTGCTGAACCGAATTACGGCGCGGCACCGGCGTGGTAAGGTCGGGCCGAAACGTTCGTAATGGTTGGATACCGAGCCAACATGATGTCCGATCAGCCCGCGCAGCGCGAGCTGCGGAGTATCCTGCGATCCACGCGGGTCGGCGATTTGAAGCTGACTCCCTGTCCTATCCTGTCGCCGAATGCCACCGTAGCCGAGGCGGCCGTCGCTATGCGCCGGCAGAGCCATGGCAGCGCAATGGTGTGCACCGCAGGCAAAGTGGTCGGCATCTTCACGGAACGCGATCTGATGCGCGTCGTTGCCAGCGGCACGGGGCTTGAGGTCCCTTTGTCGCAGGTCATGACGGCCAACCCGAAGACCGTGACCGAAGCGGAAACGCTCTTCGAGGTGGCTCGTTCCATGGATCAGGGAGGGTACCGTCGGCTGCCGGTCGTGGACTCGACAGGACGACCGTCGGCAATCGTCGACGTGAAGGCTTTGGTTCACTTCCTCGTCGAACACTTTCCGGCCGCGATTTACAACCAGGCCTCTCACGAACAGTTGACTGCCAAAGATCGCGAGGGAGCGTAGTTTCCGGCAATCAACCGACGAGCCCGCCATACCCAACGACCCAACGAATCCGACCTGACGATTTTTGCATTTTTCCGCTCGCCCGCCCGGCGTCTCTCACCAAAGGGCGTGCGTTTCCCAGGAGTGAATGACTGATGGCGACGACCGAGGCGGCAGCCCCCGAGAGTTTGAACGGGAAAAAGACCGAAACGCTGGAAACTGTCGTAGTCCGCTTCTGCGGCGACAGCGGCGACGGCATGCAATTGGCGGGCACCCAGTTCACCAACGCCTCCGCCGTCTTTGGCAACGACGTCAGCACGCTTCCCGACTTTCCGGCCGAAATTCGCGCCCCTGCCGGCTCGCTGGCCGGCGTCAGCGGTTTTCAGCTCTGCTTTTCCGCACACGACATCTACACCCCGGGCGACCAGGTCGACACACTGGTGGCGATGAACCCGGCGGCCCTCAAGACGAACCTCAGCGACCTCAAACAGGGTGGGACCCTGATCCTCAACGAGGACGCGTTCGACCGAAGTAACCTGGGCAAAGCCGGTTACGCGACCAATCCTCTCGAAGACAATTCGTCCCTGTCGGGATACCGGGTCCACAAGGTGCCGATGACCCGCCTAACCCGTGACGCCGTCGAAGGCCTTGGGCTCTCGCAACGCGAGGCGGACCGCTGCCGCAACTTCTTTGCTCTGGGCCTCGTTTACTGGCTCTACGAGCGTGACAGCAAACCGACGGTCGATTGGGTCAAATCGAAATTCGGCAAGAACCCGGCCATCGCCGAGGCGAATATCCGGGCTCTGAAGGGCGGATACAACTTCGGCTTTTCGACCGAATCGTTCACCGTCCACTACCAGGTCCCGCCGGCCAAGCTGGCCCCGGGGAAGTACCGCAAAATCACGGGGAACGAGGCGCTCGCCTACGGTTTGGCCACGGTTGCTAAACTTTCCGGAACTCGCGTGGTTTACTCTGGCTACCCAATCACACCAGCCAGCGACATCCTACACGAACTATCCAAACTTAAGAATTTCGGCGTCCTGACCTTCCAGGCCGAGGACGAAATTGCCGCCATGGCGGCGACGGTGGGAGCCGCGTTCGGTGGAAACCTGGCTGTCACGGCTAGCAGCGGCCCGGGCATTTGCCTCAAGGGCGAAGCGATGGGCCTGGGCATGATCACCGAACTTCCCATGGTGATCGTCGACGTGCAGCGCGGCGGACCGAGCACGGGGCTTCCCACGAAGACCGAGCAGTCGGACCTGCTTCTGGCGATGTTCGGCCGCAACGGCGAATCGCCCTTGCCGATCCTCGCGGCCGCGACACCTGCCGATTGCTTCGACCTCGTGCAGGAAGCGATGCGGATCGCCGTCGACTTCATGGTCCCGGTGATCTTTCTCTCCGACGGTTACATCGCCAACGGGGCCGAGCCCTGGCGACTTCCGGAGCTTTCCGAGCTCAAGCCGGTCAACGTCAAACATCCGACCGAACGTAATTCGCCGGAAGGTTTCCTGCCGTACAAGCGGGACGACCGCTATGTGCGTCCGTGGGCCCTGCTGGGGACTCGCGGCCTGGAACACCGCATCGGCGGGCTCGAAAAAGCAGACGTGACCGGAAATGTGGAATATTCCCCGGCCAATCACCAGCACATGACCAACACGCGTGCCGCGAAGGTCGCCGGAATTGCCGATTTCATTCCGGAACAGACCGTCGAAGGCCCCGAGACGGGCGACATGCTCGTCATCAGTTGGGGCGGAACGTACGGCTCCGTCCGCACGGCCGTCCGGCAGGTCCTTTCCGAGGGTCAAAAGGTCGCGCATTGCCACCTGCGCTACCTCAATCCGTTCCCGCGAAACCTCGAGAAAATCATCCGCAATTACAAGCAAGTGCTCGTCCCCGAACTCAACATGGGGCAACTCCGCTTCCTGCTCAGAAATCAATTCCTCGTTGACGTTAAAGGGCTGAACAAGATGCAAGGCAAGCCCTTCCTCATCAGCGAAGTTGCCGATGCCATCCGGTCCCACTTGGAAAATGGAAAATCATGAGCGTTGAACTACCACAATTGACGGCCAAGGACTTTGCGAGCGATCAGGAGATTCGCTGGTGCCCGCGCTGCGGGGACTATTCGATCCTGGCGCAGATGAAAAAAGTCCTGCCCACTCTCGGTATCCCCAAGGAAAAGTTCGTCTTCGTGTCGGGCATCGGCTGCTCCAGCCGCTTCCCCTACTACATGGATACGTACGGCTTCCACGGGATTCACGGCCGTGCCCCCGCCATCGCCACCGGCGTCAAGCTCAGCCGGCCCGACATGCAGGTGTGGGTGATCACGGGTGACGGCGACGCGCTCTCGATCGGCGGCAACCACTTTCTGCACGTGATCCGCCGCAATCTCGACGTGAAGGTCATCCTGTTCAACAACCAGATTTACGGTCTGACCAAGGGTCAATACTCCCCGACGAGCCCCGTCGGCGCTCGCACCAAGAGCACGCCGTACGGCTCGGTCGACCGGCCCGTGAATCCGCTCTGTGTGGCGATCGGGGCCGAGGCGACCTTTGTCGCCCGCTCGGTCGACGTCGACATCAAGCACCTCACGATGGTGCTCGAACGGGCCGCCCACCACAAAGGGACGGCCTTCGTCGAGGTCTACCAGGATTGCAACGTCTTCAACTCCGGCGCCTTCAACTACGCCGCGAAGAAAGACGAGAAGGACGACAATATCGTCTATCTCGAGCACGGCAAGCCCCTGATCTTCGGCAAGAACCGGAACAAGGGCATCCGCATCAGCGAGATGAGCCGTCCGGAAATCGTCGAACTCGGTGCCGGCGTCAAGGAGGACGATCTGCTCTTCCACGACGAAAAAGCACACGAGCCGTCGCTCGCCTTCCTCTTGGCCCGCATGCGACACCCCGAATTCCCCGAGCCGATGGGCGTCTTCCGCGACGTGCAGCGGCCCACGTACGACGAAGGGGTGGTGGCGCAGGTGGAAACCGCCATGGCCAAGCAAGGCGCCGGCGATCTCGACGCGCTCTACAACGACGGAGACACCTGGGTCGTGCAATAAACAAGCAAGGATGAAGGCGGAAGGATGAGCAAAACCAGGTCCGCCCTAGGCGGACGAATCTGGCTTATCTTTGATCCTTCTTCTTCCGGAGGCGAGTCATGATCTGTCCTGATTGTGGCTACGACAACATCGAAGGCGTGGACGGCTGCGAGCAGTGCGGCCAGCCTCTCGTCGATTTCGATCCCTCGACCTGCGAGCTGGAAGAGTCGATCTCCCGCCACAGCATCGCGGTCCTGGCGCCCAAGCCGGCCATCTGTATTTCTGCGGAGACGACCGTCCGTGAAGCGGTGCAGACGATGGCCCAAAAGAACATCGGCTGCCTCCTCGTCAAAGAGTCGGAGCAGCTCGCCGGCGTCTTTACCGAGCGCGACGTCCTCAATCGCATTTCGCAGGATCTGTCGGCCCTCGATGAACCGGTGAGCGCCTACATGACCCGCTCACCGGAAACAATCCGCCGGCAGGATTCGATCGCTTACGCGCTGCACCAGATGGATATCGGCGGTTACCGGCACATGGTGGTCGTCGATCGCTATGGCACGCCGACGGGCATCCTCTCCGTCCGCGACATCCTCCGCTTTTTGTGCGTGCGGTTCGCCGAGATTCGCACGAACTGACCTCTCGCGCCACGGATTGGCTGCCACATGGCCGACGCCGACACGCCTTCGCGGCAGCCGAGCCCCGCCCTTCTCGTGATTGGCGAATTCTTCTCGCCGGAGATGTCGGCCCTCCGCTTGTGCGTCGAGCAGCTTGTCGCCGCGGGTGCGGACCTCTGTCTTTCGCCCGGGGTGCCGGACACAACGGCCGGCTCGGACGGTCCCGATTGGTTTCCCGACCTGGTCGTCGTCTGCCAGCACTGGCCCGACGAATTCACCGAGCGCGAGGTGCGGCGGCTGTTGACGCTCTATCCCCTCGCGCGTCTCCGCTGCTGTTATGGTCCCTGGTGCCAGTCGGACGGCCGCAGCCGCGACATCTGGCCGTTGGCCGTCCGCGTGCCGGCCGCCGCCGCTCCCGATCGCCTCCGCCGCGAGCTCGACGTGATCGCCGGCCGCATTCGGCCGCTGCCGCTCACCGCTTCGCGCGACGAAGTCTTTCTTTTCGACGCGGCCCTCTAGTGTAGGGTCAACTTCGATTTTTGGGGTACAGATGCTTCAGTTTTGTTCGAGCATTTTTGGTGGTGAACTGCCAATCGATTGCTGCCTGACTGCAGTTTCGTTCGTTCTGCCAAGCAGCGGTTTCATTGGCGAGCGTTTGTTTGTCAGGGATCCTCCGGGCGAGACATTGCCGTGTCAGAACATTCAATTCGATTTCAGCCATGTTGAGCCAACTGCCGTGCTTGGGGGTGTGGACGACCTCCAAACGCCGAATCAGCCGGGCGCCTCCTCGGGCGGAAAGGCTTCGTACAGCGAGCCGAGGCTGTGCGTGTTGAGGTTGTCCATCACCAGCGTGATCCGCTTCGCCTGCGGCCGATGGATATCGACCAACTGGCGAACGGCCTCGGCCCAATCGGACCTGGTGCGCTGGTCGGTGACCACAAGGTGCCGCCAGCCGATCAGCGGCTCCGTGAACGCGAACACGTTAGCCGTTCCATTGCGTTCGTACTCATAGTCGAAACACTGACGTCGCCCTCGCGTGGCGCGAAGCGGAGTCTGCGTTTCGATGGTCAGTTGTTTGCTCAGCTCATCCATGCAAATCAGCGGGTAGCGCGGATCGTACGGGCGTTGATAAGCTTCCAGCACGTTTTCCATGTGGTAGACAAACTCCGCGTTGTGCTTCGGAGGGATGCACCACATGCTTTTCTGCCAGGGCTTCAACTCATTTTTTTTAGGCAACGCCGCACCGTCTCGTGTGACACCGCTTCGACGATGTCCAATTCGACGACGCGTTGGGCTAACAGCCGCAACGTCCAACGCGCGTGGCCTGACGGCGCGGCGCCGCAGCACAGCGCGATGACCTTGGCTTCCTTTTCGCCATCGAGGATCTTGGCACGCGAGGGCTGCACTTGTTTCTTACGGTTCAAGGCCGCCTCCAAGCCGTCCAGCACCAGACGCTTGCGGATGTTTTCGACCGTTTGCACCCTCACTTGGCAGGCATTGGCAATGGCTTCATCCTTCCAGGCCGGCCCAAGATTTCCGGCATCCGCCAACAGCAACACCTGGGCGTGCGTGCGTTTCTTCGCCGCGATTCTCTCTTTCTTCACCAACTGCGAGAGTTCTTTGCGCTCATCCTTGTCGAGCTTGACAAGATACCGCTTGTTCATGACTCCCCTCCTTGGGTCCGAATGACTTCCGCAATTGGAGAGAAATCTTGCGACTCCGTGAACCCCAAAAATTAAAGTTGACCCTACACTAGTAGAGTGAAGCACCGGCAGGGCGATCCGCCACGGGCGGACTCCCCTCGCTGCAACCGTTTTGCCCCATTCTTACGGCCACCGGGACCCGCCTCATGAAACTCGCCTCGACTCTCTTGTGCGTGTCATTCGCCGTCGTTTTTTCACTCTCGTCAGCCCACGCGGCCGAAGGGACGAAGCGCGTCTATTTCGGCATGTACGGCAAGGCAGCCGAAGACGGCATTTATGTGGCCGAGCTCGATCTGGGAAGCGGCGTCGTCACTGCGCCGCGTCTGGCCGCGCGGGCGGTCGACCCGTCGTTTCTGGCCTTCGATCCGGCGCACAAGTTTCTCTACGCCGTTTCCGAGGTCGTGACTCTGGGGGGCAAGCCGACCGGTGGTGTGGTGGCCTTTGCCGTCGACAAGGCGACGGGCAACCTCACCCGGCTCAACGAGCAACCCTCCGAGGGGGCCGGGCCCTGTCACCTGATCGTCGACAAATCGGGAAAGAATGTCCTGGTCGCCAACTACGAAGGGGGGACGGTCGCCGTGCTCCCCATCGACGAGACGGGCCGCCTGAAGCCGGCCAGTTCCGTCATCGCCCATCACGGCAAGGGGCCCAATCGGGAGCGTCAGGAAGGCCCGCACGCCCATTCGATCAACGTCGACCCGGCCAATCGCTTCGCCTTCGCGGCCGACCTGGGAGCCGACCGCATCTTCATCTACCGCTTCGACCCGGCGGCCGGCAAGCTCACGCCGAACGATCCGCCCGCCGTCGTGATCGCGCCCGGCTCAGGCCCGCGGCACTTCGCCTTTCATCCCACCGGCCGCTTCGCCTACGTCATCAACGAGCTGGCCAGCACGATCACGGCCTTCTGGTACGATGCCGAAAACGGCTCCCTCTCCACCGTCCAAACGATCTCCACGCTCCCCAAGGGTTTTAAGGGCGAAAACACCACGGCGGAAATCGTCGTCCACCCGTCGGGCAAATTCGTTTACGGCTCCAACCGCGGCCACGACAGCATCGCCATTTTCTCAGTCGACGCCGCCTCGGGCCGTCTCACCGCGATCGCCCACGAACCGACGCAAGGCCGCACCCCGCGGAACTTCTCAATCGACCCCACCGGCACCTACCTCCTGGCAGCCAACCTCGACTCGAACAGCGTCACGGTCTTCCGATTGGACCCGGCGACGGGACGTCTGAAAGCAACGGGCCAGAAACTGCAGATCCACAAGCCGTCGTGTATGAAGTGGTGAGGGCAGGGGGCAGGGGGAAGAGGGCAGAGAAAACCCGAAAAGAAACACGGTGCCTATCGCGCTGATTCCGCCCGGCCGCGGCCGAAGGCCGCTTGCTTTTCCCCTCTGCCCTCTGCCCTCTGCCCTCTCCCTCACTTCTCCCACTCCTTCAACCGCTCGATCAACAGCAACATCTCCGCGCGCTTCTTCTCAAAGATGCCGAAGAGCGTGAGAAGTGCCAGGCCCAGTGTGATGCCGAAAGCCCACCAGGGCCAGACGTCGCCGATGCTGCGGGCCGCGTGCCAGACCATGCTGACGAGCGACAACAGCAGAAACGACGTGCCGAGGTACAAAAAGGCCCGCACGCGGAGCATCATGCCGGCCAGCACGCCGAGCACCGACAGGCCGGCCAGAACCATGGGAAGCCACAACGTTGTGCCGATGCCGTGCTGGAACATCTCGCCCGTCGAGCTGACGTAGATCGTCGTGACGGCAAAATATCGGATCGAGGCCAGCGTCCCCTCGTTCAGGCGGTCGCGGTTGAGCTGTGCGGCCGCCAGGATCGTTACGCACGGCGGAATGATGAACATCTGCGGATGGACCAAGAGCGACACGCCGTGCTCGGCAAAGAGCGCCAACACCGTCGCGTTGCCGGCAATCGCCGCCGCGGCTGAGTAGGCGAAAGAGCCGCGCCTGAGCGCCAGGATCAAATACAACACGCCGACCACAAACAGCGTCGTCGAATACTGCAGGTCGGAGCTGACGAGCCAGAAGCCGAGCGCGGGCAACACCGGCAGGAAGGCGGCCGTGTGTTCGAGCGGCTTCGCCAGCACGTTCACCTTGAGCCGAGTGAACAGCTCCGAAATTCCCGTCCCCACGAACGCGATCCCCATCACGACGAGCGGCCAGTACGGCTGCAATAGGTGGCGAAAGAACTGCGGGTTCGTGAGATAGATGTGGGCAAACAGCAGCCCCGCCACGACTTCGCCGCCATAAACGTAGAAGAACCGCTCGCGTTCGCTGGAGAGAAACGGATCGCGCCCCGGCAGGACGGCCAGCGAAATCAGCCCCGCGGCAAGCGCCACCAATGCCACGGCCACGACGACAATCTCAGACACGCCCAGCGAAAGTCCGTTCACCGGATCGAACGCCTGGAACTCGAACAGCAGAATCAAGCCGAGCGCGACGACCGCCACGCCGGCGACGATGACCGCGGCCCGGCGAATTGAGGCAAACCAGCTCCCGCCAGGCCGTACGATACGAACGAGGGGCACGCCGTAAACGAACGCCGTCGCCGCCAGGCTCACCAAGAGGCGAATCGTCCGCCGCAGTGCCTCGTGCGGCACGGGATGAAGTTCCATCAAAGCCCAACCGATCTGCACGGCGGCAATCGCTCCCACCACGAGGGCGTCCATCTGAATCAAGCGTTCCCGCGGCTTCGTCGCCAACAGCGCCACGCCCGGTGCGAGTGCCAACGTGGCGAGGGCCGCCGTGATCCGCAGTTGAGATTCCGGATAGTTCAACACGATCCAGAATCCCGAGAGAATCACGACGAGACAGAGCGCGGCATTCGCCGCCGAGAGCCAGGCGAGAATGCCCTGCTCATCGACGTCCCCCCCGGCCGCTCCCCATCGCAATGCCGCCGCGCGGTGAGGCCGCCGCGCGCTCCACGCGGCCCCCGTGACGACGACATAGCCCGCCAGCGAGCAGAGTGCCGTGACAACGAATTCGTGGCGCGACAGGTCGAAACGAGTCAACGAGATCCCAAGCGCTGCCAAGCCCAGCACGTAGAGCAAGGGGAGCCCATGCCGCGCCGACCGCTCTGCAAACGATAGGACACACAGTGCGGCCAACAGGCCCAGCGCCGTCCAGCCGAGTGTTGTCGCCGGCGTGACGTCGAGGGCCGCGAGCGGTGCCACGTCAACAACGCGCTGACCGACGATCAACAGCGCCGGCAGTGCCGCCACGATTGTTCCAACCAGGGCCACCACGTGGTGCGGCAGCGGAAAGAGGTGGGGCAAATCATCGGACGGACGGCGGCGCTCGTGGACAATCGTGACGATGCTCCACACCAGGGCATGCAGGGCCGAGCCGATGAGGGTGATGTGGACCAAATCGAGGACATCCTGCCGCACCGGCGCGGGCGACTGTCCCAACCCGAGCCACGGCCTCAGGCCGATCATCACCGAACCGAGCACGGCAAAACCGAGCGAAAGGAACGCCCGCCGCTGGCTGGCCGTGACCGCCGCCAGCAGCAACACGCACAGCGAAAGCCACACGGACGGCCCTGCCGACCACCACGGCCGCAGCGGATCGTCCCACAGGGCCCGAATGGCGAAGAGGACAACCACCGGCGTCAAAAACAGCGTCCAATCGGCAATACCTAGCAATCCCGCGCCGCCTCGCCCCGTTCCTACGAGTCCGACGAGCCCTACGAGCCGCCGGCTTAACGCCGGCGGTTTTTGTGCCGCGCTCGACGTGCTGTCGAAGACCGCCGGCGTAAAGCCGGCGGCTCGTGATGAATCATTGAGCTCGCCTGCCATCTGTCCGCCGGGTCCCTCTGGTCCGCCAGAGGCGGACTCGGGGCCGCCAGTGTCTTCTTCGCTCACAACGCGACGTCGTCCCGCGAAGGCGACCGCTGCAAAAACGGCCACTCCGATCACCCCGCACCAGCCGGCGATCGCCGTGTGGAACGAGAGCCAGTTGTGCGGTCCGTTCCACGCGGCCAGCGAAGCGGCCGCCAGCGGCGCAGCGGCGGCGAGAAATCCAATGGCCGCCACGATCGCCGAAAGGGGCCAGTCGCCCCGTTGCCGCACGCACCAGATTCCCGCGGCCAGCACGAGCAGGCTCCAGCCGAGCGGCGAGCCGCACGCCTTGACGCTCTCCATGAGAATCGCTGGAGCGGACCAAAGTCCTGCCGTCGCGCCGACTACCAGGCCTGCCGCAAAGAGCGCCGCCAGGACAAACTGAATGACAATGCCGAAATCGAGTCGCGGCTCATCCTCAGCGAACACCGTTCCGCCCGGGCCCACGCCCGCCAGCCGGTCGATCGCCATCCAGCAAATGGCGGCCACCGCGGCCGAGAGCCCCATTTGCTGCACGAACCGCACAAAGTCCGCCAGATGCGGCGCGTGCTCGGCGCTTGCCACCGCATAACCGGCGAAGACTCCCCACGGCGCACTGTGCGAGAAACGTGGCCGACAGGCCCCACAGGGCTTTCCGCTCGGCGACGGCGTAAACCACAAACGAACCAGCCAGCAGGAGCAGGGGAATGGCGTCCGCCGCGGCCGGGCCGATCCGGCGAAGAACGTGTCTTCGACCGGCCCGACCGCGTCGAGTCCCCGCCCCACGAGAGTCAGCATATTGACGGACACGATGGCGAGCAGCGTAAAGCCGGTCGTGGCGACGAGCGCGTCGCGGACCGCGCGGGCATCCCTCCAGGCGGGGGAGTCAGGGGCCGTCCAGCCGAGTTGCCGGCTCATGTGGCCGATCGGTCGGCGACAACTCCACAACACGGAGACAGCCAACGCCCCGACGCCCGATGCCCAAGCCAAAGCCGAGGCGGTGGACGTGTCGTTGTCCCAGCGGCAGGCGACGAGGAAGGGAAGAATCGCCAAGAGCGCCGCGAACCCGCCGAAGGTGGCCCGCGTCGGCCGTTCCCAATGAGCCACGGCAACGCACAAGCGCGACAAGCGCCAGGGCCAGCCACACGCCGGCTCCCCATCCCTGGCCGTACGGGACTCGGCAAACCGGGCCAAAGCGAAGCAGACCCGATTGGCAGCACGAGTGCGAAGCAGAGAACGGCTAGAATGCCGAGTCCGCAAGCCGCTGCCGCCGGGATGCCCTGCTTGGGAAAGAACGCGCGGGCCCCGGTGACAATCGCCCCGATCAAAAACGGCGTCACGACCAAAAGATAGAACGGCAGCGCACGGCCGCTGACCTGTGTGGCGACGAGCGCCTCCTGAGCGATGATTCCCGGCGCGGCGGCCAGAAAACACGTGGCCGCGAGGAGGGCCACGACGGCGCCGAGCACGATGCGGTCGACGGTCACCGGCTCACGGCGGAGAACCCGCGCGGCAACCGGCCAGGGCCGCACGAATTGCCGCAGCGCGATCCACAAGCCGCTCCACACGGCCAAAGCGCCCAATTGCCAGTTGAGGAAGAGCGGCTCGATCAGGCTGCCGGTCCACCAGTCCTGCCCTCGGCAATGTCCCGTCACGCCAAAAACCACGCCGGCCGTGCCCACGACTTGCGCCACGCCGGCCAGCGCTGGTGACTCAAACAGAAAGGCCGCCGCCAGCCAGATCGCTCCGATCACACCGCCGTAGCCCGCATGCGTGAAAAATCGCGCTCCCGTGACGTAGAGCATCGAGGGTACGGCCAGCGCCGACACGACGAGCGCCGTAACACCGAGCGGTATCACGAGCGCATCGTAGGCAGAGCGCTCGGCACCGAAATCGATCAGGCTCACGGCGACGTCCGTTTTGGGCGCCCCCGAGCCGACGGGTTGATCCCCTCGGACGTCCGGCGGCGTCAAGCCGCCGGCTTGGGTCGTCGGTTCGCCCACCGCCTGCGCACGCCAGGCGGCCGCGGCGGCGTACGCCATGCAAATCGTCGCGTGCACGAGCAAGGCGACGGTCTTAGGATCGACCGGCAAGAGGCCGCGGGCGCCGAGGAATGCGGCGACCGCCGAATTCATCGCCAGTCCGTGCCCAATCGCGGCCAACAGCAATCCACTGCCGAACCACGTGGCGTAAGGCCGGCGAATCCACCACGCCGCCGACAGCCACCGCAAGGCGAGCAACAAAAACACGCCCGTCGCCAGGTTTCGATCGGGGAGGTCGCGGAAGATGGCGAACGCGGCGATCGCGACGGCGACGCCGGCGTGCAACATTGCACTCGCAAAGTAGCCGGCGGCGTGCCGGACGGCCTTCGTTTGCCTGAGAGCGAGCGCCACGCCGTCGATCACCAGCGACAGGATCGTGAGGATCAGGGCCGATCGGGCTTCGAGCAGCAACCGCGTGAGTTGTTCACTCGTGGCCGAGCCGATCGAAATCTGGCCGGTCGCCAGGTCGTAACCGATCAGACAGGCCAGCGAGAACGAGGCCGTCGCGAACAGATGCAGCTCCGGCATCCCGGCAACCCACGCCAGGGCCGCGAAGGCGAAAGCGTTGAGCAGTCCGACTTCGACCAGGAGATCGGGGCGGGGCCACGCCAGAACGACCGCCGCCAGGACGACCAGGCCGCCCCCCAGCGCGATCGCCGTCCCCGCGGTGCGGTAGCCGGCGTCCTCGACTTTCGTCATCCGGCCCTGCACGACCAGGCCGGTTGCCGTCAGCAGGGCGCCGAGCAGACTGACCAAGGGGGCCAGGAGCGACAACGTCCCGAGCACGCTCCCCGATTTCCAGGCCAGAAGCGCGGCGGCAATCACGAGCGAGAAGAGGCCGATGCCGAAGAAGCGGAACGACTCGGCCGCCCGCCGTGGAGCGAGACGCCGTCCAGCCGCCAATCGCCGCACGTGAGCCACGGCGGCCACGGCAAACGACGCAAACGGGAGCGCGAACAACAACAGGATTCGCCCTTCCGACGCGCCGGGGCTCGCCAGCCGGCCGATGTAAGACGATCCAACGGCCCCGCCCACCACGGCTGCGAACATCGGCCACGGATTGTGTTTATTGAGGATCCGCGCGGCCGAGTAGACGATCGCGGCCAGCACGGCCAGCCCGACGCTCACCGCCGCATAGTCGATCGGAAAGTAGACCGGGTTGCGATCGTTGAGCGCGATGGCCGCCAGCACGTTGAGCGGCACGAGCAGCGTCGAAACCAACAGCAGCCCGCGGCTCGTCGTCTTGAGCCGCCAGTATTTGAGCGTGTAGAGACCCGCCCCGTGCATGGCGGCGGTGGCGACCAGAAAGACGGCCACCGGAAAGTAGGGGATCGCCTTTTCGAGCGTCGCCCAGAGGCTGATCACAAGTCCCACCGAGCTGCCGACGATCAGCAGGCCGCTCAGCAGCTCGCCCCAGCGGATGTTCGATTCTTCCATGAAAGCCTGCAACACGCTCGCCAAACCACGCGACTCGGCCGGTTCGACGAGCGGCGGAGCGGGGACCGTGACCGCTGGTTTTTGCACGGCCCTTGCCGCGGCAAAGGGGAGCGCCGGCTCGGCCTTCTTGGGTGGCTCGACCGGTTGAGGCCGCTCCACCGGCTCGGCCTCTTCGGCGAACTCGGCGACTTCAATCGGCTCGCTGACGGGTGGAGGGGGCGGAACGGGTTTAACGGCGACTGTCGGTGTCACCGCGCTCTCCCGCGCGGGAGTCGGCGGAACAGCGGGTGCTGGAGTGGGGCTCGGCTTGGGAGCCGCCGCTGCCGCGGCGTGCCGTTCGTAGAGACGCACGCGTGAACGCATCGCGGCGAATCGCTTCCAGAACTTCGTTCTTTGTCGAATCGGAAATCTGGCCACTCGAGGCCAGCCGATTCAGCTGCCGCTTCGTGGCCTCGAAGTCGTTGGCAAGCGTCGGATAGCGGGCTTCGTTCAGCGGAAATCCGCACTTGGGACAAGCGGTGCTCTCCAAAGGGACGGCGGTCGCGCATAGGGGACAGTCGCCGCCTAAAAAGGCAATTTTGCGGCGCCGGCCACCGCCGCCCAGCAGTGACACCAACGTGTAAATCACCGAACCGACGACAAGGGCGACGAGCGCCGCGCCGATGAGAACGCAGAGCGGATCCATTCAAGCCCCCGGGACGAGGAAGGATGAAGGCGGAAGGTCGACGATCCGCCGAGGCGGAATGAAGGACGAATAAGACGGTGGTTCCTTCATCCTACGACGCTAACCATTCCCCAAATGGGTCGATATCGGGTGCCACTGGCGGGGGCTTTGGCCCGCCAGTGTCCTCGTTCGCAGACGACCGCGGCATCGGCACTGGCGGCCCAAAGCCGCCGCCAGTGGCACCCCATTGACGTTCGCTAAAAGGAACGAAGTGGTGCACTACGAAAGGCGAATACGCCGAGCGGATATAACGCGTCTCAATCGCTGGCTTCCTCGTAAGACGATGTGGGGAGGGGTTTTCTTCCCGCTTCCTTAACGACGGTAGGTCCGCGACTTAGGACGCTGCAACAAAATTCCGCCGATCCCGAAAAAACGCCCGGAAAAACACTCGGAAAAACGGCTGCGGAGCGATCTTCCGCCAGCGGGCGAGATTCGTTACGCTTCCCGCCCGTTCGCGGGACAAGCGGATGTCCGGCTCGATTTCCGCGCTTCGAATGGAGCGCGTGGCCGAAATCGAACATCAAAGGGTGGCATCCATCGTGGACAATGAAAAAGGGCAAAGGAGTGTGCCGATGAAGGGGCGTCGTGTCCGAGGACTGGTGGTGGCGGGGGCCATCACGCTTTTGCTGACAACCACGCTGTGCATGTCGCGACTTTTGGCGCAGCAAGACTTCACACAGCCGCAGAATTCCGCACCGGCCCAGCAGACGGCCGGCACCGCCCCCCCCGATCTCTTTCCGCCGCAGAATCCGGCACCGAATCCCGGACAGAACCCTCCGGCGAATCCGGCCCCGTCCGGCGATGCTTCCTCTCCGGAACAGCAGGCCGCCAACGATCCCAACACCGAAGTCCTGACGAAGGGTCCCGTTCACGAGGCCTTCGCCCAGCCGGTCGTCTTCAATCCGACCCCCACCGCGATTGTCCCCAAGCAGCCGCCGGATCCGGTCGAAGAAATGCCGCCGGAACAAAAGCCGGCGGGCGATCACGTCGTGTGGATCGCCGGTTATTGGACGTATGAGACGGACCAGCAGAAATTCATCTGGACCAGCGGCATCTGGCGGGCCATGCCCCAGGGCGTCGAGTGGGTCCCCGGTTACTGGAACCAGGCCGACGGCGGGTACCAATGGGTCGCGGGCTTCTGGCGGAAGGACACGGCCGAGACGCAGGTGAACTACCTGCCGCAGCAGCCACCGAACACGCTCGAGCAAGGCCCCGTCGGCACGGCCCCTTCGGCCGACTACACGTGGATTCCCGGGCATTGGGTGTGGTGGCACGAACACTACGCGTGGCGTCCGGGTTTCTGGGCCGCCGCGAATCCGAACTGGATCTGGGTGCCGGCGCATTACGTGTGGGCTCCCAACGGCTACATTTTTGTCGACGGGCACTGGGACTATGCGATGGAACAGCGCGGCGTCTTCTTCGCGCCGGTCGTGTTCCGTCCCGGCGTGTTCATCGGACCGGGATTCGTCTATTCGCCGGTGGTCGCGATGGACTTCAGCGTGTGCACCGGGTGCCTCTTCTGCCGGCCCGGCTGTTACTGCTTCGGCGATTACTACGGGCCGGCCTTTGTCGGCGTGGGCATCTATCCCTGGTTCGCCTGGCACGGCCGGTATGGTTATGACCCGTGCTTCGCGTACTACGGCTGGCGTTATCACGGCGATCCGGGCTGGCGCGATCGGCTCGTCGTCGATTATCGCTTCCGCATCGGGCACCCCGACGCGCGGCCGCCGCACACTTACGCGGCGATGATCCGCATCGGCGGTCCAGCCTTTGCCGTGCACATCAACGTCTTCGCGGGACGCGGAGGCGGGATGCGGTTCGAGCGGATCAGTGCGGCCCGGCGGGCCGCGATCCATCGGGAAGTGCGTGAGCAGCACCTGGCCAACGCGCGACGCGCGGAGGCCGAGCGGCGATCGGCCCGCGAGGGGACACACAACGCGGAAATCCGCAAGTCGTCGCTCTCGGCCAGCCACGGCGCTCCGGCCGCCCGCCAGCAGACGCGTCAGCAGCAGCAGAAAGCCAACGCGCGGCAGCCGGCGCGGACCAACACGCGCGGGCGACAGCCGGCGCGCAGGACGAACGACGATCGCCGTTAAGATCGCGAGAAAACGGTAGATCACGGACCTTTCTCACCAGCACTGGCGGGCAAATTGGCTCGCCAGTGTTTTTTTGCGCGGATGTCGCGCGAGGATTGCAAGGATTTGAGGGCGAAGCGAGCGCGCAGCGCGACGCTTCGCGCTTGAGCGTGCTTGGGAAGGATCGGCCTTCGTACGAAGGCCTGCAGGTGACACCAGCCGTGGTGAGAGACGCTTGCGCCTGACTGCACAAGCTTGGCGGGAGGGCCTTGACAGCCCTATTATACCCAGGCTGTGCGTTTTCGTTCAAGATGAGTTTTTTGGCATCTTGCGGGCGCGGCGGCCTTGCTGAAATTGAGCGGCGGGATTCGATCTCGCGGTCGTCTCGATTTTTCTGTGGTGGGGACGATTTTTCTGTGGCCGGCAGGCCCCTTTTTACACCGCAGAAAAACCAGAAAAATACGCGGCGCCCGAGGATTCGCAGGTTAGCGGTCGCCCTGGGGTGGCCTTTTCCAGGTGTGGTGCACTGTCAGCGGACTCTCCTGCGTTGATTTTGAGCGGGTTCTGCGAGCGTGATTTCGACGCGTTCGCCCGTCTGCCGGGAGTGATGTCGCGGGGACGAGCCTTTGAGTTCAAGCCGGACGGCCGCGGCTTTGGCCTCTTTGGGCAACTCGAAGACCAACTCGCGGAGTGTGACCGTGCCGTGTTTCACGTCGATGCCGTTGGTCTGCGAGCCAGGTTCCCGCGTCTGACGGAGCGATCCCCATCCTTCGGCCGCCGTGAAGAAAACCTGGAAATTGTCAGCCTGCCATTTCGGGGCGAAGCCGAGCCGGCCGGCCGGGCCGTCGTAAAGGTAACCCGCCAGCGCGATCAGACATCCCCAGGAAGCCATCGCCCGGGAGTAATGATCGCCGCACTCGACTTCGTTCCACGGGTTGTGACGCCGGCCGTCGTAGCGGTCGTCGATGCCGCGGATGATGCTCAAGCCTTCACGGATCAGCCCCTCGTGGAGCAGGCCCGAGGCGACCTGGTATTCGGTCCCCGTCCAGACCTCGTCGCGATAGAGGACCGGCTCGGCCATGCGGCCCTCTTTGGGCCAGGTGCAGGTGAATAAACCGGCGTCTCCCGGCCGGGCGAACCACCGCTGCGGTGGATGGGCCGCGTTCTGCGCGGCGACGTCGGGGGCCCAGTTGTAGCGGTAAACCGATTTCAGCGCCGTGCGAATCCGATCGACCGGATAAAGCGTTCCCAGTCCGACCTGGTTGGCCCACGTCTGGCCGAAAAGCTGATCGGCCAGGCACCCGGTGCCGTACTGAAGGTTTGGCGATTGGCCCTGCGGAATCCGCTGCTCGAAGTATTCGCCGTTCCAGAGGTTGTCGACCGTCCAGCGGCTCCCTTTGGCGGCAATCTCGCCGCAGCGCTTGGCGAACGGGCGATCCCCCACGAGGTCGGCCATTTTGGCGGCGGCCTTGAGGGCGGCCAGGTACAGCGCCCCGACAAACGTGTTGGGACCGACGAAGGCGAGGTCGAAGGTGTTCCACTGCTTGTCGGCGATGATGCCGTCGTCGTTGCCGTCGTGGCCGATCTCGTACTCCATCACCAGCTTGATCTTGGGCCAGTGCTCTCTCAGGAAGCGATCATCCTTGGACATCAGGTGCTCACGGTAGCATTTGAGCACGGTGCCGCACTGGCCGTCGGCCGCGTAGGGTTGGCTCGGGTTTTCGCCGCGGAAGCCGACGCGGCCCGTCTGGCGATCGAATCCGACGCCCAGGTCCTGCATCACGCGGGCACTACGCTCCAGTTCCGGGAAGAGGCGAGCCATTCCCTGGGCGTAATTCCAGACGTGCGTGCACGTGCCGTCACAGCAGCCGACCCCCTCCCAAGCCCAGAACCGGCCGTTTCGCCGCCACTGCACCGTGTTGGTCGCCAACGTGCTGATCGGCATCAGGAGGCGGGCCAGGAGCCAGCGGGGCAGGGTGCTGTCGAAATACGTCTCGTGGAAGAGGTGGGTGAGCTTCCGCAGCCGGTCGAGATTGTCCTTGAGATAATGGGCGACGGCCAACGCATCGTCGAACCAATTGCCGTACATCCGGCCGTGCTCGCCGCCGGCAAAGTGCCAGGTGAGCAGGAAGACGACCTCTTTTTTCTCCCCCGGTTGGAGTGAAAAATTCGTGACGAGACCGCCGTCGTGGTTCGGTTTCCCGAGGGGAAACTCAAATGTTTGTGGCCCTTCGGGAGGCTGCGGCCGCTTTCCTGTCTTGCGGAATTCCTGGAATCCCGCGGCAAAGACGGCGGCCCGTTCGTCGAGAAGCGAGAGCGCCAGTGTGCCGAAATCGGGCTGCCGTTCAAGCGGCGGCAGGTGCATCTCCTTCGGAGGGGCGTCGGCAAATCGAATATCGTCGACGTTGATATGGCCCCATCCACCGATCGCCCGGTCGACGATCTCGATTTTCGCGGTTTGGCCGAGGTAGTCGCTCACCTCCCAAAAGCTCCACTCGAGCCGTTCGTTGTCCTTTCCGGTCGCGGTGCGGATCACTTTGCCGTCGACAACGAGGTTGAGGCACGTTTTCCCCGCGTGGGCTCCGCCGCCGATGCGAAAATGGATGTACCGGCGGCGGATTGTGAACGCCGGCGACGTCAGCGTGCCCAGGCTGTCGTCGCCGCCGTAAAACGTGTTGACGAGACCTTTGCCGCCGAAACCGCTCACCCGCTGCTGGTGAGGCAGCGTGCCATTGGCGGGCTTGTCACCGAACGCTGTCCCTGTTTTTTTCCAGTCGCCGTACGTGCCTCCCTCAAAGTCGGCAAAGACTTCCGGCTCGCGAGCAGGAGCGGCGGCCGGTCGAGGAACCTCTCGAATGCTCATCACGAGGCTGGCGATTCCGGACGCATGAACGGCGCGATTCATCCGCAGGGCCGTGTATTGTCCGATATGACGCTGCGCCGACCGGGTTTTGAATCCAGCCACCGAAATCGACATCGACCGGTTTGTCCGACGTATTGTGGACGATATAACGCAACACCGTTCCCGGCGTTCCCGATTCGCGAGCATCGAGCGGGATGTACGGGCTGAATGCCTCAAGTTCGACGCCGACGGGGAACGTGTCCGTCTCGCCCCCGCGGTAGTGCACCTTGCCAATCGGATATTCGCCCGCGAACTCGACATTCGGAAACCCGTGCGAGTCGAGCGTTCGGTATGCCGCCGAACCGCCCCGCGGCGTCACGGTGATTCCAAAGCCCTGCTGCACGGGGGACGGAGGCGTATACGTTCGGTAACACGTGTCACCGTAACCGGTGAAGCGATCCACATTGAAGATGCCCCACTCGGCCAATGTCCCATCACCGCGGAGGTAAAGCTGCCCCGCGCAGATCCCGCCCACGGGCATGCCGATACAGGTCAGTTCCGGGCACGCATAGGTCCTGGCGCTTCCCTTCTGGAACAGCCGCTCCACCCAGGCCGGATCGAGGTTCTTGTCGGCGGGAATATGATGCGTACCCAGCTTGAGTGAGGCACGGGCCGGCGTGCAGCAGTTGTCGACGATCCCCAGCGCAACTGTTCCCGCTCCGGCCGCCAGGAAGTGCCGGCGGGAGATTTCGTTGGATTCCATGAACTCGACCTGAGGGCCCGCTGGGTTCGCTGTGAAGGGAGAACAACGAATGCACGCCTCGCAACACGGGCAACCGCAAGGCGCTGGAGATCTCAATTTAGCCGGCGACTACGCGAAAATCTCGCGGACCACGTTGCCGTAGACGTCGGTGAGCCGATAGTCGCGGCCGCCCCAGCGGTAGGTGAGGCGTTCGTGATTGATGCCCATGAGGTGCAGGATGGTGGCGTGCAGATCGTGCACGTGGACCTTGTCACGGATCGCGTGCCAGCCGTAATCGTCCGTGGCCCCGTGAACGAGGCCCCCCTTCACGCCGCCGCCGGCCAGCCACATCGTGAAACCGAAGGGATGGTGCTCGCGGCCGTCGCCCCCTTCGGCCGTCGGGGTGCGGCCAAACTCGCCGCCCCAGACGACGAGCGTCTCGTCCAGCAGGCCGCGGGATTTAAGGTCCTGCAGCAAGGCGGCCACCGGACGGTCGGTCCGCGCACAGCTTTCGGGGAGACCTTTGCGGATGTGGCTGTGATGGTCCCATCCGGTGGCGCTACTGTCATAAACCTGGACGAAGCGCACACCCCGCTCGACCAGACGGCGGGCCAATAGGCACTGTCGTCCGAAAATGTCGGTCGGTTGCGTCCCGATGCCATAGAGTTGCCGCGTCGCCTCTGATTCGCGATGCAGATCGAAGGCTTCCGGGGCCGAGAGTTGCATGCGGAAGGCCAGCTCAAACGAGGCAATCCGCGCTTCGAGCGGATTGTCGATCAGCCGCTCGCGCTCGTGGATGCGATTAAACCGCGCGAGCGTGTCGAGCTGTCGCCGCAGCCGGTGTCGATCGTGCGCTGGGTCTGTCAGGTAGTCGATGGGGTTATTGAGATCGCGGACCCACGTCGCCTGGTAGGAAGCGGGTAAAAAGCTCGCTCCCCATAGGGGTGAACCCTGGAAGACCGATTTCGGACTGATCACCACGAATCCCGGCAGGTTCTCGTTCTCGGAGCCCAATCCGTACGTCAGCCACGCCCCGAGACTCGGGCGAGGGAACCGCTCGTCCCCCGTATTCATCTGCAGGGCGGCGCCGGTGTGATTGATATTGTCGGCGATCATCGAGCGGATCACGCACAAATCGTCGGCGTGCCGCGCGAGGCCGGGCAACAACTCGCTGATTTCCATCCCGCTTTCGCCGTGGCGTGCGAATTTCCAGGGAGAAGCGAAGAGGCCGCCCGTCGCCGTTCGCTGCAGTTTCGGCTTCTCGAAGGGAAGGGGACGGCCGTTTTCTGTTTGCAGGCGGGTTTTCGGGTCAAAGAGGTCGATCTGCGACGGGCCGCCCGGCAGATAGACGAAGATGCAGCGCTTGGCCCTCGCGGGATGGTGCGTCGGGAGCGGCGCCAGTGGATTGAGCGAACGCGCGGTGGGTGCCGCCGTCGCCTGCGATTCGCCGGCCAGCAGGCCCCTGAGTGCGAGCGCTCCAAACCCGGTGCCGGCAAGCCGCAACATGTCGCGGCGGGGGAGAGGCGGAACAACGTTAGTCGACATAGCAGAACTCGTTGCTGGAGAGCAGAACCTGTATCAAATCGGCCCAGGCGGCTTTTTCTTGGACCGTTTTCGAGTCGCGGAGAAAATCGGCCGCGATCGCCGCTTCATCTCCGCTGGGCGTCCGGTTGAAAAGAATTTCGTACACTCGGGACAGCCGGACCTCAAAGGTCGGCAAACTTCCACTTGAGCGGCCATTCGCCGAATTTGTGAAGACACGACGCCTGAGCGCGTTGGCCTGAGACCGCACGAACGGATGGTTCATAAAAAAGAGCGCCTGCGGAGCCACAGCCGTCACGTTTCGCTTGCCGATCGTCTGGTCGGGGTCGGCCGCGTCAAACAAGGTCGAAAAATAGGCACGCGTCCAGCGGGGGGTCTGCACATAGAGCGAACGGCGGCATCCATCGAAATTGGGACCCGCCGGCCCGCCAGGACGGGGATCGAGGCGTCCGCTATCGGCCAGCATGGCGTCGCGCAGGCACTCGGCCTCCAACCGCCACGGAATATATCGAGCCAACAGGCGATTCTCGGGATCGCCCTTCAAAACCGTGAGTGCCATTGCGCCTTGATCGCCGGGAAGGCTCGACGCGCGTTGATAGACGGCGGAGTTCATGATCAGCCGATGCAACGTCTTGATCGACCAACCGGAGCAGATGAACTCGTTTGCCAGCCAGTCCAATAATTCCGGATGTGTGGGACGCTCGCCCAGTTTGCCGAAGTTGTTCGGCGTTCCGACAAGCCCTTCCCCGAAATGCCACTGCCACACGCGATTCACCAACACGCGCGCAGTCAGCGGGTTCTTTGGATTGGCAATCCATTGTGCCAATTTGAGGCGTCCGCTCCCTTGATGGATGCGAGGTTGATCCTTTCCGACAAAGAATTCCGGAAGATGGCGGGGGACGCGCTCTCCCAGCCGCGTGTAACTCCCACGAATGTGAACCGGCACGTCCTGGATGCCGGTGAAGATTCCGCCCGGCGTTCCGCCATCCTGGATGCCCAAGGACTTCGGCGGCGCCGGAAGCAGCGATCGCTCGAGTGCGTCCCGCTCGGCGGTCAGCTGGCTGATCGCGGCACTGGGCTTGCCGGCGGAGTTGGCGACCGACACGGTCCTACGAGTCAGTCGTGCGGGGCGCCGCTGCGATGGCTTCGCAGACGACGCCGAATTTCGCTTGAGCGTATCGAGCTCGGTCTTGAGCTGGGCCAGCCGGTCGAGCTGATTTTGCCTCTTGGCGAGGTAGTCAGGCGAGGCCAGCGGCACGCGGAGGATGACGGTGTGGTCACCCTTCGTCCCGACGTTGGCCAAGACGTGAGAACTGTAGAACATGCCAGCCAACCCGTAATAATCCTTCGTGCTGACCGGGTCGAACTTGTGATCGTGGCACCGCGCACAGGCGAGCGTGAGACCAAGGAAAGCCTGGCCCACGACGTTGATCTGATCGTCGACGATGTCGCTCACGACTTTGTCTTTGTCGGCATCCCCATTATCCCAAGCACCAATGGCCAGAACGGTCGTCGCGATCTGGCCATCGGCGTTGAGAGCTTGACCGTGTGGATCGGGAAGCTTGTCGCCGGCGATCTGATTCATCACGAATTGATCGTAGGGGAAGTCGCCGTTAAACGACCGCACGACCCAGTCGCGGTAGCGCCAGGCCTGGAAGATTTCAAACTTGGGCGACGACCCGTGCGTTTTCGGATCTTCCAGAAAGCAATCGGCATAGCGGACGACGTCGAGCCAATGTCGGCCCCAGCGCTCACCGTATTCCGGCGAAGCCAGCAGTCGGTCGACGACCTTGGCAAAGGCGTCGGGAGATCGATCGTGCAGGAAGGCATCAACCTCTTCCGGCGTGGGGGGCAGTCCTGTCAGGTCGAACGATGCCCGACGAATCAGCACGCGGCGGTCGGCCGCCGGGAAGGGCTGCAGACCGGCGGACTCGATCCGTTGCTGCACGAATCGGTCGATCGGTCCAAGAACAAGGGCGCGGTCTCGAACGGCTGGCGGAACGATCGGGTGCAGGGGCTGAAACGACCACCAGCGGCGAGCCTCGGCCAGGTTAACCTTGTGGGACGGCGCGATCGACGGTTGTGCGGGTGAAGCCGATTGGGGCCAGGGAAGGCCCATGGCGACCCAGCGTTTCAGAGTTGCAATCTCGCCGGCACTCAGCTTCCCCGACGGCGGCATCCGCGGTTCATCGATGTAGTCGATGGCGTTGCACAAGCGGCTCTCGTCCGGCTTTCCTGGAACGGCGGCCGGCCCGCTTTCGCCCCCTTTGAGGATCGATTCTCGCGAGGTGAGCCGAAGATGGGCCTCCGATTTCTTCTCGCCATGACATTCGTAGCAGCGGGCAACCAGCAGCGGTCGCACCTGCCGCTCGAAGAATTCAAGCTGATCGAGCGCCTGACCGCGGCCGTTCGACGCCGGCGAGCCGGCAGCAGAGACGACGGAGTTAGAGAACAAACCGGCGATCAAGAGAGCCGCGACGGTTGCCGTGTGTGTTCCTACGAGCAGCGAAGCCCGCAGTCGTTGCAAGAACACAACAGTCCATTCCGTCGGGTGCCGGGACATGATCTTCCCAAATCGAGGGCGGGACAAACGGCAGGACGGCAGCAGGGAGGACAACCACACGCGAGGTCAATCAGCGGATAATAAGACTATACCAAACTTTGCAGGCGTTCCCAACAACCATCGCCGTTGACGGCTGTCCGTGTCGGCTTGATGCCGCCAAGCTCGTCCGTACATGATGCAACCGGAGGTCCAACGGCATGCAAGGAAAGACCAACTCGGCGAAGTTTCTACTCGGACTGGCTCTGCTCGCGTCTGGCTTCGTTGATCGGTGCGAGGCCGCAACACCGCCGACGCCCGCCTCCTCCGCCAAAGAAAGGGGACCGGCGAAGACCCCAACACCGTCGGAGCGGCCGAATGTGGTGATCATCCTGGCGGATGATCTCGGTTACGGCGACGCCGGCTGCTACGGGGCGACCAAGGTCAAAACGCCGAACATCGACCGCCTGGCTCGCGAGGGAAGACGATTTACTGACGCCCATTCGCCGTCATCGGTCTGCACGCCGTCGCGGTATGCCCTCTTGACCGGCGAGTATGCCTGGCGGCACAGGCCGGCGAGCGGCATTCTGCAGGGAAACGCCCCTCTCAGTATTCCGCTCGAACGCCTGACTCTTCCTCGGCTGTTTCAATCGGCCGGTTATGCCACCGGCGCGGTCGGGAAGTGGCATCTGGGGCTGGGAGAAAAGGAGCCCGATTTCAACAAGGAAATCCGGCCGGGGCCGCTCGAGATTGGCTTCGATTATTTCTTTGGATTCGCGGCGACGGGCGATCGCACGCCCTGCGTTTTCATCGAAAACCATCGCGTCGTCGGCGCCCAGCCAGGCGATCCCATCCGTGTCGGCTATACCACCCCGCTGCGTGAGGAACCGATCGGACGCGAGCATCCGGAACTTCTCAAGGTTAAACCGAGCCACGGCCATTCGGACACGATCATCAACGGCATCAGCCGCATCGGTTATATGTCGGGCGGCCACGCGGCCCGCTGGCATGACGAGCAGATGGCCGACGTGCTGACTCACAAGGCGATTGAGTTCATCGAAAGGTCGCGGCAGCGTCCGTTTTTTCTGTACTTTGCCACGCAGGACATTCATGTCCCCCGCGTGCCGAACGCACGATTCGCCGGCAAGAGCCGTCATGGCACGCGGGGAGACGTCGTTCAGGAGTTTGACTGGTCGGTGGGCGAAGTGCTTGCCGCCCTGGACCGACTCAAGCTCGCCGATAACACACTCGTCATTGTCACGAGCGATAACGGCGGCGTGATGGATGACGGATACCAAGACGGTTCGGGCCACGATACGAGCGGCCACCGCTGCAACGGCCCCTTGCGAGGGTACAAAGGCGGGCTTTTCGAGGGGGGACATCGCGTCCCCTTCGTGGCGCGGTGGAAGGGGCACATCCCGACCGGCGTGTCCGATCAGTTGATCTGCCACATCGATCTTCTGGCGACATGCGCAGACCTTTTGGGCCGGCCGCTTACGCCACAGGCGACGCGGGATAGCGTGGACGAGTTGCCGGTAATTTTCGGCACAACGAGAGCACCCATTCGCCGCGAACTCGTGCATCATACGGGCGGATTTCCGGGACGTCTGGCGATTCGCAGCGGAAATTGGAAGCTGATTCCGGCCGGGCCGCGCTCCAAGTCGAAGCCGGCCGACGGCCCGTACTTGTTCAATCTGGCCGACGATCTCGCGGAAGCACACGATCGATCGAAAGAACATCCGGAAAAAGTGCGCGAATTGGCCAGCCGTCTGGAATCGATTCGCGCCAATTCGGTCGCAGCCGGGCCACTCATATCCAAAAAGCTCATCGAATTCGGAGCGGATGAGCCAAATACGGAATTCATGCGGGCCAATGTGGAGCGGATGGAACGTTTGCCATTCGATGGATTTGTGTTTCATCCGAGCGGCGTGAACTTCACCTGGGAGATGTGGGGCCGGCGGCGGTTCAGCTGGGCCGAGCTGCAAAAATCGCTCGACGACCTGCGGGCCACGAAATTCCATCGGCTGACGGATCGGTTTCTGCGGGTCAACGTCACACCTGGCAACGTCGACTGGTTCGACGATGACGCGTGGAACATTGTGCTGGATAACTTCGCGCTGGCAGCCCAGATTGCCAAAGCGGGAGGCGCGAAAGGTTTTTTGTTCGATACCGAGCAATATCAGGGATCGCCCTTCTGCTACCGGGAGCAGCCCCCCAAGGCAAAGCGGACGTTCGCCGAATACCAGGCCAAAGTTCGCGAGCGGGGCGAGCAATGGATGCGGACGGTGAATGGACGTTTCGCAGACATTAAAATCCTCCTTACGTTCGGCTACGAAATCACGCGGCCAAGAAAGGACCAGAAGGACCGGTCCGAAGTCGATTACGGCCTTCTCGCCGATTTTCTCGACGGGGCCCTCTCGGTGAGTGCGAAAGAGACAGAATTCGTCGACGCGTGGGAGCTGTCGTACGGCTTCAAGACGCAAAAGCAGTTCCAGCGGGCGTATGACGCCACAAAGGTCAAAGGTCCGGACAAATGGACGTCCGAACCCGAAAAGTTTCGACGGCAGGTCCGGGTCGGTTTCGGCCTGTGGCTCGATAACGATTGGGACATCCACGGCTGGAACGAAAAGGACTTCTCGAAAAACTATTTCACGCCACCGACATTCGAGCAATCGGTCCGTGCCGCGCTCACGGTCAGCGACGAGTATGTCTGGATCTACAGCGGCCAGCCCCGTTGGTGGACGAACGAAAAGTTGCCACCCGCCTACACGGATGCGCTCAAAGCCGCACGCACGTCGCCGCAATACCGGTAATCCGGCCGTGGGGTCGTCCCCTTGCGGCGATCCAACCAGAGCGACAAGATGGCGGCCCGGAGAGAATGCGATGAGCCATGCGTCGGAGAGGGGGCAATCGGTCGCGACGGGCGACTGTCGTGACTTCGGTTATGTCGCCGACGATCGTTGGGCGAAGCTCCCCCCAAACTGGAAGTGGGATGAAGTTGCCGGGGTCGCCGTTGACCAACAAGACCGCGTCTACGTCTTCGGACGTGGTGCGCATCCTATCGGCGTCTTCTCCCCGGACGGGACGTTTCTTGCGACTTGGGACGAACAGCCATTTACGCGGCCGCATGGGATTTCCATTGGTCCCGACTCGGCCACGCCGGATGAAGTTGTTTTTTGCACGGACGACCTCGGACACACGGTCCGCAAGTTCACAGCGGACGGCAAGCTGCTTTTCACATTCGGCCGACCGGGCCAGCCTTCGGACACCGGCGCAACGAGTTTGGACTTCCGTACCGTTCGGCGAGCTGGGCCGCCTTTCCATTATCCCACCAACATTGCTTTATCTCCTGAGCATGACATTTACGTGACCGATGGTTACGGAAATGCCCGGGTTCACAAATTCGCTCCGGATGGGCGGCTGTTGTTTTCGTGGGGTGAGCCAGGCGACGGGCCAGGGGAGTTTCGCATTCCGCACGGAATTGCCGTCGATCGGCGCGGAACTGTCTATGTGGCCGATCGTGAGAACAGTCGCCTGCAGCTCTTTACGCCGCAGGGCGCGTATGTCGATCAATGGACCGATGTCGTGCGACCCTGCCAGGTCTTCATCGATCGAGCAGACACGATTTACGTGGCGGAACTCGGTTACCGGGCAGGAATGTGGCCCGGCACATCCCCACCTTCGCCGGACGCTTCGGGCGGCCGCGTCAGCATTTTCAATCTGCAAGGGGAGCTATTGGCCCGCTGGGGCGGCGGTCGCAATCCGTGTGCTCCGGGCGATTTCTTCGCTCCGCACGGCATTTGCGTCGATTCACGGGGTGACATTTATGTGGCCGAAGTCGTGATGTCGGCCGGCGGCCGGCGCGGTTTGGTGCCTCCCGACTGCCATGCGCTCCAGAAATTCATTCGAAAATAGGTATCCGCCGAAAGCCTCCCTAAGATGGTGCGAACCATTAACTGAGACTCGACGATGAAGGCCTGGCGATTTTACGGCTTTGGTGACATGCGGCTTGACGAAGTCGCCGATCCCGTTTGTGGCGCGGAGGAGGTCATCGTGGAGCCCCTCTGTGTCCAACCCAGCGTGACGGAGGCCCAACTGGCCCAGGGCATTCCGACGTTGGCCTACGAGCGGATCAAACGCCGCCTCGAGACGGAGGCGCCCCTCCAGCTTTTCGGCCATGAGTTCTGCGCCCGCATCGTTGAAACGGGACGCGACGTCCGCAACTTTCGCGTCGGCGATCGAGTGGCAGCCCGGGCCAAGCTCCCCTGCCGCCAGTGTGTGCTCTGCCGCACGGAACGGAGCGACCTCTGCCGGCAAGGTCCGGTGATCGGTTTTGATCAGCCGGGCTGCTTCGCCGAAGTCGCCGTGCTGCCGGAGATCGCACTCGTCAAAGTCGACGACCGCATTTCCGACAGCGAGGCGGCCTGCTTGCAGTCGTTGAGTGACAGCGTGGCTGCAGTCGAAACGGCTGAACTCGGGATGGCCGACACGATTGTGATTCTCGGCCAAGGCAGCATGGGACTGGAATGCTTGCAAATCGCCCGGATTTCGGGCGCCGGTCTTGTGATCACGGTGGACGTGCGGCCGGAAGCATGCGACATGTCTCGTGAGCTGGGAGCCGACGTTGCCCTCAATGCCAAGACGTGTGACGTCATCTCAAGCATTCGCGACTTAACGGGCGGCAATGGGGCCGACGTCGTTTTCGAGTGCGCCGGCGGCAGTCCAAAACAGGGTTTGGCCGGCCCGCAGACCTTGATTCAGGCGATCGAAAGCGTCCGCTCCGGCGGAAAGATCGTCGGGGTGTCCTGGTTTGGCGGTCCGCTGGCGCTCGACGTCGATCGGCTCCGCGAGCGCAGCCTGCGCTATTTGTTTCCCGACATCAGCACGCAGGCCCACCTCGCGCACACGGTGCGACTGGTGGCAACTGGACGGGTTCGAGTGAAGCCGACAATCACGCACGTCCTCTCGGGACTGGAATCGGTTCCTCAAGCCTTCGAGATCACCGCCAACAAGGCCGCTTACAAGGCCATTAATCCCGCGCAGGTCGTCATCCGCAGCTGAGCGAAATCAATCCGCCGCGTTCGCTGCATCTTGGCTCAGTCTGGTAAGCCCAAGTCCGCACGCGGTGCCGCTTAGCATTTGACGTCGAAGTCTGGACTATTGCACATTCTGTCGATAATCCCGTCGCGATCGTTCCCGCTGACCCGCACAATGATCCCTTTACGGATGCCCACAGGCGCATCACCGACTGAGACCACGGAGTATCCCCATTCGGTCAATCGGTCCGTTACAAACTGACGGTTTTCGTCGGAATGAACTCGCAGTTCGATCTCCATCGCTTCCGTGGTGCTTGTGATTTTTTCGCAGCGAATCAACATCTGTATTCCCGTATGTAAAGAGCCTGGCGCGCTCACATTAGCGTGTCGTTGCGACGGAAGATAGCCGGAAACGCCGTTTTCCGCTTGCAGAAGCAGGCGTGACGAGATACAATTCTTGTAGGTGCATATTTTGCACTTGCAGGATTGGTCGATGGAACGATCGTTTCGCTGGAAATGAGGAGGACCGCGCAATGCCGGATATTCGAATCACACGAAAAGATTTCCTCGAAGATCGGCAGGGCCGAACGTTTGCAGACGTGCTCAACGATGGCGGGCAGCCGTTCGATGAGATCCTCGCGTTCTTGAACGACAAAGACCGCCAGCGACGCATGGAAGAATCGGAAATCCATCATAACCGTCCCGCGTTGGCGGGCGTCGTCCGCGAACTGGAATCACTCGGCCCCGTGGATCAATTCCTCGGGGCGCAGCATCCGCGACGGACGAAACGCCTGCGTCAGGTTGTGGGCGTGCTCGTGCGAATGATCATGGAAGGACGCGGATGGCAGAAGACCGGCCGCAAAGGATCTCTCGGCGTCCGCGCAGCTGTTTCCGGTCCGACCAGCCGGCCCGGAACGTACCACAATACGGGTGGTCTCGCGTTTTGGTTCCTGCGAGCGGAACGCTACGAACGCAAGGATGGCATGCCGTATCGTTCCGTCCGGCAACGCGGGCGCACCCATGATGCAGGAAGCAGCAAAGACGCCTCGCCCAAGAGTCGAAAGAAGTCCGATACCGGTCATTCGGGCAGTAACGGAAAAACGTCCGCTCGGGATGACGCAGGTGCGCTTCGCCACAAAGGAATTCGATGAGATCTTTCCGCGTCTGGATTCGACCCACGGGCGATTTTTGTCAAGTACGGGTGGACGGCAAAGACAATGCGGAAAGGCTGCTCAACTGCCTCAGCCAATCGTTCGTTTTCAAGACGTTCGATCCGATGAGAGAGGAAGAGGGGGCCTTCTGTAGTTTTCTGGTCCCCTACAATCCGCCACTCTCGCGGTCGTCGTTCGCCAAATTGCTCGCAGCCATCCCTGAGGTCCGGCTGATGTACGAGCCCGCGTAGCTGGTCTCGGGTCACAAAACCGGAATCACGAACGTTGATTGGATCCGGGGTTGCGGCTTTGACCGTTCCTGTCGAGCGAGGAGAGATCGTGTCTGCATCTCCGCAAACCGGACGCGTTGAAGACTCGAAGTTCGCAACCGTTCGGAAAGACGCATTGAGGAGTGTTGAACGATAATTGGGATCATGACGTGGATCGGGTGCGGTGTGGTTCTCGGTTTTATCGTGGATCAACTGATTTCTGGCTATGACAAGGGATTGGTGCTGTTGACGCTCGGCGTCGGAATCGCGGGTGCCATCGGCGGCGGGTTTGTGGCTCAGCTTTTTGGTCACGGTGATAGTGCAACATTCAGCTTCTACGCCGTGCTGTTCGCCGTTCTCGGCGCGGTCCTCTGTTTGTTCAGCTATCGGCGACTCCTTACGGTGTGAAGGGTTTGGCGAGTCTGGCGGCGGCTGTCTCGCGGTGACTGGTCAAGCGGATGCCCCGGACGAAGTCGAACTGCCTTCACTTCAAATGGAGATGAAGCGTCAACAGGCTCATCTTCAGGCAATCAACTCGCGAAGCCGCTTAATCGTCGGCACGCTCGGGCGTTTGCAAATCCCGTGGCGGCGAGGTTTCCGGTGCGTCCTGCGTGCTCGAGCCCCTTGGAAGCGTGACGATCACGCGGGTGCCGCCAGTACTGGATTCAATTCTTAACGCCCCGCCGAGCGCTTCCGCGCATATGCGCAAATGAAACAGTCCGAACGAATTGCGGTCCAGCCTGTCGGTCTGGAATCCAATCCCTTCGTCTGCCACTTCAAGCGTGCTGCCTGTCTCGTCGCGAACGAGAAAGACGGAGGCATGGTCTGTCTTCGCATGCTTGACGACGTTCAACAAAAGCTCGCGAGCCGCGTGGAAGAGAAAATCGCGATGATCGGCCTGTTTGGGATTCGCCTCGGTTTCAGCCTTCACTCGCACCTTGAGACCGTGAATGCGGTTCATCAGCGAAGCCAGCCAATCCAGCGCCTGCGGCAATCCTTCGTCATGCAGAAAGGGAGGAGCCAGCTCGACAGACAGAGTTCGCGTGATCTCGACGGCATCATTCAGCAGCACGACAACATCGTTCAAGAGTTGTGGACTGGCTGCCGCCGAAGGCGGGGCGCCGAGCGACTCGATGCGGAGCCGGGCGGCGACCAGAGTTTGTTGGACATGATCGTGAAGAATGTTGGCGATGCGTCGGCGCTCCATCTGTTCGGCGCGCGTCAGTTGTCCTGTTAGCGAACGGAGCTGCGTTGCAGTTTGCCGCAGGTCTGTCGTTCGCTCGTCCACGCGCCGTTCGAGCGCCGCGTTCGCTTCGCGGAGATGCTCTTCACTCGCCAGCAACGCCTGCTCGGCATGCTTGCGACCGGTCAGGTCAATCGAGGCGCCGTGCATCCGCACGACGTTTTCTGCCTCCTCCCGGCTGACATCACCGCGAGAATACAGCCAGCGCCGTTCTTTGCCCGAAAGCTGGATACAGAATGTGAATTCAAAGGGAGACCGAGCCCGCACCGAACTCTGAAACGCCGCCTCGACCCGCGCCCGATCTTCGGGGACCACAGACTCCCTCCACTGCTTGCCGGGAACGACCCGCTGTTCAGGGGGATATCCCATGAGTTCCGCCATGATCGGGGAAATCGTGCACTCGTCGCTTTCCAGGTCAAATTCCCAGGTGCCGACTCGACCGGCTTCCACGGCCAGGCGATGGAAGGCCTCGCTGCGGCGGAGGGCTTCCTCCCCCTGTTTCCGCTCGGTGATATCAATGAACGTGAGCACCACGCCTTCGATGTGGTCCGACGTGCTGCGGTACGGGAGAATCCGCGTCAGATACCAGCGGCCGTCCTCGTCCTGCACTTCACGGACGATCGGCGCCAGTCGGTTGAGAACTCGCTTGGAATCCTCTTCGAGATCATCGTATCCCAGCCGGTGTGTCAGGTCAGAGAGTGGCCGGCCACGGTCGGTCGCGCGCACATTGAAGAGTTCGCTGATCTGCGGCGTGAAGCGGACAATTCGGAGATCGCGATCCAGAAACAACGTGGCAATGTCGGTGGCTGCCATCAGGTTTTGCAAGTCGCTCGACAGTGCGGCGAGTTCGGCCACTTTATGTCGGTTTTCCTGATTGACCGTCTGGAGTTCCTCGTTCACGCTCTGCAGTTCTTCCTTGCTTGTCTCCAGCTCTTCCAGCGTCGAGCGGAGTTCTTCGTTGGCCGACTGCAGTTCCTCGTTCGACGCCTTGAGTTCCTCCTGGCCCGTTTCATACTCCTCGATAATGCTCTGCAGACGCTGCCGTGACTCCTGCAGCTCCGCCTGCAAAGGCTCGACTTGTTCGTCAGGCAGGAATTCGGTTGGCCCCGCCGGTAATCCCGACGCCTTCTCTGCGGTCGCTTCGGCAGGCTGCTCGTCGAAGATCACCAAGGCGTACCCCTGGTGATGCGCCGTCGAAGCGGGCCGCACGTGAAGAACGACCGAACCGGATTCGCCGTTGAAGCGGACGTGGATCGGCTTCGTCGAAATCGGCTTGCCCTTCTCCCGCACGAAATGCAGCGCCGCGCGGAGCTCGATTCGCAGCTCTTGTCGCACGAGTTTGATCGCATTGGAAGTGAGTTCCCCGCCCGGCAGGACGCAGAAACGACCGGCGTGCTCGGAAACGTGCACGATCTTGTCGTCCGCACCGATGAGCACGCTGGGCGGAGCGTATTGCTCGACCAATTGCTGATGTAGCGGGCCGTAAGCGATTAATTCCCCCGTTCGCGGGTCTGGTCCAGGGCGTTCCGAGGTTTGCGTTCGTAGCACCGGAAACACCGGCAGACGAATGTCCGGCGATGCCGTATTCCGCTTGCGGTAGATGCAGCCTTTTTTATCCTCCAGTTGAAACAAATCCGAGTTTTCCAGCACTTCGGAGGTGCCGAGGATTAAAAAACCGTCGGGCCTGAGGGAGTAATGAAACAGTTCGACCATTTGGTTCTGCACGTTTCGCTGCAGATAGATCATCAGGTTCCGACACGATACGAGATCGAGGCGGGAAAAGGGGGGATCCGCCATGACGTTGTGCGGAGTGAAGACGATCAGTTCGCGGATCTCTTTGCGAACGCGATAGCCGCTGTTTTCTTTGTGAAAGTATTTCCTGAGTCTCTCCGGCGAGACGTCGGCCTCGATATCCGCTGGATAGAATCCCTCGCGGGCCTTTGCCAGCGACCGTTCGTGTAAATCGCTGGCGAAGATTTGAATCGTATGGGACACATCGCGTCGGGCCACCTCCTCGAGCAGGAGGATCGCTAAGGAATAGGCCTCTTCACCCGTCGCGCAGCCAACGGACCAGACCCGGATGTTCTCCTCCGGGGGGCGGCCTTCGAAAAGTTTCGGAACGACGTCTTTCTCCAAGGCCTCGAAGACGTGCGGATCACGGAAGAAGTTGGTGACCGTGATCAGCAGATCGTCGGCGAGGGATAGAACTTCGTCGGCGTCGCTCCGCAACAGGTCGAGATAGGTGTCGAACTTCTCCACGTGCTGCAGCTGCATGCGACGCTGAATGCGCCGCATAATCGTCGCCCGCTTATAGCGGCTGAAATCGCGGGACGTGCGGGCCCGCAATTGGGCGAACACCTTTTGCAGCAGGCGCCTTGTTTCGGCTTCGATCTCCTCTTCGTCGGCCGGCAAGCGGACGTCGGGTTGGGTCCGCACGAAATCGAGAATCGCGCGGGGAATCTGCTCCAACGGCAACACGAGATCCACCAGGCCCGTGGCGACGGCGCTCTGCGGCATGCTGTCGTATTCCGCCTCGATGGGATCCTGCGCGATCGCCAGACCGCCCCGTTCCTTGATCTCCCGCAGCCCCAGCGTGCCGTCCGAGCCGCTTCCCGTCAGGATCACGCCGATGGCCTTGTCGGCGTGCGTCTTCGCCAATGTGCGGAAAAAGTGATCGATCGGGGCGCGCTCTTGACGCCGCTCCTCCAACTGCGTCAGACGCAGATGCGTGTCAATCGTGTCCAGATTGGCGTTCGGCGGAATGACATAGACCTGGTTCGGCTCCAACGACAACGTCTCTGTGACCTGGCGCACGGGCATGTGAACGTGGGGCTGGAGGACTTCGGCCAGGTGGCTCTCGTGCTTTGGCGAAAGATGCATGACAATCACGTAGGCCAGGCCGCTGTCATCGGGAACACGCTCGAAAAACGTCTTCAGAGCGGTCAGGCCGCCGGCCGAAGCGCCGATGCCCACAATCGTCAGCGGCTCGGGTTTCTCGTCGCGTGGCTCGTCAGCCGGCGTCGGGCGCCGCTCGGCCTTCGCAGCCCTTCGGGAGCCGTTCTTTGGAGAGCGTTCGCGCCGGGCATTTTTTTTCTTTGTCACGAAGCGATCTCGCGTTCCGCGTGCTCGAGGTGAGAGGAGTTCTAGTATATCGCGTTCCTGGTCGGCAGGGTTCAGCGGTCGCAGTGAAGCGACACGGACTTCGGAATGTCCAATGTTGGGCCGTGCGGTTGGACTAAGCCCTCGAAGCTGATAGACTGCGTTTGCGGCGGATGAGCCCGCAGCTCGGGTAACGCTGCAACACTTTTTTAGAAAATGGATCAAATGGCAGAGGGTACGATTAAGCGAAAGACGGACAAGGGCTTCGGGTTCATCGAAACCGGAAGCGGCAAGGACATGTTTTTCCACTCCTCAAACGTGGAAAGCCCAGGCTACGACGCACTCCGGGAAGGGCAAAAAGTTTCGTACACGGAAGGCCGTGGGCCCAAGGGGCCGAGGGCCGAGAACGTCAAGCCGATCTAAATCAGGCACATTTCAGACGACGGGAAAGCCGACGAGACTCGTCGGCTTTTTTCGTGGATCCGGAATTCCCCGCAGGGAGGAGCAATGCCATGGATCAAGCGAATTTGTTGATGGTCGCCATGGCGGAGCGATGCCTGCGGATTATCCAAGACAAACCGGAGGACGTTCGCCTCGGGTTGCCAGGGTCGCTGCGTCCCGATCATCTCCGAGGGATGTGCAAACTGATCGTTGCGCATGCAGACGATTGGCCGGCGATCAAGTTACATCGCTGGATCGGATTCGTTCAGGCCGGCATGATTGCGAATTACATGCTTGACCTTAACGGAGCGAAAGCCATGTTCAAGAAAATCAAAGAGGAATACGGTTCAATCGCCCAGGATCAAGACTTGCTCGACCACCTTGATCCGACGACCTCCTTTGAGATGGAGATCGGTGGTCAGGGTTAACGGAGCCAAATTGCGATGAAGAGATGTCGGTCGGACGGTGGGAGTCGTGCCGATCAGGTCCCGACAGAAATCAACAGGGTGGTCGATCATCGCTAAGTCGATGGCCCCCTCCGAGGACTGATCGGGGCAGTTGACAACACAGCACTGTGAGGTTTGTGGGAGGCGCTCGCCTTCAGCCCACAAGATCCACTGAATTGTCTCGACCGTACTTTTCAACCGCCTCAATGACGAGGGGCATTACGGAGGTCTCGCTGCTGCAGGAACGAGAGCAGTATTGGAGGGCGGTTATTCGAGCGCAAGCGTCCGCATCAAGAATGGCACGTTGGATTTCTGTTTTGGCGAGCTGCATCTCGACTCATCCCTGACCGGTCCGTGCCTCCTGCCGCTCGCATTGTAGTCCCGTTGAGAGAAAGCGAAATGGTTGAGAGGAATCCGATGACGAACTTCAGCAACTCGTCGCCGCCGACATTACGGCCATCGGCATTTCGAAAAGGCCGTCCGATTGCCGGGCGGCAAACGCCTCGATGGTGGTCGAAACACCAAGCTGCACAGATGCCTGGCGTCCGTGAGTCCTTTTTATTTGTCGATTCGGCTGCCGTTGACGAGCCTTCTTCTGACTTCTCGCACGATTTCGTCGATTTGGTAGGGCTGCAAAAGAGTCGGCTCCTTTTCCAACTTCGCGCGCCATCCCACCAAGACCTTATCTTCCCCCTTTTGCTGGTGATTGCAGTCGTCTGTAATCTCCTGGACGATCCCTTCCCATCCTTGAAGACGCATCGGTTTTCCTTTATTGATTTCGGCCCCGACTTATGCCCAACGCCGATTTCGTGCCGACGAGCACGACCAGTCGTTGCCATTAGGTCAGGGTAGCATAGCGAAGATTACGTTGAAGCGTTATCGCTTTCAATTCGTCCTCCGTGAAACCGAAGGTGCGCGAAATCGGGATACGATAACAAGTTTTAGTCAAGTCATGAGGAAGATAACGACCGTAAGGGCCGCCAGAGCCATGATCAGTGCATTGGCACAGCCGCTCCCACGGGCTTGGACCCCGTGTTCGGTCGCCACTGCCTCGACCGCCGCCTTCGCCTCAACGAGTCCGACGCCGGTTTTGTCCCGATAGAGCTTGATCGCCGCGATCTTCTTTCCCTCACGAACCAGCGACAAAACGTCCTGATCGACGGTGGTTAAGACGGCTTTCGGCGTGGGCAAATGTTCGCCACGCTCAAGCGCCTCGACGGCGTCTTTAGCCTCTTTGAGGCCAGAACCGGTGCGTTCTCGATATTGTTTGATGGCCTCGATCTTCTGGCCTGTTCGAATCAAAGTCGTCAACGTATCAGCGAGTGATTTGTGTCCGGCTTCGAGTGAGCCGGGGAGCTCTGAACCACATTTCGTGCACCGTGTGGCACCTGAGGGGTTGATGTGGTCACAGAATGGACATTGATTCATCGAGCAATTCCTCGGTCGGGATCAGCTCGTCCTTGTCGTGCCCAATTGTCGGCACTCCTCCAGATCGGCGACTCGCGGAGCTATTGTCGAAAGTCGACGGGGCGGCAAAAAGCGTTGTTGCGGTCGCTGATCAGTGCGTCGCTCGAAGCGATTTCAAATTCGCGACACAACTTGAATCGCCGGATTCAGGATCGAGTGGTTAACACTTGTTAGCTCATGACATCGCCAGCTCCCTCCAATTGGCCTAACTTGTCCGAAGCGCGATTCGGTAGGTCGCGACTCGGTGGATGTTGAGGCCCAGAGCGCAAGAATGCTGCGTAGGTGACTTTGGCCATTCCGCGCACCCGTAAATTGTCCATCCCCATTGGATGTTTGTAACGGCTCATGGTTCCCTCGATCCCCGCGCACCATCGATATCGATGGCGGAATCCCTCAGTTGCGTCCTTGAGACGACGGGCTCGCTGGCGAACTCGATCGTGAGTGTATTGATATCGGGACGCCGCGCGGCCCACAGCAGCGACCGGGCAGATCGAGCAGCGTGGGCACGCTTCACAAACGGCGGCAGAGAAGGTGACCTGAAGCCTTTCTGTCCCGCTACTTGTGTTCTCGGGTGCGTGGCCTTCCGGACATCGCAAGACGAGGCCATCCTCATCCAGATCGAAGTCTTCCAGCGTCAGCTTCCCCTGTTGCTTTCCCTTGGCCGGCATCGATGGAGAAACGATTTCAACATCCCGTTGTTTCCCTTTCTCGATGCAGGCGTTTGATCCGTAGTGTGAATCGGCCAAGAGTTCTTTGGGCCGAATGCCGCGTTCCCTGGTATCGTCAAGCGCTGGTTCAAGGGCCGCCCGGTCATGGACCGTCATTTTTCCGACGGCCACGTGAGTAATCAGGTCGGGTTTGGGTGGCTGTGGAGAGCCCTCCTCCGCTGCGTCGTCGAGGGAGTACGTTTCCATGATCTGGACGAGATACCCCACCCCCCGACGCGTGTTGTAACTGGCGTCCGGATCAGCGGGGTTCAGAACGTTGTCGCAGGAAATTTCTTCGGGCATCCTGACGACCACCGGTTCATCGCGATTGTCCACGATCTTGCATTGTTCGTCGAAGACGCGTTGCAGCAACTCGTAACTTTCCAGATCGCAGGCCTCGGTCTGGCAAAACTGCTGCAGCAGTTCGTAAACATCCCGGGCGGCCTCGGGAAGCCGCCGCTTCGATTCACTCGGATGGGTCCTTGCAAAGCAACCATCACCGCGTCGCTCCACATACTTGCGAAGGATTTCTGGATCGACCCTCGCATAACAATCCGGGCAGATTCGCTGCAGTTCACGCAGGAACTTTGCCGTTGTCTCAACCAAGATTCCCAGTCGCGTCAGGTTGCGAATTGCCGAACGGACGGCCGTCGAATCCAGACGTTGTTTGACCGTATCGACTCCAACGGCCTTGATCAGTTGGTCGGTCAGCCCGCGGAACGCCACCTGATCCAATCCTGAGTCGAGGATTCGTTGGCGGTAATTGCGAAGTGTCCGCTCGCAAACGTAGGCGTCTGATTCGTGACGGATATCCAGGGCGTAATGCCATGCGATGTTGAGCGCAATTGCCTCGACCGTTTGTTCATCGGTCAGATCGTGCAATTGCTGCAGAATTAAAGCCCCTATGGCCACCGACAAGTCCTTGGTGGGGCGGCCGAATCCATCGCAGAAATGAGGAGCCAACTCGCCCACCGGCAAGTGCTTCAGCAAAAAGTCCCGAAACACACCGGCCCAGCTTTTTTCAAGCAGCCGCCGCCGTTGCGGTCCCAAATCACCCCAGAAATCGAAGAGAACCGGGCTGTGATGGTCTCGAAGCGTGTGCATCGTGGCACTGTAGCGCGTGGGATCCAATTCGCAAGTCCGAACCATGCACTTTTTGCCGCCCCGTCGAAAGTCGTGTTCTTTTGAGGTGAAGAAAAGCGGCGTATCCTGCTGAGGGTAATGACTCCACAGCGGCCACAAGGCGCAAGGATACGCCATGCGACACGGTACAGCGGAGACGGTCAGGACACCAGCGCGAACGGCTTCGATCGAAGCCGTCGATCCAGAAGTTGTTGAGTTTCGCGAGGCCTTCGAGGCCAAGAGCACGCTCGACAAGATCGTCCGAGAAGGAGCCCGCAAAATGCTCCAAACGGCCATTGAAGTGGAGGTCGACGACTTCCTAGCCCTACACGCAGACCGCTGCATCTTCGCACGGAGCGACAAGGAACTGGTCTGCACTTCGTTGGCCGAGTGACGGTTGCCGCCCAATCCAACTCTCGCACGTGCCACCGAAGTCGCTGATTGCTCCTCGAACTCCAGTGGCTCGACGTGAAAAACCTTTTCGATCACATCGACCCAGGGCACCGATCCCGTCGGCAACCAAAGCCGAAATACGTTCCACAAATGGGACGTCCCCGATTCGACGAGTTTCCGGAACTCGAACGTCGCGATTCTGACCTCGTGGGCATAAACCGCGCCGCTCAAAGCCGTCCATTCCGGCAAATCGGCCGTTTGACGCGACGGCCGAAAAACGTCTGAGATTATGGGAAAATCGTGCTACAGACCCGCTCGATCATGAGCCGGCCGTCGTCTCGAATTGGTTCCCGATGGACGAAGAGTCTCGATTGGTCGTTCAATCGGCGCGAAGCTCGCAACGAAGCCAGGCTTTCGCGTAGGCCCAATGGCGGTTGGCCGTCGCGCAGGGAGACGCCGAGCGCGTCGGCCGCCTTGTCGATCGAAAGTCCGGCGAAATACTGCAGCTCGACAATCTTCACCGCTTCGGGTTCCTCGACACGAAACCGCGTGAGGGCCTCGTCGAGGGCCAAAAGTGTCTCGCTCGTTTGCTCGGCGGGGAAGGCAGCCTCGTCGAGCGGGACGCAGTTCAATTCGCCGCCTTGTTTGAGTAGCCCTCTTCTCGGGGGAAGTTGCGGTTGAGGACAACGAGCAAGTCCTCCGACCAAGTGGGCTTGCCCGTGGCGAAAACCCCCTCCAGCATTTGGCTGATGCTCGGCCAGATCTTTCGATTGTATCGGTCAGGGTTGTGGCTTCAGCGAATGCCTGCACCCGAGGTAAGACTGTGTCACTTTCGGCGGCGGCGACCGCTGCGCGTCGCTGTGTTGTGGTTTCGACTGACCGGCAGAGGAATGGACGGCCGGTCGGTCGACCCAGAATCGTTTCCGCTCAAACGGATAAGTGGGCAGGACCACTCGCCGCCGCCGGACGTCACGATGGAAGCTTTCCCAGTCGATGTCCAGGCCCGACACGTACAGTTCAGAAAGCGTGTCGAGTATTTTGGTCCAGTCCTTGGCGCCTTTGCGCAGGCTGTGGAGCCAGCATTCATCGGATTGGAAGCGGGAATCGCCGCGCAGAATCCGCCGAGCCAACGGCAGCAGCATTGGCCGCGGGCCAATTTCCAGGAATCGATCGCATGCTTCTGCCAGGGTCCGGACGCTGTCGGCAAAGCGGACAGGCTCGACGAGCGGTCGGCACCAATAATCCACGTTCGTGATCTCCGTTCCAAGCGGACGCCCCGTCAGGTTCGATAAGAGGAGGATTCTCGGCGGTGAGAGTGGGACGCCTTCGACGATTTGCCGAAAGGCCGCTAACAGCCGTTTCGAAATCGGGCGGATGGGAATGATGCGAGACGGGCAGCTTCCGAGCGGCGATCCGTCGAACCTTTAACTCTTGAGCCAGGCGACTGAGAGCCGTCGGCTCCCCCGAGACGACGACCTGTTGGGGGCCGTTGATGGCGACGATCGATAAATCCGGAAACTCCGGCAGAAGTTCGCGAATCCGTTCTTCCTCCATCCGAACGGCCAGCATTCCGCCGTCGTGAGGCGATTCGCACTTCAGGCGAGCTCGGGCGGAGACAAGGCGCAAACCGTCTTCGAGGCTGACCACGCCGGCCACGCAGGCCGCGACATACTCGCCCAGACCGTGTCCCAGGACGGCGCAGGGCTCGATTCCCCAGTCCCGCCACATTTCCGCCAGCGCGAATTCGATCGCGAACAAGGCCGGCTCGGCAAAAACCGATTGTTCAAAGACAGCAGAGTCGGCAAGTGGCCCGTACAAGGCATCGAGCAGCGGCTGCGGCAGCTCACTCGCGAGGAATTCAGAACATCGGTTTAATGTCTCGCGGAAACGAGGCTGCGTTTCGTACAACTCGCGAGCCATCCCGACGTATTGCGATCCCAGTCCGGAAAATAGAAAACCGACTCGAGCCCGACTGGGCCGGCGCCCGCGCCTGCGCTGCGCTGTTTTCTGCCTGCGATAAAGCTGCCGCGAGCGCTCCTTTGATGTCTGCGATGGTCGAGCCGACAGCAGTAAACCGCTCCGCGAAATGGACGCGCCCGATCGCCGCCGTGAAGCAGACATTGGGCAACGATGCGTCGTCAAATTGTTCGAGAGCTTCGCAGTAGCGGCCGATGAGTGCTCGCAGCGCGCTGGGCGTTCGCGCCGAAATTGGGAGCAGGTGCTGCCGCGGCGGGGCGCCAGTCGATTCTGGCTGCGGCGGAGCTTCTTCCAGGACGACATGCGCATTGGTCCCGCCGATACCCATGGAATTGACACCAGCCCGTAGGGGCTGCTCGGAGCGGGACCAATCTTGCAGCGACGTATTCACATAGAACGGGCTATCCGCGAAGTCGATGCGGGGGTTTGGTTTCTCGAAGTGCAACGTCGCAGGGATCTGGCGGTGATAAAGCGCCAGGGCGGCTTTGATGAAGCCGGCGACTCCGGAGGCGATCTGCAGATGGCCGACATTGGTTTTGACCGATCCAACGGCACAGAAGGCGGTTTCGGATGTGCTGGTGCGAAACGCCTGAGCCATGGCCGCCAGTTCGATCGGATCGCCGAGCACCGTGCCGGTTCCATGGGCTTCGACGAAGCCGATCGTGCGCGGGTTCACGCCGGATCGGGCCAGCGCGTCGTTCACGGCGGCAGCCACACCCTCCTGGCTGGGAGCCAGATAGCCAACCTTGCCCGAGCCGTCGTTGTTGATGGCCGAGCCCTTGATGACCGCAAAAATGTGGTCTCCGTCCCGGATTGCTTCGTCCAAGCGTTTCAGCAGCACCATGCCGGCTCCGTTGCCGAAGACGGTCCCTTGGGCACGGGCATCGAAGGCGCGGCAATGTCCGTCCGGCGAGACGATCATGTCCTCGAGGAACAGGTAGCCGGCCTCTTGCGGGACCTTGATCGACACGCCTCCCGCCAACGCCATGTCGCACTCGCCATTGAGCACAGCCTGGGCCGCCACGTGAATGGCCACGAGAGTTGTGGAACAGGCCGTCTGAACGTTGACGCTCGGCCCGCGCAGGTTGAGCTTGTACGAAATGCGCGTGGGCAGATAATCCTTGTCGTTGGTGATCATCAATCGAAAGCCGCCCCACGAGTCGAGCGTGAGAATCTCGGAAGAGTCTTCCGGAGATTGAAATGACCGCGCCGGATACAGATTGTTGAGCAGATACGTGTTCATCACGGCGCCGGCGTACACGCCGACCGAACCGGGATGCGCGTGCGGATTGTATCCGGCGACTTCAAACGCTTCCCACGCGCATTCCAGGAGCACGCGTTGCTGCGGGTCCAGCAGGACCGCTTCGCGCGGATTGATGCCGAAGAATCGGGCGTCAAACCATTCAATGTCCGGAAGCACTGCCGAGACCTTGACGTAGTTTGGGTCGCGCACGAGTTTGGGATCGACGCCAGCGGCCAGCACTTCCTCTTCGGAGAAGAACTGCATCGATTCCACGCCTTCGCATAGGTTTCTCCAAAATTGTTGGAGGTTGCCGGCGCCGGGAAAGCGGCAAGCCATGCCGATCACCGCAACGTCGTTCGCAGCCCCTGAGCCGTGCGACCCCAAGTCCCGCAGCTTGCGGCGTGTCTGCTGCCCCGAGGTGCGCCCGGGTGTGCCCTGGCCGGACGACCGACTGAGGAAATTCGCGAGCGCCTGGATCGTGGGATAGTTGAACATTTCGACCAGCGTGATTCGCGGGCCGAACTGCTCTTGCAGCTTGGTGTGCATTCCCGTCAGGAGCAGGGAATCGCCGCCCAAGTCGAAGAGGTTTTCGCAAACTCCGATGTGCTCAATGCCGAGGACTTCTTGCCAGATGGCGGCGACCTGCTTTTCGATTTCGTTGTGCGGGATCTGGGCCTCTCGAGGGCCGTTGTCCCGCCGCTCCAGTTCGGCAACCCTTGCCAGAACGGATTTGAACTCGTCTGCGGCGAACCGCCGGCTCAACTCCCCGCGCTGCAGCTTACCGATCGACGTCTTGGGGATGGCCTCTTTGGGAACGGGTAACAAGAAATCGGCCCGCACTCCCATCTGGCGGACGAGGGATTGCTGAATTTCTCGCAAGATTTCAGCGAGTCGCCGCTCTTCGTCCGCAGCCGTGTGGAAAAAGACAGCCAGCTCCTCCCGGCCTGTGCCCGGGCGCTGAACGGCGCAGGCCGCAGTAAAGCTGGGCTCGACGCCCTGCACGGAGTTCACGGCCTCTTCAATCTCGCTGCAAGCGTAATTGAGGCCCCGAATGATAATGCTTTCCTTTGCCCGGCCGGTGATAACCAGCTCACCCTCTGAAAGGAAACCCATGTCCCCGGAATCGAACCAACCGTCGGCGAGAAAGACGCGGTTGGCCTGCGGGTTGCGGAAATATCCCGGCGAAACGGCCGTGCCGCGAACATGCAGGTGCCCCACGGTGTTTTCGAGAACGACTTCCTGTTCATCGTTGACGATCCGGATGGCCACACCGGGAATCGGTGGCCCCAGGCTGGTGAACGTCCTGGCGTTTGCCGCATCAGGGCTGGCCGGGTTGGCGCCCGCGGGCGTCAACTGGCGCTGCACTGAATGAAATTTCAGCGGACGATCTTTCGTCGCGACCCGGTATGTGATGCCCGATCCCAGCTCGGCCATGCCAAAAGCGGGTCGAATCGCGGTCGCCGGCAGTCCGAACGAAGCCAGCTCCGTCAAAAAGGGCTGAATGACCATCGGCGAAACTGACTCGCCGGCCGTCAACATGCCGTTGACGCACGACAGGTCCCAGTTCGGCGGCGATTTTTGATCCGCGCAGCGCGGCCAACGCATTGCAAACGAGCGAGTAAGCAAAGTTCGGAGCCCACGTATGGGTGACGCGATACTTGTCGATCAGATCCAGCCAATTCAGGGGACGGGTGATCACGGCCCCTTTGCCTGCATAAACCATCCGGCAGCCTAGCAGCACGCAACGGAGATGCCAGTCGGAAATGCTGCCGATATGATCAAACGGGAGCCAATTCAGAATGACATCCTGCGCCGAGTGCCCGCATAAGACATTGGCTCCGTGCGCCCGTTGAATGATATTCGCATGCGTCAGCATGATGCACTTCGGGACACCCGTGCTTCCCGACGTCAGACTGAAGAATGCCGTCTCGCCCGGTTGGCCAGACCAAACCTCAGTCGCGGGCCGAGAGGACATCAGAGACGCGATCTCGGCGCATCGAAGCTGCTCGACTCCCAGCCGCGCTGACAGCGTCCGAACGGACTCAATCAATTCGGTGTTGGTGATGAGCAGCGGCCCGTCGAGCAGCGTCCACACGTGACAGAGCTGTTCCAGTCTGCGGTTCTCCCCGCTGAACGTCGGCGGAATCGGCGCAATCGCCGGCCGGATTCCCGCAAGCAAGCATCCCCAAAAAGCCGGCAGCACCTCCGTGCTGTCGTCGAGCAACAGAATCGCGCTGTCACCGGCCTTCAATCCGTAGCGCAGTAGACCGCCGCACACGCCCTCCGCTTCCGCGAGCAGGTCTCCGAACGACTGGTGTTTTTCGCCGCCGTCGGGTGCCAGGTGCACGATCGCGTCGGCTTGACCGTTTCGAGCGGCGCGTCGCAGAGTCTCGGGAAGCGTCCGCGGAAGTTCAGCGAGACCGGGTAGGACTGCGGCATCACGGATTGCCGGGACACCGTCTTCCGGATCACCGTCCGGTCCAGCTCCGGTCGGCGACAGCTCCGGGACGATCCGGGGCTCGACCAGGGCGGCAAGGCTGGGCACACCTTCGTTTAACAGCGCGCGAAGATCGTCGAGGCAACAGTTTCCGTCGGTGACACAATGGACCGTGAATTGTAAATCTGTCTCTTGGGCAACTCGAAATTCCTTAATCCACGGAACCCGGGCGAACAGGTCGCGAAGCGTCGCCAAAGCATTCATGCGGCAATCCAACCTTAAGCATTGATGTCAGGCAAAGTTGTTGGTGCGACCGGTCAGCGGCTCACGGGTTCATTCGCAGCCCCTCTCGCAGCAGTCGGGTCTCCGCGCCGGCACCGGATCGCGTGACCATTGGCCCCGCGGGTTGATGCCATCTTACTGGGCGTGGCGTCCGAATTAACCAATAATCTGGAAACAGTGCGGATTCTGTGCTAGAGGGCACTTGTCCAGCTTCCTGCGAAATTCGCGCCGCGAACCTGCTTTGAACTCGCGCCGCGCTCGTCGGTGCTTATCTCATCTCTCTTGAACCGGCAGCCTGCCCGAAATGCGCGACGGAGGGAGGCACCTCCAGTCGGTCGAGACTCCGGATCTGCCCAAGACCGAAAGACTCCTCCTTCTCGCCAGCATTGCCCGACCGCGAAACGGACCGACATGTCTGAGTGGACAACCACTGAGGGCACCGTTCGCCGGAGCCCGCTGCCGGCAAAGAGCCGCCACATCACCCACCGGCATCCGCCCCGTCCGGGACATCGGCGATTGTGGCGTCGCGGTTGCGCTCCGAATCCAAGTCTACCGCTTCACGGGGAAACGTAATCGGTCGGGCAGGAAATATCCACGCGAAGGCGAACTTCAGCACCAGGCGCATTGACCATCGTCCGCCTTTGACAAAGATCGACATCGGCACCTGATAGCAGCCAAGCTTGCGATGTTTGAGCTCGTCCGTCGACTGCCCGATACAGACCTCCTGCGCCCGGCGTTTTAGTCCGAAGTCCATGCTCTGATACGACAGGTTGAAGTACAGCTCGCATTTCGAATTGACGTCGTAGTTCATTCCGACGAGCAGCGCGTGGAATGTTTGGTCGGAAATAAGCCAAAAGGTGAAGCCGACGATCTGGTTGCCGGAATAGACGAACGTGAAGACCGTATTGTCGGGCAACCGGCGGGCCAGTTCACGGAGCAAATCGGGGGGAACGTGTTCGAACTGCACCTCGGACCCATCGGCGACGGCTTCGTACAGGCGATGGACTTCGTCCGTGTAGATGTCTGCGGCCCCATCCCGGCCGTATAGCTGAACCACACGGAGACCGCTCTTCAAGAATTTCTGTTGTGAGCGCCGGATTTTCCTGCGCTTATCCGAGTTTACGTGCGCCACATAATCGTCGAAGTCACGGTAGTCGGAATTGGCGAGATTCATCGGGAAGCTGTCGGCTCGGCGGTAGCCCAGCGAAACGAGCGGAGCGAGCTCGCGGCAGCCGTCCGGGTCAATTTCCTTAAACATGATCAGGCGCGCCCATTCCGCCGACGCGAACCTGCGAGCTACCGAATCGATGATCCGCAGCACGGTTTCCCGGTCCGCTTCAGGAGCAAACCGGACATGGCTTTGTCCCGCCGAAACCGGCAGGCCGCACAAGATGAGTTTGCTACGAACGAACCACGGGACGACCCGGCCGACGAGCTCAAAGAGTTTCCTCGACGCCCCCTCAGTCAACGACGCACCATCGAGAACGAAGGACGACAAGCACGCTGTTGCCACGGGCCGGCCGCTGCCGTCCCGAACGAGCACGTGCCGATAGCGGCAGTCTGTCAGCGAGTTTTCGACAGCCTCGATAAACCGCGGATCCATGAACACATCGCGGCTGGCATCCCGGAGGCTGTTCCATTCGTCGTGATCGACCTCGCGAATCGACTGATAAACCGAATGGCTATAGGGGCCCAAATCCGGCGTCATGAGTGGAACTGCAGACGCACCTAAGGAAGCGTCCTGCTCGGTCTGCCGATTGGCTTCGGCGATCCTGTCCGTCACGCCTGCGTTTGCAGGGAAGTTGCTCATCGCAGGACCTTGGCGTCGTCGACCATGATCAGATTGCCTCCTTCAGCAATCGGCGGTACCCCGCCGGTGATCGTCTGTGCTCGGTGGCAAACAGGGAAAGCGCGGAAAAAAGGCAAATCGCAAGCACGGCTGATCGAGCGCACTTCGTCCGTTATGGAAAGGCGCTCCACTCAGCCGAATCATGCGGCCGCAGATTTTGGGACGACCGCCCGTCGATTCTATCCATAATCTCTATCTTGTCACTGCTCGCCGCCGGCGACAAAGAGGCTTGTCGAGCCCCGACTGCCCTTCCGAGTTCTTTCCGTCGAGCCGGCGTTCCAGCCGCTCCAGACGACTCCAGCCTGGGGAATCTTTTGGAGAATCTGGAGTTATATATTACCCAATCTTCCCATGTTCGTTGAATCTGGACGCTCATCGTGATGGAATTGGCTGCGGTCCATCACGGTCCATCAGGGCCAATTTTACGTTGCAAGAAAGGAGTCCCCCTTGTCTCTTTTTGCGGGATTTGCCCAGGCTCCCAGGCAGCACCTAGTCTTGCCATCTCTCGAAGTTCCCTCGATCTCGCCGCGATGGCTCCAAACTGAGGAGCAAGCGTTCGAATACGGGCAGGTCTACGACTCGTACTTCGCAACGCAGGAGGGCTGGAAGCGTTTTCGGGTGAGAGGCCGCGCGGGCCTGATTTCGTATCGGCGGCTTGGCAGACATGTGAAGGTGTTCGGCGGGTTGCTGGCTGACCAGGAAGAGAAGCCTCGCTTGTTGCGGGAATTCAAGGAGTTGGCCGATTCGTTCGGAATGCTTACGTCCTTCTACAACATTGCGGAAAACGAGATCGACCTGTTCCGCGAGCACGGATATCAGGTCACCAAGTGGGGCGAGGAGCCGATTGTCGACCTCCAAGAGTGCACCTGGTTCGGAAAGCCCTACGCATGGGTCCGCCGCCAGACCAACTACTGCGTCCGAGCGGGCGTCACGATCGTCGAGCATCGGCCCGAGGATATGGACGAGGAAGCGTGGACCTCGTTGATCCAGCGGTTGCGGGCCGTTTCGGATTCGCTGTTGGCGACGAAACCACAGTGCGGCGAGATCCAACTGGTCGAAGGTCAACTCGCGGTGGCCGGCTGGGGGCGCCGGCGGCTGTTTGTCGCCTACTCGCAGGACTCACCGCCACGGATCGAAGGCTTTTTGATCGCTCTGCCGATGCAAGGAGGACGCCGCTGGTCATTCGAGATGTACCGCCATCGTCCGGACGCGGTCCGCGGCGTCGTGCCGTACCTGTTTCATGAAGTCATGCGCCGCATGAAGGCGGAAGGGATTGAGTCAGTTTCGCTTTGCCTGATTCCGGGGCTGGGCTGCGAAGAAGGCCTGCCAGGCGACAGCGCCCTCGTTCGCCGCGCGCTGTGCTTCGGAAAGAAGCACCTAAATTTTTTGTTCGATTTTGCGGGACTGTATCACTTCAAGAGCCGTTTTCGGCCGCGCTACGAAAGCCGCTACATCTGTTCGCGTCCTCGATCGACCCCGCTCACGACTATCGCGCTGTTCCGCATGAGCGGGGTCTTGACCATCGATCTGAAGAAAATGAGCAAACACTTCGTCCGGAACTGCCTCAAGCGGCGTCAGCGACAGCAGTTGGCCGATCGAAACCGTACTTCTGGAGAACAGAATCTCCCCACGGCTGCTCCCATCCCGCTTGCCGCGGAACCGACCGCGGGCATCCCGATTGCAGGTACCGAGATGAAACCGCACAACTGGGAAGACCGCGCCTGGCTCCGTTGTCTGCCGATAGTTCGTTTACGATTCAATCCGCGATTTCGACGCGGAGCGAATCGAGCAGTGAGCGGAGTCCGCGCGGCGATCCTCTTTTGAATTCGCGCTGGGCCTCAGCAGGGCGTATTTCATGTCGCCGGAACCGGCAGCTTGCCCGAAATGCGACATGGTGGCGAGGTACCTCCGCTCCGCCGAGCCTCCGGATCTGCCCGAGACCGAAAGATTCCGTCTGGCTGGCTTTGCCAGACCGCGACGCGTCATTGTTTGTTGGAAATCTGGGAGATACGGCACATTGTTCGAGATCAAGACGACATGGAACGAACCTTTCCGGAACGAGTGACCTCCGATCACTGTTGTCTCTCGATCCATTGCGGGGATGCTGCGGAGTGTCCCGCGATTTTGACAACCAAGAACAAGAAGTCAGCTTCAAGAGCGATGATCTAAGGGTCGAAACCGTGCGTCCGGGCTGTCGATGCATGTTCCGGCTCCGCATGCCAGAATCAGTTCGCCTGGCCGGCGGAGCGACGTTGGTTCCGCATGTCGCAGTTCCCGGTGTATTTCGCCCTCACGTCTGGGCCGATCAGCGACGCTGCGAGCGAGGCAATCTCGGTGCAAGGAAAGGGGGTCGGCGCAGAACCGAGAGTTGGTCGGGCGGCCCATGCCTCGAACGTTCGAGGTGGAACTCCGTAAAACGTTCCTCAAACGGGACGTTTGAGTATCTGGAACCCGAACATCGCGATTCGGACTTCGTGGGCGTCAACGGCGCGTCTCAAGGCCGTCCATTCCGGAAAATGGGTCGATTTGCGGTGTGTCCGAGAAGAGGGTCGAAAAGCGCTACTTGGCCGTTTCGCCAATCCGCGCAAAGACGAGGCGGGCTGCGTCGAGCTGTGCCTCGACCTGTTGCTTGATTTGGGGGCTTGGCAGCTTGTCGCGCAGACGGAGCGCCAAAGACAGGCGATCGATCCAGTTCAAAAAGAATTTCGCATCCTCGCGGGAGGCTGTCGGTTTCCCGGCCAATTGCAGATAAATGGGGCTGGTATGAGCCTCCAGTGGCCCCGCGGCGTGATCCGGGTGAGAGCGTCCGGCGACGCGCAGTGAAAACCAGCCACTGCGATTAACGGGAATCTGTACGTCCAATTCGTACGCTTGCTGGTTGGCGGTCATGGGCATTTTGGCCACGACTTGCCCGTTGTAGACAATTTCCATCCGGTTCAAGGGAAACTGCGATTCTGCCCGGGCACGCGCGTGCACGGTTTTTGGCCCGCCAATCCACACGGTTTCGCCGAGGCCGCGATCGTCAACAGTGAACTCCAGCATCGGACCGCTGGTGACAAACGACCGGCCCGCCCGCAAACCGTCCAGCCAGGCGTTGTGTGTGAATTCGCCCGCCACTTTCACGTAGACGCGATCGCCGCCGGGCAGGCGGCTGCGAATGCGATTGAGGAAGCAATCGGTCCCCGCGGAGGCCGGCAGGTGGAAACCGCAGTTGAGCAGCCGATACCACAAAGGGACGGTCGCCGCGTAGCCACCGTTGAGATCGAGCGTATCGATCTTGCCGAGCGCCACGTCCACCGGGAGCCCTTTCGCCGTGTAGGCGCCGAGGTACGGATCGGCCGGATTGCGTGCCGCGTGCGTGTAGTTGACGAGTGCATGCTGTAGGTGCGTGCGGTCGGCGATGTCAGAGTTGGTCGGCCAGTCCCACGGATTGGTGGCGTCCTTGAACCCGGTGAAGACCGGCTCGACGACCTGCTTGAGACCAATCAGCGTCATGTGCCCCCAAAGCGTGCTGCGGAACTCCTGGTTCCAGAAAAGCATCGTCTCCTTGGTGGAGAGCGCGTCCGGATGGCCGCGGAAGAATTCCCGGTCGAACACGCCGTCTGTGTCCGAGTTGGCGACCATGAAATGGCACACTCGCAAGTCTTCGCCGGCGCATTGCTCGAGCAGCGACTGTGGCGTGTTGTACCAGTGCCCGTAGCCGTAATTGGCATGGATGTGATTTTCGCCCGAGTACCAGCCGCGCATGGCCGCATCGGTCCAACGCTCGAGCGGAATTTCCGCAGCGGAGACTTTGGCGGCTGTTACGACAACGCGGGCACGGGCGACGCGATATTCGGGGCCGCGAAAGACACGCAGCGTATAATTGCCGGCAGGGAGTTCAAATTCGGCCGATCCACTGCAGTAAAAGTGCCCGTCGCCGTGATCTTCGAGAACACGATAGAGCGCGCCCGGCGGAGCGTGGAATTTTCCGGCTTCGTCCCGCAACGAGACGCGGGCCGTGACGGGCTTTCCGGTGGATTGATCGCGTAGCGAGATCCGCACCGTTCCCGTCGCCTGGCGGAAATCGATTTTCGTCGGCTGCACCGTCGTGTCGACGTTGCTTTCGAGATTCCGGACGACGAGCGTTGTCGCGCCCTCGCGATTATCTGTATACAGCAGCCAACGTCCCTGCGAATCGACCGAGGGACGGTCTTCGTCCGCCTGACCGGACGTGATCCGCCTTGCGCCGTGATTGGGATCATCAATCGGCACGCACCACAAATCGTTGTGCGCGCCGCCGAGATCGCTCGCCACGAAGACGCCCGGTTGTCGGCCGACCAGCACAAATCAAACACGCGCGAGGGAAAGCGGGTGATTTTTTCCTTGTTGCCATTCTTCGTGGCAACCTTCCAAATGTCGACCTGTGGACCATCGTTGCCCCACTGCTCTCCGTCCTTGTCCATGGCGGTCGTGTACGCCAGCCAGTTTCCATCCCGCGAAAGGGCGAACCGCGATTGCAGATCCGGATGGGCCAGCCTCTGCAAATGACCAGAGTCGAGGTCCAGGAGCGACAGCCCGACGTTCTGTCCTTCGCTACGAAAATTTCCCAGCAGCCGCCCGTCCGGATGAAACTCGATCTTCGCGTAAGTTTCCTCTGTTTCGAGCACGCGCACTGTGGTCGGGAGTTTGACCGGCAGCGTCGTTTCGCCATTTACTATGGCCAATCGGCCACTCCCCATCTGCGGTGAATTGACATAGGCGACGAGTCGCCCGTCGAGCGACCAGGCTGGCTCCATATCGAAGCCGGCTCCCTGTGTGAGACGTACCATTGGCCCGCCTTCACGGGACATGCGCCACAGCGCCCCCTGATAGGAAAACACAATTTGTCGGCCATCCGGGGACAAGCGGGGCTGAATCGGTCCAAAGGCCGCGGGAACGGTCGCCGAAAGTCGCTTTTGCGGGACGAGAGTTCGTTGCGGCTGTGACGCCCAGGCCACGATGATGAGCGCCAGCAGTGTCAACGCGCCAAGAATGATTTGCCGCATCTTGAAGGCCTCTTTGCCAGAGTACAGTCTAGCAGCTCAAAACCAGCGAAATCAGTCCTCCGCGAGTTGATGGTCGTGAATGTAGCCGAAGCACTTCATCGAGGAGCCGATCGACCCTGGGCGAAGGCCGTCTGCAACATCGGGTCGTCAAAGACGACGACCTGCGGACGGTGCTGGTTGCTACTTTCCATGCGGCGGTGAACCCTTCGAGCTCAGATGACATTCGTCGGCCGCGGCAATCAGCGCGTCCAGTACCAGCTCCGCGGCAGCGGAGAATCGGTCGCAACCGCAACCGCAGGAGTCCAATAAAGGCGCACGAGGTGCTGGAGTATCTGGCGCCGATGCACAAGAGCTCGCTGCTCACCGACCGCGAAAACCAGCGATCGGTTTGGCTGTGACCATGACGCGGGGCTGTCAGGGCCGCATCGAGAAAGCACGGGCAGTCGGCGTCGATGACAACCTGCTGAACGCCCTGGTCGATATCGCGTCCGAAATCAACGCCGGCGTGTCGCGGCTGCGACGGCGCGAGACGCCGTCCGCATCGCCAATGCATCTTCGATCGACGCTTGCGGGGCGTTCTGCTTCCCCAGGTCTCCGCGGAGCACTGAGAAATGTGCCGCTGCGCCGAGTGAAGAGTGACCGTTGTTCTAACTTCGTGGGCGTAGACCGCGCGGCTCAGGGCCGTCCATTCCGGTTAAGGGGTCGATTTTCGGGCTCGTGCCGTGACCCGCAAGTGTTCGAGACACGGACTGATCCTTCTCGATGAGCCCGCGAGAACCACGCCCGTCGTGGCAACATCCTGGTCACCGCCTTTTTGTCGGGTTAGGATCGGGACAAGCAACGGACCAGGAAAAACGCCTGCACGAATTGCACGTGATGGTGCTCCGTTGGCTCGGCTTCGATCACGGCAGGATCAATGCGAAGCGACCGAGTTTGTGGCCCGTCGTTCGTCGTTCTCGCAATTGCTTGTGTCGCCTGGACTGCGCCAGGGGCTGGGAACGGAACCGCGTTCGCCGAGAGCAATGGGTTCTTTGTGTCTCCCGACGGAAATGACGCCTGGTCGGGACGCCTCCCTTTGCCCAATCGCACGCACTCCAACGGACCGTTCGCCACCTTGACCCGTGCGCGCGATGCAGTCCGCGGGCTCAGCGCCCCTGCGAGGCACAAGCCGGTCCGCGTATACGTGCGCGGCGGCAGGTACTATCTTCCCGAAACGCTGGTTCTCGACGAGCGCGACAGCGGCTCGCCCGACGCGCCCCTGACATGGTGTGCCTTTGGAATAGAAAAACCGATCGTCAGCGGGGGAGCGCACGTCATCCATTGGAGTCCCTTCAGGGGACCGATCTTGCAGGCCGGTCTCGCCGAGCTTGGGCGGGGAACTCCCAAACTGCGCAATCTCTACTTGAACGGGTCGAGACTGGTCCGGGCCCGAACGCCAAATTTCGATCGGGCCGATGCCCTCTATGGCGGCTGGGCCATGATGCAAGGGGCCGCCGGTCCGGACGCTTTCAAATATCCCGCCGGCCTCTTCGCCCGCTCGATCTCTAAGCCCGCGCAGTCCGAAATCTTCACTTTCGTCGGACCCAACGGCGGCTTCGGCAGCGAGACCCTTCCGGTCACGTCGATCGACGAGAAAGCGCGCGTCATCCACACGCGCACCAGCAGGGGGCGAGACCCCCTTCTGGGTTTTAGCGAAAACTGCCGCTTCATTCTCGAAAACGCCATCGAAGCGTTGGACGAGCCCGGCGAATGGTGCGTCGACGCTGAGGCGGGAAAGATCTATTTGTGGCCGCCACGCGACTTTGGCCCCAAGAGCCCGATTGTCGCACCGGTTCTGCCGACGCTCCTGACGCTCTCCGGGGCCAGATGGATCAATATCGTTGGCTTCACGTTCGCCGAGACTTCGGACGGGTGGCGGGGAAGCGTGCGTTGTGAGGGGAGCGACCACATTTCATTCGAGAACAATCGGTTTGTCGGGCTCGGCGGGCGGGGACTGGAGATTCTCGGAAGGGATCGGCCCGCCTCCAACGTAACGGTCCAGCGGAACGAATTCGCTGACACGGGAAGTTGTGGCCTGTATCTGGGAGGGAGCGTCGGCGATTGCCGCATCGTCGACAACGACGTCCACCATTGCGGCGTTTCTGACAAGTACAGCGCGGGAATTGAGTTCCCCTTCTACGGCGGCAGTGCGGCCGACATCGGGCCGCGAGCTTACACCGATCGCATTTTGATCGCTCACAATCACGTGCACGATCTCCCCCGCGACGGCATTCAACTGGGGGCCAATCCCTATGGGCGAAATGTGGTGGAGTACAACCGGGTCGAACGAACCGCGCTGGAAACGATCGACGCTGGCGGGATCCGATGCCACCGCGTGATTTCGCATCTGCAAGGGGTCGCCCACATGCCGCAAATGGCCGGGCATCTCGTCCGCCATAATCTCGTGGCCGATACGCGCGGTTGCGGCGTGGCGGGGGGCCACATCGTCACCCCATATCCGTGGCCGACCTTTGGCATCTATCTCGATGAGGGGAGCAGCCACTGCGCCGTCTACGGGAACGTCGTTTTGCGCTCAGGGGTGGGGGCGATCATCAACCCCGGTGAGTTCAACACGCTGGAGAATAACGTTTTCGCCGACAACACGGTGGGCATCTTCTTTCAGGCAGTGCCTCCCGTCGATAAACTGCGCCTCCCCTTGGGCGGAAATCGGTTCCTCCACAACATCATCGTCTTAGGTAAAGGGGAGAACTTCGGATACAGCCTCCGGAATTGGACCGACAAGACGCTGGCGGTATCTGATTTCAACTTGTTTTGGAACGCCGGCGGAACCTTTCACTTGCAGACGCAGTCCGCGCTGGACAAGCCGCTGACAACGCGAACCCTGACCGATTGGCAGCGCATGGGCTACGACCGGCACTCCGAAGTTGGCGATCCGCTCTTCGTTGATCCCTCCACCGACGATTACCGTCTTCGGCCCTCCTCCCCCGCGGGAAGGCTCGGATTCGTTCCCATCGATCTTTCAACGGCCGGCATCCGCCCGGTGCAAACGGCGAGTTTCTGAGACTCGAACGTTGCCCTTCCGAGTTTGTCATTGTTCGGATCCGGACAATGTGTCCGTTAGCGATGTGCGGGGGGCACGGGGGCCAGTCGGTCCCAGAAAGCGGTTGAGTGGATGAACACAGCGGTGCCGTACTCTGGCGCGCCGGCATCTCGTGGTAATCGCTCTCCTGTGGCCGATCGGCGGCCAGAGTATTCGGCAAGCGTCCAGGTTGTGACGTCGACCGTTACCACCGGGAGGTCGAGCGAATCTGTCTCAAGGACCGCTTCATCGACATGCAAATGGTCCGCGACGGCTTAGCCTGGCGGCTCGTGCGGCTCGACAAGGCCGGCGATTTCACAGACTGCGAGCGCCGGGCAAGAGAAACGACGCGGGTGGATTGCGGACGCAATTCCGATCCCGCCGTGGGAATCGCGGCGCCGGAAACGATCCGCGGCCAGATCCGCAATCCCGGTCGGTGGGAGAGCAGCCGAATTGCGGCCGGTGCGCTTTGGCTGTTATGTTGCATCCTTCAGCGCGTACTTCGGAATCACAAGGACATCCGACGGCCGCCTCATGATGCGATCCCGGTACTGGTCATGCATTTGTGGACTTCTCTTTCTCTCCTTATTGACGGTCGCGTCCGACCGCCTTCCGGCCGGCGCGAAGAAGATCGTCCTCATCGCCGGGAAGAAGAGCCACGGGCCGGTCGGAAATGGCATTCACGATTACCCCTGGTCGGTCAAGCTGATCAAAGTGATGCTCGATAACTCAAACGTCGCCGAGCGCGTGCACGTGGAATATCACTTGGATGGCTGGCCACACGATGAAAAAACGCTCGAGGACGCAGACGCCATCATGGTCATCTCGGATGGTCGTGACGGCGACCGGTTCGAGGAGGCGCCTCATTTTTCGTCACCCGCCCACACCCAACTGATTGCCCGCCAGATGCGACGCGGCTGCGGGTTTTTGACGTTTCATTTTTCCACGTTCGCCCCTGACGCATACGCGAAGGAAATCTTAGATTGGAGCGGCGGCTATTTCGACTGGGAGAGTGACGGCAAGCGCAAGTGGTACTCGGCCATCACGACGAAGGCGGCAGACGTGGTGCCGGCAACTCCTGGACATCCGATCCTCCGCGGCGTCGGCCGGTTCTCCCTGCGGGAAGAATTCTATTACAACATCCGCTTTGATCCGAGCGACCGGACGCTCGTGCCGATTTGGGCGGTTCCCGCCCTGAACGGTCGGATCGATAAAGGGGATGTTGTCGCATGGGCTCGGGAGAGAGCGGATGGCGGCCGCGGCTTCGGCACGACTTGCGGCCACTTTTACGACAATTGGAAGAATGACAACTTCCGCCGCATGATCCTGAACGCGATCGTTTGGGCCGCGAAAGGCGAAGTCCCTGCCTCAGGTGTCACGACTCGATTCTACACGCACGCAGAAATCACCGCGGCACTTACCGGCGTCGAGGGAACCGAGCGAGCTCTCGTCCACGATCGGCGCGCCGGTCGCTGATGGCGCACCAGCAAGAAGATAGAGACGGGAAGGGAGAGTCGATTCCATCGACTGTTTTCGATCAGAACCGACTGGAAATCCAGGCAATCGCCGAGCGGTTTCACCTCAAGCGGACGAAAGTGACGGAGATCGTTCGAGACGCGTATTGGCAATCCGGAAGAGAAATCCAGGACGGTCGTGCGCGTCGGTCTCAACTGAGCCGGGGTCAACCAGTGGGCGGCCAGTTGCCGACTTGATCCTACTGCTTGCTGGACGGCGGACAGCAGGATGATTTTTTTAGCTGTCAGCACGACTTGTTCAATGGGCGTACCGTCATCGTCTTGTGCTAGCCCGGGCTGCCCGGTTTGTGGGCCCGCCGGGCTCGATCGAACGTGGCTCGCCGTCTTTAATTCGCTTCCGAAGATCGCGAGGGTCTGCACCGGATTCTGTGCCCCTTTTGTCGACCTCGTTTCGCTATTCCATTGAGCAGTACGCGGCAGCCTTGTCACAACCGGGCTCCTGAAACGGCGGATTTGTCCCCGTGCGATTTCCGTTGAAAAAAGGCACCGCAAGCAAAAGTGGTAAGACTGTTCAATTCGGTCGAACACGGCCAGTCGCCGTCAAATCCGGCTAAACCACTTTTGCCACGAGGAATCGGCTGGAATCGCACTGACGACGTGCCTGCAGCCGGCCCAACATCGCGTTCCCGGAGGATTGCCGTGAAAGCCTGCTTTTCAAGAGTCGCTTTGTTTCTACCGTTAATCGGACTGCTCGCCGGGTGTGGCACATCGAACGAAAGCCCGGCGCCGCGCGCCGTTCCCTCAACCGCTGCGCAGCCGGCCGCGATACAAACTGTTTCCGAGTCGCGCCCCCAAATCCAGCGCCCGTGCCCAAGCAGCAAAGCGAATCAATCGCCACCACGCCTGCGGAAGCCGTTTCGCGTCTTGTGACCGCCGCCAAGTCTGGCGATATTTCTCGTCTGGCCGCGTTCCTTGCGCCCGCCTGCGGCGGGCTCCGGACCATGCCGCTTCCTTCGCTTCCCCGTCATCCAAGGTCTCCTTGCCCTTCGGGCTCAGAAACCTTCATAACGCCTGGATCAGATTTTCAATAGCAGGCCAGACGTAGATGATTCGCGGAATTTGCTCCATCTTCTCTTCGTTTGCCGGAAACACGATCCGATGATTGTCCAGTTCAACATGCCTGCGCTCAATGGCGAGGCATTCAGCGGCGCGAGTGCCCGTTTCCCAGGCAAATATCCCGAGATCCCGGAAGGGCCGATTGCGAATTGCGGCCAGGATTGTGCGGTACTCCTCCGGCGAAATCACTACGTCGCGTTTGCCGCCCCGCGGCTTCTTGAAGTGCCGGATCGGGTTCTTGTCGATCAGTCCCTGCTCCTCGCACCACGACAGACAGCGTTGGATCGACCGGGCATGGTTCCTTTTCGATCCGGACGAGAGGTCCGAATAGCTGTCGATCCACTGCTGGACGTGGAAGGGCTTGAGTTCCGCGACGAGCAGGTCAGGATACCGCCGGGCGAAGAGTTGGAGGCGAAACTGATACCAGAGGTATGTTTCGCGGGCTCTGTGCTTTTGCACCCAGCCGAGAAACTGATCGATCAAGCAAGAAACGGACTCAGGGGCGACCATCCGCTGGTCGCATGGCTGGCGCATCAACTCGTGATAGCGCTCAAATGCCCGCGCCTTCTGCTGCTCCAGCGGGAGCTGTTTTCCATTCAGCGTGACGTACCAACCCCGTCTCTCGCGGCACCAGGGCTTCGGAAACTTTGGCATGGCGAACCTCCAGCGTGAACCTTGAATAACCCAAGGGTGAGCCAGAGTGCTCGCTCGATCGCCCTCGTCCGTTGCGAGCGGACGAGGGTTTTTTGTGCCAAAACCTGTGCCAACTGTTAGGTTGGACGTCGTAAGTCCAATATCCCCGGCAGGATTCGAACCTGCAACCTTTGGCTCCGGAGGCCAACGCTCTATCCAATTGAGCTACGGAGACTTATTGCGTGAGCGAAAAAGCGAGAGGGTCGAGGTAGATCGACCCTCTCGTGCGGTGGATTTTACGTCGAGCTTCCGCCGTTTGCCAGCCATTGCAAAACCACGCTGCGCGGTCGCACTGCGGCCGTTCAGAAATCGAGCGTTTCGCTTTGCACGGCACCCGTTTTCAGAAGGCGGACAAGATTTTCGACCGTCTCGATTCGCGGCGTGACGCCGTTGGGGTCGAAGACAACGTGCGTCACCCCTTCCGGCAGATGGCGAGCCAGGATCCGCGCCAGGCCGATCGGCGTGTTGATGGGAAGGGGCCGATACGGGATGTGCTCGAAACACCGCTCGAACAGGAACATCTGCACGAGCCGCGGGTCGGTCAGAATGGCGATCGCCTTCTCGCCGGTATGGAGTTGCACTACGGCAAACCGCGACGCGTCGTCACGGCGCACAATAAAGCAGGGAAAGCGCAACTCAAAATGCGACGGCATCTGGAAAGGCCCATTATCCAAACGCGTGCCAACGGCAGTCTAACTCGCGCGGCGAACGTGACGCAAGACAAAGGGAGCACTGTGCCGTTTTGGAAAATAAGTCACACGGTGCGGGTTCAGATCGAAAAATCTATTGCCTCATCACGGGCGGCGCGGTGTACTGTCAAGTTCCTGCCGCTAACTTTTTGTTCACCCGGGGCCTATGATCGGGCGAGCGCGATTGTCGAACGCTTGGCTCCGCGATGGAATGCTTTGAAGGAGGGCGAGATGGATGCCGCGGCTTTGACGAAGGAGCGCGTGGTCGCATTGGTCGTGGTCGTGCTCAACGTGGCGGCGGCACTTGCTTACTCGCACGTCTCGCAGAATCTGGGAATCGTGGCCGGTTCGGCGTTCCTTCTATCACTTCCCGGCCTGGCCATCATCTGGTTCCGCGAAGCGCTCAGTGTGACGGGTTTCGACCGGGGTGTTTTGCACGAATCGCCACCCCTCTTCCTCGACGTGATCGGTTGGCTCTTTCTGATCGCCCTGCCGATCATTTTTCTGGCTGGCCTGCTCCCCTAAACCGCGCCTGAAGGCGTAGCTGCATTTGCAGCTGCGGGTGCGAACTCTTCGCAATCAGAAGCCGGAAAGGGCCAGCACAACCAATCCACACAACAGGCCGGCAATGATCGCCGCCCGCATGGGAGACCGCCATCCGGGATTTGCGGCTAAGGCTTGCGGTGCCCTCCGGCGTCGCTTGAACGTTCGCCTCGCCGAAAGAGCTGACGAGAAAGCCGCAGGTTGCGAAGACCAGAAACAGGACCGTTGCCGCGATCACCAGGTTGGCCTGGAGCTGCTCTGAGATGGCGAGCAAGGGAAGCACCTCACCCATCGGAGACCTCCTCCGGCGTGGCGAACCTCCCTTTCGCGAAACGAATGCGCCGCCTGTTCCCTGCGGCACGGAACCTCGTTCGACCCCAGGATGGCCAACAGCCCGTCGTTTTGCAACCTCACTCGGCAAGCTGGCGAGAATGAGCACGTCTCTGCGGGCGCGCACGGTCGCATGCGGACGAGCGCACATCAGGCAAATTGACCGGCCAGTCGATTTGTCGGACAATCGGTCCGATGAGAAACTTGCGAATCTTGAGCGGCTTGTTCTCCGCTGCCGGCCTCACTTCGGTCCTGTGTTTACTCCTCGTCGCCAGCCCGTTGCGGACCGCGTGGGGAAGTGAGCCGAGTCCTCCTCCGAATATCGTGCTCATTCTGGCGGACGATTTAGGGATCGGCGACCCGACGTGCTACAACCGCGAATCGAAGATTTCGACGCCGCACATCGACCGGATCGCCCACGAGGGAATGCGGTTCAGCGATGTTCATTCGGCGTCGTCCGTCTGCTCGCCGACTCGGTATGCCATTCTGACTGGCCGTTACGCCTGGCGGACGCGGATGAAGAGTGGCGTGCTGCAGGGTTACTCGCGAGCACTTATTGACCAGAGCCGGCCGACGCTGCCGTCCCTTTTGAAGCAGGCCGGCTACGCGACCGCGGGCTTCGGAAAATGGCATCTCGGATTTCAACAATTCAACCCCGGTCAAAGTGAGCGAGAACAACCAGTCGATTACGCGAAACCGCTGCGGCCCGGACCGGTCACGTTGGGCTTCGACGAGTTCTTAGGAATACCGGCGTCGCTCGACATGCCGCCTTACCTGTTTGTCGACAACGATCATCCCGTCGAAATGCCGACGGCGAAAATCGGCGGCAGCGGCGACAGTAAATACGGCCGCGGCCCGTTTTGGCGGGCCGGCGCGATTGCTCCGTCGTTTCATCATGCCGACGTTTTGCCGCGGATCACCGAACGGGCCGTCGCGTTCCTCGACAAGCAGGCCAAATCAGGCGGCCGCAAACCCTTTTTCCTGTATTTCGCGCTCACGGCGCCGCACACGCCTTATTTGCCAGGCCGGCATTTCGTCGGCAAAAGCGGGGCAGGGGACTACGGCGATTTCGTGAGCATGGTCGATTCCTCCATCGGCGAGGTTCTCGAAGCCTTGGACCGCGGTGGGCTCGCCGACAAAACGCTCCTCATCATGACGAGCGATAACGGGGCCCGCTGGACGCCGGAAGAAATCCGCCACTTCGGCCACCGCTCGAACCTCAATAATCGCGGCCAGAAATCGGACATTTATGAGGGGGGACACCGCATTCCGTTTCTCGTCCGCTGGCCCGGCAAGGTCCGCCCCGGTTCGACGAGCGACGAATTGGGCTGCCTGGTCGACCTGATGGCCACCTGCGCGGCGGCCGCGGGTGTCCCCTTGCCGGAAAACGCGGCGGAAGACAGCTTCAATCTGCTGCCGGCCATGCTCTCAAAACCGCTTGGGCGGCCGATTCGCGACTCCGTCGTCCATCATTCCGGCTCGGGGATGTTTGCCCTTCGCTCGGGCGAATGGAAGCTGGCTTTCGGACTCGGCTCGGGCGGGTTCACACGCCCCGTTCATCTTGCCCCGAAGCCCGGCGGGCCGGCCGGTCAGTTATATAATCTGGCGACGGATCGGCAGGAGACAACCAACGTCTACGCACAGCACCCCGAGATCGTCCGTTCTTTAACGGAAAAGCTCGAGCGGATTCGGCGAACTGGTCGCAGCCGCCCGGCGGAATAAGCGACCCCGTTCGGTGTCGCAACAGCGGACTGCTCGCTAAGCTAGCCCTCCCCAAAATGCGTATCCGAACGCTTCTCATTCTTGGACTCTTGGGCGCACTCGTCCCGCTGCCGCAATCGGCCGTCCGATGCGCGACTCCGCCTTCGGTTCGGAGCCCTGAGGCGACCGCCTCATCGCGTGATTCCGACTCGCACGACGGTGAATCTCAACATGCGGGTTCACCTCATCAGGCACCCGACGGTTCTCACTGGCCACAAATCCTCGCGGGGATCTACTGTGTCGCCGTCGTGCTGGCGTCGTTGGCCGGCGGTTGGCTGCCGCTTGTGGTGCGACTGACGCATACCCGCCTGCAGGTGTCGATGAGCCTCTGCGGCGGCCTGATGCTGGGGATCGGACTCCTGCATCTCTTGCCGCATTCGGTGGCCGCTCTCGGCTCCCTCGACCGGGCCATCTGGTGGCTGATGGCTGGACTTTTGACGATGTTCCTGTTGATTCGGGCATTTCATTTCCATCAACACGAACCGCCCAACGCGCACCGCACCGACGTGCCGCACGTGCACGAAGCCGAGCAGGCGCACCACCACGACCACGGGTCCGCCCGGTCGCATGCGCATCACCATCACGCGGCCGGCCGATTGAGTTGGATTGGCTTGGTGTTGGGCTTGGGAATTCACACGCTCATCGACGGAATGGCACTGGCCGCCAGCGTCCAAGTCGAAGCGGCCCACGGCGGAGCGGGTCTTTTGGGATTCGGGACGTTTCTGGCAATCCTGTTGCACAAACCGCTGGACGCCGTACCGATTTCGTTGCTCATGCAGGCCCGCCAGGCGTCGAGCCGGCTCACGCACATCGTCAACGCGGCGTTCGCGGCGTTTTGTCCAGCGGGGGTGGCCCTCTTTTTCTTCGGGTTTGAGCGATTCACCGAATACCAGTCGGCCATCGTAGGCTGCGCGCTGGCCTTCTCAGCCGGCGTCTTCTTGTGCCTCTCGCTTTCCGATCTTTTGCCGGAACTCGAGTTCCACGCGCACGACCGATTGAAGCTCTCGGCGGCCCTGCTAGTGGGAGTGGCCGTCGCCTATGCGATCGGATTCCTCGAGCCGGACGATGCTCACGAACACGGGCACCACGCAGCCAACCACCACAGCGACGTCAATAAATAATGCGAATGCCGCCCTAAAAAAGGGGGCCCGTTCGTCCTGCCGCCTGGACCGTCAATCGAGCGGCTTGAGCTCGATGTTCTTAAACCAGCAGGGCGAGCCGTGGTCCTGCAGGCCGATGTAGCCGTGCCGCGGATGCGATTTGTAGGCGACGTCGAATTTGTGCTCTGTGCCGTTGGGCCGCTTGTTCGGTTCAGTGAATTTGTCGAGGTCGATGGAATTGACCTGCTTGCCGTTGAGGACGACGGTGATATTGCTCTTGTCGCAAGTGATCTCGATGTGGTTCCACTGACCGGTCGGCTTGGTGGCATCGATCAGGACGGGCGAGAGGTCGTAAATGGCGCCCGTCGCGTGGTAGCCCTCCTTGATGCCGTCATCAATCGCGATCTCGATGCCGTTAAATCCCACGTCCTTACCTTTCCGCGGCTTGAGCGGATAGGTCCGCACGAAGATACCGCTGTTGCAGAGCGGCGAGACCTTGTAATCGCACTTCAGCTCGAAGTTCGTGAACTCCTTATCGTAAACCATCATGTACGCCCCGCAGCGGTGGGGATTGATCGCCCCGTGGTCGACGCCCCGGTTGCTCGGCTTGCCGTCGCTCCGCATCCAGCCGTCGAGCGTCTTGCCGTCAAAGAGCAATGTCCAACCGGCCGCCTTGTCCTCGGGCGACAGCTCATTGTCGGCGGCCGATACGAGCGCAGGTGCGGTTCCTAGAGCAAACAGGGCGAGAGCAACAACGAGACGGCTCATGTGATAACCCCTTGTGGCGGCGGCAAAGAGCAAAACCCGTGGCGAGGCAACGGCATCTAACCATTTTGCCCGGGGCCGCACAACCGTCCGAGATCGCGGCGATTTAATTACGCTGCGGGCGACTAAAAAAAGGAAGCCCCGTCTCGCAGCCGCTCGGCCCCGCGCCCTCAGAAGTGGAAATCGAGCCCCACGTTGAGCCCCTGCGCCCAATAACTCGTCGTGCTGGCCTGATACTGCGGCTGGTTTGGTCCCGACGTGCCGTACGAGGGGTCGGACGGAATCAGTTGGGGACTGACGGTCGGGTTAATCTGGTCCCCGGGACGCAACACGCTGCTCCAATAGATGAACGTGTAGCCGATCCGGGCCGTCAAATGGGGCGTAATGGCGAAGGCCAGGTTGAGATCGAGTTCCGGAACGATGGCAAACGGGCTCTGGTAGTACTCGCCGATGTTGCCCGAATTAGCGAGGATGCCGCCCGTCGCGGAAGTACCCGGGCCGCTGGCGGGAAAGACGGTCGTTCCGCCGCTGATAATCGACTTTTCCTGGGACGTTCCCAAGGCCACCTTCGTGGTCATGTCGACCGACCAGCGTCCCCACGACCACTCCATCCGCGTGCCCAACTGGCCGCCGTAAAAGTTGTTGGTCGTCTCGAAGCGGTCGAAGTCGTACATCGTGCTCGACGTGCTCACCGGCTGTCCCAAAAACGTCAGGGCCCCGGAAGTCAGCGGGTAAAGCTGGTCGTCAAGTTCCGTCGACTCATGCAAATTGAGGTAGCGGAACCCGAGGATCCCGTCGATGCGGAAGTGGTCGTTCTGCAGGATCTTCATCAGCCCGTTGAATTCGTAGCCGAAAAACTGGCTCTGATTGGTGACAATCGCGCCGCCGACCAGGCTTCCCGGGGCCGAATCGAGATACGCACTCTGCCCGCCACCGCCGGCCAGGTTCACCGGCCGGCCGAGCACGGGATATCCGTTGCCGTCCGAGAACGCGCCGAAATCCGATTCCTGTCGTTCCAGAATAAAGAAGCCCGCCTGGAGACCAAACCGCTGATCGCGGTCCAACCACATGCCCAGGTCGAGCCGCCATCCACTGGCCACGCCCATGTCGACGTTTTGGCCGCCATACAGCACCTGCGTATTCGGCTGGCCCAACGCGCCCGGAACCGTGTCGCTCGGCGAACCGGTCGTCACGAGAGGCGTCGGCAGCGGGGCGTCTTTCGTCCACCATGCGATGTATTCCGAACGCAGCCAGAATCGCGTCTCGAGCGGGGAAACCTCCGGGATCACCAGCGGTCCGGAAGGGGGCACATACACCGGCGGCACGTACGAGCGAGGTGGCGGATAGTAGGGGGGTGGACCATACGGCGGACCCGGCGGCGGTCCGTACGGTGGTCCCCCCGATGGCGGACCATACGGCGGACCCGCGGGCGGCGGGCCTGGCGAACCGTCAGGCGCTCCCGAAACGCCCGGTTCCATCGGGGGCGGTGCGCTAAACGGCGGTTCCGACTCGAGCGGCGCCGGAGCAGAGGTCGGCGACACGAACGTTTGACTCCCGCCTGTCGGCGAACCGGCTGGCGGTCCCGTGAGACTGGGCCCCGTCAGCGAAGGTGGGCTGAACGTCGGCGGCCCGCTGTTGAATGCCTGCGCGCACGGGCGCCTCGCAGGCAGACACCGCCGCTGCGAGCAAAAAAAGACGAAGGCTGAAGCATCTCCAATTCATTTCGACCCTCGCGCAATTGGTCGACGCAGGGCGGAGTTTTACGCCAAGTCGAACGGCGAGAACAGGCCGATTTTCGGCCCGTACATCCGTGTCAAGGGCGAACCCGCAAAACCTGCCGGTCGCTGCTCGGTGAGAAAAACCGAGCCGGAAAGATGAGTCAGATGCGCGCCTTTCGAACCCAACGAAACTTGTCTCCCATGACCAAGTGTCGAGTCCGCGCGATCTGAACAATTTTTGAACAGATCCCCTATTTTTCTGGTTTTTCTGTACCGTAAAAAAAAGGAGGCCACCACAGAAAAATCGTCCAGGCGGCCACCCCCCCTTGACTCTTGCCGTAGAATTGAAGATGCGAGTGTTGCGCGCTCTTGCGTGACTGCGAGCCGATCGCGAGCGAGCACTCCCGCAAACGGCGTCCCCGTCCGGCACGGGTCCCTGTCGCCAGGGGAACACGCGCTTCGCAATTCACCGCCGCGCCGCATGCTTTCGCCGTCCCCGCTCTCTGGCTATAGTGCCGGAAGCACCCACGGACGCTGTGTCCACCAACCGGGACGGATCTTCTCCGCCGCTTGCCCACCAGAGAGCCCACCATGATTCACGATTCGTTTGCGCGACGCATCACCACCTTCGCCTCCCTTGGCGCCTTTATCACGCTTGCCATGGTTTCCGCCGTCCGCGCGGCCGACCAGCCGTGCAATTACCCGCCCAAGTCGGCCATCGGGCCGGACGGCTGGATCAATCTCTTCGACGGCAAGGATTTCAAAGGCTGGAAACTGAGCGATTCCAAGGGCAGCCGCGTCCACATCGAGGACGGCAAGATCGTGATGGCTCCCCCCACGGCCCACCTCTTCACCGATTGGCAATTCAAGAACTTCATCCTCGAGGCGGACGTGATGACGACCCCCGGTTCCAACTCGGGCATCTACTTCCACACGCACTACCAGGAACACGGCTTTCCCAAGACGGGCTACGAGTCGCAGGTGAACGTGAGCCACCACGACCCGGTCAAATCCGGGAGCCTGTACCACTTCGTCAAACTCTACAAAACGGAGGCCAAAGACAACCAGTGGTATAAGCAGACCGTCATCGTCGAAGGCAAGCACATCGTGATCAAAGTCAACGATAAGAAGGTCGTCGACTACACCGAGCCGGCTGACGTCGGCAACCGCGGCGAACGCTTGGGCTGCGGCAGCTTCGCCCTGCAAGCCCACAGCGCCAAACCGCAGTGCGTGACCTACTTCAAGAACATCCGCGTCAAACCGCTGCCGAACTAAGCAGAAGCAAAAGGATGAAGGCGGAAGGTCGGAGATCCGCCTTCATCATTTCTGTTTACGCGTTCTCGTAGCGCGCGACGATGACCGTGACATTATCGTGCCCTCCTTCGTCGAGGGCTCGCGCCACGAGGTGTTCGCACGCCGCTTGTGGTTGGGGATTCCCTTTGAGGAGGGCGGCAATCTGCTCGTCCATCACATAGCGGGTGAGTCCGTCGGTCGTCATCAACACCAGGTCCCCCGCCTGCAAGTTGTGTTTGTGAATCTCGGCCCGCACGCCCGGCTTGCGGCCGCCGATGGCGTTCGTCACGACGTGGCTGAAGCGGTGCCGTGCCTTTTCGTCGTTCGGAGTGATGTCCCGCCCGGCCAGCACCTCCGCCAACGTATGATCCTGCGTCAATTGCTCGAGCTTCCCGTCGCGGAAGAGATAGCAGCGGCTATCCCCCGCGTGGGCCACGAAGAGCTGGCCCCGCAGGCTGTACGCCAAAGTCAGCGTCGTGGCCATCCCGTCCAATTCGGGATGCTCGGCACTCTCTTCAAAGACCCGCGCGTCGGCCTCACGCAGTGCCTCTTGAAACTCGAGCAACACTTTCTCGTGCTCGGGGCCCTTTAACTTAAAAAACCATTTAAGCTTGTTGGCGAGAAACTCCTCAATCGACTCGACGGCAATCGCGCTCGCCTTTTCGCCGGCCACCGAACCGCCCATGCCGTCGGCGACGAGAAAGATGTGCCCCTCGTCGTGGCCGCACTTCATCATCGACTGCGGCAAGCTCGACTGTTCAATTCGCACGGCCTTCGTCAAACGGGCGACAAGGACCTGATCTTCGTTCGCCTCGCGCACCGGACCTTTTTCCGAGAGCGCGAAACTCTGCGGCACGAGCGTTGGCCGCGGCCTGCCGGCGCAGGGCTCGGCATAAGAGGTTTCGCGCATCGGATGGCCCTCCGTTGGGAATTCTTTGTCGCGGACGTGAGTGCATCTTTCGTGCCGTGACCACCGGTTCCCATGGCCGAGCGGCTGCGGGGGCGTGCCCCAAAAGTGGGTGCTTGCCCAAAAAGTCCCGGGAACCCCACCGCTTCTTGTTGGCCATCGTCATCCCCAGCTCGAGCCGCCCGCATTCTACGGCGTGGGTTTTGCACAAGAATCCTGTCCTGCACAAATACTCGACGGGCTGGGCAAAAATTCGGTAAATTGCGGGATGATTGATCGCGAAGCGCTGGAATCGAAGTGGCCGCAACGAAGCGAAACTAAACCGCCTGCACGCGCTGAGCGGTCTCGGACGCGAAATGAACGGTGCCCGAATAGACGAGCGAGAATCCTAACAGGACCGCATCGAATTCGAGATCGGCCGCGGACGCCTGCCCGCCTGGTTCGAATCGCAGGAGCGGCCTACCGTAGCCGCTAGAGTGACGGCATGCCGTTCGTCGTGAAGGTCTCCGGAGCCGGCAGCTTAAGCCCCCTGTGGCTTACGCCAGACCTCTCCGCCGGCTCTTACGCCTTCGGACCGCGCAAGGACGCACTTGTGTTCCCGGCGCTCGCGGATGCGATCGACGCGGTCGACGCCGCGACCAAAGCGTTCGGCTCACTCGGCATGGCGTTCTCAGTCGAAATCGCGGATTGATTAAAGAGGCGTGCCACCCGGCTTTGCCCAGAAACCCTCCGGCTGCCCAAAGAAGTCGGTAGAATGAGGGCATGACCGACAAACCGGAGAGGGATGGATCGATTCGAAAGGGAGGCAAAACCATTCTGTGTGCTACGAGCCTCTTGGTCGCTTTGGCGATCTATGCCGCCGCCTACGGTCTGACGGTCGAGCAATGGTCCTATTCCCCGGTCGGGCGACCGCGGTCATCGTTTTATATGTTTCCCGAATACCGGCCAAGTCGTTTCGGCATGGCCAGCACGGCGCAGAGTGCGGCACAGGCTTTCTTCTATCCGGCATTTATGCTTGATTCCGTCATTCGACCAAAGTCTTGGCATCCGAGCGGATTTCGATCGCCCGATCTTCCGCCAAATCTCCGGTAGACTCAGCCACACAATTCGCACTGACTCCCAGAACTCACGTGCCAAACGCCGGAATTCGCTTTTCAAACGCAGGCACGACCGTCGAGCCGCGAGCGTGACGGCATGAGCGACGGGACGACGAGACGACCGCACTAGGTTCGCATCGCGCTTTTCACGCTTGCCGGCGCGTGCGTCGCGCGGTTTTTCGCGTCTCAGGCCTGTACCCGCGGCAGCATCACCGTCGAGGAGGCGATTACTCCAGTGATTGCGGGCGGCCTCGGTGCTGCCGCGGCAAAACCCCTGACAAGTTCAAGAAAAAGACCTAGCTGCGTTGCCGACATAAGTTAAGTCGCTGTGGGGGCAACATGTCGGGGCTTCGAAGGCAGTCAATGCCAAGAAAGAAATCGCATGCTTCCTTCGCTTCTCTTGTTGCACGCGGTAGAATGCAGCTGTCGATCGAGCCGAATAAAAAATGGTTTGGCCTCGAACGGCGTCGTCGGACGACTAGATGAAGGGCAACCCGGCTCGGCCGGGGAGCTCGTTGACGAGTAAGCCGACGTGGTCGAGTACCTCAGGGTGCTCAACCACGTCGGCTTTTTTTTGGCCGTGAGACGACCATGAAACAAAAACCTTGCAAAACAAGAGTGCAACATGATGAAGCGATTTCAGGCGATTTACGGTACGGCGCTGATGGGGTGCCTGGTGCTCGGCGGACCTCGATCTGCTTTTTGCCAGCAGCGCGACGCAGCCCGGGGCGGCACCACGGGGGCTGAGACGAAGCAGCAGGCGGGGACGCCCCGCGCTTCCACGGGCATTCTCCGCAGCAGCGTGATGATCGGATCCACAGTGAACTTTCAGGGCGGATCCGCGCTCGGAAAAGTCACCGATTTTGTGATCAACGACGGCGGCTGCGTCGAATACGTGGTCGTGGGTTATCAAAGCCGCTTCGTACCGGTGCCGTGGATGGCCACGACGTACAATTCCGCAGACCGCACCTTGATGTTGGCAATCGACCAGACCCAGCTCGGCCAGATCCCGACGTTCGGGCAGTACAGCGAGCTTTCCAACGCCCAGTTTGGGCAAAAGGTCAACACGTTTTTCAAAGTCGACTCCCGCACGTCCGAACAGCGCGTCAACAAACCGGTCTCGGACAATAAGGCTGGCGCGAGCAAGCAGGGCGCCCGAACGGACAACCAAGGCCAGAAACCTGCTGTCGGAACAAACCCGTCAGCCGACACCAAGCCGCAAGGCGCCAAGCAGCCGGCTGCCGCCGCTGAGAAACAATCGGCGCCGCGCAAGACCCGCGGCTAGTGCCGCGAGCAGTCAGGTGACGCGACGAACGCTTAGTTTGCAGTGACGCTTTGTGCCGCGGGATCGCTGCATGATTACTTGAATCACTCGAGTGCCCCACCCGGGGCCTTGTTTCAGGATCGCGATTGTACGAATCCGCTCGAAAGGAGCCGTTCCATGTCAACGTCAACAATCACACGGACCGCCGCCGAACATCTGAGTGAGCCGATCGTCCCCGCCACGCGCGGGGCGACACAAGCCTTCAGCACGGCCCGAAAGAACCCGCTGGCCCTGGACGCAACGGCAGCCGCCGCCAGCATCGATAACTTGAATCAGCTTCTGGCCGACACACTCACGCTGCGGGACTTGTACAAGAAGCATCACTGGCAGGTTTCGGGGCCGTCGTTCTACGTCATGCACCTGCTGTTCGACAAGCACTCTGAGGAGCAATCCAAACTCGTCGATCTGCTCGCGGAGCGGGTGCAAACGCTTGGGGGCGTCTCAATCGCCATGGCTCCGGATGTCGCTGAAGCCACTCTCATTCCGCGTGCCCCGAAAGATCGCGAAGACACCGCGACTCAAATCGCCCGATTGCTTCAGGCCCACGAAGTCATCCTGCTGGAGGCCCGGGCGATGGCCCGAGATTCCTCAGCCAGCGGCGATCTGGGAACCAACGACATCATTGTTTCCGATGTCATCCGCACCAACGAGTTGCAGGTGTGGTTCCTGGCCGAGCACTTGCAATGAACACGATGTGCCACGCAATGACCGCAAACAGAGCAATCAAAAGGGAGAATCAACGTGGAATCACAGTCGTCCGGTAGTCACGCCCCGCAATCCGACGGAAAGGGCGTGCATCTGCTGGTCGTGATCGACCACCGCGAAGCCCGGATCTTCAAGACCGAATTGAAGGGGTCGGTGCCGGAACGAATCACGCCTTTTGACCCGCATGGATTCGGCCGGTACTTGCATAGCGTCACGGACGATTCCAACGGCCAGCGCAAGCCCGAGCGCAAAAGTTTCTACGAGGCGGTCGCAAAATCCCTGAAGGGCGCAGGACAGGTTCTGCTATTCGGAACGGGAACCGGCGCAAGCAGCGCGATGGAGCAGTTGATGGCCCACCTGAAGCACCATCATGCAGACGTGGCCAAATGCATCGTCGGCTCGGTCGCGGTGGACGAGCACCATCTGACCGAAGGCCAGTTGCTGGCCCGCGCGAGGGAATTCTACAGCTCTGCGACCAGGGCGCAAGGCGAATAAGGGGAAGGGCTATCACATGGAAGCGCACGGTGTACAGGAGGATTCATGAAGGTGATCAGCCCTTGGTTCCAGATCGCGGCGTTGTTGAGCGCCATCCGTCATGTGATCTGTGATCTGGAGGCCGCACGGTTGGGCCGATCGTCATCCCACGCGGAGCGGTTTAGCCCCCTGACAGGCCATCCTTTCCGAGCGTCGCTGTCTCCAGAGGGGGACGACGTTGAACGGGACTGCTAGAACGCGTTGCATCCAGGTGGCGGTCTCGCGGCACAAAGCGTCGGTGAAAGCGCAGCGTTCGCCGCGTCACCTGAGTGTCGCCGCCGGAGTGACAAGTGGGCGGAATGAGCAGCTGCTTCTCATAGGCTCTTGGCAAATCGCTCATACCTCGCCTCGGTCCAATCCGCAAAGTGACGATGTCGCGCCGATATCGATTATCGTATTGAGCGCGTGCCACGGCTGACTGTGCCACTTAGTTCAAGCGGGTAGTTGCCGCTCGGGAGTGCTCCCTGTTTCTCTTAGTGAACGGCCCGTTTCACTTCGCTCGGCGCCTTTTTTCCATATTTTGCCCTGACTTGCTCTCCAATCGGCTCGTCCGAAATGTGCCCACGCCGTGGCTGCTTTTGGCACGCGGCAGTTTCCGAACCGAATTCAACAGGTTGCGGGCGGCTTTGATCCCGGATAAAGGCGATCGTCGAGGCCGCTTAAGAACCTGAATCACGCCGACAACTTTCCAGCGCGGCGCGGATATATTCGGTATGGGAGAAAACGAGCGGCGTATTGCCCAAGAACATTCTCGAACGGCCATCCACACCTTCGGCAAACAGGCCCAGCGGGCCGGCCGTCTCCTCCGCCTTTTGCAGGATCTCCTCGGCCTGGGCGTAATTCCCGGCCTTCGCGTACGCCGTCGATAGCCAGAAAGTGCACGGGAAGAAAGCTCCCTCGTATGCGCCCATTGGCTCGGAACCCATCCCCGGGGTCTCGCGCGGGTCGAAGCGATAGACGAAGCCGTTGACGGTCAGGCGGTTGGCAATTTGCTCAACTGTCGATGTGACGCGAGGATCGTCTGGAGGCAGAACGTCCATGATGGTGATCAGGAGAGCTGCAGCGTCGAGGTTCTCTCCCTCGTAGCGCTGGCGGAAGGCGCCGAGCCGCTCGCTCCATCCGTTTTTCAGAATATCCCGGTGAATTTCGTCTCCCACTGCGCCACGTGTGGAGGTTACCCGTGCCTCCGACCTTGTCGGCGATTTTGAGTGCGCGGTCGAGGGCGACCCAGCTCATGATTTTGCCGCTCAGATAGTGCTGGACAACCGGCAATTCCCAGATGCTGTTACCGGGCTGTTTCCATGCCGCGCTCACAAAATCGGCCAGGCGGCGCACGAGATCCCAATATTCGGTACTCCAATCGCCACCGCGCTGGAGATGCAACAGGATGCAGTCGGCCAAATAGCCGAGACTGTCATGTTGATGCTGCTTGTAGGCGTGATTCCCGAACCGAACAGGTTGTGAGTCGCGGTAGCCCGACAGATCCGGCCGTTCGTGCGGAGTGAGTTTGGTTTCGCCTTCCACTCCGTAGACAACTTGCAAAGGTGCGGAAGTGGACGAATCCCGATGTGCCAGCCAGTCGAGAAAATGGCCCCCGTCGCGAGTTTTTCCCAAGCGAGCCAAAACCCCCAGTGCCAGCGAGGAATCGCGGACCCAGCTCAGACGATAGTCGGCATTCCAGTCTCCGCCGATGCGCTCGGGGAGCGACGTCGTGGGGGCCGCGACGATCGAACCTGCCGGACCATAACTCAACAGATGGATCGTGATCGCCGAGCGGCGCACGTTGGCTCGCTGACCAGCATCTTGAAGGTCGCTGAGCCAGCGGCGCCAATAATTGTCTGCCTGTTTGACAAGCTCGGCGGCCCGGCGCGGCGACATGTCGGCCAGGGGGCCATCGAGCGCCAAAACGGCCCAGAACTCATCTCCCTCAACGAGCTCGAAGCCGCCCGTCCTTGCTTCCGCACTCGGCTCGCGCGAGTCGCCGTTGGCCAGGGGCAAACTCGTCCAGAGCCGCACGTGCCACTTGGTGGTTTGGGCAGAGGCTTGATCGGGCCCTGAGAATTCCAGGGCGATTGGAGCGAAGTTGTTACACAGTCGAAGACTGAAGGCACACGCCGCCCGGCCGCGCGTGCAGCGCAACTGCCGAACGAGGTAACGTCCCTCGGCAGGTTGACCCGGCTGGTACGGTGGCGCCATCGTGTCGGCCAGTTCCAGCGCGAAGTCTGCCGTATTCCAATTTGTGACGAGAGTGGCCGTATCGTCGCGATAACGCTGCTCGCCGGTTAGTCGCGCGGCGGGACCCAGACGCCAGAATCCGCCAACCTGATGATCGAGGATGGTCCCCAGCACCACGTCGCCGCCGTAATGAGGAAGACACAGCCAGTCGATCGTCCCGTCTGACGCGACGAGGGCCGCCGACCGCCGGTCACCGATCACGCCATGCTGCTCGATCGGCAGGTAGGGAATCGGTTCACTCGCCGACTCCGCGGACGGGCCGCTCCTTGTTTGTCCGACGTCGGTCTCGGAAATGGTGCTAGACATTGATGAGCGCCAGTCCCGATGCCGGATCGTGTCGCCGTCGCAAATGGACCGGGGACTCGGTCAGAATCAGCTCGAGCGTCGGGCGCACGTGCGCTTCCAGCAAGTGGCCGCCGAGTGCTTTTCCTTCGGACGTGCCGAGCACCACGTGCGCGTGGATTTGCGGCTCCCCGTTTTCTTTTTCCGCCACGTCCCCAATCAGTGAGAGGACTTCGACCTGCTCACGGACGGGAATCCGCTGATAGTCCTTCTTGTGCCAGTCGAAATACCCCAGCACGGCATTCTCGAAGGCCCCGATGGCGGTGAAGTGGCAGCCGGCCAGGCGTTTTTCCCTGGCGTAGTCGCGCAGCACCTGCATCACTTCATCGCCGGTGTTAAACACGAGCGCGAACGTTTTTTGCCCGCCCGCTTCCACGAGCTGTTTGGCTTTCACGATGAGTCTCCTTCCGTTTGAGCGCCGCCCAAACCAGGCCGCCGGCAACAGCCAGGGCGGCTCCGGCCAGGGCCAGCTTGACGGAATCTTTTCTTTTCTGTTGTGGCGTTCGTGCGGCAAGTGCCGGATAGCGTTTTTCGGCCGGACCCGATCGTCCGCTGGGCCCTTCGCGTAGCGCCATTTGCAGCACCTGCGCCAAATGCAGCGTGCGGCGATTCGTGGTCTGTGCAATTTGTTCCTGGCAACTGAAGCCGTTGGCGATGATCACCGTCTCTTCGTCGGCATCGCGGACGGCAGGCAAAAGCGCCCGCTCCCCGCAGGCGATGGAGACGTCGTAATGTTCACCGCTGCCGAAGCCGAAGGAACCGGCCATGCCACAGCAGCCGAGTTCGGGCGTTTCCACCTCGAGCCCGATTTGTTTGAGCAGCTTCATTTCGGCGTCGAACTGCAGGACCGACCGCTGGTGGCAATGTCCGTGAACGATGGCCTTTCGGCGCAGCTTCGGCGGCTCATAGCCCGGCACTTCGTTCGCCAGAAATTCGCTGAGCAGAAAACACTGTTTGCTGAGGCGTTTCGCATCCTCGTCGTGCGGGAAAAGATTGAGCATCTCATCGCGGAAAACGGAGAGACAGCTTGGCTCCAGGCCGACGATCGGGATGCCGCGGCGAATTTCAGGCCGCAACGTTTCGAGAATCTGGCGCAACAGGGACTGTGCCGCCTCGAGCATGCCGGTGTCATACAGGGGCCGTCCGCAACATAAGGACTGTCGCGGGACCTGAACCTCGTAGCCAGCCGCTTCCAAAACCTCGACGGCCGCCTTGCCGATCTCGGGGTGAAAATGATTCGTAAACGTGTCGGGCCAGAGGATGACTTGCTGAGTCACGGAGTGCTTTGGCTGCTGGTGACGGCGAAAGAACCAATCTTTGAACGTCTCGTCCGCGAAAGGAGGCATGTCACGACGTTGGTCGATGCCGCCAAACCATTTCGCCACGCTGCGAAGCAGGGGCGTCTGGCTAATGGAATTAACGAGCCAAGGTGCATAGGATGCCAGCCGGGCCCACCAATAGATGAGTCCCATGCTGTAGGCTGCACGGGGCCGCAGCCGTCCCTCGTAGTAATGCGAGAGGAACTCGGCCTTGTAGGTCGCCATGTCGACGTTGACCGGACAGTCCCCTTTGCAACCTTTGCAGGCCAGGCAGAGGTCGAGGGCTTCCTTGACCGGTTCGCTCTTCCAGCCGTCCCCCTTGAGTTCGCCGTTGAGCATTTCCCACAGCATCCGCGCACGGCCGCGGGTCGAGTGCATCTCCTCCGCGTGACCATGTAACTGGGGCACATCACGCCCCCTTCCTCGCGCCGGCAATTGCCGACTCCGACGCAGCGCAAAGCGGCGCGTGAAAACGTGTACTTATCTTTGGGAAACTTGAAGTGCGTTTTGAGCCGGGGTGGGTTGTAGCTTTCGCCGATCCGCAGGTTCGAGAGGATGGGATACGGGTCGAGGATCTTACCCGGATTCATCTTCCAATCCGGATCCCAAATGCGTTTGAACTCGTGGAACGCCTCCATCAATTCCGGTTCATACATCCGCGACAGCAACTCGCCGCGGGCCTGTCCGTCCCCGTGCTCGCCCGAGAGTGAACCACCGTACGAGACGACCAGATCGGCCGCTTCGTTCAGGAATTTGCGATAAGTCTCAAGCCCCTCGGCCGTATAGAGGTCGAATCCGACGCGGCAGTGGATGCAGCCCTGACCCAGGTGACCGTAGAGTGACGGCTCGTAGCCAAATTTGCTGAAGAGCTTGCGAAGATCGCGCAGATACGGGCTGACCTTCTCCGGGGGGACGGCCGAATCTTCCCAGCCGGGCCAACTGTCGGGACGTCCCGGGACCCAAGCTGTCGCGCCCAGACCGTTCTCGCGGACGTGCCACACTTTTTTCTCTTCCGCGGGGTCGTCGAAGAGTTTCATCGTCGGAGGATTCTTCGTTTTCCGAATCACGTCCATGCAGTGCCGGGCCTGGGCGTCGCTCTCCTCTTTGCTGTCGCCGCCAAACTCGACGAGCAAAAAGCCCTTGCCCTCTGGCAGCAGCTTCAAGTCGGCGGCAATATCTCCCGACCGCTTGGACCACTCGAAGAGCAGATGGTCGATCCCCTCCAGACCGGTGGGCTGCAGCGGCAGGATTTCCATCACGTGATCACCGGCCGAATAGATATCGGGATAGCCAAACACGACCAGTGTGCGGGCTTTCGGATTGGGCACGAGATGGAGCGTCGCCTCGAGAATGACAACCAGCGTGCTCTCGGAACCGACGAGAGCCTGCGCGATGTTGCAATGATTTTCGGGCAACAGGGAGTCGAGGTTGTAACCCGAAACGCGCCTTGGCAGCCGGGGCATGCGACGAATGGCGTCGCCGTATTTCTCGACGAACGCCTTGAGTTGCGCGTAGATTTCCCCTCGACGGCCCCCCGACCGGATGGCTTGCTCCATGGCTTCGCTCGACGTTTCGCCGACCTGCATTCGAGCGCCGTCGTAGGTCAGGATGTCGAGCGAATGCGTGTTGTCGGAGGTGCGCAGACCACGTCCGAACTTGGCGGCCAACAACGAATGCGTGCCGCACGAGTTGTTGCCCAGCATTCCCCCCAACGTGCAGTGGCTATGCGTCGCGGGATCCGGGGCATACGTCAGACCCTGATTCGAGGCCGTGCTGCGAAGAGTATCCAGCACGCAGCCGGGCTCAACGACACCCAGCTTTGCGTCCGCGTCGATCTTGAGCACGCGATTCAGATACTTGGAAAAATCCATCACGACGGCCACATTGCAGCACTGGCCGGCCAGACTGGTCCCGCAGCCGCGCGAGAGCAGGGCGCTCGAAAACTCCTCGCAATCTTGACCGTTTCGATCACGTCCTGGAGCGACCGCGGAATGACCACGCCGATCGGGACCTGGCGATAATTCGATCCGTCGGTCGCGTAGAGGGACCGGCTCCCTTTGTCGAACCGAACTTCGCCGCGGATCCTTCCGCGCAGCTCCGCCGCCAAGGCGTCGGCGTCGACGTGTGCGGACTGCGGAGCCGCAACCTGCGATCCCAGAAGCGGTCGTTCCATCGTCGTCTGTTGATTCATGGCAATTCCATTTCGTGCTAAGTCGTCGTGCGCCCGCCGGGAAGCGCGATCACTCCTCCGTTTTCCAGACGCAAAAAGCCTCCGCGTCGGCGTTCTTCAGTTCGAGCCCGACTCCGGGGCGTGAGAGGTCCGGCCGTAATGCCCCCTCGCGAGGAGTGGCAACCCCATCGAACAGCATCTGTTCGATCCGGACGTGGTCGTGGAAATACTCCAGGTGCCGTAGCCGCTGGATTGCGGAGCACGGATGAAGATGCACGCTCGGCGCACAGTGCGCCGAGAGATCGAGGCCGAACGCCACACAGAGCGAGGCCGCCTGCAGAAAACCGGTGATTCCCGCGCAACGGGTCGCATCCGCCTGCAGCACGTCAACGGCACCGGCCTCGAGCATGCGTCGGAAGTAACCGGCATCGTAGCCGTACTCTCCCGCCGCGATTTCCAACTCCGCAGGAGCGCGATCGCGGAGGAGCCGAAGTCCTTCCAGGTCATCCGAGGAAACGGGCTCCTCGAACCAGCTCGCTCCCAAGTCCGCAAACACCTTCGCCAATTGCAGCGCCTGCTTGCGGGTATAAGCCCCATTGGCGTCGACAAAAAGCTCGACATTCGGCCCGATCGCTTGACGCGCCGCCCGGACACGATCGGGATCGGCATCCGGATCACGGCCGACCTTCATTTTCACGCGCGGGATGCCTTCCGAGGCCCAACCGGAAAGTTGCTCGGTCAATCTCGCAATGCTGTACGAGGTGAACCCGCCGCTGCCATAGATCGACACGCACTCGCGCGCCGCACCCAGGAGCGTTGCCAGCGGCAAGTCGAGCAATCGTCCTTTGAGATCCCAGAGCGCATTATCGACGGCCGCGATCGCCATGGAGCAAATTCCTGGTCGCCCCAGGTTGCGGATCGCACGCGTCATTTTGCTCCAGAGTGCGGGCACGTCGCACGCGTTGCGTCCGACGACTTGCTCCTTGAGCAATTCGTCGATGAGGTGCGCCGTGGCCAGGTCGGCGTACGTGTAGCCGATCCCTTCGTGCCCGCCAGCCGCCGCGTGCACGACCACCAGCGTGGTCTGCTTCCAGGCGAGAGTTCCGTCTGATTCCTGCTCATCGGTCGGAATGCTGTAGGCCGCCGTCCGCAGATGGTCAACTTTCAAATCGACCTGGCTGCTTAAGCACCCGACTTGACTCGTTCCTTCTCGCAGCATGATGAATCAGATCACTTCCCGGATCTTGTTCTGCATCAGTTTCTTGATGATGTCCCAGCGGTTTTTTTCGCCGCGCATCATGGATTGGGCGAACTTCCAGGCCTGGTCCATCGTCGCGTGCCCGGGCATGGGAGGCTCATCGGGATCGACGACGGCCTGAACCAGCGCCGGTCCCGGCTGCCGCAGCGCTTCCGTCAGGACCTCGCGGGCCCTGGCAGGATCCTCGAGCGTGTAGCCGGCCGCGCCGCAGGCTTCCGCGTACTTGGCGAAGTCGATGGGCTGCAAATCGACGCCAAACTCGGGGTCGCCTTCAAAAACGATCTGCTCCCACTTGATTTGGCCCAGCGTATTATTCTTGATGACCACGACTTTGACGGGCAGGTTGTACTTCACGAGAGTCGCCATCTCACCCATCATCATCGTGAAGCCGCCGTCGCCGACGAGGGCGACCACTTGGCGGCCCGGATAGGCGATCGAGGCCGCAATTGCGTACGGGAGCCCGTTGCCCATGGTCGCCAGCATTCCCGAGGCCGAGAACATCATGTCCTTCCGCATCTGGATATAGCGGGCGGCCCAGGTGGTCACGGTCCCCGTGTCGGAGACGATGATCGCGTCGTCGTTGAGCAGTTTGTTGAGCTCGTGGACCACGACCTGCGGCTTCATCGGCATGTCGGTGCGCGTCCCACGCGCTTCCAGTATTTGCCGCCAATTCTCCATTCCTTTTTGGGCGTTCTGCAGGAACGTGCGATCCTGTTTGCGTTCGACAATCGGCAGAAGAGCGGCCAGGACACGCCGGCAGTCGCCGTGCAGTCCGATCTCGGCTGGATAGCGCAACCCGATCCTTCGGGGATCGACGTCGACCTGCACGCATTTCGCCTGGCCCGGTTTCGGATAAAAATCCTCGTAGGGGAATGAACTACCGAGGATCACCAGCGTGTCGCAGCCCGTCATCGCATCTTGCGAGGGAGCCGTGCCAAGCAGGCCAATGCCTCCCGTCGTGTACGGACTGTCGTCGGGCACGACGCCTTTGCCCAGGAGCGGCTTGATAATCACGCCGCCGACTTTGTCCGCGAACTGGGCCACTTCAAGCGATGCATTGAGACATCCCCGCCCGGCCAGAATGGCCACGCGCTTTCCGGCGTTAATGATCGAGGCCGCGGCCTGCAGTTCGTCGTCGGCCGGCATCGGGTACGTGGGAGCGTGCCGGTCGCCACTATGTCCGGCCACATTCGCTTTTGTGCGCTTTCCATTTTCGCTATCCCAGGTCTGGATGTCCTTGGGAATCGTGACGTGGGCCACCGTCCGCTGCGACAAGGCTGTCTTGATGGCCTCGTCCAGGACGTTATGGACGTGCGACGGCCCCATGATCCGCTCGTTGTAGGCGGCAACATCCATGAAGACCTTGTCGAGATCGACATCCTGTTGGTAACTCGTGCCGATCAAGTCGTGAAACGTGTGACCGGTGATGGCGAGAACGGGTTGACCATCGCACTTGGCGTCATACAGGCCGTTGAGCAGATGGATGCCGCCAGGCCCCGACGTGGCCATGCAGACGCCAAGCTTTCCCGTGAATTTCGCGTAGCCGCACGCTGCGAACGCCGCCGCCTCTTCGTGCCGGACCTGAACGTACTTCAGCTTGTCCTGATTTTTTCGCCACGCGTCGAAGATCCCATTGACGCCATCGCCGGGGAACGCGAACACCGTATCGACGCCCCAGTCCAAGAGGCGTTGAATTAGCAACTCCGCAACATTTGTCGCCATCGTTGAGTCTCCGTCGATTCCGCTCGAATGGTCCTTGCTTGATCTCGTAACGGAGGAGCCGGCCTCCGCGTCGTCTGGTGCGCCGTTGTCCGCAAGTCGCGTGGGGGCCGGCTACCGGCGATCAAGGCGCCGGCCGCTCCCGCACATAAACCAATTGCTCCGCCCCAAACGGACTTCCGAAAGCCGTGCAGCAGCGCACCGCAACAGGCACCTCCGACGGCCGACCACGCCAGCCAGTGGCGACGGCGGTTGATGCGAGCTTGCAGGCATTCTTGGTGGGCGCGCGCGTCGAAATCGCCGTGTGCTCCAAAATCGACGTTCGCGTCAACCGGTGCGTTCAGATTGTTTTTGCGGTGGGGGTCGTCGCGTCCGTCGTATTGCTGACTGTCGAAACCGTGCCGGGCCAGATACCAATCGCCCAGGCCCGGCGCGAGCTTGTTGGCCGCGATCACAAACTGCGTCGACCCGCCGACGTACCATTCGCGGCGGTCGTGGTGGGCGGCCCACACAATCGCCTCGGCCGCGACCTCCGGCTGATAGATCGGCGGAACCGGCTGTGGTTTCCTCGGCAGCCGACTTTTGACCCAATTAAACTGCGGCGTATTGAGAGCCGGCATCTGAACCATGGTGACTCGCACGCGGCTTCGGTCGTGCAGCAGTTCCGCGCGGAGCGAGTCGTTGAAACCCTGGATCGCATGTTTCGCGGCGCAATAAGCCGACTGCAGCGGAATGCCCCGATACGCGAGAGCCGAACCGACCTGCACAATGCTGCCCCGATCACGCGGCAACATCCGTTTCAGTGCCGACAATGTGCCGTGGACGTAACCGAGATACGTCACTTCCGTCACGCGGCGATAATCCGCGGCGGTCATTTCTTTGACAGGCGAAAAGACCGAGCACATGGCGTCGTTGACCCAGACGTCGATAGGGCCGAACTCACGTTCGACGGATTCCGCCGCTGCCTCCACTTGTTCCCAATCCGAAACGTCGATTGGCAGAATGAGCGCGTGGCCACCGGCGTCTTCGACATCCTGCTTGGCACTTTCGAGCCCAGCCTGGCCGCGTGCCAGCAAACCAATCCGCGCCTGAACGCGCGAAAGCTTGCGCGGTCGCCCGCCCGACTCCCGCCGAGGCTCCCGTGATGACAACAACTTCACTACCGCGTGCAGTGCCCACTGGACTCCAGAGCCTCCGAGCGCTGGTTGCCGCGCCTCTGAGGCGGCAAGGAACAAAAAACGCAATTGCCGAATGAATATGCAAATCACGCGCCGCGCGTCGATCCGCTTTCGACCGGGCTCCGGCAATCACTGGTCGACCGGTACACCTCCGCGTCGGCAGACTTTACAATAAAGTCCTGTCTGCCTTGGTCATTTTCCGGAATCGGGCTCTCGAACATTTCGTGCCTCCTTTTGGAGCATGCGCCCCATGACAAAAATCAATGTCAACGGCAAAGACTGTGAGTTGAAGGATGTCCCCGGGGAGACTCCGCTCTTGTGGGTGCTTCGCGATCAGTTGGGGCTGACCGGTACGAAGTATGGATGCGGCATCTCCGAGTGCGGGGCGTGTACCGTGCATCTTGATGGCGTGGCCGTGCAGTCCTGTGTCACATCGCTGGCCGATGTGGGGAATTCCAAAGTCGTCACCATCGAGGGGCTCTCGCAACACGGCGATCATCCGGTCCAGAAAGCCTGGATGGAGCACAACGTGCCTCAGTGCGGTTACTGCCAATCGGGCCAAATGATGATGGCGGCCGGCCTGCTGAAGAAGAACGCGGATCCGTCAGATAAACAAATCGAAGCCGAGATGTGGAACATCTGTCGTTGCGGAACCTATCCACGCATCCGAGCTGCAATCAAAGCGGCTGCAAAGGACATGCGCAAATGAACAAGCCCACCTCGGAACTCACGCTTCGCGAACTGATCGAGCAGAATCGTCGCGAGACCGAAATCAGCCCGGCCTCGACCGCGATCTTAAACACGGCGGTCTTCAATCCGCTCACGCGTCGCAGTTTCCTGGCGGGGATTTCCGCCGGCTCGCTCGTGCTGATGTGTCGCGTGGGCGCGGGCAACGCCGCGGAAATTGCCAAGCTCGCCAAAGCGAATGCGAATGCGTTCGCACCGGACTTGTGGGTTTCCATCGCGCCCGACGGCACGGTCACGATTCTCGCACATCGCTCGGAGATGGGCACCGGGATTCGCACCGGCCTGCCGCGCGTGTTGGCTGACGAGCTGGAGGCCGACTGGGCTCGGGTCGTCATTCGACAGGCGCAAGGGGACAAGCGGCTGGGCGATCAGAACACCGACGGCTCCAACAGCATTCGCTTCTTTTTTGACACCATGCGCACCGCCGGCGCGATTGCGAGAACCATGTTGGAGCGGGCCGCCGCACAAGTGTGGAAGGTGGATCCGAATGAATGTTACGCCGAGCTGCATCAGGTAAAGCACAAGGGAAACGGCAAAGCGCTCGGCTTTGGCGAACTGGTCGTCGTGGCGCGAAAGCTGGAGATTCCGGCCAAGGAGAGCGTGAAATTCAAGCCGCGTGACAAGTGGAGGTATATCGGCAAGGACGCGCCCATTACCGACTTGAAGCAAATCGTCACGGGCCGGGCCGTTTATGGAATCGATGCCCGCCTGGACAATCAACTGTTTGCCGTCGCGGCCCGCCCTCCGGTTGTCGGGGGCAAAGTGAAGTCTGTGGATGATTCGGCCGCCAAAGCGGTGCCTGGCGTGGTTGCGGTCATCAAGCTGCCGGGCTTCAAGGGGGCGCCGACCTTTCAACCACTTGGCGGTGTGGCCGTTTGTGCCACCAGCACGTGGGCCGCACTTCAAGGTCGCGAGGCGCTGAAGATCGAATGGGAGGACGGAGAAAATGCGTCCTACGATACGGTTCAGTTTGCCAAGCGGCTGAAGGAAACGGTGAATCGACCAGGAACCGCTGTGCGTACTGCGGGAGATGCCGCGAACGCCATTGCGGGCGCGAAAAAGATGGTCAAAGCGGATTACTCGGTCCCACACCTGGCTCATGCCTCGATGGAACCGACCTGCGCGGTGGCCGATGTGCAAACGGATGCCCACGGCAAAGTTACCCGCTGTTACGTGCGGGCCGCGACACAGAACCCGCAAGCGGTGCAACAATCCGTGGGTCCGGCCCTGCGTATCCCCAACGACAAGGTTGAAGTCGACGTCACTCTGCTCGGCTCAGGTTTCGGGCGAAAGAGCAAGCCCGATTATTGTGTCGAGGCGGCCTTGCTTTCGCGCGAGTTGAAACGGCCCGTGCATATGTTTTGGACTCGCGAAGACGATTTGCAGCACGACTATTATCACGCGATCTCGGCGATTCACTGTGAAGCAGCGGTGGGCGAGAACGGGCGTCCGGTGGCGTGGTTGCAACGCGTGGCCTACCCGAGCATTGGTTCCACGTTTTCCAAGGGAGCCGACCGGCCTGCGGGTTTTGAAGTCGAAATGGGACATACCGATTTGCCCTAAGACGTTCCCAATTTGCAGTTGGAAATCTGCCGTGCCAAGGCCCATACGCGGATCGGCTGGCTGCGTTCGGTCTGCCATATCCAGCAAAACTTCGCGGTCGGATCCTTCGTCGATGAACTGGCCCATGCCGCCGGTCGCGATCCGCTCGAGTATTTGCTGGATGCCTTGGGTGACGATCGCATGATTGACCTGGCCGCCGCCAAGCTCAGTAATCGCGGCGCGAGTGCTAAAGATTTCCCTTACGATATTGGACGATTGAAGAACGTCGTGCGGCGGGCGGCGAAGAATGCCGATTGGGCGCGGCATAAATCCTTGCCAAAGGGGCGGGGATTGGGCATCGCGTGCTGCCGTTCGTTCCTGGGTTACACCGGCCATGTGGTCGAAGTCACGATCAGTCGCGAGGGAAAACTGAGCATCGATCGAATTTGGTGTTCGATCGACTCCGGGACGATCGTCATCCCCGACCGGGTGTCGGCTCAAGTGCAGGGGGCCGCCGTCATGGCTTGCTCGCACGCCGTCTTTGGGGAACTCACCTTCAAGCAGGGACGCCCCGTGCAGACGAATTTCGATTCGTTCCACGTTGCCAAAATGAGCGAGGCGCCCAAAGAAATCCTTGTGGATATTGTTCCCAGCGAAGCGGCGCCGGCCGGAGTGGGCGAAACCGGTGTGCCTTCTACGGCACCCGCTCTGTGCAACGCGATTTTTGCCGCGACCGGAAAGCGGATCCGCGACCTGCCGATCAAGAATCACAACCTGTCCTGGTCGTAAATGCTGCGCGAATTCACTGCTGGCTGAGTAAGGCCGGCTCCGGTTTTGCATGGCGGAAATGGGCCGTGTTGAACACGACGTACAGCACGCGCAGCACCAAGAGCGACATCACCATCGCCCCGATCACGCCGCCGATCACGACCGTGGCCAGCGGCCGCTGGACTTCGGCCCCCATGCCGTCGCTGAAGGCCATCGGCAGGAAGCCGAGGCTGGCGACCAGCGTCGTCATCAGCACCGGCCGCAAGCGGGTGATGGCCGCCTGCGTCACGGCATCGTCGAGGGCGAGGCCTTTCTGCGCGAAGTTGGCGGACGTACGACACGAGAATCATGTCGTCGAGCACGGCCACGCCCGACATGGCGATGAAGCCGATCGCCGCCGAGATCGAAAACGGCATGTCGCGCAGCCACAGGGCGAAAATGCCGCCCACCCAAGCGAACGGAATGCCGGTGAAGACGCGAAGCGCGTCGACCATGTTGCGATACGTCAAGTAGAGCAGGGCAAAGATCAGCACCAGCACGACAGGCACGACGATCAGCAGCCGGGTCTGTGCCCGCTGCAGATTCTCGAATTGTCCGCCGTACTCGACGCGGTAGCGGCCCGAGGGCAGCGCGACCTTTTCGGCGATTTTCTGCCGGGCTTCGGCCACGAAACTGCCCAGGTCGCGGCCGCGCACGTTGGCCGTCACGGTGATCCGCCGCTGGCCCCATTCGCGGGTGATCGTCGACGGGCCTTCGACGACCGCGACTTTCGCCAGGCGCGAGAGGGGAATCCGCTCGCCCGAGGCGGTCGGCACCAAGAGCGAGCCGATCGCCTCGGGGCTGCGGCGTGATTCGTCGAGCAGGCGGGCCACGAGCGGAAAGCGGAGTTGCCCTTCGACGACGTCCCCCAGCGGCTTGCTGCCGATCGACTCCACGAAATCGAGCACCGTCTTGGCGGGCACGCCGTAGCGGGCGACCTGGTCCTGGTTGATCTTGATCTGCAGCATCGGCTGGCCGGTGATCTGCTCGGTGTTCACGTCGGCGGCGCCCGGGATCGACCGCAGGACGGCCTCGATCTCGGCGGCCTTCTTGAGCCAGCACGTCGAAATCGTCGCCGAAGAGCTTCACGGCCAGGTCGGCCCGCACGCCCGAGACCATTTCGTTGATCCGCATTTCGATCGGCTGCGAATAGGCCAGCCGCTGGCCGGGCAAGTCGCGGAGCGTGTGGTCGAGCAGTTCGGTCAATTCGGCCTGCGTGCGGCACTTCTTCCAGCCGGACCGCGGCTTGAGCGTGATGAACATGTCGGTCAGCTCGACCCCCATCGGATCGGTGGCGATCTCGGCCGTGCCGATGCGGCTCCAGACGTGCTCGACTTCGTCGGGGAACGTCTTGCGAGATCAGCCTTTTCCATTTCGGTGTTGTAGCGGATCGACTCGTCCAGATCGGTGCCCGCCAAGCCGCACCACGCTGATGGCGATCGCCCCTTCCGACAGCCGCGGCACGAACTCCGAACCGAGGTTCGGCGCGATCATGCCGAAGGCCACGAACCAGCACGGCGACGGCGAAGCCCGATCACCGGCAGCTTGTGCTGCATCGCGAATCGCAGGATCGGATGAGTAGATCGCGCTGGGCGAGCCGCATCAGCAGCGGCTCGCGCTCTTCGATCCGCCGCGGCAGGAACAGGCTGGCCAGCACCGGCATCAGCGTCAGCGACAGGATCATCGAGCCCAGCCAGGGCGAAGATCACCGTCAGCGCCATCGGCCGAAACAGTTTGCCCTCGATCCCTTCCAGCGTCAGGATCGGCAGGTAGACGATCATGATGATCAGTTCGCCGAACATCGTCGGCTTGCGAACTTCGACGGCCGCGTCGCGGATGATCTCCAGGCGGCTGCGGCCCGTGCCCGCGTCGCTCGGCCAGGTGCCGCACGCAGTTCTCGATCATCACCACCGAGCTGTCGACGATCATGCCGAAGTCGATCGCCCCCAGGCTGAGCAGGCTGGCCGCGATGCCGAACCGCAGCATGCCGCAGAAGGCGAACAGCATCGACAGCGGAATGGCGACGGCCACGATCAGCGCGGCCCGCAGGTTGCCCAAGAACGCGAACAGCACCGCGACGACCAGCAGGCCCCCCTCGAACAGGTTCTTCCGCACCGTGTCGATGACGTGGTCGACCAGCTCGCGTGCGGTCGTAGACGGGGATGCACCTGCACGTTGGGCGGCAAGCGTGGGCTCGAGCGACTTGAGCTTGTCCTTCATCGCCCAGGTGACGGTGTGGCTGTTTTCGCCCATCAGCATGAAGCCGAGACCCAGCACCACTTCGCCCTGGCCGTCGGCGGTCACGGCCCCGCGGCGGATTTCGTGGCCGATCGATCACGTCGGCCACGTCGGCCACGCGGATCGGCACGCCGTCCTTCGGCCGTGACGACGATTTGTTGGATCTGGTCGACGCCCGTGGTGCGGCCCAGGCCCTGCACGAGCAGCATGCCGCCTGCCTGGCTGATGTTGCCGCCGCCGACGTTGAGGTTGTTCTTCTCGACCGCCTGGATCACTTCGTCGAACGTCAGGTCGTGCTTGATGAGCCGGTCGGGATCGATGCGGATTTGATACTGCTTTTCGTAGCCGCCCCAACTGTTGATTTCGGCCGTCCCGCGGACAGTCCGCATCTGGGGCCGGATGACCCAATCGTGAATCGTGCGCAGTTCGGTCGGATCGGTCCCCTCGCCGGTCGACGATGTAGTGAAACACTTCGCCCAAGCCGGTGGCGACCGGCCCCATCTTGGGCCGCTCGACGCGCGGCGGGAATCTCGACGGTCGCCAGCCGCTCGTTGATCAACTGCCGGGCGAAATAAATATCGGTCCCGTCGCGGAACATGACGACGACCTGCGACAGGCCGAATTTCGAGATCGAGCGCAACTGCTCCAAGCCGGGCAGTCCGCTCAATCGCCTGCTCGATCGGAAACGTGATCTGCCGCTCGACTTCTTCCGGACCGAGGGCCGGCGCGACCGTGTTGATCTGCACCTGCACGGGCGTCGTGTCGGGAAAGGCGTCGACATCCAATCGGCCCAGCGCCACGATTCCCGCGCCTGCGGCCGCCAGCGCAATCACAATCACCAGCAGCCGGTGCCGAAGAGACAGGTCGATGATGCGGTTCAAGACGTTCATGGGAGAGCGAGGGTGGAATGGCTAACGACAAACGATGTAGGAAGCACGAAATCCGAATGACGAAAGAAATCCGAAGCACGAGGCTCGAATGAATGGCAGGCGCGCTGTCGGTTTTTTTCCGTTTTTGGGCATTTGGGCCTTCGTGCTTATTTCGTCATTCGGATTTCGTGCTTCGTCATTCATTCATCATTGGTCATTCGTCATTTGGATCAGTGGCCGCAGCCACAGCCTTCGCCGAGGCTTGTTCGCAGGAGTTGGGCGAGCAGCGCCGCGCTGCCCGTGGTGGCGACTGTTTCGCCGGGGAGGACGCCGGCCAGGAGTTCCACGTATTCGTCATCGCGGGCGCCGGTGCGCACCTGGCGGACGTGGAAGTATTTCGGGTGGTCCGGTTTGAGGTAGTCCTGGTCGCGGACGAAGACGAACTGCGAGCCGGCCGTCGCTTGGACCGCTTCGCGGCGGACGACGATCGCGTGCGGCTCGCTCCGCAGCAGGATTCGCGCGGTGCCGAACGACTTGTCGCGCAGCGCAGATCCGAATTGCCAAGAACGACGCACACGCGGAGCGACCGCGACCGTTCGTCGACAGTCGGGCTCAGCCACGAGACGGTCCCGCGGACGCGCTGCGAGCTGTTGTCGGTCTGGAATTCGACCGGCAGTCCGGGAACGATGTAACGGGCGTCCTCTTGCCGCACACTCAAGAGCAGCCACAGCGAACGCGGGTCGGCCACCGTGAAGAGCAGTTTCGTCGCGTCGACCACTTCGCCGGAGACGACGTCCGAGGCGACCACGACGCCAGCGTAGGGGGTCCGCAGCGGCAGCAGATTGGCCGTCTTCGTTTGCACGGGGAGCGTGGCCAGGATCGTCGGCGGAATGCCCAGGTAGTGGATTTCCTCGGCCAGCTTCGTGGCGTCGCGGCCGTCGAAGTGCTCGGCCATTTCGAGGCCCAGGTTCACGAGCGCTTGCCGGGCGGAGATGAAGCCGATTTCCGATTCCTGGAAGTCGGCCTCGGCCTCGGTGAGGGCGGAGGCAGGGACCGAGACGCTGTGCGCCCGCAGCCGTTCGAGCGTCGTCCGCTTGAGTTCCCGTTTCACGACGGCGTTGAGCAGCTGCGACTTCGCCTGGCCGACCTGGGCCGCGTCGATCAGGGCGAGAATTGCGCCCGGCTCGACGGCGTCGTTGACCTGCTTGAAGACGGCCGCCACCGTTCCGGGCAGGCGGGACGAAAGATGGGCCACGCGGGCCGGATCGAACGTCACTTCGCCGTTGGCGCTGACCGCGTCGGTCATGGGCCGCTCGCGGACGACGTCCACATTGATGCCGGCCTTGACCGCCGTCTCCTCCGAGGCCAACTGCAACCGCCGCAGATGGAGCGTGTCGCGGCTGTCGTTCTCCGGCCGGGCCATGAGGACGATCGCCTGAGCCGTGTCGTACCGCGGCAATCGGGGCTTGCCGTCGACCTGCGCAGCTCGGGATGGTCGATCACGCACTCGGCGACGCCGTGCTGCCGGCAGAAGCCGAATTCGTGCGGCTTGGGCAAGAGCTTTTCGTTGCACTCGATGCAGGCTGACTCGGGGACGAGGTGCTCCGGGCACCAGTCGTCGGGAACGGCCGCCGTGCTCAGATTTGAGAAGTGCGGCAGCTTCCAGCCCGTGTGATGCCCGAATACGAACACGACCGCCAGCAGTCCGAATACGACCACGTTCGGGACGGCGTCGACGAGGAGCCGGCTCAGAGAGCGCGAGCCGCCCGTTGAAGCGGAAGCAGGCTGGGACATGGTTTCCTCCCGCGGGAGAGTGGAATCGTCCGGAAAGGCGCAGGCCGCACGATTTCTGAAAGTGAGAATGCGTCAGGACGGGACAACGAGCTCGCCCGAGCATGAAGCGCGGGCCGCATGAGCGCAAAGCCGCCGTCAGCAGCGCAAGACGGCCGAGCGTCCGGCGATGCCAGACGACAATTCGCACGCCGGGTCGATCAGCAGACGACCCGGGAGTACCGCCAAAGCGATCTCGCTCGAAGCGCCTTCGCCAAGGGACGCTGCCACGACGGGCATGTCGATCGGTCTGTTTCCTTGCCGCGAGACGGTGACCGCCGTCCAGGCGACAGTGATCTGCACGTGCGTGCAATCGCAGGGCGGTGCATCGATGCGAGCCGGTTCGCCATGTCCGCTCGTCGGGCATTCACCGGTGCCGTGCCGCGAGGATTCCGCATCATGGTGATGTCGGCAGCAGGCGCACGAGGCCGGGCCCAGGTCGACGCAGACGGCTCCGTCGCTATCGAGGCACAGAAAGAGGGGAGACGCATTCCAAGACACGAGCTGCGCGCCGAGCAAGAACAAAATCAGCAACGCACGCGGCATCCTGGAACTCTGAAAAAAGCGTCTCTTCTTTTTCCTTCTAGTCCTGAGCGCCGGGCGTGTCAATATGAACCCGCAGGCGGCCGCTTTTGAGCAGCTGATAATGGTAGACGATGACGCCCGAGATGGCAAAAAGAAGCAGATACAGCAGGTTGAACATGAAGTCGTTCCAGGCCCTGCCCGGCCCGAAAACGGGGCCCGTGACGACCTGGGCTACGACGTTTTCGGCAATCAAGACAAGCCAGATAATCGCGCCCGCCCGCGGAAAGCGGTCGCCGCCGAAATTCCTCGGCAGCCGCCGGACCAACGTGCAAATGGCCCCCGCCACCAGGCAGGCGAGCATTCCAACCGCGACCCAATTCCACAAGCGGCGGTCCCACACGGTCTCGTTGCCGAAATAAACCTGCGCGCCGCCTTTCAGTGTCTTTCGCAACGACAGGCCCAGACCGTAAAGCAAACCGAGAAACAGAGCCCACCGTTCGAGATTCGGATTACCGGCGGTCGGTTCTGCAGCTGCGCCGGCGTCCGAGTTGTTTTGTGTTCGTCGCGTCAACAGGTAATAGGCGATCGCGTACGCGGCCGCGACGACTCCGTACCAAATCGGCGCGTGCCAGCGGGTCATCATGTTGACCCCGATTCCCGCCAGCAGAATTGCGGTAAGCGTCAGATAGGTTGTCAGCCAGTCGAGATCCGCGGAGCCGCGGGCCGATTGACTCTCGCCGCGGCCCAACCAGCCGGCGATGACGCGATAGCAGCAGTAAGCGAAGACGATGAAGAAATAGACGTCGCCGGGTCCCAGCAAATGGGGAGAAAACTGCGGTCTCACGCCGTCCCCGAAACCGGCATTCACCTCGCCGCAGAGGAACCCGCCCAGGACGATCATCACCAGGAGTTCCGTCCACCGCTCGAGCGACGCGAGCCTCGCGCGACGTTCGTCTCCATCTTCGGTCACACGGCCGGCGAGCATGCGATGCGCGAGAGCCGCGACGAGGCACGCGGCGGCGCACCCGATCCGGATTGTTCCCCAAAGATCGTTTCCGCCCGGAGCGGGCGGAGCGAAGCGTTGTCTCAAATCGCTCGCGGTGGGCCAGAAATCGGTCCAGCCGAGTAATAAGAGAAGACCGGCCGCCAAGAGCCACGTTCCGCGCGGGCTGGCTTCGGTGATCCGCTCGCTTCTCTGTGTAAGCTCGGCGGCGGTTTCGCGGCGATTCACCAGAAAGTAGGCCACGCCGAAGGCAACGCCGATGCTGATGCCGCCGCAGCACTCCCAGCACCGCCAGAAATTGAAATGGGCATCGGGCCAGAGATGCAGGGCCCACTTCCAATTTTGGCAAGCGGCCCAGCCGACGCCATTGAGCAGGCTGACGCTGGAAATCAGGAGGACGTTCTTCCAGTCTCTTCGCACGGCCTCGAACAAGAGGAAGCCGATGCAGTACCCGATGTGCCGCAGCGTGGCGCCGTTGTCGCGATAGAGCCGGGCGAGGTCCGGATTGGATTGGAAGTCGAAATACCGGGCCTTGATGGCGGTGTATTGAGGTAGAAAGACGTCCGGGAAGCGGACGTAGAGACGCCAGGCGAGGTAACCGGCCCCCATTCCGCAGGCCAGGCGAACCGTCCACTCCCAGGCCCGCAGCGGACGCCGTTCGCCGCACCACGCCAAGAAACACGCGGGTAGCCCGGCCCAACCGGCGCCGGCAAGAAACATCCACAGAAAACCGAATGATCGCGAGATGGGGACCCACTGGTTGTGGGCCCGATTTGTGATGAGGTGCCCCTCGAAGAAATTGGCCCATTGCACCCAACCGCGATTTCCCGCCAGCGCGAAGCCGACGGTGAGGGCGAAGACGATCCAGCCGGAGGCATAGCGCCGGGATTGCCGGGCCGCCGGGTCGTGCGCGAGATACCACCACGCGGCGCCCCAGGTCAGTCCCGGTGCAATGTGGGCATTCATCGCCGAGGCGCCGGCCGTCCCGCGGACCGCCCACGTCATGGCCCCGAGCGCCGCGAAAAGGAGCGTCGGGAGCGCGAAGTCGTGCACGCCGTCGGTGCGGTTGGAGTTCAGGCGAATCGTTGCCGGCATCGGGAACCCGTGTTGCAGAAAGACGGCAAGCTGGCAGCTCGCCCTACGCTGCAGAGTGTATACTTTCGTGCTTGATCGAGCGCGTGTCGTGGCGAAGCGGTGGCCGATGAAAATTGTCCGGCTCGAAACATTTCTGACCCATGCCGGCCTGAGGAATTACTTGTTCGTGCGGCTGACGACCGACACGGGACTGACCGGCGTCGGCGAAGCATCGCTCGAATGGCAGGAGCGGGCCGTCGAGTGCCTGCTGCACGACTGGGTCGAGGAACGGATTCTCGGCATCGATCCGCTCGACATCGAGACCGTCGCCGCCAATCTGATTCGCGACCAGTACCAGGGCGGTCCGACCGTGCTGACGGCGATCAGCGGCGTCGAAATCGCCTGTTGGGACTTGATCGGCAAAGCGTGCGGACAGCCTGTCTACAAACTGCTCGGGGGGCAGGCGCGCGAACGGCTGCCGGCTTACGCCAATGGTTGGTACGGCGGAGCCCGCACTCCCGACGATTACGCCGCGAAAGCGCGGCAAGTCGTCGCGTCGGGCTATGCCGCCATGAAGTTCGACCCGTTCGGAGTCGCGTGGCAGTCCCTCTCGCCCGACGAAATGGAAGAGGCCGAAGGAATCGTGGCCGCGGTTCGTCAGGCCGTGGGTGATGAGATCGAATTGATGATCGAAGTCCACGGCCGCCTGTCGGCCGAGAGCGCGATTGCGATGGGCCGGCGGCTGGCGCGCTTCCGCCCGGCGTGGTACGAAGAACCGGTGACCCCGTACGATCTCGATCTGCTCAAACAGGTGAAGCAGGCGCTTCCGTTTCCGATGGCTGCGGGAGAGCGGCTGTATATGGTCGAGGAATTCGCGCGGCTCACTTCGCTGCGGGCGTGCGACGTCGTCCAAATGGATCTGGCCCACTGCGGCGGGCTTGCGGTGGGGAAAACAATCGCCTCGCTCGCCCAGGCGCACGACCTCGAGTTGGCCCCGCATTGCTCGATCGGTCCGGTCGCCCTGTGCGCCGCTGTCCATTTTGGCTGGGCGACGCCCCACATCCGCATCCAGGAGAACTTCGCCGATTACGACGTCCCGTGGCGAAAGGAGTTCGTCCGCGGCTGGAACCTGTGTGAAGAAGGCGAGTTCAAACTGCCGACGGGGACGGGACTGGGGATTGACCTCGACCCGGCCGTCATCGCCGCCCATCCGCCGCAGAAGAACCCGTTTCCCTCGCTGTGGGACAGCCGTTGGCTCAAAGATTTTACTCGCAAGAACGACTGAGGCTGCCGACGATGAGTTTCGTCGCCGTTCGCTTGAATGCTGCCACTTATCCTGTCGAAGAGGCCGAGCACCGCGAGCTCGCGCGGGCCGATGCGAAGCTCGTCCCCATCGAGGGGCAGCGACCGGAGGAGATCATCGCGGCCGCCGAGAATTGCGACGCACTCTTGGTCATCTCATCGAGCGTGCCGGCGGACGTGATCCGGCGGCTCACGCGGTGCCGGGTCATTTCCCGGCTGGGAGCAGGGACGGACAAGATTGACATCGCCGAAGCAACGCGGCAAGGCATCGTCGTCGCGAACATCCCGGACTTTTGCACCAACGAGCAGGCCGAGCACACGTTCGCCCTGTTGCTCGCTTGGACGCGGCGATTGCCCTACATGTTCGACGCCATGCGACGCGGAGAGTGGACCGCGCGGAACCATCCGGGCGTGCACCGCGTCGCGGGACAGACGCTGGGACTGCTCGGTTTCGGCGCGAGTGCTCAGGCGGTCGCTCTTCGCGGGGCGGCCTTCGCCATGCAGGTGATTGCCTGGACGCGAAACCCGGCGAAATATGCCGACGCCGCGCAGCCAAGCGGGGTAACATTCGCCACGCTCGAGCAGACGCTGGCTCAGTCCGATTTTCTTTCGATCCATTTACCGCTTAATGCCGAGACACGGGGCCTGCTTGACGCTGGCCGGATCGCACTCATGAAGCCGACGGCCCTCCTGATCAACGCGGCACGCGGAGCGATCGTGGACGAAGCGGCCCTCATCAGGGCACTTAAGGAGAAACGAATCGCCGGCGCAGCACTCGATGTCTTTGATGGGATCGACGTATTTGCTCCACCGGGCAAACCGGCGCGGCATCCGCTGCTCGATCTCGACAACGTCTTGCTCACGCCGCACTGCGCCGGCAGTTCGGTCGAATCGACGATCGACTCGAAGACGCGCGGAGCGCGCCACGCGGCCGATGTCCTGTCTGGCCGCTGGCCGCCGCATGTGGTGAATCCGGAGGTCGTTCCGCGATATCCGCTGGCACCCGTAGGGCAAGCTGTCAACTTGCCTTAATTCGCCGGTTTGATCCCCCCAAAAAAGGCAAGCTGTCAGCTTGCACTACGTTTGCCGGCGCCGCGCGCAGTTCCTGCACCACCCGAACTCCGTGGCGAAGGCCCGTGCGAGTTTGCACAATAGAGCAGCCATGAAGCTCAAACTGGCCTGCGCGGATTTTGCTTTTCCCCTGCTGACGCACGAGCAGTCGCTGCGGCTGATCAGCATGCTCGGATTCGGCGGCGTCGACATCGGCCTGTTCGACGGACGGTCCCATCTGTGGCCGTCGCGCGAATTCGAGAACGTGGGCCGCTCCGCCGCCGCACTCAAAGGTCTCACGGATTCGCTTGGCCTGCGCGTGGCGGACGTGTTTCTGCAAACGGCCCCCGATTTCAGGCCGTACGCGATCAACCACCCCGAAAGTGATCGCCGCCAACTGGCGCGGGACTGGTTTTCCAAAACGCTCGACTACGCCGCCGCGTGCGGCTGCCAGCACGTCACGATTCTGCCGGGAGTCCATTTTGAAGAAGAGCGCGCGGAGGACTCGTTCGCGCGGGCGGTCGACGAACTGACGTGGCGGACAGAGCGAGCCAGATCGCTCGGCATCGCGCTCGGAACTGAAGCACATGTCGGTTCGCTCGCGTCCGACCCGGCGACGGCCAAACGGCTGGTGCAAAGCGTTCCGGGATTGACTCTGACCCTCGACTATACGCATTTCACCCGGGCCGGCATGCCGGACGACGCCATTGAACCTCTCCTGGCGCACGCCTCCCATTTTCATGTCCGCGGTGCCCGGACGGGCCGGCTGCAGGCGCCTTTCAAGGACAACGTCATCGACTACCGCCGCGTGGTCGACGGTCTTCAAAAAGCCGGATACGCCGGATGGCTCGGCGTTGAATACGTCTGGATCGATTGGGAGCACTGCAACGAGTGCGACAATCTGTCGGAGACAATTCTGTTCCGGGACTTTTTGAAGTCCCTGTTCGAACCGGCGGTGCAGTGAGTCACCGGACCGTGTACTCGCGAGTCGTCGCGTGCGTGTCACGATTTTCTTTTACGCTCGGCGTCTTGCTCGTCGCATGAATTGCACGCATGGCATTTCGGAGTTGAGGCGGCTACGATTTGGAATCGGCAAATCGCCGCGATGCGAATTCTCGCTCGCTGATCAGACGGTATATTCCGCAAGACAAAGCGCCGCGAAAACACAACAACCACGAACAAAGGCGGTGAAACCGATGACACGACTCATGAGCGCGGTTCTAGCAACGGGTCTTGTACTTGGACTTGGCCAACTGGCTGTGGCGGACGATCAGGAAGCCAATGCCGTCATCGACAAGGCCGTCAAGGCCCTGGGCGGGGCGGAAAAGCTCGGCGCCGCCAAAATCGTCGAATGGAAGATGAAGGGCAAGCTCCATCTGAACGACAACGACAACAACTTCACGACCAAAGTGACGGCCCAGGGGATCGACCACTTCCGACAAGAATTCGAGGGCGAATTCGACGGCAACCCGATCAAGGGAGTGACCGTCCTGGCTGGTGACAAGGCGTGGCGAAAAATCGGCGACGACAGCAATAAACTGGATGATGACGCGCTCACCAACGAGAAGCGCAATTGTTATCTCCAGGTTGTTCCCGAAATGCCGCAGCTTCTCAAAGGCGAGGGCTTCAAGGTCGAAGTCGGAGAGGAAGAAAAGGTCGGCGGCAAGCCGGCTGCGGTGCTCAAAGTCACCGGACCCGACGGCAAGGACTTTCAGCTCTATTTCGACAAAGAGAGCGGCCTTCCGGTGCGCATGACGGCAACCGTCGTCGATATCCAGGGAGACGAGTACAAGCAGGATTCGTCCTACAGCAACTACAAGGACTTCGACGGCATCAAACGGGCCGCCAAGATCGAAATGAAGCGCAACGACAAGAAATTCCTCGACATGGAAGTCACCGACTTCAAAGTGCTCGACAAGGTCGATTCCAAAACATTCGCCGAGCCGAAAGGCGACTGAGCGAGGAATCCGTGCCGGGCGCGCGGCGTCGTAGCGTTCTACAGTCACCGCGTACCATCCCAAAAAAGCGTTTTCGTCGGTATGAAGTTCGAAGGGCGATGCAGAATACAAAGGCGGGAAACCCATGACACGATTCATGAGCGTCACTCTTGCGGCGGGTCTTGTGCTTGGACTCGGCCGTTTGGCCGTGGCGGACGATCAGGATGCCAAAGCCGTGATGGACAAGGCGGTGAAGGCCTTGGGCGGGGCTGAGAAGCTGGGGGCGGCCAAAATTGTCCGCTGGAAAACCAAGGGCAAAATCAGTCGCAATGATGAAGATAATGCTTTCTCCACCAAGGTGACCGCGCAGGGGATCGACAAATTCCGGCAAGAGTTCGAGGGGGAATTTGGCGGCAACCCGATCAAAGGCGTGACGATTCTGGACGGCGACAAAGGCTGGCGGAAATTCGGCGAGGAGACGAACCCGCTGGAAGCGGACCAACTCGCCAACCAGAAGCGGGCCGCCTACTTGCAATTGGTCCCCGAAATGCCCCTGCTGCTCAAAGGGGAAGGCTTCAAGGTGGAAGCGGGCGAAGAGGAGAAAGTGGGAGGCAAGCCGGCGGCCGTCCTCAAGGTCACAGGGCCCGACGGCAAGGACTTTCAGCTCTTTTTCGACAAGGAAAGCGGTCTGCCCGTCAAGCTGACCGCGACGGTCGCCGGCCGCCAAGGGAACGAGTTCGCGCAGGAAACGACCTTCGCCAACTACAAGGACTTCGATGGCATCAAACGGGCCACCAAGATTGAATCCAAGCGAAATGGCAAGAAATTCATGGCCTCCGAGGTGACCGAATTTCAGGTGCTCGACAAAGTCGGCGCGAAGACTTTTGCCGAACCCAGGAGCGAATGATGCTCAATCAGGGCCCGTCGGAGACGAACAAAAAAGGCACGCGTGGCGTGCCTTTTCTTTGGCGCGGAATCCGACCTTAAAAACAGGCTCAGCGCCCGAGCCGCCGCGGGGGAATCTCCAACCGTCGGCGAGGACGGCCTCTTTGTGGACGACCGTGATGCCGTCGCGAATGGAGACATTCTCGAAGTCCGCGTCGGGTGGTTCCTTGGCTTCGCATTCGATGCGAACGTTTTTGCCGATCTGGCAGTTCTTGTCGACGATGGCGCCGCAAATCGTCGATCCTTCGCCGACACCCAACAGGGGCTGGTGTAACTCTCCCCCAGACTCGGCAGCCCCTCCACAGATCGGATAGAAGTCGGCCCCCATCAAGACGCTGTTGCTGATCGACACATTGCGGCCGATATGACACCGCAGACCGATGACGCTCCGCTCGATGCGAGCGCCCGATTCAATGATGCAGCCGTCGGCCAGCAGGCTCTCCGTAATCGTCGCTCCGTCAATGCGGGCCGGCGGAAGAGAGCGGGCATGCGTGTAGATCGGACCCAGTTTCGATTCAAAGTCAAACGGCGGAGGCACTCGGGCCAACGCCAAGTTCGCCTCGAAAAAGGAGCGAATGGTGCCGATGTCCTCCCAATACCCGTCGAACGGATACATCTGCACGCGCCGCGCCCGAATCGACATCGGGAAGACTTCCTTGCCGAAGTCCTGGTAGTCCGACTTGCGGAGGAGATCGACGAGCGTATCGCGGTTAAAGAGGTAGATGCCCATGCTGGCCAGGCAATCGCGGCCGCGGCTGTCGATCCCCCGGGCATCGAGCCAGGCCGGCTCGCTGCGAATGAGATTGAAATCTTCCGGCGTCTTGGGTTTCTCCAGAAAGCCGACGACCCGTCCCGTCTCGTTGATCCGCATGATGCCGAAGCCGCGGGCCGCCTCCCGCGTGACGGGCAGGGCGGCAATCGTGACGTCGGCCTTTTCCCGCAGATGCGTCTCGAGCATCGCGCCGTAATCCATGCGGTACAGCTGATCGCCTGACAACACCAGGACGTACTGGACGTCGGGCTGTTCGATATAGCGGATCTGTTTGCGGACCGCGTCGGCCGTCCCCTGGTACCAGTCCATCCCTTCGTTCGTCTGCTGCGCGGCGAGAATCTCCACAAAACCGCCGTCGAAATAGTCAAACTGATAGGTCTGCCGGATGTGGCGGTGCAGGCTGACGGAGTTGAACTGCGTCAGCACGTAAATCCGGTTGATGCCACTGTTGAGGCAATTCGAAATCGGGATGTCGATCAGGCGGTATTTGCCGGCCAAGGGGACCGCAGGCTTCGAGCGGTGTTGGGTGAGGGGCAACAGGCGCGTCCCTTTGCCACCGCCGAGAATCAGTCCCACCATATTTCGCATCGATGACTCCAAAATGCCAAGGCGCAAGCGCGAACGTACAACCACGTGCTGTGGGCGCCGGCAACGAGCGGTTCACCGGCTGCCGTCGCGGGTTTACGCTTCGTTCGCTCGCCTTTCGCCTCGATCCTTCATGGCTCTGAATTCACATCCCAGACTGCCCCGTCCTTGGGATTAACGAAGAGTCGTACCTTGTAGCGGCGGATTCCCTGCCACGTCCAGGTATAGACTTCGCTTTGTGCGAAGGAATGCACCTCCTTGGTATGAACTGGATCGGGCGGCAACTTGGATTTGAGCTCTTCAAACGTAATCCGCTTCGTGTCGGCGGGAGTCTTTCCCTCAATCTTTTCGAGTGCCGTGTTGCAGGTCGCGAGCGTCTTTCGATAGCCCAATTGCGCGCGGAACTCCGCGACCGCGCCCAGTGCCAACAGGGCCATCACGGCCCAAATGACATACTGCTTCCATGCGCCGCCGCTCTTCGTCTCCTCTGCCGGCACCTCTTTTTTCTTGGTCTTCAGCTTCGGCAATTTCGGTGCCGGACTCATGGGAGGTTTTCGGCCGGAGGGATTTGAATCGGCAAGCTCGCTCATGACTCGTCCTGCGCTAAAAGAGAGAAGGGACCCGCCCGCGGATGGCCGTTGGATGTGGGGAGGCGACGGTTAGCCACCGCCAGTATGGAAGGGCGAGCGCAAGAAAGCAAATTGAAGCATCAAGCGAACACAGGGCGCGCAAGGGGACCGTTCGTCCCGGACTCAACAATCAACCGAAGCGCCTGACGGCCACCAGCCGTCGCGCTACACGCCCCATTCGGCGCCGCACGAGTTACAGCAAAACCCGATCAGCGTCGCGGAGCCTGGAACTGGCATGGCCGGATTGCGCTCGTCGCCGTCGCCCAGGTCGAGGGGGATCACGCCGCCGCGCCGGCAGCGGGGACAGCACCGGTTTTCGTGCAGGACGCGGGCCCGGAGGAGGGGGTCCATGCCGATCCGATTGACCGGCAGCGGACACGTTGCGACCGCTGTTCCTTGCTCTTCCAAGCGTTCCGTTGCGTGCCGTCCCGCTCGCTCGGAAGAACCCCAGTTCCTCCGCGAAAAGGGTAAAATGACGGCTTCGCTCTCATCCCGATGGATCCGGAGGCGGGGACGCGAAGACAACCGCTTGAAGACGGGAAGACGGCTCATCCTTGAGCCCTTTCTCAAGAGCGGAAAGTCGCAAATTCGCGGAATCCATTCCGCGGGCGGGTAAGATACCCGCCACTTTGCCGATCGGCAAGGCTTTTCAATTGCACGTTCAGAGCAGATTATTTAGAAATCCGCTCCAAAGAGCATAAGGCGACTGACTTGAGTTTCTGGCGGCTATTCCTCCCGCGGTCACGGTCTTTGTTTCATCGCGTGAAACAGAGCTGGAGCTGGCTCAAGTGGCCGGCCGCCCTGCTTTTGTTGGCCTACCTCTTTTACACAAATCGCCAGGATCTCGCCGATCTGGCGGCAAAGCCAAAGAACTGGTCGTATCTGCTCCTGGCCTTCGTCCTGGCCGCCGGGGCGATGCTGCTCACGTTTTACCGCTGGTACCTGCTCGTCTGGCGCAGGATTTCCCGTTTACCATCCGCGACGCCGTGCGGTTGGGATACATCGGATACCTCTTCGGATACGTCGCACCCGGTGCGGCGGGGGGCGACCTCTTCAAAGCCGGCATGATTGCCATGGAGCAAACGTCGCGGAGGGGTGTCGCCATGGCCACGGTCCTGTTGGATCGCATCCTGGGCGTGCTGGCCCTGTTCATGGTGGGCGCCCTGGCGATGTTTTTTCAGGATCCGCGGATCTTCCAGAACCGCGATGTCCGGTTTTGCGTGGTCCTCTTGTGGGCCGGCACCATCGGCGGCGTCATCGGTTTGATCGTGATGCTCCACCCGGCCTTTCCGCGGTCCCGCCTGCTGAAACGGCTGATTCGCCTGCCGAAAGTCGGCAACCTGATTGCCGGTCTCGTGAACGCGGTCCTCTTGTATCAGCAGCGGCGTGCCCTGTTAGTGCTGACCGTGGTGATCAGCGTCATCGGCCACTTCGGCACCCTGTCGAGCTTTTATTTCTGCGCCCTGGGAATCAACGCGGGGAACGCGGCCCCGGGATATTGGACGCAGCTCCTCTTGATCCCGATTGCCGAACTGTTTGCCTTCGTCGTGCCCGTCCCCGGCGGAGTCGGTGCTCTGGAGGGGGCGATCAAGTATTTCTACGTCGTCGCCAACAGGGCCCTCGGCATCCAGGGGGTCCCGGCAGCTCAAGCCGCGGCGGCCGGACTGGGGGCGGCCCTTGCCAACCGCCTCGTCACCGTTGTCATCGTGGCGATCGGCTCCGCCTACTATATGACGTCCCGCAGCGAACTTCGCCGAGGCTTCGAGCCGCCGCCCGCACCGCCCCTCACTCAGCAGCCCGATTAGCGCCGTTTTCGCGCACCTTTTGTCCTCTTTTCGGGGTGTTCGGGCCCCTTTCTGCGCGAAAACGGGCCGATTGTGCGCACACGAGTCTGTCGCACCCCTCAATTTACCGAGGATTTTTGATTTTTCTGCTTTTTCTGCGGCAGAAAAAGGGTCTCGCACCACAGAAAAATAACGCGAAAAATCGCTCAGCCGCCTTCATTAAAAACGATATAACATATTGATATATAACAACTTACAATACTTTTATCAGGCCGTTTCGCGATCCGATAACGGTCCAAAACGACGGCACCACGTCCTGACGGCAGCATGTCGCGCAAACGCGCATCAGAGAGAACCTGGGTGCACGGCCCGAGGCCGATCCTTAACATCCACCGCAGTCAGCGGTTGGCGATCGGCACGTAGCGGCGATCGGTCTGGCCGATGTATTCGGACGACGGGCGGATGATCTTGTTGTCGGCGAGCTGTTCCAGAATGTGGGCGCACCAGCCGACGATGCGGCTGGCGGCAAAGATGCAGGTGAACATCTCGCCGGCAATGCCCAACGCGTCCTGCACGCTGGCCGAATAAAAGTCGACGTTGCACGGCTTGCCGATGGCCGACGTCACACGCTCTTCCAGCTCGACCGAGAGATCGAACAGCCGCGTGTCACCCCGATCGTGACCCAACCGGCGGGAAACCTCTCTGAGATGCTTGACCCGCGGATCGATCGTTTTGTAGACCGCGTGACCGAAGCCCATGAACTTTTCCTTGCGGGCCAGGGCCGCTTCGACCCAGGGGCCCACCTGCTCGACGCTGCCGATCTCCTCGAGCATCTTGAGGACTGCCGTATTCGCACCGCCATGCAGCGGGCCCTTGAGCGCCCCGATCGCCCCGGTGACGGCCGAATAGACGTCCGACAGCGTGGCCGTAATCACGCGGGCCGCAAAGGTGCTGGCGTTCAGGCTGTGCTCGGCATGCAGGATCAGGATCAGGTTCATCGCCTGCGTTTCGTCCGCCGTCGGCAGCCGCCCAGTGAGCATCCACAGCAGGTTAGCCGCCAGCGACAGCTCGATTTTGGGCAAGAGGGGAGCCTCTCCCTCGCGCAGGCGGCCGATCGAGGCCACCATCGTGGGAACCCGCGCGACCAGCCGCACCGCCTTGCGATGGGCCGCCGGCAAGTTGTCGCCCTCGGTGTCGTACAGGCTGGCAAAAGCAACGGCAGCCTCGAGGGCGGCCATCGGCGACGCGTCGGTGGGGAGCCGCCGCAGAAACTCGTCCACGGGCTCGGGCAGCGTCATTTGCCGGAGCAGGGCGGTGCGGAACTCGTCCAATTGGAAGGGGTTCGGCAATTCCCCGTACAGCAGGAGATAGGCGACCTCTTCGTAGGTCCCCGACGCGGCCAGATCGTCGACGTTATAGCCGCGATAAATTAAGAGTCCCCGCTCGCCGTCGACGTCGCAGATCGACGTCTCAGCCGCGATAACTCCCTTAAGCCCCTTGGCAACGACCGCCTTATTGGCATCTGACACGGGCATATTGCGAGCCTCCTGAAAAGCCTTTCCAGTATAGCGACACCATCCGGGCGTTCAAACCGGTGGGGAGGCGAGCTGGGCAGAGCAATCGCAGACCGCGTGGCAGGCGATCCATTTCGTCCGATAGGAACGACCCGACCGATTAGGCAGGATTTAGTAAACATTTATTTCCCATGAACTTGCGACAAACAAAATCAACGCAACTTGAAAAAGGCGATTGACCTTCGCTATTCGTCGCCCGAATAATTCCCCGACTTCAAGGACGAGCGCAGCAAGACAGACGAGTCATGGGGTCCGACGGTGTCGGGCGGGACTCTGCAGGAGGCGGTTACCAAACGGGGAGGGCAATCCACTGGAGGTGGAGTGCCAGGCCAGTTCGGCACAGCGATCCGCCTCCAACGGTTCGCTTTGCCGAATTTCGACGATCCCCCGAGCCTTGTGCGCGGGGACTGTGTCGAATCCGGAAGGGAGCTGCCTGCACGAAGCGTGATGAAATTCGGGGAAAGATTTTGGAAATTTTTCTCCCGGTCGGCAGGAATTGTGGGAAAGCAGCCTGGACTTCTGGTAGCATGGGTGGTTTGACACGGCGAATAATGGATTCGCCATTGGTTCTCGCTGGGGAGAAAGGATGCTTTTGCAGAGAACCCACTCTTCTCTCATTGCTAGCCGGCCGTTTGACTACGTTTCATTTGCAAAAGGCTCAAGGGCGCGTAGGTCGTCGAGTGTAAATCACTGCGGCGTCGCCCGGGCTGCTTTTGCTTGCTGCCGGAAAGCCGGATGCCCTTAAGGGGGGCGTCTTGGGGGGCCGACAAGGCGGTAACCGCAAGCGGGACGATTCGGGAGGATTCGTTTTTCCGCAAAGGTTGCGTCTGACCGGTCGGAGTCTGCAAGGATTTGGCATCTGGTTTGTCTATTTTCGTGCAAGGACGTGCGATCCGAACGTTCATGAGGAAGGGAGCAATTTGTGTATCAGGTTGAACAAGCGCTCAAAGACGTTGTCGACGTCGCCTTGAAGCGAGGATTCGTCTCGTTCCATCAGGTCAACGACTACCTGCCGGACGAAGGAGGCGATCCGCAGATGGTCGACCGGCTGATTCTGGTCATGGAAGAACTGAATCTGGGACTGGCCGACGATCCCCACGCCCCGCAGCTGCCGATGGCCGAAGACCCGGCCAGCTCGAACTGGTCCTCGGAAGCATCCGACGGTGCCGGTGCCATGCTCGCACGCTCCATCATCGGAGCCGAGGCGGCCGCCCTCTCGTCGCGCGATCCGATCCGCATGTATCTGAGCCAGATGGGCAACATTCCGCTCCTGTCGCGGGAGCGGGAGATCTTTCTGGCCAAACAGATTGAAATTACCCGCAAGCGGTTCCGCCGCACGGTGCTCGAATCGGACTTCGCGCTCCGCATCGCGGTTGAGACGTTCGAGAAGGTTCGCAACAACGAACTTCCCTTCGAGCGGACGCTCCGCACCTCCGAAACTGAGGCGGTCGGCAAAGAGCAGATTCAAGGCCGCATGACCGAGAACCTGCGGACGCTGAAGGCCCAACTCGCCTTCAACATCGCCGACTTCCGCATCGCCACCTCGCCCGATTCGTCCCGCGAGGAGAAAAAGGCCGCCGAAGGGCGGCTCCGCCTCCGCCGGCGGAAGATGGCCACGCTCTGTGAAGAGCTCAGCCTGCGGACGCAGCGGTTGCAGCCGATCATGAAGCGGATGCACCAGATCGGCGAGCGGATCACCGACTTGCAGCGACAGCTCCACCGCGGGCCGTCGCGGCACTCTCGCAACAACGACTCCGAGCTCCTCAAGCGCGAGCTGGCGGAACTCGTGGAAATGACCCTCGAAACGCCCGATCAGTTTCGCGCCCGCTGCCGCGAGATCGTGCGGCGGTTCGACGGCTGGACCGACGCGAAGCAGAAGCTTTCCGGCGGCAATCTGCGGCTGGTGGTCTCGATCGCCAAGAAGTACCGCAACCGGGGCTTAAGCTTCCTGGACCTGATCCAGGAGGGGAACGCGGGCCTGATGCGGGGCGTCGAGAAGTACGAGTACCGCCGCGGCTACAAGTTCTCGACCTACGCGACCTGGTGGATTCGCCAGGCCATCACGCGGGCCGTCGCCGACCACGCGCGGACGATCCGCATCCCGGTCCACATGTTCCAGAGCATCTCGACGTTGAAAGCCAAGAGCGAGCAGATCCGCCAGGAGACGGGGCGCGAACCGTCGATGGAGGAACTGGCCAACGCGGTCGGCTTCGGCGTCGACGAGACCGAACGGATCATGAAGACCTGGAAGCACCCGATCAGCCTCGACACGCCGGTAGGCGAGAGCGAGGACAGCAGCTTCGGCGACTTCCTGGAAGACGACAACGAAGACAGCCCGGCCGATTCGGCCACCCAGCAGATGCTCAAGGACAAGATCGAACATGTCCTCAAGAGCCTCACGTATCGCGAGCGGGAAATCATCCGCCTGCGTTACGGCCTGGGGGACGGCTACAGCTACACGCTGGAGGAAACGGGCCGCATCTTCAAGGTCACGAGGGAGCGGATCCGCCAGATCGAATCGAAAGCCCTCAAAAAACTCCAGCACCACACCCGCAGCACGCACCTCAAGGGCTTCGTGCAAGACTACCTGCCGGAGGGCCAGGAAATCGCCATCGAAAGCGGCGAACTGGTGGGAGCGGCGAGCGAATAGCCGGCGACCGCGGATTCGATTGAGTTTGTGACGATTTGAACGAGGGTCACGCGAAAGCGTGGCCCTCGTTTTTGCGCCGGGTGCCACTCTATGCCGTTAACCCTTTTGCCGTCTTCTGGGTGCCACGCCCACGGCTCGGCGTGGGCGTGTCTTCGAACGTCAAACGGATTCGCACGCCCACGCAAAGCCGTGGGCGTGGCACCCGACTTGGCGATTGTGTGCTTTTCTCGTTGAAAAAATGGTTAACGGCGTAGGGTGCCACTCTACGCCGTTAACCCTTTTTTGGGTGGGAGAAAACAAGTCTCGATGCGATTTGGAGTTTCGATCATGCTTTTAGTCGCCAAACAAAAAGAAGGATCGGACTCCAACCCGAAAGGAATCGGGAATGTCGCATCGAGACTGTGTGTGCCTGAATTCGTCGTCGTTGCGTGCGGCCCTGAATTGGTTGGCGGCCGGCATCGACTGGTCGTCGATTCGGTTGCGGGCGGATTGTACGTGGACGCCACGCTTGCTGGCTACCACGGCTTTGCTGTGGGCTTGGTCCGACGAAGGGACTTTGGCCGATCGATTCTGGGCCGTTCGTCGGATCGTGCAGCACCTGTTCACGCCGGCGACGGAGTCGGCCCGCACCTACCAGGCCTTCACCAAGCTTTTGCGTCGATGGACGGCGGAATTGGTCGGGTTGCTGCAAGGAGCGCTACGGGAACGGATGCGGAAGGAACTGGCCGGCTCTTGGCAGGTCAGCGGGTTTGTGACGTTCGCCGTCGATGGGAGCCGGGCCGAACTACCCCGGACGCGGTCTCACGAAGAGGCGTATTCGTGCGTGCGTCGAACACGTCGTTCCCGCAAGGGACGCCGCGTCCAAAAGAGCGGGGGAAGGCACGCCAAGAAATCGAACTCCCCGCAGTTGTGGCTCACGACGATGTGGCATGTCGGCACGGGGTTGCCCTGGGATTGGCGGATCGGTCCTGCCGACAGCAGCGAACGCGCGCACTGGCTGGAAATGCTGCCGGCCCTTCCGCCCGGGTCCGTGATGGCCGTCGATGCCGGGTTTGTGGGGTACGAGTACACCCGCGCCGTCCTGGACAGCCAGCGTCACGTGCTGTTGCGGGTCGGCTCGAATGTCCGCCTGCTGAAAAAGCTGGGGTTTGCCCGCGAGCGGGCCAATACGGTTTATCTCTGGCCGGATCGGGAGGCCAAGCGGCGAGAACCCCCGCTCGTGTTGCGGCTGGTGGTGGCTCACACCGGCCGACATCCGGTGTTTCTGGTGACCAGCGTGCTCTCGACGAGAGACCTGACAGACCAACAGGTCGTCGAACTGTATGCACGCCGTTGGGGAATCGAACTCTTCTATCGCCATCTGAAGCAGACGTTTCAGCGTCGCAAGCTCCGCAGTGCCCGTGCCGAGAATGCGCTCTTCGAGTTGGAGTGGTCGCTGGCCGGACTCTGGGCCATGGCGCTTTATGCGCTCATCGCGAACCGCGCTCGGGACTTTCCCCCGCCGCGGCTGAGCATTGCCGGCACGTTGCGTGCGTTCCGCCGGGTGCTGCGCGACGACTTGCATCCGCGCGAACGGGGTCGCGGCTTATGCGACGCCCTGAGAAAAGCAGTGGTCGACGACTACCCCCGAGGACCAAAAACCAGCCGCGACTATCCTCGCAAAAAACAAGAACGTCCTCCCGGAGCGCCCCGAATCCTCAACGCTTCGCCAGCGCAACTTCGTTGGGCAAAACTACTTCTCAACCGAACGATCCAAAAGGGTTAACGGCGTAGGGTGCCACTGGTCCGCCACGGGCGGACTCTGGCCCGCCAGTGTCTTCAAGTCGGCGTCGAAAAACAAAAAATGTCTGGCTGCACGTTGCAAACGGCTTGCAGCCAACTTCGCGGATCAAGCTCCAAAGCACTGGCGGCCCAAAGTCCGCCCGTGGCGGACCAGTGGCAGCCGGGGGAGACAGGCGCTCGGTCAACAAGCGAGACCATGGCCCAAAAAAGTGCCCCGCCCGGCAGGCGGAGCCTACTCGAAAACGACCTTCACGGACTTTTCGGCGGCTGCCCTTGCTGCTGCATCATCATTCGCATCCGAACTTGCACAGGCCAGGTGATTGAACAGTTCGGAAGCCAATTTTGCAGCTCCGGGGCGTGATCGCCGGTGACTCGCGTGTTCTCCAGATTGAGGGAGCGCAAGTGCTTTGATTTCGCAAGCTCACCAATCGCGCTGTCGTCGATTCGCCGGCAACTGCGGAGGTCGAGCTGCTTCAGATTCGCTAAGCCGGCAAGCGGAGCCAGGCCTTTGGGGCTGATCCAGGTCTGGCTGAGATTGAGGTCCTGCAGGTTTGCAAACCGCGCGACCTCCGCCAGTCCCGCATCGTCGAGGCCCGAATTGGACAAGCTCAAAGCCTGTAATTTGGTGAGCGCACTTAAATCCTTCAGACCGCTCCCGTGCACGTTGCGAGCGTCGGACAAGAAGAGCCCCGTCAGGCCAGTCAGCCGTGACAGGTGCTTAAGCCCAGTGTCGGTAATCCGATCGCTTTCGATCCGCAACTGCGTCAGGTTCGTCATGGTGCCGATCGCCTTCAGCGCCTCGTCGCCCAGGTTGTCGGCCCTTTGAAGCGACAGCGACTTGATGCGGGTCAAGGCAGGCAGCGCCGCAAGCCACGGCTTGGGAACGGGGTTGAAGGAAACTGCCTCGAGGGCCGGCAGCTCGTTCAGACGCCGCACGATAGCGGAGTCAAGCGGTAACAGCGAATCTGTGTTCGGTTCGTTTCTGCTAAATCCAATTCGCGTGATGTGAAATTCGATGGGGGGCAATTCCTTGACGTAGGAGACCACCGATTCCGGGTCGACATCGGTCCGGAGCGTGCACCCGGAAATGTGCGACACGAGCCATTCGGCCCACGTGCGGTCGGTGCTCCCGGGCGGCGGAACAAACCTGGCGGCGTCCTGAGAACCGGAACTGATTTTTGCTTCCGGATGACTCCGGATTGGCTCGTTCTCGCTGCCGGCTCCTGCGGACCACCTTCGTCCCCGAGTCTCTTTGCGACGAAAGCCAGTTGCCGTTCCCGAATTTGCCGAGCCCGACGCAGAGGCTCCGCCGTCTGCTGGCTGCTGCCGATTCAGGAATGGCCGGCTCCCGTCGATGTTGCAATTCAGACTGGATACCAGTGCGTGGTAGGCGGCCGGGGAGAGGCCACTTGGTTGAAGGTACAGTTCCCGCAGCGAGGTCAGTTTCTTGAGCAATTCGACGACGCTGTCGTCGGTGGGGCAATTGTTGATGGCGAGCGATTCGAGGCGCGGAAACTTTGTTAGCACCTCAAGCGACGAAACCTCCAAGCGGCGGCAGCTGCTCAATCGCAACTTTTTGAGTCCCGAGAGCGGAGCCAGACTGGCCAGTCCCTTGCCGGTAATCCAGGTCCGGCTGAGATCGAGTTCCTCCAAGCTGACAAGCTTCCCGATCGGCGCCATCGCTTCATCCTCAAAGCCCGAGCTATCCAAGTCGAGCGATTTCAGATGAGTAAGATGGCTCAGGGCGCCAAACCCGCTGCCGTGGAGTCCCTTCGACTTTCCATCCAGTTGCAGCCGAGTCAAATCGTGCAGCGGCGCCAGACGGGCCAGATCCCGGTCCGTGAAATATTTGTCGCCAAGCTTCAGTGTTTTGAGCCCGGTCAGGTTGCCCAGGGCCTGAAGCGTGTCGTCGGTCGCATCGGTCTCCTCGATCCAGAGGCCGTCGAGCTGCCTGAGGTCGCTCAGGCCGGCAAACGCGGCCATCGGCAGGCGCTTAAAAGAAAGCGACCTGAGCTTTGTCAGGCGGTTCATCCTCCGCAGCATGGTTTCTGAAACCCAGACCGAAAACTGCGAGTTGAAGCCGACCCCCACGATGTGGAAATCGACCGGCGGCAAATCCTCGTAGGAACGAATCGCAGTCTCCGGATCGAGGTCGGTGAAGAGATACGCTTCCCGACCCGGCTCGAGCAACCACTGGGCCCATTCTCGATCCGGGCGGCCGGGGGCTGGGGCGCCGGATAAAAACCCAGGTGCGAGGCAGAGACAATGCAGTTGGGAATCGCTCGCTGCAGCTCGTCGATGCCGTTCGCCGTCGTACGTGTCTGGCCGAGGCGGAGGGAGGGATGGGTTCTCGGAATCCGGCCGCTCCGCTCGGCCTCGGGAATCAGACTCAGGTCGTTGAGCGACTTGAGCTTGGCGATCTCCTTCAGTCCCGCATCCGTGATGGAGGTCGACTCGAGATCCAAATTGGTCAAATGCGACATGTCCAACAGTGAGGCAAGTCCGGCATCGGTGATGGTCGCACCTTCGAGTCCGAGAGACTCGAGCTTCGTGAGTCCTTTCAGCCGCGCCAAGACATCGTCGGTGACTGCCGACGAGGCAAAGGTCAGCGATCGCAACTCGCCGAGCGACGCCAGGCGATCAAGGTCGGCCTCGCTGAATTCGACGCGGTGATACATCCCGGTCTGGTCGCCGTTGCCGATCGGTCGGTTCCGGGATCGCCGCCCGCGAAAGCCGAACCCTCCAGACCCACGCCGGCCCCGGCCGGCGTCGTCCGCGGGAGCCGCGCTCTGCGAACCGTCGCTGACGTAATCTTTGAGATCGATCGTCACGATGTGAAAGTCGGTGGGCGGCAGCGCGTCGACGAACTGGAACGATCGGCCGCGAAATTCCTTGAGGTAGACGGTTCCCCGATTCGCCAGCACCCAATCGGCCACCTGGCGATCGAGATTGGCAGTGGCTTTGGTGGTCGAATTTCCAACCTCCACCTTGGATCCATTGACCAACTTGTCGGTCCCTTCGACGACCACGACGTCGCCGGGCGACAGGCCGCTCGCGACGACGGTCTCCTTTTTTTCGCTGGGGCCAATGACCAGTTTTCGTTTCTCGACCGTTTGATCCGGCTGGACGACGTAGGCGAACGTCTTTCCGTCGCCTTTCTGAACGGCTGCCGTCGGCACGATCGCAGCGTCGTGCAGTGTGTCGACGAGGAGCCGCACCTTCACGGGCTCGAACGGAAACAGGCGATTGCCTTCATTCGCAAAGAGACATTTGGCCTGGACGGTGGCGCTGACCGGATTAGCCTGGTTGCTCGTTCCGGTGAGTTTGCCTGTCGCTAACTTGACGCGGTTGCCCTGATCCCAAGCCTCGGCGACGACTTCCTTCCCAGAATCGAGTTTCTGCTGAACTTGAAAGACTTGGTCGAGAGGCAGCGGGAACATCACGGTCACCGGCTCAAGCGGCGTGATGAAAGCCAGGGCCTGCCCTTGGCCGAACGTGACCCGGCTTCCCTTATCCACGTAACGCAAACCAATTCGACCGGTAATTGGAGCGGTGATCCGGCATGCGCCGATTCCCTGCTTCGCTGCTTCGAGCATCGCTTGATCGTCGTGAATCGCCCGGCCGGCCGCCTTGATCGGATCGCCTGCCACCTTGTTGCTGGCCGTGCGAGGAACGGGAATTGCTTTTGCTTCCGCAGGGCTTGGGACGCGTTCAGAAACTTTTTTCGCGTCCACGAGCGCGGCCTGATCGCGAGCGAGCTTAGCCTCGGCTTCGGCCAGGCGCGTCTTATAGCGCCGGTCATCGATTTGGAAAAGCGGCTGTCCGGCCCGGACAATCTGGCCCTCCACAAACAGGACGTCCTGGATGACTCCATCGACGAAGGTGCGGACCTCGACATTGACAGGCGTAGAAACGGTTCCCGACAGCCCCCCCAAATAGACGTCGAAGTCCCCCTTACGAACCGTTGCCGTCACGACGGGGACCGGCGGCCTCGGCTTCGCCGCAGGTGCGTTCCCGTAGAACCCGACCATTCCCCGATCCCGGTCGATTCGGCCTGGCCGACTGGTTTCGGAGAGGGGTTGAAGCTGTGATACAGAGGGCCCATGCGGCTGCGACGTGATTTCGATCTGTGCATTTGGATCGCTGACCTTGACCTCGGTCGTCCCCTGCGAGGTCGTGATGCGAATGACGATCACCGCTAGATAGACGCTACCAACAAGGGCCGCGGCCAGCGCGGTGATCGCGGCGCAGATGCGGAATCGGCGCGATTGCCAAACTCGCACGCGATTCGTTCCGGTTCGCAGCGGCGGTGCGCTCGGCACGGGCCGGGCCGCTCGGCCTGCCGGCGCGGCTGGCGGCGGCACGCAGGCGTCGAGGGCGGCGATCACTTCGTCCATCGATTGCAGCCGATCGGCCGGACGCTTGGCCACCATCGTGCGGAAGACCGCGTCGAGCGAGACGGGGGCCTCTTCGCAGAACTCGCGGAGCGAAGGGACCGGCTGCTCCCGGTGGGCCAGAAGCGTCTTCATGCCCGTTTCCTCGTGGTAAAGCGAGCGACCCGTGAGCAGGTAGAACAGCGTGCAGCCCAGGCTGTAGATGTCGGACCGCTGGTCGGCCGAGCGCGTGTCGAGCGCCTGCTCGGGCGACATGTAGGCGACCGTGCCGATCACGATGCCAGCCTGCGTCAGCTCCTGGTCCATTTCCGAACACGAGAGATCCTCGGACGAGGCGAAACGGACCAAGCCCATATCGAGCAGCTTCACCGTGCCGTCCTTGGCGAGGAGAAGATTGGCCGGCTTCACGTCGCGGTGGATGATGCCCCGCGAGTGCAGATAACTCAGTCCGGTCGCCGCCTGCCGCACGAAATCGACCCCCTCGGCCAGCGGCCGCGGGCCCTGTTCTTTCACCAGGCGAAAGAGGTTGGTGCCGTCGACAAATTCGAGGACGAGGTAGGCGATCTCCTCCGATTCGTCGGCGTCGTAGGCGGCAACGATGTTGGGATGCTTGAGCGCGGCGGCCGCCTGCACCTCGCGCTGGAACCGCTTCACCGTGTCGCGGGCGCTCATCATGGCGGCCGGCAGCAGCTTGAGCGCGACGACCCGGTTCATCGAGCGGTGGAGTGCCTTGAACACGAGCCCCATCCCGCCCGTATCGAGCGTGTCGAGAATCACGTAATTGTCGATCAGCAGCGGATCTTTCGACGCCTTGAGCAGCACGGCCGCCTGGTACCGCGTCAGTTTTCCCTCGCTGACCAGTTTGGAGGCGATTTCGCGGGCCTCGCCGGGAAGGGCGCTGTCGTTGAGGCGCTTGCGCAGCTCCTCGATTTCGTCGCGGGACAAGAGGCCGCTCTGAAAGATCGACGCGGCGAATTCCTGGGCCGTCAGGTGTGAGGCGGGGAGTTCCGTGTCGTGCAGGGCCGCACGGCCCGCATCGCCCGCCGCGGAGGGGGACGAAAACGGCTCCGCCGGTTGCGGATCGAACATCCATTCGGTCGCCCGCAGCGAGGCGATCGACTCGCGCACGACCGGCAACAAATCGGGCGTATCGCGGCAGAGCTCTTCGACCGACGGTTCCTGCCCGCTGCGACGTCCCTGTTCCCATTCCACCAACAAGTCGCTCAACCGATCGTCAACGGCCATTTCGGGCCTCCTTCAATTCAACAATACACGCTCGTCTGTCGCATGGCGAAATGGGACGCAGGACGCACGCGCGTCGAAGACCGGCCGCGGCGGGACGCAGGGAGCACGAATGTCCAATTGACCCGAAGTCGGCGCAATTGTCGCCTCGAATTCGGGCTCCGTGCTTGGGGATATCCTGCGTCCCGCCGCGGCAGATCTGCGACCCGCCGCGGCGGATCTGCGACATGCGGATTTCAGGCTTTGTCATCGTCCATTCGCCTCTTCGAAGGCAGTGCGGGTGTTTTTGAGCGATTCATGCAAGAGCAGCCGCGCGGACGAGGCGGCGAAGCACGGTCCGCTCGGAAACGCCGAGCAGATCGGCCACCTCGTGTTGCGTCGCCTCGCCATACCAGACGAGGCTGAAGGCGTCGCGCTCGTCGAGCGGGAGGTGCTCGACCGCTTCGTGGAAGCGGGCCCAGGCGTCGAGCGTTTCGGGCGGCTCGTCGCCGCCGGCCAGTCGCGAGTCGTGCGAATTCGAGCCGGACTGGGCCGCTCGTGTTTCGCTGTGATGATGGGCGGCGGAGCCTTCCGGACCGAAGTGGTGCCGCGCGAGATCGATGAGCGTGCGGCGAATCTGCGTGGCCGCCAGCGCGAAGAAGCCGCGGACCGAATCGGGCCGCACGTCGCCGAGCGAGCGGTAGAGACGCAAAATCGCGTTCTGGAACACATCGTCGGTCTCTTCCCACCGTCGCAACTGCGGATAGTTGCGGAACATGCGGCGAGTCAGGATCAGCAGCCTCTGGGCGGCCCGCTCCAGCAGCTCGGTTCGCGCACCCTCATCGCCGGCGGCCCAGCCGTCGAGCAGGCGTTGAAACTGGGTGGTGTCGCCCCCCTGATACATGCGAGTTGGCCTGTGTGAGCCAGCCTCTCCACAGCGATTAAGCGTAAGCGGGTTGAAAAAGGCGACACAAGGGAGGGGGAGGGAAGCGGGAAGAGGGAAGGGGGCAGAGGGCGGCCTGCTCCGATTGCCTCGCGAAGCGGATCACTCGGAGCCGTCAAAACCGGCAGAATCGTTAAATTCGGCAAGGTCGAACGGCCGATGATCTGATCAGGCGGCTCCGCGCGCAAAGGGGGGCGGTCCGCGCCGGGACGGTACCTGCATCGGACGAGAACGGCATGGGCGTCGGGTTCGAGTCGAGTCTGGTGAGAACGGCTCTCGTAGTGGCTCTCGTCGGAACGGCGTTTGCCGAGGGTCTCTGCGGTGAATTCGCACGGGGCGGCGATCAACCGCTGACGTCGCCATCGGCCGAGGTCGCAGGGCCCGGCGTCCCGCTCGATCAACCGACGACGATCGACCTCAGCTCGGCCTTGCGGTTGGCCGGGGTGCAGAACCTGCAGATTGTCGTCGCGCAGCAGCGGGTTGAGACGGCCGTCGCGGTTCAGCAATTGGCGGCGGCTCAAATCCTTCCCAACCTCAACTTCGGAACGAATTACGACTCGCATTCGGGCGTGGTGCAATCGCCGAGCGGCCAGATTCTCGCGCTCAACCGCAGCGCCCTCTACGCGGGGGCCGGCGCCTACGCGGTTGGATCGGGGACGGTGCAAATCCCCGGCGTGCAATACAACATCAACATCTCCGCGGCGATCTTCAATTACCTGGTCACCCGGCAGATCACGACGCAGTCGCGCTTTGACCGGCAGGCCGTTGACAATCAAGTGCTGCTCAATGTCGCGTTGGCGTACGCAGAACTGCTCCGCACCAGCGCCGACGTGAGCCTCGCGATTCTCACCCGCAACGACATTGGCGAAGTTGCGCGCCTGACGGCGGCCAACGCCAAAACCGGGCAAGGGCGACAGGCCGACGCCAACCGCGCGGCCAGCGAATTGGCCCAGCGCGAGCAGGAGGTCGCCGGGGCCGAGGCTCGCCGGTTGGAGGCTTCGCACCGCTTGTGCGAACTGTTGAATCTCGACACGACGACTCGGTTACAGCCGGTCGAATCGCAGGTCGTTCCTGAGCCGGTCGTCCCGACGCGAATTCCGCTCGCCGAGTTGATCGCCACGGCGCTTTTGCACCGCCCCGAGCTGTCGGCCCGGCGAACGGCGGTCAAGGCGGCCCTGCTCGAATTGCGGTCGGCCAAGCTGCTTCCCTTCTCGCCGACCGTGCTGGGCGGTTTCAGCGACGGGGTCTTCGGCGGAGGCAGCAGCATTGGATCGAGCGAAGGGCTACCGCGGTTCGACAACTTCGCCGATCGCAGCGACGTCGACGTCGTCGTGTATTGGACGCTGCGGAATCTCGGGTTGGGAAACAAGGCGCTCATCGACGCGGCCCGCGCGGCTCGGCGAGTCGCAGTTGGAGGAAATGGTGCTGCTTGACCGCGTGCGTCAGGAAGTCGCCACCGCGTACGTCCGCTCGCAAGCCCGTTTTGCCGAAATCGGCATGCAGGCGCAAGCCGTGCGGCTGGGAACGAATGCGATGCGGGAGGACCTGCTGCGCATCCGCGGGCAACAAGGGCTGCCCATCGAACTGCTCGACAGTTTGAGACAAGCAGCCACGGCCCGCACCGATTATCTGAACGCAATCATCGGATTTGACGAGGCGGAGTTCCAGTTGTACGTGGCGCTGGCGCGCCGCCGGCTGACACTCTCGCACGACCGGTTCCCGATGACGTGATGCATCCCCCAAACCAAATCCTCAAGCCGTAACAAGTCAAAGTTGCCCCGCGAATCCGCCGTTCGTATGAGGAGATTGATCGTGTCGGTCGGGCGAATCTTACTAATTGCCGCCATCGTGTTCGCGCTGGTCGGGCCACGCGCCATGGCTGCCGACGACGCGGGGGCCGACGACGAACTGCTGAAACAGTATCTGCAGACGAACCTCACTCCGATCGACCTGTCGAGCGCCTTTCGATTGGCCGGAGTGCAAAACTCGCAGATCCTCCTGGCACAACAACGCGTGCTGGAGGCCGTGGCCCTGCGGCAACTGGCGGCGGCCCAATTCTTGCCGACGCTCAACGCCGGCTCGAACCTCGACTCACACCGTGGGGTGCTCCAAAACACCAACGGCACGATCCTCAGCGTGAACCGCGACGCCTTATATGTCGGGGCGGGCGCCTTGGCGCTCGGCAATGGGACCGTGCAGATTCCCGGCGTCGTGCTCACCGGCAACGTGGCCACGATGATCTTCACGTACCTCATCAGCCACCAGGAGGTCAACCGCCGCACGTTTGCGAGTTCGGCGGTGTCGCAGGACCAGATGCTCGAGGTGGCGTTGGCCTACATCGAGTTGTTGCGGGCCGAAGGCCAATATGCCGTTGCCCAGCTCACGCGGGACGACGCCCGCGAGTTGGCCCGACTGACGGCGGCCTATCTCAAAGCGGGGCAGGGACGCAAGGCCGACGCCGACCGCGCCGCCACTGAACTGGCCCGGCGGGAGGCGATCGTCATCCAACGGGAAGGCGAAGTCGGCACGGCCTCGGCACGCTTGTGCCAGGTGTTGCACCTCGATCCTACGATGCGGCTGCATCCGAGTGAAGAACGGGTCCTTCCGAGTTCCATCGTGCCCGAACCGATTCCGTTGCCGGAACTCCTGACGATCGCCCTGTTGAACCGGCCGGAATTGAAAGAGCGCCGCACCGCGGTCGTGCAATCCCTTCTCGCCCTGCGCGCGGCACATTGGCTTCCCTTTTCGCCGACCATCTACATCGGCTATAGCGCCGGAGACTTTGGCGGCGGAAGCAATCTCGTCGCCCAGCCGGTCGGATCCGGCACCGACGCCCTCGGCGATCCGCGATTCGGACTCTTCAGTCCGCGACAAGATGTCGACGTGATGGCCTATTGGACCGTGCTCAATTTGGGAATCGGAAACAAGGCACTGATTGACGCAGCCCGCAGCCGCCTCCGCAGCGCCAATCTCCGCGAGATCGCGACGCTCGACCAGGTGCGCTCGGAAGTCGGAGACGCCTATGCCAAGACGCATGCCCGCTTCGCCCAGGTGCGGACGTGCGAGTTGGCCATCCAATCGAGCACCGAGGCGTACCGCGAGGACTTGCGCCGCATCATGGGACAGATCGGCCTCCCCTTGGAGGTGATCAACAGTCTGCGGCTTTTATCGCGTTCGCGCGTGGCCTATCTCGATGCCATTCTCGACTACGATCGAGCCCAGTTCGAATTGTATGTGGCCCTGGGAAAACCTCCGGCGGATGTGCTGGTGCGACCGGCCGGCCAGAATAGCGAAGATCCCGCGGCCCCGCCGGGACCATTACCGGTGCCGCCGCCGGCCCCTCGATGAGCGACTCGCTACATTTCTCGTTTCGCGACCACTGAGTTTTACATGTCGTCGACCGGCTCAACATCGACCGCGAACAAGAACGCCCGCTCTCGGACGTTCCCGGGTCGCTGTACGCTCGTGGCGACGATCTGTCTGGCCGGTCTGTGCGGGGCTGCCGTCTGGGCTGGAACCGCTCCAGGGACCAGCCCGGCCGTGATTTCGACGCCCGAGACGCCAGCGGCAGGAGGCCGGTTCGTGGTCTTTGACCTGTTGCCCCCACCTCCGGCGCCGCCAGCCGCTCCCGGACCGAGCATGGTCCCCAACGACGCTTCTCGTCCCAACGCCGCTCGGAAAGCACCGGAATCCCGGCCCCTGCGAAGGCCGGCCGACGTCGGCAATGAACTCGAGGGGCTTTCTCGGCAGGAAGTCGTGCCGGTCACCGGGCAAGAATACCCCGTGGATCTTTCGACGGTGCTGCGATTGGCCGAGGCGCGAGAACCCGACGATCGCCCTCGGGCGAGAGGCGATCCAGGAGGCCCTGGCCCTGCAGCTTCAGGCCCGCGTGATGCTGCTCCCATCGCTGAACGGGGGGGCCATGTATCACGTTCAACGCGGGACTTTGCAAGCCGGGGACGGTCAGATCGAGAAGGTCGACTTGCAATCGGTCTACTTTGGCGGTGGAGACTGGGCGGTCGGCTCGCAGACCGTCGCCATTCCCGCAGTGCACCTGTTTGGGCACGTCGGCGACGCGTATTTTCTCCCGCTCGTCGCGCATCAGGTCGTAAACAGCCGCGCCGCCGACTCGCGCGGTATTGAAAATGCCGTTTTGCTGGAGGTCGCCAGGCGATACCTCGATCTGATCGGATCGCAGGCGGCACTCTTCGCCCTGCGGCGATCGGAAGACAACCTGTTTCAAATCGTGCACGACACGGCCGCCTTCGCCCGCACGGGGCAGGGACGGGTGGGCGACTACAACCGGGCGCGAACCGACGCTCTGCTACTCCACTCGCGAGAACAGCGTGCCCAGGAGACCGTCGCCGTGGCGTCGGCCGATCTGGCTCGAACGCTTCACCTCGATCCGTCGATCCGCCTCGTAACAGCCGGAGCCGCACTCGAGCCCTTCCAAATCGTCGACCCGACCTATCACGTCGAAGAGCTGATCCAAATCGCCCTGAACGCACGGCCCGAGGCGGCTGCCCGTGCCGCCGATATCGCCGCCGCCGATTACCGTCTGAGACAAGAGTATGCCCGCCCATTTCTTCCGGTTCTTTCCGTCGGCTATAGTGCCGGCGAATTCGGTGGAGAAGGATCTCTCGCCGGCTTGCCCTTTGTCACTTCGGGCCGAAGCGATTTCGACGTCTACGCCGTCTGGACGTTGCAAAACCTCGGCTTTGGCAATGCCGCCATTCAAAAGGAACGGCGTGCCGAACGCGATGAGGCGGTCGCGCGGCGCGGCCTCGCGCTCAATCAAATCGGGCGCGAGGTGGCGGATGCTTTCGCCCAAGTCGAGGCACGCCGCCAACAATTGGATTTGGCGCGCCACGCATGCGAACGGCTGCCAGCGGGGCACGCGAAGAGGTCAATCGCACGCGCGGAGGCGAGGGCTTGCCGCTCGAAGCCGTTAACAGCATCAATCTGTTGGTCGAAGCCCGGGACGAATACATTCGAGCGCTTGTCGGATACGACGTCGCGGAGTTCGTCCTGTTTGTCGCCATCGGCGAAACGCCCAACGTGGCACTGCCCGATCCGCTGAAATCAGGCCCGGCGCCCGACGCCAACCACTAGACCCGCAGGCACTTGCCTCGCCTCCCCAAAGCTGTTCGATTGCCGCCCATCCGGCCGTTGAAATGGTCAGAGGGTGACTTAAAGACTCGTAATTGTGGCTTCAAAGCCTTGTACGGACCTCTACAATCTAATAGGAAAGGTGCGGCTGGGTGGCACGGTAACAAGCGTCCGGAGGAGACCACTGTGGCTTTAGAGAGCACGCGAAAAGACGCCGCCATCCCGCCACACGAACCATCGTCGTCCGCCATGAACGTTCAAGCTCGGATCGAATCCGTTGGGAAGCACATTTCCCGTAAAAAGTGGCTCGTTGGCTTGGGCATTGCCGTTGCCCTGATCCTGTTTCTCGTGTTCCATTGGTCCCGTTCCGACATTACTCCCGACACCGATACCTCGCAAACAGGTGAGGCTGCCGCCGCGGACGCCAAGTCGCCGGATCAATCGTCGCCAGGGATGGTGAACCGGGTCGACGTGGTTCGACCGCGCGTGGGGGGAATGATCCGCACGATCACAGAGCCGGGCACCGTCAAGGCGTTTGAGTATGCGGATCTTTACGCCAAGGTTTCGGGGTTCCTCGAAGTCCAAAACGTCGACATCGGCGACTACGTCAAGCCGGGCCAGTTATTAGCGAAACTCTTTCGCGCCGGAACTTGTGCAGGCGGTCGACCAGGCCAAGGCCCAACTCGACCAGGCCAAGGCACAAGTCAATCTGGCCGACGCGGCGATCGAACGCGCCCAGGCCGATCTGAAAGCGGCCAATGCCAACGTCAAGGAGAAACAGGCCGACTTTGAACGTGAGAATGCCTACTTGGCGTTCCGGCAGATTCAATTCGAGCGCATCAAGCATCTCTACGAGTTGCGGGCGATCGAAGAAAAACTTGTCGATCAGAACCGCAAGGATCGCGACGCGGCCTTTGAGGCTAAAAACGCCGCCAAGGCTGCAATCGAACCGCCGATGCTGAGGTCACGGCCAAAACGGCCAAAATCGCGGAAGCCACCGCCGATCTTGCCAATGCCAAAGCCAAAGTTCAGGTCGCGGAAGCCGAACTGGCGAAGGCCAAGGTCTTTGTCGACTATCTCGGAGATCCGCGCGCCCAAGGACTACAGCGGCGTGATTACCAAGCGAAGTTTCCACGTCGGCGACTTCATTCGCACGGCCGATCAAGGGGGCAGGACGCCTGATTCTGGTCGTCGCACGCACCGATAAAATGCGCGTCGTCATGAAAATGCCCGAAAGCGAGGTCCCTTACACCGATCCCGGCGATCCGGCGACGGTCGACCTGGACGCCTTGGCCGGCAAGGAATTTGACGCCAAGGTTTCGCGAATCGGCAATTCGCTCGATCCGACCGACCGGACCATGCGGGTCGAGGTCGATTTGGATAACACCTAAAATGAGCTGCGCGACGGCATGTTCGGCCGCGTGACGGTGCAACTCAGCCGTTCACCCAAAGAGGTGAGTATCCCGTCGACATGCCTCGTCCCCAGCGCCGACGGAACGACGACTTCGGTTTACGTCGTGCGAAACGGCGAGCTGCAAATGATGCCCATCAAGGTGGCCCGCGATAACGGTGTCCAGGCCGAGGTCCTGTCCGGGCTGCGTGCGGAAGACCTCGTGGTCCGACATCCGACGGCCGACTTGTACGCTGGCGAAAAAGTCAATCCCGTCGAAACGCCCAACAACACGGCCTCCCAGGTCACCGGCAATGAAACCGGCACCGAGGCGTACAGTTCCGGCCCGGCCAGCTCGACTGCCAAAAACCCGGTGGGAAGAAAGGCCCGGCGTCCCAATGCCGCCCGCTCGAAATCTGGCGGCGCACCCTCGACGCGGCCAAAATCGAGCCCCCCCGTGAAGTAGGCGTTCATGACACGCCGGTGAACCGCCCAGCCGTCTTCTCGTATCGGCTCGTGGCCCCTCATCTGTTCATTTCTCGGCCAACTCGCGAATCTTGACGTTCTTGAACCACACCTTATGGCCGTGGTCCTGAAAGCCGATGTAGCCTCTTCGCGGAAAGTCCTTGATCGCGCGGGAGAACTTGTTTTTGCTTCCATCGGGACAGTGGCCCGGCGTGGTCCATTCGTCGCAATTCAGCTTGGCGACGGTCTCCCCATTGACTGCGGCGGTGATGTGCGGCCCCTTGCAGGTGACCGTGATCGTATTCCAGTCGGGGGAGAGGTGGGGGACTTTTTTCGGACCGACGAGATCGTACAAGGCGCCGAAATCGTGCTTGCCCGTGCCGATCTCGGACGCGACCTGCACTTCAAAGCCGGTTTGCACCGGGTCCTTGGGATTGCCCACGCGGACGAAGACGCCCGAATTGCAAACCGGATCCATCTTCACATCGCAGGTCAGCACAAAATCGCCGAACTCTTTTTCGTAGATGATCAGGTAACCGCCCGATTTGTGCGGAACGAGGCAGTGGTCTTCGATCTTGGACGCGATCTCCCGACCGTTATTGCATCGCCAGCCGCTGTAATCGTTCCCGTTGAACAAGAGCTGCCAGCCGGCGGCTTTTTCTTTCGGCGTCAGCTCGTTGTCGGCAGCGAACACCGGCTGCACCAGCGCCGCCGACAGCGCCAAGCAGATCGTCCACGTCGTCAGTTTTGACATTGAACCACGCTCCTGTTGTGAACTCGCGATGCCACGATCGGAAACGAATCGAGTCGGCAGCCAAATTGCCGCCTCCCGCGATGGTATCGGCGTGCGCCACCGATTGCCACGTGCCGGCAATGGACGACGAAGAGACGGTTCCCAATAATGGCCGAACGGGTGCGCCATCGGCCGTGTCTTGTCGGTGGCGATCCGTGAACCGTAGTGGCTTGGACTGTTTCTGGGCCCAGACGCCAACACTCGAGACGCCGAACGCATCTGTGCCCTCCGTTATTCGCTGCCGGAACCTGATCAAGACCTACGAAGGACGCCCCCCTGTCGAGGCGGTCCGCGGTCTTGATTTGCAGGTCGAGGCCGGCGAATGCTTCGGGCTCCTGGGTCCAAACGGAGCCGGTAAAACGACCACGATCGAGATCCTCGAAGGGCTGCTGGCGCCCACGTCGGGGTCTGTCGAGATTCTCGGGCGTGAATGGGGCAAGGACGACGACGCCATTCGGCAGCGAATTGGAATTTCGTTTCAGGAGACGAAACTTTCCGAAAAGCTGACCGTGCAAGAAACGTTGGTCCTGTTTCGCAGCTTCTATCGGCGCGGCATCGCTCCGAACGAGGCAATTGACCACGTCGAACTTGCCGAAAAGGCCGACTCGCGGGTCGGCAAGCTCTCGGGCGGCCAGAAACAACGGTTGGCTGTCGCCTGCGCACTGGTCGGCGATCCCGATCTCCTGTTTCTCGATGAACCGACGACGGGACTCGATCCCCGGTCGCGGCGCCAGTTGTGGGAAGTAATTCGCTCCTACCGCCGACAAGGGCGGACCGTCCTGATCACTACGCACTATCTCGACGAAGCGGAGCGACTTTGCGATCGGGTTGCCATCGTCGACCACGGCAAGGTGATTGCGCTCGGCACGCCGCACGAGTTGATCGTCAGCTTGGGTGGCGAGCACATGATCGAATTCACGCTGGGAGAGACGAGCGCGAACGGTTCCTCCGCGGTGCCCGCTCCCGATCGGGATCTGCTCTTGCGGCTCCCGTCGGTGCGCTCGGTGCACAGCGACCACGGTCGCCTGTGTCTGTCGGTTTCGGAACCGCACAAGGCGCTCCCCGCACTGTTGGAGTGCCTGCAATCGCTCGACATGCCGCTCGCGAGCCTGACCACGCGCCACGCCAGCCTGGAAGACGTTTTCGTAAAGCTGGCGGGTCGCCGTCTTGAAGACGAGGAGCCGTGAGACCCATGACAATCACGCAGCCCGAGTCGAAAGTGGACGAAATACACTCCGCACCTGCGCGGCGGTGGAGCGATCGCGCGTTCATTCAACTCGTGCTGTCCCGCTTCCGCGAATTCTATCGCGAACCGGAGGCCGTTTTTTGGGCGTACATCTTTCCGATCCTGATGGTCATCGGGCTGGGAATCGCGTTCAGAAACCGGCCGGTGGAACAGATCACGGTCGATGTCGAATCGGGACCACAGTCTCGTGCCGCGCTGTCGGCCCTCGGATCGAATTCGCGGTTTGTCGTCACGACTGGTGACGCCGCCGAGTGTGCCACGCGCCTCCGCACCGGCAAGACACAGTTGGTCGTCTCGGCGGCGGGTGATCCGTCGGCGTATGGTTACCATTTCGATCCGACCCGACCCGAGAGCGTGCTGGCACGCAACGCCGTCGACGACGCGCTCGAGCGGGCTGCCGGACGCGTCGATCGGCTCAAGACCTCGGATGAGGCCCTTGTCGAGCCGGGGGGACGCTACGTCGATTTTCTGGTTCCGGGGCTGATCGGAATGAGCCTGATGGGAGGCGGATTATGGGGTGTCGGCTTCGTCACGGTCGACATGCGGATTCGCAAGCTTGTGAAACGTTTTCTCGCGACGCCAATGAAGAAACGCGACTTTCTGGCCGCGATCATGGTCAGCCGCATGCTTTTCATGATTCCAGAAGTCTGTGTGTTGCTTATCTTTGCGCGATACGTCTTTGGCGTGCACTACTACGGATCGCTCTGGTTAGTAGTTCTACTAATAACGCTCGGCGCGACGATGTTTGCCGGGATTGGATTGTTAGTCGCGAGCCGTGCAAAAACCGTGGAAGCCGTGTCTGGACTTATGAATCTCGTGATGCTTCCGATGTGGATGCTTTCGGGGATTTTCTTCACGTCTGACCGTTTCCCCGCACCTGTACAACCTTTGATCAAGGTTTTACCGCTAACGCCCTTGATCGACGCGCTGCGCTCCGTCATGCTGGAGGGATCATCCCTTTCATCCCAGGCAGCGCGAATTGCGATCATCGCGGCCTGGGGAATTGTGTCGTTCGCCATCGCCCTGAAAATTTTCCGTTGGCAGTAAATTTGTCGAACAAACTGGGCCCCCGCGGACGTCTAAAGAGTCGTGGAAACTGGCGAACCGACTGACTTTGCCGAACAAGTTCGGCTCTGTGCCCAAGATCTCGCGCGGGACGGGGTCCGAGCATTAGGCAGCGTTTACGACGTAACAGCCTCGCGGCTGATCCGTTACGCGACGACGCTGACCCGCCAACGTGACGATGCCGAGGACGCGCTGCAGGCAGCCCTGGTGCGAATTGCCCTGCGGCCGCGCAGTGCTGGCTGAGGCGCGGTATCCATGGGCTTATTTGCTCAAGGTGACCCGCAACGAGGCGCTCAACATCGTGCGCCGCCGCAAGCCGATGCGTCGTCTCAAAATGCGGACCAAGTCCTGGTGCGAATATATCGCCGAGCAAGGCGAGCAAGAGGTTCACAGCTACGTCCGACGGGCTTTGGGAAAACTGCCCCCCTCGCAAGCGGAGGTCGTGGTCCTGAAAATCTGGGAAGAAATGACATTCGCGGAAATCGGCGAAGTGTTGGGACAGTCTCCCAACACGGCGGCGAGCCGCTATCGGTACGCCTTGCAAAAACTCTCTCAGCACCTTCACGCACTGGCGGAGGTTTACCATGACTGACCTTCGCCAGCTTCGCGAAATCGAAAAGCTTGTTCAGGATTCGGTGTTTCACCCATCTCCTCGACACCACCTGCGCGAGCGCGTTCTGCAACATGCGGTGCGGGCCAAACACCGCCAGAAGCTGTGGCAGCGATTCGTCGTTGCCTCGTCAGGTGTGACGGGAACCCTGCTTTTTGCCTTCGTCGCGATGCGGCTCTTCACGCCGACTCCGGCGCCGACGCAAGAGGCGGGACCCGTGCGCGTCCAAGTTTACTCGCCCGGTCATACGACGCGGCTGCCGGAAGCCCCTCAAACGGTGGAGGCGCCGCGCTCGTCCTTGGGCGAAGATTTGTATTTTGGCCCTGGGGGCGTGCAACACGGCACGTCGCCGCAAGCACCGGTGCGGGCGATTGGATTTAATCAAACCAATCCTGCAACGGCCAAAGATCTTGGGGCCAATCCCGAATAACTGGTGATCCCGTCCTGCCCCATTGACGTTTCCAGCGTGATATCGCAGAGTTTTTTTGCGACCGTAAGGAATGCGGTCTTAAACAAGGCGATCCGGCAGCGCGCCTCGGCTTGCCGAGTCGGTACGCATGACGGCTCCCGGATCAATCAGGGATTGTTACACTATGGACCTTTGGATGCCCGCGCACGTCTCTTGGTGGCCCGCTCAGCCGGACGAGTTAACCGCGCTGAAAAGTGAAATCTCCTGCCTGCGGAAGGTGGGGATCCCTCTGTCCGAAGGATTGCGTGAAGTCGCCCAGGACCAGCCCGAGCGATTGAGTCAAATCGCGCTGTGGGTGGCCGAGCGGCTCGATGCCGGCGTCAAATTGTCCGATGCGCTCGCTGCCCTGACGCGCGACAATCCACTCTGCAACCCGACCGAACAAAGCTGGCGCCGGCGCGGCATCAACTGATCTCAAACCGATTTCCGTCCTGGCGGGACATACCAGCTCGGTTCGCGTTTTTCGAGGAAGGCCGCCAGTCCCTCTCGCGCTTCGGGCGTGCGGCGCGCTGCGGCCGAAACTTTCCTTCCCGCCTCGAGTTGCTCGAGCAGCGTCGCGAGTGCGAAACTTCGCACCAGCCGCTTGGTCATCGCCAGTGCCTGCGGCGCACCGGCCAGAATCGGCATCGCCAATTCGTCCCGCGACGCTTCCAGCTTCTCCGGCGGCGATACCGTGTGGCACAGGCCCACCCGGAAAGCCGCCTCGGCCGTCAGCACCTGGCCCGCCAGAAGTAACGGCGTCGCCGGTCCCACGCCGATCCGGTAAATGAGAAGCGGCGAGACGACGGCCGGGCTGATCCCTCGTTTGGGCTCCGGCAGTGCGAAGCGCGCCGCGCTCGACGCCAGCACGAGATCGCACGCCAGCACCAGGCCGAATCCACCGGCAATCGCCGGACCTTGAACCACCGCGAGCGTCGGAACGTCGAGCTTTAAAATGGCGACCAAGAGGTCGCGATAATCGGAGGCGTCTTTGTCCCATTCGTCATCGGCATTCGGCGCATCGGCACGGCCCTGCATCTCGTCCAGATCCATGCCGGCACAAAACGCGGGGCCGTTGGCAGACAGCACGACAAGACGCGTCGACGCGTGGCCCGCCGCACGCGCAACGGCCGCCGTCAGTTGGCTGACGAGAGCGCGGGAAAGCGCGTTCCGCTTGGCGGGACGGTCCAGCGTGACGCGAAAGAGTCCCTCAAAGATTTCGACTTTGACGAGCGGTGCGACCATAAGCGGGCCAATCATCGATGCCTTACGAAATGTCAGCTCTCGCGCATCTCCGGCGGAGGGATGCGCATTTCGAGCAATGCCAGCGCGAGCGTCTTGCCCTGGCTGTCCGTTCGCAGCGAGCGGCTGGCGCCGCCCCCCAGAACATTCTTTAACACGAAGTTATAGGCATGAATGCCGGGCAGCGCGTAGCGCACCACCTCGGACGGCCGGAGCGGCAAAAAATACTCGGCGACGCGCGCCTCCGTCAGCACCTGGCCCAGATGGCGAAAATCCTCTTCGCGAAAGGCGATCACGCCGATATTCGCGTGGTTTCCCTTGTCTCCCGAGCGGGCGTGTGCGATCTCGCCGAGACGAATCAAGCCCGTCATTTGTTCGCTCCAATCGTCGCCGCCCATTCTTCGGCCGTGTGCACTTCGACATGAGGCGTGACGGCCGCGCGCGAAACGGTCGTGGGCCAATAGGCGAGAACGGGATGCGGCTTCGATCGGCCGCCGGTGTAGCCGGTGACTCCGGGCGGTCCGGCCGTGACCAGCGGCGCGAACTCGCGGACGAAGCGATCGAGCACTCCCCGCGAGGGGTCGGCCGCGCTGACGCGAAGCACCACGTCCCAAGGCCGGGCGTCCGCGGAGATCGACAAACCGGGAAGCGTGTCGCCGGTCCCGAGAACTTCGATATGTGTTCGCGCCGGCCGCACGCCCGCGTCCGCCAGCCGCTTGAGAATAATTTTGCCCGCCGCCCGCGCGTTCTCTGCCGCGTTTGGCCCACAGACCACCAGCGTCGCCGACGCCATATAACCGTCCTGATACGCGAGCGAGACTTTCAGCGTCTCTGGCGGCGAAGCGCCCCGTGCCTGGCTGACCTCCACGCGGTCGGGTCCCGTTTCCAACAGCCGCACGTGTGAAAAATCCGTGTCGACGTCGGGGGTCAGATAGTGGGCCGGATCGCCGATTTCGTACACGAGTTGCTCGGCCACCGTCTCGACCGTGACGCGGCCACCGCTCCCCGAGGCCTTCGTGATCGCCACGCGTCCGTCGTCGGCGATCTCGGCGATCGGATAACCGACGTCCGAAAGCGTAATCTCGGGTTGCCAGGCCGAGAACATGCCGCCCGTGCACTGGGCACCGCATTCGATCAGGTGGCCCGCGACGGTGGCGGCGGCCAGGCGATTCCAATCGCTCCAGTTCCAGCCGAATTCATAAACGGCCGGCGCGAGAGTCAGCGAGGCATCGGCGACGCGGCCCGTCACGACGATCCGTGCACCTTGGCCCAGTGCGTCGACAATTCCCGCGGCACCGAGATAGGCATTGGCGCTCACGATGCGCTCGCGAATCGCATCAATCGGCTCGCCCGTTTCAAAATGCTGGAAGGACTCGCCCAAGCGCGACAACTCGTCGAGTCGCGGGAACAAATCGTCCCCGGAGACCGCGCCGATCGTCACGCCTGCGAGCCCTTGCTGAATGAGCGTTTTGCTGACGGCTACCGCACATCCCCGCGGATTCATGCCGCCGGCGTTGGTCACGATCTTGAGCCCCGGCTGGTTCCGCAACGAGCCCCCGAGGCTGCCCACGACGTCGCCGAAATCGGTGACCCAGCCGGCCGACGGATCGCGCGATTTCTGATGCGCGAGGATCGACATCGTCAGTTCGGCCAGATATTCGAGGGTCAGATAATCGAGCCGGCCGGCCTCGCACAGCCGGCGCGGCGCATCGAGGTTGTCCCCCCAAAAACCGGCTCCATTCCCGACGCGAATCGATTCCATGGCCAACGTATTGTAACAAGTTCGTGTTGCATCAGATCGTGATGAAAACTACAACTTGCGCACTATGGGATGGAGCTATCGCAAAAGCCTCGATCTTGGGCCCTTCCGCGTCAATCTCAGCAAATCGGGGATCGGATACTCGGTCGGCGCGAAAGATTTTCGAGTAGGGGTCAACGCCAAGGGCCGCCGCTACGAGTCCGTCACCGTTCCCGGCACCGGATTGTCGTACCGCACCAGCTCGGGCCGGTCGAAGAATCAAGGCCCCGGCTGCGCCCCGGCGGCTTTCCTGTTGGCCGCGTTCCTCGCCTCCGGAATCTACGAACTCGTTTTCTCTCATTAAAGTGATTCGTATGGCTTTGCACTATTCACGGACGGTGAGAACGGAATCCTCGGAGCGATTTCTCCTCCAGTCCGATTCGGGCCACGATGCGGCGGCTCTTGAGCTGCATTATCTCGGCGACCACCGCGTCGTGGGGACGCTGATCATCCTCGATGAACGCGTCTTCCCCGAATCCAAAGTGCCCGAGCTGCTCAAAGAAATCGACGAAAAGCTCCTGCCCGACGTCAGCATGGAAGAGGGGCAGCTGTCGTTCACTGTCGTCGCGGGCCACATCGTCGGGACCTTTTTCCCGCATCCCGCCTGAGCGGATTCGGCGCTTTCAGCCCGCGTTGTTCGCACGTAAAATACGGCGGTTCCTTCCCAACGCGAACCCCGTCGAATGAGCGAGCAACCGTGCCCGACAACAAGCCGATGTGGACGGCCGTGCGCTGAATGGATTCATCGCCCGCTTCGGCAGTGTGCCCGTCGGTTTGGTACCGCCTGATGGCATCTACCGCAATGAAGCGATCGCATGGGCGCTGGCAGACGAACAGGTTGATGACCGAGTCGATCGGCCGTCGGCCGTTGTGCTCGCCGTGAAAAAGACGCCGGTCGCCGACATTTGCTCTTTGGACGTTAGGGGGCTCGAGACCGCGACGACGAATTTGGCGAGGTTGCCGGTGCTCCTCGCGATCTCAGCTTTCGATCCCGAGGCGTGGTGTGCCGGTCATCGTTCATCCCGAAGCGCTCGAAATGATCGGTGGCTTCCGCGATGGCCCGTCTCCTCTTCGCGAGTGGTTGCTTCGGACGGCCGTTGCAGGTCAACTTGGAAGGCATGACAAGGCCGATCTCATCAAGTTGTTCTTGGAGGCAACCCATGATGCCGGATTAGGGTCGATTGAGCCGAAGCCGACGTGTGGAATTTTAGAAAGTCCGTGCGTCCTGCAAGAATCGTCGTTGCCGAGCCTCGGCCCCGAAATTGCCTCTAAGACGCCCCGTTGGCTTGCTGAATACCTTCAAACGCTCGCGGACCGCCACTTCGATTGCAGCCTCGAGGCAGGACCGGATGCGATTGCTCTTGCGGCTGGCGTCTGGCAAATGAACGGTTTTCTCGATCGCAGCCATGAGCTGGCACAAGGCATCGAGGGGCAAGGGAAAAACCGCGCCGGCGATTACTGGCACGCCATCATGCACCGGAGAGAGCCCGATTACTCGAACGCCAAATATTGGTGTCGACGCGTGGGCCAGCATGCAATTCATGATTTTCTTGCGCGACGCCCATGACATTCTTTTTGGCTGCAAATCGCCCGCCGCGCCGCGCTGGCTGAGCGCGCTCGCCGGAACGGACTGCCACAAGTGGGATTCGTTCGCTTTCGTCGATCTTTGCGAGGACGTCGCAGACGGCCACGACGCGGAATTGTCGCTGGCCGCACGGCAAATTCAAATGATCGAGATGGTGCTCCTTCTCTCCAGCACGTATCACGACGCCGTTGCCTGACGGGACTTACAGAAGTGGGCCCAGCAGCCGCGCCACATTCTCCAAAAAGGCTCGGGTAAGTCCCCGCGATCGCCACTCCGCCAGGTTAACGGCACGTGACTCGCGGGCGTATTCCTGTTGCAATTCCTCGAGCTCGGTCGTGAACGCCGCGTCGTAGATCGCCAGCGTAATCTCAAAATTGAGATGCAGACTGCGCGGATCGAGATTCAACGATCCAAACAGGCTGTATTCGCCATCGACTGCCACCGACTTCGTGTGCAACAGGCCTCCTCGGAACAAGAGGACGCGCACGCCGCCGGCAACCAGGTCGCCCTGATTCGCCCGGCTGGCCCACGAGGCGAGCCGCGAATCGACGTTTTCAGGCAGGATCAGCGTCACCTCGACGCCACGCTGCGCCGCGGAAATCAGGGCCGTTACCATCGCCTCATCGGGCACGAAATAGGGCGTGGTCAGCGTCAGCCGCTTTTGCGCACTGTAGATCGTGCCAATTACGATTCGCTCGATCGCGGCCCAGGCGTGGGCCGGGCCGGATGGGATTACTTGCACCGGGACGGGTCCGGCAGATGAGATCGGCTGCACGTCGCCCGACACGCGTAGCCTTTCGATGGGTTCCTGGCTTTCCTGCGCCCAGTCGCCAAGAAACGTGACCCCCAACGGCTCCACGGCCGGGCCTTCGATGCGCGCCACGGCATCGACCCATTTTCCCACTCCAGCGGTCTGCTTGAAGAACCGGGAGTCGACGAGATTCATGCTTCCCGTGTACGCGATCCGGCCGTCGATAACAGCAATCTTTCGATGCAGCCGCAAATCGAACCGCACAAAAGGGAGCCGCCAGATCCTGGCGGGAAGAGCGGCCTGCATCGCGACACCCCCCTCGCGAAAGCGGCGCGCCCAATCGCCGCGCAGGAATTCCCGACTGCCAACATCGTCGAGCAGCACGCGGCAGATCACGCCGCGCGCCGCAGCCCGCAGGACGGCCTGGGCAACTTCGTCCGCAAGGCCTCCTTCCGCCCAGATGTAGAACTCGAGATGCAGCGATTTCCGAGCCGCATCGATGTCCTTGATCAGCCGCACCAGGCCGCTTTCCGAACTGGGCAGCAATTCGAGTCGGTTCCCTGACGTGACCGGCATACCGATCATCTTCTCGCACATGCGGGCGAGCACCTCCGACGACGGAGGATGCGTGGACCAATCGACCTCACCCGGCTTGAGTTCCGCCAGCCACCGGTGAAACGGTGTCCGCAATTGGGCCGAGCGGGCCGCGCGCCGCTGGCCCAAGCGGAGTTCGCCGATGAACAAGTACGCGATTGCCCCGGCAAACGGAAAGGTGAGGACGATAAACAACCACGCCAGCGAAACGCCGATCGGCAGCCGCCGCATGACGACTCGAACCGAAAGCAGCAGCCGGATCGTCAAATCGGTGACGAAGACGCAGACCGTCCACCAACTGGCGTTTCCCAAATAGTGCGTATTGATCGGAACCGTCCGTCAAAAAGGGAGTTCGGCCCGGAGAGAGGAACCGGAGGATTCTACGCACCGTTGGGGGAGCCATTGCAACTCCGCCGACGACTGCGAGACCGCCCGGAATCGATCAAGCAGCAATGACGTGCGGAAAACAATCACCCGGAGCGATGCAGAAACAGGGCAGGGGACCAACCACGGCAGGTGCGCCCGTTATTTGACGAGAATCAGTTTCCCGTTCCGGGTGACCTGCAGGCGATAGACCTTTTCGTCGTGCTGGATCAAGACTTCGCGAGCGCCTTGGAAAATCTCGGAGGAGCTAATGACCCGCAACGCAGGGTCGTTCGACCCGCCAATAGAGCCGTCGTTTGAGATGGGAAGTTCGTTCGCGTCGGTCGATTGTGGGCCATTCATCGCGATCGTTCCGCGGTCCGCGTGAGCTATCTTCCGCTTTGAAAATGACTTCCGGCAACGTCCCAAGTCCGGGGCACCAGCGTTGCTGTTCGCCGCCTGAAAGGGCACTCTATTGCGACTGAGTCTCAATGTCAACTTAAACGAGCCTTGGTGGTTGCCCCCAGAAGCACTGCCAGCCAATCTTCACCAGCCAACATCCCTCGCGCGCGTTGCGTGGGGAATTTCACCCGCCCCAACACGGTTCGACGTGCCTTGGCTACGGAGACTCGCCTTTGTCGGCCTCCGATGGCGATGACTGCTCGTGCCGCGAAGATCAGGCGGCAACCTGCACGGAACCGATCCGCTATGCCGTGACGTCGCGGAGCGATCATCCGAGTTCGGTGCAGGTGCTCTTCCTGGACAGACCGACCACACGATCCGCAACGGAATCGATCCGGCGAAGTGGCGGGCCCTCGGCACCCGATCAGGCGGCCAATTCGTCAATCAGATCGACGAGTGATCCGCTTTGGGTTTATCCAGGCGGAGGCGCGACCGATGCGTCGCCCCGAAACAAGAGAGCCAACTCGCTCATCTTGAAGGCCCGCGCCAAACCAAAATAGACTCCGAGCGCCGCAACCATCGGGACGAGGACACTCGCGAGTCGTTGGTGCCATGCGGGACCCACGGGGAAGCAGGCGGCAACGAGTGCGCAAACGATCGACATGGCGGCGGCGGCGAGACAAGTCTGTAGCGCCGACCGCCGCAAGTCGTGCCAGTCGAGCCGGCCGACCCGCTGCTGGAAGAGCCACGTGACAAGCCCGAATTGAACGGTCGAGGAAATGGCCGTCGCCAGCGCCAGTCCCGGTCCGCCCAGGGGCCACATCAGGATCAGGTCGAGGCTCAAGTTGATCACCATTCCAACAAAACTCATCGCGAGCGGGCTGCGACGATCGCCGACCGCGTAAAAGCCACGGTGAACGATCAGAATGCCGCAATAGGCCCACACCGCGCATCCGAACATGCCAACCATCCCCGCCGTTTGCCGGACGGCACTCGCGTCGAAGCTGCCGTGTTCAAACAGCAGCATCGTGACGGGCGTAGCCAGCAACACGAGCCCGGCACTTGCCGGCACGCTGATAAAGAGAACCAGCTTCAGACCGCGCAGCAGGTCGTCTCGCAACTTGTCCATCCGGTTTTCAGCGGCATGCCGCGACAGCACGGGGAATAAGACGGTTCCCAATGCCACGCCGAAAACGCCCAACGGGAACTGATAGATGCGCTGGCCGAAATAGAGTGCGGACGCGGTCCCGGGCTCCAGAGGAAAGGCCCATGCGCCGGGGAGCCACGCGATCAAGCCCGAGCCGGCCTCCGGACGCGTGAATCCCCAGGCGATCAACCCGTCCAAGAGCGAGTTGAGTTGCGTCACGGAGAGGCCAATCGTCACGGCAAAGACGGCCTTGCCGATCTCCCACAGTCGCGCGTGGGCTTTCCGCCAATCGGACGCGTAGTGGAAGCCGAGTCGCCGCATCGTGCGCAGCGGGGCAATCAGCTGAAATATTCCCGAGCCGACGATTGCCACGGCAACGGCGTAAATCCGGACGGTCGGCGATGAAAGCCACGGGACGATCCACCACAAGCAGGCGATCCACACCACGTTGGCCAGAACCGGCTCGAGCGACGGCCACAGAAAATGGTTGAGGCCGTACATGACGGCACTCAACTGGGCCACGACACAGACGAGAATCAGGTACGGCAAAAGCACGGCCGTCAGGCCGATCAAGAGCCGCAGGTCGCTGCCGGGCTCACATTGCAACCAGACGGCCCATAGGAACACCTCGGCGAGTAGTACAAAAGCGGTGAGTCCGATCGTCATGATGACGACGACTCCGCTCGCCAGTCGCCAGCCCGCTTCGTCCCCCTGGTGTTTCCGCTCGTGCAAAAAGGCGGGGAGGAAGGCGGCCGTCAGTGCGCCTTCGCCGAACATACCCCGGGCCAGATTGGGGACGCGGAACGCCACGGAGAAAGCGTCCATCAACGGCCCGTTGCCGAAAACGGCCGCCATGCCGACGTCACGCACGAGCCCCAGCACGCGGCTCAAGAACGTGAGGACGCTGACGGTCCGCAGACCGGAGGTCATGCCGCCGGACGCACCGGCTGCCTGCGTCGCGCCGCCTCCCTGCGCCTGCGGGTCGGAGTTCGGTCGAGCGGACGACTTATCGGACGAGCGGTTCGAATCGGGCGCGATTGACGTCGAGTCGGGCAAGGATTTCGACCACTCGATTCGTGGGCAATCCCCAGTCGATCGCCCAGTTGATGATGTCCAAGTTCTCGTAGCCCGCGTAGACGCGGTCGAGAACGCGGTCGACCAGAATATCGTCGGCTGTGATCATGGCATCGACCTGGCTCGAGGGTTCATCGTCGAACTCGGCCCAGCGGCGCCGGCCGCGCAGGTGCTCCAAGCGTCGATGGCGGCAATAGCTCCGCCAGTGTTTGCGAAACCAGTCGCGGATCGCCTGGTCGCCGAGGTCGCGTCCGTGCTTCTGGCTCTCGATCCACTTGTGACGTTGAGCCTCGCGCAGCCCTTCTTCGTAAATGCTGGCGATTTGATTTTGACTCTTCGCCTGAACCGGCATCATCCACCTCCGGCCTTCGCCGTCGTATGCGGTGACCGGCGATTAACATTGTCAGCGCTTGTCGTCGGACTCCGTATCTTCGTGTAGGGAGCCCAAGCGTCGGTGTGGAATCAACTTGGACTATAGCTGCTCACTTACGGGGCGGCAAGACAGATGTGCCTCCCAGAGTCACCACGAGCGTCTCGAGAATCGCGCGCTCGTCGATCGTGAGGCCGCCTTTCAGATTGATGTCGGCCTCGAGTAGCCGCGAGTAAAGGCGGAGCGCTTCACTGCGACCGAGTCGTTTCAAATACGCACTCGACTCGCCCGCTTCGCGCGGAAAAACGCCCGCCTCGCGCACGGCCGTGTCGAGCGGCGACCCTTCGCGCAGCGCTCGACGGCCTGTGCCAACCTGCGGAAAACGAACGTGAGACCGGCCGTAATCTTGTGCGGCGACTCGCCGGCGTTGAGCAGTTTATCCAACAGGTCGAGCGCATCGCCCGAGCGGCCGCGGCGCACCGCGCCTGCGATGGCCCACGTCGTTTCGGTTCTCCAACCGCCGACGAGGGTCCGCACGTCGTCCGCTTCGATCGTGGACCGACTCCCGACATAGGCCGCCAGTTTCGCCAGTTCCTGCTCCAGGAGTCCCAAATCCTCGCCGGCTAGCTCGCGCAAGAGAGAGGCGGCGTCACGTGCCAAGGTCTTGCCGTGTTCCGAGCGCGCGGCATCGGTGAGCCACCTCAGCAATTCCGCGCCGGAAAGTGGAGAGCATTCAATTTCCAAACCGATCTTCACGACGGCCTTCGCCAACCGCGTCGTCTTGGGCCAGCTTTTGACATCGAGGATCAGGACCGATTTCTTCGCGGGGTGCGTGAGATACTTTTCCAAACCGTCGCGATACTGCGAGACAAAGCGATCGGCTCCGTCGACAATTACCAGCCGCCGATTGCCCCACATCGAGACGGTCAACAGCTCATCGCACACCGTCTTGAGCTCCGCCTCTTCGCCGGGGAACCGGGTCAAACCAAGCGATTCCTCGTCCCCGTCCAAAACCTCTTGCACGAGCCTCTCGAAGACGGCCCGCTTCAAATGCCGCTCCTCACCGACTAGAACGGCGATCGGTCCCACCGCGGGAAAGCTTTTGGCTTTTAAAAAGGCGACGGCGTGCACGGGCGAATGGACCTTTCGTGCCGGATCGTGGCGGGATTGACCTCTGTTCCGCCGATTCCGTACAGTTCCGGCCCGATTACAACAGCGGAAGCCAGGGATGGCAATCGAAACGTCGGCCAAGGAATACATCTGTCCCGGCGAGAGACATCCCATCTCGCGCTCGATCCACCTCGCCCGGCTGGCGGCTGCCTTCCCGCCGTGCCGTGACTGCCCCCTCCGCGAGGACGCCAGACAGATCGCGCCGAAGACATCCGCTCTGCCGGCCCCGGCCAAATCACAACGGACTCCCCGGCACGATCTGTTTGTTGCCGAAGGGGTCCGCGGGGTCTTCCTCAACGAAATCACGCGAGCACGGGCCGAGACGATCGCGGCCGCGTTCGCCATTTATCTGTGGGACGAATCGCCCATCAGTGGGCGGAACGACGGCATCGACCGAGGCGCGCGGCAGGTACGGCCGACGGTGGTTGCCGGCTACGACGAACGTCCCTCGTCGCCGAGCGTCTACACAAGCGCGGTCGCCGGCCTTCGCCGCATGGGCTGTCACGTGATCGACATCGGCCTGTCGACGAAGCCGTGCCTGTGGTTTGCCACCGATCATCTGCACGCCTCCGGCGGACTTTTCGTGACCGGTTCGGGTTGCGAGCCCTCCTGCACGGGAATGGATTTTGTCGGTCCGATGACTCGACCGCTCTCTCTGGCGGCGGGCGTCGATCGCATCCGTGAACTGGCAGACCGTCCGCTCAGCCGCCCGTCACGCGATGCCGGAACCGAGCGCACCTTTCAGGTGGCAACACCTTATGAGGCGTCGCTCGGCGAGCATTTCCGCGAGTTGAAGCCTCTCACGATCGCATGTGCCTCGCCTGCGTCCCTGGTTCGCCAAACCGTCGAGCGAGTGTTTGCGGCTCTTCCTTGCAAATTGCTCGCAGTCGATCTGCCGGTTCGAGTCCGCAATCCGGCCCACCGGCGGGATGCCGACGTCCTGCGCTTATCGACGACCGTCCGCGATGCGAACGCCGATCTCGGCGTGCTGATTGATGATGACGGCCAGCGGTGCGGCTTTGTCGACGAGCGGGGGCGCTATGTTTCGCCGGGAGCAATCGCCCGGTTCCTGGTTCCGCCGTTGCTTGCTCGATCTGCCGGAGCGGCAATTCTGTTGGAGTCGGGCGCCTTCAACGAAATTCGGCCGCTCGTCGAGGCGCTGGGCGGAAGGTGCGAGGCGTCTCCGAATTCGTTTTTCCACATCGCCAAAATGATGAGCGAGACGTCCGCCCTGTATGCGGGAGGCGATTCGGGAAGACATTGGTTTCTCGACCGGTTTCCGACAAACGACGCGCTGCTTGTCCTGGCGAAAGTGCTCGTCGCGGCAAGTCAGACCGAGGCTCCGTTCTCCGAGTTGGCGGCCGGATGACGGCGGTCCGTCGGATCACTCGGTCCGTGCGACGGGAGTCAGTCGGCTGAGCCGGTCGGCCAGTTCAGCCGGCGTCTCGTCCCCCGTGATCTCAACGGCACGACACTCTTCCAAATGGCGGAACCACGTGTGCTGCCGTTTCGCAAACTGCCGTGTGCGTGTCTGGATTCGTTCGATCGTTTCGGCGAGCGAAAGGCGTCCTTCCAGATGATCGATCGCTTCCTGATAGCCGAGCGCCTGTCGTGCGGTGCGGCTCAAAGGGTTTGGTCCCGCCAGGTGACGGGCGACCTCGTTCAGTAAACCCTCTTCAAACATCTGTTCTACCCGCCGGTTAATCCGCTCGTACAACCAAAGTCGCGGAGGGGAGAGCCAAAAGACGTTTTCAGGTCGCATCTCAAGAGGAAGAGGAACCTGTCGCTGTAATGCGGAAAATGGTTGGCCCGTGCGGTGATAGACTTCCAGAGCGCGAACAATTCTGCGGACATCGTTCGGATGAATCCTGTCCGCGGCCAACGGATCGACGGCCTGGAGACGTTGGTGCAGATCCTCGGGAGTCGCGAGCGCGGCCTGGGCCTCCAACTCAGAGCGCAGATCCGGGTCGGCCGGCGGTCCCTCGAAGACACCTCGCAACAGGCTGCGGAGATAGAGGCCGGTTCCGCCAGCAAAGAGCGGAGTTCGCCGCCGTGCCACGATTTCTTTCGCCGCTCGACCGGCGGCGTTCACATACTGCGCGACGCTGAACTCTTCGTGCGGTTCGATCACGTCAATCAAGTGATGGGGAACGAGTTCTCGCAGCCGTGGAGACGGTTTCGCCGTGCCGATATCCATGCCGCGGTACAGCGACATCGAATCGAGCGACACGATCTCCGCACCGATTCGCCGCGCCAGCTCGACCGCCACCTCCGACTTGCCGACGGCCGTGGGCCCCGCCAAAAACCAGCACCGTTTCAGGATTACGCTCGAAAGATGCATTCCAACCGCCGCCATGGCCCTGGTGACTGTTCTTCCCATTATGCCCGAAGTCCGTGCTAAATGAGGGCCTGCGTGATGCCACAAGAGATTGCGATTGACCGACGAAAACGAAGCTGAGAAAAAGCCGCCCCGTTTTCCTCGTCGCGTCCCGCTCAGTTTCCTTCAAGCCAGCGACAGTTGCGCGACGAAGATCCGATGTCGGGAGGTCCTATCGACCGATGAACGTCGGTACGCGCACCGGGTTTCGCGAGCTGTCGCTGGCCGATTTCGAGCCGGCCGTGATGCTCTTGTCGCGCGGCATGTGCGACAACCCGATCCTGATTCAAACGTTTGGCGCCGACAAAAAAAGGCGACAGCGGCGGCTGGAGCGGTACTACCCGCTCGTCGTTTCCATGATCTTGCGGCGAGGGGGCTTCCTCGGAGCCTTTCGTGGCGAGACGCTGCTCGGGCTCGTCGGCACGCTCCCCCCCGGCTGTTGCCAGGCTAACTTTCTGGAAGTCCTGCGATTCGTTCCGACGTTGGTGACGTATAACTCGCTGGTCGGAGCGCTTCGCGTTAAAAGCTGGCAAGATGCCTGGGCTCGCCACGATCCGCGGGAAAACCACTGGCACGTCGGATTGGTCACGGTCGATTCGCACCTGCAGGGCCGCGGCATCGGCACGCAGTTGATGACCGAACACTGTGCCCAAATGGACGGCCGCAACGCGACCTCGTATCTCGAGACCGACAAGGCGATCAACGTCCGCTTCTACCAGAAATTCGGCTTTCAAATCGCCGCCCAGGAACAGGTCTTGGGCACGACGAACTGGTTCATGAAGCGACCGGCTCGCAATGAGCGGTCTGCCGAGCACGACAGCCCGATTCTGCCGGCGACCAAGACGCTTTGAAAGCCGTCAGCGGCTGGCCACTTCGGCCAGGAACGCCTTGGCGAATTTCTCGTCCTTGGCGAGATGCCGGTGGACGAGGGCCAGCGTTTTGCGGATCCGCTGCACGGTCTGCACCATCGGGCCAGTCAGCCGCTCGATGATCTCGTCGGGGGCGTGCTGCTCCAATTCACGAAGCGTCTGCACCTTGAGGAAATCGAAGATTTCCCGCGCCTGATAGTCCTTCTGAAACAACAGGTCGAGCCGCGCATCGGCCGAGACTTTGACCCGCCCCAAAGACGCCGGCCCCTTGCGAACTGTCCGCGCTTTCTTCGGGGCAGAGCGGGGGACCTTCTTCGTACTGGGCTTTACGGCCGGTTTTTTGGCCGTTTTGCGCGGTGGGGGCTGCGGAGGGTCTCTTATTCTTGGCGACCTTTTTGGCAACCTTTTTCCGGGCGGCCATTCGGCGGCTCCGTCAGGTGACGCCCAGCTCCAAGGCCGTGCGGACGATCTCTTCCTTGGTCATCAGGCCGCACAGGTCGGTGAGGAAGCGGGCCGACATCGACCAGCGACCGAGCGCCTCGAACATCACCTCGAAGCGGTTGTCGTCGAGGCCGAACTGGCGCTTCGACTCGGCTGCCTCGTCGGGGGGCATGTCCTCGAACTGGCTGATCATCAGGAAGTCACCGTCGCTGGCCAAATTGAGGTGCAGGGCCCGCAGCTCGGCCGCCAGTGACTGGTCGACCTTGAGGGCGACGGATTGAGGTCCGCCGGCGAGGTACCGCCCGATGACGTTCGGATCCTGTTCGACGATGCGGGCCGACGTTTCGCAGACGGCGTAAATCACGCTCTCGTCGAGAAGGTCGGCAACGAACTTCTCAGAGGAAGCGTGCTTCCGCCACGTCTCGGCCAACAGGTCGAGCTGGACGTGCGGAGGGACCGCCCGCAGGAACGGGACCTCCGTCAAAAAGCCGAAGCACTCGGCGGTGTAATTGCCAATCTGCTGGGCCAGGCAGATCCGCTCGTGCGTTTCCTGGAACGCGACGCGGAAGGCAAAATAGCTGAGACCCGTTTGCGGCAAGGTGTCTGTCTGGATGGCGAGCATGCACTCCATGCTCACGTAGCGAGAGACCAAACACAACAGTAAATTTGCAGAAATTCTTGCCCGCGCGGCGGCGTTTCTGCAATGTCCCCCTTCGACCCGCAGCGCCTGAACGGAAGCCGGAACAGGCAGTCTTTTTGCAGGTTGCCCAGCCGCAACCAGGCGTTAAACTCGTACTTCAAGGATGAAGGCAGAAGGATGAAGGATGAGTAAGAATCGCAGAGGACACCCCTTGTAGTACGGGGTCGTCTTTCTTCATCCTTCCGTCCTCCTCGTTCATGCTTTCTGGAGACCCTCCCTTGCGTTTCGGCACTTTGCAATCATCGGCCGGCCCGATCGTCGTGGGCGTTCATTCGGAGTCGGGGAACGATCGGTTTGTGGACCTGCACGCGGCCGACCCGGGGCTGCCGGCGACCTGGACAGACATCCTCGCCGATTCCGGAGGGCTCGATCGGGCCAAACGAGCAATGACGCAAGGCCTTTCGGCCGGGCGGTTTGTCAGCGGGACTCTTCTGGCACCAATTCCGCGGCCCCCAAAGATTCTGTGCATCGGCCTCAACTACCGCGACCACGCCAAAGAGACGGGAGCCACGATCCCCACCGAACCGATCGTGTTCAGCAAGTTTGCCACGGCCGTCATTGGTCCCGGGATGCCGATCGTCCTTCCCCGAGTCTCGCAAAAGGTCGATTACGAGGCCGAGTTGGTTGTCGTGCTGGGCCGCCGTGGCAAGAACATTCCGGCCGACCAAGCGGGGACGTATATCGCCGGCTACATGAACGGAAATGACGTATCGGCCCGCGACTGGCAAACGGAGAAGCCGGGAAAGCAATGGTTTCTGGGCAAAAGCCCGGACACGTTCGCCCCGACCGGCCCCTACTTTGTGACGGCCGACGAAGTCCCCGATTCCCGCAAGTTGCCAGTCCGCCTGCGGCTCAACGGCCAGACCATGCAGGATTCGACGACCGCGGAACTGATTTTCGGGGTCGAGCAACTGATCGAACACATCTCGAAATTGATCACCCTCGAGCCGGGCGACCTGCTCTTTACGGGGACGCCGCCGGGCGTCGGGGTCGCCCGCAAACCCCCTGTTTTCCTCAAACCGGGGGATCGGGTGGAAATCGAAATCGGCAACTTCGGGACGCTGTCGAACCCCGTCCAAGCGGAATAGAGACCCGCTCGAGGCCCCAAACCACTAGCCATTCAGCGGAATGACGTTGCGTCAAGCTAATGGGGTGGTTTGCCGTCCGTCTGTGGTGCGAATGGTGGTTTTCATCGAGAAAAGCGGGGCGCCGGATTGGTGCGGCCAGCGTCCGTTGGGGGTTCGGATGCAGGTTTTGCTAACGAATTCGCTAACACGCGGACGACTTTGACTTGGCGGCGCTGTTAGAATTCAAGTAGGCTGCTGCACCAAAAGCGATTAGTGGGGTAAGGTTACGTTTGATGGCGAAGAAAAAGGCGCAGAAACTGCCGACCGCCGCAGCGCCGGTGATGCGTTGTTTCATCGCTTGCGACGCGGTCTCCCGCGATCCTTCCGGTGGTAAAACGTCTCTTTATGGGCTGTTTGATGTGATTTGGGGTCAAGCCCCTGGCTACATCAAACCTTTTGCGCTCTTTGTGCAATTACAGGGAAAGCCTGGAAAGCACCACTTCACCTTGGATGCGTTCGGTCCTGATGGGAAGAGGCTTCTGGAACCACCGCACGAATTCGATTTGACAATTTCGCCCTCTGGTACCGCGGACATCATCATTCAGGTTTCACCGCTCAAAGTTTCGCGGTATGGAAAGCTTACCTTTCATCTGGTTCATAATAGAAAAAATATCGGTTGGCCTCGCGCGCTCGATTTGAAGAAACGGAGTAAAGATGCCGGCTAGTACCAGCTGCGTTATCGACTACGGCGTCCATCGCCGCTTGAGTCTGCGTAAAAGGCGAACCACCGGATCGAAGGCCCAGACGAAAACCCTGTTTATTGGCCTGATTGACCGAGTCATTGCGACAGCGGCCAGACTGGAATCCGAGTCCGCATCGCGACCCGTGTTCGCCGAGTGGCTTGGTTCGCTGACCTACGGCAACAGGAAGTTTCGGTTGCAGCACGCAACGCTGTGCGTCGTCACCGTAGAGGATGGCATTTGGACGCACGAGATTCCGCAACTGAAACTTTCAGGATATGGCCCATCGGAGCGTGAATCCAGAAATGCGTTGTCGATGGCATTGGCGGCGTCCTGGGACGACATCGCAGCGGAAGATGATTCCGCGCTAACACTGGACGCTCAGCAGTTGAAGGCGCTATTGAGATCCACGATTCGCGATGTTCGGTGAGGGACTAGTGAAGTCGTGTTCGACAAATCAACTCAAGAATGCGCTTCTGGCAAAGGGATTTGTCTGCTCGAACACGCATCACGAGATGTACTGGTTCCACGTCAACGGCAAGAAGACGTCGCTGCACACTTACATCAGCAATGGCGTGCACAAGTACGAAAAAGAACTCCTCGGAAAAGTTAAGAGGCAGATCGGCCTGCAGGCGTGGGACGAATTTCAGCGGTTCGTTGATTGCCCGATGCAGTACCAGGAGTATCTAAAGCTCCTCGTGTCGCGGAAGCTCGTCACGCTGCCATCGCCTCTACCGCCAAAATCCGCGAAGTGATTTGCCGCGCTTGCTATAATTCGACCATCGGGTTGCCGTCCCGCGAGTAGCTACGTGGTCGGCTGAAGCGGTCCCAACGTGTGGCGTGTTGCTTCCTTGGCGCGCCCGTTGGGACCGGCCAGAGCACAAGGAAGCCCTATGGAAGAAGATTTCAGGTACGAGCCCGCGCAATTCAGATGGCACGATCCATCGCAGCCCAACCCCCCCGAGGACGCCCACCGCTGGAATCGCGATAACGCGCTGCACATCTTCCAGGTGCTACAATCGAACGCAACTCTCGCCGTTCGGTGCGTTCAGGACAATCGCCTGTCGGCTTCTGATCACCCGGGCGATCTAAACCTAAGCGAACAGAAGCTGATTTACGTGATCCTTCTCTCGCTTGAGGAGCAAATAGCGAAGGCGCACGACTATACGCCGTGGTTTCCCACATGGCGAGGCAGCGCGGGAACGATTGCGAGACGCGGTTAAAAGACTAGTTTCCGACCAGGCGATCGGGAAGCCTATCCCGGACACCGAGGTTGAGGAATTGCAGTGGTGCGCCGGCCGCTTATCTGAAGCGCTGGCGGAATCGGCTTTGGCCCACGGGGGAGCGACCAAAGGCAAGTGCATCGGCAGGCCGCCAGTGTGGCAACCGGTTGTCGAAGCCTTTAAGAGGGCCCTGCTAACAGACCCAGGCTTGACGCCAGATGAATTTCTTCCGACTTACAATCGTCGACACGCGAATGAAGGGAAGCGCGAGCTGTCCGGATTCAAGAAGGCGCTCGGCTATCGTAATCGCCAGAGCGCAAAAAGGCGGCCAGTGGCGCAGGAAAAAACGCACAGCGAAAACCGGCGAAAACTCCGAAAACCCACAATCGCTGAAAGTTTTTGCGGTCGTGTCCTTCGGTAATCAAAGGCTAAACCGGCGGCGCCGCAGGAAAATACTCTGAGCCGGTTTTCTCCATCTTCGCTCGCGCAACGGCACTTGTAATTCTGTAAGTGTCACAACGACACTCACAGAGGATTGCCGTGAGCAAATTTCATTCGACGCGCGACATCGCGGAAATGCTGGGCGTCCCAATATGGCGCGTCCGGCGTCTTTTTGAAGACGGCACGCTTCCCGAGCCTGGCCGCTTTTCTGGCAAGCGGGCGATTCCATCGCTGATGGTGCCCGTGTCCTGGTTCAGCGGGAATTGGACTTTGGGCCGGTTGACGTTAGCGAGTTGAGAAGCACATCCTGTGGAAGATGTCGCGGCCTCGTGCCGCGAAGGTTTTTCGCTTGGATGCTGATCCCGAAGGGGAGTGAAGGCGGGCGGCAGTGAAGCCGCCCGGCCTTCGGTCTCAGCCCCTGGAACGGCGCTCGGGTCGCACCTCTGCGTTGCCCTATCCTCCGTCCAGGCCGCGTTTGATTGTGCCGCCGTGGGAACCATCAGGCAATTCCTCGTGCCGCCTGACGTGCGCGTCGCCGGCGTTCGCGGGCTTGTTCCAGCTTGCGATCGCGTTCGGCGAAGATCACCTCCTCCAGGCCATTGAGTTTGTCCGCCGGCGTGATGTAACCCAACGCCGAGTGCAAGCGAGCGTGGTTGTAGTGGTCCACGTAGGAAGACACACGACGACGAGCTTCCTCGACCGTCGCGGGACAAGCCGGCCGAAGACACTCGCGCTTCAGTGACCCGTACCAGCGTTCTTTCTTGCCGTTCGACTGAGGGTAATAGGGGCTGGTGTGCACGTGCGTCAGCCCCACCAGGCGGATGAACTCCTTGAAGTCCCGCGCGACGAACTGCGGTCCATTGTCGGAGATGATGCGCGGTCGGGCACCCGGATATTTCTTCAGCGCCTTTTGCACGATCACCTGCACATCGAATTCCTTCATGGTTTCGCGCAGCTCCCAATGCACCAGGTAGCGGCTCGATCCATCGAGCAGGCTGATCAGGAAGTAGAACGTTCCCTCCAGGTTGAGATAGGAGATATCGATATGCCAGTGCTCGTGCGGCCGAAGCGGTTGAACGAAGCCGGTCCCCTTCTTCGAGGGCTTTTGCCACCTGCGGTCCAGCCGTCCGGCCGATTTGAGCACGCGGTAGGCGCTGGCTGGGCTGACGGCCACCACGTCGTCATCGAGCATCATGAAGGTGAGTCTCCGATAGCCCTCTAGCGGATGACGGTCGTGGAAGTCGAGGATGGACTGCTTCTCCCAGTCTTCCAGCCAGAAGTCGCGGGGGATCTTCCCGTTGTGCTCGTTGGCATGGCCGTAGCGCTCCTTCCAGGCGTGGAACTTGCTCTTGCCCAGGCCGAGCCAGCTCAAGAGCCTCTTGGCTGGCAGTTGGGCGCGCGCGGTCCAGTGGCCGATGTAATCGACGATCTGGTCGCGCGTGTCGTGGGGAACCCAACGCCCGTTCAGAGCACCCCATTGCGTTTTTTTTCGCGGACGTTGGCCTCCAACAGCTCGGCGATGACTTCGTTCTTCTGTGCCAGTTTGGCTTCCAGGTGCTCGATGCGGGCCTCCTTGGCGCTCTCGACGCGGCCGTTGCCCGCCGACCGCTCAAATGCCCGAGCGGCTTGCGCCAGCACCTGGTTGACCCAGGTGTGGATCTGGGTTGGGAGCAGCTCGAATTCCTCAGCCAGCTTGGAGACAGGCTCTTTGCCTGCGACATGCCTGCGGACGATCTCCGCCTTTTGCTCCGCGGTGAAGTTCCTGCGAGGACGAGACATGAACAAGACCTCCGGTTCAGGTTATGCTAACCCAACCGGAGCCGAAGTCCATTTCCATCTGAGGCAGGACACCCGTCGTGGTCGACGCGCTTGCACGCGCGGTTGGCTTCCTGCCGAGTCGGAGGCCGTCCCACAATGACGCGCTCCGGGACCCCAACCGAAACCATCTCGGCGATCGGCATCCAGGTCGACGCGATCTATCCACTCCGCGAATTCATGCGGCGGCTTGGCGTCGGTCGTCATTTCGTGCGATCAGCTCGCGCTGCCGGGCTGCGCGTCAGGTCATACGGAAATCGGTCGTTTGTAATCGCGGCCGATTTCGTGGAATTCCTTCAACGGCAGGCGGAGAGCGGGGCCGACGCATGAGCACGGCGACCGCTTATAGGACTAGCCCCACAAAACGCTCTCGACGGTCAAGGGCCCGGCGTGACACCCTCGGGATGATCATCAGGAACCTGGGGCCGCATGCGTGACCGCCTTCACAAATCAGGCTGCTCCCAAGACAGTCGCGATGGAGACTGCAATCGAGCTGCGCGACCAGTTCGGCTACTTGCGGTTGCTGAAAGAAGCAATGCCGGAACTCGGCAAGGTGACCCGAACGCTCGGCGCTCTTGGAACTGGCCGACAGGCGAACTCTCTCAACCAGGGCGTCTCTGATCCGCATCTCCAAAATGTGCGATCTCCCGGAAAGGACGGTGCAGCGACACACTTCCATTCTCGCCAGAAAGCAGATCATCAAGATTACCCCGAGTCGCGGGCCAAGCACCTACAGCATTCATCAAAACGTCTGGGCGAAACGTGGGCGGTTCATTGTCCTGCCACGCTGGTGGTGGCTTCCGCACTGGTCAGAGACCGCGACCTATGCGTGGCTGCTGAGTCGTGCGTGTCTAATCGAAACACTCGAAGAGAACGAAAACGGCTGCGTCGACGATCGGAGAATCGTCACACAGGCGGAAATCGCAAGGGACACCGGCTTGTCGACCAAGTCTGTGAGGCGCGCTCTCGACCACCTCGAGTGGATGAAGTTTATCGAGCGAAGCCAATGCCAAGGACCGGATCCGGAATTCGACTTTGGCATCCTTCCTGTGACGCGCTACGCGTAACGATTGCGTTTCAAAGTGACCCGGACAAAGTGGCGTCCCTTACTAGTGTAGGGTCAACTTTAATTTTTGGGGTTCACGGAGTCGCAAGATTTCTCTCCAATTGCGGAAGTCATTCGGACCCAAGGAGGGGAGTCATGAACAAGCGGTATCTTGTCAAGCTCGACAAGGATGAGCGCAAAGAACTCTCGCAGTTGGTGAAGAAAGAGAGAATCGCGGCGAAGAAACGCACGCACGCCCAGGTGTTGCTGTTGGCGGATGCCGGAAATCTTGGGCCGGCCTGGAAGGATGAAGCCATTGCCAATGCCTGCCAAGTGAGGGTGCAAACGGTCGAAAACATCCGCAAGCGTCTGGTGCTGGACGGCTTGGAGGCGGCCTTGAACCGTAAGAAACAAGTGCAGCCCTCGCGTGCCAAGATCCTCGATGGCGAAAAGGAAGCCAAGGTCATCGCGCTGTGCTGCGGCGCCGCGCCGTCAGGCCACGCGCGTTGGACGTTGCGGCTGTTAGCCCAACGCGTCGTCGAATTGGACATCGTCGAAGCGGTGTCACACGAGACGGTGCGGCGTTGCCTAAAAAAAATGAGTTGAAGCCCTGGCAGAAAAGCATGTGGTGCATCCCTCCGAAGCACAACGCGGAGTTTGTCTACCACATGGAAAACGTGCTGGAAGCTTATCAACGCCCGTACGATCCGCGCTACCCGCTGATTTGCATGGATGAGCTGAGCAAACAACTGACCATCGAAACGCAGACTCCGCTTCGCGCCACGCGAGGGCGACGTCAGTGTTTCGACTATGAGTACGAACGCAATGGAACGGCTAACGTGTTCGCGTTCACGGAGCCGCTGATCGGCTGGCGGCACCTTGTGGTCACCGACCAGCGCACCAGGTCCGATTGGGCCGAGGCCGTTCGCCAGTTGGTCGATATCCATCGGCCGCAGGCGAAGCGGATCACGCTGGTGATGGACAACCTCAACACGCACAGCCTCGGCTCGCTGTACGAAGCCTTTCCGCCCGAGGAGGCGCGCCGGCTGATTCGGCATTTGGAGGTCGTCCACACCCCCAAGCACGGCAGTTGGCTCAACATGGCTGAAATCGAATTGAATGTTCTGACACGGCAATGTCTCGCCCGGAGGATCCCTGACAAACAAACGCTCGCCAATGAAACCGCTGCTTGGCAGAACGAACGAAACTGCAGTCAGGCAGCAATCGATTGGCAGTTCACCACCAAAAATGCTCGAACAAAACTGAAGCATCTGTACCCCAAAAATCGAAGTTGACCCTACACTAGGACAAATTGGCGTCCCTACCCGGACAAAGTGGCGCAGGTGACCCGGACAAAGTGGCGTACAGATCCCAATACTCCGGATCCCAATAGAAAAGGATCCCCATACTTTAAGACCCAATACGCCGATGACCGGCAAAGCGCCGGCATCAGCGTTGTTGGCCTTTTCAATTCCAGGAAGGCGAGCCAATGAAGGCAACCGGCGAACAATACGCAATCACACTGCGGTCGCTTCCAGGCTGGGACGTACCGCCATCGAAGCGGCTGGCTCAATTCCTGAAGGCCGCCAAGCGGGCTGCGGGCTTCACGTGCGTCGAGGTACACCAGGTGGCCAACGACGAGGGCGCGGCCGATGGCAGCGATCACCCTACAGAATCCTGCGCCATTCAAAAGGCGCCATCGCAAGGCAACGGCAGATAATGGCGGAAACTGACGCACTTTCAGGCGATTTCGAACCGCTGGCCATCGCCTTGGCCCGGGGGAGGAACGTACGCGCAGCAGCGAAGGCGGCCGGCGTTTCGGAACGCACAGCCTATCGGCGATTGGCGGAGCCCAAATTTCGGGCCGAAGTGAACGCGATTCGCAGCCATCTAATCGACCGGGTTCTGGGGCGACTCGTCACTAGTGTAGGGTCAACTTCGATTTTTGGGGTACAGATGCTTCAGTTTTGTTCGAGCATTTTTGGTGGTGAACTGCCAATCGATTGCTGCCTGACTGCAGTTTCGTTCGTTCTGCCAAGCAGCGGTTTCATTGGCGAGCGTTTGTTTGTCAGGGATCCTCCGGGCGAGACATTGCCGTGTCAGAACATTCAATTCGATTTCAGCCATGTTGAGCCAACTGCCGTGCTTGGGGGTGTGGACGACCTCCAAACGCCGAATCAGCCGGCGCGCCTCCTCGGGCGGAAAGGCTTCGTACAGCGAGCCGAGGCTGTGCGTGTTGAGGTTGTCCATCACCAGCGTGATCCGCTTCGCCTGCGGCCGATGGATATCGACCAACTGGCGAACGGCCTCGGCCCAATCGGACCTGGTGCGCTGGTCGGTGACCACAAGGTGCCGCCAGCCGATCAGCGGCTCCGTGAACGCGAACACGTTAGCCGTTCCATTGCGTTCGTACTCATAGTCGAAACACTGACGTCGCCCTCGCGTGGCGCGAAGCGGAGTCTGCGTTTCGATGGTCAGTTGTTTGCTCAGCTCATCCATGCAAATCAGCGGGTAGCGCGGATCGTACGGGCGTTGATAAGCTTCCAGCACGTTTTCCATGTGGTAGACAAACTCCGCGTTGTGCTTCGGAGGGATGCACCACATGCTTTTCTGCCAGGGCTTCAACTCATTTTTTTTAGGCAACGCCGCACCGTCTCGTGTGACACCGCTTCGACGATGTCCAATTCGACGACGCGTTGGGCTAACAGCCGCAACGTCCAACGCGCGTGGCCTGACGGCGCGGCGCCGCAGCACAGCGCGATGACCTTGGCTTCCTTTTCGCCATCGAGGATCTTGGCACGCGAGGGCTGCACTTGTTTCTTACGGTTCAAGGCCGCCTCCAAGCCGTCCAGCACCAGACGCTTGCGGATGTTTTCGACCGTTTGCACCCTCACTTGGCAGGCATTGGCAATGGCTTCATCCTTCCAGGCCGGCCCAAGATTTCCGGCATCCGCCAACAGCAACACCTGGGCGTGCGTGCGTTTCTTCGCCGCGATTCTCTCTTTCTTCACCAACTGCGAGAGTTCTTTGCGCTCATCCTTGTCGAGCTTGACAAGATACCGCTTGTTCATGACTCCCCTCCTTGGGTCCGAATGACTTCCGCAATTGGAGAGAAATCTTGCGACTCCGTGAACCCCAAAAATTAAAGTTGACCCTACACTAGTTCGACACGCGCCGTGAAGGTCCTCGACGGCCTAATGGCCGGATCGGCGTCGGACACCGTCCGACTCGGCGCGGCGCGGGCGATTCTGGAGCTCGGAACCAAAATGCGAGAAGCCATCGAGTTTGAAGACCGTCTTGCCAAACTGGAGGAGCGATTGAATGGGAAACCTTAACGGCCGCATCGAGCGGATTGAGCGGAACATTGGGCCCCCACCTAAGAGGGAGACGGATCGTGAAAGCCTGCTGTCGCTCCCACCCGAGGAAAGGGCTAAGCGGCTAAACGCCATTTTTGAACGCATCAGGCTCAAGGAAGAACAAGAGCGGCTCAGTGGCCGACCACCAGAGCCAAAGACCCTTGAACGCGCCTTGTCAAGCCTCGATGAGAGGTATAGCGACCGGCCGGAAAGGCGTGGCAGACTCAAGCAGATCATGGTGAACATTTGGGATAGGAGCGCGCAGTGAGCCTCGACAAACGCCTGGCACGCCTCGAATCAAAGCACTCTCACACCGGCGATTGGGAATCCGGCGAACGGATGCGGGGGTTGTGTGACGAGATGCAGCAATTGTCCATCGATCCCCTGATTAGTGAAGCCGGGCAACAGAAGCTCTTGGCACTGAGGGAATCCAGTCTGGCCAGTCTGGGCAACGCGAACGACCCGCTGGCAGCCGCAGAGGCCACAAGAAAGGCACGGACGGAGGTGTTCGCCATCTTGTGGGGCGAGCGGCGATTCATCGAGGAAAGCCTGTACAGACAGGCAATGGAGGAGGACGGGGCGGCCGTTGTGTCAGAGGCCGGTGACGTGGCCGAACTGATTGAAAGGCGAACATGACGATTCGCGCCACGCTTAAACGCCTCCGTCGTCGCGGAGCGGCCCACCTGGCTGCTTGGGAAGCGCACGCGTGTATTCCGAACCACCTCGACGCCTGGGCCAAGAGTTTGTCGCGGAGCGTGTCCAGGGGCGCCCTAAAGCGGCTGTACGCGGAAAGCGTGGCACGGGCAAAGGACCAAAGACTCTCGGAAGCCGATCAGAACATTAACGCAAAGCAAGCCGCAGCCCTCAAAAGATTTGTAAAATAACCCTTGACGACCTTTAAGGGTATATTTACAATGTGGAAAAGGGAGCACAAGCCATGAAACCCATGAAAATCGTCGCCTACTACCGCGTGAGCACGAAACGCCAAGGGGACTCAGGATTAGGGCTTGATGGACAGCGGGCGGCCGTTCAGGAGTATGCCCAGCGAAACGGGGCAGTCATCATCGCCGCTTACACCGAAGTTGAATCCGGCAAACGCGCCGATCGTCCTGAACTGGCCACAGCCATCGCACACGCGAAGCGCTCAAAGGCTCGGCTTGTGGTCGCCAAGTTGGATCGCCTGGCCCGCAACGTGGCGTTTCTCTCAGCCCTGATGGAATCAGGCGCGGATTTCGTGGCGATCGACAACGAGCACGCGAATCGCTTGACGATTCATATTCTGGCGGCCGTGGCTGAAGCCGAAGTGAAAGCAATCTCCGAGCGGACAAGGACCGCTCTTGCGGCTGCCAAGCGACGCGGCGTCAAACTGGGCAGCGCACGGCCGGGACATTGGGACGGACGGCAGGGACGACGTCTTGCCGGATCGAAGCTCGGCGCGTCCCGCGCGGCTGAAGTGCATCGTCAGGCCGCGAAGGCGGGATATGCGGACCTGTTGCCCACCATGAACGAATACCGCTCGGCCGGCGATTCGCTTCGCACGATCGCGGCCAAGTTGAATCAGCAGGGCCATACGACCCGTAGCGGCGGCCCTTGGAATGCTGTGACCGTCTCGAATGTCCTGGCGTACGCGAACCAGCCTCAATGAACGACCCGCTTTTAGAAGGCGTTCCTGCCGAATTCCTCGCCAACGCGATCCCGCCCGCAGAGCCACCCTTGCCGCCGATCACCTGCCCGTCATGCACCAGCGACGCCGTTGACGTGTTTCCGAACCGACGGCGCTACTGCCGGACCTGCGCGCACACGTGGCGCGTCCGCAATGGATGGTTCGCTCGACGTTCCCCCCGATCGACCGAAATGGCGCCGATGAACCACACCGATTGAACAAGAAGGCACTAATGGAAAACATCATCACCGATTACGAAGCCCCCAGACGATTCGATCGATACCGGGAACTGATCCCCATCGTGCCAGAAGACGTCCGGCGACGTCGCGCCGAGAATCGGGCGAAGGGCAGAACGATTCGGCTCTTGGAAACGCACGGATTCGAACTGGTTCGCCAGCAGTTTAATGCCGACGTGGCGGCAGTCGCCGAGCGGATGCAAGACCTGGCACGCCACACCTCAGGCTGGGGCGACGACATGCTGCTTGACTGCCGCAAGCAGGTCAGCGCCCGCATCGCGCAGATCGACCATCAATTGCACGAGCTGGCGGTCGCCGCGGAGGTTTTGAAGGAAGCAGCGGCGGAGACCGCGTAGGCGAGAGCCGCGGCCACTTTGCGACGGGTGCCGGAGTCAACGCCCGCTCGACGGTGGACCGCGGCCTTTGAAACAAGGGAATTCGCCGGGGCGTCCTGGGGACCGGATGCGTTGTCCGTCAATCTCCTTCGGGGGGCGAAAAGGTTCGGGGTGGCTGACGATTTTCCGTCTTTACTTGACGTCAATCCCCGCTGGGCCCTCCCGGTTTTTTGAGACAGGAGCGACATGAAACGACTTTTGGAAATGGGGACCGGCCTGGTTCTGCGGTTTCCCGCGACCGTGTTCGTCCTTATCTGGCTCGCGGCCATGGCTCTTTTCTCACGCGGGCCGGAAGAAGATCCACGAGACAAGATTGACGCTCACAGATACCGCAGCGCGCCCGAGCGAGTTGCTGAAAGGTTATCACGTTAAATGTCATCGCAAACACAGTCATGCGGCTCCGCGGCCGACTCGGGATTCAGCGGCAGCGACGCCGCGTGGAGCAATCCCGGGAACATCGTTTCCAGCGGCTCGGCAACGTTCTCTTTCGCGGACGGCGGCAAGAGCGATTATCTCTCCGCGTACGACTTCGATTTCAGCATTCCCGATGGCGCGACGATCGACGGCATCGCGGCCAGCGTCACGCGATCCTGCAATGCCGACTCGGGAACAAGCTTTACCGAAGACTACCTCGTTTCGCTCACGTTCAATGGCGGCAGTTCGGCCACGGCGACAGGGAGCAACTACGCAGCCGGGTCAACGAAATGGCCGACGAGCGGCGCGGCCGCGAATTACGGGACGGGGACAACCGACCTGTGGGGCGCCAGCGGCGATCTGACCGTCGCCAATATCAATTCGTCGTCGTTCGGCCTCGTCCTCTCCTGTGCTACTGCGAAATCGGCTGACACGGCGACCGTTACGGGCGTCTCTCTCACGGTTTACTTCACCGGCGGCGGCAGCCCGCCCAGCACGCCGACCGATCTGGCGGTGGCCAACGACGCCACCAACCCCACTACGGAACTCGACATTTCGTGGACCGCTTCGACCGGGTCACCGACGGAGTACGTCCTCCATGTCGCCAATTCAATCGGCGGGACCGTCATCCATTCGGACACGATTGCCGCTCCGACGACGTCGGCCACCGACGGCGCCGGCACATCTCTGACACCGGCGACGGAGTACGCCTACGAAATCTACGCCAGCAACGGCAGTGGCGACAGCAGCGAGTCGTCCTGGGTCGCCTGGGCAACGGCTTCTGCCGCTCCGTCGGGCGTCTCTGCAACCGCTGCCACTGGTGCCGCCCTTGTCGCTTGGACAGCCCCCACGATGGGCACGAACTGTCAGATCGCCAGTTATTCGATCCGGTACGAATACCCCCCTGGTAACGGCAATTGGACGACGATCACGGGAATCAGCAGCGGCGCCACGTCGGATCTTATTACGGGTTTGACTCCCGGTACGGAATACGGCTTTGAAGTCGCCTGTTTAATTGAATCCACCAACGCCGATTGGGCCGGAACAATCCAAAGCGCTTGGGGTGCGGAAGAGGATGCCACGCCGATGACCGGCGTGGAAATCGCCCCCGTCAACGTGGGGACGCAAGCCGGAACCAGCGGGCTTGTCGGTAACGCGTCACTCCCGTTCATAGTTTCACACGCCTGTCAGTCATCCTTCAACCATTAGGAAACTATTGCATGAAAATCCCGATCTACGTTGTCACGGATGGTCCACTATCCTTCGACGCCACCGCGCCATCGGTTCAAATGTCGACAAGTTGCGGCGAAGGTCGCACGGCCGTGGATCTCTTCACGGACCACGAACAGGCCGAACGCGTGGCCCGATCGTTCGGTGACTCGTGGAGTGTCACAGCGATGAACAGCGAAGCGGACGTGCGGCAATTCGTCGCGGTCACGAACGCGCGACACGCCGATTGGGTCTATACCATCGACCCGACAACTCTGGCCGGCGAGTGCGAGCATGAAATCACGTTCTATCCCGCGGACGCGGTTCTCGAGGCACTGGCGGCGTGAGCACGGCAAGTGCAGCGGGGCGCCTACTTGATGCCTTGGGCCTTGCAGGCGGCATCGCAGACAACGTGGATCCAGGCGGTGAGGGAGATTCCCCCCATGTCCTCCGCGGCACGTTCCCAGCGCTCTTTTGTCGCCGGCTTAACGCGCATATCGAGCCGATCGTCGCGTTTGGCCTTGGGGCGTTTTTTGCCGGGGCTCTTGTCCATCAGGGGAGTTTGAGACGTTGGACGCGGGCGGTCAACGCCGGTTGACAATGCACACACGATAACCGTACATTGTCGGACATCGAGTCTGCTCTATCGTGGAGAGCAACATGCGACATTACGACTTGATCGGCTCCGGCCGTTCAACTGAGAGCCCGCCGACGGCGCCACGATCGCCGTTGTGCGGGTTTTCCTTTTCCACGAAGGAAAGTCCCATGTCGTCATTTCTGGTCGTCGACCGTGCGTCCCGCCGGATCCGACACGAGGCCGCCAGCCTGGCAGAAGCCCGCGGCTACTGTGAGTGCCGACGCAAACCGTCGGCCGTCGCGATTCTTGTCGATGCGTTTATCCGCATTGAAACTCAATTCGTTGTGCAAGTCGTGCGGCTCGAGACGGGCCTCGTCTTGTGCCAGTCGCATCCGATGGACATCGACGAGGCAACCGATGAGCTGCTGGGGTCAAAGCTGACCTTGGTGCCGGCCTCGATGGCGCGAAAGGCGGTGACGCCATGAAACGCAAACGAAACGGCAAGCCGGGCTCTCCCAAGATGACCCTCCGCGAAGCATTCGAGGCGCACTACCCGAAAGACGAGCTGGCCGAGCGCTCCGTGGAGAAAATGCGGCACGACTTAAAGCGCTGGGAACGCGCCACCAACAACCCGCCCGTCGACAAAATCGATGAGGCGGTATTGGAGGACTTCCGTAGGACGCTCTTGACGACGAACTCGCCCGCCAGCGTCAACGGGACTCGCTGCGCCATCCGTGCCGTCCTCCGGCGCATCGGTCCGGCGATCACCGGCAACCCCTGCGGCCTGGGGATCATTTCCCGGATCCCGTACATGAAGCCGACCAAAGTGATTCGTGGACTGCCGCGGCGAGTCGACCAAGAGGACCTTTCCCGGTTCTACATCGGCTGCGAACAGATGCAGTCTCCGAAGTGGGGCGGACCGGCCACCTATTGGTGGCAAGCCTGGCTCGCCGTCGCCTACTTCTCGGGATTACGCAAGGGAGACGTCTTCGCCATCCGCTTCGCGGACCTGGACCTGGAGAAGGGAACGCTCTTGTTCACGGCTCGCAAAACGGCCAAGCCGATGCGCCTGCCATTGCATCCGGTCGCCATCGAGCATATCCGGCGGATTGAACAGCCAGCCCGCGAATTCGTTTTCGAGTCGAGCATCAAAGCCAGCGGTTCGTTCTATCAGCGCTGGGAATGGATCTGCCGCAAGGCGGCCATCGCCGAACCGTTCACCGCGCACGACATTCGCCGCACGGCCGCGAGCGAAATCGAGCGCGTGAAAGCGGGCATGGCAAGTGTGCTCCTGCAGCACGCCAGCACATCTACGACGCACGTGAGCTACCTCAACCAATTGGAGGAGCTGTCCGAGGCGATCGCCAAGATGCGCGTCCCCTTGGCGTTCAAGCACGGGCCCAAGCAGGCCGAGCGGCAGCTTGCCAAACAGCAGGCCGCCAACGTGGCCATGATGAAGGCGGCACAATTCAGCCCGCCCTCATTTCCCGAGCCGGCCGAGTGGCAATTTCACAACGTCGGCTTCATCTTCCGCGGGCATCACGTCCGCATGGAAGGCGGCGCGCTGCGGATACTCAAGGCGCTCGCACTCTCGCCGATGCACTCGTGCAGCCTCGAGGAATTGAAGGCGGCAGTGTGGCCGGACGGCATTGTCCCCGGCAGCTTCCGCACCCTCCAGGGACGGATCTGCGACTGCATCAGCACGATTCGAGAACGGCTGCGCCACGTGCTGCTGTCGCCGGAAGCCTTTAATCCGGTTCCGTGCGTCGAGCGCGGGACCGGGGGGAAGTGGACCCTTTACATTCCAGGGCAGGCCGGAAAGGGTGCCACATGAGCATCGCACAACCGAAGCGGATCACCATCCGCAAGTGTGAACTGAGAATTCGCGTCTACTCTGGGAACGGCAAGCGCTTCGCTGCTCTCTTCTGGCAGGCGTGGCAGCGGTTTCCATCGGACGTCCGCGACGTTCTCCTTGCGGAATGGCGAAATCGGGAGCGGGGCAATCCAGGATTCTGGCTCGTGGAGGATTGGCCCGAACGCCGTTCCTTCACGCTAGGCCAATGCCGGCCCGACGGACGTAAGCTCTGGTTTTTCGCGCCCTGGGTCGATCGCTTGTCTCCGCCGGCTGTCCGGGCTCTATTAGCTCACGAGCTCGCCCACGCCTATCGGTACATCACCAAGGCGGAAACGATTTCGTGGGACGCCGACGAAAAGGCGACCGACGCGATGGCCGGTGAGTGGGGATTCGATCAGGACCTGCTGTGCCGCGAATTCGGGGCACTAGTATCGGAGCAGATGGGGCTCCCGGTGCCGGCATGATGACCCACATGACCGCGCTTCCGATTCTCAATCCCGAGGTTCGCACGACGCCTCGAATGGAGCGTTGGCTGAGACGCCGGGCCACGATTCGCCGGATGCTGCGGGCCGAGTTGTTCTACGAGGACCCGCATTGCGCCTACTGCCGCAAGCCGCTCTCGGGACCGGATGCCGGAGTCTTGGATCACGCGCGGCCGCAAAGCCGTGGAGGGGGTGACGGTCCGTCCAACGCGATCCTTTGTTGCAAATTGTGTGATCGCTGCAAGGGCGACCGGACCATTTCAGAGTGGAAAGCGGATCTGCTCGCGGGGCTGTTTTCGATTGGGGAGGAAAGACGAAATGGATGACGCCTATTTTGGATCGTGTCCTAAGTGCCATCAGGGCGGCGCGTATCTCAACGACGGGCCGGAGCACTGGAACATATGCGAATCGTGCAAAACGAAATGGCTTATCGGCTGGAACCTGTTCTCCAGTTGGAAGGACGAGACAGAGGCGGACTGGGAGAAGAATCGAGGGACCCTCGCGGCGCTCTGCGAAGTGAGGCCGTATTACCGGCCGTCCGGCAGAGTGTGGCTCGACCGGAACGGAAAGCTCACGGTCGATGCCGCTCGCGGTTGACGAAAAAACCGACGCTCTAGGATCATCCAGGAACGCATCCGACGACCGAACTTGAACTTTGATACGTCCCGGCGACGGGCATTGTGGAGGGGGAACGATGACAGCGACCAGACGAATCAACGTGATCGTGTTCAAACCGACTGACCGGCCGTTCTTTCACGCGCAATGGACCGACCCGAAGACCGGGAAGAAAAAGACGCGCAGTCTGGGGACCGGCATCCGCCGCGATGCCGAACGGGAAGCGGCGAAAGTGCAGGACGACCTCCGCAACTCCCGCAAGGGCGACCCATCCCGCACGGCCTGGGCGATGTTCCGCGAGCGATACGAGCGTGAGCATGGGGCGAGCCTGGCCGAGAACACGCGTGGGCACATTTCCCACACGTTCAACGCGGTTGAGAAGTTCATCGAGCCCGCGACGCTGGCCGAGGTGGATGCGTCGGCAATCAGCACGCTTCAAATGCGGATGCGAGAGGCGAAGCTGCGCGAACCGTCCATCCTCAGTTACCTCAAGTGTCTTCGCGCCGCGCTCGGCTGGGCAAAGAAGGTCGGACTGCTCACAGAGATCCCGGCGATCGTCTGGCCGAAGGACGCCGAAGAAGCGGGCGGCCGTCCCATCACGAAGGAGGAACTTGAACGGATGCTTGCGGCTTGCGACAAGCTGCGCGGCAAGAGCGCTCCATCTTGGCGACACCTCTTGAACGGCCTTTGGTGGTCCGGCCTGCGAATCAATGAGGCGATGCACCTTCACTGGTCGGATGAGCAACGGCTGTGTGTCGACCTGGACGGCGACCGCCCGATGCTCCGCATCTCAAAGACGTTCAACAAGTCGCGGAAGCCGGTCCGGTTCCCGATGGCGCCTGAGTTTTACGAATTTCTGATGGACACCCCGCCGGCCGAGCGGGTCGGTTACGTGTTCAATCCCCAACGACGGAAGGCGAGCCCCTTCGCCCATCGACGAATCACCACGGACCGGGTTTCCGACGCGATTGCCGAGATTGGACGCGCCGCGAACATCAAGACAAAGGACATGGACGGAACACCCGTCTATGCTTCCGCACACGACCTACGGCGCTCGTTTGGGTTCCGATGGGCGAAAAGGGTCATGCCCGCTATCCTGCAGCGCCTGATGCGTCACAAGAACATTAAAACGACCATGACGTATTACGCCGTTCAGGGGGAAGACGAGACGGCGGACGTCGTTTGGGAAGCCTATCAGGCGAGAATCGCTAACGAAATCGCTAACGGTTCCCAAAAACCGGCAGAAATTGCCGAGAAAATCAACGTTCAGGAATGACGTTGCGTCAACCGGCCTGCGGCGCTACAAATGCGCCTCAAAAAAAGGGCCGGAGCCCGCCCAAACGGCCGAAACCCCATCCCCCAGCCACGGAGTGGCGCATGGCCAACGCGGAACGGACGCCGCTGTGGAAACGCTGGTGGGTGTGGTGCGTCCTCGTCTTCGCCGTGGGCGGCATCGTAGCCAATGAAGCGATGCGGCTCCGCCAGGAACCGCTCGCCTTCGTCTGGAAGTGGCCCGATTGGTTTCCGCCGGCCGTGGAAGTTCCGCGCCCCTTCCCGAATGTCCATCCCGCTCCTGAGCCGGCCCTTGCCGATGCGGGAGCCGACGGGCAGCCCGCCAACACCACGGGCGACACGCAGGTCGACGCCTACCTGCGAGACGAAATGCGGCGGTGGCAGGAGGACTTCGGATTCGACGAGAGCGTGCTGGTCGAGATCATCGGCCGTTCGCTCCACGCGTTTCGCCCGTTCCTGCTGTTCCGTGGCGGCCATGACGCGATCCAGGAAGTCTGCCGCGATGCGCATGACGAAGCCGACCGCAGCCGCCGCCGGCTCAACCGCGGAGGCGAATTCGGCCAGGCCGGCCGCGAGGAAACCGTGCAGCGCGGGACCTATCTGTTTAACGCGATCGAAGCGGCGGCGGCCGATTGGCTGCAGGACAAGACACTGGAAAACGTCGACCCCGAAGTCCCCGCTGGCGGATGGAGCCGCCCCGCGGCGAACGTCCTCCGCATCGCGGGGAAACGTCGTCAATTCCGCCGGACACATGATCGTTCCCGGACGGCCCGACTTGCCCGCCAGCGTGAATGCCCGCCTGGCGACGGCCCTCTTGGAATGGGTCGATGAATTCCGGCTTTCGGAAGAGGATCTTCCCCACCTCTCGCGAGCCGTCCTCTCGCGGCTGTTGGTTTTGCAGCCCGGCACTTCCGGCCTCGGTCCGACCGAGTTGGCCCGCATCCAGGCGTGCGACGCCGGTCTGCAGTGGCTGCGGCAGGCACGCGACGAGGCTCGCCCCCTCTTTCGCCGCACGGGCTGGGTGAATGTGGCCCACGTCGTGCGGGTCGCCTCCGAGTCGGCCGGTCAGGAAGTGGAATCCGCCCGCGAGTCGCAAATCCTCCAGGCCAGCGCTTCCGATAAAACCACGGAAATCGGCCCCGAAAAAAAGGCCATCGCGTCCAGTACCGCCCTGGCCGCCGTCGGAGCCCAAGTCGGCCCCGGCCGCGATCGGCCCGCCTCACTCTCGGCCCCGTTTGACGCGGCGACGGCCCAAAGCGCTCGGGCCTGGTGGGCGGCTGGTTTGAAACTCCCGCAGGAACTCACCAATTCGGTCGGGGACAAACTCGTCCTCATTCCCGCCGGCGCGTTCTACATGGGGTCGACCCCGATGGAAATCGGCCAGGTCCGCCGCATCGATCCGACCTTTAAAAAAGAGTGGGAGCAAGAGGAGCAGCCGCAGCACCGCGTCCGCATCACTCGGCCGTTCTTCATGGGGGCCCACGAAGTGACGCGGGGCGAGTTTGCCATGTTCGTCCACGCCACGGGCTACCTGACCGACGCCAAGCGCGACGGCAAAGGGGGCTGGGGGATCGACGCCGGCACGGGTCAGATTAAGCAGGACCCGGTTTACGACTGGCAGAACACGGGCTTTCCGCAGACCGACCGCGACCCGGTGGTGAACGTCTCCTGGAACGACGCCAACGCCTTCTGCGAATGGATGACCCGCCGCGAGAAGGCCGTCTACCGCCTCCCCACCGAGGCGGAGTGGGAATATGCCTGCCGTGCGGGAACGACCAGTCTGTTTTATTCCGGCAACGATCCGGAGGGCCTGACCGCGATCGCCAACGTGGCCGACGCCACCCTCAAGCAGAAATTCTCGAACTGGAGCACCCTCGGCGGCCGCGACGGCTTTGCCTTCACGGCCCCCGTCGGCTCCTTCCATCCCAACGGTTTTGGACTGTGCGACATGCACGGCAACGTCTGGGAATGGTGCCACGACTGGTACGCGACCGGCTATTACGCCAAATCGCCGGAGAGCGATCCGCAGGGCCCCTCACGCGGCTCGGTGCGGGTCTTCCGCGGCGGAAGCTGGTACGACGCGCCGGCCCTCTGTCGCTCGACGTTCCGCTATTGGGACGTGCCGACCTATCGCGACTACTTCCTCGGTTTCCGGGTTGTCGCCATGCCACCGGGCCGCTGAGCCGCCGATGCACGCGACGCGCCTCCGGCAGTCGTCAGGGCCCTGGTTTTCTCAATAAACCAAGTGTCCAGTCACTCGTCCCTGAACAATTTTTGAACAATTCCGCGGTTTTCCTCGATTTTTCTGGTTTTTCTGCGGCGCAAAAAAAGGGATAGCACCACAGAAAAATCGCAGTCGCCGGAACCCCCCCTTGACTCGTGCCGCATAATTGGAGACTGGAGAGTTGTGCGCTTCTGTCTCGAAAACCGCGGAAGGGCCGCGGTCGGTAACCGGGAGCGCCGGGCTCCGCATGGTGGGCGTGCGCCTCTTGAGATCCCGCCCAACCGGGTCTTGCTTTCGACGGGGCGACTGGAAATCCGCCGCCGGTGGCGAAGAAACCGCCGAGACGCAGGCGAGAACGCCTGGAACACTCGGGCTTTCCGGCGTTTTCGGCTCGGCACGCCCTTTGCCAAACGAGAACGGTCGATGGACTCCTTTCGCAACGAGGCGCACGGCATGGATCGCATGCAGGGCCAGAGGCGACGTCGGATTTGGGCGGCGCTCCTGCTGTCGTTGGCGGCCCTCTCCACGATCGGGTGTGGGACGAAGCGCGGCTATCCGACCGCAAAAGCGGTGACGGCGCTCGGCCGCCCCGGCGAATGCGCTTTTTGCCATAAGAAGATCGAACGCGTCGAAAAAGCAAACCTCGTCACGTTCGATGCCGTCGAATACATCGTGTGTGATCAGAAGTGCGCGGAAAGCCTGCGTGCATTGCCGGACCGATAGGACCTAATAGTGCGTCTACTTCAGAACTGTGGATGCCACGGGGTGCCACTGGCGGCGGCTTTGGGCCGCCAGTGCCGATGCCGCTTGATCTCCGGAGGAAGACACTGGCGTGCCCCCGGCTTCATGAGCCGGCCCCCATGGCCGGACCCCGCCAGTGGCACCCGATTCCACCAATTTGCGATAGACGGACTACTAGGCGCAGATCGAAGAGGACCCCATCGTGCGAAGACGCAGCGGATTTACGTTGATTGAGCTCCTGGTCGTGATCGCCATCATCGCCATCCTGGTGGCACTCTTGCTGCCGGCGGTGCAAGCCGCCCGCGGCGCGGCGCGGCTCACTCAATGCAAGAACAACGTCAAGCAGCTCGTGTTAGGGCTGCAGAATTACCACGACGTCAACCGCATGTTCCCGCCAGGCCACCTCGAGACGGGCGAAGAGAATCCTCCTCCGGGAGGCCAGACCGCCCAGCACCAAATCGGTTGGCTGACCTATCTGTTGCCGTATGTGGAGCAATCGGCCACGTACAAACTCATGCCGTTCAACGACATCGACCCCACCAAAAACGTCAACAAGAACGCCGCCTTCTGGCCGGCCGCCGGGACGGTGATTCCCTTCTTTATGTGTCCCAGCGATCCGTCGCAACTCGTGTTTATTACGGCGTCTCCCACGGCCCCCGCCAACTATATGGGGAACCAGGGAATCAATTGCCTGTGCCAATTCAATGTCTGCAGTGGAGTCTTCGGGCACAGCACGTTCACCAAACTGTCGTGGATCACGGACGGGACGACCAATACGATTGCCGTCAGTGAAACACTGCGGGGAGACGACAACACGGCAACTCTCAAGGATAATTACATCTACAACAAGGCGGCGACAGCCAACGCACAAGACGTCACGACGTGCCAATCGTTCGCGGCCAATGCCTCGGACCGCGGCTTGTCGTGGGTCGGCGGGCAACCTCAGTACAACATGTTCAGCACCAACCGCGTGCCGAACGACGTGTTGTATGACTGCATCGCCCCGAATTACGGCTGTTCCAACTTCGCGGCCCGCAGCGCCCACGAGGGGGGCGGCGCGACGACGGGAATGTGCGACGGCTCCGTCCATTTCATCTCGCAAAACATCGACCTGACAACCTATCAGGCTCTCGGAACGATCCAGGGAGGCGAATCGGTCCAATACTCAGACGAGTAGTGAACTCGGGTAGCGGGTGCGAGTTGAGTTGGTGAAAAATATCGCTTTGAGAACGTTCGTCAGCAGGCCGGACTCGATTCCGATGCCCTTCCACGTCGCCGCCGATAAAGGCCAAATCCACCCGCTGCGAAGAAGCCCGAAACCAACAGCGTGATTGGAAGTGGATTCGTCAACTAAAGGAGCCATGAAGGCCAAAGTATACATAAGAACACAATAGGAAGCGAAATCACGAGCGCTAGAGAGCAATAAATACTACCCTAAGTAGACCAGCAGGCAAACGAATTATCTCTCGAAAGCAAAGGGCGATTACGACAACCGACACGCCCAAACACACAACCCCGATTGCCCAGTACATCGTCCTGGGTTCGCAAACGGCGGGGGACCGGAAAAGGGGGACCGGAAAAGCAACCGGAAAAGGTGTCAGGAACGAATGGCACTGCCGCTTGCAGTGAAAGGAGTTCGGTTCACGCGGCGGACTCCCGTTCGGCCTTCGCTTGGTGGCGCGGCTTGGTCAGCAGTTGCAGGATTTTGGGTCGCCGCTTGTTCGCGCGTGGTTCGTTACGATCCGGACGATGCCCCACTTTGATCGCGATTTGGTGCTCGAAGAACAATTCGCGGAGGCCCGCGTCCACCCCACGGATCGCGTTGGATAACCACAGGTTGCCGAACAGTTGAAGCGTCGCCGTGAGGCTCAGGCTGCGGCAGGCGCGGCCGCTGTGTTGTGCGGCGTGGAGCAGGGATTCGCGGAGCAGGTTGTAAACCAGCAGACACGACCACAACTCGGTTCGCACCATCGTCGGCGTTTTGGCCCGCAGGATGTCCATCCCCAACGTGCATTTGATCGCGCGGAGATCCAACTCCACCCGCCAGCGGCCGCGATACAGGCCCGCCAGCCAAGCCGCGTCGTACTGTTTGTGATCCAAGAGCGTCGTGGCAAGCGTGAGCTTCTCGGTCCGCTGGCCGGCTTGCTCATTACGCGATTGGACCAACCGCACTTCGAGGCACGCCGGCATCGTCTCGTACGTCGCTTCCTCCATCCACTCGGGGCGGGGAGGACAATTCCAGGTGGCGATACATTGACCTTTCAGCAACCGACGGGCAGCGGCGGGCGCATCTTGCGCAAATGATGGTTGCGCATCACGACCTCCACACCGCGGCGACGGCACTCGGCCAACAGCCAGTACGTGCAGTAGTAGGAGTCGGCCACAAGGAGGTCCCCCGGCCGCAGCACGTCGAGCAATTTCCATAACAAGGCCGTTTCGCCCGTGCCTTTGCCGGAATAGGGACCAACGTCCGCATCCAGCAGCAAGCCGGTTCGCAGACAGGTCAGCAGCACGCCGCGGAGAATCGGAAACCCCAGGCCTGCCTGCTGTTTGGGGTTCTGCGGATACTCGGCTTGATTCGCTTGGGTGTCCGCGGCCGTCACGGTGAAGCCGTCGACGATGACCAGGCGACCCCCCGCGTACTCGGAGGCCGGGCCGATCCCGGCGTCGGGCGGGGCGGCTTGGCCGCCGCCATCGACCGTTTGACCACGTTGGTCCAAGGCCCATGAGGCAATCTCGCCGCTGATCCCGCGCAGCACTTCGCCGGTGATTTGTTTGCGGGCTCGACAGTAAGCGCCGGTGTTGGTGCTGGAAACCGTTCGCCCCAACGCCTGCCATAAGGCGGCAATCCGCACCACCGCCGCCAAGCAACTCCGCTGCTCTTCTTTAAAGAGCACTTGGGACAAAAGGCCCCAGAGAGTGACGGCGGGCGTGTAGACCGCGTCGTCCTCCTGACCGAACGAGATCCCTTGCTCGGCGAAGATCTGGGCGATTCGCTCGTCGGAAATGAGAGACCTCAACGGCAACTCATCGGACTCAAGCAGCGAGCGATAGAGCATCGAAAACTGTGTTCGCGGCGGAGCCGCCTCTCGATAAGATGGCATCGACCTTCCCTGGTCCTGAATGTGAAAACCAGCCCAGAGAAGGTCGCGCCGTCGGAGATCGTAACGGACAGACGGTCTCGCCCCAACCTCGGTTGCTCCCGCGGCGACAACAATCCAAAAGTTTTTCACACACCGCGGTGTGTGCCGTTTCACGTTGCGCGCTACACCGCGAAAAACCGGCGGCAGTGCCATTCGTGTCAGGAACCTTTCCGGGGTCGGCCGCGGGGGCGGGTCGTGGTTTCGAGGCCGAGGCGGCGCACCACTCGGTCGCTCCAGGAACCCTCACCGAACGGGCAACCGCGTTGAATGCTCTGGCGAACGGCCTGTAATTCCGCTTCCGTTTGCGGACTGTTCACGTGATCGATCCAGTTGGGCCTTCGGGGCACCGGCCAGGCCGACAGGAGTTTGCCGTCTTCCGCAGAGCCGCGCTGCCAACGGAAAAGACTGGACCACGTCCACTCCTCAGCTCTGCGCACGAGCTTGACGCGAAGGGCGTTCCGCTCGACGTAACGTGCGACCGTGTAAAAGTGCTCGTCTTCCTGGACGGGAAACGACTTGAATCGGCCCTGGTAAACGTGGCCGGACCCGCTCGAATGGCGATGGGCATGCCAGCGTTGAGTGTGCGTCAAGGTCAGCCAGCCGACAAACCGCGAGAGTTCGCCATCCTTTCGCGGCCAGACAATCAGGTGCCAGTGGTTGGGCATGAGGCAATAGGCCAACAACCGGGTCTCTGTCCGCTCCACGGCCTCGGCCAGCACCTTCTCGAACGCGAGGTAGTCCGCGTCGTCGTGGAAGATCCGCATCCGCGCATTGGCCCGGTTGAGCACGTGGTAGACGTAACCACCCTGAGCAGCCCGATGAGCGCGTCCCATACCAACAGGGTATCAGGCTGTTGGCCACCTCGCAATAGGTTCCTGACACCTTTTCCGTCCCCGGTTACGACGGCCACAATTCCGTGCGCGTCTTAATGAACGCTGCCGGGGCCATAGCGACGGTTGCCGGTGTTCGCCAACTATTCAACTACGATGCTTACGGCAACGCAGTTGGCTTCAACCCAAGGGCTGTAGCGACCACGCTTCTGTACAACGGTCAACAGACCGACTCAGCAACAGGTTTACAGTATCTACGGGCTCGGTACTACAATGCCGGCACTGGTACCTTTACGACTCTCGATTCCTACCCCGGAAATCGATCAAATCCGCTGAGCTCAAACAAGTATCTCTACACGCAGGCCGATCCGAGCAACGGATCGGATCCCAGTGGTCACGATTTATTGTCTGTGGCAATAGCAGTCACAATCGGCGTAACGCTTAGTGGCCTCGCAGGCGCAGCGATCGGGGCGGTGGCGACGATTGCAACGAATTACGCACTTGATATTCCTCTAACTCAAGGGATAGGGTTAGGGATGGCTATTGGTGGCGCGGCGGGCATTATCGCGTATCTGTCACCAGTTCTGGCGGCAGGGATAGGCATCTTCGGGGCGGCCTATGGGATCGCGCTGGCTATCGACACATGGCGTACTCCCAATACTACCTGGGGACAAAAACTTGTTGCCTCGATCCTGGCGCTCACGGGAATCTACGGTGCGGCTACATCCGGTCAATATCTACAGGCAATGCGGAACGTTCAAGTCAACGGGCAACCAGTAAATGGCGCATGGCTTTGGCGTCCGCAATTGATTGCGGCCCGCGCAGCCGCGGCTGCCGAGTTGCCGCCGCTTACACCGGCTGCAGTAAACGATCTAGTTGCGGGGAGCGGCAGTCGGGTGCAAGTTGTTTGGACACGGATAACGGGAGCGATTTCTGCTGGGCGGAGCCTTCACACAGCAACGGACACCGACATCACGTCTGCGACAGCCGCGGCGCAGCAGGCGGGGACAACTCTGTACAGAGGGAGAATTCCGGCGCTACTGTGGGCTCGCTTAATGGCGGACGGCGAGATCGCGCCTGCGCATCTGCAAATGGGCGGGATGCGTGGAGTTCAGTACGAACTCTTACCAAAGGCTGTTAAGCTCTTATTGCCGTACTTTGAACCAGTCCCGGACCCGCCTGCTCAACCGGGCCAACCAGGCGGCGGATGAGCTTGGCTGACCAGCTCGAGGTGACGAATGGCAATTGGTTATTGTTGCTCAGTGATGGAAGGGTGGCTAAACAAAACTGGCGAGCGCGGGTTCAGCGTAGCGGTGACAGACGACAAGGTATTTAACTCGGGGCTGTTGTTCGTTTTGGAGGCGCGTGCGATTACCACCGAGGACACCGAGAGTGCATCGATTTCTGCAAGCTGCCCGCTATTCCTTTCGATGCATATCGTCATAAAGTTCTGTCCATCGTGCGGCACGCGACTGAAGATGCACTACGAACCGTTCCGAGATGAACTGACAATTGTTGCCGGTCTGCTGCAAAGCCTAGGCGATGCTTCGTCATGAGGGGCAGGAAAAGGCGGGCAGGGTCCTGTTGTCCCTTGGGACCGGAAAAGGTGTCAGGAACCTTTCCGGGGTCGGCCGCGGGGGCGGGTCGTGGTTTCGAGGCCGAGGCGGCGCACCACTCGATCGCTCCAGGAACCCTCACCGAACGGGCAACCGCGTTGAATGCTCTGGCGAACGGCCTGTAATTCCGCTTCCGTTTGCGGACTGTTCACGTGATCGATCCAGTTGGCCCTTCGGGGCACCGGCCAGGCCGACAGGAGTTTGCCGTCTTCCGCAGAGCCGCGCTGCCAACGGAAAAGACTGGACCACGTCCACTCCTCAGCTCTGCGCACGAGCTTGGCGAAGGGCGTTCCGCTCGACGTAACGTGCGACCGTGTAAAAGTGCTCGTCTTCCTGCACGGGAAACGACTTGAATCGGCCCTGGTAAACGTGGCCGGACCCGCTCGAATGGCGATGGGCATGCCAGCGTTGAGTGTGCGTCAAGGTGAGCCAGCCGACAAACCGCGAGAGTTCGCCATCCTTTCGCGGCCAGACAACCAGGTGCCAGTGGTTGGGCATGAGACAATAGGCCAACAACCGGGTCTCTGTCCGCTCCACGGCCTCGGCCAGCACCTTCTCGAACGCGATGTAATCGGGATCATCGTCGAAGATGCGCATTCCGCATTGGCCCGGTTGAGCACGTGGTACACGTAACCACCCTGAGCAGCCCGATGAGCGCGTCCCATACCGACAGGGTATCAGGCTGTTGGCCACCTCGCAATAGGTTCCTGACACCTTTTCCCTGCTACATAGGCCGTCCGGCAGCGGCCATTGAGCCTGGGGGCGGGATTCCTGGCTCAGAAACACGACAGGCAACCATTACGATCAGCATCCCACCCGCGATGGCGCGAGTTGTTATCCCGAAGCTCCGGCCCTTCATGTGGCAGGCCACTTCGATGACGAGTCCGATCAATCCACCGATCAACGAATAGAAGAGCTGCCAGTCCGTAATGCATTGGCCCAGTTCTGGTCGATGTTCGCGCCAATCGTGAGGCGCGAGAAAGACGTAAAAAGCGGTCGCACCGAAAATCATCCCCAGTGCGAGGCGAAGAGGGCTTGCCGCTTTCTTGGGCTTGTCGCTCATGCCATCATTCTAGCGGGTGGACAAGGGGGCGTTTGGCACGCGAGTTCAGTGATCGGATTCGATTGCGAACACGATGTCCGCGGTAAAGAAGGCTTGCTGCGTGTTGCTGATCGCGGCCTCGGCATCTTCCACGCTCAAGTACGTCTCGGCCAATTGCCGGGTCGCAAGCGTGTGAAGCCCTCGCGTGTCGACTGCCGCGAGCCAGGCCACAATTCCGGTCTTTTGATCGGTCGCCTTCACAATGAACGGCATGCCGTCATTCTAGCGACCGCCCCCGTTCGTCACGACTTTTTGTGCAGACCGGTTTTGGCAGTCGGGTTTTTGTGCAACGGAAGGCTTTGCCCAAAAACGCCGTTTTGGCAGGAACTTATTGGGCAAGCGAAAGACTTTTTGGGCAGAGTCATTTCGCTGCCGGCACGCCGCGCCGCACCGGAAAGTCTGGGTTGATTTCGTCCGCAACAGGGACTCTCTAGCGGGTTCCCTGGATCGGCAGTAGTGAGACAAAATAAAGCCAAAGGCTCGGAACACGGCTCCAAAGACGATGGCGATTCCTAAGCACGCAATGATGATAACCGCCTCGCTTCGCAGCTTGTGCCAGCAGTTTGGTTGGTCGCTCATGCCGTCGCCGTTAGCGGGGTCACATCCTGCACGAAATCTGGCGATTGCCACGGGAGTTCGACGGCAGTGGTCAAGGGTTAAGTGGATCGGACGAAGGGTCGTGTCATCGGTTTGTGTTGGTGGCGAGGTTTGCGGCGACCTGATCCACAGTGTTCCGTCAGATAGGTACAACAAGGCCGGAATAATAACACCTAAAAGCGCACCACATACGGTCGATAAAACCAGATGGCGTGGAGCGGACCGATTCCAACCCGTGCGCCGGGCAGCCGATACGAATGCTACGGCCATGCCGCCGATGCCGCCTACGATCGGAAGAACAATTCCCAAGAGAACCAGCAGTCGAATTTCGGTCCATTCGGTAAACCAAAGATGCCAAACAACCCACAGCAACATCGCGGTAACGACAAACGATCGCAGAACCGGTTCTTTTCGTCGAATCGCAACGATGCCCGTCGTCAAGGCGGCACCGGCAAGCAGGATGGCGACCCACCACAGCAGAACTTCTGTACGATCGGCGTGATGAACTGGAGACTCGGAGGGACGACTCAGGGGGAAAAAGGCGAAGAACCGGCTCAGTTCCCTTTCGAGCCCATGACCAAACGCTGCCGATGCAAAGGACACCGAGGCGACAACCAGAGCGATCGACGCGAAAGTGAACCGCCGGGATTTAGTCCACAGGATGAGTTTCACCGCGATTCCCGCTGCTTCCTGTCCGGCTTGTCGGTCATCGCCATCCACCGCTTGAGCCGCCCACATTCTACCGGCTAAGCCCTTCTGTCACGCTAGCCTGAACGCTTTGCTTCGCCCTTTTCGTTCAGGGCGTTTTGGCAGGCTTCGGGGCGGGGGACTTTGCGGCGGGGGACTTTGCGGCGGGGGACTTTGGGGCGGGGGACTTCCCGCTCGTCTCCTTCGCAGGTGCCTCCTTCGCCGCCGGTTTTTGTGGCGGTGCATGCTTCATGGCCCGCGTCCGCTCCAGTTCGTCCCGCGCGATCGGATCACCGGGCGTCAGCTCGAGGACCCGCTCGAAATGCCGGATCGACTCGTCCAGCTGATGCTGGCCGCGGAGAACCATGCCGATGCACATCTCCGCCCCCGGCAGATTCGGCTGCAAACGCAGGGCCTCTTCACTGTGCTGGAGGGCGCCGGTGAAGTCTTCTTTCATCAGGCACAGCGCTGCCAGGTTCATGTGGGCCGGGACGTAGGTGGGATCGATCTCGAGCGCGTGACGGTACTGCTCCCGGGCCTCTTCGTCGTGATGCAACTTGAACAGCACATAGCCGAGGTTCGTGCGTATTTCGGCCGATTGCGGTTCGAGGGCCAGCGCCTCGCGGAATTCGGCGGCCGCTTCCTCCAGCCGCCCCAACTGCTGCAGGGCGGCCGCCCGGTCCACGTGCAGCGGCGCGTACACCGGCACCATCTGGATCGCCTTTTGCAGCTCGTCAATCCCCTCCTGATAGGCCCCCTCCGAGATGTACGCGCTTCCCAGAAACTCATGGGCGACCGAGTTGTCCGGCGTGCATTCCATCGAGTGTCGCAGCAGAGTCACGCTGTCGTGCCAATACGTGATCTGACTGAACGTGGTCGCCGCCAGCAGCACGAGGGCCGCCACCGTGGCCGCGGGCAAGAGCCGCGTCCGCAGCGTGCCCTCCGGCACCAAGGCGGGGACGAGCCACGTGCCCGCCAGGAACAGACCGACGAGCGGAAAGTACGTGTAGCGATCGGCCATCTGCTGCGAACCGATCTGCACCAGCCCGATCATGGGAACGAGCGTCCCCACGTACCAGAACCAGCCCACGAACACGTAGGGAAAGCGCCGGACGAAGACGATCGCCGCCGCACTGATCGCGACCAGCAGCCCGGCCGCCAGGCCGACGACGGTCCAAGTGAGTTGCTCGTGCGGATGCGGATAATAGACGGCCAGATTCTGCGGAAAGAGCGTTTTGCCGAGGTAGGCCACGTAGACCACGATCGCGTTCGTCAGGCGCACCCGGAACGGCAACCCTTTGAGCGACATCATGGCACCGGTCTTCGACTGGGCCAACAAGGCCACGCCGCAAAACAGAGCCGACACGACGAAGAAGGGGATCTTCTCGAGCACCAACCGCCGCATCGGTTGTTGCCGCTCGGGAATCGGCGAAAGGGCGGGGGCCGTCTCCTCTCGCCCGCGGCCCCGCGTGCGCGCGGCCCCCTTTGCGGACGCCGCGGCCTTGGCCGGCTTCGCCAGAGCCGCGGTCGCCAGCCTCAAACGGCCCAAGGGCCAATAGTCCAGGAGCAATAACACGAAGGGGAGCGTCACCAGCGTCTGCTTCGAGAGCAGGCTGCCGACCATAAACCCGACCGATGCCGCCAGCCATCTCCACCCGCCCCGCGTCGCGTACCGCACATAGGCCGCGATCGAGAGAAACCCGAAGAGCGTACTGAGCACGTCCTTCCGCTCGGCCACCCACGCCACCGATTCGACGTGCAGCGGATGCAGCGCGAAGAGCGCCGCCACCACCGCGCTCTTTCCGCGGGCCCCCGTCGCCATGAGCAGTGCCGCAAACAAGAGCACCGTGTTGACGGCATGCAGCAGGGCGTTGGTCAGGTGATAGCCGCCGGGCCGCCCGTGATACAGATTGGTGTCGAGCATCAACGACAGCCAGGTGAAGGGGATCCAATTGGAGTCGTGGACGGCCGTCCAACTCCAGATCACGCTCTGCGGCGTGAGTCCCTCAAGCACGTACGGATTTCCCGGCACGTAGGCCGAGTCATCGACGGTGACGAACCCGAATTCCCAGACCTGCGCATAGACGAGCAGGGTGGCCGCAAACAGAAGCCCCCCCACGATCCAATCGCCGCGGCGACTGGTTTCTTGCCGCAAGTCCGAAGCAACGGGCCGCACGTTTTTCACACGAGTCATCGAAATCAAGCATTCTCGAAAGCGGACGCGCGGTCAAGCGCGATCACCTCGACTCCGACTCGCAGATGGCAGCTTCGTAACGTGGGACAAACTCGGGCAGCGAAGGCCGGGCGACGGATTTGCTTTGTGTCCTTTGTGCTCGTAAGGAATGGGAACCACGGATCAGCGGCTTAAGGCCGCGCACGAACGCGGCAGCGATAACACTGATAAAGAGACGAGAAAGACTCCAGGGCAGGGGGTTCATTCCGCCGTTCCGCCATTCCGCCATTGGGGCGGATGCAAAGCCATGCGGCGGATTCAAAGCAATTTGCCAGTCTTCATCCGCTTTTTTATCAGTGGAATCAGTGTGATCCGTGGTCGCTCTCCTCTTTCTTTGGTCGCGGCTGAGAGAAGCGAGGCCGCGCTGAACACTTTGTGGTTTCGCCGGCCTTCTGAAAAGCGTTTGAAAACCATAAAGGGCACGAAGGACACAAAGAGGAGCGGTCGCGGTTGTGCGATTTGCAGGGCTCGCCGGTTTACGTCGCGCGAGCTTCTTCTTAAAGCGAGAAAGCTCGATGAGAGCCCGTACATGAGTTCCCTGACCGATCTTGGCAACGCCATCGTGGGCTTCGACCGTGAATTTCACGAAACGACCGTCGATGGAATAGAGACGCGCGGTCGCTGTGACCGTGCGGCCGACAGGCGTCGGGGCCAGGTGCTTGACGTGGACCTCGTAGCCGACGGAGGCCCAACCTTCGGGGAGGTGCCCTTTGATGGCGTTGCTGGCCGCGACCTCCAGCAGATAGATCATGAACGGCGTGCCGTAGACCTCCGGCATCGTCGGATGAAAGTGAGCCACGGTGAGCTCCCGTGTGACAATCGTGGTCTCACGACCGGTCATCCCCGCACGGAGCGCTTCAGTCGGATTCATCATTTCGGGCCTCAAATACAGGAGTGCGAAGTGGGGTTGGCCGTTCGATTTATCGTCATTGTGACCGACGATAACCGATTCGTCGTCCGGCTCGTAGGTCCCCCTCCATTTTCGGTCTTCGATGGAGAAGCCCCGGCCGCCCGACTGGGCGGCCGGGGAACAATGCCGTCGATCAGTCTCACAATTTCCGACCACAGCTCGGGCAAACGGTCCGCTCTCGCACAATCTCCCAACCGACCCCGCCGGGGTCATCTGTAAATCGCTCTTTCGGCTTGCCGTTTTCCGACGGTCGCGTCACGCGGTTTGCCCGCGGGCGAATTGGATACCTTTTCTCACGAGTCTCGACCACAACTCGGTGGGCCTGGATTCCCGGACCCACGAGCGCCAAACAGACTTCGCAACGAAACATCCTTCCGAGCCAAGGCACGCGCTGCCGGGTGGCTCAGGGCCGACAGCCTTCGAGGGTGTTGATCACATCCACCGCAAACACGCGCAGGGGCACCCGGTTGCGGCGATCATGGGAAACTTTCCGACAAGCATGGCCGAAGTCGATCGGCCGCTGCGGGCGGTGGCCGCGCTGTCGGCAAGACGCGAGACGAAGACCAGCCGGTCATTCACGAGAGCCGAAGATTAGTCGCCGGGTGGCTCAGTTCCGGTCGTCCCGCAGGATAGCATCGTTCCGGATCACTCGCCAGTTCTTAGGCGAGCACCGAGCCATTAATTTACTTTGTGTCCTTTGTGCTTTGTGGTTCCTCCCGCCTTTCAAAAACAGTTGAGAACCACGAAGGACACGAAGGGCACAAAGAGGAAATCCCGTAGGGCATGCTCTGCATGCCGTTTTATTAATGCCCCTAATTATTCCTGTGTCGAAACGGCATGCACAGCATGCCCTACGAAAATTACCGCGATTTGTTTACGCCGCTCAGAGAGCGCCGGCTGTTTCGCGGACGGTGCTGTCCGAATCGTGCAGCGACGGCGTGAGGGCGGAAAGGGAATCGTGATCGATACCGATTTTCTGGAGCGATTGGATGGCATAGCGGCGGACCTGGGCGTCGGGATCGTGCAGAGCTTGCACGAGGGCCGGCACGGCGGAGCGACCTTCCGCCCGCATCTCGCCGAGCGACGTCGCCGACCAGCGGCGGACGGGAAGGTTTTCGTCCTTCAGGCCGGCGATGAGGGCGGGAATGCCTCCTTTCGCCGCCGCTCCGATATTGCCGAGTGCGGCCGCCGCGGCGCTGCGGCTGTTGGCGGCCCGCTTTGGATCGGCCTTCTTGTCGAAGGCGGGCGGAGGCCCGTTCAGGATGCCAATGAGCGTCGGCACGGCGGCGACAGCTCGCGGGCCGATATCGCCGAGTGCTCCGATGACCGATTGCCGCACTTTGTCGTCGGGATCTTTGGTCGCCTCGATAAAAACCGGGACCAGCTCCGGGTTGTGGTCGAGCGCCAGTTTCCGGGCGGCCGACCGGCGAACGCTGACGTCGTCGGAATGCAGTCGATCGGCCAAGGTCGCCTCGCTCGGCGGGGCCGTCATGAAGACGAGGGACTGTTCGGTCGTCACGAGGAGGGCGACTCCGATCGCAACGCTCGTCGCGGCAAAGATCGTCAGCCGCCGTCCAAGACCGAACCATCGCAGGCCCAGACCGGCGGCCGTCAGCAGCATGGCACTCGCCAGCCAGCAAAAATAGCCGACCGAGTACGAGTGGGGTGAAAGGAGGCTGTGACCGACCAAGAGCTCCAAATACATCAAACCCAAGACGATCGCCAACACGCCGAGGCTGGCAGCCACGCGCGGTTTTCGCCGGGCCAGGAAGAACACGCCGAGCCAGATGGCCGGATTCGCGACCCAGCCCAACGGCTTTACAACCAGGCCGATCACAAACGCTTGCCAACCGGAAACCGACCCGTTTGGCTGCACGGCCAGACGGTTCGCCAGGATGCCCCTGTCGTGGAAAACCGGCAGGACGAAGGCGACCAGATAGAGACCCAAAACGGCAAGCCAGAGTTTTCTCGTGCCGCTTTGAGGAGCCGCGGGAGCGTCGACAGGAGTCAGCAAGCCTCTCGCCGGCGCAGGCGGCTCCGGTGCTGTCGACTCGTCGAGCGATTTCATCGCGTCATGGCTCACTCGGCAAGACTCCGCATTCAACCCGTCAGTCAGGGGAACCGGACGCACGACCCGGCAGCCTCGGGAGGCCCGAAATTACCGGCGGTCCAGGATTGAAATTACAACGCCTCACACGGTTCCGCCAAGCCGTCTGATTTCTGATCGTGTGGCGCACCCCATTTCGCACGTTCGGCAGCAGGCGTAGAATGGGAGTGAGCGGATCCCTACGACTTTGATTTCGAGCCGGTGCCGTACGAGCCGCCGGGTTTGCCCCGGCGGTGTCGAGCAGCGCGTTCAGCGCGAACCGGAAGACCGCCGGGATAAACCCGGCGGCTCGTCAATAGCGCCGAGCGCCGGAGGAAGATTCACGTGCGACGAACGACCGACTGCTTCATCCCGATCGCCGTTTGCGCCGCTCTTTGGTTTATTTCCGTGCCGGCGAGTGCCGGCGATCCGGTCGCCAAACCGGCGGCGGCCCGCCCCGCGGCCGGCAAGACGGCCGACGGGCTGCTGTCGCTCGATCCGAACGGAGTCGTCCGCTTGGATCGTGAGGGGAAACGGCTCTTGGTCAAGACGCGCGTCGTGTTGCGGGAAGGCATGCTCGAGATGCTCTGCTGTCCCGCGCAGACGAAGGAGCACGAGTCGATCCTGGCGGTCGACGCGCGGGCCTATATCATCCATGCCGGTCTGCTGGCCCTGGGGGCCAAACCGGGCGGGCCGGTGCAGTATCGGCCCGAGTTCAAGCCGCCGACCGGGCAGCAGATCGACATCTTCCTGCAATGGACCGACGCCGCGGGCAAGCCGCACCGGGTGCGGGCGCAGGAATGGATTCGTTACGCGACGCACCGCATGTACGTCGCACCGATGGAAAAACTCCCCGCCGGCCTGACCCTGCCGGAACGGGACGACGAATTGCCGATCCGCTATTTCGCCAAGTTCAAGGAGATCACCTGGTTCGGCCCGATGACGGTCGCCCAGCGGGAAAAGCTGTTGACACTTTCCAAAGACGCCGGCTACCAGAAAGCGATCCGCGAGTTCTTCACGCAGGGCCAATCGCGGCAACTCGATGCCGACTGGGTGTTTGTGGGGAGCGGCTATTACGTCGACGAAAAGACGGGACAAAAATCCTACCTGGCCGAGGGGGGCGACCTGATCTGCGTCTCAAACTTCCCCACGGCCATGCTCGACCTGTCGATCAAAAGCACGGACAAATCGGACGAAGGCCTCCTCTTCGAACCGTGGACCGAACGCGTCCCACCGAAAGGGACGGAAGTGACGATGGAGCTGGTGCCGGTCTTCGGCAAGCCGAAGTAGGGCGCGGGGCGAGGGGTGAGGGGTGAGGGAAGAAAAGAGGGCACGCCACGCGTGCCTTCTGTCGTTTTCCCCTCGTCCCTCGCCCCTCGCCCCGCCAAAGCGACTTTTCCGTCGGGGCAAACGCTTCTAGGTGAGCCTATCCGCGCTCAAGGGGACGGTTCGGGCGGATCGGCCTGATTGCTTTGCCGCGCCGGATGTCCCGCGCAGATCCGATTGCTTCAGCCCTCTTTCCCCAAGCAGCCGATGCTAGTGCTCGCCGCAAGTCTTTTTTGCGCCCGGCGTCGCTCAAACTGTCGACGCTTTGCGCCGCGGGACGCTGCGGTTGGATCGAACGCGATCTGAAGAGGCTGCCGTTGCTTGCGCGATTTGGCGGCCTTGCTTCCCGGTTTTTTTGATCGGGCCGGCCAGAGCCCGAAACAGGATTTCGCGCATGACGTGGCTGAGAATGAGCGATCCCCAAACGCCTCTTCGGAAACAGTCGATCTTTCTTGCCGGCGTAACGACTGTCGTTGCGACCGGCTCTTTTTATCTGATCTTCGGACCCTCGTTCGCCGGGGCCGGGAATAAGCCAAAACCGCTCTCCGGCAAGCACGTCGCCATGGTGACGTGCGACATGCTCAAGCCCGCCCGGGTGCTGGCCGTTCCCAGTCCGCCCGTCGGGTCCCTTGAGGTGGCCGAGACGGGAGTCTTCGCCACAACCGAAGGCGACCGGGTTGCCATGCTGATGAACATGGTGCTCTTGGAGCAGGGGCGACGACGCCTGGCCGAGACCCCTGACTATACGTGCAACTTCTACAAGCAAGAGCGAATCGGCGCCGAGCTCACCGACGGGCAATCGATCGAGCTCAAAGTGCGGCAAAAGCCCTTCAGCGTATACATGAAATGGCTTTCCGGCGACAAGGGACGCGAGGTGATCTACGTCGACGGCGTCGACGACAATCGCATGACGGTCCATGCCGGCGGCTGGAAAGCACGATTCCTGCCGGCGATCAAACTCGACCCGGAAGGGAGCCTCGCCCTCAGCGAAGCGCGGCACCCGGTGACGATGGTCGGACTCGCCAAGCTGTGCGACGAGATCATCAACCGCCGCAAGGGCGAAATCGAACGGCGCGACCCGGTCCGCTGCCGGCTGCTCGAAAACGAGACCGCCAACGACCGCCCGTGCTACTGCTTCGTTTCCACCTACCTCGATCGCAAACGGTCAGAGGAATACCGCAAGTCGGTCCAGTACATCGACAAGGAATCGCTGCTTCCCGTTTGCGTCAAAAACTACGGCTGGCCCGACACGAAGCAAACATGTGCCGACGACAAGGCACTCGACGAGGCCACGCTCATCGAGCACTACGCCTACTCCGAGCTGCAGTTCAACCAGCAACTGGCGAGCAAGGACTTTGACCGGGGGAACGAGGCGTACGGGTTCCGACGGTGATCGGCAATCCTGACGGTGAGTCGATCAAACCCGCAGGTGCTTGAGCGCTTCTTCCGGCGACGCGACGTAGCTGACGTAAAACGGCCCGAACTCGGCGTAGCGGGCCGAGGCGCGGTCGAAGCGCATCGTGTAGACGATCGCCTTGATGTCCTCCGGCGTGCGGCCCCAAAGGGTGACGCCCCATTCCCAGTCGTCGAAACCCGTCGAAGCCGTGATGAGCTGGCTCACGCGGCCGGCGAACTTGATCCCCGACGTGGCGTGCTCGGCCATCAGCGTGCTCCGCTCGCTGAGCGGGGTCTGGTACCAGTTGGCCAGCGGATGGCGGATCTTGTTCATCGGATAAAAGCACGTCACGGGGAGCGGCGGAAAGTCAGGGTAGAGCCGCTGCTTGTTCATCGCCGGCAGCCGCTGCGCGTAGGCGTTGATCTTCGCCTGGTAAGCCGGGTCGGACGGCGCGGCCCCGTCGTGCTGCAGCCGCTCGCCGTACTGCTCGACGGTCGGAACGTACTCGGAGACCTCGGTGATCGAGACAAACGAGTAGCTCGGCACGAGTGCCGGTCCCAACACGCTCGTGCGGATCGCTTGCCGCACCGAGTCGATCACGAGCGGATCGGGATCCATAATCATCAGTCCCAGGTCGGCTTTGTGCCCGGAGACAAGCGACGTCTGCAACCGCTGCGGCGCTCCCTCACGCTCCGGATTGAGCAGCCGCGTGAGTTCCTCGCGGCCGCGGGCCCGGGTCGCCTCGTCGAGCCGGTTCAGCTCCTTTTGATCGACCTGATAATAAAGGTGCAGGCAGTGCCAGCCTTCGCTCATGCGAATCGTCGGCTCGGGCAGGGGCCGGGGTGCATGGGAGTGAGAATGGCCGGGTGCGGGCGGGGCGCCAGGGGCGGGGGCGGATTGCGGCGGATTGGCTCACGGTGGAAGGGTCCTGGATTGCCGTCAAAGTCGAAACGCGATGGTCTGCGACGGCAATATTAGTTCGCCCACAGGCGGCCGAAAAGGAAGGCCCGTTCGCACGAGCACTCAAGCAGGGCGGGGACGACCTACGGCTTGGCCTGGATCCAGAACTGCCGATAGATCGTCGTGTCAGTCCCGTGGTCGAACTGGATTGTATTCCAACGTTGGATCCCCTGGACAGCGAAACCAGGATAGGTGTCGACCAAGGGCAGCCGATAGGCGGAGCGGCTCACGGGGATCGGGTAGCGGGCCTGCACCTCGGGCGGGAGGACGTGGCTGAAATAGGAGCGGCGGAACATCCATCCCTGGTCGTCGGCAGAGGCCGGCGCGAGGACAAACGCACTCAGCCCCACGGTCACCAGCAGGGTGATGCAAAGTCGAACCGAGGATCGTGATTTACCGCTGCGGCCACTCATGTTGAATCCCGGCAAAGTCGACGTTCCCTCAAAACAACATCCGATGACCCGATTGTTGCCCTTTGGCAACATTTTTCCGTCAAAACGGGTGGAATAGGGAGAAGTGCATTGCCCGTGCCGTCAGGGCGACGGGTCGGGTAAACGGTTTCGCAATAATTCGAGCAATTGAAGATCGTTGATGAGTTGAAGTCCGTGCTGGCTGCAATAAGCAAGCACATCAGTGCTAAACAGATGGCGATTTCGCGTGCAGAGAGAATCGGCCTGACCCGCGACGGCTGTGGCGATGACAACGTCGTCATCGGGATCGGCAGCAACGACCTGTGGAATCGGATCCGCGGGCAAGACGACCAACGATCCGGCCTCAATCTTCTGTACGAATTCGCCAAGGGCCTGATCATTCAATCGGTGAATTCGCCGAACTCGGTCGTACGCGAGCACACGGGACAACTCTGCCAGCAGAGGTAACGACGTGATAAGAAGATGCTGCGGTGCGATTCGTTCGAACAACTCGGCCGCCGGGCCCTGAGGAGACATCACGACGCGAGCTAACACGTTCGTGTCAAGAACGATCCGCATTACTTGGTGCGATGGCGCACGTGCGCGATCGCGTCCTCGATAGCCGAGTCGATTTCCGCTTCAGTCACACCGTCACGCTGCGCATTGTTCCGGCCGCTGCGAGCGATATCGGCGGCCTGCTCAAGAGCCTGCGCCTCGCGTTGCGGAATCGGGCTCGTTGCCCAAATCGACAACATGGATGATCACCTGCTGATTTTCGGTCAGCTCGCGTCCGAGGGCGGATTCGAGCCAATGACGGTGATCGGCTTCGATGTCTTTTACATTTCGGATAATCGCATCCACACCGGTATTATACGGCCAGTAACAGCATCACACCAATAGAATTGACGTCCGGCGACCACCGACCGCCAGCGGCGTCACCGGTGGACGTCGAGGCATTTGAGCGTGTGATCGTCGCGGACGTAGAGGCGGCCGGCGGAAAGGGCGGGGAGGGCGAAGGTTTTGACGGTGAAGACCTGGGCCGAGGCGAGTTCGACGTAACGCTCGGGGTCGCAGCGGAACAGGACCAGCGTGCCGTCGGTCTTTTGCGCGAGGATTTTGCCGTCGGCCTTGAGCAGGGTCGCGTAGCCGAAATCTTCCTTCTGCCAGACGATTTTTTGCTTTTCGGGATCGATGAGCCGCAGGCTCGCCCGGCCCGACGTCGTCGCGGCCGTTGATGCCGTAGAGCAGCCCGCGGTCGGCGATGCAGGTCGCGTACTGCGTCGAAAGGATGTCGTCGGAGGCCCACAACGTTTCGAGCGACGCGTCATGGATGCGGCCAAACAGGGCGCCGACGCCGTAACTGGCCGTCAGGAACAGATGGTCGCCGATCACCGTCGGGTTGGCTCCGTTGACGGTCGGCCCGCGTTCGCCAAAGGGAGTTTGAAAACGGATCTTGCCGTTTTCTGGATCGAGCGAATAGGTCGTCAACCGCGTCTCGACGATCAGGTGCCGCGTCTTGCCAACCGTGACGGCGATCGGCGAAGAATAGCTGGCGTCGTCGTGGCCGACCTTCCACAGCACCTTGCCCGTATCGAGCGCAAAGGCGACGACGCCGGAGCTCGTTTTCAAACCGCCGACATTGACGATCACTTTGTCCCCCTCGACGATCGGCGAGCTCCCCGCTCCGAAATAGCCCTCCGACGCGCGGAACTCGGCGTGCGTGTCGTGCGACCATTCCTTCCGCCCGTCGGACAGGCGGAGGCAGGCCAGCGTTCCCTGCACACCGAAGACGATCACTTTGTCGCCGTGAATCACGGGGACGCACCGCGGCCCGTCGTCGGGGGAGATGCCCGAGACGTACGAAGTCGGGAACCGCGAAATGCCAGCCCTCCTTGCCGGTGGCCGCGTCGATCGACTCGACGCGTTCTTCATTTTCGACGCGGTGGAAGAGGATGCCCGTCTGCCCCACGACGGCAAGGCCCGCATAGCCGCGGCCAACCGGGCGCTGCCACAACGTCTTGGGCCCGTCGGCCGGCCACGTGTCGGCCAGCTTCTCATTGTCCGCCTCGCCGTTGCGGTGCGGCCCGAGAATCTGCGGCCAATCGCCGGCGATGAGCTGCGGACTCGTCTGCAGTCCAGCCGCGGCGATCAAAGAGAAAATCGCTGCCGAGAGCCACCGGCGGAGAAAACTTGAGCGATCAGGCATGACGCGGAGCCTATCAGCGAGGACGGTTCAGGAATAGGCCGACGGTGGAAAGACCTCGCGGCCGCGTCCCTGCTGGATCAGCGGGACGTAGCTTTCGAGGTGGGCCGCCGTCTGCGGATCGGTGAGGTCGACCGTGGCCTGCCGCTCGGCCGAGAGGTAGGCGGCCATCGTGAGGCGGACGATCTCGAGCCCGTAATGCCAGTCGAGCAGGGGCGGACGGCCGGTCAGGATCGCGTCGCGGGCATCGATGTTTTCGTCCGTGTATCCGTAAAGATCGGCCTCGTTCGGCTGCACGGCCAGCAGGCCGCGGCTGGCGGTCGATTTCTCCAGGGCCGATTCGGAGTCGGCGACACCCTGGGCCGCCTCGTCGCCGATGAAAAGTTCGAGCGGCGACCGCAGCGTATTCATCTCGAAGGCATAGCCCGCCCCGAGCCCGTCGAGCGAGAGCCGCAGCCCTTGTTTGTCGTACATCCACGAGACGGAGAACTGGGCCTTGGCCAGCCGGCCGCTCTCGGGATTCTTGTAAGTCACCATGCCCGTGGCAAAGTCCTCGGCCGGCGTTTGCGCATAATCGACGCCGAACCGCTCGACGAGCCGTTTCCGCCAGCGGGGCTGTCCCCACTTGAGCAGCGACAGGTCGGCCGAGACGGACTGCGGCTGGAGAAATGCGGCCGGCTTGCCCGGCGGCGTCAGGCCGTACCAGCCGACGGCGAGGCAATGGCAGCCCATGTCGCTCATCACGCCGCCCCCTTGCCGCACGGGGTCCCAAAACCAGGCATTGTGCGGCCCGGAATGTTCTTCGCCCGAGCGGACCAACAGAGGCGGCCCCATCGCTCCCATCACGGCCCCCATCTGGCCGCGGACCGACTGCAGCGTCTTCATGTGCAGCTGGTTTTCAAAGTAGATGTGCTTGAGCCCGGCCTCTTCGACTAGCCGGATCATGCGGCGGGCCTCGGCCATGTTCCGCCCCAGCGGCTTCTCGCAGATGATCCCTTTCAGGCGATGGCCGGCTTTCACCGCCTCGACGACCTCTTCCACGTGGCCGACGCGTGCAAAATTCGGGGCAAACAGCGCGATCACGTCGACGTGAGCCGCCATCTCACGAATCGAACTGAAAATGCGCCCTTCGCCCAGACCGTTCTGGCGCACGAATTCCGCGAGTTCCGTCGGCGGCCGCCGCGAAACGAGCCCGGCGACTTCAATTCCGCGCACGGCCGACAGGGCGCGCAGTTGAAATCCGGTGATGAAACCGCCGCCGACAATTCCGTATCGCACCGTGGACATCGAAAAGACCTTGAATGCTGCAAACGCGCTCCGCATGACCGCCGACTGTTCGTACCATGTCACCCGCGCGGCACGAAACTGTCAATCGGCTCGCACGAAATCCGCCCGCATCAAATCAATCGGGCCGCCGTTGAAACGTCTCGTCGCGAACCGCCACAATGTGCGCCGCGAAAATCCTTTCGCCTGCATCCAGACGTTCCTCGTGAGGATTGTATGACGTCACGCATGCTTCCGCTGTTCCTGGGCGGTCTTATCGCCGGAGTTTTCCTGTTCTCTCCGGCGATGGGTCAGAGCGATGCGAGTCGCTTTCAGCCGCTGCGCGGTCAAAAGATCCTGCTCAAGGGGGACAGCATCACGCGCGGATACGGATTCGGAAATTACACCGACCCCTCGCCGCTGCGCTCCATTCCGGGAATCGCCGCCCTGCTGCTCGAGGCCAATCTGAGCCAACCGCCCGCCTTCGAGCGGACTCCCAACTTCTGGAAAGGTCTGAAGCCCGACGGCACGCCGATCACCGTCGACACGTTGGCCGCCGAGCTCAATCTCAACATCCGGCAGGGGAGCATCGCGGCGCGGCGACTGGCTGATTTACGAAGATGCCGGCGAAGTCGACGGGGGAGTTCATCCCGCCCCGTGGCCGTGGAAGAAGGACGTTTATCTCAACTACCGCCAGGCACTGCGGGACATGGTGCACGCCGTCGAGGAGACGATCGACCGGTCGCATATCGTCTTCATGACGATGTTCGATTACGACCCGAGATCGCCGCGCTGCCGTTGGGATGCGCCGCTCGACTGGACGGGCCGCACCGGCAACGACGCGATTCGCGACGAGGCGGCCGAGCTGGGAATTCGCGTGATCGACATGAACCGCATCATGGATGCCGCCAACGACTACCTGCAGAAACACGGTTGGGGCCGACCCGTCGGGCCCGACGGAATTCATCCGAACGTCTACGGCAACTTCGTGATGACGCTGGCGATTCTCGGCGAGCTCGGTGCGCCGATCGCCGATTGGAAGCTCGAAACCGCTCATCCCCCACTTTCGGCATCGCGAAACAGGAGGGGACGTGGCGACGGTATGGGGCTTTAGCCGCGATCCCGATGATCGGCAACGGGTCGAGATGCTCAATGACCTGAGGCGGATCGTCGTTCGCGAGACGGCGAACACTCGCGCCGCCGATGCGCCGAGCGGCACATGCCGCCTGCCGCGAATTCTGCGGCACGGGCGCGTGCTGGGCCGCACGGCACGCCAACCGGAAGGAACCAGCCGGCCTGTCGTTTACGAGTTGGGCAAGCTGTTTCAGCTCGACAAAGAGCACGCGCTCCTCGTCGCCAGCATGCGCGAGCAGGGGGGCACGATTTCGAAGTGGGCAACGACGGATTCGTCTTTCGCAACCTGCACGATTTGCTCCCGGAAAAGGCGATTCCGATCAACCATCTCGATGCGAACTATCATTTGAAATCGAATGGCGCTCCGGCCGTTCAAGGACGTTTCCCGGTCTCGGGCGGGTTTGTGCCGCTGGGGGCTCGACTGCCCGATGGCCGGCCGCATCCGGGAGCCGGAACCGGCGTCCTGTTCTCCGACACGCTTGACGTTCCTGCCCGATCGCACCGAGGGGCATCCGCAGGCCGGCAAAGAGGACCGCGATATCGAGGTCGTGCAGCTTCGCTGGGACGGCTCGTCGCTCCGCGTGACCGGACGCGACCTGGTCCGACAGTTGGCGGGCGTCGACGTCGGACGCGTCGGGCTTTCCAACGCGGTCGCCGATGGAGCCGGGCTGCTCTGCCCCTTCGAGTCCGACGACGCCTCCTACGTCGTCGTGGTCCGGCTGGAATTCGACGGACATGCCTGGAAGGCAGTCCGCGCCGGCCATCCCTTCCGCGCGTCGCCACTCCCAAAGAACGATCCCGCGTCGCGCGTCTATCGCTGGTACGAGACTGAGGCGTGCATCGTCCGCGACGGCCCGCGATTCCTGCTCTACACCCGCGGCTACGATTTCAAGGGACGCGTCTACACGTCAGACGACGGGCTCAACTACACCTTTTTGTTCGACCATTACAACTACAACGCGCCCCAAGGGCTGAACCAGGGTCTCGACGGATCCCTTTATCTCGTCACCAACCGCGGGCCGGGCCTCTTGCGAAACCCGCTCTTGGCCTTTCCCCTGTGCGGCCAGACGTTCACCGAACCGTGGGTCGTCCATGACGAGCGGCGGGTGCACTCTTACGACGCGAAGGAGACCGAGACACCGTTCGTCGATCATGCCATCGGTGCGAACATCTTACTCGAAGGCCGCTGGCGGCATTTCCTCGCCTACCGCGTCACGGGGCTCCACGAAACAGACGGACGCGGCGCACCGCCAGGACCGCATACAGGCCTTTACCTCGACGAAGTCGTCTACGAACACGCGACCGATCGTCCCTTCAACTTTTGACGCTTCAAAAGGGCCGGGCATTAGGGCGGCTCCCTGTCGTCTCCAACCAGGCGTGTGATAAATGATTGCTTGAGTTGGTGGACTGATCCGATTAATGTAGCGACGCCCTGTGAACGGGCGAGCAAGATCGAGATCGACGGGTACGGGCCGCGCTGTCGATTGTCGATCCGCGAGGGTGAACCCTCGGACTCAAGTGGCGGCCAACGAAATGATTTGCCGCTCCTTTTGAATTCGAACGGGTTTCGTCAGGCGGATGAATCCACAAAACACGGACGTTGATCCACTGCCATCCCTCGCCGGCGGCCGCCTGGAGCCGGCTGTTGCTGATGCCGAAACAGTGAGCGGTGAAGCGGGACTCGACGCCGACGCGGAAGCAACGCCCGCTTTGAGTGACGCGGAACGCCGACGCGTCCTCGTGGAATGGAACGCGACGGCCGCCCCCATTCCGGAATTCCGCGTTCACGAGCTGTTCGCAGCTCAGGCGGCGAAAACGCCCGACGCCGTCGCCGTCAAAGACGGAGAGCGGCAACTCTCCTATCGCGATCTCGACAACTGGTCGAACCGCCTGGCTCGGTCGCTCCGTGCGCAAGGCGTCGCTGCCGAGACGCTCGTCGGGATCTTCCTGGAACGGTCCATCGAGGCGGTCGTGGCCGTGCTGGGCATCTGGAAGGCCGGGGCGCCTATGTTCCACTCGATCCGCGTTTGCCCAAGCAGCGGCTGCTGTTTGTCATCGAAGATACGGCTGTCCGCGTCATCGTCACCGATCCGCGAATGCCGAAAGATCTCTGCGGCGAGAGCGGCCAACTTGTCTTTCTCGACGTCAACGTCGATCGCAACGCGAATGACGAGCCCCTTGCGGCACAACCGGACGAGACGCGCGAAGACCGTCTGGCGTATCTCCTCCACACGTCCGGCTCGACCGGCACGCCGAAAGGGGTGGCAATCACGCATCGCAACACGGTCCATTTGCTCTGCGGCGAGCAGCGGATCACCGGATTCGGGCCGACCGACGTAATGCTGGCGCTGACGACGTTGACCTTCGACATTTCGGTCCTGGAACTGATGCTGCCGCTCACGACCGGCGGCACGATTCGCGTCGTGAGTCCCGACGCCATCGTTGACGGACGCCTCGTACAGGCGGTCGTCGAGGAGTCGCATGTCACCTACGTCCAGTCGACTCCCTCCATCTGGCGGATGCTCGTGCAGACCGGTTTCAACGGTTCGCTCCGAATCACGGCCATCTCGGGCGGTGAACCGCTCCCGCGCGATCTGGCCGACAGCCTGCTCGACCGGGTCGGCGTCCTGTGGAACATGTACGGCCCAACCGAAACGACCGTCTATTCGACGGCCGGCCGCGTCAGCCGCGGCACTCCCATGAACGTCGGACGGCCGCTCGCAAATACGCAGGCCTACATTCTCAATCGCGATCTCGGACCCGTCCCGATTGGAGAGGAGGGAGACCTCTATCTCGGCGGAGCGGGTGTCGCCCGAGGCTATTGGAATCGGCCCGCCTTGACGGACGAACGGTTTCGCCGCAACCCGTTCTCAACGGAACGGGACGCCCGCCTTTATTTCACAGGCGACCGCGCCCGCTTCTGTCCGAACGGCGACATCGAACTCGTCGGCCGATCGGATCGGCAGGTCAAGCTCCGCGGCCTTCGTATCGAGTTGGGCGAGATCGAATGCACTTTGGTGCAACATCCCGCCGTGGCGAACGCGGCCGTCGTCGCTCGTCCCGATGCGTCGGGCGATCTGCGACTGGTCTGTTTTTTCGCGACGCGTGCCGACGCGGCGGTCGATGTCGCTTCCTTGCGGGACTATCTGAAGGAACGGCTGCCGGACTATATGGTTCCCGCCGCGTTCCAGGAGCTGCCCGCTCTCCCTCTGACTCCCGGCGGAAAGATCGATCGAAAATCGTTACCCGAGCTCGAACCGGCAACCGGGCGGCGCGAACGCCGCTACACGGCCCCGCGCGATGCAGTCGAAACCGGGCTGGCCGCCATTTGGAGCCGCGTTCTGCAAGTGGATCGCGTCGGCCTCGACGACCATTTCTTCGACCTGGGCGGACACTCGATCCAGGCCGTGCGGATGCTCGCCGAGGCCGAACGCCAATTCGGCCACGCGCCCGCCCTTCGCTCGATTTTCAAGGGGCCGACCCTGGCCGAGGTCGCGGCGGCCATCCGAGAGCGACAAACCGACCCGGCACAACTTGTCATGCACGACTTGCTCGCCGGCGCCAGCGAATCGATCGACCAAACCCTCCCACCGCTGATCGTCGCGCCGTCGCTGTTTGGCGTGACGGGCGACTGGCGGCAAATCTTTGCGGAGACGTCGGGCCATCGTCCGGTCTACGGAATCGACATCGAAGGCAACGAACCTTACTTGTCGGAGTCGCCGACTCTCGAAGAGATCGCGGCCCGGTGCATCGCGGCGATTCCCGAAAACGTGCGATCAACAGCCTACCACCTGGCGGGGTTCTCCTTCGGTGCCTGGCTCGTGTACGAAATGGCTCGCCAACTCGAGCGAGCCGGCAACCCACCCCGTTCGGTGACGGTCATTGACTCCTCCTGGAGAGGCACGCCGCGCTCCTGGGCCGAGCGCCTGCTCCGCGATCTTCCCTCGATCTTCGCCAACGCACCTCGTTGCCTGGCCGCCAACGTCGATCTCGCGTCGGTACGTCGCATCGGCAGACGTTTCCGCCGCTCAACCGGTCGGTTCGTTTCGCATGTTGGACCGCAGAAATCGCCTCTTACGCCGATTCTTAGCGGTGCCCACTCCCTGTTCCACTTGGACCGGCTTCCCGACCTTTATCGCCGCCGGCTCGTACTCAGCATGCGAGCTCAAGCCGCGTATCATCCGGGCCCGCGCCCGTATACCGGTCGGGTCGCCTATCTCGAGTGCCGAGTCCGTCCGTTCATCCATCGCAACACGCCCGACGGCGGCTGGAGTGCCCTCGTCACGGGCCCACTCGAAGTCCACCGTATCCCGCGTTCGCACCGCACGGCAATGGACGGCACCGATCCAACGCTGCGCACGATGGTGCTCGACATGCTGCAGCGAGCCGATGCTTGAAAAGACGGCCGACCGTGGCTGCTAAGACGGTGAAACACGCAATCCGTCTCGGAACAAACTGCCGCCCTATTTGGCTCCCCGTTCATTAAAAAATATCCATCTGAGATGCCGGACGGTTGAGCCTTGCGCCGGCCGCGGATACATTGATGCGATTGAGACTCAGTCGCAACGACCTGTCTCAATCTTGCTCCCGACTTCAAGCCAGCCACCGCCAAGCCAGATCTTCGGGAACTCGGACAAGGAAGTAGCTCCCGTCCGAGCGATGTTGATCCGAGTCCCTCCCAATCGATCAAGGTGGCTGACATGTCTCGCCCCGTTCGCCGCGGTTTCACGCTCATCGAACTGTTGGTTGTGATTGCGATTATTGCGATCCTGGTCGCCCTCCTGCTGCCGGCCGTGCAATCCGCCCGCGAAGCGGCTCGCCGCACCCAGTGCCGCAACAACCTCAAGCAAATCGGCGTCGCTCTGCACAATTATCTCGACGTCAATCGCGTCTTTCCGCCCAGCATGTGCATCAACAACCAAGTCACGGCCTCGGGCGGCTTGTTCGGGATACTGGTTCGCTTGCTCCCGTTCCTCGAGCAGAACAACGCCTACGGCACGGCCGCCGTGGGGAACAATAATTACGTGTCGGGCAATCCCATACTTCCCGACCGAATGGCCGCGTATATCTGTCCGGACGAGCTGAACGACAAGCCTCACGGAACGACGTACCCGACCAGCTACGCATACAACGGCGGAACGTGGATGTACTACAATCCAACGACGCAGCAAGGGGGCGACGGGTCGTTCTACCCGAATTCCAAAGCGACACCTGCCTGGTTCACCGACGGATTGAGCGAAACGCTGGCTTTTGCGGAGGTGAAGGCCTTCATGCCGCTGGTTCGCAACGGCAACGATGCGCCGACCAATCCGCCGACGTCACTCGTTGCGCTCAACAAAGGACAGTTCAAGAACCTGTTCGACCATACGGAGTGGATGGACGGCCTGCTGTATCAAAGCGGATTTACGACCACGTTCACCCCCAACACGGCGACCCCGATTGCCGGAACGACAGGCGATTCACCCCTTTCGGCGCCCGACGGCGACTATTGTTCTTGCCGCGAAGACCAGATGGCCAACTGCACCGGACCGGTCAGCTACGTGTCGACGTCCCGCAGTTACCATCCCAATTCGGTCAATGTGCTGTTTATGGACGGGTCGGGACATACAATCAACCAAATGATCGACCTGACGACCTGGCAGTCGCTGGGCACGCGGGCGGACGGGAATCACGTCGCGCTCGACGAGCAATAATCCGCCAACGGACATACGAAGACGGCGGCTCAAGCGCCCTCGCCGCCGGCCCGCTCACGGTCCACCACATCCCGCGCTCGCGCCGCGCGGGACTTTCGCAGGCTCCTGCGGGATAATATGTTGCGGTTCCTCGACGCGGGACCGTGCCGCCGATTCCACGTGGGGTCGGGACGCGCTCGGAAATAAGGGCCGACGCCGACCGCAGTCGACGGGGTCGGCAAACAATCCATCCCCCCTCCGAATGGGAGTCTCAGACGTCTGTGATGAAACGCATTTCGTTGTGGTTGGCATTGGCGGCAGGCATTTCTACGCAAGCGTTTGCACAGAATGAAGGCGTGCCGTGGCCGGCCACCGATGCGTTGGGCCACTCTTTACCGCCTTCTGCCAAAGTTGGGCCGCCGCGGAAGGACCGGACCGTGGCGATGTTCTATTTTCTGTGGCACGAGGCGGGTTATTCCGGGCCGTTTGACGTCACCAAGATTCTGGCCGCCGATCCTGCCGCTCGGCACAACCCGACGTCGCCGCCCTGGGGACCGCTGTATGCCCCGCATCACTGGGGCGAATCGATCTTCGGCTACTACCTGGGCGACGATGAAGCCGTGTTGCGCAAGCACGCGCAGATGCTGGCCGACGCCGGCGTGGACGTGATCGTGTTCGACAACAGCAACAAGGCGACCTATCCGCACAATTACTTGAAGTTGTTCGAGGTCTTTCGCCGGGTCCGCCAGGAGGGGAATCGCACGCCGCAAGTTGCGTTTCTGACGCCGTTCGGCGACCCGCGCTCGACCGTCAATGAACTGTACCGGGACATCTACGCGAAACGAATTTACGAGGAGCTGTGGTTTCGCTGGGACGGCAAACCGCTGATCCTGGCCGACCCCGCTCAAGTCGATAGCGCACCGCGCCGTTTCTTCACCTTCCGCAAACCGCAGCCGGACTATTTTCGGGGTCCGACCGGCCCGGACATGTGGAGCTGGCTGGAGATTTTTCCGCAACACGTCTTCAAGAATTCCCGCGGCCAGAAGGAACAAATGTCGGTCGGGGCCGCGCAGAACGCGATCGGGAAGCGGGTCGGATCAATGTCGGAGCCCGGCGCGCGGGGGCGGTCATTTCACGGGAACAACTATGCCGAGCAGTGGGAGCGCGCGATCCGGGAAGACCCACGGGTGGTGTTCATCACCGGCTGGAACGAATGGATCGCCGGCCGGTTCGACGAGTTCAACCATATCAAGACGCCCCCTATGTTCGTCGATGAATTCGACGAGGAGCACAGCCGCGACATCGAGCCGATGAAAGGGGGCCACGGCGACAACTATTACTGGCAAACGGTGAATTTCATCCGTCGCTACAAAGGGGCTCCTCCCTTGCCGCCGGCGGTGACGCCGCAAGCGATCGTGATCGATGGCAAGTTTGACGACTGGAACAGCGTCCGCCCGGAGTATTCCGACACGGCCGGCGATCCGGTGCATCGCCACCATCCCGGCTGGGGTAAAGCCGGCCCCTACATTAACGACACCGGCCGCAACGACATTGTTTCGGCGAAGGTCAGTTGCGATGCCCAACATCTCTTTTTCTACGTGCGGACCAAGGCCCCGCTGACGCCGCCGACCGACCCGAATTGGATGCTGCTCTTGATCGACAGCGATGCCAACCCTCGCACCGGCTGGCTGGGATATGACCTGGTGATCCGTCCCGGCGTAACGGCCGACGCACAGTTCAAGGCGGCCGGCAACCAGTTGGAGCTGGAGCTGCCGCGCGGGCTCGTCCACGACACGTTCGATTTCAAATGGTGTGACAACATTGCTCCCTATGGCGACGCGGTCCATTTTACGCTGGACGGCGACGCGGCGCCCAATGATCGGTTCAATTACCGGGCGACATTGCCCACGTTGGCGACAACGAATCGGGGTCGTGCGGACGACCTCGTGCGGACGCCACCCGAATACAAGCAGCGGAGCCGATCAGCGGCGGGCGGCCCAAAAGCGGTCGCGCCCAGACCGTCTACGGAAAGAGGGACAAATTAGGCTCCTAGCCAAAGTGCTGGAGCGGCTTAAAAAGGGGGCGGATTCAAAGGCCGACGGTTGTGATCGTTGACCTCTTCGAGCGATTTCCTTCCAGGTGCAGCGACTCCGCGGCACCTAACTTGAAAGCGATTTAGATGTCGCGACTTGGTTGCGGCCTGGCTGCTGGAGCCGGTGGGCGGCGTCTAGGAGCTTTAGGTACAGGAGATGGAAAGACTCGCAAATGCGGCAGTGCTGTTTTGAGTTCGTTCGCGGCCTGAGCGCTGAATTGCGTTTGATCGACATAAAGCCACTGCAGGTTCTTAAGCTTCCGGAGAGAGGTCACGCTCGCATCGGTAATTCGGGTCCGCCGCAGGTTGAGCCAACGAGCTCAGTAAGCCCTGAGAGTTCCCGGACGCCCGCGTCCGTGATCTTGGTGTCCGTCAGCGTGAGGTACGTCAAATCTTGGAGCTGACTGAGGTCCTGACAGCCGGCATCCGTGATCCCGTCGCCACTCACTGTCAGTGACGTCAGGCTGGTGAGTGCTCGAAGGTTGCTTAGCCCGGCGTCGGTGATTGTGACTCGGCGTTTTTGGCCGCCAGGTCGCCGTCGTTTTTCGCGAACGATCGAGATCGGGTGGGGGCCGCCGATGAAAATCTTCTTCAAATGCGTCAGCCCTGGATCTCGCTGAGGCCGGCGTCCGAGATCTCACCGCCGACTTCAAGCGTCTCCAGGTTCACGAGCCCTTTAATCTCCGTTAAACCGGCATCGGTGATGGCGGATTGGGCGACGCACAAAACTTTTAACTGCTTGAAGTCCTTGAGTTCCTTCATGCCGTCATCCGTCACTCGCACACCAGCGAGCTCCAAGCTCGCGAGTTGCTTGAGCCCCTTGAGATCCTTCAAACCCGTATCGGTTATCGACGTCCCATTGAGGTTAAGTTCCCGAAGCTCCGGGAGCCGATTGAGCTCCTTGAGTCCGGCATCGGTGATTCCCCGGTTTTGATAGAGCTCAAGGTTCATCAGGTTTTTGAATCGTGCAAGCTCCGGCAGGTCATAATTCGAGACCCCGTTTCCCCCTAGGTCGAGGCTCCGCAGATTGGCGAGCCCGTTGAGTTGCTTTAAGCCAGCGCCCCTGACCCCGGTGCGGGCCAGGCTGAGAGCGGTCAGGTTCTTGAGTTCGCCGATTGCCTTCAGGCTGGCCTCGGAAAGCGGCGCATGACCGACGTCGAGTGACGTCAGGCTTTTCGGTTCTCCGAGGCTCCTCAATCCCGCCTCCGTGATCTGCCGGTTGTGATGAAGTTCGAGAGACGCCAGGCTTTTAAGTTCCTTGAGCTCCTTCAAACCAGCATCCGTGATCTTGGTGTCACTCAGGGTGAGCTGCTTCAAATTCTTGAACTTCGTCAGCAAAGGCAGATCCTTATCGCCGACTCGGCCGCTCGAGAGCTCGACCGCGACGACAAGCTGTCCGGGCGAATCCTCGCGCTCAACGCTGCCGCCCAGTCGTTTGACATCTGCCATCGCCTGTGATTCGTCCACCACGTCCGCGGCGACGACGGCACGTTCCAGCGCAATGCTTACCACACAGGGAGCCGTAAGAACGATCACCAAAATCAGAGTGAGCTTTGTGAAGCGCATACTGAATCCCTTTGACATACAGAGAACCACCCAACTTCGCTTGGAACCCGGCAGTTAGCCGCACAGTATGCCGAGATTTTCCCGGCCGAAACAAGCGATTTGTCGCGAACGATGGCCGGCCCGCCGGTCGGCGAATGGGCCGGCTCTCCACCCAAGGCAAAGAGCTTGCTTGATTTCGCTCGCGAAATTCCCTTTAAGACTTATCCTTCGGCTTGCCGCCGTTCACCAGGAAAATCGGCCAGAGCACGCACACGATTCCTCCGGTGATCATGCCGCCAAACTGACCCGCCGCGTACGCAGTCGCGGTACCCGGTGCACGTTTTGCGGAGTCCTTCGGCCGCAAGCGACGGCCTGCGCAACGACTGGACGCTCGTGTGACAACCACGGATTGAGGGCCGCTGCGCATGGTGGATGCCCACCATACAAGGCGCGAAACGGCCAATCAACGATTAAATACGCCCTTCGTCACACACCGCGTTGCACCTGGAAGACAAATCGGCAACTTTGACCAAACGTTTCCACTCCGTGTGGCCTTGCTTGGGACGAATCGAAGCATTCGCTGGAACCCGTCGGACAGTTCGAGTACACGGGAGCGAAATGCCGCTGCCGGGTGATGGCTAACACAGAACACACGAAGAACCGACCGACTCGTGAGACGATTGTAGAATGGATCCGTGTTTTCATCCGGAACGCTCAAAGAAAGGGTCAGACATGTCTGCGGAGAGAGTTGCGACCGTTGTTCCCGTCGCCGAAGAGGATGCGACAGGGAAAGTGGCCGAGATTTTTGCTGACATCAAGCAGACAAAAAACATTTCGTTTGTGCCCAATATGTGGCGTGTGCTGGCGACCAACCCCGACCACCTCGCTTTAGTCTGGTCAACGCTCAAAGCGCTGATGCATCCGGAAGCTGCCGGGCGCCAATCCAAGCTCGATGCGACGACGCGCGAGATCATTGCCCTCGCCGTGTCGGCGACGAACGGTTGTGCGTATTGCGTGAACTCCCACACGGCCGCGCTTAGAAAGCTGGGCCTGAGTACCGAAGCACTGGGCGAAGTGCTGGCCATCGTCGGCCTGTTCAACAACACGAACGCGATAGCCGACGGCTATCAAATTGAGCCCGACATCCTTCCCGCACTGGAGTAAGCGGTCGTGGCTGCGCTCTGCGTTGGACTCGGGAACGGGACCCGGGAAAGAGTCCTGCGCGAAATTGGCAAACCGTTACGGGTTTTGGTACGTTCGCCTGGTTCGAACGTTTCCGGAGTTCCGCCGTGCTCAGCAGGCTTGCCTGCAATCTGCCGCCCCTCGTCGTGATTGGTTTCCTCTCCATTGCGTCATGTTACTTGCTGCATCTCGGCGCACCGCTGAAGGTCGTGGACGACGGACCCTACTACCTCGACAGCGCGACCGACATTGCGTCCGGTCTTGGCTATCACGACCGGCATCTACCGCGTGGCTATCCACAGGCGCTCGCCGCACTTGATTCGCTCGGTCTGCATAGCAGTGCGGCAATTATCGGCCTGAATCTGGTTTGCATGGCCATTGGGCTGTTTCTGATCGGCTCTGTCGTCCGCCGCGAGCTGGGATTGTCGCGCTTGGAAGCTGCGGTCGGCGGCCTGCTTTGTTGTTTCTCCTGGATCTGGATTTATCTTGTCCGCGTTCCCATGTCCGAAATGCTGTTTTTTACTCTTGTGAGTGCCACTCTTTGTTCGCTTTCCGAGGCAAAACGACAGTCTTCGATGCGTGCCGCGATCTTCCTTGCGTGTGCGAGCGGGCTAACCGCGGCGGCCATCTTCGTACGCTTGATTGGTCTCGCACTTGTCCCTGCCGTGGCACTCACGACCGTGCAAATTTGCGTCGGACGGCACCTCGTTTCGAAGCGGGCGGCTCTCGCGCTGTTGTTTGCGGCCAGCTTGATGGGTGGACCGATCGCTTTTACCTCTTGGAACCACCTGGTGAGCCCGGGATATTCGCGGGCGTGGCGAGATTCGGCAGTGGATCGCCGCAAGATCCCCTACTGGCGAGTCGCCGAACTCGGCGAATTGTTCCAAAATATCTCGTCGAGCGCCTTTAAGCCCACCTCCACGACGCTGCCGATCGAGTCGGTTTCCGCCAACGAGCTCCTGATGCGGGAGGTCAACGTGATGCGTTACGTCGTCGGCATTGGAGTGATTCTGTTGACCCTTTGGGGAGCGATTCGCCGCAAGAGTCTGTCGCACGTCGAAGTGTTCCTCGCCTGTTATGCTCTGATTCTCATGTTTTGGCCCTTCAACTACGTTCGCTTCTGGGCGCCGGTGTTGCCTCTGCTGATCGCCTTTGCGTGGCTTGGTTTGAAATCGTTGGTCGCGCGTCCCGTGATCTTACGAAGAGTTGCTGTCTGTTACGGTACAGCCTTCTGTTTGTTCGGCGCCGTCGCGATGGGCTATTCCCTCTGGGACCAAAACCGTGCCGCAAAAGCGTCTCGCGAATGGATGCTGGCGCAGCCGGAATTTGAGCGTGGCTATGAGCACTTCGGAGGGGTATTAAATAGTCCACATTGAGCCGGTCACGTTGTTGACGGCCCAATTGGTCGCCGAAGCCTACGACGCATGCCCATGATCAACAAATTGCTGATTGTTTTGGGGCTTGTGCGTCGCCGGAAGTTGTCGCACGTTGACGTCTTCCTCGGGTGCTACACGGCCATCCTGATGGTCTGGTCCTTTACCGACGTGCGCTTCTGGATGCCGGTATTTCCCTTGCTGCTTTCCAATGCTTTGGCACATCATCGCCGTCCAGCGTTTTTGTCCCGTGGCGTGGCGGCGCAGCGACCGGACTGGAAAGTCGGGTATGAGCGTTTCGGGGGAGCCGCCCATGCCGCACCTTGAGCCCGGCACGTTCGTGACTGTCTGTCCGAGCCACACCGTTCCAGTCCCGCCCGCAGGATGGTTTCGTCAGCGTCGTGCGGATGCCTGACGACTTGTTGCCACTCATTGGGGCAAGGTCATCCGGGGCCAAAATATCTTATGAAAATGTTGCAACTCGGTTGGATTTGCACTTCCCATTTTCGCTGTTTTGTCGCGTAATAGGAGGACGATAGGGTCTCCTCGAACGGGGGGTGAGTCTGTTCGATCACCCGTCTGACCGCCGGCTCGAGTGTGGATGATGTTTGGCTCAAAGCGGATTTCCGTTGTTTTGTGGCTTGCCAGTTATCTGCTGGCCACGACCGCGATCCATGCGCTGCACGATCATTCGGCTTCCGGGGATTGCTGTCACTCTGAGCTGTCATGCGATGTTGGCGCGTTCCATCAGAATCATGGTGACTGTTCCAACTCCGCCGACGCCTGCGATGAGTCGCCTCGCCACGACCGGCATTCCTCGCCGAGCAACTGCGAAGATTCGTGCTTTGCGTGCCGTTTCCTGGCCGCGAAGACGATCGTGCCGGCCGTCGTTCTCCCTGTCGAGCGGTTCGAGACCGTTCGCCCGTTGGAGCCCCTGCCGCGCGCCTTGGCGCCCATCGCTCAAATCGAGTGCTCTCTCTGTCGCGGTCCGCCGGTCGCTTAGTCGCGTTCGGCCGATTTCCGCGTTCGCGCCCGCAACCTGCCGGGCGCTGGCCAGTTGCCCCTGAGCGGTGCATCCACAGCGTTCCGCCGCTCCGTCGGGTGAAGGGCCACGTCGGCCGCCCGCGCCTCCCTACGCGTAGGACTCTTGAACGATCCGGCAACGGGCTCGTAACCGGATCGCGAAAGAAATGTGCCTTCGATCTTCCCTCGGCGAATTTCGGCGCCGATCTTCCGCATGAGAATTCCCAGAGGCGGAGTGAGCATGAATAAGTCCCGTCGCGCCCGAGGCGCATTTACGTTGATTGAGCTGCTGGTCGTGATCGCGATCATTGCAATTCTGGTGGCCCTGCTGTTGCCCGCCGTGCAGGCCGCCCGCGAATCCGCGCGGCGCATGCAGTGCCTCAACAACCTCAAGCAGATCGGCCTGGCTTTCCATAACTACGCGGACGCCAACGTCTGCTTTCCGCCCGCGTACATTCAAGGATCCGGAGTCACGACCGGCGTCTCTTACGGCGTCAGCTACCCCGACACGGGCTATAACGGCCTGTCCGGATGGGGGTGGGGCGCCCTGATCCTGCCCTTCATGGAACAGGACAACCTCTATAAGAACCTAAGACTCGATCTCCCGTGCTGGGCCACAGAAAATGCGTTGATCGTTCAGACCAAATTACCGATGTACATCTGCCCGTCGGCGACCGGCGGCAGCGACGGGTTTTCGGTGCAGCAGTACACGGCCGGCACCAACCAAGACCCTCAGAATCCGGCCCCGTACAGCCCGCCCATCTTTTTTGCGCATAGCCATTACTGTGTCAACGCGGGGCAAAACGCGCCTTGGAATCGCTCGACACCGTATTCCATCGATTTCACGGTTCCGGAACCTGTCCCATTCGACTCGGAAATCGACACGGACATTATCAACGGGCCGTTTTATCGGAATTCTCGCACGCGCCCGCGGGATGTCACCGATGGTTTGTCGCAGACCGTCTTCGCCGGAGAAACCGACTCGATCCTGACCAACAAGACCTGGGTCGGCGTCGTCCCCGGGAGTTGTACGCCCTCTCACGTCAACCCAACCATCGGCCAGGGCGACAACAACAGCGGCGGATGCCTGGTCGGCATCCACAGCGGCCCCGACATTCACGAGCGTCCGCAGTTCATCATTCACCAGCCGTCCGATCCCATCGGACTCACGGACGAGATGTTCTCGGAGCATGCCGGTTGGACCGGCTGCAACGTCCTGTTTGGGGACGGCTCCGTCCGGTTCATCAGTGTGTTCATCGACGCCGACACGTGGTGGTATCTGTCCACGATGAACGTCGGCGACGTGCCCAACATGCAGGCCTTGACCGACTGACGAACGCAAGCGAACCACTTCGCCGCCGCCGAAATCAGGCGGCCGCCAACGGGAGTTGAAAACATGGCTGACGAAACGAACGTGAGACGAGCGGCTATCGCGGCAGGCGCCGGCCTGCTCCTGCTTGGGATCGGGTTTTTCTGGTGGGGCCGGCCTCCGCAGATCGGCGGGGACAAAGAGAGCGTGAAGGTCGTCGATGCGCTCTACACCGCGGTCACTTCCCGCAACAAAGCGCGACTGACGCAATGTGAAGAGCGGCTGCACACACTGAGGGACGAGGGGAAAATGCCACGTCGGACCGCCGACTATCTCGACGGCCTGATCGGGACGGCGCGGGGAGGCAATTGGCAGGGAGCGTCACACAAGCTCTTCGACTTCATGCGAGGCCAGCGCCGTCACGCAGCATGAAGCTACTGCGCCAATGAAGGCGTAATTTCCGCGCAAAAAAAGACCCCTTTTCGCACCAAAAACGCACCAAACCGGCGGCTTCCCGCCGGTTTTTTAGGTTTCGGCCCATTTTTTCACGCCAAAGCCCGTTCCGCCACAGCGACCCTTTGTTCGCCAAAACAGGCCAATTTCCCGCGGAAAACAGCCATTTTTCGGGTCGGCCGCCCCCATGACTTCGGGGATTTTTCTGGTTTTTCTGTGGTCAACAAGGGGTCCCGGCCCCACCACAGAAAAATCGCCCGCCCGCCCCGCACAAGCTCGCCGTGACGCATCTAAGTCATACCCCTAAAAGGTGTTACGTCGCCCGTGCGTCACCACAGAAAAATCCATTTCGTTCACCGCAAGAGATCACGACGTCAGCATGTCGACGGCACAAGCCATCGGCGGTCTGTCATTTCCTCTCCCCTACCGCTGGTTTGTCTTCTCTGCGACCAGATAAGCGGTGCCGAATCGCGTCGTCCCGGCGCCCCCCTCGACCAGAGGTTGCAGATACTGCTGGAAACGAACCTGCTCCTCCGGGGACAACGCCTGCTCGATGGCTTCCCCCAGAGTCGGCACATGCGGATTGCCGGCCGAATTCAGAAAGAGGTCCCACGACTCGGGCTTCTTCGGCGCGATGCCGAGCTCCAACTGCAGCGTCGCGCGGGTGAAGCCGGCCTGTCCCGCCGAGCGGATGAGATCGCGCTCGTCGAAATCGATCATGGACTGGATCGCGCCGGAAAGCGGAGGGCTTTGACCTTCTCCCACAAGTCGCGGACCGGGCCGATGTCGTAGCCGTCATAGGCGCCCATCAGGTTCTCGGGCACCGGGAGTGGAAACCGGTTGATCGGCTCGAACAGCGAGATCCTGCCCCCCGGCTTGAGCACGCGGTGGAATTCCGCGAACGCTTTTCGCTTGTCGCTGACGAAGATCAACACCGATCGGGTCGTCACGAGATCGAAGAAATCCGAGGGGACTCCGTTCAGATCGTCCGCGGAGGCCCGGACGAATCGGCAGCGATCGACGACCCCCGCCTCGGTTGCCAGCTCGCGCATGCCTGAGCAGAGGCTCCGAAATGTCAGAGAACCAGACGATGCTCCGCTGGGTTCGCTCGAGGGCGGCAAACGCCACGAGGCCGTCGCCGCATCCCACGTCGAGTAACGTCTGGCCGTCGGCAAACTTCCCGTTTGCCAGGATTCGGTCCCTGACGGGGCGAAGCTCGTCGAGCATGGCCTCGCGCCTCGCGGCGTCACCGCCGTGCCGGCGCGAGGAGCCATCGCTTCCAATGATCGTCTGGCGTCTCGGTCATTGCGACATCGTATCATTCGCCATCCGAATCGGGTCTACCTTGTGATTCACGTCGAACGTGGCAGTAATTCGCCCCTTGAATTCGCCCGATGCTTGACGCGCGGCGGTCACACCGCCGCCGCGCGGAGTTCGCGCAGAAACCAATCGGTAAATGTGATCTGTTGGCCGTTGGCGTCGCGAAGCGGAAAGATACCAAGATTGTCGGCCATGCTGTCGTTCCAGACGTATCCGTTCTGCGGGCCGTTCACTACGAGCCACATCACCTGCCCGCACCCCAACGTCGAAATGGGAATGGCGCCGTTGACGATGCTCTTGGTGGCGGTCTCCAGTTTCTTCGACCACTCTTGGTAGAGACACTCTTTCTCTTCCCGCGTCGCGTCGGAGGACGGGATCGGTTGGTCAAGCAGTTCTTCGGGCAGGTTCCACGCCTCTGTCAGCGGGAACGGCTGGCCGATATCGCCGATCAGGCCGAGGTCCGCGTACGCACGGGTGTAATCCTCTCCGCGCATCTGTTCCATGCCGAGGGGAAAGAGGACGCCACGAACGCCGTTGCCGAGCTGAGTGACGACGTAGCGATAGTCCGACGGCAAGCGGATCTTCCATTTCCGTTCAAACGCATCAGCGGCCTCGGCCGGCAAAGGGAAATAGAGCTGACCGTATTTCGGAGAACCGGCGTTGAGCCGTTCGACGATCTGGCGGACCGCCGCCGAATCGAGCGAATCCGGCGCAGGATTGAGATCGCCCATGGTGGAGTCCTGACGCGTCGATCGACGACAGTGACCTCACACCCTTTTTAACCATTCGCCGGCTCGTTGCCCAATTGTTTGTGCCGGATTACTTAGCGGGCCTGCACGGCGGCTGCCGGCGTTTCGTTTGCAAACGCGAAGTTCGCGGCGGCCTCCGCCGACATACCGAGTTTCGTCAACAGCTCGCGCACCTTGTCGGGCTCGGCGGTCGAAAACGCGTACGAGGCGCGGCAGAGGACAACGCCGGCGACGGTCAGCCCCGCGCAGGCGGCGATCAGCTCCCGATCCGCGCCCGCTCCCTTCAGAAAGAGCTCAATCGCGCCCCACACGCCGGCACTCAAACTCACGAGCACCAGGGCGGCCCGCAACCACGCCAGAAATACGGACTTAAGGCTGAGCGTCGTCTTGATCCCCCGCCAGCTCGAGCCAGTCTGGCTGGTGACGATCCAGCTTCGCAGGGGAACGAGCGGAACACGATAAATGTGGAAAAAACACGTCGCCACGTGGCACGTCTTGGGAACGACGTGCGTCTTTCCGTAAAGCCGGGTGCCGAAATAAATGATCATGGTCGTCTCTCCATCTCGTTGGGGGGGAATCGTTCACCATCCCCATACAGACAGCCCGACGAAGTGTGACAGAGGGCAGGGGGCAGGGGCAGGGGGCAGACTGGTGAGGGCCGGAAGACCGCCGGGCCGGGTAAATTGCGCGGCCCGCGTACCCATTGAATGGGTGCGGCCCGAAGACCGCCGGGATGAACCCGGCGGCTCGTCAGGACGTGAGGGCGATCCGCCGCGGCGGAGTCACTCACGACCCGTCCGATTTCGTTCGCGATCTTCCCTGAGCAGCCGGAGAGCGTTGCTGATCTGCTCAGCGCGGGGTGTCGGCGCCGGACGCCTGACGGGTAGCAGGAAAGCAGCCAAACCCAGCGGCTCTACAGCGTCGTGTCAAGCACGTGGGTGACGCCGTGCAACTCGCTCAAGCTCCGCTCGACCGCCGTCCGGCCGAGCAGCGTCGATTGTGGAACGCGAATTGCCGCCCAGTTCTTTGCTGGAAAACCAGTGGAATCGCGGTTGGTCCGAGTCAAAACCACGCCAGGATCAGGAGATAACCATGAGCAAGCTCAAGCAGAAGATCGCCGTCATCACCGGCGGCAGCAGCGGCATCGGCCTGGCAGCGGCCAAGCGGTTCGTGGAAGAAGGAGCGTATGTGTTCATTACCGGTCGCCGTCAGTCGGAACTGGAAAAAGCGAAAGCCGCCATCGGCAAGAACGTCACAACGGTCCAGGGGGACGTCGCCAGCCTGGCCGACCTGGACAAACTCTACGCGACCGTCAAGTCGGAAAAGGGGGCCCTCGACATCGTGGTTGCCAACGCCGGCATCGTCGAGATGGTCCCCACGGCGCAGGTGACGCCGGAGCATTACGACAAGACTTTCAACGTCAACGCGCGCGGCACCTTCTTCACGGTCCAGAAAGCGCTACCGCTTTTGAGAAACGGAGGCTCCGTCGTGCTGGTGGGGTCGGGGGCTCACCGCAAAGGGATTCCGTTCTACGTCACCTATTCCGCCACAAAAGCGGCGATGCGCTCGTTCGTCCGCAGCTGGGCCGCCGATTTCAAGGACCGGGGCATTCGCGTCAACATTCTCAGCCCCGGCCCGGTCGACACCCCCATTCTCGAGGGACAAGTCCAGACGAAGGAAGAGGCCAAAGGTTTGAAGGCGCAATTCGTGCAGATGGTCCCGCTGGGACGACTGGGGCGTGCGGAAGAAATGGCGTCGGCAATTCTCTTCCTCGCTTCCGATGAGAGCAGCTATTGCACGGGCATCGACTTGGCAGCAGACGGCGGACTTACCCAAATTTGAAGTCCGCAGCCGCCGATCGATTTTCCGAAAACCTCGGGCGCCTCATGCCTGACGGGTCGAAGGAAAGAAACGGGGTGAAGTAAAACGGTGCGGGAGCCAATTCAATCCCCTTTAATTCGCCCGGCGACTTCCGCGGCAACTTGTCCGTTGGCCGGCGGAAGCGGAATTCCGCTTGTTTCTTCAGCCACCTGGGATCATGCTGGGCGTGTCTCCATTCAGTTCAAAAGCGGCAGGTCGCGTGATTACCGGAACGTTCGAGCATCGATTCGCCGGCTTTTGAACTGGTCGCATTGAAAGTAGAGGTTTCTAAACAGAGGCGGGCCAATGAAATGTTTTGTCGTTGCTTTGACATTTGCGCTGGCGGCCGGCGCAGAATCCGGCCGCGGGCTCCGATCCATCACGGCTTGAAGCGGTCAGGCCGGCAAAAACGGACGGGCGGACGGGCCAAAAACGGGAAGCCGAAGTCGCCGGCAACCGATGTCCGATCGGCGGAACGTTCGAATCGCTGACAACAGCCCGCGGAAGCCTGAATTCGGCTCCGCCCAGTATCGTCAAATCGGGAGTGGTGATCCAATCGGTCGATCAAGACGGCTTTTTGGACCGCAACGGGTTCCGTGTAGGGGACATCCTGGCGCAGATCGGCACGAACAAGGTCGAGTCCAACGACGAGCTTTTACATTGGTACGAAACGGCAGTCGTCAACTCGCACCAGCGGATTGACTTCTGGCGACCGACCCCCGGAACTCCAGGCTATCGTCCGCTCTTCGTCGATGCGGAGGTGTCGGCCGCCTTTGAGGACGTCGGCGTCGCCGCCTACGATGGCCTCGACGCGCCTTTGAAGGAAGAGTTCATCGGCAAATGGCGTGAAGCCATCGCCGAAAAGCACGACAAACTCGCCGCGATTAACGACCGCCTTGGCGGGCGGCAAATGATGGCAGAATGGCACCGCGCAAACGATCGCAATCCATCCGCGCGAAGCCGCCTTCGGAAGAGCGACCCGAATGAGCAAATCAAAAGCCTCGCTTCGCAAGCCCAAGAACTGCGCCAGGAGTTACGAAAGCTCTTCCACAATGATCCACCCTTCGTTCCCCCCCTGCCGGATTACCAGAAAGGCCGCATCGGACAGTTGGCGGTCTGCGGCGTGATCTTTCAAAAGCTGTCGGCGAGGCATCGCTCGTCATCAAAATTGGAAACGATCCTCTCGACAATCTGGTCCTCCTCGAAGATTGCAAATTCATTATCTGGAAACATAAGGGCAAGATCCTCAAAAGCGCGGATGGATTTCCCTACGTCAACTTTCCGGACACCATGGAAGTCACCGGTACGTTTCGTTATCGCACCCCAGGAGGCGAAATTGTCACCGTTCCCTCCCTCCGCGAATACAAATGGCCTCACTACAAGGCCGCAACAAAACCGACCGCCGATGCGGAACAGGCCGCATTGCCCGAGCCTGCAAGCCAACGCAGACCCGTCCTGGCCGGGCATGAAACGGCGAAGCCAAGCGCGGAACAGGCTGACACGGGGTCGGACGAAGACGCGCTCGCGCGAAAGAAACTCGGCGGCGTGCTCACCAACGCTCGAAAACTGGCGAAAGCCGGCCTTCCCGACGCGGCTCGGAAAAACCTGAAGCGAATCCTCAAAGAGGTCCCCGGCACCAGCATCGCCAAAGAGGCCCAGCAGGAACTTGACCATCTCGAAAGCGGGCGCTGAGGATTTGTGAAACGACCCCCAAAGGGACGTCAGGACGCAAAGGGGGGCGCAGTTCTTATTTAAACGAAGAGTTGCGTCCCCCTTCACAGTCCCTTGGTCGGTCAGTTCACTCAACGGTTGCCGCGCCATTCTTATCCGAGCGACTGCGATTCCGCCCCGGACTTGCCGCTGGAGCGATCGAAGTCGCGGTCGAACAGGCGCGTGGACATCGGAAGTCTCCCACGTTGGTCCTCATCGCACGGAGTCAGCCCGAACGAACAATCTATGGAGTAAACAAGTGCGGGGCAAAAATTTTCGGTTCGCGGTCGCTTCCGTGCTCAGGCTTCCTTGTTATCCGGCCGATCGAGCGAACTCGCCCTGCGGACGGCGGCCGCTCCGAATTGCCCCCGAATTGCGTCGACCGTCCGATCGAGCACCTGCTGGCGCTCTGTTGCCGCACCGTCGAAGAGACTGCCCTGGCGGGCCATTTCGCCCGTCAGCCGACTCGCGCCCACGCCGAGCAGGCGGAGGGGAAGCATCTCGGCAGTCAGGCCGCGCTCGAAGATCGTCTGAGCGGCCTGCCATAAAACATTCGTCAGGTTGCTCGGCTCCCGCAACGCTTGCGCCCGGTGCCGAGTCCGGAAATCCGACGAGCGAATCTTCAACTCGACCGTCCGTGCCTGCAGTCCTGCCTGGCGCAGCCGGCCCGCCAGCTGGTCCGTCAGATCGAGCAACCAGTCTCGCAGCACCTCTCGGTCCTCGATGTCCTCGGGAAAGGTCGTTTCCGTGCTGATCGATTTGGCCTCCCGATCCGCCACGACGCAGCGTTCGTCTTGGCCATGTGCCAATTGCCAGATGTGCCGCCCCATCTCGCCGAAATGATCCGCGAGCAAGCTCTCGGGAATCGCCGCCAATTGGCCGATCGTTTGGATGCCCAAGGCGTGCAAGCGGCTTTCCGCCTTCTTCCCCACGCCCCACATGCGGCTGACCGGCAAGGGAGCCAGAAATTCCGAGACGCCCTCCGGATCGACGACGATTAAACCGTCCGGCTTGCCATGGTCGCTGGCCAGCTTGGCCAGAAACTTGTTGGGCGCCACGCCCACCGAAGCCGTTAATCCCACCCCCTCCCGAACGCGGTACTTGATCTGGCGGGCAATCTCGGCAGCCGGACCGGTGCCGTCGCCGGCCGATTGGCCGTGAAGCCCCGCGCACCCTCGCACGTCCAAAAACGCCTCATCGAGGCTGAGCGGTTCGACTTGAGGAGTGAAGCTGAAAAAAACCTCCCGGATTTGCCGGCCGATTTCCGCGTAATGCGACATCCGTGGGGCCAAATAGACCGCCTCCGGGCAGAGCCGCCGGGCCGTGGCCATCGGCATGGCACTCCGCACGCCAAAGGGGCGAGCTTCGTAAGAGGCGGCGCAAACCACGCCCCGGCCGCCGAGCCCGCCCACGATGACGGGCCGACCGCGGAGTCGGGCCGGTCGCGCTGCTCGACAGAGGCGTAAAAGGCGTCCATATCGACGTGCAGGATGGTCAGCGCTGCGCTCGGCATGGCTTCCTTGGCTCCTGGAGAGCACCTCGTCTTACGCTTGGGACGATGAGATCATTCGCGAAAAGCTGTTGTCTCTGCCCGAGGAAGTTCAAAGATCCACCCGGCGTCTTGCTTCACATAGTCCGGCAGTGAATGACCAGGAAAGACTCGGAAGTCGGCGCTCTGTCTCTGGCGTGTCATGCCGGGGGCGATGTGTGTTCGGTGCAGCACGCAATGCGTAAAGACCATCACATCCCCAGCGGAAAACTCCGGCGCCCACAGTTGATTTCCGAATCGCTCGAGAACCGTTTGCGTGTCGCAAAACAAGTGGGGTGGCTCGACTCCCTCAGGCACCGGTAGGACCTCGTCCAGAGCGCGTGGATAGAGCTCTAAGCCCGGCGCGTCGCGGCCGCAATCGCACAGCGGAATCCATGTCGTCAGCCCGACATGGTCGCGAGACAGACGAGAGTGATAACTTCCGTCCTGATGAAACGCGTAGCTTTTGTGCTTCAGGTCACTGCGTTGATAGCGGACGACGCAATGCGCGTACGAGCACAACGGGACGCTCGCATAATGCGACTGATAAACCTCCGGCAGCAGCGAACGGACGACCAGCCCCAGGATCACATTGGGGAATTCCGCGCCATGGTCCCAAAACCAGCGCTTGAAATTCCGGTTCCCTTCATAGAACCAGGCGGCTGTCATGCCCGAAAACGTCAGCGGATCCGTAAAATCCCGCAAGTCGCCGCCTCCCATTCCCAACACGTCCGGATCGGATCCGTGCTGGTCGGCAAAACAGAGGGGAAGATCGTTCACTTCGCGCCCGAGCATGTTCTTCAGCCGCTCGGCATTTTCCGCCACGGCTGTTCCGGCCGCCAACACCGCCTTCCGCGGCAGAGCGCCCCGCAACAGCACGCAGCCCACATCGCGCAACAGCGAAGCCGCCGACGAAACCGTGTCGCCGCGAAGCTCAAGAATGAACTGCTCCATCAGAACGGTTCCGGAAGAAGATTGTCCCGGCGGACGACGACTGGATCGGACGCTCGCTGCCGCGGAACCAGTGTGGCGTGAGATTCCGACGGCAGTTTTACATGATTTCTGCGATCTTCGCAGTACCTAAGACGACAGCGCTACGTTTCCTAACGAGCCGTCGGCTTTACGCCGACGGTCTTAGACCGTGCGTCGAGCGCTGCTGGAAAACCGCCGGCGTAAAGCCGGCGGCTCGTAGGAAGGACTCGACTCAGCGCTGTAGCACGAACTCAGCCGTCATCACATCCTCGAATCAAATGCGGATTCTGTTTGTCAGTCTTCGCAAGTGAAAGGGCGAAAAAGGGGAACCGGCGCATATCTCCCTGCCAAACGTCTTCCAAAAACCGGGCGACGTGTGGCGGCTGAACCTGAACCGCTGCGGCGGCAAGACGAACGAACAATTCAGCCAACTCGCTCCCGGAACCGAAAAGCTTCCCCAGTTCCATACGCCGCGCGATTTCGGCTTTGTGCACTTCTCGGCCGAGAAAATGCCGTTTTGAAGGCGGTGCCTGCCCACGTTCTGGTGGCATGTCGGCCGCCTGAAACAAGGCGACCAACGACGCCACACGAGCCGCGGGCTTGAGTCCTCAAGTTTCCGCGCTTCTCAACTAGGCGATTCGACCGCCGATCATTCGTTCCCGACACCGGTTCCTGCCCGTCAAATCCTTCGACGAACTATGCGGTTTATTCTTTGTACGTCACCGGCTTGTCCAAAAAACTTGGTCGAATAGCCGGGACGTGGTGAAACTTCATTGTCGGATCCGAGTCTTGAATCCTGCCCCAACGTGCAAACGGCTCGTGGTAAATCGTGCAGTTCGGGCGATCCATGTACGCACCCAGTGCGCCATTTTTCACAAACAAAAGTGCGTGACCGTGTGTGCCGACTCGGCAATGCGCATCGTGGTTGATGTAAACCACCGCCGATTCGAATTCCCGGCCCCACGCTTCGGGCTTCAGCCAGAATTGCGGGAGCCGACCGTCGGTGAGACGGTGGGCTTGATACCGTTGCTGGCTTTTGATGCACGTCAAGTCTTTCCGCAGCGTCATGGTCACGCCGCTGGGGGTTTCGACGATGATCAGCGGGTGCTCGCACTTTGGGTCGAGCGTTGGAACGGTGACAGAAAGAGAACGATCTTCGTTCGGCTGAAACTTGGCGGCGATCTGATTACAAGTTGAGTCGTCGACGAAGGTGACAGCATCGTCTGGGCCAAGTGCTCGCCCCGGATCGTGATCTTGTCGCCATGCCTCACCACTTCTGGCATAATCGCCGTGATCAACGGCGGCGCCGGTCGCAAGGTCGGTTTTGGTGATGGCGGCAGCTTCATCCGAAAGATCGAAGAAAAGGGCATGTTCCGTCGAAATGTCCGGCGGTCCAGTAGACCATCTGCAGCCGTCCGTCGATTGCCGCATCGAACGCGACCGCCTTAGGGCTTCCCGTTTCGTTTTGTGGTGGGGATGTGGCCAACACCTCGCGTCCAGAGCCGTCCAGATTTTCTCGAATCAGTTGGCCATACTGCGTAAACGGGAATACAGATTGATGATGCTCGAAATCAAACGCAATATGTCCATAGCCGGAGGAGATTTTTGTGTCGAAAACCTCTTCCACGTTCGTGGCATCGTGTCCGGCTCGACGGACGTGTCGGCCGGCGTTCAACCAATACAGCTTGTCCTCCTTCGGGTTCCACGACAAGCCCCGGACGAACGCGTTGAGATAGTGTTCGCGCCTCTTGTCGAGAAATAACCCCTCTCCCGTTCCATCCGTTTTGACGCGGACAATCTGCCCTGGTTTTTCCCAGTAGTACAATTCGCCTCGCTCGACGTCGAGCGCTAACCCGGCCGGCCTGTTCAATCCTTCAACGAGTGGTTTGGCTTCTTTTCCACTCATCTGGGCCGTCATGAGGGCATGCTTTTCGCGGGCGCCTTGTAGCCAATACATTCGCCGATGCTTGAGGTCCAACACCAGTTCGTGCGGATGGCGCAGGTCTTTGACGAGGAATTCGACATGGCTTCCATCCAGGTTGCACCGACCAATTCGTCCTGTCGTTCTCAGCACCAAGACCCAGTAGAGTTTGCCCGCTTCGGAATCGACCTGCATTCCGTCCAAGCCGCCATTGATGCCGCCGCGACCCAAATTCCGAAACCAGAGGATTTCCTCAGCCTTCGGATCGTCCAGCGTCACCGAGGGCCGATAGTCATACGCGTCGAACGTCTCTCCCCATTTCTCGACCTGCACTTCGCTGCCGTCCGCGAGCTTGACGGTTTCGTACTCACCGTTCTGCGCAGGGATCGCCGGACCGTCGTCAGCCTCTTCCGCCTCCTCGACGTCTTTCTGCAGTTGCGCGGCGGAGGGCGTTGGCGGTCGATGCCGGCGAGATTTGGTCGTTTGATTTTGCGGGACGACGACGGGCTCATTCCCACCGGCAGGCGCCCCTGGCTCCGCGTCTACCAAGAGGAACGCGGCTGCGAAGACTCCCGCCACCAGCACGATCCAGCACTGACCTGGCACGCTCGCCGTGCACAGAATCTGACCACGATGAACAGATTTCATCTCAAAACCCCTGCCGACCGAGCTGAACGGTTGTGGGACATGCTGCCTCCTGGCTTCCGATTCGTCCTCCCAAGTTCCCGATCAAAACCAGGTCAAATCGCCATTTCATATGACAAAGCGACGTAGGGCAGGCTGTGCCTGCCGGTCCCCGTCATGACCGCGTACGGATCAAGCGAGCACGGGGCCGCCGTAGAACTGCAAACATAATACCGGCGCGCTTCACCTGCGAAGCGTCGCTGGGGCGGGAGCATTTCTCGACCAGTTTTTCACGAAAAGAAAGCACAGGATGACGCAGGGACCGCCGTCGGACGGGATGCGAAATCGTGGAAGGCGGCGCGACGTGAGGGTGCCCTCGACCCGCAACGTCCGACGCGATCGCCGAGGCAAACTCCCGCTGGAAAAAGCCGAATCAAATATTGTTCGCAATAATTTTCGACGGCCCTCTTCCCGCGCGGTTCCTCACACCGGGCGTGACGTTGTACCGGAAGTCGTTTCCCAGGATGACGAACCCATCTGCCGTTTTTTCAATCTGGCAGCCCGCCGATTGCCAATCACGCGTTGCCTTTTGTCCCGAGCGGCACCCCGTCACGGCCACGTCTCTGGAATTCGCCCCCAACAGGATGCCGGCATGCGCGTTTTTTCTCCCGCCGAATTCCGGGCTGCTGTTGAAGTGAAAATGCATGGCCGACAGGTTCACGTCGCTCCCCTCGACCTCAATTCCCGCGTGTTGCGCACCGGATGAGAATCCCCCGGTAAACGCCACGCTGCTCACCTTCGGCCCGATAAAGACGTTCGAGGCGGGACCCCGGCGCCGTTGATCTGCGCGTTGGCGAAGAAGAATCGGTGTCCGGCATCCAGTCGAATGCACTCCCGATCCGGATAGTCGCATTCAAAATCATCGAAGGTGAAAAAATTCGGGTCGTTTTCAGCACCCAATGTGTTGTGAGCAATCAAACCGTGTCCGCCGATATTGATCAGATGGACTCCCCACCCGTTCACCGTGTGGACAAACCCGTCGATATCCAGGCCGACAATTCCCGGCTTGCGCTGGCCTCCCATCACCAGCCCAAACAGGCGCAAGACGTCGCTTCTCTTTCCGGGACCCGCTCCGCCTCCTGTCGCCTTGCCGTAGTATTCCCCGCGGTAGCTGTCGAACCGGCATAACTCCAAGGTCACGTTATTGAAGTTGTGAAAATGCCATCCATTCCAGCCATTGCTGCCGACGACTCTGTTCAAAAGGAGCTGAGCGATGTGCTTGCCGATGAACGTCAGGCCCCCCGTTTTGCGTGACTCGTCGAAGTAAAGATCCGCAATCCTGTTCCCGTAAAGCTCTTTTCCTTCCGGCGAAGCAATCGCCACGGTGTCGAAATTGCCGATGGGGGCGATGATCGAAGCGCGGCCGACACCCAGCAAGGCAGTCTCTCCTTTCGTGAAAGTCAGAGTAGAAGTGGTGATGTATCGGCCGGGAGGAATGAAGACGATGCCGCCTCCCAGGCCGGCAGCGGCATTGATCGCCGCCTGGATCGCAGCCGTGTCATCGGCCGCATTGTCTCCTTTTGCTCCAAAATCGCGGACGTTCAAAGCGTCGACGGTATGCTTGATGTGCCCGTCTTCCCGATGCGCGACGAGCAGGAACTCGTTCAGCACAGTTCCCCACGAACCAGAGTCCGATCCGATGCCCGGCAAGCGTGGCATGTGGCAATCCTTACTTTTCTGGATCTGGAAGATGCTCAGGCGACAGCGAGCAATAGGGGCCGCGACCATACGGACCGCTCCCGTACGTCACGCGGCCGTGGGCGGCGGAAGTCGGCATTTCGTCCCTAGGACGCGCAGCGACGGTGCCATTCGACAGAGAAGCCCAAAGGACACCACACGTTTGCAGGAACGTGCGGCGAGTCGTCTCGTGTTCGGTTCGACTCATGGAGCTTCCACCTGGCAATGACGATGCCGCCGGCGTCCTCAAAAGGGTACCTGAGTCCCGTAGTAGTGCGACTGGTGCCACTGCTGAACCGCTTCGGTCAGCAGTGCTCGTGCGAGCGTTCTTGCACTCTCGAGGGCTCCACTCGGTCTCGAGCCGAGCAAAGACCGCCGCAAGGGCCGCTCCTGGACGTATGACAAATCACGTCCCACGAAAATTCGAGTAGCACACTGCTAAACGGAAGCCGTTTTAGCAGTGGCACAATGCACGTCCGCGTTGCCCCGGAATGACCGACGCCGCTCCAAACCCGTCCGCCGCACGCCTCCCACCTGGATGAATTTTAACAGAACTTCTGCGTTTCGTTCAAGATCAATGTTGAATTTAGTGACCCATAAAAAATAAGGAGTGCAAATCCAAACGCCGCAGGCCAAAGCGGCGTAGAATGGTGATACTCGCGGATTGAAAAACGCGGCCCGGTGAGACTGCGCCACAGGGATCAGGGGTCGGGGATCAGGGGTCAGGGTCAGAAGATCGCTCGCCGCCCCCCTTTTTTTACGCCGCAGAAAAAACAGAAAAATCCCGGGCCGATTCTCCGCCTGGCCGCGTTGCAAAGTGGCATCCGAGCGGGAATTCGTGCTGAGAATACGCGGTCGGAAGCGAGTTGACGGGGCCTTTGCCACCACAGAAAAAGCGGGCCTGTTTTTGATTAAATTGGGGTGGGTGGGCCTTTTTTGGAGCGCCAAACGCGTAAAAAAATCGCGCAATTTATCGCACGTTCAATCCATGTGCAGCGATCCCGCGGCACAAAGTGTCGGTGAAAACGAAGCTTTCGTCGCGTCACCCAGTGCTCGCAGCACTAGCTCACGGCTTCGACCAATCGATCGATGTCGGCATCGTTGCAGTAGACGTGCGGACTCACCCGCATGCGGCCGGCCCGCGCGTTGAGAATCACGCCGCGGGCCTTGCACGCTTTTTTGACTTCCGGCGGATTGCGGCCGGGCACGTCGAAAGCCACGATTCCCGAGCGGCGCTCGCCCTCGCGGCAACTGGCGACGTGGAAGCCCGCGCTGCCGAGTCTGTCACACATCCGATCGGTCACGTCGAGCAGTCGCTGGGAGATGTTTTCGGACCCGACGTCGACGATCATCCGCAGGCTGCGGGCAAAGCCGGCGATGGCTGCTAGGCAATGGGAGCCTCCTTCGTAGCGGCTGGCGTCGTTCTTCAGGTCGTACGATGTATTTGTGAAGTCGCCCGAATGGCGGACGCTGTTCCAGCCGACTCCGACGGGCCGCAGCCGTCCGAAGTGCTCTTTGCGCAGATAAAACAGTCCCGCCCCTTCCGGGCCGAGCAGCCATTTGTGTCCGTCGGCAGCCAGAGCGTCGACCGGGATTTTGCGGACGTCGAGCGGAAACATTCCCAGCCCTTGGATCACGTCGACGAAGAAAAATGCGCCGCGCCGGCGTGCGATTTCGGCCAGCTCCGCCAGGTCGTTCCGCCAGCCGGTCATGTATCCCACCCAACTCACGGCCAGCACGCGGGTCTTCGCATCGCAGGCCCGCTCGACGGCCCGCGCGTTGACCCGCTCGTTCTCGACGGGAACTTGCCGTGTCTCGACGCCGCGATCGGCGAGATTGACCCACGGATAAAGATTCGAGGGAAACTCGCTCGCCAGGGTCACGACGTTGTCGCCCGGCCGCCAGGGGAACCCCTCGGCGACGGCGTTGATTCCTTCCGTCGTGTTGTGCACAACCGCGATCTCGTCCGTGTCGGCCCCCAAGAGCCGCGCCCCGAGCTGCCGGGCCGTTTCGACCGTCGATCGCCAGCGGTTCCAATCGGCCACGCCGTTGGCCGCGTTGTCGCGTGCAAATTCGATCAGCACGTCGGCCGTCGGCAACGGCAGAGGAGCGACGCCGGCGTGATCGAAATAGGCCCATTTCGCCACCACGGGCATCTGGGCGCGAAACTCATCCCACCACGGTTGCGCGTCGTTCATGTTTTCTCTCTATGGCTTCGCTGGTAATTGCCGACCATTCGCAGGTTACGTCGGGCGAGTCGAGAATGGAACTCGTCCGACAGCGAACGGCGATTCCTCCGTCCTGCGCGATCGGCTATACTGCCCAGGCAGAGGGGAGGACGTGGATGTTCTCGATTCTGGGACAAAACGCTCGGCTATGCGATGGGATCAACCGGCGTGAACTCCTTCGCGTCGGCAGCCTGAGCGCTCTGGGTCTCTCGTTGCCGCGGTTGCTGCAAGCCGCCCAAACCGGGGCTCCGCCGCGAGGGATCATCAACGATCCGACATTCGGCCGGGCCAAGAATATCATTTACGTCTGGCTGCAGGGGGGACCACCCCAGCACGAGACATTCGATCCGAAGCCCGAGGCGCCCTCCGAAATCCGCGGTCCCTTCAAGCCGATTCAGACGAACATCCCGGGCATCCAGTTCTGCGAGTTGTTGCCCCGCATCGCGCGGATGGCGGACAAGCTGGCTGTCGTTCGCTCGCTGCACACCGATACCAACCTGCACGACGCCAGCGGTTACGAGGTGCTGACGGGCTACCGCTACACGGGGACGAACTCGCGGCAGATTTCACCGACCGATTGGCCGTATTTCGGCTCGGTGCTCAAACTGATCAAGCCGAGCCAGAAGCTGCCGCCGCTCACGTCGGTGTGGATTCCCGACATCATGCGGCTCAACGAGAATGTCACGCCGGCCGGGCAGACCGGCGGATTTCTCGGCCGTCAGTGGGACCCCGACCGGTTTATCGGCGATCCCTCGCGACCCGATTATAAGGTCGAGGGCTTGCGGGGGACCGACATTGCCCCGATGCGGCTCAACCGGCGTATTTCGCTGCTGGGACAGATCGAACGGCATTTTGAGACGGTCGCCAAGACGCGGCCGGTCGGCATGTACGACACGTTCCAGGAGCAGGCGTTCGACCTTTTGACGTCGGGCCGCGTGCAAAAGGCGTTCGCTCTGCAGGAGGAGCCGGACAAGGTCCGCGACCGCTACACACGCACGCAATGGGGGCAATGTCTTCTCCTGGCCCGTCGGTTGATCGAGACGGGAGTCCGCCTCGTCCATGTGAATTGGTGCCGGGAGCCGGGCGATTCGGCCGTCGACAACCCGATGTGGGATACGCACGCCCAGAATGCAGACCGGCTGGAAGACGTACTCTGCCCGATGTTCGACGTCGGTTTCACCGCTCTGATCGAGGATCTCGAGCAACGCGGCCTGTTGCACGAGACGTTGGTGATCGCGATCGGCGAGTTCGGCCGGACGCCGAAGATTAACGCCGCCGCCGGCCGCGACCACTGGGGACGTGTCTTCAGCTTCGCGCTGGCCGGAGCCGGAATCTGTACGGGACAGGTTTACGGTTCGAGTGACCGGGACGGGGCGTTTCCCGCCCGCGACGCGGTGACGGGCGGGGATCTGACGGCCACGCTGTTCCACGCGCTCGGCGTCGATCCCGAGTCGACGTTCCGCGATCCGGAAGGCCGTGACCACAAACTGACGCTCGGTTCGCCGATCCGCGCCCTGCTCGGCGGAGGCGTGGCGACGTACGAGCGAGCGATCGCGGAAGGAACCGTTCGAGTCGGCGGTTTCGACACGAGCTTGCTGCTGAATACCGACTTCCAGGACGCGGTGCCGCTCTATCCGGTCGATCGGGGCTCGCGGCCAAAGGGCTGGCGCGCCTCGCCCATTCTGGCCGAGCAGGATCATGGTTTCGGCGTCCGGCTGAAAACTGATCCAACAGTCAATCATCGCCGGCGCAGCGTTTCGCTCGGACTGGATGGATGCGAGACGACCATTCGTCTCCAAAAAGGGGATCGAGCGGTTTTGGCTCAGGAGATCCGCAATCCGCGCGCGGGCCGCTTCACTTTTACCGTCGAGGCATGCTTAACAGCCGATTCCAAGGAGCGTGCGGAGCTTTTCGCGAAACACTTCTCCTGCCGACTGGTTATTTACCGCTTCGCGGACGGGGAGAAGAACCCGCTCCGGCGGCAGGATCTGAGTTCGGTGACGTTGCAACCTCTCTCCGTCGTCGGCACGGAGCCCCGCTGGAGCAAATTTGAGTTGAATCTCCTCCTCGATAGCACGGGACCTGGCAAGAACGTCAGCATCGGCCACGGGCTTGGTGTGGCAATCGAGGTCGAAAAGACGGCCGATTCACCTCTCGAATGGGGAGCGACACCGGGCAAACCGACGAGCGGCTGGGCCTCCCTCTGCCTCGGCTCCGCGCAAATGCGATTCAGCAGCCGAACCATCGATGACAAAGTCGTCGTCTAAAGCCCGCTCACGGGCGGCCCGTTGTCGGCGAGCAGAGCGGTGCCTGTCCTTTTGAGACAGCTTTTTCGGGAGGCGGAGGAGTGTCCTGCCGCCGAATGCTGACATCCGCGGGCGCTTGGATTCCCAGCCGCACGCGATTCCCGTGGACGCGCACAATTGAGACCCGAATTTCGCCGTCGATAACGATTTCTTCGCCCACCTTGCGACTCAGGACCAGCATTCGATCACCCTCCCTGCGAATCGATTTTGGGTTCTGTTATCCGCGTTCGGCTGTGGCGCTTCTCTGAAAAGGACCTTTTCCCGTCATCGGGCGGGACCGGTCCCTGGCACTCGGCATTGGCCCGTGTAGTGCCGTTCAAATCGGCTCCTAGCTTGAATACGCACGCCGAAGAACATTTGTGGTTTTTGTGAAGATTTGCCTGCCAAGAGTTAATGTACGCATGACCATCAGGATTAACGTATATATTGCCGTCTGATCGTCTCTGCAAGTCCGGTTTGTGCTTTTTTCAGCCGATCGCGCGAAACTGCGGATATCGATGCTCAAATAAGCGTAAAGCAGCGACAGCAGTGCCTGAGGCAGTCATTGGCGCTTACGGACCGGCGAATGGTGACCGGAAAAAACAGAGGATTCTGAATCTCGATCAGCAGTCACAGTCGGCAATCGACGGGTGATTCCGCGTCGAAATCACTCGGCGACGCACGGTGTGTGCACGACGGGACTCAGCAGTGAAAAACATACGACGAAAGTGGTTCGCGGCAGACTTTTTTCCCTTCACGCCGCGGGCGGGCTTTGTTATCTTCCGCGCGTTCATTCCGAATGGGCAGGGAACAGCCAATTCGAAGCATCCAACGCGTGCCTGATCGCGCGCTTCAGACGGCAAGGAGGCCTGATGTGAGCTGCAAAAAATCCACGCATATCGAGCTGAAGATCCAGATCCGCTGGCTGATCCGGCGGGACATGCACGACGTTTTGACCATCGAACGCTCGTGCAACGATCATCCGTGGACCGAAGAGGATTTTTTGAGCTGCCTCCGCCAGCGGAACTGCATCGGCATGGTCGCCGAGTGCGATCACCGCATCGTGGGCTTCATGATCTATGAGCTGCACAAGTCCAAACTGCGCGTATTGAATTTTGCCAGTGCTCCGGACGTGCAGCGGCAGGGCGTCGGCAGCCAGATGATCCGCCGCCTGGTCGACAAGCTCTCGCAGCAGCGCCGCAGCGAAATTATGGTCGAAGTCCGCGAAACGAACCTCGACGCCCAGTTCTTCTTCCGCAGCCAGGGCTTCAAGGCCGTCTGCGTCCTCCGCAGCCATTATGACGACACGTACGAAGACGCGTACCTGATGCAGTACCGGCTGTCCGGGACAGAAGAAGGCTGGCTCTTGCCGTTTTCGCCGTCCAACCGCATCTCCGAATTCGATGCGGCGTGACGCCGGAAGGATGAAGGCGGAAGGTCGAGGATCCGCCCGTGGCGGGATGAAGGTCGAAGATCCGCCGGAGGCGGGATGAATCAGGCATGCGCAGCATGCTCGTCTGACTCATCCTTCTCCTATCCTTCCGTCATCGCTTCGCGTTGAATGGCCTGCGCTTCGTCCGCATCCACCAAATCGCTGTGGCACGACGCTTTTTCGCGGTCGGCGTGCAGGGTTTTTCGTGTCTTCGAGGCCAGGCGATGGATCTCGTCGGGGCTGAGCACGCCCCGCTTTTCGAGGATTGCTTGCTGCTCGGTCGAAAGAGCGGCCGAGACTTTCGCCTTGTCCCAGTCGTAGTCGGCCTCTTTGCCCGAGGCGAATTCGACGATCTCCTTCGAGATCCGCACGCTGCACCAGTCGTGGCCGCACATGGCGCAGAAACTCGGTGTCGACGTCGAGATCCTCGTCGTGATACGCCCGGGCCGTGTCGGGGTCGAACGACAGCTCGAAATGCTTTTCCCAGTTCAGGGCCGCCCGGGCTTTGGTCAGTTCGTCGTCGCGGTCGCGCGTGCCGGGAATGCCCAGGGCCACGTCGGCCGCGTGGGCGGCGATCTTGTAGGCCACGCAGCCCTGCTTCACGTCGTCCTTTTTCGGCAGGCCCAGGTGCTCCTTCGGCGTGACGTAGCACAGCATGCTGGCCCCGTGATAGGCGGCCGCCGGTGGCCCCGATGCAACTGGTGATGTGGTCGTAGCCGGGAAACATGTCGGTCACCAACGGGCCGAGCACGTAGAACGGCGCCCCGTGGCAAAGCTGCCGCTCGAGCTTCATGTTGTATTCGATCTGGTCGAGCGGCACGTGCCCCGGCCCCTCGATCATCACTTGCACACCTTTGCGCCAGGCCCGCTCGGTCAATTCGCCCAGCGTGGACCAGCTCGGCCAGTTGGGCCGCGTCGGTGGCGTCGGCCAGTCCGCCCGGACGCAGGCCGTCGCCGATCGAGAACGTGACGTCATATCGCCGCATGACGTCGCAAATCGTCTTCCCAATGCGTCGTACATCGGGATTTTGCTTGCCTTGTGACGAGCATCCATTTGGCCAGCAGCGATCCGCCGCGGCTGACGATGCCGATCAAGCCGCCGCCTGACCAGCGGCAAATGCTCGCGCAAGCACGCCGGCGTGGATCGTGAAATAATCGACCCCCTGCTCGGGCCTGATGGCTCGAGCGTCTGCAGAATCAATTCGAGCGACGAGTTCTTCGATCCGCCGGCCGATGATCATCGAATAGATCGGCACGGTGCCGATCGGCACGCGTGCTGTTTCGCAGGATCGGCGTCGCGGCAGGCATCCAGGTCGCCGCCGGTCGAGAGGTCCATCACCGTGTCGGCGCCCCAGCGTTCGGCCCAGCGGAGTTTCTCGACTTCTTCGTCGGTGCTGCTGAGAGACGGGCGAGGCCCCCATGTTGGCGTTGATTTTGGTCTTCGACGCCCGGCCGATGCACATCGGATCGAGTTGATAGCCCAAGTGGACCCGGTTGGCCGGAATCATCATCCGGCCGGCGGCCACTTCGTCGCGCACCTGCTCGGGCGTCAGATGCCCCTCGCGCTCGGCCACACGGTGCATTTCCGGCGTCACCGTGCCCAGTCGGGCGAACTCCAACTGCGTCACCGGAGCAGAAGCCGGCCGGCGGACTGCCACGCGGCGGCAGGTTCGTAGTTCGTTTTCGCAACCAGGCCGCAATTGACCCAGTCGGCCGGCATGAAATCCCAGGCCGTCTTAGTCGACGGCGTCGGCATGCCGGGCGTGTCGGGCGACGAAAACGTGTAGCGTCCGCGAATGCCCGGTGCGATCCTGGCGGGGGCCGCAAAGCTTGCCGGCGTTGTCCCAACGGATCCTGAGGCGGGGTTTCCCCCGAGCGGAGGCAGCGGAAATGGAAACGACGCGTCGCCCGATTCCGAGGCGCCCACCGGTGCAAATGTCGACATAAGCGAAATCCTTTTTGGGAGCGCCGATTTCGCGGAAGTCGTGCGGCGAAGCCGGGCTTGATCGTATCCTAGCGGCGAGACCTGGAATTTCAAACTGGCCGACACAGCCGGCACGCGAGCCAGCGGATGCTTCGCGAGCGAAGGGTTCCGCCGCTCTTTGTTAAAGATCAATTGCGCCCCACGCATTGTTGATGCGAACTGCCGGAAATGTCGATCACATAACGGTGTGCCGCCTCGCGGGAGGGGACCGGTTCGGACTGGTTGTCCTGAACCCCAAGTGCATTGCGACCGTGTGAAACGGGCCCGCGGCAAACGTCGCCGATAAATCGCGGCCTCGGCCGCAGGACGAGCCCCAATCCGCACGCGTTGCCGGTCCTGGCCGCTCGGGAAACTCCGTTGATGAACCTTCTGGAAGTCTCGCAACTCCGCAAGACGTTCGGCCATTTCGTCGCGGTGGAAGACGTCAGCTTCTCCGTCGGCGCAGGCGAGGTCTTCGGCCTGCTCGGGCCCAACGGCGCCGGCAAGTCGACGACGATGAACATGATCGCCGGGCTGCTGGCCCACGACGCCGGCAGCATCCTGCTCGACGGGCAGGAGCTCGATCCTGAAAATCGCGAGCTGCGGATGGCGCTCGGCGTCGTCCCGCAGGATTTGGCCATTTACCCCGACCTGACGGCCCGGGAAAACCTGCACTTTTTCGGTCGCCTTTACGGAATCAAAGGACGCGAACTCAAGTCGCGGATCGCCGACGCCCTGGAACGGACCGGGTTGACCTCGCGTGCCGACGACCGCTCCGCCAATTTTTCGGGCGGCATGAAACGGCGGCTCAATTTCGGCGTCGCCCTGCTGCACCGGCCGCGGCTGTTGATCCTTGACGAGCCGACCGTGGGCGTCGACCCCCAATCGCGGGCCCACCTGCTCGATTGCGTGCGGTCGCTCAGTGCCGAAGGCATGGCCGCCGTCTACGCCAGCCACTATATGGAAGAGGTCGAAGCCATTTGCCAGCGCGTGGCGATCGTCGATCGCGGCCGCGTGCTGGCCTGCGACAATCTCCAGACGCTCCTGGGCCGCATGAGCGCCGATTTGTGCCTGCATGTTTCCAAACCATCTGCTGGATTCGCCGAGAAGCTGAACGGGCTGGGCCGGCTCGAGCCCGAGAGCAACGGATCGGCCACGATCGTCGTGCCGCGGGAACGGGTCGATCAGGCGCATCCCCTGAACGAGACCCTCACGCGGATCATTGACCTCCTGAATCGGTCGCACGTCGACCTGCAATCGGTCGAGACGAACGACGCCAACCTGGAACGGCTCTTCCTTCAGCTCACCGGCAGCCGCCTGCGGGATTGATTATGAAATCGTGGGAAATCACCAAGAAAGACATCCGGCTCCTCGTTCGCGACGCCCGAGCGGTCTTCGTCCTGCTCGTCCTTCCCATGGTCTTCATCACGATCATCGGATTGACGATGGGCAAGCTCTTCGGTTGGCGGAACACCAATCAGATCCTCAAGATCGGCGTCGTCAATTCGATCGCCTACGACGAGATTGGCGGCCCCGGCTGGGACGATGACGATTCCGACGCCAAGTCGGCCGCACCTGCCGGCGACGCGAAAGCCGACGATTCGACTGCCAAAACCGCCACCGCTGCCAAGTCCAGCGGCGAGCCCGTCCTCGATGCTGAGGAAAAGATCCGCCAGAAAGAAATCGCCCACAACATCGTCATCAAGGTGATCAACCAACTGCAAAAACGCAGCGGCTTCGAGGTGACCGAAATCCTCACGCGCGAGCAAGCGCAGATCGACGTCAAGAACACCGCCGTGCAGGCGGCTATCGTGTTTGGCCCCAACTTCTACCGTAAAGTCAGCCACCTGACGCCGGGCGACATCCTCGACGGACAATTGAAGGAAGGCCTGGAGACGCTCGACGTTTCGCTGCTGGCGGTCGATCCCGACTCGAGCACCTCCTCGCTGATCCAGCAGCTCGCCTATTCGGAAGTCTTCAAGACGATCGTGCCGGCCGTGATGTGCCGGTACGCACTCCACCGCCGGTTCATGTCGAATACGTGCGGCGCAGTTCGACGCCGAGGCCGAGGCCCCCATCATGAAGATCGAGGCCTCCAAGCCCCGCCCCATCGTCCGCGACGGCGACGTCTACAAGGCGATCGTCCCTTCGTACACCGTGTTTTTCGTGTTCTTCCTGGTTAACTTCATGGCCCGCTCGGTGTTGCATGAACGCGAGCTGGGGACGCTCAAGCGACTCCGCATGGCCCCGATCAACCCGATCTCGGTCCTCGCCGGCAAAACGCTCCCCTTCCTGTTCATCTCGCTGATCCAGACGGTCATCCTCTTCGTCTGCGGGCGGTTGCTCTTTGCCTTCTCGTGGGGGAACGAGCCGTGGATGCTGATCCCGGTGATCGTGGCCACCTCGATGGCGGCGACGGCGCTCGGCCTGCTCGTGGCGACGCTCGTCCGCAGTGAATCGCAAGTCTCGGCCTACGCGACGATTCTGGTGATCACGATGGGCGGAATCAGCGGCTGCTTCACGCCGCGGCAATGGCTCCCCGACGCCATGCGTGAGTTCAGCCTCACCACGCCACACGCCTGGTCGCTGATCGCGTACGACGAACTGCTCACGAAGGCGGTCCCCGATCCGCGGATCGTCTTCGAGAGCTGCGCGATGCTGATCGCCTTCGCCGTCGTGTTCTTCATCGCCGGCAGCATGCGGTTCCGCACGGTCGAGTAATCGCCGCCGACGGAACGCAGCGAGACGTGTCGCAGGGCGCGAAACGGCGCAAAAACCGCCGCGAAAAAAGAGAAAACTCATCTTGGACGGCCCGTCGCCCGGCGGTAAAATTGGGTATAACTCCTGCCGAACGGACCACTTGCGGAAATTGGCCGTGGCGATGCCCTCGCCAGGTTCGCTCAAACCCGGCGAAGAAAATACCAGGTTCCGCCGAACTTGGTGAGAACGACACCAAGTTCACTTTTACTTGGTGAGGATTTCACCAAGTTCCCGCAACATGCGACTCGGCCGTTGGTTCCAATCTGACCGCGGCCCGCCACCCACCGATTGATTCTCCATTCCGCGGCGGTAGACTGAGTCGCAGTGCCGCTCTTCGATTCACTTCTCCGCCGGCGGCCTCGCGATCCGTGTGCCGCCCGCCGGGAAGCACTTCAACCTGCGTGAAGGATGTAGCCATGACACGCGCGATTCGGCGGGCGATCCTCTTCTGCGGCTGCGTGGCGATCTTGGGCAGCGGTCTCCTCTTCGGCCATGACTGGCCGCAGTGGCGCGGACCGAACCGCGATGCGAAAGCGACCGGCTTCACGGTCCCCGCGACGTGGCCGAAAACGCTCACGAAAAAATGGTCCGTTAAAGTCGGCAACGGTGTCTCCACTCCCGCACTCGTCGGCGATCGGCTCTACGTCTTCGCCCGCCGCGGCGAGGACGAGGTCATTGCCTGCCTCGACGCCAACACCGGAAAGGAACAGTGGTCCGACAAGTACGCCGCCAAACCCGCCTCCGGCGCGGCTTCCCGCTTTCCCGGCCCGCGGAGTTCACCCACCGTGGCCGACGGCAAGGTCGTGACCTTGGGCGTCCGCGGCACGCTCTCGTGCCTCGACGCCGCCACCGGAAAACTTGTCTGGCGCAAGTCCGATGCCGACGAGAAATTGCCGCGGTTCTTCACGTCGTGCTCGCCGATCGTGGTCGACGGCCTGTGCATCGTGCAGTTCGGCGGAGAAGAGAAGGGGGGCATCGCCGCCTACGATCTCACCAGCGGCGACGAGAAATGGAAATGGAACGGCGACGGCACCGCCTACGCCTCGCCCGACCTGCTCACCATCGACGGCGTGAAAATGCTCGTTGCGCTCACGTCGAAAGATCTCGTCGGCCTCGGCGTCGCCGACGGCAAGCTCGAGTGGAAGACTCCGTTTGCCGTGCAGGGAATGGGCTATAACGCGGCCACGCCGATCGTCGGCGGGCAGACGATCTACATCGCCGGCTCGTTCCGCGCGATGCGAGCCATCAAGATTGAAAAGCAGGGCGCCCAGTACCAGGCCAAACAACTCTGGATGGCCCCCCGCGAAATGTCGACGCAGTTCGACACGCCCGTCCTCAAGGACGGTATGCTGTTCGGCATTTCGAGCCGCAATTTCCTGTTCTGCATGAACGCCGACACGGGCAAGACGAGTTGGCTCGAGCGCGTCCGCGGCGAGCGCGGCTACGGCTCGGTCGTCGACGCCGGCTCAGTGCTGCTCGTCCTCACCACGGACGGCATGCTCCGCGTCTGCGAGCCGAACGCCAAGAAATTCATCAAAGTGGCGAGTTACAAGGTCGCCGAAAGCGACACGTATGCGTATCCGGTCGTGTCCGGCAACCGGATTTATATCAAGGATCTCGACTCGGTGATTTTGTGGACGGTTGATTGACGAGGGGCGAGGGGCGAGGGAAGAGGGCGGGGGGAAGCGGGGAGAGGGAAGAACAAAAACGAAACATTCACGCACCAAGGCGCAAACGCACGCCGCCGGATGGCATCCGGCGGTCTTCGATTCGCCCCTGACTCGCCGCCAACGCTAAGAACATCCCCATGCACCTCTACGAAGCGCACCTGCCGGTCTCCAGCGTCGACGCGTCACAGGCGGGTGCGATCCGGCTGTGGCGGGTGAAATCGGCGTTTTGGGGGGTGTTTCGAGAGACACCGGCTCGGGAGTTGGCTGGCTGATGAAAAGAGGGTGTCCTTCTGTCAGGCTGTGTTCAGGAAAAACCGGCCTCGACAGGGAAAGGACACCCTCATGGCATATGGAATCGTTTTCTGTCTGCTGTTGCAAGGAGACGTGGTTCAGGCAATCGCCCAGGCGCGAGCGCTTCAAGAGCGGCACGCGGAGAGGCTGTGGCCGCTGGTCGCAAGACTGATGCAGGGTCAAGTCACTCCCCAGACGATCTTCGAATTCGAGCAGGAGTTGCAGGCCGTGTTGCGGGAGATGGGCCGCGAGATTCTGGAGGCCGTGCTGAACCGGCTGGAAGTTTCCAGCCATGCGGACTGGCCCACGCACGTCAGGCACGAAGGCGAAACCTACCGGCGTCGTGCGGAAGCCACGCCGCACGAGATCTCGACGCTGTTTGGTCCGGCCACGCTGCGGCGGCTGGGATACCGCTCGGATGCGGCCGGGGAGCCGTCGCTGTTTCCCCTGGAAGAAATGCTGGGTTTGAGGCACGGCTGCACGCCCGCCCTGGCCGAACGGGTGGGGTTTCATGCCGGCCAGGCAGGAGCCACGCAACGCACCCTTCTGGATCTGTTGAAACGCGATCACGGAGTGACGATGGGCGTTGGCCGATTACGCCAGTTGCTCTTGAGCCTGTCCGACGCCACAGCTCCCTTGCGGCGGGAAGTGCAGGCCCGGCGGATCAGGGACCTGCTCCAACGGGCCTTTGCCCGGAAGGGACGCGGCCAGCCCACGCTGGCCGTAGGCCGTGACGGGATCACGGTCGGCAACCAGCCCCACGGGTTCTTCGAGGTGGCCACCTGCGCAACGGTTTCGGTGCATGACCGGCGGGGACGGCGGCTGGGAACCGTGTCGCTGGGCTTCGCTCCGGAACTCGGCCAGCAGACGATGACCGAGGAACTGCTGGCTCTGCTGCAGGAGATCCTGCGGCAGTGGACCGACCCGCTCCCGCAACTGGCGTATATCAGCGATGCGGGCGATCAGGAAGAAGCGTTCTACACCAAACGCCTGTGCCGCATGCGACACCCGGTGACGAAGACGCGTCTGAGGTGGCAGCGGGTGGTGGACTACTACCATGCGGCCTCGCGGCTGACGACAATCGCCGAATCCCTGAACCTGGACGAGGCCTCTGCGACAGCCTGGGTGCGCTGCATGCGCCGGGTGCTGAAACAAGAACCGAACGCCGTCCACCGGATCCTGCACTCGGCCGCGGCGTTGGAATCTCGGTCCGGAACGAAGAACAAAACCCAGGCTGCCGCATACGAAACGGCCTGCTCGTACCTGCGGCGACGCAGCGTCTGGATGCGGTATCACGCGTTCCGTGACGCGGGGCTGCCCATCGGCAGCGGCGTGACCGAGGCCGCCTGCAAGACACTCTTCACGCAACGGGTCAAGCTCTCTGGAATGCGCTGGAAACGTCACGGACTCCAGGTCGTCCTCAACCTCCGCATGCTGGTCCTGAGCGGCGTCTGGACCGAAGTCTACGCCCGCACCCTCACGCCACGCAGTACCCATCCAATCCAGGCCCGCGTCCACATATCCCATGAAACCCTGCAAAACGCAGCATAAACCTCAGCCATGCAGGGACCGTACCCTCACAGGCGTTTTACGTCGCGGTCGTCGGGCTCAGTTTTGCCTATCGCGATCGGTCGCGAGACATCGTGTTCCTGTGGATCGGCGACGATCGTCGCTCGATGCTCGGCCTGTGGGGCCCTGGCACCGAGTTCGGCACTCCATTGCGGAAGTGCCATTTTGCGATGGCGGTGACGATGCCCGAGCTGTTGGCTGCCGGCAAACGACTCCACGACCTCGGCGTAAACACTCGCAACTTCGCCGACGAGGCCACGACGGCACCTTCGGTCATCGGCTGGATGCCGTCGGCCCAACTCTACTTCGACGACCCCGACGGCCACTTGCTCGAATACATCACGCTCCTCGACGACGAACCCGATCCCACGTTCATCGGTCCCCTGGCGGCCTGGCGACCGAGAAAGTCGAAATTAGAGCATTGAGCTCCGTACGCGTCGGGGCAGGGGCCGGCTGCGCCGGACCGCCGGACGCCGTCCGGCGGCGTGGGTTTGCGAGTTTGAGGCGCGAGTGCTTCGTTTTTCTCTTCTCCCTCACCCCGCGCCCCTCACCCCTCGCCCCTGTTCATTCTCCCCTCTGCCCTCTCCCCCCACATACTGAAACACCAGTTGCGGCGCGCGTTTCCGGACGATCGCGGCCGCCACTTCGCTGCGAAGTCGGCCGTTCGCCCGCGCGAGATGATCGAGCACGACGAGTGGATCGAGATCCAGCGCCGCTGACGACGGGCCGACCACGACCAACAACTGCGACGCGTTAGGCGCCGGCTTGACGGCGACGACGTGCAACGACTGCAGCACGTCGTCGGCACACTCGCCGCTTAATATCAGGTTGAGCGTGTCGGCCACCTGGCTGCACAGTTGCAGCGTTTTGCGATTGGTCACTTTTCGATTTGTCGGCGAGCGGAACAGATCGCGCGGATCGACGCCGTCGTCCGGGTGAATCTCGCCGCACAGTGACTGCAATTGCCTGCGTGAAGACTTTCTTCGACTCATGCTTTCTTTCAGGCTCAATGTGCCCACCAGGAAGGGGGGCACCGGGACTCGATGAATTCGCAGTAGTTTTCGGCTCAGTCAGCGCACGACAGGCGATGAGCGGCCGTCAAACCTGGCCGCGCAAAGCGCGCATACCAGGAGCGCAGCTGGCCAAATCGAAATTTGCGGCCGCACTCGATGCAGCAGCCGCGATTCTTGGGGCCACAATCCAGCTCAGGCGGCCAGCCGCAAACCGGCCGTCACACGAAGTTCGAAGGAGAATTGCATGGTCGGCCTCCCCGATTCCGAGAAGTTGGAGCGAAGCGCGCGGATTCCCCGCATGTGAGACGCTATCAGTCATCAGACACGGGACAGGCGTTCGCGGTTCGCCGTAGAGTAAGCTGGCAGCTTGCTCGGGCAAAGAATTTTGGCAGACGGGCAAGCTAGCAGCTCGCCCCACGATCGCTGAGGCTCAAGCAAAGTTCGACATGTACGGCAAAGCATCCGCCTTCGGCGGATTTGCTTTTCGCCGGCCAGCAGTTGAGCCAGGAAGTCGAATTCGCCGGTGACGAGGGTCATCCGCGGGCCTTCGGCATTGTACACGAAACGCCTGTATTGGCCGGACCGGGCCAGTTCTCAGTCGACTTCCGCATGCCAAGTTAAGAAAGGCTGGTCTGAGTCGGCCAAGAGGCTGCGCGAAAAAACCGAGCCACCGGCTGTCGTTTACGAAATGCAGATAGACACCGATTTCGTCGATGACGAGCCGTCGGATGGTTTTGCCGACTGCGGCGCTCACGATCGCCGGCGTATCCATTTCGCTGACAGCCGCGGTTCCATCCGGCCGATGCCGCCGCACGCGAATGGGTGCGGGATCGGATGGCCACGACTGGCGAAGATCCCGGAACGTCGCCAGCGAAGTGAGCTGCCAATTTACTTCGAATACGTGTGGAGCGAACCGGAGAGCGCAATCGCCCGACAGGAGCAGCGCAGCACCGCTGTCGTTCCAGCAGGCGTCCTCCACAACACGACCGGCGACCTCGGCCGTTGTGCCGCGGGCGGCCGCGGCCCGCGGCGATCGCTGGTTGTGGCGGATCGCCTCCAAAGCTGTCGGGTGACCCTGAATTGGGGGCCGTGGCTTGACGGTGATCTCGCGCATCATCCGTCAAGCCGGCGAATCGGAACGCGATTGCTTTCCTCCGAGGCGCCCACCGGTAACTCGATGGCCCGGCGAATTTCCTGTCCCTCGACGCGAATGATGAGCACGCCGCTGCCGGGCGGAATCGCGGTCGCCTGATCCAGGAAGAGAAATTCCGGAGCAACCTGAGCGACTTTGTACGATCGGCCATTGACGACGAGATCAAAATGCGCGACTGTCGAAAATCGCTGAACGGAGGTGTCGCTCGACATGTCTGAGATTCCTATTGAGATCAACCAACGCTTGCTGGCGTACTGTGCGTTGGCAGGGCTTGAGGTCCAAGAGTTACGCGGTTACGGAGTCGACGGCTATGTCTGGCAAACCACTCAAGACAGCATCCTGAAAGTGTTCCGAAGCGAGTCGCCCTTTCGGCACGAACTCGCCGTCTATGAACGCTTACAAACCAACGGAATCGAACGTCTTCAGGGATTTCACATTCCCCAACTGCTCAATTATCGTGGAGATTTGCTGACTTTGGAACTCTCGTATGTGCGTCCCCCGTTTGCACTCGATTTCGCGGGGGCCACGATCGATTCTCCACCGCCAAGATTCGATTTCGAATCCGCTGAATGGATTCAAGAAAAACGTGCGATTTACGGCACGAAATGGCCCGAGGTCAACCGGCTACTCGACGCACTTCGACACCTCGGCATTTACTACCCCGATGTGCATATCGGCAACATCCGACTGGAGGAATAGCGCCTTACCGGCGCAGGCTTGATCCTCGCGGACTTCCGGCGGCCCGGGTTAATTGCTCGGCCCCAATGGGCAGAACGCACCAGCTTTGCATTCCTTTACGGGAAGCCGAGCTTCCAGAAAGTGCGTGACAAAGCGGAGCTTGGTCACGAGGATAGGGGGCGGCTACGCGAAGTTCGTCATATATGGCAGCGCCGCGACCTTCGCCCGAATCTGCGGTTCGCCAGCCAGGAGCTGAGCCAGGAAGTCGAATTCGCCGGTGACGAGGGCCGTGCGGGGGCCTTCGGCCATGGTGCAGGGGACGGAAACATCTCCGGGGGCGCTGCCGTATTGCACGGTCTGCTTCACGAGGTCGACAGTGACGGTGAGTTTCGGATTGGCCTGGATGGCTTCGCCGAGCTGTTTGAGGTCGGCGTGCGCGGCGCGGACGCAGGGGAGGCCGAGGGCTGTGCAGTTGCCGAAGAAGATTTCGGCAAAGCTCTCGGCGACGATGGCGGCGATGCCCCACCGCTGCAGGGCCTGCGGGGCGTGTTCGCGGGACGAGCCGCAGCCGAAGTTGCGGCCGGCGACGAGGATCTTCGCCCCCTTGAACCGCGGGTCGTCGAACGGATGGTGCGGATCCTGCTTGCGGTCGTCCTCGAACGAATGCTCGCCCAGCCCGTCGAAGGTGACGCAGCGCAGGAAGCGGGCGGGAATGATGCGATCGGTGTCGATGTCGTCGAGGAGAAGCGGGATGGCGGTGCCGGGGACGCGCTCTATTTTGCTCATGCGGTTTGCTTTCAACGTTGGACGGTTAATCGACGCTCCCGCTTCGAGGGGAGAGGGCAGGGGGCAGAGGGGAGAGGGGGAAGGCGAAGACGAAGAAACCCTGCGGGTTTCGGGGATACTTGCGAATCCCAATGCAATCGGCCGATGGCCGATTGGCTGCTTTTGGAAACCCAACGGGTTTCATTGTCTTTACCCTCTCCCCTCTGCCCCCTGCCCTCTTCCCTCGCACGCTACGCGAGCAGCTCACGTACATCCGCCACGCTCCCTTTGAGGGCCGCGGCCGCCACCATTGCCGGGCTCATCAGTAGCGTGCGACCCGTCGGGCTGCCTTGGCGGCCTTTGAAATTGCGGTTGCTGGACGAGGCGCAGATTTCGCGGCCGATGAGTTTGTCCGGGTTCATGGCGAGGCACATCGAGCAGCCGGCACCGCGCCATTCGAAGCCGGCGGCGGTGAAGATTTTGTCGAGGCCTTCGGCCTCGGCCTGCTTGCGGACTTGCTGGGAGCCGGGAACGACGAGGGAGCGGACGTGCGGCGAGATGTGTTTGCCCTCGACGACATGCGCGGCCTCGCGCAGATCGGAAATGCGCGAGTTCGTGCAGGAGCCGATGAAGGCCACATCGATCTTCAGGCCGCGGATCGGCTGGTTCTCCTTGAGCTCCATGAATTCCAGGGCCTCTTTGATGCCGTTCTGCTCCTCGGCCGGGAATGAGCCGACGGTGGGGATCCGCTCGCTCACGCCGACCGATTGGCTGGGGTTGATGCCCCAGGTGACGGTCGGCTCGATCTTCGAGCCGTCGATCGTGACGCGGTCGTCAAACTCGGCATCGGGGGCCGAGGCGAGGCTCTGCCACCACTCGGCCGCCTTCTCGAAGGCGGGGCCTTGCGGGACCATGGGCCGTCCGCGGAGGTATTCGACCGTCGTCTTGTCGGGGTTGACGTAGCCGCAGCGGGCGCCCCCCTCGATGCTCATGTTGCAGACGGTCATCCGCTCGTCCATCGACATGCGGTCGAAGACTTCGCCCGCGTATTCGTAGGCGTAGCCGACGCCGCCGTGCACGCCGAGGCGGCGGATGATGTGCAGGATCACGTCTTTCGCGTAGACGCCGGGACGCAGGCGGCCGTTGACCTCGATGCGGCGGACTTTCGGCCGGCCGAGGGCCAGCGTCTGCGTCGCCAGGACGTAGGCCACCTGGCTCGTGCCGATGCCGAGCGAAATGTTGCCGAAGGCTCCGTGCGTGCTCGTGTGGCTGTCGCCGCAGACGAGCGTGATGCCGGGCTGCGTCAGGCCCATCTCCGGCCCGACGACGTGCACGATCCCCTGTCGGGCGTCGCCCAGGTCGAGCAGGCGGATGCCGAACTCGCGGCAGTTCCGCTCGATGGCCGACATCATCTCTTCGGCCAGGCCGTCGGCGAAGGGCCGGGCCTGATTATCGGTGGGGATGATGTGGTCGACGGTGGCCAGCGTCCGCTCGGGGTACATGACCTTGAGCTTACGGTCGCGGAGCATGGCGAACGCCTGAGGACTGGTGACTTCGTGGACTAGGTGCTGGCCGATAAAGAGTTGCGTCTGCCCCCCGGCAACTCGCGCACGGCGTGCGCATCCCAGACCTTGTTGAACAAATTTCGACGGTCAGACATGTGGCTGTGTTTCTCCCGTATTTCGATATTTTAGCAAAAGCGGGGTGCGGGGCGAGGGGTGCGGGGTGAGGGAAGAGGGCAGCGGGCAGGGGGTAGAGGGCAGAACGGGGAAAAGGTTCGCCGAAGTACGCGACGCGTGCTTTCGGCTTTATCCCTCGCCCCGCACCCCTCACCCCTCGCCCCTGGCGATGGTCGTCGCGGCGACGGCCGTCGCCAAGCTGTCGCGGCCGTTTTGTTCGGTGATGCGACGCACGTGCGAGCGGTTTTCGATCCAGGCGAGCTGGTCGGCCAGCATACCTCGCAGGAGGTCGCCGTAGCGGTGCATTTTGGGTTCGTGGCCGCCGGTCAGTTCGAGCATTTGATAGACGTCGTAGTCGTGCTGCCGGCCGCGGCAATGGCGGTCCTGGCCTCCGTAGACGGCTGTCACGTCGAGGCGGGCGTCCGGGAAAATTTCGCACAGTTCGCGCGTTTGGGCCTCGTCGGCGATGGCGTGGATGCGGTAGCGGCTGGGAATCCATTCCTCCAGCAGCACGTCCCCCCGCTCGAAGACGAGCCGCAGCTCCTGGCGGTCCATGCGGCTCGGTTGGGTGAAGCCGTGATAGAAGTTGACCACGGCCCCGTCGCGGTAGCGGACCGCACATTGGACCTGGTCCTCGAACCCGGAGCCGGGACGAGTCGATGCCTGGGCCGAGACGACTTTGCCCGGGCCGAGCCAGCCGGCAAAGAGGTCGAAGAAATGGACGCCGTGCTCGATAAAGATGCCGCCGCTTTTCGAGCGGTCCCAGAACCAGTGCTGCGGGCCGAGCCCCTCGTCGGCGGCGTAGTTCTCGAAGTAGCCGTGCAACAGGGCGCCCAGCGTTTGACGGTCGACGAGCGCTTTGACCGCGTCGAAGAGGGGGTTATAGCGCTGCATCAGGTTCGTGGTTAGCAGCAGGCCTCGCTCACGGGAAGCGGCCACCAGTTCGTCGGCCTGCTCGACCGTGACGGCCAGGGGCTTCTCGCAGATGACGTGCTTGCCGTGCTGGAGTGCGGCCAGCGACTGCTCGTAATGCAGAAACGGCGGCGTGGCGATGTAGACCAGGTCGACGTCGTCGCGATCCAGCAGCGTTTCGACCTCCTGGACGTCCGGCATGCCGAAGCGGCGGGCGGCCGCGATCGATGCTTCACGATGGGTTCCCGCCATGGCGACCGGCTGCACGCCCGGCAATTGCGCGAAATGCTGCATGGCAAACAGGCCGAACCCGCCGCAGCCGATTACGCCCAGTCGAATCACAAGCGAGTCCTCTGAGTGAAGGTCGAAGATCCGCCCGTGGCGGAATGAAGGCGGAAGATCCGCCGGAGGCGGGGTGAGCCAAACGAGCGCGCTGTGCCCGGTCCGGTGCCTTCCAGCCCTCTTGTAACGTCGTCGGCCGTTGGCGAGAACTCTGGGTGCCCAGAAAGGGCAGGGGCTCGCGGCGTGCAAAGTGCTCAGCACATGGGTCGGCTGACTTTTCGCCGTACCCGGTCCGGTTGCTGCGCTCCGGACGACCGTTTCGATTCGTTGTCTGGCGGAGTGCTGCCGTTGCGACCAGGAACGGGCCGCTGAGGGTGTCGGGTGAGAAGGAAGACCGTGAGCGGTACGTGATTCGCGGCACGTCTCGCGGTTTGGGACGTATCAGGAGGTGACCATGCCGAAAGACAACGAACAGGCCGACCCGCGAGGGATGCAATCCGGGCGACGGCGATTCGTGCAGGCCGCCGGCCTGGCGGCGTCGGCCGTGGCGCTGGGCCGATCCGTCGCGGCGGCGGGCTCGGAACAGTCTGGCAAGGCGGCCGGGACGGGCGGTGGCGAATTGCCCAAAAAGCCGTTCGGCAAAACCGGCATCATGCTCTCGGTGCTGGGGATGGGGGGGCATCATCTCGGCGATTGCAAAACGGTCGACGAGGCGATTCAGCTCGTCCACGAGGCGGTCGACGGCGGCATCACGTTTTATGACAACTGCTGGGAATATTGGAACGGCCGGGCCGAGGATTGGCTGGGCCGCGGGCTCAAAGGGCGACGCGACAAAGTTTTTCTGATGACCAAGGTCTGCACCCACGGCCGCGGGGCCGACCTGGCGCTGCAGATGCTCGAGGAATCGTTGCGGCGGCTGCAGACCGACCATCTCGATTTGTGGCAGGTCCACGGCGTCGTGTTCGACAACGATCCGGAGCTCGCCTACCGCAAAGGGGGCGTGCTCGAGGCGCTCGACAAGGCGAAGCAGCAGGGCAAAACGCGGTTCGTCGGCTTCACCGGGCACAAGAGCCCCGACGTGCACCTCGACATGATCCGCCGCGGCTATCCGTTCGACTCGGTGCAGATGCCGCTCAACGTGCTCGACGGGAACTTCCGCAGCTTCGAGCAGCAGGTGCTGCCCGAGCTCAACAAGCGGGGCATCGCCGCTCTGGGCATGAAGCCGATGAACGGCCAGGCTCGCGCGATCAAGAAAGGCCTGCTGACCGCGGAGGAGATGCTGCGTTACGCGATGAGCCTGCCGGTGGCGACCACGATCAGCGGTATGGATTCGCTCGACGTGCTGCATCAGAACCTCGCCGTGGCCCGCAACTTCAAGCCGATGACTCCCGAGGAGATGAAGGCCCTCCGCGACCGCTGTGCCGCGGTGGCGGCCGACGGGCGGTTCGAACCGTACAAGCTGTCGCTCGCCTTCGACAATCCGCAGGCCCGCCTGGCGCACGGCTTCCCCCTGGACATCAAGCAGAAGGAGGTCCAGGAGATGCTGTTCAAGGAGGCAGGCAGCCCGTGAACCGGCGATCGACCGGCCGGCATCGAGGAGAAACAGAGATGAACGATCCACGCGAACGAGGGGATCGCCATTCCCGCCGCGGCTTTCTGCAGACGGCGGGAGCGATCGGTGCGGGGGTGGCATTCGCAGGCCCGTTGGTCGGGGCGCAGTCGACAACGACGCTTGATCTCACCAACACGGGCACCGACCAGATTCCGCGAAAGCCGTTCGGCCGCACCAGCGAACGGCTCTCGGTGATCGGCCTGGGGGGCTACAGCCTGGGGAGCGCGCCGTCGCGCGAGGAGGCGATCGCCATCGTGCACGAGGCGGTCGACGCCGGCGTCAATTTCTTCGACAACGCGTGGGAATATCACGAGGGACAAGAGCGAGGACTGGATGGGGCAGGGGCTCAAGGGTCGGCGCGACAAGGTCTTCCTGATGACGAAGGTCTGCACGCACGGCCGCGATAAGAAAGTGGCCATGCAAGCAGCTCGAAGAATCGCTCAAGCGGCTGCGGACCGACCATCTCGATCTGTGGCAGATTCACGAATGCGTCTACGACAACGATCCCGAGCGGCATTTCGCCAAAGGGGGCGTGGTCGAAGCACTCGAGGAGGCCAAGAAAGCCGGGAAGGTCCGATACGTCGGCTTCACCGGTCACAAAATGCCCGCGATTCATCTCAAGATGCTCTCGTACGAATTCCCGTTCGACAGCGTGCAGATGCCGCTCAACGCATTTGATGCGACCTTCCGCAGTTTTCAGACGCACGTGCTGCCCGAGGTGCTCAAGCGCGGGATCGCGGCCCTCGGCATGAAGAGCCTGGGGGGGAACGGCCAGCCGGTCATCCAGGGTGTGGTGACGCCGGCCGAGGCGCTGCGGTACGCGATGAGCCTGCCCGTTTCCTGCACGATCAGCGGCATCGACTCGCTGGCCGTGTTGCGGCAGAACCTGGCGATTGCCCGCGGCTTTCAGCCGATGTCGCCTGCGGAGATGCAGGCACTCGCCGATCGCTGCCATCGGGCGGCGGGCGACGGCCACCTCGAGCTGTACAAGTCGACGATGAAATACGACGGCAACCTGGGCCGCACGATGCATGGCATGCCCGACAACAAGGAACTTCCCTTGTAACGATTCGGGCGCCGGCGGGAATGGTTTTTGCGAAACCCGTGTTGCGTTGGCCAATTTTTTACCCGTCACATTCAACCAAAGGAGTGTTTGCCATGCGGTTGTTTACCTCTTTGGAGTTCAATTCGCTGGAAGATCTGTTTCTCGAGCAGATCGGCGACCTGTACGATGCCGAACAGCGATTGACCCAAGCGCTGCCCAAGATGGCCGAGGCAGCTCATTCTCCCGCGCTCAAAAAGGCCTTTCAGTCGCACCTGCGGGAAACGAAGGGCCATGTCACGCGGCTCGAGCGCGTGTTTAAGCAGTTCGGCAAAACGCCGGAGCGGGAAACGTGCGCAGCCATGAAAGGTTTGATCTCCGAAGGCGAGGACATGATCCACGCCACCGGCGACCCGCACGTGAAGGACGCCGCCCTGATCGCGGCCGCCCAGCGCGTCGAGCATTACGAGATGGCCGGCTATGGCACAGTTCGCGCGTTCGCCGAGGAGCTGGGCCGCAACGACGTCGCCAGCGAACTGCAGAAGACGCTTGACGAAGAGGGGAACGCGGACAAAATCTTGACGCAGATCGCCGAGCAAGAGGCGAACGTGCAATCGCACCGGCACTAAGCCGTCGTGGCTCGTTCGCCCGGCTCGGGCAAACGGCCGAAATCACACTGCTCAATCGCGCCATCCGACCCGATCCGATTGAGGATCAGGTCGGATGTTTTTGCGCCGATCGATCGTGGCTTCCTGCTTGTCGCATGTCCCCCCAACCCCGCCTGGCGACTATGTTCACCGCGCGAACGAATTACAGAATGCCCATCAAATCAGGGGCCGCAAGGGCTGAATTCCGCGCGTTTCGCACCACCTGCCAAGTTAAAGCCGTCCGTTAATTCTGCCCATTTTTCGCCGTCAGAGAGTCCGTCACTGCGTGAGGCCGTTTGACGCCCATTGCCGCGAGATTTTTCTTGCGCCAATGCGAGAGTCACGTATGATATTCCCGGGGAGCGTGAATTCTGCCACGAAGGAGTGAGAGACCCATGAAGTACGTCGTTGCTCTGTGACCGCTGCAACGAGCGCGGGTTGGCGGTAGCCAGGCGCGGCCATCCTCACGAGGCAAATCGAGCGCGACGTGATAGGGAGCGGGAGTCCGGTCGAGTGGGGTTGGTAGAACTCGGGGGGCGATTAGCCGCTGGGGACGGCGGACCGTCGCCGGGCGCGTCGCTGGCGTTTTCGGGCGGCAGCGGCATGCGATTCTTGGACACGCTGCCTGACGCGGGCTTCCGGATGGTTTTGGATCCAGCGATCGGGCAGAAGCGATTCCAGTTCGGCCGGCGTCGCGGTGCGGATCCGGCGGAAGACATCCAGCAAGTACGCCTGCACGTCGATGTTGTGCCGCTTGCAGGTCATCGTCAGCGTATAGAAGACGGCCGCCGTCTCGCCGGCGTGTTCGTTGCCGAAAAACAGCCAGGCCTTTTTGCCCATGACCGGACCTTTGATCATGGCTTCGGTCCGATTGTTGTCGATCGGGATTCGGCCGTCTTCCAGAAATCGCTCGAAGGCTTCCCAGCGATTGCGGAGGTAGTTGATCCCGGCGCGAAGCGGCGATTTGGGCAACTCGTCTTGATCCGCGCATCAAGCCAGGCCTTGATCCCCGTTACGATCGGCCGGGACTCGGCCTGACGCAACACCAGGCGCTCGTCGTCCGTCATGTCCCGGGCGCGATCTTCGATGTCGTACAGCTTTTGAATCTCCCCCAAGATCCAGGCCGCTTGCGGATGAGGTCCCGCCTCGATCAACGGCTCGAATTTGCGACGGGCGTGAGCCCAGCAACCCACAGCGATGATGCGATTTTTTGAAGCGGCAGCAATCAACTCGTAGCAGATGTAGGCGTCCGACTGGAGGTAGCCTTTGTAGTTCCCCACGATCCGACGAACATTCTCTTCGTCCTTGTGCGAGGCAAAGGCGAAGCACACATAAGGGTGGGCGGCGTCTCCGTACTGGGCGTACAGGTAGGCGCTGCGCGTGCGGCCGAGTTCGGGGCAGAGGATGTCACATGGCGTCTCATCGATGCCCTGCACCCAGGATTGCGTCGTCCGTTCTCGCATCAGCTCGACCAACGGCAGCGCGATGCCGGCCAAGCCCCGCATCCAACGCCACTGCGTCGCGCGGTGAATGGAGAAACCGACTCGCGCCAGAATGTCCTCTTCCCGGTAATACGGAATGTGATCGGCGAAACGACTGGCTGCCAGGTAGGCCAGAAACGCCACTCCCAAATAGCAGCGATCGATGAGCGGCTCGGGCGCGGACGCCGCCACCAAGCGGCCCTGGCCGGTCGCCTCATCCTCCCAGGCGATGACTTCTTCATAGTGCTCCAGCACCCGCACCCGTGCCTCTTGCAGTTCCACTTCTTCCCGAACGAAACGGAAGAAACGCTTCGCCCGAGGGTTATTCCACAATTCCGGCGGAACGTCCCGCTCGTCGAGCCGATGCAGGACCTTTTCACGCGGAATCGAGGCGTCCAGGACTCGCTTTTGCCGGCCTTGGGACGTACGTCGCGTTGGGCCCGCAGCCGTTGCGGCGAGCAACTCACTCGCGGACGGCCTGCCTTCCATGACGAGCATGCCGCGATTCATCGCGGAGGCTTCCGCGGCGGCTTGACCTGCCGCATCTTCTCCGTGGCCGGGCTCGAATCGTTCTCGACGCGAGCCGAACAATTGTCGTTTCAGGCTGGCCAGGTCCCGGTTGAGTTGCTCGATTCGTGCTTCGAGTCGCTCAATGGCTTCCGCCTGCCGAAGGATGATGGCATGGCAAGCCGGAAGATTGTCGGGGAGTTCCACGGGCGTGGAGACCATCGCCATGCCTCCTTGCATGCGTGATCTGCTCGGTCAGCAAGGCCCCGATTATCGCGATCCGGCTGAAGCGGGAAAGCTCAAAATCCGTCGCCACGCCTGGCCGTCGATTCGGTGGGAAATCGCCGAAAACGGAGCCGTTGCCGTGCCGACGTCAGGTCAATCCCTTCCAGCATCAGCGACAACTGGGCCGTACTCAATTCCAAACCGGGTCGCTCCTCCCCGGCAACGGCCGGCGGCCTTTGAAAACTTCCACGCGCCAATCGCTTGTACCAAATGCAAAAACCTGACCCGTCCCAATACAGGATCTTCATCAAGTCCTGGCGGCGATTGAGAAACACGAACAGATGGCCCGAGACCGGTTCCTGTCGGAGCACCCCTTCCGTCAGCAGGATCAGTCCTCGAAAGCTCTTGCGCATGTCGGTCGCGTCCCGGGCGAGGTACAGCTTGGTCTGGGCGGAAATGGCGATCATGTCATTCCTCCCCGGAGGAACCCGCCGAGATGTCGAGCACGGCCAGAATCCGCTTGAACGCGACCGGGTCGAAACTCGCCGGAACGCGAACGACATGGCCACGCGGATGAACGATCTCGATCGGGGCTCCGACGGTAAAGGGAAGAGCGATGGGAAGGAAAGGAGAGGTATCCCCCTGGCCGCCGCGATCACGGCCCGAGTCCGCCGCCACGCCGTCCCCCGACGCTCGGGCTCGGTGCCGACCGCGCTGACGCAGGGTTCGTCGCCACCAATAGAACCGGTGTTCGGAAATCCCCTCCTGGGCACAGAACCGCTTCGTTCCCAGGCCACTGGCTTCCTGCCGCCGAATCGCCTCCCGCCAATACCTCTCCTTCGCCGCATCGCGTGATTTCGCCATCTCCGCACCCCGCGCCGTTTTGGTGAATTCCTGAAAGCCCACGCCTCCAGGTTATCACCCGACACAAGATGCGCCGGTTGCAACGGTCACGTTGCTCTCGCATGTTTGTTGGGAGTTGGATTGCTCGCGACGCCGGCTCAGGCCGGTGTCGGCGTGAACGTCGGCGTCGGTGTGCCACTGGTGGCGCCCCCCCCTATTACGCGCCGCCGCCCGCGTATTACGCGGCTCCGCCGGTTTATCCGGCCCCCGCGTATGCACCGGCCCCGGTCTATGCACCGGCGTCGGTGTATGTGGGACCGGGAGGGTACGTCTATCCGCGCGTTGGTGTCTACGGCCGCTGGGGCTGGGGCTACCGAGGAGGCCGCTGGCACCGGTAAACCGATGCGTTTTTGAGAAGCACACCCGGAGCAGCATCGGCTGCTCCGGGTTTTTCTTTTGGACTAGGGCTTTGCACAACCGGACCCCTTTTCCCAGACCCGCTGTGAAGTCGGGAGATTTGTTGTGCAATGGAGCTAGCTGCGCCGAATGGCGGAAGTGGTCTGGAATGCCGTGATGTAGAATGACGGCATGGGCAAGCCGACGACCGAAAAGGCAATGCTGATGGCCCGTCGATTGACCGGAGCCAGGCAAGCGGCCGGCCTACAGGTCGACCAAATCTACCATTGGCTTGTCGAGCAACGGTTGGCGGCAAAAAGCCCGAAGCCAAGCCCGCTGTGGATTGGGACCGTTCGCAAGTGGTTTCGTTGTGGGATAGACGAGATCCCGGAAAAGTTTCACCGCGATTTCGAGCGACTTTGCCGCCTTCTAAGCATCCACTCAATCGACGAGCTTTGGACCGATCGCGATTGATTACAACGAGACTCAAATCAGGTCGCATTGTGCAGCCGCGCGTTCTGTTGTGCGAAACGGTTCCGTTGTGCAAAGCCTTTCACCCAGGAAAAATCACGCTCAGCGCGGCTCGGGCTCGAGCTTGACATCGTCAATCAGCAAGCGCCCCGTCGCCCCGTTCAATCCGATGTGGACCACCATCTCCCGCGCCTCTTCGGGGACCTGAACCGCCGCGCGGGCCGTCCGCCAGTCGGACGATCCGGAGCAATGGATCGCGATGAAATCGCCCATCAGCTTGCGGAAGTTGTGGAAGCTCACTTGCAGGCCCGCCTTCCGGAAGGGATGGCGTCCGTCGACAACTTTGTCGGCTTTGAACTTGAGGCTGAATTTCAGTTCGCCGATTCGCGCGCCGTCGATGCCCATGCCTTGCAGTGCCTGGGAGCGGCGGTCCGGCTCTTCGTTCTGAAACTCGGCGCACAACCGCCCTTCGGGCGCGTCGCGATCGTTGGCCTTCACTTGCAGTTGGTAATACCAGCTCGCGAAAGGTCCATTCTCCTCGCGCTCCTCGAAGCCGCCGTTGCGGATCTCGGGATGGAGCGGGTTGAACTTGATCGTGCGCTCTTTGTCGGACCGGCCCGTCATGGGAACGAAGAGCGTGGGCATCAACTCGTGCCGCTCGATCCGGCCGTGCTTCTTTTCCAGCAGAGTCACGGCCTGCTCGTAACGGCTGCCCAGCGGGAGGATCATGCGGCCCCCCTCCTTGAGCTGGTCGATCAGCGGTTGCGGGATTTTTTCCGGTGAGCAGGTGAGGATGATCTTGTCGAAGGGGGCCCGCTCGGGCCAGCCGAGGTAACCATCGCCGATCTTCGTTTTGACGTTTTTATATCCCAGATGCTTGAGCCGCCTTTCAGCCGACTTTCCCAGGGCCGGGATAATCTCGATCGAGTCGACCTCGTCGGCCAGGAGGGATAAAACGGCCGCCTGATAACCGGTCCCCGTGCCGATCTCGAGCACCCGATCGGTCGGCTGTGGATCGAGGGCTTCGGTCATAAAGGCGACGACGAAAGGCCAGGTGATCGTCTGCTTGTGGCCGATGAGCAACCCGGAATCGTCGTACGCATGGCTCCGCTGCGAAGACGGCACAAACTCATGCCGCGGGACGCGCCGCATGGCCGCCAGCACCCGCGGATTCTTGATCCCGTCGCGGACCAGGAACTCGGAAACCATCCGCTCCCGCGCCTGGTCGTACTCCGCGCGAGTCTGAGCCCGAAGCCGAGCACCCGACCCGAATAAACCAACAACCGCAGCCAGCAGGAGACCGGTCCGCAATCGAAGATCAAACGCGGCGCATCCCAGTTCGAAAAAGCGAAAACGGTGCCATGACGGCTCCCCCTCACCAGCATTCCTCTCTTCCTCACCCCGCGCCCCTCACCCCGTTTTCCTCACCGCGGCTGGACCGTCATCGTGATCGCGTCGACGTCGAGCCGGCCCGTTGCGCCGCTCAGTCCGAGGCGAATGATGGCTTCCCGCGCCGTTTCGGGGACGCGAACGGTTCCTTTCTCGTTGCGCCAATCGAACGTGCCGACCCAGCGGAGCGCAATTTCGTCGCCGATCCGACGGCGGCTGATGTCGAAGAAATTGACCTGCAAATTGGCCTTGTTGTACGGCTCAGGGCCGTCGACGATCCTGTCGCCACGCACCTTGAGCGTAAAGTGCAGCGCTCCGACCGCCCGCCCGTCGAGTGCCATGCCCTGAAGCGCCTGGGAGATGCGGCCCGGATCCTCGTTGGCGAAACGAACGAACAATTTCCCTTCCGGCGCGTCGTCTTTGACGAGCGTCGTCTCGCGCAGGTAATACCAGACGGCGGGAGTTCCGTCTGCCTCGAGCTCCTCGAAGCCGCCGTTATGGATCTGCGGATGGAACGAGTCGGGCTGCATCGTCCGCTCTTTCTCAGAGCGTCCCGTCATGGGCACGAAAAGAGTCGGCATCAGGTGTTTGCGGACGAGTTTCCCGTGCTTCTTTTCCAGCAGGTAAATGTCCTGCTGAAACCGCTCGCCGAGCGGAATGATCATCCGGCCCCCTTCGCGCAGCTGGTCGACGAGCGGCTTGGGGACGTTTTCGGGCGAGCACGTGACGATGATCTTGTCGAAGGGGGCATGCTCCGGCCAGCCGAGATAGCCGTCGCCGACCTTGGTTTTGACGTTGTGGTAACCAAGATGCTTCAGCCGCCGATCGGCCGCGCGTCCCAACGGACCGACGATCTCGATCGTGTAGACCTCTTTCACCAACAGCGACAGGACGGCCGCCTGATACCCGCTGCCGGTGCCGATTTCGAGCACGCGGTCGGTGGGCTGCGGATCGAGCGCCTCAGTCATGTAGGCGACGATGAAAGGAGGCGAGATCGTCTGCTTGTACCCGATCGACCAGGCCGCATCGACGTAGGCCTTGGGTCGCAGCATGAGGGGCATGAACTCGTGCCGGGGCACAGTCCGCATCGCGTCGAGCACGCGTCGGTTCTTGATCCCCTCTTTTTCGAGATATTCCGTCACCATCCGCTGCCGGGCTCTGTCGAATTCCTCGCGCGTCTGCGCGAAAGCACGGCCGGTCGCGGCGACAGGCAGCACGAGGGCGAGAATCAGAGCGGCAAAGAGGCGGACGGGCATCGAAAGACTCACCGGCGGGATACCTCTATTGTGGGATCTTACGGGACAGACCGCCAGTGACGCGGATCTCGGAGAAGAGAAGGATGAATCAGGAAGGCCTTTATTCATCCTTCATTCCGCCACGGGCGGATCTTCGACCTTCCGCCTTCATCCTTTTGTTAGCCTCGCGGGTGGCACCGCCGGTGAAGCGCCTTGAGGCGGCTGTGCTCGACGTGCGTGTAGATTTGCGTCGTCTGGACGTTGGCGTGGCCCAGCATCTCTTGCAGGGCGCGAATTTCCGCGCCGCCGGCCAGCATGTGCGTGGCGAACGAGTGCCGCAGAGTGTGCGGGCTGACGTCGGCGCTCGATCCGACGCGGGCGGCATATTTTTTCACGAGGTTCCAGATCATGATCCGCGAGAGGGGCGTTCCCCGCCGGGAGACGAACAGCCGATCGGTCTGCGTCCGGCCCACGAGCCGCGGCCGTTCGTAGGAGAGATAGGCCTCGATCGCCGCCGTCGCCACCGGATTGAGCGAGACGATGCGTTCCTTGTTCCCCTTGCCGATGCAGCGGCAGAAACTCTCCTCGAGGTGGATGTCATTCATCCGCATGCCGGCCGCTTCCGAGGCGCGGCAGCCCGTCGCGTACAAAAAGCACAACACGGCCCGGTCGCGGAGCGGATAACGGTCGTCGGGAGTCGGTGCCGCCAGCAGGCGGTCGACCGTTTCGGGGCTGAGCACTTTGGGGAGGTGCTGCCACATTTTGGGCGAGTTGAGCAACTCGACCGCGCTTTCCGCCAGCACGCCGTCGAGCACCAAAAACCGGAAAAACATCTTGAGCGAGACGAGGTGCCGGGCCACGGACGACGAGGCCAGCTTGCGCTCGTGCAGATGATCGAGGTAGCGGGCCAGAAACTTCAGGTCGACTTTGAACAGCGAACGAGTGCCGCTCTTCTCGAACCAGGCGAAGAATTGCAACAAATCGGTGCGATAGGCGGCCAGCGTGTTGCGGGCCATCCCGCACTCAGATTCGAGATAATTGAGAAAGGCGGGCAAGTGGACGGCCGGCCCGGGCACAACGTGCGTTTCCGACTGATTGGCAATTGGCGGTCGCTTGCGCGGTGGCACGGGCGGAGATCCTATGGAGATAACGGACTGATCGGACGGCGCAGTGGGGCTCCTTCAATTATCCAAGCGCCGATACAGATGGGGTGGGGGAATGACGAATGACGAAGCACGAATGACGAAAGAAGCACGAAGCACGAATGCCTAAGCGGAAAATGCGCAGGGCACATGGTCCGCCTTTGTTCCGTGCTTAGAGCTTCGTCATTCCCTCGTCATTCGTGCTTCGTCATTCGTCATTTTGAGGTTATCCGGCCCCGACCGGTTGCAGCGGATTCTTTCCCGTGACGAACGTTTCGCTGCGACCGTCATCGTCGAATTCGACGGTGATCGTCCGGTTCTTGGCGAATCCGCCGATTTTGACGATGCGGCCCACGCCGTATTGGGGATGACGGACCGCCATCCCCAAGGCAAAACCGAGCGGCAGCTCGGCCGCGCGGGCCGCGGCGCCAGCCAGTAAATCGGCCCCGGTGATCAGTCGAGGACGCTCGGCCCCGCGGGTCGACGGGGACGTTCGCGGTTTGCGCTCGGTGTGGTCCTCATCCGGCGACTCCTGCGAGACGTCGTCGTAATCGGGCCCGGCGTTCCCCTCGTCCGGCGCATCGGCCGCCCATGATTCGGGCGGAGCGATCACCGTCTCGGACACGCCGATTTCCCGCAGGAACTCGCTGGGAATGCTGCTCAGCGAACGGCCGCGAATGCCGCGGGTTTCGGTCCGCGTGAGATAGAGCCGCTGGCGGGCCCGCGTCATGCCGACGAACAGCAGCCGGCGTTCCTCTTCATATTCGCCCGGGTCGTTGGTGCGGAGAGCCCGTTCGTGCGGCAGCAGATTCTGCTCGACTCCGACAATATAGACGATGGGGAACTCGAGTCCCTTTGCCGAATGCAGCGTCATCAGCGTGACGCGGTTGGCCGCTCCGTCGACGCTGTCGACGTCCGCCACGAGGGCCGTGGTCTCCAAGAATCCTTCGAGTGTCGGATTTCCCTCCGCACCGGCATCGTATTGGGCGGCCGCGTTCACGAGTTCCTCGACGTTGGCCAGGCGTTCCTGGTCCTGCGGCGTGTTGCCCGCCTTGAGCGACACCAGGTAGCCGCTGCGATCGAGAATCCGCTCGAGCAGCATGCGGACCGATTCGAGCCGTGCGTCGCTGAACTCGGCGATCTGGCGGGCAAATTCGGCGAGCGCCAAAGCGGCCCGCCGCGGCAGCCGCGGGCACTCGGTCGCACGGGCGGCGGCTTCGAGCGGCGTGAGGCGATTCGCCTCGGCCCAGGCGACGAGCCGTTCCAGGCTTTTTGCACCGATGCCCCGCACGGGGACATTCACCACGCGGAGAAAGGCGGGCCGATCCTGCGGATTGGCGACGAGCCGCAAATAGGCGAGCACATCCTTGACCTCCGACCGCTCGAAAAACGCGAAGCCGCCGGCAATCTGATACGGGATCCGATGCCGCGTGAGGGCCGTCTCGAATTCCCGCGAGAGGGAGTTGACGCGGTAAAAAATGGCGAAGTCGCAGCAGCGGGTCGGGCCCGGCTCGACGGCCGCGGCAATCGCCCGCGCAATGCCTTCCGCCTCGGCCTGTGCGTCGACGAAACGCAGGACTTCGACTGGGGTCCCCTCGGGATTGTCGGTCCGCATCGTTTTCGCTTTGCGGCGGACGTTGTGGGCGATCAACAGGTCGGCGGCCGCCAAAATCGCTTTCGTGCTGCGGAAATTCTCCTCGAGGCGGATGACGGCGGCCTGCGGATAATCGGCCTCGAACCGCAGGATGTTCTCGATCCGCGCTCCGCGCCAGCCGTAAATCGACTGGTCGGGGTCGCCCGTCACGCACAAGTTCGGATAATCGCGCGACAGCCCGGCGATGATCTGGTATTGCGCGAGGTTCGTGTCCTGATATTCGTCGACGAGGACATAGCGAAAGCGGTCGTCGAGTTCCTGCCGGATCTCCGGGTTTTCGGCCAGGATCTGCACCACGTCGAGCAGCAGGTCGTCGAAGTCAACGGCGTTCGACTCCCGCAGGCGACGCTGATATTCGGGGTAGACTTTCGTCACGACCGAATCGAACATGTCGCCGATCCGCTCCTCGCGCACTTGGAGGAACGCCTCGGCCGTGAGAAGGTCGTTCTTCGCCCGGCTGATCCGCTCGGCGATCCGCTCGGGAGCAAACGTGACCGGGTCGTAATGCAGATCCTTGACGACGGCCCGCACGATCCGCCGCTGGTCATCGTCGTCGAGAATCGTGAAATTCGAGCGAAGACCGACGGCGCTTGCGCGGCTTCGCAAGAGCCGCGCACAAAGCGATGAAACGTGCTGATCCAGACGCGCGTGCCGGGCAAGAGTCGCGCGACGCGCTCGGCCATCTCGCCGGCGGCCTTGTTCGTGAAGGTGATCGCCAGCACACGGGACGGAGCGACGCCCTGTTCAATAATGCGGGCGATGCGGCGTGTAATGACGCGGGTTTTTCCGGAACCGGGGCCGGCCAGAACGAGCAGGGGGCCCTCAGTTCGTTCGACGGCCTGCCGCTGGCTGGGGGTCAAATCATCCGTGGGTGGCACTCGGCATGACCTTAAAAACACCGGCATCGTCTTGTGGAGACGAACCGCGCGAAAACCCAGTGGAAATTATAATCCGCACGCGATTTGCTACGGAATGTCGCCGCATGGTTCCGAATCTACGGAGACTCGCGCCCAGCGTTTCGGCAAGAGGGAGGAAACACACAAGCCAGTCAATTGCACAAGAATAGGGGTCGCATTAGACTTTGCGGGTATTCAAAGCCTTGAGGAATAAGGCGGCGTGGCTGTTCTGCCAGCTTAATGAAGATGGTTAATCTGGGCAGGAATTTTGTACGCGCCAAATACGGGACGGGTCGGAAAGCAGAGTTCATTCGTATACCTGCCGTCCGACGTCGTCGGGAAAGTCCGTCGGTCTTCCACAGCACGAACTGCGGCGTCGCGTTTGAAGGGATTGGTCGCAGATCCACCTCGCGAACTGGCGGGGACCGTTGTATCCCTCGCGCCCACCGTGGTTCCCTACAGGACAGCGGAGTGTAACTTCTATGGAGTCCTTTTCAGTTCGAGCACAACGACCTGGTTTGCTTGTGCGGCGTTGGCTTCCGGGGCGGCCGGTCACGTTTCGACGCGTGGCGGCCTCGGCCCTGATTGTCGGTCTGGCCGTCTCCGCCGGAGCGGCTCTTGATGCCCCTGCGGACAAGACGGGCCTGGAGGGCATTCTCAAAAACGAAGTCCCGAGCGGTCTCGGGTCCGATTCGTTTGGCGATCTGACCGGGAATTGGGCCTCGTGGGGGAAGGGGGTCTCGGCCCTCGTGACGAAGCTCTACACCGATCAAAAGCTGGATGCGGCCGGCCAGCGCACGATCCTGAAGGAGCTGGAAAAGAAAATCCAGACGATGGACAAGGCACTCGCCGATCCGGCCTTCGCGTCCTTGTACGATCCGATCTCGTCGTTGCGGGGCCGCTTGGCCCGCCGCGTCGACGTGGCGCTCGCCATCCTCAATACGCTCGAATTGAAGCCCGATGAGGTCAAAGCGGAAAAGGTGAAGGCGGCCAACGCCAGCGCTTTGGACGCCCTTTCGGCCCTCGAATCGGACTTGAACACGGTTCCCAACGGCTCGGCGTGGCTCCCCTATATTCACGCGAATGAACTGCGTGAAGCGTTGAACTCCAAGAAATCGGGAAGCGCCATCGCCGCCACGGAAGCCAAGCTCGATTCGGGCAGCTCGCTCAAAAATCCCGAGCAGCGGCAATTCCTCGCGCGGCCCGCGTTTCGCAAACTGTCGACGGCCCTCGCCAAGGTCAAGCAGGCCGAAGAGGCGAATCCCGGCTCCGGCGATGTGAAGGCCGAGAAAGAAAAGTTCGCCGCCCTGGTCGCGGCGCTCGAAGGCTACGAAGACAATGGCAGCATTTCGGACGCGCACAAGGTCCACGAGACGCTCGCTGCGGCCGAAAAAGCCGCGATCGACGACGGGAGCCTGATTGATCAGGCCGTCCGCGAACACTTCATGAACTACAACCTGCAGGTCGTGGCGTCCGCCGACATGCTTACCAAGATTCTCGGCACCCAGCAAAGCACGACGGGCCCGGTGAACGACTTTATTTCGGGAGCCAACGTCAGCGGGACCGAATGGACGACGACCAATGTCACCGTCGAATTGCGGCCGGGACAGAATGCGGCCAATCTCGACCTGGTCCTCAACGGCACCACCCAAAGCAGCACCGTCGGCTCGACCTCCGAGGCGAACATCTATTCGCAGGGCTACCACCGTTGGGCCGCGAAGAAAGCGATCCGCTTCGACGGAACGTCGATCACGACCGGCCCGGCTGAGATGACCTTCGTTCAGCCAAGCGTCACCACAACGGGCGCCAACACGCGGTACAGCGGCGGCCTGTTCGGCGGCATCGCCAACAACATGGCGATGCAGCAGGCGAATGCGCGGCGGGGCGAGTCGGAAGCCGTCGCGTCGCAGCGCTTGCAGAGCCGCGTGATTCCCGAGCTCGACGCCAAAGTCGACGAGATGATTCAAAAGGCGGACGAGCAACTGAAGTACGATTTGCGGAAACGGCTGCGGGTCGCCGGCGTGTTGCCGTCGGTCGTTCGCGCCCGAAGCAACGACTCGTATCTGCGGTTGAGCGCCGAGGTCGCCGACAAGGACGAGCTCGGGGGCGATGAAGGCAACCCGGGCGGGTCGATGGGCGCGGGCCTCGTGATCTCGATTCACGAAACCCTGCTCAATAACGCCGTCAACCAGATGAAGTTCGCCGGCCAGACGATGACCGACAAGCAGGTCTCGGAAGAACTCCAACGATACTTGTCGGAGGTTCTCGGGCGGAAGGTCGACTTTGCCGCCCTCGCCAAGAAGATGGCGGCCGCCCAGGCCGCCATGCCCGGCGCCCTTCCGGCCCCTGCCAAAGCGTCGCACCAAAGCGCCGAGCAGAAGAACAGCAAATTCGTGTTCGATCAGGACGATCCGATCCGCTTCACCATTGATGAGGGCGAGGTCAAACTCGTGATCCGCGCCGGATTCAAGCAGGAGGGGCAGGAAGACGTCCCGACTCAGGAAATCACCGTTCCCCTGAAGTTTGTGTCCGAGGGGGGCCGGGTCGCGATCCTCCGCGGTACGGTCGGCGTGGGCGGCGGCGGCAGAATCCTGCGTTCGGGAGCGATTAAGCAGAAGATCGAGGCGGCCATTCCGGCCATGACTCCGCTTGATCCGCAGATTCATGTGCCCCGGCCGGGCCAGGCGGACGTCGATCTGTCGGTCGTCCGCATCGGTGCGGACAACGGCTGGCTCACCATCTGGGCCAATTGAGGAATCGCATCGCAGTGAGCTGAGCAGCGAACCGTGTGAGCGGGGTCCCAGCGCAAGCTGAACCAAGCCTGAAAGGCAGCCGTCACACACGTTCACAAGAACTGACCGGACCGGCCTCGCGCCGGTCCGGTTTTTTATTGCGCGATCGCGCAATCGCTGCTTTCGGCACCATTGTCCGGCCGATAACAAGGATACGGTCCCCCCGCAGGCCGCCCCTTTCCCTGAATCCCAGACTTCTCAAGGGAAAACCCTAGTCGTTTGGCGGCTTGAGGCAACTTTTCCTTGCGGGTTAATTGCCAAGCTGGACGGGTGTCGCATGTCTTTGGCTGAACACGTCCGTCACACCGACGTCGGTCATCGGACGATTCACGAACACGTTCAACGAACCGATCTTTCGCTCCCGCGCGGCTTCGAGCCGATCGAGCTGGCCGGGATGGGAGCGTTCGCCGAAGTGTGGAAGGCGATGGAGACGTCCACCGGGCGTCTCTGTGCGCTCAAGCGCCTGCGGCCCGAACGGTGCGACGAGCCGATCGCCCGGCAGCTTATGCACAACGAAATGCAAGCCTGCCAGTCGGTCACCAGCCGGCACCTGCTGAAACTGTTCCGCTCGGAACCGCACGCCGACGTGCCCTATCTCGTCTTTGAATGGACCGAGGGGCGAACTCTCGAGGACGAGCTGCGCGTCGAAGAGCGCTTGTCGCTCCGCCGGTCGGTGTGGATCGCGCGGCAGGCAGCCGACGCCATGCGGGACCTCGAGTGCAACGGCCTCGCCCACGGCGACATCAAGCCGCAGAACATTTTCATCACGCTTCCCGGCGAAGTGAAACTGCTCGACCTGGGCTTCGTGCGGCCGACCAAACCCTCGGCCAGTCGACCGGTGCCCGACGAGTTCCTCGGCACGCCCGATTACCTGGCTCCCGAATCGCTCACGTCCGCCGTCACGCAGCCCGTGGTGAAGGATATGTACAGCCTGGGAATCACGCTCTACCGCATGCTGACGGGACGGCTCCCGTTCGTGGGGAGCGGGACGGCCGACGTGCTCGTGCAGCATCGGCAGAGCCGGCCCACGCTGTTGCGCCGCTTCCGGCCCGATGCGCCGCGAGTTGTCCGATCTCCTTGGGCGTCTTCTGGCGAAGCAGCCGTTCCGCCGGCCGCAGGACCTGCGGACCTTGATCCGCGAATTCGTGGAGCTCGAGCTGATCCTGTTGTCCTGCGAAATCGACGAGCCGGAATAGGCCCCGGAATAAGTTTCGGGCGCGAGCTACTTTTTCGGCTCCGGCGCACTCTTTTCTCCCTCGGTCGGCAGATTGGGGAGAAATCGAATCGGCTCCATCGCCGCGCCATCCTTCGATTCCGGGATCGGCGGCATCTTGCCGGGCTTTGGGAAGGCCTCTTCGGGGATGTCCTTCAGTTTCTCCTTGCGGTCCTTCTCGGCCAAGAGCGAGAACTGGTGATCCGCAGTCCCCTTCATGTCGAGCCGGCCCCAATAGAGATGCCGGACCGGATCGAAGTAGTACACGAACCGTGGACTCGACGGGTAGAAGAGGCAGAACTGGTACTTGTAGCCGGCGTCGCGGGGCGAAGGCTGGTAGTAATAGCTGATGTAGTAGTAGCCGAACTGCGGGTAGAAGTTCCAGTCGTTGTAATATTGCCGCCGCGGCGCGGCCTGTGCCACGCCGCTCGTGACCGCGCCGAGCAGGACGGCTGCCAGCAGAAACCGGACGGATCGCCGGGTCTTCATCGTTTCTCCCGTTGCAGACGCCCGTCCGATCTTGGCGTCATCACTCCGTTTGCAAACAGGAACGCGTGCGCCGTTTTCCCCGCGGCGGCAACGGCAGCCCGCTCGGACGCCCGATGGTGACGAGCGCTGGAAGAAATGTCAAAGCTCGTCCCGGGAGTGGTTTGCGCTGGGACGGCCCGATCAGGCCGCTTCGCGCATCGGCTGGAGCGGCCTCGCGGCGAGATGGTCGAGAATGCGGTCGGCCAATCGCACGGGCGACGCGTCGAATTGCATCGCGGCCCGCGGAATGCTCCGTCGCCGATCGAGGGCCGCGCGAATCTGCCGCGCGTAATCGCTCGTGTCGCCGGCTCGTGAACGCAGCACGGCCTGCGGCACCTCGTCCAGAACGTCGCCCGCTCCAGACTTTTCATCGATGATTACGATCGCCCCATGCGCGGCCGCCTCGACGGGGACCATGCCAAAGGGTTCATTATGGATCGAAACGTACGTGACGACGTCGCTCGTCTGAAAGATCGCCGAACGGACGTTATCCGGCACGAAGCTGCCCCAGAGCACTTCGAGACGCAGATGCTCGGCAATCTGCCGGCACGCCGTGCGGTACGCACTTCCATGTGCCGTGGGGCCGCAAATCAAAAGCTGGAATTCCAGCCCCTGCTCACGGCACAGTTTGGCCGCGTACAACAGCAGGTCGATCCCTTTCTCCGCGTCCTGCCGGCCCAGGTAGGCCACCAGCGGCACGCCTGGTTTGTAGCCCGGGAAATGCGAGGCGACCAGCGCCTCCGCCTCGGCTTTGGGGACGAGGACGGGCGACTCGATGCAGGGTGGAATCGTAGCGAGCTCTGCGGCCGGTATGCCGACTTCGCGCTCCACGCGGCGGCCGTATTCGCTGCCGACGACGATCGGCGCAAAATCGGAATTCGCCACGGTGTCCCGAATGCGATCGTACAAGGCGTTTTCGAGTCCAATTTCGCGCGCGTAGTTCGCGTAGACCTCGTAGCCCTGGAACGTCACGCAGTATTTGATCGGTTGGGGAACGAGTTTCCGGGCCGCCTCGACGAACGGGCAAAACATTTCCAAGGTCGGCAGGAAATGCGTGATTCCGGCTTCGCTGATTTGGCGCGCGAACGACTTGATCAGGCTCCGGTCGCTCTCGACGCCGGCACAAACCCGCCGCAACAGGCCGCGCATCACGCCCTGGCGCACGACGCCGAACCATTGGCTCCACGCCGCGCGGGCCTGATACGAGACGACGTGGTTCATCAGGCGGCCCGTCCGATCGAGAAACCGCGAGGGCCGGCCCGCCAGGCGATAGCGCATGGCGTGGAACAAAAGGCGTTGCGGAATGCGGGGATCAAGGTCCGACGCATCGGGCTGGTCGAGCGCCCACCAGGCGTGGACAGGATAACCGCGCCGCACCAGCTCATTGGCAAGCCGCACGTCGCGCACGGTCGCGCCGACGTGGGCCCCCCCCATCAAAATGAATCCGAAGACGGGCCCATCGACGCTCGAGCCGCCGCGTGAAGCATCCCGAGGAGTGCCGGCGTGTAAACCGGTGCCGGATTTCGCGCCGTCCAGCGTTCGGGTTTTGCACTCCATTGAACCTGTCCCTTTCTCAAGGCAATACGATTACGTGCGTGTCGCGAGGAAACTCTCTGCCGGACCGTCTTCCTGGCCCACCGTCTTCCAACCCACCGTCCCGCCGTTATCGGGCGACCTTCTGTAAAGGCGGTCCCACACACATTCGGCAAACGCGGTGTTCGATAGTCGCACCGATAAAGAGCGAACCGGCTTTCCAGCGGGGCTGGCGAACAAGGCAGCGGTGGCGAGAGTTGATCGGCGAGGGAAAGCTTCGCCGACCGTCGCGCAGGCAGCGTTTGAACCGGTCGGATCAGTCGCCGGAGCGGAAAGAGGCAGCTCCCCCGCCGCTGCCGGCAGTCCCATGGCAACGTGGGTCAAGGCCCAAATAACCGCGTCTCTCAAGCGCGGAGCGAGGTCCAGCCGGAGGAATCCTGGCATCTCCCCAAGTCCTTGCGGGTGCCTGTCGGATTTCACCACACACAGACAGCACCGGCCGGACCCTCCGTGAAGGCGGCGTCTCCCCATTCCGTGGAAGCGGTTGCCCTGCATGTATCGGCCCGATACGCGGATCATCTCTCACTGCCGGGACGCGGTGCGCGACGAAAACACGAGGTCCACGCCGAAGTCGCAGCAAAACCGAAGCGATCGGCGCCTCGCGGACGCCGCAACTCCACGGAGCGTGAGGAAGTCCTTCCGCAGCCCGCACGCTTTGCCATGATGTGAGACTTGCCCACGGCACAGAATCGGCACCACTGTCAGACTTTGACACCAGGCCAAGAGGCCGCGAACTGTGCGGCTATCGCCGTACCGTTCCCGTCAGAGCTTCGGACGTACGCGTCGCCGCCGATGTGTCTTCCGCGTCGGCTCCGATCACGCACTGCGTCCCGAGGGGCACATTGCGGACGATTTGCCCGCCCGCGGTCTGGTACTGGATGATCAGCCCATACGGCGCATTGTATTCGTGCGATTGTCCGGGTTTGAGCTTGTACGGTCCTCCCCAATTGCTCAGGGCGACGCGGATGTAATACTCGATCGGTTCGGACGTCTTGTTCGTGATTTTCGAATGGGCCGGCTCGAAGAATTTCACGGTGAACGGATCGAGCCAGCCGATGTCCGCCGCGCGGAAGCACGTGCTGCCGAGCCGCAGATCACGCGCCTCGATCCCGCGCAGCAAGTGCGTCTGTGCGCCGGTCCGCCAGCCCTCCGCGAATGTCTGGGCGATCGCATCCGTCTCCAGTCGCGTCTCTTGCGGCTGGAAACCATCGGCAAAGCGGGCGTTTACGGTGACGTCGGGATTACCGGCCGCGTTGAGATTTACGAGCCGCTTCTCGAAGTCGGTTTTGACCAGCTCCAAGTTGAGCTGTTGCCGCAGCGTGACGTCCGCCACAACGCAGGGCTGCCATTTCGCATCGGGAGCCGTCTTGATTTCGATCGAGAGCCGGACATTCGGCAGGCAGAACGCCAGGCTCTTTTCCAGGTGCGGATCACTTTTCCCCGACGCTTGCGTTGGCGTCGGCGGCAATTTGCTGTCGACGCTGCTCACGGAGATCGGTTCGGTCAAACTGGCCAGGGCCCGCGCTTGCAAATGGTTGCCAAACCGGGCGAGGTCCGGGATCATGCGCGCCAGGCGCACCGGGTTGGTGAACGGGGCAAAACCGGCCGGATTCAAGTCGACGAGATCCGAGTTGAGCGGCCCCGCCGACATCATGGCGGCGGTAATGCCCTGCATCACGCCGCGAGAGATGCCCAGTTGCAACCCGCTCGTCTTCGGCATGTCGCTGAATTGCAAACGGCGTGCTTCAATCCGGCGGACCTCGCCTGCCGGCGGATTCAAACCGGGGCGAGAGAACGTCATGCCGAAGATCAGCGCCAGTCCCGATTCATCGACGTGGACCGAGTCGGCCCACAGGACAAACCGAGGCTGCAGCGCCGGCATCGGCCAGCCGGCAATTGTGCGGGGAAGCGCGAGCTGCTGGTCGAGCCGCGTTTCGAGCTGGTTGATCAGCTTCGGCACGGCCCCGACGACGATCCGCTCGATTTCCGGCTTGCGTTCGTAGGCTCCGCCGACCAGTTTCTCGCGGAAGCGGCTGGAAACTTCGCGGCGTATCAGAGGCAGCCCGTGCGCTTCGACTTCGGGCGTCGTGACCTGAAAATCGTCCGCGGGGATCGAGAAATCGGGCGTGCCGGCCACGAAGCGGAGATGCCCCGCGTCGACGTAAGGCTTGAGCGGAACATTCAGCCACACCGGCCGTTGCTGCCCGATCATGACATACATCGGTCCGGCCGTTGCCGAGACAAATCGCGGCTGAGCTGCGTCTGGGCAATCTCCAGCGTCAAATTCCTCAGGCCGAGGTGCAACACGATCCAACCGTCGTTGTGGCAGTCGATCGTCACCCGTTCCAACTGGCCGCGGTAACTCATGCCGGCGATCGAGATTTGGAACGACATGAGGGCCGTGCGCCCGACTGCTGCGTGCCGGCCATCGACCCCGTCAGGGCGCCGGGCGGCATCAACTCGGGGAGTGTGCTGGTCAGCGACTCGAGGGCGTCTTTGCCGACGCGCACATAAGCCGCCTGTGGGATCTCGACGGCCGGCACGAAGTTCGTGTTGATGTCGAAACCGAGTTCCGCCTGCGTCGGCTTGCACTCGGCATTCGCCACGATTTCGGTCGCCCGCGGCTCGCTCTTCGGGTCGAGCATCCAGGTGTAAACATCATCGTCGCCATAAACCACGTGCGCGATAATGTGCCGTGCCTTCGGCAAAACGGTAAAGGTCGCATGGCCCCCAGCCGCGCGGACGGCTTCAACCATTTTCCGGTCGCCGTCGATCGAAACGGCCATATCCTTCTCACCGTGGCAAACCCACAGGGGCATGTCCTTGAGCTTGGCCGCGTCGGCCGGATTACCGGCACCCGACACGACCATGACTGCGGACCACCGCAACGGAGTGGCGCACGCCACGCTCCACGCTCCGACTCCGCCCATGGACGGGCCTGTAAGGATCTCGCGGTGGCGGTCGATACTGAAGTCGCGCTCGACTTCGTCGAGAATCCGCAAAGCCCGCTTGGCATCAACCGTGTCGGCCAGCCAGCCGTCGGTGTGCCGCACCGTGAGATCTTCACATTGCGGAAAGACGACGACGAACGGGAAGGTGTTGGCCCGCGCCCGCACGTGCGGCGCCATGCCGTCCAGGATCGGCAGCCGATTGTCGGTCCCGCGGGCACTGGCCCCGTGTAGATACAAAATGACCGGCCACTGCGACGCGGGATTGTAATTCGCAGGCAGGAAAATCAGGTACTTGTGGTCGCCCGTTTCATCGCGGAAGACGCGCTCGTGAAAGCCGGCAGGCAGCTCGTCGGCCAGCGCCGGAAGCCCGAGCACCAAAAGTGCGAGGGCAGACAAGAGCGCGTGGCGGAGGCGCGGAAAAACACAAAACCGGAGCAATCGTGGCATTTCGCCCTGTCCTTGCGGGTGCGCGTCGAAGTTGACGCAAGCGGCACCGGCCGGGACCCTCCGTGGAGACGGCGTCTCTCCAATCCGTGGAAGCGGTTGCCTGGTATGACAGCGCTCGGTCGCGCAGTTCGTACGAGCCGCCGACTTTACGCCGGCGGCTTTCATGGCGCGTCGCTCGCCGCTCGAAGACCGCCGGCGTCAAGCCGGCGGCTCGTAGAAACGGCGCGACAGAGCGCTGCAGTACCAGCTTCTATCGGCCCGGCGTGCGCATCGGCTCTTTCCGACACGACCCGCCGCGGGTGAAAAGGCCAGGTCAACGCCGAAGTCGCAGCAAAACCGAAGCTTCCGTCGCGACGGGGACACGAGAATCTCGCGGTGCGCGAGGCACGCCACGTGCATCCGGCACCTCTTCCGGCCGCTTGAGAACCCGTCACACCCGCAGGAACGGCAGCAGACGCAGAGTTTGCCGCAGGCTGAAGAGGGGGAATGGAAGGATGAAGGATGAAGGATGACAGTAGTTCCCAGTTCGCCGGCTAATCAACTGCTTTCAAAACAAGGAGTTACGGCGTCGGGTTTTGGTGCCGTCTTTTTCCGGCGCACCCACCGTCGCGCTGGAAAGCCCGACCAACGATTCATCCTGGAAAAATAGGGGATCCGGCACACGCCTAACCTCGCCGCTTCCAGCGGTGATAACACGCAATCACCGTCTAAAAACGTTGGAACGCAACCCATTGTGAATTCGAATGTTAGTTGGCTGGCGAACTTGGAACTACTGGATGAAAAAAAGGTCCGCCGAAGGCGGACGAGTCTGATTCATCCTTCATCCTTCCGCCTTCATCCTTCTTTCTCCGTCGCCGACCTTTGGAAGTGCACGTGCTTCCACGCTCCACCGATCCGCTGCCAGATGCGCGTTTCGTCGAAGGCGGCCGTCGATGGTCCGCCGCCTCCCTCCGCGCTTTGCACGAGGCGGACGTAACTCACGACGGCCGCATCGGGCCCCATCACTCGCACGTGCGGTGCAGCGAGCGTCGTATTCCGCCGCCCCGGGCTCCCCGGCAAATCGAAATAGAACTTGTGGAACTCCATCCCTTCGACCAACTGGCCCATCGCCTCCGGCTCGAAGCAGGTGAGCGACGGATCGCACAGCTCCGCATACGTCTTCCAGTCCCGATCACTGATGGCCGCCAAGAGTTGCCGCGTGAGCGTGAGAAGTTCGGATTCGATCGGCGATGGCATCAATTTCACCTTGAACGAGATTCCTACATTGAAAGCGCTCTATTCTTTCGTCTCTGGCCGTCGTGGGGCAAGCTGCTAGCTTGCCCGTCAAAAAGATTTTCCGACTCCGAATTGCAAAGTGCCAAAACGCGACCGATTGAACACGGGCAAGCTAGCAGCTCGCCCCACGAGAGTGTCCCCCGCACACCTGGCCGGATAGGATGATTCTCGTCCGCGGGTCCCGATTCTGGAGCGCGACATGTCCCTGCGACCGATCAAACGGCTTATCCAGGCCAAGCCAACCATCGAGGGAGCCGGCGTTCATTTGCGGCGGGCGTTCGGCTTCGGCACCACCTCGGAGTTCGATCCGTTCCTGCTCCTGGACGATTTCCGCAACGACGTGCCGGACGATTACCTGGCCGGCTTTCCCTGGCACCCGCACCGCGGCATCGAGACGATCACCTACGTGCTGGCCGGCACCGTCGAGCACGGCGACAGCCTGGGCAATAGCGGCGCGATCGCGGCAGGCGACATCCAATGGATGACGGCCGGCCGCGGCATCATTCACCAGGAGATGCCCAAAGGCGACGCCTCGGGCCGCATGCACGGCTTCCAGTTGTGGGCCAATCTTCCCTCGTCGCTCAAGATGACCGCCCCGCGCTACCAGGAAGTGAAGGCGGCCGAGATCCCAGAAGTCACCGACGACGACGGCACCCGCGCCCGGATCGTCTGCGGCACATTCTGGGGAAAAAGGGCCCCGTCGAGGGGGTCGCGGCAGATCCGATCTACCTCGACGTCTCGGTCCCGCCCGGCATGCGCAAGAGCCTGCCGGTTGAAACGACCCGCCACGCCTTCGCCTACGTATTTGCCGGCAGCGGCAAATTCTGCAACGCGTCGGCTCCTTTGTCGGTCCCGACCGAAGGAATCCAATGGTTGGAGACGGTCCCTCCCACGGCGGCCGAGGACCGCTCGCTGATTCTCTTCGACAGCGGCGACGAAGTCACCGTCCACGCCGGCGACAACGGCATTCGCTTCCTCCTCATCTCCGGCCAACCCCTGCAAGAACCGGTCGCCTGGTACGGCCCGATCGTGATGAACACCCAGGACGAACTCCGCCATGCATTTGAAGAACTGCAGGAAGGAACGTTTCTGAAGCATTAACGTAGGGCAAGCTGCCAGCTTGCCATCTTTTTTGGGAACGAAGTTCGATGGCTCGCTGGCAACCGGATTCAGAAATGGCAAGCTGGCAGCTTGCCCTACGCTCCGTCAGACATTTCTCATTCCGTCCACACACGATTCACGGAGGAACGGCATGAAAAGCTTTCTTTCGCGTGGCCCGCGCTGCTTCGTTTCGCCCAAGGCAATCGCGTTCCTCACGATCCTCGCTTCCGTAAGCGATTTGACTCTTCAGGCGGCTGACGGCGTCAAACTCAGCGACTTGCAGCGAGCGCAAAAGGCGACACAAGTGACATCCGGGCAGATCGTCGGCATCGGCGTATATCGGGCGACCATGCAAAGAAATAAGCAAGCGGCGAACTACGTTGCCAAAATCATCGCTCGCTATGACGCGACGAATTACCTGGTCGACCTGCAATACCAGCAGACTCCGGGCCAAATCAGGCGACAGGTTTTCCTTTGCGACGGCTCGATCGTGCTGAGCGCGAGTTTCTCGCCGGCCCACCATCCGCTCGGTGCGGAGGGTTACGTCTCTCCGCGTCCGATCTGGGGCCCGCCGAGTTTGAACTTTCCTTTGGACGTCAGGAGGCTGGGGAACCAGGCGGTGGACTTTGAGACGGTTCTGAAACGTGTCCCCCCGGAAAAGATATCTGTTGTCCACAAAAACGGACCGGAATGGGAAGGCAAGTATTCGATCGGCAATAATTTCGACGTAACGTTTACCGTGAGCGAATTGGCCGGACTGAACCCGATCCGGCTCATCGGGGGAAAGCCTGACCGATCCGTCCATTCAGAATACACAGTCGCGTGGCGAAAGGTTTCCGACCTCTGGGTCGTCGAACACTTCACGGAGAAACGGCTCGTCGGCCACCCCCATGCCGCGTCATTCGACCTTCACTTCGACAGCCTGCAACTCGAAACCGTGCCCAGGCCCGAGTTGTTCACGATCGGCGCCCTCGGTCTGCCGCTGGGGGCGCGAATTCTGGATCACCGCCCGGGCATCGACCGAGACGTCCGAATCCGCTATTACGACGGCGCAGGTTCCGCGAATTCCGGAAAGGTGCTGCCGCTGATTGAACAACTCGAGGAATTGCCGACGCGGAAAATGCATTTCGCTCAGCCGCAGCCGTTGGGCACGCAAGAATTGAAGCCGGCTGGATGAAACAGACGCGGATCCTGCAGCGGCCTTCTCGTTCCCAAGTTCCACTTGGGAATGCCATCCGCGAAGCTCTGCTTCGCGTCCACCAGGACTGCACAGACCCGTGATCGTTGTCCACGATCGAAGCAATCCCGGATCAGAGAGCGCCATTCACCAAGCCCGAAGCAGAGCTTCGGAAAAGCGCGTCCCCAAGCGGAGCTTGGGAACGAGCTAACGAAAGCCGGGCGAGCACGATCAGCCAGAGCGCCGCCTCGTGAAATGGGAGGGGCATGGCATCACTCCCCGGTTTTTTTGCGCTTAGAGTCCAACAAGGCCCGCAGTTCTTTGATCTGCTCGGCCGTCATCTTTTCGTGCTCGACGAAATGGACGAGCATCCGCGACGCGTCGCCGTCGAAGACTTTTTTCAGGAAGGAACGGCTGGCTTGCCGCACGCCGTGCGACTGGCTCACCTTCGCCGCGTAGATATTTCGCCCCTCGACCAGCTCCGCGCGAAGGGCCCCTTTTTTGACGAGCCGGTTGAGGAGCGAGCGGACCGTGCGATGGCTCCAGCCGGTTTCGGGAAGCACGGCCGCGATCACCTCGGCCGCCCCGACCGGCCCCTTCTGCCAGACGATCCGCATCACGCGCCATTCGGTATCGGCAATTCTCATCCGTGACTCCTGATTACTACAATTGCCATCATCATGTTACCGCGAGTGTGGTAATGTGTCAAGTAGTTTTTGCGATGTGCGCTTCTTGGGGAGGCGGAGGATTTTTCTGTGGTGCTCGCCCCCTTTTTTACGCCGCAGAAAAACCAGACAAATCGCGCGGCGCGGCTCAGGATCGGGCGAGCGGGCTCTTATCGCAGGGCTTCGAGCGGCTTGAGGCGAACGGCCGAGAAGGCGGGGACGAAGCCGCCCAACAGCCCCATCGCCAGCGCGAGGACGAAGCCCAAAAGGAGCGTTTGCAAGTCGACCGACAGCCGGAGCACGACGAATTTGCCGCCGCCCGCTCCGCCGCTGACGATGCTGCTCGCCTGCCAGCCGTTGACGAGCGAGCCGAGCGCACAGCCGATCGCCCCGCCCACCATCGCGATTAGCAGCGATTCCAACAGGAACGAGAGCATGATTTGCGTGCGGCTAAAACCCATGAGACGCAAGACGCCGATGTCTTTCACGCGGTTGCTGACGGCGGCGAACATCGTGTTCATCACGCCCATCACGCCGCCGACGGCCATCACGACCGTGACAAAGCCGATGGCGAAGAGGAATTGGCGATTGGTCCCCGCCAGGTTGTCGAAGTAATCGGTCTCGACCTGCGCGAGGACGGCTGCTTTTTTGTATCCGGTGTTGAAAAAATCCTTGAGGCGGCGGGCCTCGACCGGGCCGGCCGTCCGCAGGACGAGCGAGGAATAGGTGTCCTTGCCGAACATCGGGCCGATCATGCTCCGCTTGGCCCAGATTTCGGAATCGAACGTCGAGCCGGCTGACTTGAGCACGCCGACCACGAGCCAGCGGCGGTCGCCCAAGCTGAAAATGTCGCCGACGTCGAGCCGTTCGGGGGGCGGGGCGGATCCCGATTCTCTTTTTTGTCGCCGGCCAGCACGTGGGCCACCCCTTCGCCCACGACAGCCTCGATGAGCGGGGCGCTCGTCGACTTGGGGTCGGCCGACTCGCGGATGCCCGCCTCGGAAAGCCAGCGCCCGCCGGGATAAAGGTCCAGTCCATGCACGCGGCCCGACATGGCCGAGTCGTCGAGCCCGCGAACCTGCAGGAAGCGGCGCGTCGGGCGGCCGGGGACCCGGTTCTCGATCGGCTGCGTGACGACGACGTACGTCTCGCGGCTGCAGAGGGGATGGCCGTTTTCCCGCAACACGCCGGGTTGGTTCTCGAGATCGGCCATGTCGGGAGGGGCGAGGTTGCTGAACGATTCGTCGGTCGCTCCGTCGGCCATGACCATCACGTTGCCGGGCTGGCCGCTGGCTTGCGTGAGGCGGTACATGCCGTTGACGAAGGCCATCATCACGGTGAGCAGCGAAATCACCATCACAAAGGCGAGCGCGGTCATGAGGGTCGTCCGCCAGCGGACCGTCAGATTGCGGACGAGATAGCTCAGAGGAATCTTCACGCCCGCGAACAGGCCGCCCACCAGCACAAGCGCCACGGCTCCCGCGATCCAGATCGGAGCGGACGAGTTGGCGGCCAGTAAGAGGACGGACGGTGCCATGACGATCAGGCGACTTTGGAAAAGGCCTCGGTAACGCGAATGCGGCTGGCGGCCAGCGCGGGGACGACGCTGCCGGCGAGAGCCGTCGACAGGCCGATACCCAACCCCCACCAAATCGCCTGCCCCGGAATGTAAAACGCGCCGAAAAAAGCGATCGGGAAATTGACGCCGCCGATCACCTTGTTGATCAGGGTGTAAGTCGCAATCGTCGAAATCAGCCCCGATCCCACCCCGAGCATCACCGCCTCACCCACGACGAGGGCCAGGACTTGCAGCGGCCGGAAGCCGAGCACGCGAAGGATGGCGAACTCCAATCGCCGCTCGCGGACGCTGATGCTGATGGCGTTGGCGATCACGAGCGACAGCGTGAGCAGAATGGCCGGCGCGAGCAGCCATCGCATGCCCCAGATCAGGTCGCGGTACGCCTCGAGAAACGTGGCGATGCCCGAAGAGGCTGTTTCGCATTTGACGGCCGGCGACGTGTAGAGGGGCGACTGGCTGATCTGCTCCTGCACGGTGTTAAAGGCCTTCATGTCGGGCACGCGGAGCCAGACGAGATTCAGCGACTTATCGGCCAGCGGATGTTTTTGGCCCGCGTGCGACCGCGGATAGGCGTCGAGAGCCGCGTTCAAATAGTCGCGATTCATGACGGCACTTTTGTCATAGCGGCCGTCGGGAAAGACGCCCACGACCTCGAACTCCAGGTCGATGTCCTTGTAGTTGAGTCCGGTGACGGTGAAGCGATCGCCCACGCGTTTATGAATCTGGGCGAGTTTCTCGCGCCCAGGATGATGCCGTTGCGTTTTTCCTTGAGGCGGGCAATCGACTGGCGGAGGTTGTCGGCCTTGTCGGGGGGCAAGTCTTTCAGCTCGAGTTCGTCGAGCATCGTGCCGACCTTGTCGGGCTCCATGGCGAAGGCGAAGAGGATGTTCTCGATCGTCCGCTTGGCCGGGTCGATCGTGCCGCCATAGAACTGCCAGCTCATCGAGTCGAGCGGGTGGATGTCGTTCGGGTGCCGCGCGGCCCCGTCGCCGAGGCTGTCGGCGTAGGCGAACGGCATCTGGCTGGGGATCTGCCAGCGTTCGGTCACGATGGCCTTGAGGTTATCTGATTTTTCGGCCGTCACCTTGTCGAGAAAATCAAGGATCGACCAGACCAAGGTCACCACGAAGACGAGCACCATCGTGCCGACGGCCGTCAGGATCGAGCGGACCGCGTTGCGGCGCACGTTCTTGAGAATGAGGAGCAGGAACTTCACGGAAGGACCTTGCGAGCGGAGGGCGCGTCCGCGTCAGGCGAGCGCTTCGTGCGGATCGAGCAGGAAGCTGTCCGGCGGCTTGTCGACGAGGCCCCCCTTGTCGAGAAACTGCATGCGGTCGGCCTGGCGGGCCGCCCGCGGATCGTGCGTCACCATCACGATCGACTTGGTCAGCGATTCCTTGAGTTCTTTCATCAAGTTGAGGATTTCCTGTGCCGAGCGGGCATCGAGGTCGCCGGTCGGCTCGTCGGCGATGATCAACTTAGGATCGGTGACGACCGCCCGGGCGATGCCGACCCGCTGCTGTTCGCCCCCCGACATCTGTCCCGGCCGATGGTACATGCGATGGCTGAGGCCGACGATATCGAGAGCCATCGTGATCCGTTCCCGCCGCTGCCGCGACGAAAGCGGGAGCAAGAGCAGGGGGAGTTCGACGTTCTCGTAAGCCGTCAGCACGGGAAGCAGATGATAGAACTGGAAAATAAAGCCGATATTTCGCGTCCGCCAGCGGGTGAGCCGTGATTCGGGATAGTCCGAGATGCGGTCGTCGCCGACCCACACTTCGCCGCGGCTCGGCTTGTCGAGGCCGGCGATCAGATTGAGCAGCGTCGTCTTTCCCGAACCGCTGGGCCCCATCAGGGCCAGGAACTCGCCGTTTGGCACTTCGAGCGTCAGGCCGTGCAGCACGTCGAGGCGCTCGCTGCCGCGCTGAAAGAAGCGGTGAATGTCAAGCAGCCTCACCGCAAAGCCCGCGTCGTCGTTCATCCGCCTGCCTTTTCAACGTCCGCCTTATAGAAGGTGACGATGGCCCCCATTTCCGGTTTGAGGTAGACCCCCTCTTCCGCGCGGGGCACCGTCAGCTTCACGCGGACCGGAATCGCCCCCTTCGAGCGGTCGGCAATCGGCATGAGCCGCGAGACGACCCCCTCGTAGACGCGATCGGGATACGCCTCGGCCCGCACCTTGCACTTTTGTCCCTTGAAGACGCGGGAGATGTCCCGCTCCTGCACGGTGAGGTCGACTTCCAGATCGGACAGGTCGGCCAATTCACACAGGCTCACCGATCCCGAAAAGGCGATCGCATTGACGAGGTTTCCCTCTTCGGCGTTTTTCTTCAAAATCGTGCCCGTCACCGGGGAGCGGATTTTGCAGTTGTCGAGTTTCCATTTGGCCTTTTCGACGTTCGACTGAGCGGTCTCGACGTCGGCACGGGCGCCGTCGATTCTTTCTTTGCGGGCGCCGATCACCATCAGGTTGTAGGCGAATCGCAACCGCTCGACTTGCCGCATCATCGCCCAATACTTGCTCCGAGCGGAGTCGTAGTCGGCGGCCGTCGCCACGTTGTTGCTCCGCAGTTGCTGCATACGTTTCCAGTCGGCCTCGAGTTGGGTCAGATTGGCCTCGGCCTCCTCCAGTTGGGCCTTCGACTGGGCGATTTCCTCGGGGCGGTTGCCCCGCTCGAGTTCGAGCAGCTTTTGTTTAGCCGACTCGAGCTCTCCGACGCAATGTTCGTAATCGGTGCGGTAATCGATGTCTTCAATCTCGGCGAGGATGTCCCCTTTTTTGACCCGCGTCCCTTCTTCGATGTTCAATCGGGTGCAGACTCCGCTCACCTTGGGACTGACCAGGATCTGGTGAGCGGCAATGATATAGCCCTTCGACTCGAGGACGACCTTTTGCTCCTTGTCGGCGGCGGCTGTCTTGGCCACGGCCGCGCTCGCCGCATCCCCCGTCTTCGACGTGCCGGTCGGTGGATCGGACGCGACCGACGACGGAGCGGTCCTGGCAGGTGACGCCCCCATGACGAGGTATCCGAGCCAGGCCACCGCAGGTAACAAAACGGCACACAGCGCCCAGGGCAGCCACGATCGGCGCGGCTCCACTTCGAGGGGGGGCATCCGCAGGGCTTGGACGCGTTCGCTCAATCGGGTGGCCCGTTCCGCCGGCGCGGAAGAGCGTTCGATCGCTGCGGCCAGAGGGCGGTCGTCTTCGACATTCAAGACCGGCATCTCCGATCGCTACGCAGGAATTTGGATAGAACGGCGCTCGCTCGAACGGAACAATGCATTGTAGCAGCGGGGCCGACCGGCGACCAATGGGGCGTTGCCGCGGAATGCAGGGATCCCCCGCGCGAACCACGAACCAGACGAAGGACGCAAAGCGAACGGCCCGTCGTTACTCGCCGGTCACTTTATGCTCGTAACCCGCTTTGCGGTGGCGTCCCCCGCGTAATTCAAATCGGCGGCGGGGGTTGCCGCACGCATCAGCCTTCGCGTACGTAGCCGTCGCGCGTGCCGCCCGTGTCGGTGGCGACTTCGCGCGAGCGAAACGGGACCACCGTTTTGACGCGGTAACGATGGCGGATGTGCACGATCCAGTCCCCCGGGACGAGGTCGACCAGTCGCTTGTTGCGGTCCTGCGCATGGCAGTAGGGGGACCGGCCCTCCCGATCGACGGGGACGATCAACCGCTGCGTCGTCGGCGGGCAAAGCCGCTCAAGCTCGAACTCCAACGAATAAACAAGGCTGCGCATCGGTGCTCCTCACGAACGCGTCGCGCCTGGAACACTCCGCGCCTGGCCGTGCCGCAGAAGCCCTGCGATCCTTGGGGTGGCCTGCCCGGCGCCTCACTCCGGACAAACGCAATCAGCGTCTCGCCGGAGCGAAAGGTTGCGGCCATTGTGGGCAGGTGGATGCCGGGAATCAACGAAGCGAGGAAAACATCTGTTCCCGTATCCTCACCGCCGCGTCTCCGCACACTTGACAACAACGCCGCGCGGCGCCCGATCGTGAAGAGATCATGAATACTGGAGCGAAACCCGATCGGCGTCGGTGAAAGCTTGTGCCTCTCGTGATAGGCTGCTTGGCGGACGGGCGTACGCCGGATCGGATCGCCACGCTTTTTACGCCCGGAGACGCAAAGGAACGGACGCATGACTTCGCTCTTGGCTCCGCTGTGTTTGTCGCTCGGCCTGTTGAACGCGGCCCCTTCGACTCAGGACCAGAAACCGGCGACCGCCGGGCCGACGGAACGGGGTTTCCTGTTGCCGAACGGCTGGACGCTGACGCCGGCCGGAAAACACGTCGTGCTGACCGACCTGCCGCTCAATATCGTCCCCCTTGCCGATTCTCACAGAGCGCTGGTCGCCACGAGCGGCTATAACAAGCACGAATTGTCCCTGATCGACCTCGAACAGCAAAAAGTGATCGCCAAGGAAGCCGTCCCGGAAAGCTGGTTCGGACTGGCCGTGAGCCGCGATCAAGGGCACATCTGGTGGTCGGGCGGCGGACGGGGCCGCTTGCACGAATTCGCGCTCAAACAGAATACTCTCTCACCGGAAGACGAGAAAATCTCGTTTGCCTCGCATCCCACGGCGGCCGGCCGCAATGGGGCGCGCGGCTCGCACACTTTCCGCAGCGGGTTGTTTCTCGATTCCGCAACGCAGACGCTGTATTCACTCGACATCGACGCCGGGACGATTTCTGCGATCGATTTGAAGAGCGGGAAGGTCGCCAAGTCGGCCGTCTGTGGCGGCCGCCCCTATGATGTGGTCCTCTCGCGGAACCGGGCCATGCTCTACGTTTCCGATTGGGCCGGGCGGGCCGTGCTGGCTGTGCGGCCGGAAGATTTACGAGTTGTTTCCCACGTCGCCGTGGGCGAGCATCCGAACCAGCTCGCGCTGCATCCCAAAGACGATCGCCTGTTCGTCGCCTGCGCCTCGACCAACAACGTTTCGGTGATTGACACCGAGCAGGGCGTCGTCAACGAGACGATTTCAACCGCGCTCTTTCCCAAGGCACCCGAAGGCAGCACGCCCGACGCGCTGGCCATTGCGCCCGACGGAAAAACGCTGTTCGTCGTGAACGCCGACAACAATTGTGCGGCAGTGATCGATATCAGCACGCCAAATGAGAGTCAGGTCAAGGGTTTCATTCCGACCGGTTGGTATCCGACCGCCGTCGCCGTCACGCCGGACGGCAAAAACCTGCTGATTGGCGTGGGCAAGGGATTGCAGACGAAGGCCAATCCCTTCACGCGCAAACCGAAAGCGGCCGCAAACCCGCGGAAGACGGCCGGACGGCGGCTCCCGTTTCCTTATATCGGGACGACGCTTTCGGGCGCCTTGTCGATCGTGCCGATTCCGGACGATCGGACGCTCGCCACTTACACGGCACAGGTCTATGCGAATTGTCCGTACTCCGACACGCTGTTGAGCCGCGCACCGTCGCGACAAAAGTCGGTCATCCCCAGCCGCGTCGGCGAACCGTGCCCGATCAAACACGTGATTTACATCATCAAGGAAAACCGCACCTACGATCAGGTCTTGGGCGACATCAAGGAGGGGAACGGCGATCCGTCGCTGGTGATGTTCGGCGAACGAGTCTCACCGAACCATCACAAGCTGGCGCGGGAGTTCGTCCTGCTCGACAACTTGTATTGCAATGGCCAGGTTTCCCGCGACGGGCATCCCTGGTCGACCATGGCTTACAACACCGATTACGTGGCCCGCGACTGGCAGTTGACCTACTCCAATCGCCGCGGCGTCGACGACGATGACGACGCGAACCTCGCCAAGGCCCCCTCCGGCTATCTGTGGGACTCGTGCGCCCGCAACGGTCTGAGCTATCGCAGCTACGGCGAATACGGCCGCCGTGTGAGCCAGCCGGACGGCAACCTTCGCATGGACGCGGCCGTTCCCGGCCTCGTCGGGCACATGTGTCCCGACTACGGCGTCCCGAAAGTGAAGGGGCAGAAACAGCGCGACACGGAAAACGTCGCCATCTTCCTCAAAGAGTTCAAGGAATACGAACGCAAGGGAAACCTCCCGCGGTTCATCGTGATGAGCCTGGGTGAGGACCACACGACCGGCACGCGGACGGGCACGTTCACGCCCGAGGCATGCGTCGGCAGCAACGACGTGGCGCTGGGCCAACTCGTCGAGACGGTGAGCAAAAGCAAACTCTGGCCCGAAATCGCCATCTTCGTGATCGAGGATGACGCGCAGAACGGCCCCGACCATCTCGACGCCCATCGCACGGTGGGCCTCGTCATCAGCCCCTATGTGCGGCGAAAAGCGGTCGACAGCACTCAATACAGCACGGTGGGCATGATCCGCACGATCGAGCTGATCCTGGGCCTCCCGCCGCTCAGCCAATACGACGCGGCGGCTCGGCCCCTGTTCGCCAGTTTCAGCGACAAGCCCGATCTGACGCCGTACCAGCACATCCCGGCCATCATCGACATCACGGCCGTCAACGGCCCCTCGGCCTATGGAGCGGCCCGCTCGATGAAGATGGACTTCAGCGAGTACGACCGCGTCAACGACTTCGAGCTGAACGAGATTCTGTGGCGATCGATCAAGGGAGTAAACGCGCCGCTGCCGGCCCCGGTTCGCCAGGCGATTGCCGACCGGCCGGTGAGCCTCACCAATTGACGCCAGGCCCCTGGGCACCAGGTCCAGGCCCACCAGACGAGGAGTCGACCGTTGAACGCAATGCAGACGGCGGTCTCTGATCCGGCAGCCGGGCTCCGACTGCGGCGGTGGCAGAAGATTACAGCGGCCTGTCTCTTTGTTGGTTACGCGGGGTATTACCTCGGCCGATCGTGCCTGGCGATTGCCACACCGCTGATGCTCGAAGGTGGCACGGTGCACGCGTTCTCGAAAGAGGACATCGGTCGGATCGCCACATTCGGCGTGGTGACCTATGCGATCGGCAAAGTCATTAGCGGTCTGATCGTCGACTATGTCGGCGGACGGCAGATGTTTCTCTTCGGAATGGTAGCCACCGTCGCCTGCACGGCCGCCTTCGGCCTCAGTAGCTCGATGCCCGCGCTGCTCGCTATCTGGGCGGCCAACCGCCTCTTTCAATCCATGGGATGGAACGCGCTGGTCAAAACGGCGTCACGCTGGTATCCGGCCCAGCGGCAGGCCACCATCATGGGCTTTCTCTCGCTGAGTTTTCTCTTCGGCGACGCGATCGACCGCGGTTATCTCGGCACCCTGGTGACAATCGGGCAGCACTCGAGCGGCACGCAGTGGGCCGTCCTGGCGAATTGGCGGAGCGTCTTCTTGATCGCGGCCGGCACGCTCGTCGTGATTGTGGTGGTCCTCTCGTTTGTATTGCGCTCCAGCCCGAAGGAGCTTGGGCTCCAGGAGCCGAGCGCCCCTCCGGAAAATGTTTTCGGAGAAGCAGGTCAGTCGGCCGACACGGTCCCCTTGTTCGACTTGCTGCTGCCGTTTTTCCGCAGCCCGCTGTTTTGGTCGATCTGCGGCATCAGTTTCGGCCTGACACTGATCCGCGAAGCGTTCAACAACTGGAGCGCGGTCTATCTCAAGGAAGTGGCCGGCCTCTCTTCGGGGTACGCGGGGATCGCCAGCCTCGTCTTCCCGCTGGCGGGTGGCGTCGCCGCCATCGGGGCCGGGTTCCTCTCCGACCACCTGGGAGGCCGCCACGGCCGCGTCGTCGTGCCGTCGCTCGTGCTGCTAGCCGTCTCGCTGGGCTGCATGGCGTGCTTCAACGTCACGGGGCGTCCGTTCGCGGCCATGGCACTCGTTGCGGCAACGTCGGTCTTTCTGATCGGTCCGTACTCGTTTCTGGCCGGCGTGATGGCGATGAGCCTGGGGGGCAAACGGGGGAGCGCGACGGCAGCGGGCCTCATCGACGGGGCGGGTTACGTGGGCGCCACCGCCTCCGGCTGGGGAGTCGCGGCCATCGCCAGCCACTTTGAGTGGAAGGGGGTCTTCCTTTCGCTCGCCGGCGTCTGCTGCTTGACGCTCGTTGTCGCGTTGGCATACTTGATCCTCAGCGAGCGCGCGAGACGAGATCTCTCCGTTCGGGAACCGATTGAGCCAAATCCGTTCGAGGAAATCGGATGACTTCCGATCAAGCTGACCGCCTGATTTCCGATATCGCCGGCCTCTTCGACCGCCGCGGCCGCGATATGTACGCCGGCGAACCGGTCACGCAAACCGAACACGCCCTGCAGACAGCCTGGCAGGCTCAGCAAGAGGGAGCGGCCAACCCGCTAATCGCGGCGGCCCTGCTGCACGACGTGGGTCACTTGCTACACGATCTGGGGGAAGACTGTGCCGACGAAGGGATCGACGATCGGCACGAAGCGCTCGGTGCCGAGTGGCTGGCCCGCCATTTTGACGACGACGTCGTCGAGCCGGTGCGGCTGCATGTTGCCGCGAAGCGTTACCGCTGCGCGGTCGATCCCGCTTATCACGCCCGCTTGTCGGACGCGTCGCGGCTGAGTCTCAAGCTGCAGGGGGGTCCGTTCACTGAAAGCCAGGCCCGCCACTTCGAGCAGCATCCGTACTTCAAAGACGCCGTGCGGCTGCGGCTCTGGGACGAAGCGGCGAAAATCCCGGGACTGGAGACGCCGTCGCTCGACAAGTTCCTCGAGGTGGTGAAAAAGGCGATTGTGCGTGAAGACAAGCTCGACGGCTGATGTCGCGATTCGCCTGGTGATCTTCGACTGGGCCGGCACGCTCGTCGACCACGGCTCGATCGCCCCCATCGCCGCGCTCGTCGCGGCCTTCCATGAGCTCGGTTCGAAATTGACCGAGAGCGAGGCGCGCGGTCCGATGGGCCTGCCGAAACGCGACCACATCGGCCTGTTGTTGCAGTCGCCGTCGATTTCCGCTCAGTGGCTTCAAACTTTCGGCCGCCAGCCGACACGAGCGGACGGCGATTCCCTGTATGAACGCTTCCTGCCGCTGCAAATCGAGGAGGCCAAGAAACGGACTTCGCTGATTCCGAGCGTTTTAGAGTGTTGTGCCGCGCTCCGTGAGAAAAAAATCGCCATCGGGACGACGACCGGTTATCCGCGCAAGGTCGGCGGAGTTGTGGCCGAGGCGGCCCGAAAGCAGGGTTTTGTCCCCGACCATTGCGTCTATACCGACGAGGTGCCGGCCGGCCGGCCGGCACCCTGGATGATCTTCCGCAACATGGAAGCGACGGGCGTGATGCCGCCCGCGGCAGTCGTCAAAGTCGGCGACACGGTCCCCGACATCGAAGAGGGCCATAACGCCGGTTGCTGGACGATCGGAGTCACGGAAACGGGGAGCGAGATCGGCCTCGATCTGGAAGGCTGGCGCGCCCTGACTCCTGCGGAGAGGGAGCGGCGATCAAGCACCGCTGCCGCGAAGCTGCTTAATGCCGGCGCTCGATCTGATCGCGCGATCGGTGGCCGAAGTACCCGGGCTGATCAAGATGATCAATTCCGGTCTCGGGAACGGCGAGCGACCCTGACGATCGAGAGAAGCGGCGCGGCTTTGTTTTGGCTTCATAAAAATCGGGGGCTCACCAGCCGTGAAGCCGATTGAACCCCCGTCGTGCGTGTGGCCTGCCATCGCGGCCGGTCGTTTCAACGTCCTACACCGGCCGCGGGCGCCGCGATTCCTCCGCCTGCGGAACCCGGAGCACCGCCATTTTGCAGTGGCTTCACAGGCGGATTATTCGATCCACCCGTGCCGGTCCCCGTCCCATTATTGCCGTTGTTCGAACCGTTGTTTCCATTACCCGTATTTGTATTACCCGGGCCGGGACCCATCCCAGGCCCAAAGATCCCCGGAGTACCGTTGTAGTTCCCGGAACTATTCGAGAAATTCTGCTGGCCATTCGGAGCCATGAATACTCCGCACGCCAGGATTTGATTCGGATTTTGGGAAGTCGCACTGTTGCGATTTCCGGCCGACTGCAACTGGCTCCGGCCGGCGATCGCGCCGCTCCCCGAGCCGGCGGCGGTCGGCGGTACGAGGGTCACGACCCGTCCCAAGAATGCTTGCGGAGGATAGGGGACCGAAACATTCGACACCTGGCCCACGCCGTTCGATGAAACGGAAATTGAACCGATACTGTAAGCCGCGGGCCCCGACGCCACGGCGGCCGCGTCACCACAGTTCCCGTATTGGCTGATCACCAACCCGTACGTCCCCGACGGCAGGCCATTCACTTGGGCGCTGATCGTCGACGGATAATTCGAATTGGTATTGGCATTTCCATTCCCCGTATTCCCCGTTTGGGGGTTCACGCCGGGCGTCGTACCGGTATTACCCGTCCGCGGGTTTGTTCCCCCCTCGCCGATCGTCGGAGTGGGGTTCGTGCCTGTCGAGCCATTCGTACCGGTCGCCGAATTGTTGAAACCGGGCGTGGGCGATCCGAAGCTGTTGTTGTTCAAGACGCCAGCGGCGTTGGACGTTCCGAACCCGTTCGTGGCCGAGGTCCCTGTGTTTGTCGTCCCGCTGGTCGTCCCGTTCGTTCCAGTCGTCGTGCCGTTCGCTGTCGCGCCGTTGTTGAGCCCATTGGCCGAGGCGTTCAGAGGAACCGACGATTGAATCGTTACATACCCAATCACGCCGGAGTTGGAGAAGTTATTCCGGTTCGCGCCGCGGCCGCTTCGTGTTGCAGTCGACGAGGCCGTCGATTGCAACTGGTTTTGCGAAGTCCCATAGAGCTGCGCGACGACGGCCGGCAAAGCGCCTGACGTCCCGGTCCCCGTCGTCCCCGTTCCCATCGTGCTCGGCGCAACCCCGCCACCGAGCCCGCCCAAGAAGCCGCCCCCACTCAGGCCATTTTGCGCCTGCTGGTTATTCGGAGCCGTCGCCTGGGGCTGGGCCGCGAGGGCCGCCCCGCCGTTTTGCGGTTGGCGGCGATTCTGATTGCGCGGTTCCTTTTGTGCGATGCGTTCTCGTGGAACGACCAGTTCCTGCGTCTGTGGGGTCAAAACTCCGTGTTGTGTATCCAGCACATGTTGCTCGCTGGGCGTCAGCGGCTGAAGATCCGAGTCTTTGGGCCGCGGAACGGAGATCTTCACGCTCTGGCCATTTCGAGCGACGCGAAGAGGGACCCCCTCGCCCGGGTCAGAGCGTCGTACGAGAGGAACCGCCATGTTCATGAATTTGCTCATGGTGTCTGTTGTCTGGTGACCGACGGCGGTGATGACGTCGCCTGGTTTCACGTGCGCCTTGGCCGCCGGTGAATCCGGTTGGACGCTATAGACGTACGGCGCATCGGCGCTATTGGGGAAAATCGTCATTCCCATCAGCGATGTCTGTCGTCCCATCGGATGCGAGAACGTTCGGCCACTCCGGCCCATGCGAATATCAAAGGCTGACTGACCGATGTGCGAAGTCAGGTAGTGTTCCAAACCGCGCATCGTATTCGTCTCTGTGCCGTTCACGCTCGTCAGGACATCGCCAACCTTCACGCCTAACCGCGCGGCATCACTTTCAGGTCGCACTCGCTCGACAACGAGCCGGCCCTGATTGTCCGGGCCCACGACCAGCCCGGTGCGGACCATGAAGTTTGCCATCGCCGAAGCCAGGCTGCCACTCGGCCCCGCATTCACCGCGCCCGACGATGGGGATTGTCCAGCACCGGGACCAATTTGTCCCGCGGCAGGAGAGTTCTCGTAATTCGAGGAACTCTCCAGAGGGCGGGTGTTTGGTGCCTGGTAGGCCCATGCCAGCGAGGCGAGCGCGGCAAAAACCGCAAAACTTATCGCGAGAGAACGCTTGGGGAACATTTGCGGGGCCTCCTGGCGGTTAGCTTCCTGTTCGGTCGGATGGCTGCAGACAGAGATGCCATCTGCAAGGGCCGTGCCGCAAGCCAATTTCGGCGCATTTTCCCGCCGAAGCGGTCAGGCAATTTCCGTCCGCCCACACGCACCGAGAAAGTGCATGAGTGATCATCGGTCGAAGAGATCGCGCGACGATCGCTGCCGAGCACGCGTGGCACGCTCAGGTGACGCCGACCGAATTGGTAGACGGTCGCGCTGCCTGGCCGGGGTGGGCGGCATCCTTGCCGGTCGTCTCTTCCGGATGGCAGAGAACCTGAATGTACTCCGCCCCCAACAGCAAAACGGCCACCGCGTAGTAGCACCAGAGCATCAGACCGATGAACGAGCCGACCACGCCGTAGGCGCTGGTGTATTTCGTGCCAATCAAGACCTCCGCCAGAATCTGCCGCCCGATCTCCCAGACCGCCGCCGCCACGAGTCCGCCGCGAAAGGAAGGACCGAGCGTGGCCGGGTTCTTAGGGACCCAACGATAGACGAGCGTGAAGAGTGCCGTATTGACGCCAAAGCTGATCAGGATCTGCAGCGGCCGCAACAGCATTCCAAAGCTGGGAACGATTCCGGTGGTGTAGTGCTCGGTCGCCGAGAGAACGAGGGCCCCGATAAAGAGCGCGGCGATCAAAATGCCGAGTCCGCACAGCATGAGGAAGGCCACAAACCGCTCCACGAGGACCATGCGCACGGCGTGCAGCATCCCCTTGCGACGCGAGGCGGTGACCCGTCCGATCCGATCGAAGGCCTGCTGCAGTTGGACAAAGCTGGCGATCGAAGAGAACAACATCACGGCGAGCGCGATCGGTCCGTGGAACGTCGACGTGTCGCGAACCTGGTTGAGCGCCTGTTCGACCGCCGCGCCGGCGGAGGAGGAGAAGTGCTCCCGCACCAGGACGAGCACCGCCCGCTCCGCATCCTGCCCCGAATGGGCAAAGCGGAAGAACAGACCGATGCCGGTGATCAACGTTAACACCAGCGGAAAAAACGACAGCGCGACGTAATAAGCGACGGCCGCGGCCATCGCCGGCCCCTCGTCCTGCGACCAGCGATTGTAAGCGGCCACCAACAGCAGGACCTGTCGTTTGAGCCAGCTCATAAAAATTCCCCTTCACACGCGGCGCGTACGGCAAACCGGCCGCGGCGAGCGGTTGCACAAACCGATTGCAAGACGCGCGCCAATCAACACAGCCGCCAGGTCAAGACCAATCAGAACTCCGTACTTCCACTTAGTATCGCAGGCGACCGCCGCACTTCTGGCGGGGCCTTGTTTCCCCACAGTTCTGCCCGCTCTTCCCACAGCCATCCAATAACGTTCGCGCGAAAACCGGAATCTCCAGACGTGCTAACTTTATTACTCCACAGGAATTCGAGGCGATTGTTCGTTGTTTGAGGCATCGAAAATGGATCTTCTGGCATCCGTTTTGCGTCGGACCTCGCCTGCAGCGCACTCCTCCTAACGGTGGCAAGTCGTTTTTGTGACGTTGTTGTCGAATGAACCGATTCGGACGACAGCGACGTTCGACCCACGCCGTCTGACTGTTTGCTGAAAGAATTCAGAAATCTCAGAGGAGAGGAACATGGGCCACGGATATCTCGACGCTGTCCGGTCGCAAGAAATGGATGTCGACGCGCGGGACGAGCTTCTCTTGAAGCCGTCGAACCCGATTCGCTCGTGGACGCCCTTCTTCATCGCGGTTGTCCTGTTCGTAGGCGGGGTCTCGGCGTACGACGGCTATCTGGTCGTGCGAACGGGTCCCATGATCCAGGATTTCGAGAAGAACCCTGTTGGTCTCTATCTCATCAATTGTGATGACGGACGCCCCGACATCTTTTTACGCGTCAAGGCCGCCGGCACACTGCTCACGCTGGTCGGTTTGGCCGTATTGCACCGTCACTCGAAACGCCTCGCCGGTCCGGTCGAGTTTGCACTCGTCGTCTTTCAGGGCGGCCTGCTGCTCTTCCTCGAGAATCCATTTTCGTAGAAGCGGATTCAAGCGTCCGTCAGACGACCGGGTCGGGGTTGGCCACCGGCTTATTTGCCTCTTATCTTTCCGCCGGCACCTTTACGAGGACGGGCTGAGCTGGGCTTGATGGGCGCGCCTTTTCGTCTGCGTGACCGTCAACTGCCGGTGTCGCCTTCCCCTCGTCCGTCGGTCCCTTTTGCGAGTTCAAAAACGGTCCGAGCTGCACGATCTGCGTGCACGAATCGTGCAGCGTGGTGGCGAAGTGATCGGCTCCCGCCGTCATGAGCTGATCGCGATTGCGTTCGATATTACTCTGGAGCCCCCACCGGCCGACGACGATCTTCAAACCGCCATAACGGCTGCGAAGCCGCTTGCACAACAGCCGCGTGTGCGCGAGTCCTCCCGGCGGGAGGGAAGCGATGCAGACGAGTGACGGCCGCTCCTCAGCCACGAGCTCGACAACTTCCGACACGAGCCGATCGGTCGAGACGATTTCCATCTGGCAGACGGCTGGATCGAGGATCCGATGGAGCATTTCGAGAGCCGTCTCGTCCGATGCGTCGCGGGCCGCACAGCCCAAGATCATCAGCTTGGACGGGACCGGGGTCGCGGCGGCTTCCGGCCCCGCTGCCGGCCGCGATTGCAGCTGCGACGCGGCGGAACCGATCTCCTCGACAAGTTCGCGGATCAATTCGACGATCGACGCAAATTCCCCTTCGGAGAGTGCTTCGGCCTCGAAGTCACTCCGGGCGGCGATCAAGGCGGGGATCACGATCTCGTCGAACACCTGTTCCAGCGGAATTTCCTGCAAGCGGGTTCGCAGGATCTCGAGTGCCTCATCCTCATCGCGCAAGCAGGCGCTGATAGAAGTTCACGTCGGCCGTGAGCGCCGGCTCATCGCCGAGCAGGATGTCGAAAAACTTAAGCGCGGGGACATGTTTGCCCAACACGACCAGGCAGACCGTCAGGGGCACAGCCAGCACGAGCCCCATCGCTCCCCACAACCAGGACCAGAAGGCAATCGCGACCAAGAGGGGGGCGGGCGCGACGCCCATTTGCTGCCCGTAAAGCAACGGCTCGATGGCGAGGTTGGCCGCGATTTCAAAGCCCACAAAGATCGCCACGATCACCAAGGGCTTGGTCCAGCCGGGCGCGATCGCCAGACTGAGTGCCAGGGGGAACATCAGCGCGATCCACGGGCCGACGAAGGGAATATACCGCAAGAAGGTCGAGCAGACGGCCCACAAGAGAGGATAGGGCAATCCCACCAGCCAGACGCCGAGCCCCACCACCACGCCGAACGAGGCGTTGACCATGAACTGGGCGAGCAGATACGCGCTCAGCCCCTGGGCCGCGTCGTCGAGTGCCTTCGTCGTCAGGGTCATGCGACCTTCGCCGATCAGCCGCAGCAGGCGATTGCGGATTTCCTCCCGGTTGATGAGGACGTAGATCACCAGCACGACCACCATGCCGACGGAGGCGAGGAATTCCAAGAGCGTATCGGCTGTCGTCACCCACGGGCCGAGTTCGCGGACGAACCCGACGTCACGACGGTGACGGTCGGCGGCGGCTGGGCCACTCCCGGGCCGCCCACGTGCTTCTTGGCGAGCTCTTTGGCCCGTTGCAGGGATTCCTTGGCCGACTCTTGCAATGGTGAAGTCGCCGCGGCCGTCACGTTCTCGATGAAGTCCTCGACCTTGGCGATGATCGAGTTCTTACTGCTGGCGCGAAGCTCCTCGACCCGGTGGGTCACGTTATCCTGATACGAGGGGAGCTGGTTGAGAAACTGCACCATCTGGCTCGCGAGGATCCAGCCCAGGCTCCCCACGAGGGCGCCGACCAGAATCACGACCAGAAAGACCGACGGAATGCGGGGAATGCCGCGCCGATCGAGCGCCGAGACAAACGGATTGAGGATGAAAGCCAGCAGGATCGCGACGGCCGCCGGCAGGATAACCGCTTTGGCCAGCGCCAGGCAGGCAACCACCACCACCACAAGGATGAAGGTGATGACATTCGGCGGAATTCGAGTTCGCTCTTTCGACGAGCGACTCACCACGGCTTCAACCGCCACCCGAGAATGAATCCGACGGCAAAGCAGGTGAGGGCCACCCTCTCGGGACGCTGCCGCGTGTATTCGCAGACGTATTGGACCATGTCTTCCACTGGATGCAGTTCGCCCTGCGCGGACAGTCCGGTCCGTTCCTCACGGCCCGTCTGCTGCATTCGCTCAGGCTCCTCCTGGCGAGAATGTGTGCGTTGCTGATTCATATCCTGCTCTCCGCGACCGTCAGGTCGGTGATTTCGATTCCGTTTCGCATGAGATTGTTTGGGCACGGGAATTTCAATTCTCTCTCAACGAAAGCTCTTTGATGAAGTAAACGGATCCTCCGCGCCGCGGGGACTCTCGGTCGGGTGACTCGATCGCCACAACATCTCCTTCAATCGCTCGATATTCTGCGTCAATTCCACGCGGGACGACTCAAACACATTTTTGGCTTTTCGCAACCACCAGATGCCGCATCCGATGCAGATCGCCGCGACGAGGAAGGCCAACCCAAAGGTGAGCCAGACCGCCCCCAATCGCGACAAACCGGCAACATCCCGGAAGAACAAGGCCACTCCGGCGAGCGCTACGGGCACGCACGCCAGTGCCAGCACGACGCCGGCCGCGATCGCGATCAGGGGCGTCCCCAATTTCGTCCTTAGTTGCCGGCAATCCAGCACGAAGAGGCGCATTTGGAGTTGAGCCAGCGTGACGGCGTCATGCAGCAGGTGGGCCATGTTGCGGGCGGCGGTGCGGGTGCTGCCGAGCTTCGAAGGATTCCCGTCAGCCCCGCGTCCGTTCGTCCGGTCGTTCATCGTCGTTTGATCCACCATGCGACCATGACTCCTGCCGCGAAGGCGGCTGCCAACGAGGAAACCGGGTGGTCGACAACATATTGCTCGACGGCCGCCGCGTATTTCAGTGCTTCGTCCGTAATTCCCGCTTCGCCCCGCGATCCCGAGTCCTTTCCGCCCAGAGGCACATCATCCGTCAGCCGATTCTTCATGATCATTTTCCCCCTCCTGCCGCCGGACGGGGGCGCCCACTCCCCGACTGGCCGCCTTGGGATGGATTGCCGTGAGGTGGGCCGGAAGACGGTTCCCGCGGCGTGAGGATCTGGTTGAGTTGCTGCGTCGCCACGGACAGGGCCGTTCGCCACAGGAGATCCAAAGCCATCCTGCCCAGAGTCGGGGCCGCCCCTTTCGCCGGGGCCGCCTGCTCCGTTACCGTCACCTGCCGATGCTTGGCCAGCTCGATCAGCTTTTCCAGGTCGATGTTGACCGAACGGGATTTCGACGGGACCAACAAGTAACCCGTGACGGCAGCCGCTCCCAGACAGAGCCACGGCGCTTTCTGGAAGTACGAGTGCCAGTTGAACAGGTCGCGGGTGTTCTCCACGAAGCTGTCCACGTCCGCATCCATGTGCGAGCGGAGGCGGCGCATCTCATCGCGGAGCTGTTCAACGTCACTGGTCGGTTTGTTCATGGCCAAGACCCTGGTTCCCTGCCCGGCGAAGAGGTTACCGACTGCGCAGACTCAGTCCGAACAACAAGCCGACGAAAACGCCGATTCCAAAACAGACGGCGACCGACTCGGCCGGCCGTTGGCGGACCATCTGCTCGGCCTGGTCGTAGTTGTCGCGAATCGTGTCCATCGCCTGGCGTGAACCCTGTTGAATCCGCTGGGCGGCGTCTTGCACATACTGCCGGGCGTCCTCGACCGCCGCGGTGACGTTCGCCGAGCCTTTTTCAGTCAACTGATCGAGAAAGTCCTCGACGGCGGCGCGTGTCTCGCCCGTCTTGCGTTCGATCAGGCCGACGAGCTGGTCGACGTTGCCGTTGAAGGCCTGAATATCGTCGTTGGACAACTGGCCCCAGTGCGAGCGCAGCTTGCCTTTGATCTCGTTCCAATTTCCTTTGAGTGTCGCTTGATTAATCATTGTCCGGCTCCTTCAGCATTGTTTGTGGTGTGGCTTGCATCCCTTCCGTGGGAAGTCACGCGGCAGAGGGGAACGAGTTGTCCGCTCGAAGCCTGCTTTCCGCAACTCGGAAGGACGTGAACTCTGACAGCAAGCATTATGCCAAAGGCCGCACGGGTCCCGCTTGGACGAATACCGAAAAAATTCCGCTTTTCCACTCGAATTAGACGACCGCTTCTCGCGGATCCGCCGGGCACGTCGCGAAATCCAGTCATCGGCGAAGGTTTTAGCCGCCTGACAATTCGGAACTTGGTCGTCAGACGACCATGATGCTTCTTTATTCAGCACGGACTGAGCTTGCGGTCTCATCGGCACTCCTCCGCGCCCCTTTCGCAAATCTTGATTGGCATCCGGAAAAAAACCTGAGAGCCGGACATCGGCACTGCGTTTGCGTACTGAGGAGGCATCCACACTGAAAGGAGGAGCCAAATGGGGCTCATACTCTTGATTATCTTGATCTTGCTCGTCCTGGGCGCGGCGCCCGCATGGCCTTACAGCCGCGGCTGGGGATATTACCCGAGCGGCGGACTCGGGCTCGTTCTGATCATCGTGTTGATCCTCGTGCTGATGCAGAGGATCTGACTTTTCCGCAGAGAGGAGCGAACGGATGAACCGTATTTCGACGCATACGAAGCCCTCGGCAGCACCGGCAAAGAGCAACGGAGCGGCGACCGGCGTGACGCGACAGAAACTCATTGACTTGTTGAACGAGGATCTCGCCCGCGAGTATCAGGCTGTGATCGCTTACGTCGTCTATTCGCAGGTCCTCAAGGGGGCCGCGTATATGAACATCGCCGCCGAACTCGAAAAGCACGCCGGCGAGGAACTGCAGCACGCACTGATCGTGGCGAAACAAATCGACTACCTCGGAGGCACGCCGACGGTCGCACCGAAGTCGGTGAAGATGTCCGACGATTCCAAGGAGCTGTTGCAGTTCGATCTCGACAACGAACTGGAAACGATCCGCAACTACCGTCAACGGGTCCAGCAGTGCGAGGAACTCGGTGAATATGCCATCGCCGAACATCTCCGCACGCTGCTCGTCAACGAACAAGACCACGCGATCGACCTGGCGACGGCGCTGGGAATCGAGGTCCCGGAGGTCCCCTCATGAAACGTTCCATGCATTGCACACTGGCGATCGCCGCGCTCGCCTTGGTCTTCGGCGGCTGGCAAGTCTCGACCGCCCAGGCTCAGGGTCACACGTATCCGAATTATTACTTCGGGACGCCGAGCGCGGCGTATTACAACCTGGGAAATGTCAACGACACTGACACCTACATGAATCCGAATCCGTTCCCGCCGTACAACGCGCGGCCCTGGGGGCGACCGTATGAGGAGCAGGTCTACTCGTCGAACTCGCCGTACGGATATCCGCCGGCCGTTTCGCTCCCGTATCCGAACAACACGTACCCTCCGCCGAGCTTCCGCTCGTATCCGCCGGGCGTGTTCACGGAACCAACAGCGGCTCCGGCTGAATTTCACCGGTATTACGCCGCGTCCCCCACGCTCGGCTACTACTACGAAGGGCCGTTCAACTACGCCCATTACGACCGCTCGGGCCGGATGGCGTTTCGTTATGGATGGTGGTGATCATCAGGACGCGCGTCGGCGGCCCGATCGGCGCTTGTGTCGAGCCGCCGGCACTCCGCGACGGCCATTTGAGGACCGAGCCGATGCCTCCCGCTTCTGCCGATTGTGGGCCATCGACTTCCGCAGGGCGTCCATCAGGTTGTAAACGGCCGGTTCTTCCTCCACTTCGGAGACGCTGATATCGTGGCCGTGCACCTTGGCGTCGATCAGCTTGCGAATGTCCTCTTCATACCGATCGACGTAGTGCGCGAAGTCGAAGTGTTTTTCGGTCCAGCTCTCGATCAACTCCTCGGCTAACTCCAGGCTCTTTTCGCTGACGGAGACGCGGCCCGGCTTGGCGGCGGCCGGCTGCTCCACCTCGGCCGCGTAATTGAGCATGGCCATCTGCAGGGCCCCCTCATACGGACGCACCAGCACGACCTGTTTCCTGCCGGAAAACACGATCTCACCCACTCCGTAGCGGTTGAGACGTTCCAAGGCGCGAGCCAGCACGGCATACGGCTCTTTCGCTTCCCCGCCCGCGGGAGCCAGAAAATACATCCGGCCGTCAAAATAGATCGGGTCGAGTTCCTCGGGCGCGATGAACGTGTCGATCGTCAGCGACCGTTCTTTTTCCGTCCGCAGCTTGTCGAGCTCCTCGGGCTCGAACTCGACGTAGTGGCCCGGGCTGTATTCGTAGCCCGAGACGATCTCGTCGTTGCTGACTTCCCCGTGGATCGGGCAGATCTTCTGGTAATGAATGCGGCTGTGACAGGTCGCGTGGAGCTGATGAAAGGCGATCGGTCTGTGCCCCTTCGCGTGCGCGTTGAACGCCTCTACCGGAAACACGACCAGGCCAAACCGCAGCATGCCTCTCCAGCTCGAGCGGGACTTTGGCTCCTTTGGCTTGTTGTTTTTCTTGGCTTTGGTTTTGACGGCCATTTGTGAAACTCCCTGAGGCGGTGCCGGTGCTCCCCGCCGCTTCGCGCACGGCGAACGCTCGGGGCGCAACCATCCCTTTGACCCATTCGCAGCTTTTGTGCCAGCCGCTCGCGGGAAACGGTATGTATTATGCAATTAATCGCGAAGATACGCGGAGCGTTCCCGATGAGTCTCAAACAATATCGCAAGAAACGGCACTTCGGCCGCACCGCCGAACCGAAGGGAGGCAGCGTCGCAGCGGCCGGGCACCGCTTCGTGATCCAGAAGCACGCTGCCAGCCATTTGCACTACGACTTTCGCTTGGAGTTGGACGGAACGCTCAAAAGTTGGGCCGTCCCCAAAGGCCCGTCGCTCGACCCGGCACAAAAGCGGTTGGCGGTCCAAGTCGAGGATCATCCGCTCGAGTATGCCTACTTCGAGGGGACAATCCCAGCCGGCGAGTACGGCGGCGGCACGGTGATGGTCTGGGACCGCGGCACCTGGACTCCCGAAGGCGATCCGGAAGTCGGCTACCGCAACGGCCGGCTCAAGTTCACTCTCGACGGTCAAAAACTCAAAGGAAGTTGGGCCCTCGTCCGCACGGCCCTGCACGGCGGCCGCACGCCGCAGTGGCTGCTCATCAAGCACAACGACGATTACGCCAAACCGCTGAGCAAAGGGGACGTGCTCGACAAGCTGCCCGACAGCGCGGCCACCGGCCGCACGCTCGAAGAGATCGCCGAGGGAGTGTCAACACATCACAACGGCAAACGAAAATCGGTCTGGCACTCGAACCGGGCGAAAAGAACAGCGCTCTCTTTGCCAACGAGCGATCAACGTCCCGACGAGCCGCCGGCTTTACGCCGGCGGTCTTCGAACAGCACCTCAAGCGCCGCCGCGAAGACCGCCGGCGTAAAGCCGGCGGCTCGTCAGACCCGTGCAGCCAAGGGCGAGCCCTTGTCCGGCAACGGGCACGCGACATCCCAAAAGCGCAGCCGCGATTTGGCCAAACTGACCGGTGCGAAACGCCGGCCGCTGCCGAAGAAACCGCAAGCCGAGCTGGCCACGCTCGTTCCCGCACCGCCCAAAGGGAACGAATGGCTGCACGAGATCAAGTTCGACGGATACCGCATGCTGTGCCGCGTCGAGAAAGGGACAGTCCGCTTTTTGAGCCGCAACGGCCAGGACTGGACGGCCCGCTTCGCCGCACTGGCTCAGGCGGCCGCCGCGCTGCCGGTCGAGCAGGCGATTCTCGACGGTGAAGTCGTGGTCCTCGACGCGCACGGCGTGAGCCAATTCCAGCTTTTGCAAAACGCCATGAGCACGCAGAAAAACGGGCACGATGCGACCGTTTATTATGCGTTCGACCTGATCTACCTCGACGGTTACGACCTGTCCGGTGTCCCGCTCGAAACGCGGAAAACGCTGCTCCAAGCCCTTTTGGAAGGGGCTCGGCTTTCGTCGCGGATTCGGCTTAGCGAGCACGTCGTCGGTACGGGGGAGGAGTTCCGCCATCAGGCTTGCCGCGCAGCTTGAGGGAATCATCTCCAAGCGGCGAAACAGCCTCTATCGTCCCGGACGTGGCAACGATTGGCTCAAGTGCAAGTGCCGCCAGACCGGGGAATTCGTGATCGGCGGCTACACGCGCCCTGAAGGCTCGCGCGTCGGCTTCGGTGCGCTCCTCTTGGGGTATTTCCGGCCGGACAAAAAGTTCGTCTACGCCGGCCGCGTGGGGACCGGGTTCGGGACGCAGTTGCTCCGCGACCTGACGCGGCGGCTCAAGGCGCTCGAGCAGGACAAGAGCCCGTTCGTGGAAACCCCGCCGGGAGTGCGAACCAGCGGCGTGCGGTGGGTGCGACCGGAGCTCGTCGGTCAAATCGAATTCAGCAACTGGACCGACGCCGGTATCCTGCGACAGGCCGCCTTCCAGGGACTCCGTGAAGACAAACCGGCCCGCGAAGTCGGCCGCGAGCGTCCGGCCAAGGTCCCCAAATAAACGTCGAACAACAGCCCGCGAGAATCGACATGCTGCGGCGAAATCCCATTTCCCAATCGAGTCCTCGATCGAAGACGGCGTCCGCCGAAGAGATCGACGGAGTTCGCATCACGCATCCCGACCGCGTCGTCTTTCAAGACGCCGGGATTACGAAGCGCGATCTGGCCGAATACTGCGTGGGGGTCGCCAAGTGGATGCTGCCGCACCTTGTCCGCCGGCCGCTGACCTTGGTCCGTTGCCCCGAGGGGACGGCCAAGCCCTGCTTCTATCAAAAGCAGCCGCCGCAAGGTCTCCCCGACAGCGTGAAACGCATCCCGATTCGCTTCAAGGAGGGGAACTCGGTCGGCGTCTACGTGGAAGACCTCGCCGGGCTGCTCGCGCTGATCCAGTTCGGCGTGCTGGAAGTTCACGTGTGGCAGGCGAGCATCGGCGATATCGAGCGGCCCGATCGCATCGTGTTCGATCTCGACCCCGGCCCGAACGTCGAATGGCCGCAAGTCGTCGACGCGGCCCTGCTGCTCCGCGATTCGCTCAAAGAACTGTCACTGGTCAGCTTCGTCAAAACGACTGGTGGCAAGGGATTGCACATCGTCGTGCCGATCGAGCCCGAACGTCGCTGGTCCGAAGTCAAAGAGTTCTCGAAGGCCATGGCCCAGGCGCTCGTGACGGCCGACCCGTCTCGGTACACACTCTCCATGTCGAAGGCCGCCCGGCCCGGGAAGATCTTCATTGATTACCTGCGGAACGAACGGGGAGCAACGGCCGTCGTGGCCTACTCGCCGCGGGCCCGAGCCGGCGCACCAGTCTCTTTTCCGCTCGATTGGAACGAACTCAAAAAGACGCACGCGGCAAATGGCGTCACCGTCTCCAACGCGCTGGCCCGCCTGAAAAAGCGGACTCGTGATCCTTGGAAGGATTTGACCAAGGTCCGACAGGCCATCAGTGACGCGGCGATGCAGGCTGTCGCTAGCATTCGGTCGGATTCGGTACCTTCAAAGCGACCGGTGAAAAACGGAAAACGATAGCGGCGTCAGTCGCGATTCCAGACGCCGCGAGCAGTATTTCCCTGCCACCGTTCGGCAGCCTCCGGATCGGGCCAGCGCCCGGTTTGAATACACGCGATGACGTCCTCCGCCTCGGCGGACATCGGCCACCAGAATCCGGGTGCCAGCCGCTGATCGTTTTTTGCGACTCGCCGTAATTGCGGAAGTGCGGCCTTAAACTCCCTCAGATTTAAGACTGGCTTTCGACCTTCCTGCGTACAGAGCGAGCCAATGAGATACATCCCTCCAAATTTCGCGTAAATCGACTCCTCATGGAACGCACGCAGTGCCGCGTCGCGGCAACGCCGATAGAGCCGTGTGCGACGGTCCATGAGGTGAACGGCGAATCCAAGCTTGTCGGCGGCATCGCCGCGCAGCCAACCGGCCAGATCAGAACGCTCTAGGATCGTCACGAGCATCTCGACGGCTCGCTGGTCGCTGCTGCCCTGAAGCCCAAATACCACGGCCTCGAGCCATCTTCGGTCCGGACAGGGCGAGGCTAATTCGCGGTTGCCAATGTCAATGAAAACCCGCGTCGCCTTGCCCCGCGGTTCCAACCGCGACAGAGTGTCGGCGCAGCCCACCCGCACATTGCGATTCGACAGCAAATCGAGCAAAACGGACGCTGCCCGTGGAATCTTCAACAGCCCGGCCAACTCAATCCCAAATTGCATCAGCCTCGGTGAAAGGCTGGGCAGCCGCTCAAGCAAATCCTTGGTCGTTACAATGCCTTGCTTGCGTAGCCGCTGGAGATTTCGGAGGTGTTCACGATCGACACGAGCGCACCGCGCGTAGCTCTTCCGGACGTTGTTCAACGTGTCGCGCGTACAACGATTCCAACCGCGGCGAATTCAATGCAAGCGTCCGCAAGCCACACGTAGACAGCGCGCTTTGATCAGACCGCCTTCATCACGAGCCGGAAACGCAAGGCCGCGTTTTCGAAGAGGATCTCCGGCGGCAGCTTATCGCCGAATCGCTGGAAAAACCGGTCTCGCGTGTCGGCCTCGGCCATCCAGGCGTCGCGGTCGACTCCCAGCAACTCTTCGGCCGCCGGGCCTGTGATGCCCATTTCGGCGAGTCCCAGCGATTCGGGATGCGGGACGTGGCCGGCGGGCGTTTTCACGGCGTCGACCTCGCCGTGGACGCGGGCCACCATCCACTTGAGCACCCGCATGTTCTCGCCGAATCCCGGCCAGAGCCAATGGCCGGCCGCGTCCTTCCGGAACCAGTTGACGTGGAACACGCGCGGCATTTTGTTGCCGCCGCGTTCGCCCATGTTGATCCAATGCCGCCAGTAGTCGGCCATGTGGTAGCCGCAGAAAGGGAGCATGGCCATCGGATCGTGTCGCAGCTCGCCGACTTTTCCTTCCGCGGCGGCCGTCTTTTCGCTCGTCATCGACGCGCCGACGAAAGTCCCGTGCCGCCAGTGAAACGCTTCGTAGACGAGCGGGATGGTGGTCGTGCGGCGGCCGCCAAAGAGGATCGCGTCGATCGGCACGCCTTCCGGCTTTTCCCAGTCGGGCGAAATCGACGGGCACTGCGCGGCCGGCGCGGTGAAGCGGCTGTTGGGATGGGCGGCCGGCGTTTTCGATGCGGGCGTCCACGGCTGCCCTTTCCAATCGAACGCGGCGAGCGGCGGCGGGCCGTCCATTCCCTCCCACCAGACAGTTTTGTCGGGGAGCAAGGCCACGTTGGTGAAGATCGTGTTGGCCCGGCAGGAGAGCATGGCGTTTGGATTGGTCGCGAGGCTCGTGCCCGGGGCGACGCCGAAGAAACCGTGCTCCGGATTGACGGCATACAGGCGGCCATCGGGGCCGAACTTGAGCCAGGCGATGTCGTCCCCCACCGTTTCCAGCTTCCAGCCCGCCTTCCGATCGGCCTCCGGCGGGACGAGCATGGCCAGATTCGTTTTTCCGCAAGCCGACGGAAAAGCGCCGGCGATGTGCGTTTTGCGGCCGTTCGGTTCGGTGATGCCGATGATCAGCATGTGCTCGGCGAGCCAGCCCTCCTTCTGAGCCAGCACGCTCGCCAGTCGGAGCGCGAAACATTTTTTTCCCAAGAGAGCGTTGCCGCCGTAGTTCGAGTTGACGCTGATCACCAGGTTTTCATCGGGGAAATGGCTGATGTAGCGTTTGGCGGGGTCGAGCTGGCACGTGCTGTGGATGCCTTTGGAGAAGTCGCCCGTCTGGCCCAGTTCGTCGAGCGCGACCTGGCCCATTCGCGTCATGATCCGCATGTTGGCGACGACGTACGGGCTGTCGGTCAGTTCGACGCCGACGCGGGCCATGGGACTTTTCGGCGGCCCCATCAGATACGGAATCACGTAGAGCGTCCGGCCGCGCATGCAGCCGGCGAGAATGGGCGTGAGCACGGCGTGCATCTCGGCCGGATCGCGCCAGTTGTTGGTCGGACCGGCGTCCGCGGGATCTTTGCAGCAGATGAACGTCCGGTCTTCGACGCGGGCGACGTCGTTAACGTGACTCCGCGCGTAGTACGAATTGGGATGCTTGACCGGATCGAGCCGGATCAGGCTCCCGTCGGCCACCATCTCGGCATAGAGCTTTTCGATCTCGCCTTCCGAACCGTCGCACCAGGAGACAGCCTCGGGCTTCGTGAGGGCTGCGATCTCTTCGACCCATGCGCGAAGCAGGGAATGCGACATGCAATCGTCCAGGCGGCGGAGAAGACTCCATCCAACTCGCGGTGACGGCCGCGCCCGTGGATGACCACTGAAACTCTAGGGAAGAGGCGGGCCGCTGGCAATCCGGCCGCCTGTCTAGCGCCGGCTCAAAAACTGTTCCACGCGCGGAATGATCGCCTCGTGCGCGTCTTCAAACACGTAATGCCCCGCCTCAGGCAGCCGCAGCGTTTCCGCCTGCGGAAACCGCCGCTCGAATTCGTCGAGGAACTCGGTCGTGAAACACCAGTCGCGCTCGCCCCAAACAAACAGCATGGGCCGCTTTTCGAACTTGGGAAGCGATTCCTCGATCGCCTGCAGGGTCGCGTAACTCGGATGCGACGGCGAGAGTGGGATATCCTGCACGAATCGCAACACGGCGATGCGGTCGCGCCAGTTTCGATAGGGGGCCAGATAGCCGGCCCGCACGCTCGGCGTGATCCGCTCCGGCTTGGCCACGGCCATTCGCAGTGCCGCCAGCGAAAAGCCGTTCAACCCGCGGATCGCCAGGTCGCCGAAGCCCGGAATCCTGCAGACCGAAATCCTGAGCGGAATTCGTTTCGAGCGAAAGGCCGCCGTATTGAATAGCACGAACCGCGAGAACCGTTCGGGCAACGCAGCCGCCGCGCCCATCCCGATCGCGCCTCCCCAATCGTGGGCGAAGAGCGTGATTTCCGAAAGGTCGAGCCCCGTCACGAACCGCTCGAGATTCGCCACATGCTGGGCGAGGCGATACGAGTAATCCTGTGGCTTGTCGGAAAAGCCGCAGCCGATGTGATCGACGGCCACGACGCGGTATCGCGGCGCGAGGGCCTTGATCAGGTTTCGCCACGCGAAGCTCCAGGTCGGGTTGCCGTGCACCATGAGCAGCGTCGGCCCCGTCCCCTCGTCGATGTAGTGATACCTCAGCCCGTCGAGGTCGAAGAAATGCGACGCGAACGGATACTCGGCCTCGAACCCGGTCCGCGTCAGGCATTCCGGCTCGCGCGTCAGGTACACCATCGCCGTGCCCTCAAGCGGAGCCCTTGTCGAATGCTACCCGATTGTCGGACATTTCCCACGAAATCTCTTCGAGCGCGCAACAGCGAGACGATATCCTCCTCGCTGTGAGCGGCCGTCACGCCGATCCGCACGCGAGATGTCCCCGCCGGAACTGATGGAGGCCGCATCGCCCCGACGAGAAAACCGCATTCCTCCAACCGCCTGGCAAAATAGACGGCCGCGTCGGGTTCGTTGCACAGGATGGGCACGATCGGACCGGTTCCGCCGTCAACCGTTTCCAATCGGCGCTCCGCGATTCCACGCCGGAGTTGTTGCGACAGGGCCAAGACCTTCTCCCGCCATTTTGGTTCGGCCTCGATCAGGTCGAGCGCCGCGTACGCCGCCGCGCAGGCGGAGGGGGGAGCCGCCGTTGAGAAGATTTGCGTCCGCGCCCGGTTCCAGAGCCAATCCACCAGGAGACGGCTCCCCGTCACGAATCCCCCGAGCGAGCCGATCGCCTTGCTCAGCGTGCCGACGCGGACGGCAACCTGATCCTCGACCTCTAACTGCTCGCACACGCCGCGGCCATGGCGACCGAAAACCCCCGTCCCGTGCGCCTCGTCGACCAGCAGCATCGCCCCGTGCCGGGCCGCCAGCTCGGACAACTTGCCGAGCGGGGCGAGCACTCCGTCCATGCTGAAGACGCCGTCGGTCACGATCAGCGTGCGCCGCACGTCGTGGGCCGCGACCAGCCGCGCATCGAGGCGTTCGAGCCGATCGCGGTCATAGACGTAGACTTCGGCCCCGCTCAACCGGCAACCGTCGATCAAGCTGGCATGATTGAGCCGGTCGGAACAGACCAGGTCGCCGCGCTCCACCAGCGCGGTGATCGTGCCGAGGTTGGCGGCGAACCCGGTGGGAAAGAGAAGGGCCGCCTCCTGCCCTTCGAAGCGGGCGAGCCGTTCTTCCAACCGGGCGTGCCAGGGAGATCGTCCCACGACGAGCGCGCTGCCTCCCGATCCGGCGCCGCACTCGACCGCTGCGCTGCGGGCCGACTCGATCACCAGCGGATCCTGTGAGAGACCCAGATAATCGTTCGAGGCGAAGTCGCACAGTTCCCGGCCACCCACTTGGCACCGGCCGCCGGGGCGCCGCAAAACGGTCCGCCGCTCCCGCACGAGCCCCTGCTCGGCGAGCCACAGCAACTCGTCTTTCATCCAGGGAAAAAAATCGGCCATGCGATCGCGGAGGTGAGGGGGACTGGTTCACTCGACATCGAACGCATCGCGGTGGGCCCGCGCTCGCGTTGCGAGCTTGTCCCACCCTACGGCCCGGCGCATTTTTTTGCCAGCGTGTCGCTTCAGGTCAGCGAAATCTTGTGATTGCTCAGCCGTTCGGCACCGGTGTCGGTGATCAGGTAATTGTGCTCGAACCGCATGCCGCCGATTCCCTGCTCATAGGAGCCCGGCTCGAGCGTGACGACGTCCCCCGCCAGCAGCATGTCCTCACTTTCGGGGACGAAGATCGGCGGTTCCGGATGGCCCAGGCCGATGCCATGACCGGCGTGGTGGGGCAGGGGAGCGCGGCCCGCGTCGGTAAACGCGCCCGAAACGGCGGCGTAAACGTCGGCCGCCCGCGTGCCGGCCCGCAGCACGGCTTCGCCCGCTCGCAGGGCCGCAAAGCAGACTTGCGCCGTCTCCTGCTGTTTCAAGGTCGGCAAGCCGACAGCGATCGTGTTGGTAAAGTCGCTGCGATATCCATTGAGCACGATCGAGAAATCGAGGATGAACAAATCCCCCATCTGCAGCCGATACGAAGTCGGCAGCCCGCCGAGGTGGGGCTGTTTCATCGTGGTCGCGCGGAAGTCGCCGTACATCAGACCGGGCCGCGCCGCGGTCGCCAGGGCCGCACTCAGCACTTCGCGGTAGACGTCCATTTCCGAAATTCCGGTCCGCAGCACGTCCCAGGCCCGCGCATGGCCGGCGTCGGTGGCCCGCATGCATTGCCGCAAAAGAGTGATCTCGTCCGGCTCCTTTTGCCGCCGCAGCGCCCGAATCTCGGTCCCCAGGCTCACCGCATTGGGAGCCGACGGCGGATTGCGGATGTCGCGAACCGGAAGGACGTCCCAAGCGGCGACCGGAAGGGCCTCGGTCTCGACGAGTCCCGGGCGGCCGGGGAGTGATTTCGTCACCTGCTTGAGCGCACCGATCAACGCGTGATCGCGATTGCCTGCCGAATGCCGGTGGTCGTACCACGTCTCGACGACGTCGCGGTCGACGTGCGGTTCATTCGCGCGGGAGCCGCTCGTGAGGTTGTCGTATAAGAGCGTCGCGCCGTTCTCGCGCTCCAACAGCAGCAGGCCGCGCTCGCCGGCCGAAAAGCTGAGCGGATGGACCCAGAAGTTCGAGAGATAATGCACATGCCGCGGATCGGCAATCAGCAGCCACTGAACGTCGGCGGGAACTTTTTCCCACAATCGGCGGCGACGCGACGCGCAACCCTCTTTCGTCAACATGCAGCCAGGTCCTGATGTAATCTCTCGAGGTTTGCGGCAATCGCAGGGCAAGCTGCCAGCTTGCCTGTCGTCTGGAAACCGCTTCTAGTGATGACCCTTGCTCGCCAGCCAGCGTTCCGCGTCGAGGGCCGCCATGCAGCCCGAACCGGCCGCCGTCACCGCCTGGCGATAGTAATCGTCCGCCACGTCGCCGGCGGCAAACACTCCCTCCACGCTCGTATAAGTCCGCGCCGGAGTCGTCCATTTGATGTAGGACTTCTCGGTCAGCTCGAGCTGGCCCCCCAAAAAATCGGTGTTCGGCGTGTGGCCGATCGCGGCGAAATACCCGGAGACCGCCAGATCTTCCGAGACTTTCTCGTCTTTGGTGCCGCCAATCCGCACGCCGGTGACCCCCTCTTTGTCGTTCCCTAGCACCTCGTCGACGCGCGAGTTCCACTTCACTTCGATCTTCGGATTGGCCAGCGTGCGGTCGGCCATGATTTTGCTGGCGCGAAACTCGTCGCGCCGATGGACGAGATACACCTTCGACGCGAATTTCGACAGGTAGGTCGCCTCTTCCATCGCGCTGTCGCCGCCGCCGATCACCACCAGCGGCTTCTTGCGAAAGCGAGGCAGCGCCCCGTCGCAGACGGCACACGCCGAGACGCCGCGGTTCTTGAACGTCTCTTCCGACGGCAGGCCGAGGTAATTGGCCCGAGCACCGGTGGCGACGATCACCGATTGACTCACAATCTCCTGACCGCCCAGCAGCTTGAGCCGGAACGGGTGCCGACGGAAATCGACGGAGACGATGTCGTCGGTCGTCACGCGCGTCCCAAAGTTGACCGCCTGTTGCCGCATCAGCTCCATCAGTTCCGGACCGGCAATGCCGTGCCCGGTGTGCGGCGGCATGTATCTCTTCCGCTCTTTGTCGATCCCCGTGTCGAGGTACTCATCGAGCTTGCCAGCGGCAAACCCCGGGTAGTTTTCGACTTCAGTGGTGAGGGCGAGCTGCCCGAGCGGAAGAGTCCCCTTGAGACGGTTCTCTTCAATCACGGCCCCTTCGACGACCAGCGGCCGCAGATTGGCCCGTGCGGTATAGATCGCGGCCGACCAGCCGGCCGGTCCCGAACCGATGATCACGACCCGCTCTGTGCCTTCGCTCACCGTGAACCTTTCCCTTTTGTAAGCCTAAATCCCGTCCAGGGAACGATACAGGAGCGGTCAAGGGCTGGCAACTGACCGGAGAAGCCGTCGAAGGTCCGGGCCAATTCCAGCGATGGAGTTGACGGGGTGCCACTTGGTCCGCCGCGGGCGGACTTTGGGCCGCCAGTGCCAATGCCGGTTTGTCTCCGAAGGAGGACACTGGCGGGCCAAAGTCCGCCCGCGGCGGACCAGTGACACCCGACGTCCCGTCACCATTCGCAGCGCAATAAAAAAAGGCGTTCCGATCAACACGGTTGGTCGGAACGCCTTCCAAATTCCAGGTAGCAAGTGCGGGCCAACGCTTGCTTCCCGGCGTCTTATACCTATTGCATTCAATGTGCCGAAATGTTCTAAATCGTCAACTTTTCACTTATCTGCATACTGTGTAACGACTTTTTGATCAAACTGGCGACCGACCATTCGGCCTATGACGCCTGCGAATGTGTATTGTTTTCAAGCGCAGCTCGAAAATCGAGCGCTTATTTTTGCTACAGCGGGATTAAGACCGGTAAACGGATGACCGAAATGAATCCCGTTCGCGGCGGCACTTGTCAGTGCGGAGGCCCGGATGGGATACTAGCTCTGCCATGGCCAGTGCACCCCGCGATCCCAAAACTCAGCCGATGACGGTTCCCCGGTTTCGGGCCGCAAAGGCAAAGGGGAGCAAGCTTTCAGTTCTGACCGGTTACGACTGGATGTGGGCCGGCATTCTTGACGCCGCCGGCGTGGACGCGATTCTGGTCGGCGACTCGCTCGCCATGGTCGTGCAGGGGCATCCCACGACCCTCCCCGTGACGCTGGACGAGATCATCTACCACGCCAAGATGGTCGTTCGTGGGACGCGCCGCGCCCTCGTTGTCGTCGACATGCCCTTTCTCTCGTACCAGGTGAGCCCCTCGCAGGCGATCGAAAATGCCGGGCGGATTATCAAAGAGAGCGGGGCGGCCGCCGTCAAATTGGAAGGGGGGGTGGCACAGGCCGAAACGATCCGCGCCCTCACCGTGGCCGGCATTCCCGTCATGGCGCACGTCGGCATGAAGCCGCAGTCGATCCATTCACTCGGTGGCATGGGCAAGATCCAGCGCGACGAAGAGAACCTGTTACGCGACGCCAAGGCGGCCGAGGAAGCCGGCTCCTTCGGCATTGTGCTGGAGCTGATCCCGCAAGCAATCGCCCAGCGCGTCACGCGTGAGTTGACGATCCCCACGATCGGCATCGGCGCGGGACCGGCCTGCGATGGGCAAGTCCTCGTGCTGTACGACATGCTGGGCCTCACCGGCGATTTCCACCCGCGGTTTCTCAAGAAATTCGCCGATCTGCGTTCGCAAGCGCTCGACGCGGTGAGCCGCTACGTGGCCGAGGTGCAGGCGGGCACGTACCCGGGACCCGAGCACAGCCACTAATGCACCGTCCCGGTCGTGCCACCGTCTCACGAGCCGCCGGGTTTAACCCGGCGGTCTTCCGGCCGCGCTCGACGCACTGTTCGAAGACCGCCGGGATAAACCCGGCGGCTCGTCGGAATGGCGACAAAGCGCTGCAGTGCAACGGAGGCCGTTGTCTCCCCTGTTGCGAAATGGGGTCCTTCGCGGCTAAAATCGGCTCGTATCCCACCCGCATGCGTCCGTGGAGCGACAGCCCGCCTTATGCTCCGCATCTTGGGAAATCCCAAACGTCTCTGTGACGGTCTCACCCGCCGCGACTTGCTGCACGTCGGCGGCGCGGGGATCTTGGGATTAACTCTCGACCGCTTGCTGCAAGCCGAGTCCATCAAGAGCGCTCCGCGCTCGCTCAACGGGCTCAGGGGACCGACATTGCGGGCAGCTTCGGCCGTGCCAAGCATTGCATCCTGCTCTTTCTCTACGGATCGCCGAGCCAGCTTGAAACCTTCGACATGAAGCCGGAGGCGCCGGTCGAAATCCGCGGGACGATGAAGCCAATCCCTTCGTCGGTCCCCGGCTTGGACGTGGTCGAGCATTTGCCGCACGTCGCCAAGATCATGGACCGCACGACGGTGGTCCGTTCGGTGACGCATCCGTACCCGATCCACGGCGTCGCGTTTGCCACCACGGGGATCCCGACGATGGACGTGGCGATGGAGCTCTCACCGGGCGATCCGCGGCATCAGCCGTATTTCGGTTCGGCCCTCGAATATGTCTTGCGCCGCCGCGGCTCGCTGGGCCCGAATACCGTCGACAACATCTTTCTGCCGTTCCCCTTCAGCAGCCAGCGGAGCGACCAGCCATTGCGGGCCGGGCCGTACGGAAGTTACCTCGGCGCCGCCTATCATCCGAAATGGACCGAGTTCGTGGGCGAGGGGACGGTCGTCGTCGACAAGGCGCGGCCCGGCTTTTCGTTCCACGGCAAGGAGCCGTACCTCGGCTGCACGCGGGAGAGTCATTTCCGCATGTCGGACACGGCCGTCCTGCCGGGCATGACGCTCGACCGGTTCGATCGCCGCCGCACGCTGCTGTCGCAATTCGACTCGGAACGGCACGACCTGGAGCAGTCGCTGGCTGGCAAACCGCTGTCCAAGTTCCAGCAGACGGCCTTCTCGATGCTGACCTCGCCCAAGGTCTCAAGCGCCCTCGACGTGCGTCGCGAAGATCGCGCAACGCGCGACCTGTACGGCATGACGCTCTTCGGCCAGTCGTGCCTGGCGGCGCGGCGCCTGGTCGAAGCAGGGACGCGGTTCGTCTCGGTCTTCTGGGACGAATACGGCCTGGCCGGCGACGCGTGGGACACGCACTTTGACCATTTTCCGCGAATGATCCAGCAGCTGCTTCCTCCCTTCGACCGGGCCTATTCCGGCTTGATCCTCGACCTGGAGCGGCGCGGACTGCTCGACGAGACGCTGGTCGTGTGCATCAGCGAACATGGCCGCACGCCAAAAATCGCCAGCAATGTTCGCGGCGGCGGCCGCGACCACTGGTCGCAGGCCTACTCGGCGATCTTTTCCGGCGGCGGCATCGCCCGCGGCCGCGTGGTCGGCGCGACCGACCGCTGGGCCAGCGAAGTCAAGGACCGCCCGGTGTCTCCCAAGGATCTCCTGGCGACGATGTACCATCTCTTGGGAGTCGACCCGCGGACGCGTCTGACCGACCGCACGAACCGTCCGATCGGCCTCGTCCCCGATGAAGCCGAAGTGGTCGCCGAGATGTTCGCCTGAACGCGGCCGAGACGGCATTCTTAAACAGCCGCGCTTGCTCTCCGGATAATTTTGACTACAATAATAATATGGCAAGACCGCTGAAAGACCCAAAATTGCGGATGGAAACCGATCTGCGTGTGCCCGTCACTGCCGATCAGAAGACCTTGATTGCAAGAGCCACAAGCGACGAACCAAGTGGCATGGCTGCGTGGGCACGATCCGTCTTGATTGAAGCGGCAAAGAAGAAACTGGCTAAACCAACACGGCAGAACTCATAGATAATGCGATGAAAGCCTTCACGGAGTACATCGCCGAGCGGGGGCACACGACCAACCAAATGGCCGCACGACGCTCGTACAATCGCTCGACGGCAAAGTTCGAGCCGCAGATAACGAAACCTGTCGCAATCGTCACGGCATTCCGTGGTGGACAAGAGCTGCCGATAAATCGTGCCGCAAATGCCCATTTGGTAGATGACCTCAAGAATCTCGAACTCAGTTTTTACCCAGTCATCGGGGCTGGGCAAGAGCAACGACGCTTCCTGTTCATCCTGTTTCAGTATGTTGTGCCCATGGTCGGCGAGGAATCGTTTGTCGTCCAACCACGAGCAGACATGGCCGAAAACGAGTTCGAGTTTGTCATTTTGCGTCTGCTACAGCAGTATGGCCAGTTCGCTGCGATGGTGAAGTTGCCCAGTTCGCCACGAGCGTTTTTGCTCTATTCAGACGCAGAGCGAGAGTACAAAGCATCGGGCGTCGTTCCAACAACGCCGACAAACATGTATTAAACTCAATTGAAGGGAGGCCCACGGGCTGACGACAGCATGTTGCATCCGTGGGAGATTCGGGGAGAACGAAATCCGGCCAAGCAACTCACCAATTGGTGGGGCAGGCGAGCTTTTATGAACTATCCGGCGAATCGAGCCAAGATTGGTCGCCGATTCTCCATCCCGGACGAAGACCCGGAGGAGGGATAAATGGCGTTTATTTCCCGCTTGAAGCTATTGGCTGCGGAGTGCAGGCTGTATTACGGCGCGTTTGGTACCTACAACCGCTACCGCTGCTGGTGCCTGAAAAAAAACGCCAAAACCGTCGCTGAGAAACTCGGGGTCGTAAAAGAGGTCTTAGAGGCTGCTGGCGTCAATTCGATGGAAGCTCAATATAACGAACTCTACGTTCGTCGGCATCGTGACTCCGGCGAGCCGGAGGACAAAACACGAAGCGTCCCCCCACGGCGAAGCGTTGGCACCGCATTGCGTAAAATCCTTCCAAAGCGATGGACTCTCGTGGAACGGTCGAACGGAAAACCTGTCAGGCACGCTGGCGATTAGCCATTGCCTGTCCGAAAAGACAGGAATGGGAATTACCGTTTCAACGCCGGACGACGTGTGAGGATGGTTTCGCTTCTTGCCTCGCTAATTTCCCGCGCGGTGTCACGCCGGATAGAATGACACCATTCGTGCCGCGCTTGAATTGCCCCTCTACGTGACCGCCGCGTTCAACGAGACTTCATGAGTTCGCCATCGAACAAAGCGCCCGGCCAGTTGGTCTCCCTGCCGGCCATGCTGGCCATGTTAATCGGAGCCGGCGGGCTCTTCGTGATCTGGAAGTTCGAGTTTCTCTTCGACGGCTACCCCACGTGGCGGATCGTCTTACTGGGAGCGGCGCTCGCCCTGTTGTTGTGGGGGACCGTCCGCTCGTTCAGCGACCTGCCGGCCCGCGGATCGCGGCGGCGTTTCGGCTTCGGCAGGCATCGCGTCTCCCTCCCGCGACCCGGGCAGTTCTACCTGGTGATCATGATCGTCATTTTTTCCGGCTCGCTGTTGGGCCGCTCGAACATGCTCATGCTCGTGTTCTCGATGATGGCCGGACCCTTCGTGATCAACGGCTGGATCACCTACTCGATGCTGAAGCGGACGGCCGTCGAGCGGGTCGTTCCGGAGCGGATGATGGCGGGGGAGCCGACGACCGTCGAGCTGACGCTGATCAATCGCAAGTGGCTCATGAGCTGCTGGCTGATGTCGGCCCACGACTCGATTCAGAACGGCGACGAACGCCTCGATCCGAGCGTGCTGTTCGCCCGCGTGCCGGCCGGGGGACGCCGTTCGGGGCCGTATCAAGTGCGGCTCATGCGGCGGGGCCGCTGCCGGCTCGGTCCGGTCCAACTAACGGCCCGGTTCCCGCTGGGAATCGTCGAGCGCGGACTGATCTGCCCCTTGCCGGGGGAGATCCTCGTCTATCCGCGACTCGGGCGGCTCTCTTCGCGGTGGATGCGCGAGCATTTTCTGGCGAGCGACCTGGTCGAGCGGCGGGAGTTGCGGCAAGGGGCCTTCGACGACGAATTCCACCGCATCCGCGAGTTCCGCTGGGGCGACAACCCGCGGGCCATCCATTGGCGCACGTCGGCCCGGCACAACGCCCTGATGGTGCGGGAATACCATCAGAGCCGTGATTTGAACTTGATGGTGCTGGCCGACCTGTGGCTGCCGCTGCGCCCCACGACGCTCGAGCGCGAGCGGCTGGAACTGGCCGCCAGCCTCGCCGCCACGATGTGCGTCTCCCACATGAAGCAGAGCCGCGATTCGACGCTGCACCTGGCGATCGCCGGGCGACAGTTGTCCCAATGGGACGGCGAATCGCGGATGGCCAACGCGGGGCCGCTGTTGGACTCGTTCGCCCTGGCCGAGGGGAGTCCCACGCCCGACGTGTCGGCGATGCTCGAGCAGGCGGCGACCCGGCGGATGCACGGCGTCCGCACGCTGTTCGTCACGACGCGCAGCGGCGATTCGGCCGCGGGGGCCGAATTGCGTCGGTTGGTGGCAAAAGCGACCGCCGCCAACACCTTGGGCGCGCTCGAGGTGGTCGAGGCCGATTTTGTCCGGCTGCAGCCGGTCTTTGAGTTCGTCTAGGAGAGAAACCGAGTGCCCAGCGTTGCCACTGTGTTCTTCGTGAGCATCTACGGCCTGACGGCGATTGCCGGGCTGATGCTGGCGTTCGCGGAGGGGAGCCCCTTTCCCGAAATTCTGACTCCGGCGCTGGCGATCGTGGCCTACGTCCTCACCGATCGGACGCGGAAGCTGTTCCTGCCCGTGGTGTGGGCCAACGCGTTGGGCATCGTCGCCTTCCTGTACGCCATCTACGAGATGTATGCCGTCTCGACGACCGAGTTGCGACTTCTGGCCGGAGCACACCTGGTCGTCTATCTCACCTGGATCGTCCTCTTCCAGCAAAAACACCTGCCGCAATATTGGTGGATGTGCGCGCTGTCGGTCCTGCAGGTGGCGATCGGCTCGATCTTGACGATTTCAAGCTCGTACGGCGGCATGCTTTTGGGATTCATGTTCGCCTCGATCTGGACGCTGGCGATCTTCTCGCTCTATCAGGCCCATTTGCAATATGGCCAATCGAGCGAGCAATGGGAGACGAGCGCCGCGCGGGGCTGGCGAACCGCCTGGCCAGTGGGCTGCGCGGGATGGCGGCCCGCGGGAAACAGGGCGCGGGCCCTCTTGCTCGAGCGCAGCACGGTCCGCAGCACGATGCAGCTCGACCCTGACGAGCGGTGGCTCGGCGCGCGGTTCGCCCTGTCGATGCTGGCCATCTCGGGAGGCGCCTTGATCGTCGCCGCGGGATTCTTCCTCTTTATTCCGCGGCTGTGGGCGGGGCGCACCGAATGGGGCGCCAACGAAACGAAACAGTTCCGCGTGGCCGCCATGACGGGCTTTACCACCGAAGTGCGGCTGGGCGACATGGTCCCGCTTTTGGAAAACTCGAGGCGGATGCTGCAGGTCAGCCTGTTCAAGCCCGACGGAACGCCGCTGGACCTCGAGCGGTATTGGCGAATCTCGGTTATGCCGAACCCCTGTTTCGCGGCACGACGATGGAGATGTACGACCGTGGCACCTGGTCGGGGACCGGACGCGGACCGACGCTCGATTCGCTCCCGAGCGCACCGGACCAGCCGGCCGTGCGACAGCAGATCTTGATGGAGCCGCTCGGCTCGCCGATCCTGTTTGCGATTGAGCCGTTCGACGCCGTGCGGCTTCCCGGAGTGGGCGAAACGGTCGAGTGGCAGCCCGTTACGGGGCAAATCTTCCGCCCCAACACTCTGCCGCCCGATAAAGCGATCGCCTACGACGTCTTCACGACCGAGGGGGGAAATCTTCGCCGCGTCACTCGCCGCAGCGATCCCAATGATCCCTTCGCCAGCCAGTATTTCGAGCAGTATCGCAAGCTCCCCATTACGGTTCCGCGGCTCGCCGCTCTGGCGCGGCGGCTGATCAAAGAGGCCGTGCCCGCAGGGAACGGGCAAGACGTGAACAGCGACGGGCGCACCGGCGCTCGGTCGATGTTCTGTGCCGGTACCTGCGCGACAGCGGCAAGTACCACTATTCGCTGGACGCGTCGATCCACGACCCGAAACTCGATCCGGTGGAGGATTTCCTGTTCAATCGCAAGGCGGGGCACTGCGAGTACCTTGCTTCGGCCCTCGCGCTCATGCTGCGGGCCGTCGACGTCCCGACGCGGATTGTCAGCGGATTCAAAGGGGGGGACGTCAACGCGATCTCCGGGGCGTACGAAGTCGAGCAGCGGCACGCGCACGTCTGGGTGGAAGCGTTCATCGAAGGGGACGAGGGGCGGGGGTACTGGATGATCGTCGACCCGACGCCGGCGGCACGCGAGGCCAGCGTGGCAAGTTTCGCCTCGAGAATCGGGGCGGCCCACGATCTGGCGTCGGTCGTCACGTCGACCTGGTCGCGCCTGATCAGCATCGACATCAACGCGCAGGAGTCGTCGCTGTACGTCCCGCTGCAGAGTGCGTTTCGAAACTGGTGGAATCCGCCTGTGGGAAGCCGGCCGTTTTTGGCGCTGCTCGTGGCCGGGATCGTCGACTTTGTCACCGATCCGACTCAATGGTTCACGGTGACGGGGCTGCTCGTGGCCGCCTCGATCGCGGTCGTCTCCGCGGGGCTGCTGTATTTGGTGCGGCACCGCCGCGCCTTGTGGCAGCGGTTGACGTCCCTGTGGAAACGGAAGCAGACCGACCGGCAGATCCGCATCGCCTTTTACGAGCGGTTCGAGGCGTTGTGCCGGCAATTGGGACTCGTCCGCCCGCGATTCCAGACGCAGCGCGAATTCGCGAGCACCGTCGGCCCGCGAATTCGCGAGGTCGTACAGAGCCCGGACGGACTCCCCGACCTGCCGCCGCGGCTGGTCGAGTTCTTTTACCGCGCACGCTTCGGCGAAGAGGAACTGGCTCCCCCCGTCATCGACCAGTTGAACCGTGACATGACAGCTCTGGAAAAGGCGCTCAAAAAATCGCGGCGGCGTCCGGGCATTGCCTGAACGAGCAGAGTCGATTCCAGCGCACGCCGATGGGGGCGCAGCGCGATCCCGGCGGAAAACTCGCGTCCTTCGCCGCCGCACGCGAGGCGCAGTCTCCCAGTCACCCATTATTCGGCACGCGTCAAGGGGGGCGCCCGGCAAAAGGATTTTTCTGTGGTGGTTTCCCCTTTTTTTGCGCCGCGGCTTTGCACAACGGAAGCGTTTTGCACAACAGAACGCCCGGCTGCACAACAGAACGGTGGACGCTCAATGATCAGGTTGCGCGTGAGTTGCTTTCCGTCGTTCGCGTATCAATTCGTCATTAGTCACCTGCCACATCTTCGTCACAATGTCCCTGTCCCGCTCACTCTGGGTACGGACCGCCTGCAATTCGAGTTGATGGCGGAGGATCGCATAGTCACGACGGCGATCAGAGCCATGATCGTAACCACCGAAAGCACTAAAAGAGCCGCCAGAACCATGCAAGTGCGCTTCAAGATTTTGCGTCGTCATTCCATTCGCTCATCGGACGATCCCTCATTGGCGCACTCATGCCGTCACCCTACCGTCGGTCCGCAGAAAACCGGGCCAGCGGCGTCACTAGCACCCGGGGGCCGGGCGATTAGGGAACGGGGTGATTTTAGCGACAACTGAAGGTGAACGCCCGTCCCGGCCAATCAAAAGCAAAACGGCGACCGCTTGCGAAAAGCGCTCGCCGTTAATATTGGCCGTAACTCTTTGCCGCTACTTCAGATCAGGATCAACCGGCATGTCCATTTCCCTCCACGGCTTCGTCGCCGGACTTCTTAACTTCTTCTTCGAATGATACGCCAAATATCGACCGGAAAGCCTCGGAAAACTGAGGCGTAGCCCTAAATTCTCGGAAAACCGGCCACCCAACATAGCCGTGCGGCGGAAATAATTCGCTTTTGCCGCCCACTTCTTTCATCAAGGCGGTCGCATTATCCCATTCTTCCCGGAGTGATGCAACGGCTAATCTAAACTCCGGAACGCTTCCCGACCAGTCTACCGCGTCCAAAATTGTCATCGAGGTCGCCTTGTCTCCGGACCATTTTGCGGCCTGCGCGTGGTTGATGATGATGATCCGCAGTGATCGCTCTTTTCGTGGCTGGCGGGTCTTTCGTTTTGCCAAGACGTCGCCGAATTCTCCAAGGCGAATTGTTAGGGGCCATTTTTCTAATTTTAGAAGTCGAAACATCGAGTCTCCGAGATGGGCATCAGCATTGTCGATTGCGTCGCTCGATTCTTCGCAGCTGATTCTCCAGAGCATCTGGCCCAATTTCACGCCGACTTCTTCGACGACGTCAATCGCTGTCAATAAATAGTCTCTCGAAACCTCAAGGTGAGTGCCGGGTTGGACGCCGGGCGGCAGCGAGACCTTCGCGTTTTTGCAGACGTCAAGGTATTGCTGTGTGACCAATCCGTCACAATGTGTAGTGAGATTGCGACGTTGAGAGCATTCAATGAACACGGTCCAATTTGCGAAATTCGTCAGCGTGCTCACCTCGAAGCGTTTGGCCAGTTTGTCGAAAAGATCGCTGTAGCTGTCTCGGCCAAGCGCATCAATGTCGGTCTCGATCAAAGCATTGGCAATGTCCTCCTTGCTATGCGCAAGCACGTCCGAGAATTGAACAGTTCTGCCACCAAAACTGAGAAGCAATCGCGGACTTCTCGCGTACAGATTGCGAAGCAAATGCTTTACGTACGCATCAAAGGCACTGAAAGTCGACGCGAAAATCGTCTCCGACAGCAAGGTTTCGTGGGAGAATCTTCGCAGGTCATTCACCTTCCTGACATTGTCGATGATCGCGTTTAGTGCGTGCGCCCTTTCGCGAGCGTTCAGATCGGGTTTTTGCAGTGTCTTGGTGTCCACCATCATGACACCAACCAGGCGATTAAGTTCTTGCTCTTGATTCTCGCCGGCATGCTTCAATTGTGACACGGCGAGCAACGACAGCGCGTGCATTTTGACCTGAAAATCGTCGATGATTTTCACCGTGCGCTGATCGTCTGTCGGCGGCTGCGGCTTGGATTTCTGTATCAGTGCGGGTTTATTCACGGCTAGACATCTCTCCTGAGAACCTATTTGGCGGGCGCAGTGTCCAATTCAGTGGCACCAAGACAAGGAGAGATGGATTCCGCTTTTGTTTGATTCGGGGGCCTCCGTGGCTGTAATCGGCTAACGGTGAACGCCCCGCGTCTTGGTTGGCGCAGCAGCTTTATACCTTGCCGGATGGGTCCGTGCACGCACGTACGTGACCGCGACCCCCTTTCTCCGCTTATTTCCGGCCCACAAGCCCACGGATTGCCTCCCTGACGGCTTCCGCGCGGTTCCAGCCATGTTTTGTCGCTGTAGCGTCCAGGCTCTCTAGCAGCGATTCGGGCAGGCTCAGCGCGATCGTCACGCTAGTGCTGTCCGGGTCGATAGGCTTACGGCCAGCTCCCGACCGCTTTCCTCCGTGTTTGGTTTTTGCCATTTTCCTCTCGTTTGATAAAATTATCGAATTTCAAGTTGACTTTCTCCACTTGAATAACGATAATGAATTCAACAAGAGAAGACAAGACGCAAACTGGGACGCGGCCATGACTGACTGGAAACTGCTCGACCGGGAACAGCGGGGCGTACTGCTGGCCGCGACGGTTCAGATCAAGCAAGACGGCAGCAAGTGGATTGTGCCGAGCCAGCAGGGCAACGGCCGCAAATACGTCGTGATCCCAGACGAGCATTCCCCCTTCTGCTCTTGCCCGGACCATGAAATCAACGGGCACACGTGCAAACACATTCTGGCGGTTCGTCTCGTGCGGCAACGGGAACTGTTTGAAGACGGCAGCGAAGTGGTCACGGAAAGCCTGACCATCGAAAAGACCACGCGCCGCACGTACCCGCAGCAGTGGACGGCGTACAACGCAGCCCAGACGACGGAGAAGGACGCTTTCCAGAAGTTGCTCGCGGCTCTCTGTGAGGGAATCCAAGAGCCCACGCAAGAGGGTCGCGGCCAACGTCGCCTCTCGCTATCCGATGCCGTGTTCTCTTGCTGCTTCAAAGTCTACAGCACCGTGTCCGGTCGACGCTTCATGTCCGACTTGCGTGACGCGCAGGCGAAGGGGCATATCGGCCATGCCTGCCACTTCAACTCGATTTTCAACTATCTTGACGACGAGAACATGACCGCCGTGCTCCGCGACCTGATCGCCCGGAGCAGCGAACCGCTGTCGATCATCGACCACGATTTCGCCTGCGACTCGACCGGCTTCATGGTCTCCCGGTTCCACCGCTGGTTTGACGAAAAGTACGGCAAGCTGCGGGAGAAGCATGATTGGGTCAAGGCCCATATCGCGGTTGGGACACGGACACACGTTGTCACGGCGGTTGAAATCAGCGAGCGGTATTCAAACGACAGCCCGATCATGCCCGCCCTCTTGGAAGAAACCGCCAAGCGGTTCCAGATCGTCGAAGTCTCAGCCGACAAAGCCTACGCGAGCGAGAACAACTTCCAGGCGATCGCCAAGGTCGGGGCGACAGCGTTCATCCCGTTCAAGTCGTACACAACCGGAGCGGTCGGGGGATTGTTCGCCAAGGCATTCCACTACTTCAACCTGCACCGCGAGACGTTCCTGGCGCACTACCACAAACGCTCAAACGTGGAATCGGCGATCATGTCCATCAAAACTAAGTTTGGCGATTCGGTGCGATCGAAAACCGACGTAGCGATGCGGAACGAGGTGCTGTGCAAGATTCTCTGTCACAACATTTGCTGCCTGATTGAAGCGATGCACGAATTCGGCATCCCGGTTGATTTCTCGGCGGGGCCGACCGTGATTGATGCTCGCCCACAATTGGCGGGATTGGGCTAGGCGGAGGATCTGGGGAGCGTAAAATAAAAGAGTCCAGCGGGTGTCAACTGCTGGTCTCTTGCCGTTTTTGTGAACCCCGTACCGCTTGGTGCGTGCGATGATTAACTCAGAATGCCTCGGTTCCCTTGAGAAAATGAATTACCGTTGTGCGGTTAATTTGCGATATCACCAGACGGTGCAATGGCGATGGGGACGGGCAGATCAACTTGTGCGTCTTTTTGTGGCGCTCTTTGCGATTTGGGATCTCTACTGTTTTCTGAAAAAAGACGAGCAATACGGTTTTTGGGCCGTGATCGGATCGTTGCTCTTGGCTCTTCTGTTGAACATCGTCCCGTTTGGCGAGCGCGAATTGTTTTACGGGCGACTTTTCAAAGGCTGGTCGGATATTAAGCGGGATTGCGAGGCGCTGATTATAAAACTGCGGACGCATGTCGTAGACGCCGAGACGACCCCAGATTGTCACGAACGACTGAGGGAGCTAAGCGACAGAATCTACGCTCTTGAATCAGAAGAGCCTGCGCCATGGAAGGGTCTTCTCAGCGATTGCCAAGGGGACGAAAACGAATCACGACACGGACCAGGAATGCGAACGTACCGCGAAATCGAGCGCGAACGCGAAAGACGAACAAGCACCGCTTCGCAAACCGCCCCTACCTCTTTGGTCGCTGCGGAAGTGGATCGGGCATAGGCTCCGGCGGAGTGTGGGCCGGCGGACGGTGATACGGCTGTGGCGACGGCTCCCGTGACGGCGACGGAGATGGCGACGGCGGTGATTTTGAAGGACGTGGTGCCGGCACGGGCCTCGGCGTGGGCCTACTTGGCTCTTTGGCCATTGTGGAATCGCTCCTCGTGGTATGGTCTCACGAGATGGGATGCACAACATACCGCATCTGAGGAGGATAATCCAAATAATTCCGAAAACTGCGGAAATTGCCGCCGCGCCCTCTGCACAACAAATCCCCAACTTGCACAACGAGACACTGGAAAACCGTTCTGTTGTGCAAAGCCTTGCGCCGCAGAAAAACCAGAAAAATCGGGAATCTGTTCAAAAATTGATCAAAGACTCGAGCTGGACACTTGGTTTCAGAGAAAATTGGGAACCTCGCGGGCCGGTTTCTGTCGTGATAGGCGGGTCCGCGGCGAATCGGTTTGACTCAAGGCGAGAGGAGTCGGCAGCATGTCATCCGCGAGAGAGGCGTTCAACCGGATCGAGGCGTCCCGCCGCTATACGCTCAACTTGTTGAGCGACATTCCGCCGGCCGATTGGTTCCGCATGCCCCACGAGGGGATCACGCACGTCGCCTGGCAGGTGGGCCACCTGGCGTTCGCGGAGTATCGGCTGGCCCTGGAGCGGATTCGCGGGGATCGCCCGGAGGACGTGGAGCTTTTTCCCCCGACGTATCACGCTCTCTTCGGGAGGGATTCGGTGCCGCAGGCCGACGCGACGTTGTATCCGCCGGTGGAGGAGATTCGCCGCGTGCTCGATGGCATCCATCGGCAGGTGCGAACCGAAGTGGGCGGCATGGACGACGCGTCCCTCAATGTTCCCACAAGCTCCCCGCACCGGATCTTCAGCACGAAGCTCGGCGCGCTCGAATGGTGCGCCAACCACGAGATGGTGCACGCCGGCCAGATCGCCCTCTTGCGCCGATTGTTTGGATCGCGACCGCTGTGGTGACAGCTCCGCCTGGGGCGCCCGGGTTTCGCGTAAAAAAATCCGCCCGTCCGGTCGCGTTATGCGGCCGGCGCATGGGAGGCGAGCGGAACTTCCCGCGGGAGGCTGATCTTCGCGTAGCGCTGGCCTTTGGCGTCGTAAAGGTAGATCGCGTTGCGATCGATCGCCCAAATCGCCGCCAGGCGTACGCTTCGCGGACCACGGACGGAGAACTGGATGCCGCAGCACTGACCCCCTTGGGTCAGTCGGACCTCTGAGATCGCGAATTCGTTGGCAAGGAGATTCTCTTTGCGCAGAGAGTCTGGTGAATGAAACGGCGCAAGTCATCCAGCGTGCGGATTTCATCGACCGTCGAGTGCATCGGGTGTCTAATCTTGGAAGCAACACAATGCCGTCCCTGGAGTCACATCATCAGCCGTGTCGGCAAGTCAGCAACAAGGGGTATCGGCCGTTGCCGTGCGTCGCTTCGCGCGACCGCGGAGTCGCCCTTCGACCGCTACGCTTCGATCGAACCGCAGAACCCGATCAATGCGAATTCTCGCCGGTCCGCTGAAGTGTTCCCCGTCCCGAGGGAGGCCAGTAGAATTCCTAGTGCAAGGCAGGTCGTTTCCGGCACTTGAAGAAATCCCGGCCGCGCCGTACGGAGCGTTACAATGTCCCAGGTCCCGCACTACGACCCGTGTTCGACTGCACAGTCGGAGGCCCGGCTCTACGTTCCTGACCACGAGGGCTGGTCGGCCGCCATCAAGCGCGACTGGAACAAAGAATACTGCTTCGCCCAGAATCCGGGCGAAGACTTCTATCACCTGCTCCTCAGCGGCGAAGTCTACCTGCAGCGGGGGCCCGAAAAATATTGCCTCAACTGCGCGCTGCGTCACGGATTTTTGAGCCGCGACCGCACGTACTGGCAAAAAGGCCCCAGTTCGGTGACCGGACCGCAGATTGTGTTTGAAACGGAGGAGGTCGACGGGCAGACACCAGCCGGCCTCTAGTTTTTCTGGCTTACTCGCGATCAGCGTGCCAAAAGCCCGGCGACACTCAGGCGGCATCGCGGTCTGAGAGGTCGATCCCCGCCAAGCCGGAAACGTTTCGCAACGGCGGCAGGTCGACGATTGGCGTGGGGGAGGGACCGGCACCGGCGGCGCGCTGGCTGCGGTGGGCCAGATGCGTCATTAATTCGATCGCCAGCAAGTCGGCCCGCGACATGACGTGACGCGCACTACGGTTGCCGAGCCCCTTGACGAGGCTCTCGACGCAGTGCAAATGGAGCTGCAGTGCCTCAGGCGGGGGGAGAGCGGCCGAAACAAATTGGTCGGCCATTTCGGCAATTTCGTTCGCCAGGCTTCCCGAGCCCATCAGGATGTAGGACCGCAAGAGGGCCCGGTACGGCTCGTTGAATTCGTCGGCCGCCCGCTCGCCGGGCGTTCGTGCCGAATTGGTTCTGAGCGAACGAGCGTCCGCGGCGGGCGGGCCCGCCGGACTCTCGCGCAGCGGATCGGGCAGAGCTTCCAGCTCGGCAATAAGTTGCCGCTGGTGCGCCAGGAGTTGTTCCGATTCATCCCGCTCGCGGAGTAAGCGGCGATGATGGGCGGCCGAAAGCCGCGTGTTTTCGCGAATGAGTTCTCCCCGCAAGAGGGCCCGTTTCACGACAGCGCCCAGCACGAGCGAATTCCAGCCGCGGGCCGAGATAAAGACGTCGCAATCGGCCGCGCAGGCCGCGGTCCACTCGGCATCGGCGAACAGCCGGCCCACGAGCACCACCGGATCTTCGCAACCGGACGTCCGCAAGGCACGGATCAGGCCGAACGGACCATTATCGTCGCGAAGGGAGCTACCGGTGGCCGGCACGTCGATCAGAATGCAGTCGAAAGGCTCCTCGCGCAGCCGGGCCATGGCATCCCGGCAGGTGGAGACCCAGACTCCTCGCGGCGGGGACAACCCGGCCTCTTGGATGCTATGGGCCAGATGCACCCAGGACGGCTCGGTGTCGCGGACGCACAACAGCCGCGGCGTCGCGGTGAACTGCCGGGCGCGGTGCTGTATGACCTCGTCGCCGCGACGGCCGTCGGAAGTCCTGTCGATGGTGGGCAGAGGATCCGGCATGAAAAGAGCCCGTGATTTCGCCCCACGGCCGCGTCGGCGTGCAGAATCAGAGGGTCTTTTAAGGGCTTTAGACGGGATGGTCAAGACGCGATGTTCAAGCAGTCCGTGGCCGGCCCGAATCGCAGCGTTGACGCACGACGAGGTGGTTCAAAACCTCGTTGACCCCGGCAATGCTTCGCGCTAAGCCGGAAATGTCGAGATTGGCGCTGTGCTCGAGCACCCCCTCGAGGCAGACCCCGTTCGGGATCCTGCGGATCACCAAAGTCGAAAAGCGAAGTTCCGGATGGGATAGCAGATGACGCTTGACGGCGTGTTCGAGGCGGTGCGGGGCCTCGAGGGTCCAATGCGCCCTTTTCTCGCTTTCGCCCCACAAACTGCCAGGGGACGAAGACTCGAGCGGATCCAGTGCGGCCAGCTTTGTCATGAGTCGATTCCTTTCTGCGCCCGCCCTTGCTCCCTTGCGTTGCTGGCACTCAGGGCGTGGCCAGCGGATGAGTGTAAGAGTTCTGCACCGCGTTCGCGAGAGTCCCGTGAGCAAAAATCTGCTCGCGGGCAAAAATTTGCGACGCGACGCCGCGCCTGCCGGCAGGGTTTCACCGACTCGCAAAGCCCGTCCCGGCCGCACCTTCCTTCGACTCGACGGACAGCGGCAAGTTTGCGCAGTTTGCCGCAAAAGAAAAAGCCCGCGCGGTTGCGCGGGCTTTTCGCGTGGATTCAGTGATCGGCAGGGTCAATAAGCTCCGCGGCCTGTCAGCACGGCGGGAATCGTGAGCAACAACAGCTTGGTGTCGAGTGCCAGGCTGCGGTTCTGGATATATTCCAGATCGAGCCGTACCTGCTCGGAGAACGGAAGGTTGCCGCGTCCACTGACTTGCCAGATGCATGTAATGCCCGGCTGCACGTGGAGCCGGCGGTGGTCGCGGTCCGAGTACAAGTTCACTTCCGAGGGGACCGGCGGTCGCGGCCCGACCAGCGACATTTCGCCCCGCACGACGTTCCAGAGCTGGGGGAGTTCGTCGATGCTGGTCTTGCGAATAATTCGGCCGATCCAGGTGATCCGCGGGTCATGCAGAATCTTGAACGTGCGATTGTCGGCGTGATGGTTCTGGTTCAAGAGCTGGGCCTTGAGTTCCTCGGCGTTGGGAACCATCGAGCGGAATTTGTAACATGCAAATTCTTCTCCACCCTTTCCCACACGAACCTGTGTAAAAAAGACTGGCCCGCGATCCCAGATTTTCACCAGGAACGCCACAAAAAGCAGCAGCGGGGAAAGGAACAGCAGGATCAGAAGGGCGATCGCCAGATCCAGAACTCGTTTGGCGATCAGATAGCCTCGCAGCGAAACGTCGACCGAATCAGTCGTATCGACAAGTGTCTGCCAAGTGCGAAACTGAGACGCATCGATTGCGGCGTCCGACGGATAGTCGTGACTCATGAGATGCTCGACTCCTACGGTAAGATCCTGAACTCCGTCCAAGTCTGTACGGTGGATCAGGCAAAACCTCCATGCTGCCGTCTTCGAGCAAGCAACCGAAAACCTTAAGCACAATCCCTCATAGCACGGCCCGTCCTTGGCCGCTGTTGTGTGTTTTGGCCCGCTGCGGGTACGAGGGAATTACAGGCCTTCGGGGAAGTTTAATCTCCGCTCATTCTTCGATGTTGGAAAAGTATCTCCACACCCCGCAGCTTTACAGCGCCGAAATTTACCAATCTTCAACCGCAAAGTTCAAGCGCACTTCCCGCAACTTCACATTTTTTTCCCCAACTGAGCTGGCGAAGGAATCGGGCCAACTTCACTTGACCTCGATGCTCGCCTATTCTCCGTCGAGTGGATGCGATTGAGTCGACTTTTCCGGGGTTGTACTATTCCCCAGACGTCTGTAGGGCGCCGTACTCCTCCAACGCCGTCGAATGAGAGCCAGCATTTCGCAAATGGCGTGCCCCAAGATCGCGGTCGTCCTGATTAACTATCGCACGGCCCATTTGACTCTCGATTGTCTCCGTTCTCTGGAACCGGAGGTCAGGGAAAGCCCGGGAACGCACGTCGTTCTCGTCGACTCTGCCTCGGGCGACGATTCGCCCGACATTCTCGAAAAAGAGCAAGTGGCCCGGGGCTGGAAGGATTGGCTGAGTATCGTCCGCCTCGCCGAAAACCGGGGTTTTTCGGCCGGCAATAACGCGGGGATCGCGCTGGCCGATAAGCTGGGACACTTCGACGCTTTTTTGCTCATCAACAGCGACACGGTCGTGCGTCCGGGCGCTCTCGGTGTGCTGGGCGAAGTGCTCGAAAACCAACCGGCCGTGGGACTGGTCGGTCCACAACTCGAATGGACGAATGGAGATCGGCAGGCAAGCTGCTTTCGCGCGATCAGCCCAGCCAGCGAGTTCCTGGCCGCCGCCAAAACGGGGCCGCTCTCTCGGCTCTTGGCCGAACGGGAAGTCCTCCTTCCCGAATCTCAGCTTGCAAGTCCGGGCCCGTCGCCTCTGTCGGAGGCGAGCCGCGGTTCCATCGAATGGATCAGTTTCGCCTGCGTCTTGATCCGCCAGGAAGTGGTCGCAGCCATCGGACCGATGGACGAGGGCTTTTTTATGTATTTTGAAGACGTCGATTACAGCCGCCGGGCACGCGAAGCGGGCTGGCAAATCGCGTATACCCCGGCCGCCCGCGTCGTTCACCTCCGCGGCGGACGAACGCCGGAAACGTTTGCGATCGAAGAGTCCCGACGGCGGCCCGATTACTATTACCGGGCCCGCGCGCGTTACCTCGCGAAGTATTACGGACGCACCGGTCCGTGCCGCGCGAACCTCTGCTGGCTATGCGGGCGTGTCGTCTCGCTCGTCCGCGAGATCCTGGGCCACAAGCCGCGGCATACGGCGAGCCACGAAGCGACCGACATCTGGAAGGGAACGCTGTGCGGATTCGGACGACCGCAGAGCTCAGCGCCTGATGGAGGGAATTCGAGCGCCCGCTTGCAGCGGTCACCGGCGGTGCCCGCGAAAAGCAGCCGGAACCCTTAATCGGCGAGCAAAAAGTCGATCAGCGGTTTGGACTCGTAAAGCGGCATTCCGCCGTGGCCCAGGCCGGGAATCACCACGATCTGAGCGGAACCACCCAATCGCTTGTAGCGGCGGGCCAGCTCGAATGAGTTGGCCTCGGTCGGCACGAGTTCGTCCTTGTCACCGTGGATTTGCAGGATTTTCACGCCTGCGTGCGCCAAGGGAGCCAGGTTGTCGATCGGGTTGAACTCCTTGACGCGTTTGGCAAGTTGCTCGTGAGTGAGGCCGTAATCGAGTCCCTTCTCAGGAAAGTTGATCACGTTGGGAAGGGTCGGCCAGGTGCGAAAATCGGTGGCCGGACAAATGCCGCCGATCCGCTCGACGCAGTCGGGATGGCGAAAGGCCCAACCGTAACCGATCAAGCCGCCGTTGCTCTGGACCATCAACCGGGCCCGCGGATTGAGGCCATATTTCTCGATCAGCTCCTTGTAGAACTCCTGGCACACTGCGGCCGCCGTGGGACTGCCGCACGACGTTCCCACATTGATGCCGGCGACATGAAAACCGGCCGTCAGCAGCTTCTCGACGTAGAAGCGGTGTTGCAGTCGGCCGTGCCCGTCATTGATCTCGAGCCAGAACGGGAACACCCACACCCAGCGTTTTTGCGAATCGACCTTGCCGGTCGGCTGCACGACGTACGCCATGCGGCCGTGGACTCGCAGCTCGATCAGCTTCCCCGCCGAATAAGTGCCGGAGATCTTCGTGGGAATCATCTTCCGGATGTATTCCGGGTCAGGCCCGATGGACCGCTTCGCTGGTGCCGTGCCGGGCGACGCGGTCAACTTTTGCTCAACCAGGATCGGCAGAGTGGTCGCGACGAGCACGAACAGAGCGGCGATGCGCATGAAACGACCTCGCACAAAACGCAATCTTTGAGACAATAAGGAGATACACACGAACGCCTAAACATACCAAGAATGACCCGCGTTTGGCGAAGTACCCAAGGAAGGCGACGCCATCCCTTCGTCGCAGGTGGAGAAGGAATCTCAATGAATGCACCATTAACGAGTTCCGTGGGCGAAGAAATCGCAGCCTCACCGCCCGGTCCGGTCGCAAGCGGCAACCGGCCAAACCGCCTGTGGATCCCGGTGCTCTTCGTGGCCCTCTTTTGGACCGTCCCGCTCGTCGTGAAGCAACTCGACTTGCCGATCTTTGCCGGCTTTTTCTCGAGCGTCGCATCGTTTGGCGTGCTGGCTCTCGCCTTCACCGCCTGGTGGCTGACGGCGGGAGGCGCGCGATTGCGGGACCGGTTTTTGGTCTGGCTGGGACTGATTGCCATCACTGTCATCGCCAGTCGCATCATCGACAAATCGATCGGCGGGATGGGGCTGCTGTTCTTCGGCATTCCTGCTGCGATTACGGCCACTGTTGTCACGCTCGCGTTCACGCGCAACCGATCGAGTCGGGTACGGCACGTCGGGATGCTGGCCGCGTTTGCAATTCTCTGCGGCTCGATGGCCTTCCTGCGTGTCAATGGAATCGATGGCGATCAGCAAGCGGCCGTCCGCTGGCGCTGGACCACGACGGCAGAGGATTTGTACCTCGCCAGCCGTGCCGCCAGCCCCAACGCGGCCACGAGTCGGCCGGCGACGCGAACCGAAGCGGCACCGACGGTTTTCGTCGCACAGCCGGGAGATTGGACCGAATTTCGCGGTCCCGACCGGCGTGCCGAGGTTCACGGCCTGAAGATCGCGACGGACTGGGAATCGCATCCGCCGAAGCAGCTCTGGCGGCAGCGGATCGGCCCCGCCTGGTCGTCGATGCTGATTATTGGCAATCGCCTGTTTACGCAAGAACAGCGCGGCGAGTCGGAGGTCGTCCTCTGCCTCGACGCGACGACCGGCCATGAAGTCTGGCGCATCAATACAAAGCGCGGTTCTTCGACGGACAGGCCGGAGCAGGGCCCCGTTCCAGTCCCACATTTTCCGAGGGACGCATCTATACGCTCGGCGCGTCGGGCGTCCTGAATTGCCTGGAGGCCGCCAGCGGCCAACCGTGCTGGTCGCGCGACATCGTGGCCGACTCGAAAGCGCCACTGCCGATGTGGGGATTCTCCAGCTCGCCCCTGGTGATCGCCGGGCGGGTAATCGTGTACGCCGGCGGACCGGGCGACAAAGGCCTGTTGGCCTATCGCGACAAGACGGGTGAGCCGGCGTGGTCGGTGGCGACGGGGACCATCAGTTACAGCTCGCCCCAAGTCGTCACCGTGCACGGGCAGCGACAAGTCCTCTTCCTCAGCGATACCGGACTCCTCGACTTGAAGCCGGCCTCTGGAAAAATCGTGTGGGAGCACAAGGCATTGGGCCATTCGGTGTGGCGAGTCGCGCTCCCCCGCCAGGTGGACGACACGGGGATCGTCATCGGCTCCGAAGACCTGGGACTGGTGCGACTTGACCTGGCGCACGAGACCGCCTCTCCTCGCTGGGATTCGCGCGCCTTGCGGCCGGCCTACAACGATTTCGTATCGCAGGACGGCTTCATTTACGGATTCGATGAAAGTTTCCTGTGCTGCGTCGACGCGGCGACCGGCAAGCGGCGATGGAAAGCCGGCCATTACGGACATGGCCAGCTGCTGTTGCTCACCGATCAGCATGTTCTGCTCGTGATTTCCGAGCAGGGCGAGGCGGTGCTCGTCTCGGCGAAGCCCGACAAGCACGAGGAGCTCGGCCGCTTCCAGGCAATTAACAGCAAGACCTGGAACCATCCGGCCGTCGCCCGCGGCTGCCTCTTCGTGCGGAATGCCGAGGAAATCGCCTGCTACAAACTGACGGTCGCCAAATAAGCGATCTTGGCCGGAGCCTGGCCCTCGCTTGCGGCCAGCCGATTCGCTGGGAATTCGCCGCGTCGGTGAATAAACTCAGGCGCTCTGAGCCTCCGGCGTCCTTTGCGCCGAAAACGACACAACGACCCGCGAGATCGAATGTCAGTCGCCCACGAAGAAGATTACACACGGCGCGTCGCCCAAACGGGCCCGACGCGGTTTTTGCCTGGAACCACCGTCGAAATCATCCGCGAGGTCAAGCTCACCGCGCCTCCGCGATTTGCCCTGTTTGACTTCGACGGCACGCTGAGCCTCGTCCGCGAAGGCTGGCCCGACGTCATGATCCCCATGATGGTCGAGGAGCTGGCCGCGACGGGGACGAAAGAATCGCCCGCCGAGCTGACGACGCTCGCCCGCAATTTCGTGATGGAGCTCAACGGCAAGCAGACGATCTATCAGATGATGCGTCTCGCCGAGGAAATCCAGACCCGCGGCGGCACTGCGCGTGATCCCCTGGCGTACAAGGAACGCTATCACGAGCTGTTGATGCAGCGCATCGCCTCGCGCCGCGATTCGCTCCGGAACGGCACGGTTCCGCCGGCGGAAGTGCTCGTGCCGCATGCCTACGAGGCACTGGCCACGCTCAAGAAGCGGGGAGTCGAGCTCTACCTGGCCAGCGGCACGGACGAAAACTACGTCCGCGAAGAGGCCGAGATCCTCGGGCTGATCCCTTATTTCGACCGCCACATCTACGGGGCGATCGACGACCACCGCAAGTTCTCCAAGCAAATGGTGATCGAGCGGATCCTTCGCGAGAACCAGGTCGAAGGCGCGCGGCTCTTGGGACTGGGCGACGGCTATGTGGAAATCGACAACATCAAGGGGGCCGGCGGCACGGCGATCGCCGTCGCCAGCGACGAGGCGGGCCGCAGCGGCAAACCCGATCTGTGGAAACGGGACCGGTTGATCGGCGTGGGGGCCGACGTCGTGATTCCCGATTTCCGCGATTTCAGCGCACTGTGCGATTATCTGTGGCGCAGACTTCGCATGAAGGATTTCTCCGTGAAGCGCGAGCGTCTGGAAGAGCTTTTGGCCCGCTTTCCGACGCGGCGGATTGCCGTCATCGGCGACTTTTTTCTCGACAAATATCTCGACGTCGATCCGAAGTTTGCCGAAACGAGCGTCGAGACCGGCAAACGGGCCAACCAGGTCGTCGCCATCCGCACGAGTCCGGGCGCGGCCGGCACGGTCGTCAATAACCTGGCCGCACTCGGGGCCGGCACATTGCATGCGCTGGGAGCCACCGGCGACGACGGCGAAGCGTTCGACCTGCGGAAGGGTCTCGAAGCGCAGGGGTGTTCCACGGACGGCTTGCTCCGTTTCGACTTTCTGAATACGCCGACCTATCTCAAGCCGCGTGACGTCAACGATCCAAGCCTGGCCGGCGAACACGAACGATACGACACGAAGAACCGGCGGCCGACGCCGCGCGAGGCGTGCGACAAGATTCTTGCCCGCCTCGACGCGCTCCTGCCGGCGGTCGATGCCGTCATCATCGCCGACCAGGTGACGGAGGCTGATTGCGGCGTGGTCACGGCGGCTGTGCGTGCCGCTCTGGCCGAAAGGGCCCGGCAGTATCCAAAGGTCATTTTCTGGGCGGACAGCCGGGCGCACATCCGCAAGTTTCGCCGGGTGATCATCAAGGCCAACCAGTTCGAGGCCGTGGGCCACGACAATCCGCTTCCCGACGAGGTCGTCGAAATCGACCGCCTGCGGGAGGCGGTCCCTCAACTGCGGAAGCAGATCGGAGCGCCGGTCTGCGTCACCCGCGGCGCCGCGGGAATGATCGTGAGCGACCCCGAAGTGACGTTGATTCCCGGGGTCAAACTCACCGGGCCCACCGATCCCACGGGAGCCGGCGACAGCGCGACGGCCGGCAGTGTATTGGCCCTCTCTTCGGGCGCCTCGTGGCCGGAGGCCGCGCTCGTGGGCTGCCTCGTGGCCTCGATCACGGTTCAGCAGTTGGCGACGACGGGAACGGCGACGCCCCAGCAGGTGATCGAGCGACTCGACTTGTGGCGACAGCAGAATTCGGGAAAATGAGACGACCCGGAACGCCCACGGACGGCCGTCCGCGGGATTGAAACAGATTTCTCAATCACGCAAGAAACCTAAAAGATGTCGGACGAAACATTCGCAAAGAATTATCTGCACGACCTGACGTCCCTGTTGCCCAAGCTCGATACGCGGCGGCTGGGCGAGGCGATTTCGACCATGCGGAAGGTCCGGGATGAGGGCAAAACGATCTACATCTGCGGAAACGGCGGGAGTGCCTCGATCGCTTCGCAAATGGTCGTCGACATCGTGAAGGGGGCCTCGTTCAAGAAAAAGGCCCGCTTCAAGATGATCGGCCTCACCGACAGCATGGCTACCGTCAGCGCATACGCCAACGACGAAGGCTACGAAGTGGTCTTTGTGGAACAACTCAAGAATTTCGCCACGGCCGGCGACATGCTGATCGCCATCAGCGGCAGCGGCAACAGCCCCAACGTACTCCGGGCCGTCGAGTACGCCAATAGCATCGGCTGCACGACTTTGGGCCTCACCAGCGGCGAGGGCGGGAAGCTTCGCGAGCTCGTGAAACTGCCGCTTTTAGTCCCTTCCCGCCATATGGGCCGGCTCGAGGATTGTTTTTTCGTGTTTACGCACGTTTTATGCTACGCATTCATGGAAGCGGATTGAACGTGCGAACCCGAAGCGGCTAGCTATGAGCTACCAGCCGATCGAAAATTACGGCGTTGTCGGCAACATGCGGACCGTCGCGCTGGTGAGCATCAACGGGTCGGTCGACTGGCTCTGTTTTCCCCACTTCGACTCGCCCAGCGTCTTTGCCGCGCTCCTCGACGATAAAAAGGGGGGCCGCTTCGACATCACCTCGACGCACGAGCACGTCAAGTTCAAGCAATTCTACTGGCCCGACACGAACGTGCTGGTGACGCGGTTCTTGTGTCCCGACGGGGTAGGGGAGCTGCAGGATTTCATGCCGGTCGCCCCCCACGATGCGGGGGACACGGCCGATCGGCTCATCCGCCGTGTCCGCGTCTCCCGCGGCGAGATGGAGTTTCGCATTCGCTGCCAGCCGGCTTTCGACTATGCCCGCGCGGAACATGAAGTCGAGACGTGCGAACACGGCGTGCTCTTCCGCTCCGAGGGGCTGTCGCTCGAGCTGGTGAGCCGTGTCCCCTTGAAACGCAGCGGCGTCGGGGTTCACGCCACCTTCCGCCTGCGGGAGGGGGAGACGGCCGTCTTCGTTCTGCGTCAGGCTCCCGACGGTCCCACGGGCCGGCAAGTTCCGTCCGAGGGCGAAAGTCAGGAGCTGTTCGAACGGACCGTGCGGTACTGGCGGAAATGGATTTCACAGTGCCAGTATTTCGGCCGCTGGCGCGACATCGTGCTGCGGTCCGCGCTGACGTTGAAACTGCTCACCTTCGAGCCGACCGGAGCGATCGTCGCCGCACCGACCTGCAGCCTGCCCGAACTGATCGGCGGCCCGCGCAACTGGGACTATCGGTACACCTGGATCCGTGACGCGGCCTTCTCGATCTATGGCTTGCTGCGCCTCGGCTTCACGTCCGAAGCCGCCGATTTCATGGGCTGGCTCGACGCGCGTTATCGGGAAGCCAAACACGGGGCCCAACTGCAGGTGCTTTACCGCATCGACGGGGGGCACAACATTCCCGAAACGACGCTGGATCACCTCGACGGTTACAAAGGCTCGCGGCCGGTCCGCATCGGAAACAAGGCGCATCGTCAGCTCCAGCTCGACATCTACGGCGAGTTGCTCGATTCGGTGTATCTGTTCAACAAATACGGTTCGCCCATCTCCTACGAAGCGTGGACGCACCTGCGGGCCCACCTCGAATGGCTCTGCGACAATTGGAAACACCCGGACGACGGCATCTGGGAGGTGCGGGGCGGGCGGCACGAGTTTGTTTATTCCAAGCTCATGTGTTGGGTCGCCATGGACCGCGGCCTGCGGCTGGCCGATAAACGATCGTTTCCCGCCGACCGGACTCGCTGGCTCCGCGTTCGCGATGAGATTTACGAGGAAATCCTGGCCCGAGGCTGGTCGGAAAAACGCCAGTCCTTTGTCCAATCCTTCGACGGGGAATATCTCGACGCGTCGACGTTGATCATGCCGCTCGTCTTTTTCATGGCCCCGAATGATCCGAAGATGCTGAAGACAATCGAGGCCATCAGCCGGCCCCCGTCGCAACACGGCCTGACGTCCGACGGTTTGGTGCACCGTTATAACGTCGAGCGCTCGCCCGACGGCGTCGGCGGGGACGAAGGGACCTTCAATATGTGCAGCTTCTGGCTGGTCGAGGCGCTGACTCGGGCCGGTCAGATTAACCCCGTGCTGCTCGATAAGGCACGGCTGCTCTTCGAACGCATGTTGGGATACGCGAACCATCTGGGTCTATACGCCGAAGAGACCGGTTCGAGCGGCGAAGCGCTCGGAAACTTTCCGCAGGCCTTCACGCACCTGGCCCTGATTAGCGCGGCCTTCAACCTCGATCGCAGCTTGGGCCACAAGTGATGTTGATTCTGGGGATTGAGACGTCTGGAACACGCGGCAGCATCGCGTTGTTCCAGAACGGGGCCTGCCTGGCCGAAGCGGAACTGGAAGCAGCGCCGCGGCGGCACGCGCAAACGCTGGTGACCGAAATTCGCGAGCTCTTCGGCCTGCACAGATTACGGATTCCGTCACTCGAGGCAATCGCCGTGAGCGTCGGTCCGGGGAGTTTCACGGGTCTCCGCGTGGGAGTCGTCTGTGCCAAGACGCTCGCCTTTGCAACCGGCGCCCGCCTGACCGCCGTCGACACGCTGGAAGCCATCGCCGCCAATAGTCCGCCCGACGTGGAGATAGTGCACGTAATCACCGATGCGCAGCGCGGTGACCTGTTTGTCGGCACGTATCGGCGAACGGCTGAGGGCGATTGGCTCCGCGAAGGCCCACTCGCAATTGCTGCCGGGGAGGCGTGGTTTGCCGGACTTCGGGCCGGAGACGTCGTGACCGGGCCGGGGCTGGCAAAGTGGCGTGAGGCTCACGACGCCTCGCCAAACCCGCCGGCGACGGCCTGGCGCGGCCTGCCGGAGAGCGTTTGGACACCGTCGGCTCGTGCGGTCGCGGCGATCGGCGCCCGCCAAATCGCACGGGGATTAGTCGCCGATTGTGCGACGCTCGAGCCGTTTTATCTCCGGCGAAGCGCGGCGGAAGAGCGGGCAGATGCGGCGGGTTCCTCCCAGCCGCGTTGAGAAAAAAGAGAGCGACGAGCTTCAATGGATCGGTTTCCGTCCCGGCGATATAATTCCGAATGTTCCAGGGGCAGCGTTCCTGCTTGTCGGGCAAATTCGAGATGCGCCCGGGGAATGGCACAGGGCTGAAACATGAGGGGCGACAACGAAAGAGGGACGTCGCTATGGCGCTGTATGAGATCGAAACGACCCAGCACATTATGATCGGTTGGGCGGACTCGACTGACCAGGCACGGCAAATCGCAGCGCAGCATTATCCGCACGAAGATGTGGTCCGATTGACGAAGCGACCTCGAGATATCTGGGTCATCTCCAAAGGCATGCTCGGCGTGAAAGGGACCAGCGAGCCCAACGACGCGGCCCGCGACTGCCTGGCCCGTGCCAAAGGAGACAAGGTGCACGCGATCCGGCTCTACATGCTCGACACGGGCGCCGACTTGCATGAGGCGCAGCGGGCGATCGAGACCAACATGTCACTGGGCTGGTGACGCTGGGGCGGCGCGCTCGAATTGGAGCTGCGCTCCGCGGAGCTATCGAGAAGCGCCTCGAAATAGCGGCGCACCAGGTCATCGTAGGCGGGCAGGATCGTCTCGTGAAAATCGGACGGCACGCGCTCCCGCAACGCGGGCGGAAGATGGCCCCAGACCTCGCGAAGCAGCGGCCGCTGCGGCAGCCCGGGCGGTCTTTTTTCGGAGACCGAGGGCTTTCCCATCCCTGATCTGCGCCCCGGCTGGCCGCTTGCTGGCTGGACGCCCGAGGCGGCGTCCGATCCCGACTTCTGCTGGGACTCGGATCGATTCTGCGAACTTTTGTTCTGGTTCGATTCCGATTTCTGCTGTTGGCGGCGGCGTGACTTCGATTTGGCCTCGTCGATCAGCTTTTGCAAATCGTTGACGACCTTTTCTTGAATGGTTCGCGTCCCTGACCCCGTATCCCCCTGTTTCAGTCGAACTCCGGCGTTTTGCATCCCGTCAACAATCGCTTTGACAGGCCCGATATTCGCGTCTCTTTCCTGCCGCGCGGCGGGCGGTTGGGCCGTCACGGCGGCCACGGCCTCGCCGGCGGCCAAACCGCAAGCAATTGCCGCGCCGATCACGACGCACCGGCAAACTGTTTCGCGGCACTTCGGCAACAAGCCTGGTGCCCCGCTGCCTGCCACGAAGGTTGTCTGGTGGTCTCGCATCTCAACGCCCCTTCGGCGGCGGCGTCTTTTTGCCGGGATCGGTTGCGCCGCTTTGTCGTGAGACCATCTTGCGAATCAATGTCGCCAACTCGGCCTGTTCGGCGGCCACCCGATCAAGGTCGCCGCCCTCCTTCGCGGAGCTGTCATGTTTCTCCTGTCGCTGCCGATCGAGTTCCGTTGTCCGCCGCAGCAGGTCCTGTTCGATCGTCTTTAGAAGCTTGAGCTGCGCGATGACCGGAATCTCTTCGCTGCCGTTGGCCGTCGCATTCTCATTCGATTGCTCTTTCTCCTCGTTCGCCGCCGGGTTTTCCTGCGCCAGATCCGTTTTGAGCGTCTGCACGACATCGCGGAGCCGGCTCCACGCCTCGTTTTCCAAAAGCAGCGTCTTCGCATCGGTGAGTTGATTTCCGAGCCGCTCGGCCGCCTCCTGCATGCGGGCCGCCGTGGCACCGAGCACCCACACATAGACTTCGGCGTTTGGCAGACCTTCGGCGAGACGGGCCGTTTCGTCATGCAGTTGATGCTGCGTCCCCGCGACAGTTTGCAGGCTGCGGAGTTGCCCGCGCGTCAAACGGCCGGCTTGCGTGCGCTCCGTGTCGAGACGCTTCGTTTCGTCGAGCGTCGCTTTTTGCCGCGCGGCCAGGCCTTCCAACTGGTCGGCCACGCGGACGAGACCCTGTTGAGCCAGTTTCTGTGAAGCCTGCCGCAGCGATTGTCCGAGCGCGGCCCTCGCACGGTCGAGCTCCTTGACGGCGTCCTTCTGCTGGCCGCCGGCCGAGGAGGAACGCCCCTGTTCGAGATCCTCCTGAGCCTGTGACATGTGCGAACCGGCCCGCGACATGTTTTCGCTCGGCGTTTCGGCTCCCAGGCGGCGGAGTTCGCGGGCCGTCTCGTCGGCGGCCTCTTGGAGCCGGTTCTGTTCTTTTCGCAGCGTCTGGAGCTGCGGATCGTTGCTCCTGGCGTCCTTTTTCTTGGAAAGCTGCTCGGTCCGCTTGCGGAGTTCCTCCTGATCTTTGCGGAGCGATTCGATGCGTTGTCCCGCGTCGCCCAAGCGGCCGACGAGCGACTTTAAATCGGTCTCGGGCCGTTGCGAGAAGGTGCGGTCGAGCTTGCGGAGCTCGTCGAGCAATTGATGCTGCCGGGCCATCGCCTGTCCGATGTTGTTTTGAGACAACTGGCCGCCGATCTCGCGCATTCGCGCTTGCGGGTCGGTTTTTTCGAGCGATTTGAGAGTCGACGCCGCCTCCTGGGCTGCCTCGCGATTCGATGATTTCAGTGCCTCGGCCGCTTCGCGCAACCGCTGCCCGATCCGATCGACTTGCTCACCAAGTTGCGTCTGCCGCTCGGCCAGACGGGCCAGATCGGCCTGCTCCTGCTTGCCCAGTTCGGAAAGGGGCTTGGCCAATGTCGTGCGGGACAGGTCGCCCGTTTCGCCGTTCAGCTTCTCCTGGCCTTCCACCAGTTCGCGGAGCGCCTCGTGAACCTCCTGCCAATCCCGCCACTGGGCCAGGTTGCCGAGCATCGACCGCAACGATTCGAGCACAATCTCCTGCTCGTGGCGTGCTCCTTTGAGGGCCTTCGACTGTTCTTCGCGTGTGGCCTTGTCCTGAGTCGGATTGGGCAGCTCGGCCATTTTCGCCGCGCGGGTCAGATGGTTGTCGACAGCGGCCAGGTGCGAACGGCCCAACTCGGCCAGTTCGCGGTCGAATCGTTCGAGCCGTTGCCGCGTTTCGGGGCTGGCGATGTGGTTTTGTCGCATCTCTTCGAGCAGGCCGCGAACGGCGGAGGCCGCCCCGTCGGCCGGGCTGGCCAAAACGTCGTTCACCCGGCGTTGATCGGCCTGAACGCGCTTCAACACGTCTCGGTCGCTCGGCTTCAACCGACCGGCTTTTTCGAGCTGCACGTCGAGATCGGCCGTCTGGTCGTGCGTCTGGTGTTGCGCCTGCTCAGCCCGCTCCAAAAGTCGCAAGAGGTCGCCCTGTCGGGAGACAATTTCGGCCTCCTTTTGCTTCGCAGAAATTACCGTCAGGATCCGCTGCGGGCTTTTGCCGACGTGCTGCGGGCCGAGATCGAACCAGTCAGTCGCCTCCGCGTGAAACACGATCCGCATGCCTTCGCTCACGGCCAAACCGGAGAGGGGCCACACGATGGAGACGCGATGGTGTTCCTCGCGCGGAAGTTCGCTCGCCAAAGTCAGACTCGACGCGTGGGCGTCCGCATTCTCGCCCACATGAAACCGCAACCGCATTTCCCGCAAACCCCAGTCATCCTTGGCACTCACCGTAAGCGGGATCTGGGCGTCGGCCGTGACCGTCGCGTCGGCGTTCGGCACGTCGATCGTCACGTCCGGGACGAGGTCGGCGGACGCTTCGATTTCATTCCGCGGAGGATCGACGTTCTCGATCCCCTCGGCATCCTTCAGCCGAAAGACGTAGGCGTAGGCACCCGGCTCGGCGAGTGCGAAATTCCCGCGAAAAACCTGTCGATCGGGCAGAACGGTCGCCGTCCCCGCGTTCTTCCCTTTAATCGAGACGTGAACGGATTCGAGCGGCTTGCTGGAACGGGCCTCAAACGCGACTTGCGTCCCCACCACTCCGCGAATCCGTCCTTCTCCGGGAGGAAGAGCCACCGCCGGACGGTTCGTGTACTTGGGCGGCGTGACCGTCACTTTGAGGCTGTCCAAAAGCGGCGGCAAGACGACTTGCATCTCGAACTCAGGCATCGTTTCATCGTCGCCGCCGAGGGCGCGAAATCGCACCGGACCGCGCTCGGCCGGCAGGCTCACGAGGCACACGTCGTGGAGATTCCCCGTGCGATCGCGAAGCGACGCATGCCGCAGCGATTCAAGGACGGCCGGCTCGTCCGGGAGTCGATATTCGAGCGTCACGTCGTCCGGCAGGCGGCCGTGCCGATCTTCCACCAACAGCTCCAATTTCCGACCGCGGACAACTTTGAGCGGCGAGTCGGAGTTCGCCTCGATCGGCCGAAAATCGACCGTCAGTAATCGCAAGTTCGTCGTTCGCGGCCACGCCGGGGCCGAGTAGGGCAAGAACAGCCGACGCGCGGCAATCACCGCGTCGCCGGGTGCGTAACTGGCCAGTCCCGCCGCCACAAGTGCGATGCACGCGGCCGCCACGGCGCCCGGAACCACGGGTGAAAAACGGACGACGTCGCGAAAGTCCATCCGCTCGGCCCGCGCGAGCGTTTCGGCAATCACGCGGTCCTGCATGGCCGGCGAGCCCACGTCCGCGTCGCGTTCCCGTTCCAGAAACTCGAGGGAGCTGGCCAGCCGCTCCTCGAAACCGGGGAAGCGCTCCTCGATCTTGAGTGCGAGAGCCAGGTTCGAGAGGGGCAGAATCAACGGAGCCAACACGAGCTGCCACGCGGCCACAGCACTGGCCGCGAGGATCGCCGCCAGGATCGCCAATCGCGCGGACGGGTGATCGATATGAATCGCCCGATCGGCAAACCCCGCGAAGACGAGCATGCCGCCCACCAACGCCAGGAGCCAGGCGACGCCCCGCGCCGCCATCGCCAGCCGCGCTCGCGTGCGGACGACATGAATCCGTTGAACGAGCGCCGGCGAGGTCGGCATACGGTCTTTCTCCGGCAAAATCATATCAGTCGCGCGCTTCCGCAAAACCCATTCCCCGGCCAGCAATGCGGAAAAAAGCAGCAGCACTTCCCAGCGGTTCCAGAGGGGAATCCGCTCACGGGAACTGAGCGGAACCGGATGCCCCGGCGGAATCCGGCGGGGCAGATCAACCGCATCGTCCAAGGTGCAAAAGACGCCCCGGCTGATCGCGGCCGCCTGTTCCAACTCGCGGCGATCGAGATTGCGTTTGATCAGCTCCTCGGACGAGCCTTCGACGCGGAAATCGGCCGCAGGCGGTGCTTCGCGAAACGAGGGAGTCGTCACCCACGCGTGAAAAGTCCCCAAAGGCAGCGCAGCCGCCTGCCCTTCGAACACCGTCGCCTGGCCGGCGGCTTTCGCCAGCGCAACCGTCCGCCGCTCTCCATTGCGTCTTTCGAGGGTAACGGTGACCGTGCCGGTGGCTGCCGGAACAAAACGTTCGTCAAAAAAGCGGACGCGAAGCATGGGCGACTCGCCCTGAGAATAAACAAGTCGATTCGAGGTCAGCTCCGCCGATCGGTCCCGGCCCAGCAGGCGCGAGCGGCTTAAATAGCGCACCGCCCGGCTCCAAAAAGGACCGAAATAGTGGTCGCCCGCCCGGAACCGCCACCGCCAGAATTCGTCGGTCGCGTGGAACAAGACCTTGCCCGCCCCAACTGATTCCATCGCCACAATGGGGACGTCGCCCGACGGCGAGCCGCCGCGGTGCCACGCCGCAAACACCCGCGTGCCGGGCTTGGGGGGCGCGTTCCCGAAGATCCAATGCAGCTCGGGGAGCCGGCTCCAGATTTCGAGAGTCTCCGACTCGGTGTCCGCCATGCGAAAAATTCCCGTGCCGCGCAATCCGTCAATCGTGAGGTCGGGCCGAAACCCCTGTTCCGCCACTGTTTGCTCGGGCAAAGTCTGCACGTCCGCCAGATCGAGAGGCACCAGCGATTCCAGCGGCGTCCCGCGATAGGCAAGCGGATTAAAACCCGTGCCGGCAATCATCAGCACGCCGCCCCCGGAGTCCCGGACGAACGACCGGATCAGCTCCATCGTCGAAGTTCCCAACAGGGCCGGGTTGAGATCGCCCAGAATCAGCACGTCGTAGGCAAACAGCTCTTCGCGATTGAGCGGAAAATGGGCGAGTGCCGTCTTGTCCTCGGCCGCGTACTCGATGTCGGCCTCCTGCAACACGCTTTTGAGACTCACCGTCGGATCGCGTTCAAACAGCGTCTTGAGATACCGGAATTCCCACCGCGGGGACGAGTCGGCCAAAAGCACGCGAATTTTTTCCTTCCGCACGCTGAGGTGGCGCGTCTCGCGATTGTTCTCGTGGTTGAGTTCCTCGGGCAAGGGGGGGACCTCGATCGCCAGGTCGATCTCGCCTGCAACGCTCGGCACGTACGACAGGTCGAACGGAACCGGTGCGGTCCCCGCCCCCAGGTTGACGGTCGTCTCCGCCAAGATGCGGCCCGTGTCGCGTTCGGTTAGCCGCACAGGGACCGATCGACCCGCGAAACCATCCGCCTTGATCTTGCCCGTGACGGCGTACGGATCACCGACAAAGGCGAGATCCTCGGCCGTCACGTCGTACAACTGGATGTCCCGCGTCGGCTGCTCGCTCCCCAAGCCGACCGCGTCGATGGGGACGAAGTTCGCGGCAGCGGCCGTCGCGGCGAGCGACAGCCGATCCGCATCTCCCGTGCTGGCCACGCCGTCGGAAAACAGGACGATCGCCGCCGGCGGGCTGCCGCGAAAATCGTCCAGCACCTTGCGGACCGCCGGACCGGGGCGGGTCTGATTCCCCTCGGGCTTGAGCTCGCGAATTTTTCGCGTCAACTCCGGGATTTCGTCGGGGCTCGTGAAATCGCGGGGTGCCACGCGGACGGCCGTGTCCGAAAAGCGGTACAGCCGCAGCGTGTGATTCTTCAACAGCTGCCGCAAGAACTGGCTGTCGTTCCGCGTGAGAATCGCCTGGGCCAGGCTGAGCCGGGTCTTGGCCGTCACCCCCGCCTCGCGAACCAGCCGATCGGCCAGCTCGTTGGTCTGGTCATCGGGGTAGCGGTCGTCGAGTCCCATGCTAGGCGAGTTGTCGATCAACAGGGCGATGCTCGGCAAACCGATCCGCCCCACCGACAACGTCATCTGCAACAGGCACAACAGGGCCAACGCGACGACCGCCAGCCGGAGGGCGGTCAGCAGGAACCGCATCCGCCGCGACACGCTGGCCGCGTCACGCCAATAAATGGCAATTAAATAGACGGCCGCTGCGACTCCCAAAACCGCCGTCGCGCCGGACAGCCAACTTGCCCCGGCCGCGGGGAACTCAAACCGCCAATCGGTGCGTTGCCCCGCCTGCGCTCCGGGAAGGCCGAGATACCACTCCAGCATCCGCCTGAAAAACGCCATCCGACGGTCTTCTCGCTCTTAAGTCAAGGCCCCAGAGTTCTTAGGTCGACCGTCGATTTTTCTGCGGTCGGGGATTTTTCTGGTTTTTCTGCGGCTTAAAAAAAGGGCCCGTCACCACAGAAAATTCGGAAGCAATTCGGCCGGGCCGCCTCGGGGAAAAAGTGAGCCGGTGGGAGTTTCGCCTATCCACGCAACTTGACGCGCGGCATACAATTCCTTGTTGAGAGAAAAGTCCTCGCGGCGGATCTTTTCGTCGAGAGAGCTGCTGCCGCCTCTGGATCAAACTGCCGGCGTGGAGGGATCTCCTAAAGTCACTGTAGGTGACCGGTCGGGGAAGGACAAGGTGCTGACCGTCACCCAAACGACAATCCGAAACATCCTCACGCGCACCAGCGGGTTTCTCCGGACGGTCACTTCCCACTCGCTGCAGCCGTATTGTGGCTGCGCGTTCGGAAACTCGCTGTGCGGCGTGGGATGCTACGTGCGGCACAACGGCCACCTGCTCCGCGGCCGTCCCTGGGGCAGCTTTCTCGAGGCCCGCACGAACGCGGCGGAGTCGTACCTGGACAATTACGAGGCCGAGGCCCGCTGGGCCCGACAGCAGGAGAAATCCCCCAGCGGACGCGACGGCCTCTTTTCGATTTTCTGCTCCAGCTCGACCGATCCCTTCGTCCCGCAGGAACGCCGCTTCCGCATCACGCGGTCGGTCCTGGAAGCGATGTGCCGCCGTCCCCCCGACCGCCTGATCCTGCAAACGCACACGCACCTCGTCGCGAAAGACGTCGACGTCCTCTGCGAGCTCTCCCAACGCTGCGACCTGCGCGTCCACGTCTCGATCGAAACCGACCGCGAGCGGATCGACGGCCTGCCACCGCACGCCAGCCCCGTCGAGAAACGGCTCGCCGCGTGCGCCGACCTCAAAGAAGCCGGCCTGTGGACGGTCGTCACCGTCGCCCCGCTGTTACCAATCGCGAATCCCGACGGATTTTTCGCCCGCATCGCCGAAGCGGCCAACGCGGTCGTGCTCGATCACTACATCGGCGGCGACGGCTCTGCCGATGGATCGCGCACGGCCCGCACGCCGCTGCCTGCGGCGATTGCCCAAATCGACCCCACGGCTCTCGACCTCTCCTACCGCGACCGCATGGCCGCGGTCGCCCGCAAGCACCTTCCCGGCAAAGTCGGCCTCAACGTCGACGGCTTCGCCGGGCGGTACACCTAATCGTGGGGTACGCTGCTAGCGTGCCCGTCTTATCTGTTTGCTCCCGAAAAGATGGGCACGCTGGCAGCATACCCCACGATTTGGCCGCGACCCGCCACGATTCGAGACTTCGCCGCGACGATTCTGCGACGACACAATTGTCGTAAACTGATCTTCTTCGCTTGGCAACTATTTGGCATAATGGAGCCAGACGCCCGTTGGTGAGGAGACTGCGCATCTCATCCGTGATGCGCCGGATTGCGGGCGGCGCGGACGATCCGTGAGGTTCAACGTGGCCCAGTACACATGCCCTGATCACAACGTTGATTTCGTCCAGATTCGGGAAGGAAATTGGAAATGCCCGGTCCCGAATTGCTCGAAAGGGATGATTGAACTGCACTTTACCGGCAATCAAGTCAACATCCAGGTGAAATCGGCTGAAATGGTGGATGGACAGCCGCAACGGGAATTTGGGGGGACGGCGGCCGACGGCGTGCGAACGCATCGTCGGATTCTGCGGAGCGACGGCGGAAGCACGGTCAGCCGTTCACTCGTAAGTCTAGGACCGTTCAAAAGCGACAAGGAAGATGACGAACGAAAGGCCGTGGATCGAATTCGAGTAAGGTACAACGAAGAACAAGCAAAGTTTCGACGGCGTGGAATCGGAGCCCAATCAGGACGATCCGGTGGATGTGTGGTTGACGGATGGGAGCAGTCGGAGAATCGGTTGCCAAGTAACGCGGTCAGACGGCCGGAATGAAATCGGCGAAAAGCTCGCCATTGAAGGGAGACATGCGGAGACGATGAGCGGCGAAGCTTCGTTGAAGATTATGGCCAAAGCCATCAAATCCAAACCGAACAAGACTGGCGGCAAGACAGATTTGGTTTTGTGCTGGACGGGGTGATCCCGGATGCAGACGGATGGCTGGAAGAATTCAGGTCCAAGCACGCCGTAACGCTCGCCACCAGCCCCTTCACCGAAATTTGGTATTCGGCCCGACACGTGCTCGGCATCATCAAGCGGTTGAAGTGATCTACGGTTTTTGATTGAGCGCAAGCCGGATCATGTCGGCTTGGATTTGGCGGAACGTGTGATCGCCCACACGTCGCAAAGCGTCTCCGATTTCGTCTCCGTGCTCGTCCGCTCTTGATGCGTTGACGTGGGGCCAGCTGCCAGCTTGCCATTTTTCAATAATTAACTCCCCCCGTGTCCGAATTTTTTTTAGATTGACCACAAACGTAGTAAATTGATCTTCTTCGACTGTCAAATGTTTGGCATAGTGGAGCCAGAGCCCGCGTCGGCTGAGGAGACCGCAGTCTCATCCGTTACGAGCCGCCCGGTGCGGCCGCATCGAGAAGGCTGAAAGGGACGGGATCAGGCCGGTCGGCGAGAGGTCTTGGCCAAACGCACGCTCACTCTCACTCCTGGCAAAGTGCAGACCGAAAACATTGCCATTTCTGAGAACGGGAGCGCGAATTGAGTCGCGGCGGGCGCTGGTACGGCCGTCTCACGCTCTCGAAATCAGGGGAAAACGCTTGTGTTTGAGGGATCTTGCGTAAGCCGGGCGGCCTGAGCGACGGGCGTGCGAGTCGTGCTTTTTCGCGATCGAGAAATGGCTTTCCAGTCGCTTGAATCCGCGGAAACCATCTGTCATAGTTCACGCTTTCCTGCGGGGATGTGGCCGCCCGAAGCGCCGCCGGGCGCAGGGAGATTCGGGTCACGGACATTGCTGACGCCGCTCTGGCGATCACGATGCGGACAAGAGCGGCGTGACCACTTGGAACGGGCTGGCGAGGTTGCGGCATTTTGCTCGCGAAACTCGCAGTCGGGGCGCCAATTACCGTTGGGCCGATTACCGTTGGACAGTGCAATAGGTCGACTTCGATGACAATGTTGCTTGCCGCCGACACGATCGGAGGCTGGCTCGTCGGCCTGCGCATCCCTTTTGTAGGCCCGTTGAGCGAGTCGGCCGCCTTCGGCCTGGCGGCGCTGATTCACGCCATCCTCTTATTCAACGTCTTCGGTCTCTCCGCGTTCATCTTTATCTGGTTGGAACGCAAAGTCTCCGGGCGCATTCAGGACCGACTCGGTCCAACGCGCGTCGGCGGGCGGTACGGCTGGCTGCAAAGCCTGGCCGACGGCGTGAAGCTCGTGCAGAAAGAGGACCTCGTTCCGAAAGACGCCGACGCGATGCTCTTTCGGCTGGCCCCCTTCATGGTCTGCGTGGCGTCGTTCTCCGCCTTCATCCTGATTCCTTTCAGCGACGGTTGGGTGCCGGTGGCGGCCGACGTCGGATTGTTTCTGCTGTTGGCCTTTTTATCGCTCGAGGTCTTCGGGATCATCCTGGCCGGTTATTCGAGCGGCTCGAAGTGGTCCCTCTTCGGCGGCATGCGGGAAGCCGCCCAGATGGTGAGCTACGAAATCCCGCTGGCGATCTGCGCCCTGATCCCGATCATCGCCGTGGGCACGCTGAATTTCGACGAGATCGGCGAGATGCAGCGGGGCTGGTTCGGTAACTGGCTCGTGTTTCACGACCCGTTCACGTTCCTGGCCTACTTCATGTATTTCACGGTGGCGACCGCGAGCTGCAAGCGGGCTCCGTTCGACCTGGCCGAGGCCGAGAGCGAGCTCGTCGGCGGCTTTCACACCGAATATAGCGGCATGCGGTGGTCGTTCTTCTTCCTGGCCGAGTACGCCAGCATGTTCGTGGTGAGCATGGTGGCCGCCATCCTGTTTTTGGGCGCCTGGCACACGGGTCTGAGTTTCGACGATCACTGGTTTGCGAACGTCCGCGCCCACGGCGGCAATGATTTCAACGGGTTCCGCTACCTGGCGAACGTGTTTGGCCTCTTGGTCTTGTCGACAAAGGCGAGCGCCCTGGTCTTCGTGCAGATGTGGCTCCGCTGGACGTTGCCTCGCCTGCGGATCGACCAGGTGATGACGACCTGCCTCAAATACCTCGTGCCGATTAGCTGTTTCCTCTTCCTGGGGGCCGCCATCTGGCCTCTGGCGCTGGCCTCGATGACGGGGGGACATACGGACTGGCTGCCGGGCCACGCGTTGGGCGATCGGCTTCCCGTCCGCACGGCAAGCGCGACGGTTCCCGCGAAAGGGAGCAAGAGTCGATCCTCGAGTACCTCGACCGAGCGGCCGACGATTGAGCGACAAGCGAGGTCGTCGATCAAGCACGCCCCCGGCAACGATCGCCCCTCGCTGGCGATTGCGAACAGTGTCGCGAAGGACGCCCGGCCATGACTGCGGCGGAGATACTATTTCTGATCTTTGCCATCGCCACGTGTGGCGGGGCGCTCGCCGTCGTGTTCAGCCAAAACGTGGCGCGGATGGCCTTCTGGCTGATCGTGTCGCTCGGTTCGACGTCGGGACTTTTCTTTCTGCTGCGGGCCGACTTCGTCGGAGCGACGCAACTGTTGGTCTATGTCGGCGGGACGGTGGTCCTGTTGATTTTCGGCGTGATGCTCACGGCCAGCGGGCCGTTCCTGCGGATCCGCACCTCGCCCGGCGAACTGGTCGTGGCCGGCGGCGTGGGCATCCTGTTGCTCTCGATGATCTATTCGACCGTCTACATTGCCGACTGGTCGCGGCTCGCGCAGACCGCCGGGTCGCCGGCCGTCCGCAGCGGTCGCGGCTATAACCCCGCCGACGAAGGAAACACGGCCCGCCCGATCGGCATGAAATTGGTCGGCGCGAGCCTCGAGGACGTCGGCTCCAACCGCCTCAAACTCAGCGCCGGGTACCTGTTGCCGTTTGAAATTGTCTCCATCCATTTGCTCGTCGTGTTAATCGGGGCGGCGTACCTCGCGCGGGCCAAGCGGCGCGTCGACACGCCGGGCCGCCGTGCGGCGAGCATGACAACGCTCGAGCGGGGCGGAAACGGATCGTCGAGCGGAACCAGCCACGCCGAGATCGAGCCAAAAGTGGGAGTCGGGGCCTCGGCCCATCACTAGGAACGACGATCGACCGATCATCCGGATTGAGAAAAGCTGACCGCCGTTTATGGATACTCTTCCCCTTTCCTGGTTTCTGCTCGTCGCGGGCGTGTTGTTCGTCTGCGGCGTCGTCTGCATGGCGACGAAGCGGAACGGCATCGGCGTCTTGATGGGGGTCGAGCTGGTGCTCAACGGCGCGAACATCAACTTCGTCGCCTTTTCGCGGTATACGCCTCTGGGAATCGACGGGCAGGTGATCGCCTTGTTCGTAATCGTGCTGGCCGCTGCCGAGGCGGCCATCGCGCTGGCGATCGTGCTCAACTTCTACAACAACCACCTGACGATCGACGTCGACAAGGGCGACGAGCTGCAGGGGTAAAAAACACTCACGATGAGTACCGAACTTTACCAGGCCACCGGGCAGACGCTGAAGATCCTGCTGACGTGCGCGTGGCTGTTGCCGCTGGCCGGCTTCGCGATCGAGGTCTTCGGCGGGTATTGGTCGGGCCGCCGCAGCAAGGCGGCCGCGTACCTCGCCGTCGCGTGCATTTTCATCGGTTTCTGCCTGAGCGTGTCGGCCTTCTGCGTGTGGGGAAGTGCCAGCGGCTGGAAGGCGCTGGCCCATGCCGAGGAACCGGCCGCCCATGCTCCCTCGACAGAGCTGGCCAAGATTGCGAACAAAGAGCACGAAGCCTCGGCGGCCGCTCCCACGCACGGACCGGCGCACGACGAAGTGCGGACCCGTTTTTCGGGCCGGATCTACACGCTGGCCCAGTTCGGCGATCTCGTGCTGTCGCTCGACTATTACATCGACAGCCTGACGCTCGTGATGTTCATGATGGTGACGTTGATCGCCACGTGCATCCACGTCTTCGCCATGGGCTACATGAGCGACGAGTTGACCGAGGACCACGTCGATCACGAGGTCCACACGGCCGGCGGCGGCCACTTCCACCGGCCGGGGCGGTACTACCGCTTCTTCTCGTACATGTCGCTGTTCTGCTTCTCGATGCTGGGCCTGGTGCTGGCCGGCAACATCTTCCAGGTCTTCATCTTCTGGGAGCTGGTCGGCATCTGCAGCTACCTGCTCATCGGTTTCTATGTCGAACGCCGTTCGGCGAGCACCGCCGCCAACAAGGCGTTCATCATGAACCGCGTCGGTGACTTCGGCTTTTTGATCGGACTGATGATCCTGTGGACGTCGTTCGGCACGTTCCACTTCACGGAACACGACGTGAGCGGCCAAACGCGGCCCGGCCTGTTCGAGATGCTCCGTGACTCGAAGGGAGCGATCGACGTCAACGCGGCCGACCAGATGGTGCGCCTGCACGACCCGACGGGCCAGCACACGCAGATCCCGTACATGCTATTGGTGGCGGCCGGATTGGGAATTTTCGCGGGCTGCGTCGGCAAAAGCGCGCAGTTCCCGCTGCAGACCTGGCTTCCCGACGCGATGGAGGGTCCGACGCCCGTTTCGGCACTCGTGCACTCCGCCACGATGGTGGCCGCCGGCGTGTATCTGGCCGGGCGGTTCTATCCGATGTTCACGCCCGAAGTCCTGTTGACGATCGCGTACGTCGGCTGCATCACGCTGTTTGTCGCGGCGACGATTGCCGTCGTGGCGACCGACATCAAGCGGGTGCTCGCCTATTCGACGATCAGCCAGCTCGGCTACATGATGCTCGCCATCGGCGTGGCGGGCTGGGGCGCGGGATTGTTCCATCTGGTGACGCACGCCTTCTTCAAGTCACTCATGTTCCTCTCTTCGGGGAGCGTGATCATGGGCTGCCATCACGAGCAGGACATGTCGCGGATGGGGGGCCTCGCCAAGAAGATGCCGATCACCGCGATCACGATGCTCGTGGGAGTGATCGCGATTTCCGGCCTGGCGGTCCCCGGCCTGTCGATTGCCGGCTATAAAGTCGCTTTTTCCGGTTATCACTCGAAGGACGCGATCGTCGCCACGGCGCTGGCGTTCAAGCAGATCAATCCGGTCCACTTTCTGCTCTTTTTCGTGCCGCTGGTGACGGCGGGGATCACGGCGTTTTATATGTTCCGGCTGTGGTTCTTCACCTTTGCCGGCCAGCCGCGCGATCACCACATGTACGAGCACGCCCAGGAATCGCCGGCCGTGATGACGGCACCGCTGATCGTTTTGTCTTTCTTCGCCATCTTCGTGGCGATCGGCGGGGAAGAGGGACCGCTGTACAAGCTGCTGACGCACAGCGAGCCGGCGGGAGTGGCGGCGGGGCTGAGGGTGGGGGCGATCGCGCTTCCCGCCCATCACGAGGTGCACGCGGTCCACGCCGACGCGGGGACGCTGGCGCTGTTGGCGGCATTTGCCGGACTGATTCTCGCCTTCCTGCTGTACGGACTGCGGGTGGTGAATCCGGCGGATATCGCCCGGCAGCTCCGCGGTCTGCACGGCTTTCTCGTCGAGAAATGGGAGTTCGACAACTTATATGAAGCCATGTTCGTGCGGCCGACGCTGATCGTGTCGCGGTGGTTTGCCGCCTTCGACCGCGTGGTGATCGACGGTTTCCTGCACGGACTCACGAATCTCACACTCGACGTCTCGCGGCTCGATCGGCGTTTTGACGAGGGAGTGATCGACGGACTGGTGAACGTGGTGGGGGACGGGATTTTCGCGATCGGCCGTTCGCTCCGCGTGATCCAGACCGGCAACCTTCGGCAATACGTGATGTTCATCGCCATCGCCGTGGTGGCGATCTTCATGCTGTTATTGATGTTCTTCCCGCAGTAGCGAATTCGGATCGACCATGAATTCCGCCATGTTGCTTACGCTGATCATTTTCCTGCCGACGGCCGGCGCGCTGATCCTGGCGCTGATGTTCAACAAGAAAGACGTGGAGCCAATGCGGTACTTCGCATTGGCGATCACCGTGGCCACGTTCATTCTGACGCTGTTCGCGTTCCGCGATTTTCTGGCCGCTCCGGCCACGGCCGGGATGTTGCCGGCGGGCGGCATCAAGATCCCGTGGATCGCCAACTGGAACATCAACTATCAGCTCGGCTACGACGGGATCAGCCTGCCTCTGGTCCTGTTGACCAGTTTCATCACCATGCTGTCGATGCTCGCCTCGTGGAGCGTCAATAAGCAGGTGAAGGGTTACCTCGTCCTATTCCTGATCCTCGAGACGGGGATGCTCGGCGTCTTTTTGGCGCTCGACTTCTTCCTGTTCTACGTCTTCTGGGAAGTGATGCTCTTGCCGATGTATTTCTTGATCGGCGTTTGGGGGGGACCGCGAAAGGAATACGCCGCGATCAAGTTCTTTCTGTATACGCTGGCCGGCGGCGTGTTGATGCTGATCGCCATCCTGATGTTCTACTTCGGCAGCGCCAACCCGCAGGTGGGTGCCGCCAGCACGTTCGACATCCTCGAGCTGTCGCGGATCGGGCAGGGGCTGGTGAAGGGCGTGCAGTTCAGCCCGGCCCTGCAGATCACGGCCTTCATTCTGCTCTTCATCGGTTTCGCCATCAAGGTGCCGACCATTCCCTTCCACACCTGGCTCCCCGACGCGCACGTCGAGGCGCCAACGCCGATCAGCATGATCCTGGCCGGCATTCTGTTGAAGATGGGCGGATACGGCATCCTGCGGATCGCCTTCCCGATCTGCCCCTACGGAGCCCAGTACGCCGCTTATGCCCTCGCGATCATCGGCACCGTGAGCATCATTTACGGGGCGTTTGCCGCCATGGCGCAGACCGATTTCAAGCGGCTGGTCGCCTACAGCTCGGTGAGCCACATGGGATACGTGATCCTGGGGATCGCCGTCTGGAAGATCAGCGAAACGAGCGGCGCGGCGATCGGCAAGAACTATTGGCTGATGGGGATGAACGGGGCCATGTTCCAGATGCTGGCCCACGGCATTTCGTCGGCTGGCATGTTCTTTATGGTGGGCGTGATGTACGACCGGGTGCACCACCGCGATTTGAACCAGTTCGGCGGCTTGATGGGACTGATGCCGCTCTATAGCGGTCTGGCCGTCGGCATCTTTTTCGCCGCTTTGGGGCTGCCCGGAATGTGCGGTTTCATCGGCGAAATCTTCGTCGTGCTGAGCACGTGGAACTTCTCGCCGCTGTTGGCGATTATCGCCGCCTCGGGCGTGATCCTGACGGCGGGCTACATTCTGTGGGCGATCCAACGCGTCTTTCTGGGGGCCGAATATCGTGGTCCTCATCCCGAGGCGATCACGCCGATGAACGGCCGCGAAACGGCGGTCGCCTTCACGCTCTTGGCCTTCGCCATCCTGCTGGGCGTGTATCCCGACTTCATGCTCAACGTGATGCACGGATCGATGGACCACCTGGTCACGTCCCTCGATGCCGGGTATCAACACGCGGTGCACGCAGTCGGCAGCACGGCCCAGGCAATGTTGCAGCGTTAGTGGTGTGACCACTCTGGAATGCGATGTTCGATTTGCGTGAATTGCGAATAAAATCCCACATTGGACCCATCAGTTCAGATCGGTTGATCCACTTGAGTACGAAACAGGTAAGCTGAACGATGAGTTTCGACATCCTGCTGACGCGGCTGATTCAGAACACGACCGACGTGTCGCTCGTGCTGTTTTTGCCCGAGCTGACACTGTGCGCGACGATCGTCGTGCTGCTGCTCGTGCGGCTGGGCAATCTCGATTCGATCATCCGGCCCGTGGGCGTGAGCCTGGTCGGCGGATTGATCGCGCTCGTCATCGCGGCGAAGGAATTCTACGACCTGGCCTCGGGCATCCAGTCGGCCACGCCGATCTTCACCGGCTTGCTCGCTTACGATCAGTTCACTGTTTTCTTTCGGCTGTTCCTGATTACGTTCGTCATTCTGGTGACGGCTCTCACCGCGCTCAGCGGGATCCCCGATCTCGAGGACGGGCCCGACTTCTATACGCTGCTCTTCGGTGCCACGATCGGCATGCTGCTCATGGCGCAGGCGAATAATCTGCTGATCCTGTTCCTGGGCGTCGAGATGGCGAGCGTGCCCAGCTACGCCATGGTCGGCTTCCTCAAGGGGCGCAAGCAGTCGAGCGAGGCGTCGCTGAAATTCGTGGTTTACGGAGCGGGGGCCGCCGGCGTGCTGCTTTATGGGACCAGCCTGTTGGCCGGTCTCCTGGGAACTGCCAACTTTCCGGAGATGGCCGCTCGCATCACCGCGCTGGTCGGCACGCACGGGATGAGCGACCCGACGGTGCGAACGGTTCTGTTGGGCATGTTGATGGTTCTCGTCGGGCTGTTTTTCAAACTCTCGATCGTCCCGTTCCATTTCTGGTGCCCGGACGCGTTTGAAGGGGCCGCGGCCGAAGTGGCCGGATACCTCTCGGTCGCGTCGAAAGCGGCGGCCTTTGCCCTGTTGATCCGCTTTTGCCATACGATCGTCGGCAATCACGTCGGCGGCCTGGCGAACCTGAATTATGCAGTGGGGATCGGGTTGGGACTGATTGCGGCGCTCACCGCGACTTTCGGCAACCTGGCCGCTTATTCCCAAAACAACGTGAAACGGCTCTTGGCCTATTCGACGATTGCCCACGCCGGTTACATGTTGATGGCGGTCGCGGCGATGATGGTGATCCTCAACGGTCCGCACGTGGCGAACGTTGACGTGCCGTTCAACGTGTCGCGCACGGTCGCGGGACTGCTGTATTACTTGTGCGTCTATCTCTTTATGAACCTGGGCGCTTTCGGCGTCGTCGCCTTGATCCGCAACGAAATCTTCAGCGAAGAAATCGAAGACTATGCCGGGCTGGCCCAACAGGCGCCGCGGTATTGCCTGTGTTTGGCTGTGTGCCTGGTCAGCCTGGTCGGCATTCCTCCCTTCGGCGGTTTTTTCGCGAAGTGGGTCGTCTTCTCGTCCCTGTTGCAGGCCGGTTATGTCAACAAGATCATGTGGGCGGTGCTCGTCATCGGCGGCGTCAACACGGTCTTCAGCTTGTTCTATTACGTGCGCGTGCTGAAGGCGATGTACCTGACTCCGCGGCCTGAAACGGCACGGCGAGCGGAAGATGCGTTGCCGGCCGGAGCGTACGCGATCATCATCGCGCATTCCCGTCCTGCTGACCGGCATCGGCGTGACACCCGTTTGGCGGCTGGTCGGCGCGGCGGCCTCGGCCATCTTCCCCTCGATCCAGGGGACGCCGGTGGCTCAATTGCACCACGGATTGTGAGCCATGCAGCAGAACGACGTGCTGAATCAGGTCTTGGTCGTGATGGGGCGGAGCCTGCTGCAGTATTCCGCCGATTGCTGGCCCTGGACGGGGAGCAGGGAGACAGGCCTGCGGGGTGCCGTCGAAGCCCTCCTTCCTGCGCAGACCGAGCGCGTGCGGCGATTGGCCGTGCTCTTGGATGAACGCGGCTGGACGATCGATTTCGGCGTGTTCCCCGACTACACGGGTCTGCACTTTCTCTCGCTCGATTTCGTTTTGGCCCATCTGGTCGAGAATGAGCGGGCGGTCGTCAGAGAGATCGAGCTTGCCCTGCCCAAGTGTGCCGGCGACGCGGAAGGCTCCGCCTTGCTCGCGGAACTTCTCGAGGGCGAACGGGCCACGCTGGCGAAACTCGAAGAGCTGACCCGGTCGAAACCTGCGACACCGGCACAGAGCGCCGCCTGACAATTGCTCGCGCTGGCCGCATGCCGGCTTGCCCGACGTGGCTATAATTGGGCAGTCGACGGGAAGAGCAGGGGAGGTGCCCGGCGGACGGCGACACGCAGGCCCTGTGACATCTCTTTCCCGGACCACCTCAATCCGGTGACGCGTGCAGAATTTCGAGCTTGTGAGCCAGTTCGAGCCGGCCGGCGATCAGCCGCAGGCGATCGCGGCCCTCACCCGCGGAATTCGCGAATGCAAACGGAACCAGGTCCTGATGGGCGTCACCGGCTCGGGCAAGACGTTCACGATGGCCAACGTCATCGCAGCAGATGCAGCGGCCGACGCTGGTCCTGTCGCACAACAAGACGCTGGCGGCCCAGCTCTACGGCGAATTCCGCGAGTTCTTTCCCCACAACGCCGTCGCTTATTTCGTCAGCTACTACGACTACTATCAGCCCGAAGCCTACATTCCGCAGCGCGACATCTACATCGAGAAAGACGCGTCGATCAACGAAGAGATCGACCGCCTGCGGCTGATGGCGACAAGCGCCCTGGTCAGCCGCCGCGACGTGATCGTCGTCGCCAGCGTGTCCTGCATTTACGGCTTGGGCTCGCCGAAGGACTATCAGGCGATGATGGTGCCGCTGCATATCGGCGACATCGTCGACCGCGACGAGCTGCTGGTGAAGCTGGTCGACATCCAGTACGAGCGGAACGATCTCGATTCTCCCGCGGCAAGTTCCGCGTCCGCGGCGACGTGCATCGAATGCTGGCCCGCTTACGAAGAGTACGCCTATCGCATCGAACTTTGGGGCGACGAGATCGAGAGCCTGTCGATCATCAATCCGCTCACGCGGCGAAGTCATCCGCAAGCTCGACGAGCTGTTCATCTATCCGGCCAAGCACTTCGTCATGCCGCGAGGAGCGGATCGAGAGGCGCGTCGTCGAAATTCAGGCAGAGAACTGGACGCAGCGGCTCGAAGAATTCCGCGCGCCAGGGCAAGCTGCTCGAAGCCCAGCGGCTCGAACGCCCGCACGCGCTTCGACATGGAAATGATGCGGGAAGTCGGCTTTTGCCCGGGCATCGAGAACTACAGCCGGCCGCTCGCGGGCCGCAAGGCTGGGCGAGCCGCCCTACACGCTGCTCGACTTCTTTCCCGACGATTTTCTGCTGTTCGTCGACGAATCGCACGCCACGATGCCGCAGGTGCGCGGCATGTTCGCCGGCGACCACAGCCGCAAGACGACGCTGGTCGAGCACGGCTTTCGGCTGCCGATGGCCCTCGACAACCGGCCGCTCAAGTTCGAGGAGTGGGAGCATGCGGCGAAAGCAGACCGTGTTCGTCTCGGCCACGCCGGCCGATTACGAACTGGAACAGACCGGCGGCGAAGTCGTCGAGCAGGTGATCCGCCCGACCGGACTGCTGGATCCGATGATCCGAGTCGAGCCGGCCCGCGGCCAGGTGCCGCACCTGTTGGGCGAAATCAAGAAACGGGCCGCCGTCAACGAGCGCGTGCTGGTCACCACGCTCACCAAGCGGCTGGCCGAGGACTTGAGTTCGTACCTGATCGAGGAGGGGGTCCGCTGCAAATGGCTGCACTAGCGAGCTCGACGCCTTCGAGCGCGTGCGAGTTGCTGCGCGAGCTGCGCGAGCAGAAGTTCGACGCCTTGGTCGGCGTCAACCTGCTGCGCGAGGGGCTCGACCTGCCGGAAGTGTCGCTGGTCGCCATTCTCGACGCCGACAAGGAGGGCTTTCTGCGCAGCGAGACGTCGCTGATGCAGACGATCGGCCGCTCGGCCCGCAACGTCAATGCCAAGGTCATGCTCTATGCCGACAAGGTGACCGAGATCGATGCAGCGGGCCATCGAAGAAACGGCCCGCCGCCGCGCAGTTGCAGCTGGAATACAACCGCCAGCACGGCATCACGCCGGAAACGATCCGCAAGGCGATCCGCCGCGGCATCGAAGAGGAGCGGGAAGCCCAGCAGATCGTGCAGAATTCGGCCGGAATCCGATCGAACGATCAATACGTCACCCAGGAACATCTCAACGAGTTGGAGTCGGAGATGCTGGCAGCCGCCAAAGATCTCGATTTCGAGCGGGCCGCCCAGCTTCGCGACCGGATTTTGGAGCTGAAGCAGCATCTGGGTCAGGCCGTCCGGCCCGAGCGTGCCGACTCTCCCGGCTTTGCCGATTCTCGGTCCCCGCGACGCGGCCGGCGTCGCGGGACGAAAGGAAAGCGGGTTCCCTGGCCCGACAAGCCCTGATTTTCCGTGAATTTAGGTCGCCAAGCCGCTCGCCGGCGGGCGCGTGGCCTATATTTCTTCATTGCGGAAATTGAGGCGCTTTCGCGTGCAGGGGGTGGACGGTCGATGACGCCGGCTGAGATCGTCTTTTGGGGATCGCTCGCGGTTTCGCTCTACGCGTGCGGAATCTACCCCTTCTTTGTGTGGTTCGTCTCCCGCTGGGCCCGAGACAATCAGGCCGGCGACGGTCTCGGCGATGCCGAGTCGTGGCCGAGCGTCACGCTCGTCATTTCCGCGAATCGCGACGAGCACTTCATCGTCCAGCGGCTGCAGAATGCGGTCTCCCTCGATTACCCCCGCGGACTCTTGCAGATCGTCGTCGGCTGCGCCGGAGAGGGTGACCTGACCGCACTTTTGGCGCGATCGTTCGACCGCCGCCAGGTCGAGGTCGTGCAATCCCCGGCCCGCAGCGAGGCCTACGTGCTCAATGCCTGCCTGCGCCAGGCCCGCGGCGAGATCATCGTCTTCTCGGATGCGCGGACCCTGATGCGGGCCGATGCGGTTCGCCGGCTGGCGCGGCATTTCCGCAAACCGGCCGTCGGCGGCGTCTGCGGACGACTCGTAATCGTTGATCTGGGAGGTGGCCGCTTCCTCGACCGCCGTTTCTCGAAGTTCGGAAACTTGATCAAGCGGTGTGAGGGCCGTTTGGGCGCCCTGCCCGACGTGGACCGCGGTCTTTTCGCGATTCGCAAAGAGCTGTTCGTTCCGGCAAACGAAGAGGCGGCCGTCGACAGCTCCTCGAGCGCCCAGGAGGTTTACCGGCGCGGCTACCAGCTGATTTACGACGAAGGGGCGGTCGCAACGACGGAAGCGAACCCGGCGGCCGAAAAATGGCCGAGCCTGCACCGGGTGCACGCGGAAGTCCGCCACGGCTTGAGCCTGGTCTGGCCCGTTGTCGATTTTCCCCGGGGGACGATCTCGTTTTTCTTCTGGATCAACAAGGTGGCTCGCCACCTGTGCCCGGCATTTTTGATCGCAGCCTTCGTCAGCAACGCCTACCTCGCCAGCGACCCGTTCTATCTTCATTGTTTGTTGTTTCACGAGATGTTCTACGTGTTGGCAATGACCGCGTTCTACCTGACGGCAAACAGTCGCCACGGCCGCCGCTGGCTCCCTTGGCAGGCGCCGGCTGACACGAAAGAGCCCATCGGCGGTCCTTTGGCTTGGATTTTGGGTCGTCCCGCGAAAACAGTCGCCAGCGAAGTCCCGACGCGCGCCACGCCTTAACACAATCGACATCAAAGCGGCCTCAATTCTTAAGCGATTGTGCAGTCTGCATGGACGCCGGCTGACCGTCGAAGTTATGGTTGCCTCTGCGACCCGTAGTGGTTCGGATCTGTCAGCGGAGGACCGGCGCCGTGATTGAGCCAACGCCAGACGAGACGCCCGCCGTCCGTCCGCGCGGCCGCCGGCTGGTCAAGACCGTCCGTATTCTCTCACTGCTGGACCTCGTGATTGTGACGTTGGCCGTCGGGGTCTTGTGGATCGTCTCGGAGCGCACCTGGTGGGGTACGCTGCTGACGTTTCTGCCGCGGCACGCGTTTCTCGTGGCACCGATCCTCCTATTGCTGGTCTCGCTCTTTGCCGATCGACGCATGATCATCATCAACCTCGCGAGCCTGGTACTGGCGGCAGGTCCGTTAATGGGAGGCCGCATCCCGTTGTCGATCGTGGCGGGTAACGAAATGCCGGAGCAAAACATCCGCATCGTGAGCTGCAACGTCCAATGTTTCGAGCCAGATTTTGAATCCGTTCTGCGGGAAATCACGAGCTTGTCACCCGACGTCGTCGCCTTTCAGGAGGCAATCGGAGAGACAACGCTTTTGCCCCGATATTTTCCGGGGTGGCAGGTCCTGAGGGAGGATCAATATCTGATCGGTTCGCGCTATCCTCTCCATCGGGTGGGCCTGTGCGAGACCGGGGTGTTTCCTCACCATCCGAGCGCCCTTTCCGTCCGGATCGACGCGCCGCAGGGACCGTTCGTCTTGCACGACCTGCACCTGACGACTCCGCGGTATGGATTCTTGAAACTGACCCTCCACTCGGTCCTCGATGGCAGCGGGCGACGAACTGTCGAGCGTTACACCGAACGGCGACTGACGGAGGCGCTCCGCGCACGCGACTACGTCGCACAGACCGATCCCAAAGACGACCAGGGCCGTGCGTTGCCGACCTTGATCGCCGGCGACTTTAATACGCCGAGCGTGAGCCGCCTTTATCGTGCGGCCTGGCCTGGTTTCACGAACGCCTTTGATACAGTCGGGCTCGGTTTTGGTTACACCGCGCCGTGCACCAACCACAGGCACTGGTTCGACGACGTCCCCTGGGTGCGGATCGACCATATTCTCGCCGACGACCACTGGAGCGTTTCCGCGTGCGGTGTCGGCCACGGCAAAGGCTCGGACCACCGGCTGATTTGGGCGATCCTTTCGTTGCGGAAGTAGCGACCCGCTCGATCGCGCCGCGCGGCAAGTGCCCCGCGTGACGTTTTTGACGGTTGTTTGGGCCGCCAAGCGACAGCCCGGCATGAGGAATTCCTCTATTTCCGGCCGGCCGTGCTACAGTTTCCTCGGAATGGCATTTCCTGAAAGGATTTCGCGTCGTGGCCAAGTATTTGGTGACCGGCGGGGCCGGATTCATCGGCTCGCACCTGGTGACAAAACTGGTGGAGTTCGGTGAGACCGTTTGCGTGCTCGACGACCTGAGCGGCGGCCGCGTCGAGAACCTCGCCCACCTCTCTCCGACGCGAATCCAATTCGTCGAGGGGAGCGTCACCGATCGCCAACAGCTCGACCAGGCAGTGCGCGGCGTGGACGTCGTGTTTCATCACGCGGCCCTCGCCTCCGTTCCGCGAAGCGTGACCGATCCGCTCGAAACACACGCCGCGGACGCCACCGGGACCGTGACACTCTTGGAGGCCGCTCGGCAGGCCGGCGTCCGGCGGGTGGTCTACGCCGCATCGAGCAGTTGTTACGGCAATCGGCCTGAGATGCCCAAGGCGGAAAGCCATCTCCCGCAAGTCCTCTCGCCGTACGCGGCCGCCAAGCTCGCCGGCGAATTGTACTGCGAGGCGTTCGCGGCCTGTTATCCGCTGGAAACGGTCCGCCTGCGGTACTTCAATGTCTTCGGCCCGCGGCAGGATCCACAGGGACCTTACGCGGCCGTGATCCCGCTCTTTGTGACGGCCCTTTTGGAAGGCCGCCGTCCGACGATTTTCGGCGACGGATCGCAATCACGCGATTTTACCTATGTCGACAACGTCGTCGATGCGAATCTCCTGGCCGCTTCGGTCGAGGGAATCTCGGGCCGAGTTTACAACGTTGCCGGCGGCGATTCGACGAGCGTGCTTGAGCTTTTGAAGCAGATGTGCGCCCTGTTGGAAAAACCGTTCGACCCGATTTTCGCTCCGCCCCGCGCGGGCGACGTCGAGCATTCGTCGGCCGACATCTCCGCCGCAAAGCGCGATCTCGGCTACGTCTCCTCCGTCGATTCGCAGGAAGGTTTGCGTCGAACAATCCGCTGGTACGCCGAACACAAAACACAGTCCGCCGGGTCGAAGCTCGGCGGTTCACCGTGAGCGAACGAATCGAAACAGTGGGATCGATGAAGGACTGAGCGATGGATTGGGCTGCTATCCGGACCGAGGGACTGGCCAATTTCACGATGGCGATCATGCCACCGACGATCCAGCTTCCCGCCTTGCCGCACGCCGTCACGCTGTTCCTGGAACGCTCGAGCGACGAGGCGGCGACGAGCAAGGACCTGGCGGAGGTCATCGAAACCGACACCGGGCTGACCTTCGAGTTGCTCAAGTACGTCAACTCGTCGTTCATGGGGCTGCGGCAGCAGGCCAAAACGGTCTTTCAGGCGCTGTCGCTTTTGGGCCGCCGGCAGTCGCGGATGCTCGTGATGGCAACCGGTGCGCAGGCCTCCATGCGGGCTCGGAAATCCAAGCTGATCAACCAGCAGGCGTTCTGGAATGCCTGTTTACAGAAAGCACTTTTCGCGCGTGAAATCGCGCAATTGCTGCAGACGGACGCCGACGTCGCCTTTTCGGGGGCCTTGTTGCAGGACTACTTGCTTCCCGTGTTAACGAACGATCTGATCGATACGTATCTCGAATTCGTCCAGCAGCGGGAGACGTTCCCCGAAACGCTGTGTGAGTTCGAGCACAACCGATTCGAATGGGATCACGCCCTGGCGGGAGCGTGCCTCGCGCATCGGTGGAACCTTCCCGACGAACTGGTCTGCTGCATTCTGTACCATCACAGCGGCCTGCGAATCCTCGCGCATCCGCAATTGGGCCGCACGGCGGTCGCCGCCGTCGCTCTGTCGGCGATGCTGCCGGATCAGCTCCGCCAGCATTATCACGGTCTGGAATTGCTCTCCAAGCTCGAGCAGAAATGGCCCGCCTTCCATCTGGAGGCTCTGGCCACGACCGTCGACCAGCAGCACGAGTCGATGAACCTCGGCGTCCGCAACGACTTCCCGCTGTCGCGCCGCTGCAAGTGTCTTGCCGGGGCGGCCGAAGCGTACGACGACGGCTCGCTCGAAACGGTCACCGCCGCCTGATCTCTCCGTCACCGCACGCTTTGCGTCGGAAAATGATCCGTCGCCTGCGCACGAACCGTGCCGGAGGGCAAAAAATCGCCCGATCGGTGCGGAAAAGAACGGAGTGTCTGGAAAGTGCGCCCACCGCTCGCTAGATTTGCATCGACCATCAACGGAGGCGAAGCATGTCAACCGAGACCGGGCCCGATATCCATACGAGAATTCTGCTGGTTCCCCACCCGAAGATCGTGTTTTTGTACCCCACGTTCTTCATGGCGCTGATCGCGGGGCTCTATTCGTACTTCACGAAGGACCCGGCGGGACGCGGGGAAAACGTGATTTCCCTGATCTTCTTGCTGATCTTCGGTTTCAACCTTCTCGTAATTGCGTTCGACTTCCCGCGGACGACGTCGCTCACGATCCTGTTCGGGGTCCTGGCCGTCGGGATCGGCCTGTGGTTCTTCTTTACGGAATTCAGAGATTGGTGGCCCTGGTTTTACGGCATGCTCGCCTCGCTCAAACCGGTCGCAAATCCCACGTTCTATTTTCTCTTCGCCGGGATCCTGGCCCTGCTTTACGTGGGCGTCTTGATCAATGCGCGATTTGACTATTGGGAGGTGCGGCAGAACGAGCTGTTGCATCATCATGGAATCTGGAGCAACCAGGAACGCTTTGCCGCACCCAACCTGCGCATCGACAAAGAAATTAATGACCTGTTCGAGTACATGCTGCTCGGAGCCGGGCGGCTCGTGCTGCACCCCAGCGAGGAACGCCGGGCCATCGTGCTCGACAACATCTTTTTCGTGAATCACAAAGAGGCCAGGCTGACCAAGCTGCTCGGGGCACTCCAGGTCGAGGTCAAAACGGGCAACAACTGACACGCCGGGCGACAGGGCACGGCCCGATTCGTTCGCGTCTGCCGGCCGCTCAAATCGCATAGTCTTCCGGAAGGAAGACGCGGAAGCGGCGCGGTGCCACGTGGACCAGCTCGCCGGGTTGAAGCGCGAGCTCCGCGTAGCGGTCGAGATTGAGCTCGACATTCAATTCGAGATTCGAGTTCGCCGATTCCAAGCGGACTTTGGCGACCGAGCCGTTGGGATTGACCTGCAAGACCTTGGCCAGCAGGCTCGCGTCACCGTTTGCCCTGCGATCGATATCGAGCTCGTGGGGCCGCACGTAGGCCGTCGCCGCACGCGACTCACCTTCGGGACAATCGGGATACGCCATCTCAAAACCGGGCAGCAGCATCTTGCCGTCCTGCACGCGACCGTGGAACACGTTGACGTTTCCGAGAAAATCCATCACGAACGGGTTCGCCGGCCGGTCGAAAACTTCCTGCGGCGTTCCCTCTTGTTCCACGCGGCCGCCACGCATCACGACCACGTGGTCGGCAAGCTCGAAGGCCTCCTCCTGGTCGTGCGTGACGAAGATCGTCGTGACCTTGATCTCCTCGTGGAATCGCCGCAGCCACTGTCGCAGTTCCTGCCGCACCTTGGCGTCGAGAGCGCCGAACGGCTCGTCGAGCAGCAACACACGCGGCTCGACCGCCAGGGCCCGGGCGAGCGCAACCCGCTGCCGTTGTCCTCCGGAAAGCTGCGACGGATAGCGCCCCGCGAATCCATCGAGCCGCACGAGGTGCAACAGCTCGCGGACGCGGGCGTCAACCCGGTTCCGAGGCGCTCGGCGGACGCGAAGTCCGAACGCAACGTTCTCGAAGACCGTCATCTGCCGGAACAGGGCGTAATGCTGAAAGACGAAGCCGATGTTCCGCACGCGGGGCGAGCGGTCCGTTACGTCCTCATCGTGTTCGAGCACCGTCCCTGTGTCGGCTCCCTCAAGTCCCGCAATGATACGGAGCAACGTCGTCTTGCCGGAGCCGGACGGACCAAGGAGTGCCAGCAGGGCTCCTTCCGGCACATCGAGGCTGACCTGATCCAGCGCGACGAAGTTGCCGAATCTCTTGGTGACATTCTTGACGGTGATACTCACGGTTTCTTTCCATTCATCTCGATCAGCTCGTACGGTGCCTCAATCACGAGCGCGGCGGCCAGCTCGCGGCGAGTCTTTCGCTCGAGCGCAACTTTTGCGAAGAGCGTGACGAGAGCGAGTGAAGTCAGCACCGAGGCGACGGCGAACGAACCGGGGTTGTTGTACTCGTCGAACAGCTTTTGGACTCGTAGCGGCATCGTGTCGGTCTGGCCGGCGATATGCCCTGAAACGACATACACCGCACCGAACTCGCCCATCGCCCGCGCGTTGCAGAGAATGACTCCGTAAAGCAGCCCCCACTTGATATTGGGCAGGGTGATCCGCCGAAAGATTTGCCACGAACCGGCACCCAGACTGAGAGCGGCCATTTCCTCGTCGGGACCGATCGCCTCCATCACGGGGATCAACTCGCGGGCGACAAACGGGAGTGTCACAAAGGTCGTCGCCAGGATCAGTCCTGGCAGCGCAAAGATGATCGTGATCCCGTGCCCGCGAAGCCACGTTCCAAAATAACCTTGCAGCCCGAACAACAGCACGAACATCAGCCCCGCGACGACCGGCGAAATTGCGAACGGCAAGTCGATCGCGGTCACCAAGAACGAGCGGCCGGGAAAACGGAATCGTGTCACGGCCCAGGCGGCGGCGATGCCAAACACGACGTTGAGCACAACCGAAATCGGCGCGACGATCAGGGTCAGCATAATCGCGTGCCGCGTATCGGGATCGCCGACAAGGTTGCGCCAATACGTGCCGACTCCGTGCGACAACGCTTGGTAAAAGACGTTGACGACAGGCACGACGATTAGCACGCTCACCACCGCGATACCCGCAAGAATCAGCGACCATCGTAAGAATGCCGGCTCTCGTCGAATGGAGCGATCGGATCCGGCCGCAGCAGCTCGCGGTCGTTCAGGTTTCATAGCGGCGGCTCCAACGCTCGAGAGAATTGATGACCGCCAGCATGGCGAACGATCCGGCCAGCAGCACGAGCGCAATCGCGGTCGCCTCCGCGTAGTGGTATTCCTCGAGCTGGCTCACGATGAGGACGGGCGCGATCTCGGTCTTGAACATGATGTTTCCGGAAACAAAGACGACCGAACCGTATTCGCCGAGGGAGCGGGCGAACGTCAACGCGAATCCGGTCGTTAACGCGGGAACGAGCGACGGCAACAGGACGCGCAGGAAGGTTTGCAGTCTCGTAGCACCGAGCGAGGCGGCCGCCTCCTCGATTTCGAGCTCGATCGTCTCCAGCACTGGCTGGACGGTGCGAACGACGAACGGCAGCCCGATAAACGTCAACACCAGCACGATCGCGAAGCGTGAATAGGCCCCGTAGATGCCCAGCGGCACGAGATACCGGCCAAACCAGCCGTTTGGCACGTACAGATTCGCGTAAACCAGACCGGCCACCGCCGTCGGCAAGGCGAAAGGCAGATCGATCAGCGAATCGAAGACCCGCTTGAACGGAAATTCGTAGCGGACCAGGATCCAGGCCAAAAGTAACCCCAGCGGCACATTGATCACAGCGGCGGCAAACGAGACGCCGAAGGTCAAGAGGTAGGCAGCCCGTGCACGCTCCGTCCACACGGCGCCGAGAAATTGCGAGAGTGTCAACGACGAGACCTTCGCCAGGCAGGCAATCAGGGGAACGCCCAGCAAGACCGTCAAATACAGGAGCGTATAGCTCAAGCTCAGCCGAAAGCCGGGCAGAGCCCGGTGACTGGCGGTTACTGGCCGGCCCAACGCCTTCATCTGCCACCTCAGCGGGAAACGAACGACAGATCGAAGTCGAGATCATGAAGACGCGGATGATTCGTCGTCAGCGTGACGTGGACCGGTTTGCCGGTGAGGTAGTTGACCGGAGGAGAACCGGGCGGGATCTCGAAAATGAACCGGACTTGCTGCTGATCGTGCTCGCGTCCCTGTTTTCCGGCGCCTCCCATGGGCTCGACGGAGACTTTCACGAATTTGTCGCTCGTCTGGACGCCGACGAGATGGAAGTCGTCCTTCATCGAATAGACGAGGGCCGGCAAAGCGGTTTTCGCACCGGTAGCATGATCAAAGCGGCCCATGTTCAAGAGCAGCTTGTCGGCGTTCCAACGAGCGGCGCCGACAAGGGGCACCGCGGGGAGGAATCGGATCGGGCCCGAGCGCTGGCCAGTCAGTTCCACCTCGACGGCCTGCTTGCCAGGAAGTGACGTGACGATCTTGAGGCGCGAGCGAAAATGTCCCAGCCGGAGGTTTTTGCCCACCTTCACCGTGAAATCGTAACCCGCGGGCAGGTTGCGGCGCTTCAACTCGCCAGGGGCCAGCGGTTGGAATGTGACTTTGATATTCGGGTCCGCAGGTTCGATCGCGACGATTTTGAAGTCGCGCACCGTCTCCGAGAGGACCTCCCCCCGGGCGATGCCGTCTTCGTCGTTCGTCACCGTGGTGGCGTTCCACGTGCGCGGTACGACTTCCAGCGGCGGCACGACTCTGCCGGCAACCTCCAAGTGGATCTCCGGTGATGCCGGATCGTTGGTCCAAATGATTGCCGTTTTGTCGAACAGCCGATCGGGCTCGCGGGGCGTCCATTCCACTTCGATCTCGGTCGAGGCACCGGGCGCAACCTGATGATTTGCAAGACGGCTGAGAGTGCATTTGCACTCGGTCGGCCCCTTCGCGATCACGAGCGGCGCTTCGCCTTTGTTCTCGATGCGAAAGACGTGTCTTCGTTGTTCGTCGGTCCCCATGCGGCCGAACTCGAATACGCGCTGGGCAACCACGGCCTTGGGAAACGGCGGTTTCTCGGCGACGAGGGGCCGGGACTCAACCGCCGAATCCGTGCGGCTTGCCGCAGCGCCGGTCGTGTCCGGTTTGCGTCCCGCTTGGCGGTCGGCCCCCTCTTTCATTTCCCGCAACCTGCCGACGATGGGATTCTCAGCCGCAGGCTGGTGCTGCACCCAGGGGGCATACCTTGCCGACCAAATGGTCGTCGAAACGCCAGCGATCGCAATCAGAATCCCAAACGGTACCGTCAGACGTCGCATGAATTCACTCTCCCAGTCAAGATTCATTCATCCCGGTTACTCGTGGAAAGTTGCTGTCCGCTGTTGCTGATCCCGGCGGATGCGGGCGAGCAACCGTGCTGCCGATTCGAGCTGAGGCTTCAACTCAAGGACGGTGAGACACTCGGATTCCGCGGTCGCCAGACGGCCCTCGCGGGCCAGCACTTTTGCCAGCTCCAGGCGGGGCGCCACCGACGTTCGTTCCAACTCGAGGGCCAGCCGATATTCCCGCTCGGCCTCCGCCAACCTGCCGGCCGTCGCGAATGCGTTGCCGAGATTGGTCCGAATAATCGGATTACGCGGCCGCGCCGCCAAGGACTTGCGATAAAGGTCGATGGCCGAAAGAGAGTCGCCTTGGCGAGACTTCACGTTGGCCAAGCCGTTTAGCGCCTCCGGATAGTCGGGTTTGCGAACGAGTGCGTTGTGAAACTCGGCGGCGGATTCGGCAAGTCGTCCCTGTCTCGACAGCGCGTGAGCGAGATTCGTTTGAAACTCGTGCGTCTCGAGATCGTCGGTGCGGTATCGGATTCCCTCGCGGAAGCACTGCTCGGCCGCCGCCAGATCTCCACGCCGCGCGGCAAGCCGCCCCATTTGGATGTTTGCGATCATGCTCGTGGGATTCTTCCGCAGCGTATCCGACCAAAGCGCCCACGAATCGTGGAATACGCTCTGCCGCTGCCAGGTAAGAACGGCGGCCACGATTAAAACAACGGCCGCAATTCGTTCACGAACGCGGAGGGGAATCCTCAACGGTGAGAGGACTCCGAAATTGGCATCCTCCGCAGGGCGTGGTTGCATCCACCAGGCCGCAACGAGCGTGAGGAATCCCAAGCTTGCCAGGTACTGAAAATGATCCGCAACGAATGAGTATCGCATCGGATAGACATTCACGAAGCCCAGGGCCGGCAGCAGCGTGCCGCCAAAGAACAACACGGCCACTAAAGGCGCAGACATGCGGCGATGCCTCACCGCGATCGCGAAGGGAACGGCGATGGCACAACACGTCACGACCCACGGCCACCACGCATCAGCGTGAACCGTCCACCGCGGGTAGACGAAGGAGAGACCAACCGGCCAAATGAGCGCAAAGACGTACGACCACAAGGCCGCACCTGCGATTAAGAATCGTTCGACCAACGTCCAGCTAAAAGCCGTTCCTTCCGCTCCGACGTGTGTTCTCTCCAACCAGGCCGTGTTGATTGCCAGCAGTGCCCCGACGACGAACAACGGAAGCAGCGCCACGACGTTGCGCATCGTGACGCGGCCGATTTTCCACCACTGCAGCAGCAACAGGGCAGCCGGCAGCGAGCACGTCACCGACTTGCTCAACAGGGCCGCCACGAAGAATCCAAACCCGCACGCGTACGACCACCAAGACTGACGACGGCCGACCGATTCGAAGTCGCTGGCCGGAGCGTCTAGCCCACCGAGAAACTGGTAGAGCGCGAGGAGATAAAAACACCCGGAAAGGACGTTCTTGCGTTCGGCCATCCAGGAGACCGATTCCACGTGCACAGGGTGCAAGCCGAATACTGCCGCGGCGAACCAGGCGCCGGGGATCGACAGCCGCCGCAACACGAGCCAGACCAAAAGAGCGTTGGTCGCGTGCAAAGCAGCGTTGGTGAAATGGTAGCCGGCGGGATGCAGTCCCCACAGGTGATATTCAACCCAGAACGTGGTGAAGACCAGGGGGTAATATTGGGGCGTCGCCCGCGGGTCGAGCCAAATCCGCTCGAGGCCCTCGAACGATTTGAGCGTGGCGTTTTCCGTCACGTAAGCATCGTCGTCCCAAATAAAACCCGACGACAGCGACGGCAGATAGACGGCAAAAACGAGGCACCACAACGCTCCGCCCAGCACCGCGCGGCGCCGCCTCAAGGCCGTGGCCTCGACAGTGACGTCAACGGTCGACGATGGGGAGTAGCGAGTGGGTAACGTCATCGGTTGCGTATCACGGGCTGGACGACGAACTGCGGCGTCGCCAATTTCCGGCGTGGAATCTGGTTCATCGATGTGGCCTGTATCCCTGGAGAAAAGGAGGCCAGTAAACCGTGAGGGAGGGCACGACGGCGGCCTGGTCGGGCGCGTGAAGAGTCGCGTTCAAGAACCCTGTCGTGACCATGAGCAGCAATGTCAGTCCCGCTACTCCCCAAGTGCTCGATGCGAGCCAATCGGACTGTGGCCTGTTTCGCAACAGATAGGGCCAGCAGAGATGCATGAGCGGCGTGACCGCGGCGAAGTAGCGTACCGGCTTGTACGCGATGGCGATTTGGATCACGAACAGAAAACCAAAGATCGCGACAAAAGCGGCCGACCATTTTCGGCCGCGGAGGTCGTGCGCGAACTGGCGCACGTTCCAGGGTGCCGCGAAAAGGATCGCGAGCGGAAACATCGCGGCGAGTTCCCAGCAGATCCAGGAACGATCCTCTCTCTCCACCAACGCCAGAAAGGGACTGAACTTGGAGACGTTGCCGATCGGTTGAATGAAAGCGCCGGGCCACAGAGTGCCGTAGACGGCATACAGCCGGTAATAGTGCTGCATCCCGGCCGTCAACACGGCACCCAGGACGACGGCCGGAACGATCCAGAGCGGCCATGATTTCCCGATTGACGAAGATTCTCCACCTGCCTTACGGCCGGGCCCCAAAGGGGAGCGAGGCTCTCGCGCAAACCAATAGAAAGGCATGAGCATGATGGCCGGAAGCGCCGCAAGGGCGTTGAAGCGCACGTTCAGCGCCGCGACCAGCCAAACCGCCGCCTCGACGGCCGGCCTGATTTGCCGCCTTTCGAGCGATTCGGCAAATGCCACCAACCCGCACAGCAGCATCAATCCCAGCAGGCCGTCGTGATGCAGGCGAACGGTCGAAAACAGCACGAGAGGGCAGAGCGTGATTCCAATCAGGGCTGCCGCACCGTACTGAGGCTCGATCTTGAGCAGGTCCAGGAACCGCCACGCGTACCACAGGGCGGCAACACACACGAATACATCGAACAAAAACGCGGCAGCAACGCACTCGCCCGGTACGATCGACGGCAGCGTGCCGGACTTCGCCGGCGGCGTGGCGACGCCCGGCAGCAGGAGCAGCGGGTTGGCCGTGAAGTGCGAACCCGCCTTCAGCACCAGCGGCAACAGGGGCGGGTGATGAAACAGCGGGCCCCGATAAACCGTGTAAGGAAAACCGTTGACCCGAGGATCGTCTCTCGTGTTGTAATTCGAGAGGTCCCAGCCCATTCGTTCAGACAGCACGTAATAGACGAGTTCGTCACCTTCGGCGTGGCGATGGAACAGCATCGGACAATGCGTCAGGACCGTGACGCCGGCGCACCACAGAAAAATCACGAAATAGGTCCGAGAGTTCTGCCGCAAGAGCACTGCGCCCGATTGTTGTTCGACGTCAAAGGGTGATTGGCATGTCAAATCCAGTTATTTCTTCCCGTCGAGCAAGTCCTTGGCCGCAGTCGCCACCTCCGGGTCCCCGTCGTTCGAGTATTTCTGGAGCATTTCGGCATGCTTTTGCGGATCAAAGGTGGAATCCTTCGCGAGCTGATGAAGATATATCACGCGATCTTCCGGCGTCTCGAGCTTAGTGATCGCTTCCTCCGGCGGCAGCGGCACCGGTTGTCCCCTTTTTTCGTGGCCCTTAGGAGGATTGATCGTCTGTGCGGAGGTGCCCGAGCTGCAACCGGCCGCAAACGCCGAACAGACCACGACCAGAACGAGAGCTACACGTTTCACAATCCGACTCCCTCGCCGTCATCTGACGGTCTTAAGTGTTGAAAGAACCAGCCAAACAAGGAAAATGGAAACCGTCGAGCCTCTCTTCGATTGCCAAGTCCAGAGAGGCTTGAACGAGACCGGCGGCCGGACGCACCCGAAAGTGCGTCCGGCGCCGGCTGCTTACGACGGCCGGTGCTTGGCCGTCAGACTTTTCTCAATCCAATCACTGCAGGAACGTTCCCCCCTCGACCGGGATCCCCTCGCTGGCGGAGACGAGGTATCGGAGGATGAGTCCATTTGTCTGGTCGCTCAGAAAGTGGACGCTTCCGTCAACCAAAGCGACGTTCGCTCCGGCCGGGTGGAAGGAGAAGATTTCGCCGTTGGAGCCGCAGTGGTTCCAATACCATCCGCAGGGATTGCCGGCCGGCGCGGCGGCCGTGTACACGCCCGTCGCGGGAGCCGTCGGATTGATGACCTGATACGGCTCGCCTTGAGTTCCCGTGTAAGGGTTCGTCGGAATCTGGTTGAATCCGCCGGGGCCGCCTTGCGGATAGGCGTTGCCGTTAATGTACTTGGGAATGTAGAAGCTGCTGCTGGAAATGTAATAGGCGTTGGCCTGGCCGGAGATAATGTTTCCGGTATCAGGCTCCGCCCACCGTCCCACGACGCGCTTTCCACTGGGAGGCGCAACCGTATCTCCCGCCGGCACGGTACCGCCGGTATACAACACGGTCGCGGTGCCGTTCCAATACCAGCCCTGCTTCGACGCACTACCGGAGGAGCCATAGACCGGATCGTTGTACTTGCCCAGTTGGCCATATTGCGAGGTTTCGAAGTTACGGCCCGAGGCTTCTGCGATCAAAATCGTGTGGCTCGTACCGTCGCTGATCGAAGCGATGGTTGCCGGCGTTGTGCTGCCCGTGGCTCCGTTCACAATTGTCAGCTGGTTCCGGACACCGTCGTTCGGGTCAATATCGGTACCGATTGTCGGAAAGTAATCGGTCGTGCCGTACCCGTCCGGATCGGGCTGATCGATCGAGCTGCTCGGGCACAGGAACCAGGGAATGATCGTCTTGGCGACGGTCTGATTCTGCGGCGAGGTCGCATCGTTATAAGCGTGGGTCGGATCGTATTGAGCCTGAATCGTCGTCTCTTCAGCGTAGGGCAAAATCGCCGTGAAGAACGAGATCAGCGAGAACGTGGGGAAGGGTTCCGCCGCTCCCGACGACGGATTGGTCGGGGTGGTGAAGTCGTTCAATTGACCGCCCGTCGGCAAGACCTTTTGAGCGCTCTCGAAATTGAGCGCGGCAATCGCCAGTTGTCGCAGGTTGTTGCGGCACGACGTGCGTCGAGCCGCTTCGCGCGCGGCCTGCACCGCGGGCAACAAGAGACTGGCCAGGACGCCGATGATCGCGATTACGACCAACAGCTCGATCAGGGTAAAGCCGGCTCGCGCACGGGGCGTGCGCCGGACCGTACGATTCATCATCTTCATGCTTGAAAACTCCTCAACGGCAAAAAAGTAGCGAAAAACCATCAGCGGGCGCCGATCAAAGCGGCCCCTGAAGAATGCCCACAACGGGCGGTAAAACCGAGTAACCTCCGCAGGCAATGCTTCAACACAAACAGTGCATTCTCGTACCCTCCTTTCTCCTAGCGATCACCGTGCACGTAGCAGTCACTGCGAAGGCAGACACCGGCTGCAGAGACGCGGCAATTCAGCCGGTGAGAAACAACTCGTCAACATTTGCACGTCCGGCAGGAGCGGCTTCGCGGCCGGTGCTTGCGCTCCGGCGCAAAGAACATTCAACGGACCTGTCGAGTCGGCCAATGGATTTGTTCGCTCGCGGGCGGGCGTCACGACTTTGATGAGGTCGTGCAGCGCGTAATGACCCGACACGAGGCAAATCGAGTGAACGATCAACTGCCGTTCGTAATACGAGCCCACAACTCCGCGCACGGTCACGACACGACCCTCAACATCGAGCGCGAGACACGGCAAGAATCGAATCCCTTGCGAAGCCAATTTGCGGAGAATTCGCTCGCGAAGGTCGCGATCGTCGGAGACAGAGTTCACCATGACTGATCCTTCTTCCGGCCACTCGTTGTGAATGGGCTGTGGGTCTCGTATCAATTTGTCGCCCGGCGGCGTTCCGCCGCGTCGAGCGGCAGCTTAAAAATCGGCGAAATGATCTAACGGCCGCTGGGCGTGTCGCTCGGTCGATAAATCGCGTCGAACACACCCCCGTCCGCAAAGAACTTCTCCTGCGCGGCGTCCCAGCTCGGGGCGACGAGCGTAATAGGAAAGAGATCGAGCCGCGGGAAAAACTCGGCGTGCTTCGCCCGCACGCGCTCGTCGATCGGCCGATAAAAATGCCGCGCGATCGTCTCCTGGCCCCGTTCGGTGTAGAGGAATTTCAGATAGGCCTCGGCGACCGCCCGCGTCCCTTTCCGCTCGACGTTGACGTCGACGACCGCGACATACGGCTCGGCCTGGATACTTGTCGATGGATACACAATTTCGAGGTCGCCCCCCGACTCCTGCACCTCGAGATGGGCCTCGTTCTCCCAGGTCAGATGAACGTCGCCGATCCCTCTCTGAGCGAATGTCGTCGTCGCGCCCCGGGCCCCCGTTTCGAGAACAGGTGTCTGGCTGTAGAGCCGCTTGATGAAAGCGCGGGCCTTTTCCTCGGAGCCGCCGGCTCGAATCACGCTGCCCCATGCCGCGAGAAAGCTCAGTTTGCCGTTTCCCGACGTTTTCGGATTCGGCGTGATCACGACCACGCCCGGTTTCACGACGTCGGGCCAATCCTTGATTCGCTTTGGATTGCCGTGGCGAACGACGAAGACGATCGTCGAAAAGTAGGGAAGCGAACGATTTGGCAGCCGCTCTTCCCATCCCGACTTGATCAGACCTCGCTTGCGAATCGCGTCTGTGTCCGACCACAAGGCCAGCGTGACGACGTCCGCGTCGAGGCCGTCGATCACTGCCCGGGCCTGGCTCGACGACCCGGCGTGCGACTGCTTAATCGACACTTCGACGCCGGTGCGGGCGCGATAATCCTCGATGAACTGGCCGTTGAGATCGCGCCATAGCTCGCGCGTCGGATCGTAGGAGACGTTCAAAAGCTGAACGCTCGGCCCCGCCCCCGCGACCGGACCGCCGCATCCGGAAAGCGTCCCACCGAGAAGGAACGCTCCGAGTACCCAGCCAATCGCCCGCAGATTTCCGGCCGAGCCGAGCCCAGGAGAGAGGGGGACTCGGCCCGGCTTTCGATATTCGCTGTTCATGAAAGTCTTTCCGGCTTGGATTGTCACAGACTAAATAATCACGACCCACAAAGTGATTGTTTGGTTCGCAAAAAAAACCTAAATGCCTTCGCCGCCCAAAAACTCCGTCGAAAAAACCTCTTCCCGCGTCACCACGGGCCCGGCGTAGACCGCGGCCAGAGTGGCCGCATCCATTCGGCGGGCCGTGTAATTGCGGATATCGAGAAGGACCCGGCGGAAACGGCAAACCGGTTCCTGGCTGCATGGCTCGTAGTGCGTCGTCGAGACGCAGCCGATTGGCGCCAGCACACCGTCAAAATGACGCACGACTTCGCCCATCGTGATTTCGTCCGGCTTTTTGGCCAGCACAAAACCTCCGTCGCGCCCGGGAATACTGCGAACCCAGCCTCTCGATTTCAATTCGAGCATGATCTGCTCGAGGAACCGCTTGGGAACGTCGTACTTCTCGGCCAGCTCGCGAATCGACACGGGCGTTTTGCCGTCACTCGCAATCAAGCCGAAAAGAGCTCGCAGGGCGTAATCGGATTTTCGTGAGAGTTTCATCGTTGGCGACCGCCACCGAAAATTAAATCATTATTGAGTGCGTGATATATAAATGGCAACGCGTATTACGTCAAGGCAAAGATCGCAATAAATAAGAGGCTCGAAGAACTCCTCGGGTTCAGTGAGCCGTGGTTGAACAGGCTCCCGAATCGCACTGATTCCAGGGCATGCGGGCCAGAAGCATCCCCATCCCACAGGTGTCGGTCACCCCGGCGAAAACCAGTCCTGCACCGATAAACGCCGACAATCCGAAAAAGTAGGGATGAACCAGCCAGCCGAGCACGACTCCCACCAAGACGAGCGTGCCTGCCGTGATGCGAACCTGGCGTTCGAGGGAAATCGCCTTTTCTCCTTGGGACAACGGCAGTCCAACCGTCTGGCAGGCCAACGTCCCACCTTCGATATTCACCACGTTCGTGTAACCAGCCCTCAGAAACCGCTCGCACGCTTGAAGACTGCGGCCCCCCGAGCGGCAGATGATGTAGAGGGGCTCATTCGACGAGCCATTTCGGGCTTCGATGACTTTGGCCGCGTCGAGCTGGTCGAGCGGTATGTTCCGCGCGAAACTGACGTGGACTTCCCGAAACTCGACGGGCGTCCGCACGTCGATCAAGTCGATCTTCTTTCCCAAGCCGTAAAGCTGGGCCAGCGTCGAAGCGTTGATGTTCAACAGGCTCATGCGCGCTCCTTCACATCCTTTGAATTCTGCGGATCGCTTCCGCCAATCGGTCGATCTCCTCAACCGTATTATAGAAGGCCAGCGAAGGCCGAACTGTAGCCTCGACGCCAAAACGCCTCAAGGAGGGTTGCGAACAGTGATGGCCGGCCCGCACGGCAATCCCCTCCAGATCGAGCAGCCGGCCGACGTCCTCCGTCCGCCGATCCCTGCAGGACGAACGAGAGCACGCCCACTTTTTCACGGGCCGTGCCGATCAGCCGCAGACCGTCGATCCGGGAGAGCTGCTCGGTCGCGTAGTTCAATAATTCGTGTTCGTACCGGGCGATATTTGGCAGGCCGAAGCGGCTGACGTAATCGAGCGCGGCCCCCAGTCCGACCGCGTCGGCGATGTTCGGCGTGCCGGCCTCGAATTTGGCCGGCGGGTCGGCGTACGTCGTTTCCTCGAACGTCACGTTGCGGATCATGCTGCCGCCCCCTTGCCAGGGGGGCATGATGTCGAGCAGCTCCTCCTTGGCAAACACCGCTCCGATGCCGGTCGGCCCGAAAATCTTGTGCCCCGAGAAGACAGAAGAAATCGGAGCCGAGCTGCTTGCACGTTGACCGGAACGTGGGCGACCGATCTGTGCCCCGTCGATCAACACCCGGGCGCCGTAACGCTTGGCCATCTGCGTCATTTCCGCGACCGGCAAGAGCGTGCCCAGGCTGTTGGACGCATGCGCCAGGGCGACGAGCTTCGTGCGCGGACCCAGCAGCATCTGATACGCTTCCAGCATGATCTCGCCGCGATCGTTCACGGGGATGATTCGCAGCACGGCTCCTTTCTCTCTGGCGATCATTTGCCAGGGAACGATGTTGGCATGATGCTCGAGCGTGGAGAGCACGATCTCGTCGCCCGGCTGCAAGAACTTGCGGCCGTAGGTTTGGGCAACCAGGTTGATTCCCTCGGTCGTGCCGCGGACGAAGATGATCTCCTTGGTCGACGAAGCGCCCAGAAACGTCTGCACCTTCTGACGCGCCTGCTCATAGGCGTCGGTCGCTCGGGCGGCCAGCGTGTGTGCGGCGCGGTGGATGTTCGAGTTGTCGTGCGCGTAGAAATTCGACAGCGCGTCGATGACGCTTTGCGGCTTCTGCGTGGTGGCGGCGTTGTCGAGCCACGCGAGCGGCTTGCCGTGCACGCGCTGATTGCAGGACCGGAAAATCGCGGCGAATGGCCGGCACATCGAGCGGGCGGGCTCCCGTCGACGGCGCGGAACAGACGTCGCCGGCATCCGCGGCCGTACCACTTCTCGCAGACGATCCTGATCGCGGACGCGAAACCCGCATCGCGATCGGTGAATGAACTGTCGCGGATCGCCCTGCGATAAACGTGCCGCGCAGGCCGTCGGGACTGCTCTTGCGAAGACGATCGGCGGACGCGAAGTTGCGGCGTCGCGGCAGCGGCTGAGTCCGGCGGAGCCATCGCTGCCGGCTCGGCCGGGAGCGACCGCGGCGATCCGTTTCCGTTTTCGGGAACGCAGGTTCGCGCCGGGCACGTCGTTATAAAGCCGCGTCGCCAGTTGGGCGATCGACTCGGGACGTGAGGTCGCTCATCGTCGGGCCTTTCACGCTTCAGGCGGCCTATTTGTGGACGTTGGCTTTGCGGTGCTCGTAATCGTGGTAGTAGCCGACTTCGACATTTTCGAGGACTCCCAGAGCGTCGTCGGTCAGCACGGCGCACGAGAAGTAGAGCGTGAGCAGGTACGACGCGACGCCCAGGCTGTCGAGTCCCATCAACCGGGCCGACAGGCTCGGCATGATCTCGCCCGGAATGCCCGCCTGGTGCAGGCCGACGACCCCCTGATCTGCCTCGCCCACGCGCAGCAGCAGGATGCTCGTCGTGCCGAACCACTGGTTCGACTGATAGCGGCTCTTCATCTCCAGCTTGTCGCAGGGAACCAGCGGCACGCCGCGCCAGGTGATGACCGGCGTGCCGAACAGGTTGATCGTCACCGGCGGCACGCCGCGCCAGGTGCATTCCCGCTCGAAGGCGGCAATCGCCTTGGGATGCGCCAGGAAGAACGCCGGCTTCTTCCAGACCAGCGCCAAGCAGTTCGTCGAGGTCGTCGGGCGTCGGTGCGCCGTAACGCGTGCTGATCCGCATGGCCGGATCGACCGAATGGATCAGGCCGAACTTCTTGCTGTTGACCAGCTCCCATTCCTGCCGCTCCTTGATCCCTTCGATCGTCAGCCGCATCTGCTCTTCGAGCTGGTCGTAGGGGCCGTTGTAGAGGTCGGAGACGCGGGTGTGCACGCGGACGACCGTCTGCACGGCCGAGAGCGAGTATTCGCGGGGATTGGCCGAGTAATCGACGAACGTCTCGGGGATCTCGACGTTCTCGGCAAAGCCGGAGACCAGGTCGATGTTCCGCTCGCCGTAGCGATTGACGGTCGAACGCAGTTCCAGGTGCTCGGCGATCGCCTTTTTGAACTCGTCGCTCAAGTTGGGGATCTTCGGCCAGCACGGCGTCGAGATCTTTGCGGGACAGCGTCAACAGGACGCAGGGCGTGATCGTGCGGACCGTCACGTCCGAGGGCTTGTCCGAGACGAGATCGGTCTCGCCGAAGAATTCGCCTTCGGTCAGCAGGGCAATCCGCAGGTCGCTGCCGTGGACGCCCTTGCTGAGCACTTCGACCTGCCCCTGGGCGATGATGAAGAACTTGCTCAGGTCCTCCCCTTCGACGATCAGCTTGTTGCCCAGCGAGACTTCTTCGGTCTTGAAGCGGCTGGCCATGCGGCCGATGATCGCCTCGGGCAGCTTCGAGAACAGCGGCACGCTGCGCAGCGACTCGGGCGGAAACGAAGCCGCCGCCGCCCGAAACGTCGACGCCGATCCGCTCGGCCTTGGTCAGCTCGACTTTGGTGCGGTTGACGCGGTACGTGCCGCCGTCGACCTGCACCCACGGCAGCAGGCTCAAGCAGCCACCGCGGGGTGATCGACATCATCTTGGGCGACGTCTTCGTCGTATTGGCCAGGTTCTTGGCGACCGACGTCGTCACGCTACGCTGCAGCAGACTGTCGGACATAGCCTCTCCTACACGTCTTGTGTATCAACCGCGGATCGTTGCCAAACCGAACTAAATTCCCAGCCCGTCCTCAAAGCCGCTTCGGTTCGCGACTCTCGTAATCGTGGTAGTAGCCGACTTCGACGTTTTCCAGGACGCCCAGGGCGTCGTCGGTCAAGCACGGCGCACGAGAAGTACAGCGTCAGCAGGTAAGAGGCGACGCCCAGGCTGTCGAGCCCCATCAACCGGGCCGACAGGCTCGGCTTGATCTCGCCCGGAATGCCCGCCTGGTGCAGGCCGACGACGCCCTGATCGGCCTCGCCCACCCGCAGCAGCAGGATGCTCGTCGTGCCGAACCACTGGTTCGATTGGTAACGGCTCTTCATTTCCAGCTTGTCGCAGGGGACCAGCGGCACGCCGCGCCAGGTGATCGACCGGCGTGCCGAACAGATTCATCGTCACCGGCGGCACGCCGCGCCACGTGCATTCCCGCTCAAAGGCGGCGATCGCCTTGGGATGGGCCAGGAAGAACGCCGGCTTCTTCCAGACCAGCGCCAAGCAGTTCGTCCAGATCGTCGGGCGTCGGCGCGCCGTAACGCGTGCTGATCCGCATCGCCGGATCGACCGAATGGATCAGCCCGAACTTCTTGCTGTTGATCGAGCTCCCACTCCTGCCGCTCTTTGATCCCCTCGATCGTCAGCCGCATCTGCTCTTCGAGCTGGTCGTACGGGCCGTTGTAGAGATCCGAGACGCGCGTGTGGACGCGCACGACCGTCTGCACGGCCGAGAGCGAATACTCGCGCGGAGTGGCCGAGTAATCGACGAACGTCTCGGGGATCTCGACGTTCTCGGCAAAGCCGGAGACCAGATCGATGTTCCGTTCGCCGTAGCGATTGACCGTCGAGCGCAGTTCGATGTGCTCGGCGACGAGCCTTCTTGAATTCGTCGCTCCAGATTGGGCATCTCGCCAGGACCGCATCGAGGTCCTTGCGCGAGAGCGTCAGCAGCACGCAGGGCGTGATCGTGCGGACGGTGACGTCCGACGGCTTGTCGGAGACGAGATCGGTCTCGCCGAAGAATTCGCCTTCGGTCAACAGGGCGATCCGCAGATCGCTGCCGTGGACGCCTTTGCTCAAGCACTTCGACTTGTCCCTGGGCGATGATGAAGAACTTGCTGAGGTCTTCCCCTTCGACGATCAGCTTGTTGCCCAGCGAAACATCCTCGGTCTTGAAGCGGCTGGCCATCCGGCCGATGATCGCCTCGGGCAGCTTGGAAAACAGCGGCACGCTGCGCAGCGACTCGGGGGTGAACGAGGCAGTGCCGTCCCGAGACATCGACGCCGATCCGCTCGGCCTTGGGCAATTCCACCTTCGTGCGGTTGACCCGATAGGTGCCGCCGTCGACGTGCACCCACGGCAAGCAGGCTCAACAGCCACCGCGGGGTGATCGACATCATCTTGGGCGAGGTCTTCGTCGTGTTCGCCAGGTTCCTGGCGACCGACGTCGTCACGCTCCGCTGCACCAGATTGTCAGTCATCGTGGACATCTTTTTCACTGATCGTTCGTGAGACGAGCCGACCTAACCCTCTCCGAACAGCTTGGTGGACAGGTAACGCTCGCCCGAATCGGGAAGAATCACGACGATCGTTTTTCCGGCCGACTCCGGACGTTTTGCCACCTTGAGCGCGGCATGGATCGCGGCCCCGCTACTGATGCCGCAGATAATTCCCTCCTCGCGGGCCGTGCGCCGCGTCGCGTCGATGGCTTCGTCGTTGGAGACCGTCTGGACTTCGTCGACTTGCAACCGGTCGAGCGTGTCAGGCACGAAGCCGGCGCCGATGCCCTGGATTTTGTGCGGTCCGGGCACGCCGCCGGAAAGGACCGGACTTTCGATCGGCTCGACGGCCACGGACCACAGCTTGCGGCCGCGCGTCCCCTTGAAATAGCGGGACACGCCGGTGATGGTTCCTCCGGTCCCGACTCCCGAGACCAGGATGTCGACATTGCCGTCGGTATCATCCCAGATCTCCGGGCCCGTCGTGCGGTAATGGATCTCCGGATTTGCCGGGTTTTTGAATTGTTGGGGCATGAAAAACTTCGGATCCTCCGCCATCTCCTCGGCCCGGCGGATCGCGCCGCGCATGCCTTCGCCGGCCGGAGTCAGAATCAAATTGGCACCGAACGACTTCAGCAAATGACGCCGCTCGAGCGACATCGACTCGGGCATGAGCAGGCTCAGTGGGTAGCCCTTGGCGGCGCAGACGAAGGCCAGCGCGATGCCCGTGTTGCCGCTGGTGGGCTCGATGACATGCTGTCCGGGCTTCAGACGGCCCTCCTTTTCCGCGGCCCAAATCATCGCCGCTCCGATGCGGCACTTCACGCTGTACGCCGGATTGCGTCCTTCGATCTTGGCCAGCAGGTTGACCTTGGCCGGGCCCACGAGCCGGTTAATCCGCACCAAAGGAGTGCGGCCGATCGATTCCACGTTATCAGCGAAGACTGGCATTCAACGATCTCCTGCGAAATCGCCCGACGCAGTAGCTTTCCTCAACGGGTCGGCCCAGTGTCTGGCGGACGGCTAGTCCTCGCGACTTCCAAGGAGACAAAGTCTTCCAGGGCAGCGAGGATAACCCTTTTCACCCAAATCCGCACGCGTCCAAACGTGCGGAATCACAACTTATCTAGCCAGCTACATATATGAACAACTAAGTCGGTGATATATAAATCGGTCTTCGTATAGGTGTCAAGGCACGAAAAGGCGAATCTGGGAATTCCGTTCACAATGGGTTGCCAGAAGACCTTTCGTAGGTTGCCCATCCATCAGGTCGGCAATCGAGCATGCCGGCAAACACGATCCAAACCGTGGATATTGGAAGGAGTTGCGCGATTTGTGCGGGGAATCTGATTAAATCGTCTTTGCCAAGTTTGACGATCGTATTGGCAGTAACGATCTTCGCGACCGTAACGGTTGGACTGTCGTCACAGGTCGAACTTCAAAAAGATTGGCCGCAGCTGGTTGAGGCCGGGGCGACGGTCGGCATCGAGCGAAGTGCGATTGAGCAGGCGCGTGACATTTCGCGTCCATGCACCCAGACAGGAAAAAAGAGGCGGGGCAATGAGGGTGAGTCCGGGAATCAGCGCGAAGTGTCCATGCCAGCAAAGGCCCCAACGCGGGCTCCGATTCCTGGTGACTGGTGGATGTCTGCTCGTCTTCGTCGCGTCCGCCGAGGCGCAGAACTCACCGGCTTTTCCGCTACCGCCGGCCCCGCAACCGCCGATTGCGGAAAGTGTCGCCGAGCCGGCCGCAAGCGTGATTGTCACGGCTCCGCCGTCCCGCGCGGCATCTCCGCCGCCGGCCCCGTCTGCCAGCCAGGGCGACCTGGAGGAGCGGATCCGCCAGTTGGAAGCGACTGTCCAACAAATGCAGGGGCAGAAGAGCCCGGCCGTGGCGGTCCCCGCGGCGAGCTATCAACAACCGGAATCCGCTTTGCCCCCGAGTCCGGATACGACCGTCATCCCCGAACCGCCCGCCTTCAACCCCATCGGCAGCGAAGGGGGTCCCGGCGGTCTCGACTTCGAGCAACCTTTTAAAGGCTTTTACATCGAGTCGCCCGACAAAGCCTTTTCTCTGCGAATCACGGGTCAGATTCAGCTCGATTACCGCCAGTTTTTGAACACGAAGGACCGGACCGACATCGACACGTTTCTGCTCCGCAAGGCGAGGTTCGGTCTCGAGGCGACGCTTGCCAAGTACTACGAATTCCGTTTCCTGCCCGACTTTGGACAGGGGACCACGATCGTCCAGGACGCTTACATGAACGTCCATTACTGGGACGCGATGCAAATCGAGTTCGGCCGCTTCAAGCAACCCATCAGCTACGAGCAGCTCATCCAAGACCGTTATGTTCCGACGCTCGAACGCTCCCTGATCGACCAGCTCGTCCCGGCCCGCGATCTGGGTGCGATGATCCACGGGGAAAATGTGTTCCAGAATCGGCTCGACTACGCGGTCTCCATCTCGAACGGTGAGATCAACGGAAACAGCACCGACCTCAACAATCACAAGGACGTCGACGGGCGAATCGCCATCCGGCCTTTGAATGATCCAAATCTGCCCGAATGGCTCCGCTACTTCCAGGTCGGCGTCTCGGGCGGTTTCGGCGTCGAGGATGAAGCCATCAATCCCGCCACCCTGAAGGAGCCGGATACCGTCCCCTTCCTGAGCTTCAACTCGACGGTGCGGGCCGACGGCGTGCGAACGCGGCTTTGTCCCGAGTTGGCCTACTTCTACGGCCCCTTCGGGTTCCTCGCCCAATACTACAGCGAACAACAGGATATGGAGCCCAATTCGACAGGGGCCGCCTCGAAAATCACGATCGACGTCCCGTTTAACGGCTATGTCTTATTGGGGACGCTCCTCTTAACGGGCGAAACGCGCACGACCTGGAGCGAGCAAATCAAACCACTGCGTCCCTTCAATCCCCATTGTCCGATTACCTCTCCCGGCGCGTGGGAACTGGTGGGCCGCGTCTCGCGGCTCGACGTGGGGGATGTCTTTGAAAAAGGGAATTACCAGCTCGTCAACCCGGCCAAAAACAGCGACGAGGCGATGGAGTTCACCATCGGCCTCAACTGGTACTTCAACGCCTGGGTCCGCATGCAGTTCAACTACGAGCACGACATGTTCGGCCAGCCGGTCCTCCTGGGCAGCTCAGCCGCAAACGAGCTGCAAAGCCAGAACAGTCTTTTCACCCGGTTTCAGGTCATCTTCTAAACGGCGTGCTCGCGCGGGGGCAACAGCCCGCGAAGACGACACTTGGTTTTCAGTATATCACCGGTGATCATTCGCCCCCCGACTGTATCACTGGTGATCTATTTTTCTGCGTTTTCTGCGGCGTAAAAAAAGAAAACCGCGCTTTCGCGGCAACCAAATTCAAAAAAAGGTCGCTCCCCTATCTTGACTTGACTAGTATTCGAGACCAGGAAAGTGGGGTGTGCGCGCTTCCGGCAGAGCACGCCGCCAGATGGCCGCAAAGTCAACACATCTTTCCCAGATTTACGCTCTGATGGTCCCCTGAGGCCGCTCGATTTTTCTGCGGTCACCCAGAAAATTCGATTTCGAGCAGAATCTCGCCCGCCACCGAAAAAAGCCGGCTCGGCACCGCGCAACCCGCGATCCTGACGTCATGACATCCTGTCGTCACGACATGCGGAAGTCCTCCTGTCCTGATGCCGCTTCTCAATCCCCTCGCTTTCAATCGAGAGCTTGCGCGTGCACACGGGACAGAACCGGCCGCCTTACGGCTTGGCCTCACGGCGAGGCTCCAGGCGGGGGACACGGGTGAGCTTATCGGGGTTGCGCTGCACGCGGATCGTTTGGATTTGGCCGTCACTGATTTCGAACTGCAGGACGTCGGTGGGCCGGCCGTGTTCGTAGGCGATCACGCCAGGCTTGCCGTTGACGGTTGCCGGCCCCAGAGACACGCCCGGAGGCCTTTTTTGGTGATCCCGATGAAAAACCGGGCCACCGCGTCGGCTCCGTAGAGCGGCCGTCGTGCGCCGCTGAGCTTGCCGCCGCCGTCATGGTGGATACCGGGAGTCGCGCGATCTATCATTCGTTGCCGGAGGTGGCGTTCCAGAGGAAGATTTCGCCGCGCCCGTTGGCCGAGGCGCCACAGCTGGCCAGCTTGTGTCCGTCGTCCGAGAACGCGAGGAACTTCACACCGCCCGCATGGGCCTCGAGCGAAATCAGCTCTCGGAACGTGGCGACATCCCAAAACTCGATCGTTCCGTCGTCGCCGCCGCCGGCCAGGGTTCTTCCATCGGGTGAGAACGCCAAGGCACGCACGTTATTGGAGTGGACGTGCAAAGTGGAAAACTGCAACCCCGTGGCGGCCTTCCAGACTTTCACCATCTGATCGGAACTGGCTGTCGCCAGCCAGGATCCATCGGGCGAAAACGCCATCGCCAGAGGCGGGGCCTCCGGTCCCACCAGCATGCCGCGGCTCCTGCCAGTCTCAACGTCGTAGAGCCGGATGGTCCCGCCTTGCGTCGCCGAAGCCACGAACCGGCCGTCGGGACTAAAGTGGATGAGAGCGATCCGGTCGTCCTCTCGCAAAGCGACAGTGGTCCGCAACTGTCCTTCGGGAAGTCGCCAAAACTTGAGCGTCCCCCGGGGGTGGCCGGTCGCCAGCCAGCGACCGTCTTGAGAGACCGCAAGCGCCGTCAGGGTTGAGCTGCTTTCGTCGTTTCCGGGATTGAACCGAAAGGTGCGTTCGATCCAGCGGCCGTCGAGATTGGACACGAGCCAGACTGCCACCCGGTTCGGCGGGTTGAGAGCTTGACCAACGATGCAACGTCCGTCGGAGAAAGAGATCGGCCCCAGGCCACGCCGAGAATTCAAAGCGCTCCCTTCCAGGGCGCCGGGTCGCGTGTTCCAGGCCTCAAGAGACAGGCGATTCTCCTGGGGATCGGAAAGGGCCGCCGCCACCTGCATGCCATCCGCCGACAGCGCCAGGCAATCCGGACATGCGGCAAGGTTCGGAATGGTCGTGTGCAGCTGGTCCGCGTTGACGTCCCAGATTTGGATCGTGCCGTCTCCGCCGGTCGTCGCCAAGAGATGCCCGTCGGGCGAGAATTCGGAGTGCCGAACGCGGATCGCGTGGCCCCGGACCTTGTCCACCAGTTTTCCGCTTGCCACGCTCCACTGCCACACGCTCCCGTCTGCGACGGCAACCGACAAGGTGCGGTCGTCCGCTGTAAAGGCGAGCGCTCGCACGATGCCGGAATGGCCCGTAAAGAGTTTTTTTCTCGTGCCGCTGAGGGCGTCCCACACCTTCACCCGTGCATCCTCTCCGCCCGAGGCCGAGGCGAGGCTTTTGCCGTCATGCGAGAACTTGAGGCACCCGACGAGTTTGTTGGTCTGTTGCCCGCTCATCCTGAGCAGGAGCTCGCTGGTCGCCGTGTTCCAGACTTGCATCAGGCCTTGATCGGTGCCGGTCGCTAGGCGCATGCCATCCGGCGAAAACGCAAGGACCCGGACTCCGCCCGTGCGCCCCTCCAGGCTCGCGCGGATTTTCCCGGTGGTCGCATCGTAAAGCGTGATGAACTGGTCGTCGCTCCCGACCGCCAGAGTTTTCGCATCCGCGGAGAAGGCCAGCGAGCGAACGCGGCTGGAGCGTCCGGCCAACCGGGTGCGCGCTTGAGACGCCGTGACGTCCCATAGCAGAATGGACGAGTCGTTTCCGGCAACCGCGAGGAGTCGCCCGTCATCCGATAGCGCGAGGGCGTTGACGATGCCATGGTTCTGAGTCAGGGTCGTCAACTCGCGTTCCTTCTCGACATCCCAAAGCCGCACGGTCCCCTTGCGGTCGGCGGACGCCAATCGGTTGGAATTGAAGGAGCAGGCGAGCAAATCGGCCTCGCCGCCGGCTGCCTCCAACGTGTGCAGCTGCGAGCGGCAATGTCGCCAGAGAAAGTACCAGACGAAGGAGCGATAATCTTCCTCACCTTTTGCGGGCCGGTGGCGTGCAAGCAGCGCGACGGCCTGCGGATTATGCTGCCAGGCCGCGAAGGCGGTCCCAATGTCGGCCACGTAGGCGTAGCGGTGCGCGCGCATTTCCTCGCGCAGGGCCAGGGCTTTCTGGGCCCCGGCACTCACGCGAAACCGGTCGTTGCTCGCCTGCACGTTTCTCAGGCTGGCCGAGTACCACCAGAAGCCGGTCAACCCAGCCATCCCGGCGATCAGCACGACGGCGCACAAAGCGGCAGCGGCCGGGCGGCGGCTGATCAGTCGCCACATGCGACCGGACGGCCCCAGCGGCCGGGCCACGGTGGGCTCACCGGCCCGAAATCGTGCGAGGTCGTCACCGAGGGCGGCCGCACTCGGATACCGCCGGGCCGGATCTTTTTCGATGCATTTCAGGCAGATTGCCTCGAGATCGCGTGGAATATCCGCACGCAACTTCCGAGGCGGAACGGGGTCGTCGGTGACGATGCGCCTCAGCGTTTCGACGTCGGTCGCTCCGGAATAGGGAGGACGGCCGGTCAGCAACTCGTAAAGGATCATGCCGAGACCGTAGACATCGGTCCGCGGACCGACCTCACCCATTCGTCCCTCGGCCTGCTCGGGGGCCATGTACGCGGGTGTACCGAGGATTGCGCTGCTGCGAGTCTCGTCCGGCGCCCCTTCCAAGAGCTTGGCCAGGCCGAAATCGACGAGCTTGGGAACGAAATCGAGTCCGTCGATCTTGCGAAGTCCCGCTGACTCGGTGGCACAACGCGCGTCGAGGATAACGTTGCTGGGCTTGAGGTCTCGATGGATCACACCGTGGTTATGTGCGTAGTCGACGGCCGCTGCCAAAGTGGCCACCAGGTCGATCGCGACTCGAAGCGAGACTCCGCCGCGATAGTCGTCCAGCCAGTCGGCAAGACTCTTGCCGGCGCAGTATTCCTCGGCGATGTACCAGATGGGCCCCCATTCGCCCGATTTCGAACACACGAACCAGATTGGGATGGTCGAGCGTTCCGGCGGCCTGTGCCTCGCGCAAGAATCGACGGCGCAGTTGCGGACTGACGAGGGAGTCGGGCCGCGGAATCTTCAGCGCGACTTCCCGCCCGAGCACCGGATCGATTGCCAAAAAGACGATGCCGAACCCCCCGCGCCCGAGCTCGCGCACGATTTGAAACCGGCCGATGCGGGCCAGCGTGCCGGGCTCCAGCGGAGGGCTTTCCGGTAACCGGGCCGCTGAAGCCGCGAGTGCGATCGAGGAGAGACTCCCTCCTGAGAGGACCTCTCGGTTCCCTTCGGCCCCGAGCTTGTCGAGCAAGCGAATGCATGCCTGGCGCGCACAAGCCGTTCCAGGAGCGAGGGATCATTTGAGGGCGCGATTTCAATCGGGTCACCGCCCGCAGCGCTTGTCGAGCGCTCTTGATAGGCGGTGAGCGAGCGGACAAGTGCATCCTCGTCAGTGAGCTCTTCATCGCTCATGGTTTGCCTGCGAACTCGACCGCGAGCCGCTCGACCGCGCGCGTCCACAGACGGCGGACCGCCTCGACCGAACGACCCATCTCCTCCGCGGCCTGGTTGAATGTCCTGTGCTCCCAGTGAACCAGGAGGATCACCCGGACGTAATCGGGCGGCAGCCGACGGAGAGCGGCAGCGACGGCCTGTGCCTCTTCGCGTTCGATCGCAGCCCAACTGGGCGACGGCGAATGGTCGGCCACGCGAAACGCTTCGGCCGCCCGCGCCGGATGGGTTGCCGGGGAGGATTCGCGCCCTACATGTCGTTTGGTGGTGCGGAAGTAGCGGCGGCTGAATTCGGAAAGCCGTCCCGCCAAGATCGAGCGCAGCCAAGCCAATAGCTCCGCTTCGGTTTTCCCTCGGAATTGCCTGAAATTCTGGTGAGCGGCCAGAAATGTCTCTTGGACCAGATCGGAAGCGCCCCTTTGGCCCGCAAGTTCGGAGAAAGGTCCTTCTTTGCGACCAGGAGCAGATAGGCTCGGCAGGCTTCCAGCAGCTCGCCCAGCTCATCCACAGAGCCGCGGCGGGCCGCTTCCAGCCGTTCGCTGACTGTTTCAATCCGGTAGGGGCCAAGGCCATCAAAAGATGCGCTCATGCACGCGGCCCATCACTAGGTCATTTTTGGAAAGGCGCAAGACCTCGATTGAGCCATTATGCCGCCCGGGAAACCGAATCGCAAGACGCGCATCGGCCATATTTTTCCCACTCAAAAAGCAGAATTTTCGAGGATTTGCGCGCTGGTTCGAAGGGCGTGCGCCTTACTAACTAAGGGACTGCGGGAAGCGCCTGTCAAGGAGCGATTCGGAAGGCCGGCTGAGCGAACGCTCCAGGACGAGTAAAGCCCCAGTAGAACTTTTCCGTTTCATCCTGACGAGAGAGGGGAACCGGTGAGATCACGAAAAGCGTTCACATTGATCGAGCTGTTGGTGGTGATTGCGATCATCGCCGTTCTGGTCTCCCTGTTGTTGCCCGCCGTCCAGGCGGCACGCGAAGCGGCCCGCCGGTCGCAATGCCGCAACAATTTGAAGCAGATCGCACTGGCGACCGCGAATTACGTCGAGGTCAACCAGCGATTTCCGCTGGACACATCGACCGCCGTTCCGTGCGGCAGCCCGGCGTGCGGAAAGGCCAACCCGGGCCCCGCCGGTTCAAAACTTGACTGGAACACGCATATGTGGGGAGAGGGGCTTCTGCCCTACATGGAAGCGACGACCGTCTACAACAGCATTTGCCGGAACGCACCAATCTTTTCCCCTTGGACCAGCCCCTGCCCGCCCGCAAGCTACACGTATCGGAATTCCGGCTGTATCTGCAAATGCTGCTCCAGCATTTGCGTGGCTAAGACGCCCGCCGCGGCCGTGATCCCGACGTGGGTGTGTCCTTCAGCGGTGCGGGCGGCAAACCCGTTCAGGGAACACACCGGGGAATGGAATTGCAACTTTCACCACGCCTGTTTTTGCTTCTGGCGATTGAACGGCGCCAGCGATTATCAGGGCATCTGCGGCGTCGACTGCCCGTACCACCAATGGCTCGAGTTTCAATTCTACGGAGCGAAAGGGTCGTTGACCTGCTGTCAAGATCGGGGCATGTTCCGCTACAAGTGGAGTGGGTTGACGCCAGAGCAGGTCGTCGACGGATTGTCGCTGACGATTTTTGTCACGGAGGTTGGCGGCCGACCGAACTTGTGGACGCGAGGCGGAACCGGCGGATTGGTCAATCATGGCTTGCCGGGGTGCACCCCGACCCCAATTCGGGGTTATTTTGGCACCAACCCCGGCGGTTGCTGGGCGTGCTGGTCAAACAGGGCCAAATGTACGACCGGCAGCACGTTCTGCGGGATGGCGAAGCCCGCAAAGTCGACCGCGACGAATATCGTCCCCCTCTGCGTCTTCAACTGCTCGAATGAAAACGGCGTCAACGTCGTTTTCAGTTTCCATCCGGGAGCCGGAGGGGTCGCGATGTGCGACGGTTCGGCGCACATGTTGAGTGAAAACATCAGTGCCTGGGTCCTGCACATGATGGTGACTCCAAAAGGAAGGGAAGCCTTGACTGATTCGATGTTCTAATAAAAAAAACGCGACAATTCCGACGGACTGACTCTCAAGTGCGCCTCGTGCCGCTCGATCCAATCGACGCTCGGGGCGCACTGCCGCCGTCTAAGGCCGCGTCGGAAATGAAGAGATTGGGGTTTCTCGTGATTGGACGCATGCGAACGGCGTCTGCGGCCCTGGTGCTGTGGGGAATTCTGGCCTGCCTTCTAACGGCGGCGGCCGGCTGCGGCCGTTCCGGCGACCAGAGGCTGTCGCAGGCAATTGCCGAAACCGGTCGAGATCGACTACGCGTCTACCCGCTCGCCGGAAAGGTGACGATCGACGGCCAGATTCCGCCGAGCGCGGCGCCCAATCAAAAGCTCATCGTGATGTTGTTTGACCGGGCGCAACCCAAGCTCAACGTCAGGCAGCGGCCCTTTGTCGAATGCAACTGGCGCAAGGGGAGTTCTCCTTCGCAAAGTATAAGCCGGGGGACGGAATCGTCGCGGGCGATTACGTGATCGTCTTTGCCCAGTTGATGCTGAACCGGAGCGACGGCATCTATCAGGGCCCCGATGCGCTGACGAACCTCTACAACGATCCCGACAAGAATGGCACGAACCCGGAGTTCTCGATTAAACACGAGGCCCCAGGAAAATCGAATTACGTGTTCAACCTCGCCGTGGCGGGTCAGGAGGCCGTCTCCGAACCAGGCCCGCGCTCCGTGACGACAATTCCCAACGAATGACCCGCACCCGCGCCTGACGTCCCGCCGCGATTTCGTGTGACTCTAATCGTAACGTGCACCGCTTCTGACGCGACCTCGCAATGAGGCCGCCGCAAGAGCGGGTGTGCGAGGCGGTGGTCCTTATGAGAATGAGAGCTTTTCCGATGTTGGATTTGATCTGCCGACAGTTTGTCCAAGCCGCCTCGCTCCGGGGCGGTTCCGGGTCTTGTCATCGCTTGCTGGCTGCTGGGGGTCGCCTCGACGCCGAGCTTCGCCAAGGAGCCGATCCTCGAGCCGACCGGCCTGTTTCTGACCTGGCAGCGCGATTCCACGACCACAATGACAATCCAATGGGTGGGCGCCGAAGAGGACGCTGTGCATCGTCCGATGTGGTATGCAAAGGAGGGTTCGGCCGCGTGGCACAGCCGGCCCGCAATGGCAAAGCGTTTTCCGCTGACCGTTCGCTGGATCTTCCGCGCGAATTGGCCCGTCTCTCTCGGCCGGAACCGATTTGACAATTTGCGCCTGGTTCGAGGGGGGTGCGCTTACTAAGTAAGAGGGGGCACCACGCGCCGGTCGACGGTCGACTCAAAAGCCTGGGGATCGAATGCTCGGCTGATCGGAACATCGCGTGCGCTCCAGAACGAGCCATGCCGCAGAAGTCTCTTCCGTTTCATTCTGACAAGAGGGGAAAACCAGTGAGACCACGAAAAGCGTTCACATTGATCGAGCTGTTGGTGGTGATTGCGATCATCGCCGTGTTGGTCTCTCTCTTGCTCCCAGCCGTCCAGGCGGCACGCGAAGCGGCCCGCCGGTCGCAATGCCGCAACAACTTGAAGCAGATCGGACTGTCGGCCGCGAATTACCTCGACGTCTACCAGCGATTTCCGCCGGCGACAACGACTGTCGTCGAGTGCGGCGGCCCGGAGTGCCAAAAGGGCAATCCGGGCCCCTACAACGATTGGAACACCCACATGTGGGGCGAATCGCTGCTGCCCTACATGGAAGCCACGACCGTCTACAACAGCATTTGCCGGAACGCACCAATCTTTGCCCCTTGGACCAGCCCCTGCCCGGCGTGGGCCTATACGTACGCCAATTCCGGCTGTCTCTGCGCGTGTTCCTCGGCCGACTCGACGCCTGCCGCGGCTGTGATCCCGACCTATGTCTGTCCTTCAACGCCACGGGCGGCAAACCCGTTCAAGGAGCACACTCAGCAATGGAATTGCAGCTGGCACGCCTCGTCCTTTACGTTTTGCCGATTGGCCGGCGCCAGTGATTATCAGGGGATCTGCGGCGTCGAAGCCCCGTACCGCTGTTACATGAAGTACACGCACTATAACGGTGTCAGTCTGAGCTGCAATCAAAACCGCGGCTTGTTCCGCTACAAGTGGAATGGCCTGTTGGTGGAGCAGGTCACCGACGGACTATCGAGGACGGTGTTTGTCACGGAGCTGAGCGGCCGGCCGAATTGGTGGACGCGCGGCGGAAGCGGTGGATTGATCAATCATGGCTTGCCGACCAGTCCGACCCCAGTCCGGAATTACCTCGGCACCAACCCGGGCGGTTGCTGGTCGTGCTGGTCGAACAGAGGCAAATGCACGAGCGGCAGCTCGTATGACGGGCTCTCGAAGCCCGCTTCCTCCACCGCCAGCGACATCATTCCCGTCTGCGTCTTCAACTGCTCGAATGAAAACGGCGTCAACGTGATTTTCAGTTTCCATCCGGGAGCCGGAGGTGTCGCGATGTGCGACGGTTCGGCGCACATGTTGAGTGAAAACATCGATCTCTTCATCCTGCACTCGATGGTGACTCCGAAGGGAGCGGAACAATTGACTGACAGCAGCTTCGAAATAAAAAACGTGACGATTCGACGGTCCGATCGTCGAGCGTGCCTCGTGCCGCTCGTCCAATTGACACTCGGGCGCACGGGCGCCGGCTGAAGGGCGCGGTCGAAACGAAGAGACTGGGGTTACTTTTGATTGAACGCATGCGAAAGGCCTCCGTGAACCTGGCGCCGTGGGGAATTCTGGCCTGCCTGCTGACGGCGGCGATCGGCTGCGGCCATTCAGACGCGAGGCTTCTGCAGGCCATCGCCAAAACTGGTCACGATAAACGGCCGGTCTACCCGCTGGCCGGCAAGGTCACGATCGACGGCCAGATTCCGCCGAGCGCGGCGCCCAATCAAAAGCTCATCGTGATGTTGTTTGACCGGGCACAGCCCAAGCTCACCGTCAACCAGCGGCCCTACGTCGAATGCAATTTGCAGGGGGAATTCGCCTTTACAACGTACAAGGTGGGGGATGGCATTTTTCCGGGCGATTACGTGATCGTCTTTGCTCAGTTGACGCTGGACCGGACCGACGACAGCTATCGCGGGCCCGATGCCCTGAAGAACCTTTACAGCGATCCGGACAAGAATGCCACGAACCCGGAGTTTTCAATCAAACACGAGGCGCCCGGAAAATCGAACTACGTGTTCAACCTCGCCGTGGCGGGTCAGGAGGCCGTCTCCGAACCAGGCCCGCGCTCCGTGACGACAATTCCCAACGAGTGACCCGTACCCGCCCCCCAACGTCCCACCGCGACTTCACCTGACTCCGATCGCAACGCGCATCGATTCTGACGCGGCCTCGCGGTGAGGCCGCTCTCAGGGCCGTTGCGCGAGGCGAATTTCCTCACGAGAACGAGAGTTTTTCCATGTTGAATTTGACGCGCCGGCAGTTTGTCCAAGCGGCCTCGCTTCTGGTCGGTTCCGGGTCTTGTCATCGCTTACTCGCTGCCAGCGTCCCCTCGACGCCGAGCTTTGCCAAGGAGCCGATCTTCGAGCCAACCGGCCTCTTTCTGACCTGGCAGCGCGATCCCACGACCACGATGACGATTCAGTGGGTTGGCGCTGAGCAGGACGCGGCGAGTCGGCCGATCTGGTACTCGAAAGAAGGCTCAAACGAATGGCAAAGCCGGGCCGCGATGGCTCGGCGGTTTCCCCTGACCGATCGCTGGATTTTCCGGACCGAATTGACGGGTCTGGATCCGGGGACCGATTACCGATTTCGCGTCGGTGTCGACTCGGTTGAGCAGAGGTTTCGTACGATGCCCGCCAAGGCGACCGACACGATCCACTTCGTCTCCGGCGGCGATTCCGGAATTGGCGAACATGCCGTCGCCACCAATCGCGTAGCGGCCGCCCAGTCTCCTCAATTCGTCGTACTTGGGGGAGACATTGCCTACGAGAACGCCCGTTCGCCGGCCGTCTTCTTGCAGTTTCTCAAGAACTATTCGCGGGACTTGCGCGATGATCATCAGCGGCTCATCCCGCTTTTGGGCTGCCTCGGCAATCACGAGGTTATCCACGGTTACCGAGGAACGCGGAAGGAGGCGCCGTTCTTTTTTTCGGTCTTTGACGGACTCTTCCCCGAAACCGGCTATGCCAGTCTCGACTTTGGGGACTATTTGTCGCTCGTTTTCCTCGACACAAACCACACGTCGCCGATCGAGGGAGCTCAGACCGATTGGCTGCAACGAACGCTCAAGGAACGGGAGGAATGCCCGACGGTGTTCACCTTCAATCATGTTCCGGCTTATCCGTCGTTTCGTCCCCTTAATCCGACGCACGGCGAACAAGAGGCTGGTCCCAAAAACCGGAAATATTGGGTCCCCTTATTCGAGCGCTACAATGTCGACGCTGTGTTTGAACACCACGACCACACCTATAAGCGCACGCATCCCCTCCTGGAGGGTCGGATCAACGAAAACGGAATCGTCTATCTGGGGGACGGCTCTTGGGGGAAGCTCCGACGGCCGGAAACGCCGGAAGCCCGACCGTACTTGGCCGTCAGCGACCACGCACACCACGTTTCTGTGCATCGCATCGAAGGCCGCGAACGGTTCCATGTGGCCCTGTCTGACACCGGGCGTGTGGTTGACGTCTGCGTCACTTCGAAGCGCAGCCACCTCCGCACGAAATGATTTGGCCCCGTGCGGAGGCCGCGGACAGCCTTGACCGAGTCTCACAGGCCGATGGCCACCACGCTTCCAAGCACTTGGGCCGGCTCCATTTGATCGATGGGGGCCGCGCCAACTATGTTTTACGAATGAGCGGCGAGACCGGCAGTCTGCTCCCCGTTCGAGTGAACGCATTTGAGTTTTTGGTGGAAAGGCGACCGTCGATGCGCGCCGTGAGGGTTTCGGCTCTCGTAGTGGTCTGGAGCGCCGAGTGGATTTCAGGAAGCCACTTTGGCGACCGGTTTGTCGCGTGATTTCGTGCCGGGCGAATGAGGAAAACTCCGCGTAAAGGTCCTTGTCAGCCGTCTTTGTGCGGCCGCTGGGAAAACGGGAGGACCGGGAATCGATCGCGCGCGTACGATCTGTGGTCTGGTGCAATCGCAGTTGGATTTGCGTCTTAACAATCGCCGATACAGTCGTTATGCGCGGAATTTTCGGATCCCACATCGGGAGAATGCAGCAGGATTGCGGTCGCGGGCCGCTTTGGGGTGCGATTGGCAGGCGAAGGATCGCGATCGCCGGTGGCTTTTTCGGGACGTGCCTGGTTGCTTCCGCCTGCCTGGCGCAAGAGCGGCTGGTGCCCCCGCCGGCGACGGCGATCCCGGAGAGTGCTGTCAAAGCCGATGGCGTCGATTTGGGAAAGCCGCTGGCAGAGCCGGAGCTGCAGGTCTTGCCCATCGACCTGGCGACGGCCCTGCAGCTCTCCGGCAGCCGGCCGATCGACGTGCAACTGGCCCAAGAGGGAGTTCGCGGGGCGACCGCCTCTCTGCTGCAGGCGCGGGCCCTGTGGCTTCCCTCGATCACGATCGGTGGCGACTACTACCGCCACGACGGCGATATCCAGGATTCCAGCGGGGCGATCGTCAACGACAGTCACAGCTCGCTGATGTTCGGCCTGGGAAGCGGAATCGGCACTTCGGCGATCTTGTCGCCAAACGATGCCATTTTTGCCTCGCTGGCCGCGCGGCAAACGCTCAACGCACGGCGCTCCGAGGTCCAGGCGGCGACGAACGATTCGATGCTGGCCGTGACGAATGCTTATTTCTCCGTCCAGCAGGCCCGCGGCGAGCTGGCCGCCGCCCAGGACTCGACGCGGCGCACCGAGGAGATTGTCCGCCGGGTCAAGTCGCTCGCCGCCGGCCTGATCCCCGAGCTCGAAATCGTGCGGGCCGAGGCCGAGCTGGCCCGGCGACAGGAAACCGAAGTCTTTGCCCGCGAGAACTGGCAGGTCGCGGGGACCGAGCTGGCCCGCATCTTGCGCCTCGACGCGGCCGCCCAGCTCGAGCCGGTCGAACCGCCGCAGCTCAACATCACGCTCGTCGAGCCCGACCGGCCGATTGACGAGCTGATCACGATCGGCCTGTCCAACCGGCCCGAATTGGCGGCCGACCAGGCGCTCGTGCAGGCGGCACTCGCCCGCCTGAGGCAGGAAAAACTGCGGCCGTTCATTCCCAGCATCCTGCTTCGCGGCGATTCGACGTCGGTCGGCGGCACGCTCGGCGCGGGCGTTTTTGCCGGTGGCAACAACGGTGATTTAAGCAGCACGGCGGGGCGGAGCGATTGGGACCTGCAAGTGCTGTGGCAGCTCGACAACCTCGGGGTCGGCAACGTGGCCCGCACCCGCGTGCGCGATTCGGAGCACCGGGCCGCGATTCTCGAACTCTTCCGCGAGCAGGACCGCGTGGCGGCCGAAGTCGCGCGTGCCTATGCACAAGCCCGGCAGGCCGCCCGCCGCGCGACGATTTCCGAGCGGCAGGTACGGTTGGCCGTCGATTCGTACAGCAAGAACCTGGTCGGACTGGGGCAGATCCACCGCGCGGGCGAGCTGGTGCAGACGATTGTGCGTCCGCAAGAGGCGATCGCCGCCATCCAGACCCTCGCGCAGGCGTACGCCGATTATTTTCGAGCCGTCGCGGACAGCAACCGGGCCCAGTTCCGCCTTTACCGGGCGATGGGCCAGCCGGCACAATCGCTGCAGCCGCGAATGGCGACGAGCCCGCCCGAGGTGCCCCCGGTACCGCCTCCCGCTGCGCCCCCGGCCGCACCTCCACCGCAGCCCGGAGCCAGCCGCGACGAGTTTCGCGCGTCCTTCAACATGCGGGAACGCGACCCGGCGGCTCAGTAACGCTTTCGAGCGGGCCGCCATCGCTCGGCGCTGCATCGATTGCCGGAAACTCTGGATCCATGGCGAAAATGGATCCCGCGTGACGGACCGAAAGGCTCCGCTTACGACGCCCGCGGTCCCGACAAACGTAATCAGCCACCAATCAGCCCAAAGATCGCACGTCGCGCGTCGAAGGCCCCCGCCGCGACGCATTTTCCGATGATCCTACGAGACGTCCGTCCGCCCGGGATCTCGATAGTGCGCCCGAAATCTCGATTTCGATGATGATTCGGGCCGCGAAAGAGAAGCCAGAAAGTGGCGACCAGCGAGCACAGGAAAAACACGCCGACCATCAGCCCGAACCAGGGCTCACTCGGTTGAACATCGGAAAAGATGCGGAACTGCTCCAATGCCCGAACGCTCTCCACCAGGCGGCCGTACCCGTGCGTATATGAAGAAAAAGTGAAGATTTTATGAATCTTACCCGTTGTCAAGCATTTGGCTAGTGCGTAGAGTCGGAAGAAGGCCTTGATTTTCGCCCGCCGTTGGTCTGCCCGCCCGTTTGTGGGCCCGATCCTCTTCGTCCGTGTCCTCCCTGAGCCGGTCAGTTATGAGCCCACTCACGTTTGCTCTGCGGCGCCCAATTACGGTCATGGTAGCGCTGGCAGGGCTCCTCGTGGGGAGCGGCCTCGCGCTCTCGCGGATGAAGATCGACATCTTTCCGTCGCTCAATCTGCCGGTGGTTTACGTGGTGCAGCCGTACGGCGGCATGGATCCGGCGCAGATGGAAGCGCTGCTCACGTTCCACTACGAGAACCACTTCCTGTACATCTCGGGCATTCATCACATCGAGAGCCGCAATATCCAGGGCTTCTCGCAGATGAAGATCTTTTTCCATCCCGGCACCGACATGGTGCAGGCGATGTCCGAAGTCGTGGCGCAGGTGAACCGGGCCCGCTCGTTCATGCCGCCGGGCACCGTGGCCCCGTTCGTCGTGCGGTTCGACTCCGGCAGCGCTCCGGTCGGCTACATCGTGCTGGAGAGCAAGACCAAGACGATCGACGAGATCCAGGAGGCGGCCTATATCCGCGTGCGGCCTACGCTCGTCAGCCTGCAGGGAGTTTCGGCTCCGCCTCCGTTCGGCGGCAACCAGCGGACGATCGTGCTGCACATCGATCCCGACCGGTTGAGAGCCTATTCGCTGTCGCCCGACGACGTCGTTTCCGCCCTGTCGGCCGGAAACAGCATCAGCCCCTCGGGCAACTCGCGGATTCAAGGCTATCTGCAGATCGTCCCCACCAACGCGATGGTGGTCGATCCCCAGGATCTCGGCAGTATTCCGCTGCGTCCGGGCGCAACGTGTACATCCGCGACGTGGTGGCACCGGCCGGCGGGATTGAGGACGGCACCGACATTCCCACCAGCTTCGCGCTGGTCAACGGCCGCCGGGCCGTCTACATGCTGGTGAGCAAACGGGCCGACGCGTCGACGCTGGCCGTCGTGCACCGGGTGAAGGAAGCCATGCCCAAGATGCAAGCCATGCTTCCCGAGGAGATCAAGCTGCGTTTCGAGTTCGATCAGTCGCCGTACGTCACGCGGGCGATGGAAGGGCGTGGCGAGCGAGGGGGCGCTCGGAGCCATCCTCACCGGGTTGATGGTGCTCTTGTTTCTGCGCGACTGGCGGAGCGTGATCGTCGTCGTGTTGAACATTCCCTTCGCGCTCTTGGCGGCCTTGGTCGCGTTGTGGCTCACCGGCCAGACGCTCAACCTGATGACGCTCGGCGGATTGGCGCTGGCCGTCGGAATTCTGGTCGACGAGGCGACGGTCGCCGTGGAAAATATCCACACGCACGCGGCCAAGTCCGACAACCTGGCCCTGGCCGTCTGGCACGGCACGCAGGAAACGACGGTGCCGCGGCTCTTGGCCATGCTCTGCGTGCTGGCGGTCTTTCTACCGGCCGCCTTCATGGAAGGGGCCGCTCGCGAGCTGTTCGTGCCGCTGTCGCTGGCGGTCGGTTTTTCGATGGTCGCCAGCTACCTGCTGTCGAGCACATTCGTGCCCGTGCTCTGCGTGTGGCTGCTCAAGCACCATCCGCACGCGGCGCATGCCGCTCCGCCCGGGCGATTCTCATTTGAGCGCCTGAAAGAAGCCTACGGCCGTCTGCTGCGGGAAGGAATTATTCGGCGGCGGTGGGTGCTGCTACCCGCCTATTTCGGCGTGACGATCGTGATGGTGCTGGTCCTGGGACCGCGGTGCGGCAGCGGAGATCTTCCCCAACGTCGACTCGGGCCAGTTCCAGATTCGCGTCAAAGCGCCCGTCGGCACGCGGATCGAGCGAACCGAAGAGATTGTCCAAGAGACGCTGCGTGCGATCGGCGAGATTGCCGGACCCGACAACGTCGACCTCTCGGTTGTGTTCGGCGGCGTTTCTCCGTCGAGCTACACGATCAATACGGTCTATCTGTGGACGGGCGGTCCGGAGGAGGCCGTGCTCCGCGTCGCGCTCCGCAAGGAAGCGGGACTTCGCGTCGAACCGCTGAAGCGACGGCTGCGCGAGGAGTTGCCGAAGCGGGTCGGTAAGCGGCTCCGCACGATCCTGACGGAGGAGGGGAGAAGGCCCGAGCAGATCGAAGCGGGCCTGGCACAATTGCAGCTTCGGCTTCGAGCCGGCTGACATCGTCAACGAAGTGATGAGCTTCGGTTCGCCGACGCCGATTGAAGTCGCGGTCAGCGGGCCCGATTTCACCGCGAGCCGGGCCTTCGCCGCCAAGATCCACGAGCAACTCGCCAAGGTGCCGACCCTGTGCGATCTGCAATACGTTCAATCGCTGAATTATCCGACGGTCGAGGTGCGGGTCGATCGGGAACGAGCCGGCTTGAGCGGCGTGACGACGTCTGATGTCGCACGGGCGCTTGTCTCGGCGACGTCGTCGAGCCGCTTCGTCGTCCCCAATTACTGGCGCGACCCCAAAAACGGCGTCGGCTACCAGGTCCAGGTCGAGATTCCGCACGCACGACATCGACTCGGCCAATGCCATCGCCATGGTCCCGATCCGCGAGCGGACGGGCGCTCCGCTTCTGGTCCGCGACGTGGCCAACGTCGTCGAAAGCACCATGCCGGGGGAATATGACCGCTACAACATGCGGCGCGTGGTCAGCATGACGGCCAATCTCAACGGCGAGGACCTGGGTCATGCGGCCGAGCGGGTTACGGCGGCGATCCGCAATGCCGGCGTGCCGCCGCGCGGGGTCACGGTCGATATTCGCGGGCAGACGGTCCCGCTGACGCAAATGTTTCAGGGACTCGGTTTCGGCCTGGTGATGGCCGTGCTCGTGATCTTCCTGTTGCTGACGGCCTATTTTCAGTCGCCCCGATTGGCCGGGATCGCAGTCTCCGCGGTGCCGGCCGTGCTCGCCGGAGTGGTTTTGGCACTCTGGTCGACGGGGACCACGCTCAATATCCAGTCGTTCATGGGAGCGATCATGGCGGTCGGAGTGGCGGTCGCCAACGCGATTCTGTTGTTGACGTTTGCCGAACAGGCGCGGATGCAGCGGGGCCGATTCGTTTTCGGCCGCCATCACGGCCGGCACGAGCCGCCTGCGGCCCATCTTGATGACGAGCTTCGCCATGCTGGCCGGCATGGTGCCGATGGCCTTGGGCTTGGGTGAAGGGGGCGAACAAACGGCGCCGCTGGGTCGGGCGGTCATCGGCGGGCTGGCCGCGGCGACGGTGGCCACGTTGTTGATCCTGCCGGCCGTGTTTGCCGTGGTGCAGCGGCGCACCTCGCGCCGGTCGGTTTCGCTTGATCCGCACGATCCTTCAGGGCGATTCTCCGTCCAGACCGCACATTGAACCGAGGCCGCAAGGCTCGATGGAACCGGGAGCATCCGATGCGACGAATGGCCTTCTTTTCGGCGACGTGTTTGCTCGTCGTGCCGTGTCTGATTGCCGTGTCGGGGTGCAGCCACGAAACGACGATCGCGTCCGAGAAGAAGGCTCCCGAGTCGGTCGCGGTGACGGTCGCGCACCCCACAAAGTGCACGATCCACTATGTCGTTCAACAACCAGGCCGCATCGAACCGTTCGAACAGACTCCGATCTATGCCAAGATTCCCGGTTATGTCCGGACAGTCCGCGTCGATATCGGCGACCGCGTCAAGCGGGGCGAGCTTCTGGTCGAGTTGAACGTCCCCGAAGTGGTCGAGGCCCATCACGCCAAGGAGGCGTTGGTGACGCAGGCGCGGTTGGGCGTGACGCAATCCGAACAGGCGATCGACGTCATTCAGGCCAGCCTGACGACGGCCGCGGCCGACCTGGATGTCGCCAAGGCCGCGCGGGAAAAGACGGGTGCGGCCCTCAAGCGCTGGGAGTCCGAATGCCGCCGCTTTGAAAAACTGACCACGGACAAAGTCGTCGATGCAGAGAGCCGCGACGAAGTCCAAAACCAGTGCCGCGCCGCCCAGGCGGCCGACAAAGAGTCGGCCGCCCGCATCCGGGGTGCCGAAGCGGGGCTGACCGAGGCCCGGGCGCGTCTCGCCAAATCCAAAACCGACCTCGCCGCCGCGCAGAACCAGCTCGTCGTTTCACAGGACGAAGAGCGCGAGGCGGGGGCTCTCTTGAACTATTCGCGGATCCTCGCCCCCTATGACGGAGTGATTTCCGACCGGCAGGTGCACACCGGCCACTTTTTAAACGCGGCCAACGGCAGCACGACGGGCCAGCCGCTTCTGGTCGTGGTCCGAACGGACAAGGTTCGCGTCTTCGCCGAAGTGCCGGAGGCCGATGCCGTGCGGGTCGCCGCGGGCGAGTCGGGCCGCATTCGCGTCCAGACGCTCAACGACCGCGAATTCGAGGGAAAAGTCGCGGGGACCTCTTGGTCGCTCGACCCCACGCAGCGGACACTGCGGACCGAAATCGACTTTCCCAACCCGGAAGGGGTCCTGCGGCCGGGGATGTATTGTCACTCGCTGATCGACGTCGAGCACGCCGGCGCGTGGGAGGTGCCTGCAAGCGCCGTTTTGGTGCGCGACGAGATGACCTTCTGTTTTGAGGTGCGCGACGGCAAGACGCACCGCCTTCCGCTGCGGTTGGGCCTCCGCGACGGCAAGAATGTGGAAGTGCTGAAGGTGCAGCTGCCGTCGCAGAATCCCGGCGAGCCGCCGACCTGGATCAATCCCACCGGGCACGAGACGATCGTGGCGACAAAGCCCGGCGAGTTGATCGACAACCAGAGCGTCCGCACGACTCCCTGAGCGGGCGTGCCGACCGGGAGTCGAAGTTCCCGCGGGCTCGCTGCGTGACTCAGGGACCGATCGAGATTTGCCCCCAGCGAATTGGGCGATCCGTAAATGCAAAAACCTTTCGCGAGCCGAGGAATTCCTGCGTCTCGCAAAGGCAAGCGCCGGAATTCTTCGACCGCGAAAGGCTGCGTCCCCCCTGACGACAGGCAGGCGAATCTCTCTGACCCGCCCGCCGCACGCAATACTGCGCCGGTGAATCCTCGTTGGTGTCGCCGCTTCGTCGCCGAAGCGGCAATCCGGTACAGGGGAACGATTGGCCCGGTGACGTTTATGGGTTTTCGGCAGGCGGTGCACCCGGAGTCGGGGCCTCGCCTGGCAATTGCTGCTGCTGACCCGCGTTATACTGCTCTAGTGCGCGACGCTCCAGGAAGAGCTTGTCTTGCGGTCCCGCCGGATAGAACTGCACGTCATCCTGCAGGAAATAGGCCGACGGCAGCGTTTGGCCACCGATGGACGTCTGGCAGCCGGTCGTCCCAATCAAGATCAGCCCTGCCGTGGCGAAGAGAGCCAGCCCTGACCAGTTCATGATCTGCGGGGCTTTCATTCAAGACTCCATTCTTCGACGTCAGACTGTGCCGCGATACTAGATAGATCGGCCGTTACAATCGGAATCTACGGCACAATTCGCGAGATTTGACCGGCTTTGGGAAGTTTTTCCGGCTCCGTAAATAGGGCCGGTCAACTGCCGCCCGCGGGCGCGGGACGCCAGTTTCCGCGAAGTCCCGGTAGCGTCGGGACTTAAAGCGCACGAGTCGATGGGACGGGGATTGGAAGAGATGTCCAACGGCTCGAACTGGCCGACGGGTCACTTCTTCGGCTGGAAGATGCGTTGCAGCTCTTCGAGCGACGTTTTGCCCGCCACGACGAGTTTGAGCCCTTCCTGCTGGAAGGTCATCATCTTGTCCTTGCGGGCCTGGACCTTGAGGTCCTGAACGCCTGCCCCCGCGATGAGGAGCTTCCGCAGGGCTTCGGTCATCTCGGCCAGCTCGAAGATGGCCGATCGGCCCAAATAGCCGCTGCCGCCGCAGACCTCGCACACTTCGGGCTCGGCCTCGGCCTCTTCTTCCGGCGGCTTGTCGCGTTGGCTCGGTGGGCGGTAGAGGCTTTTCGTTTCGGGAGGAAGCCCGATCTTCGCCAGCATCTTCGGATTCGGGCGGTAGGCCAGTTTGCACCGGTCGCAAAGTAATCGCAGCAGCCTTTGGCTGACGACGGCCCGCAACCCTTCGGCGGCCTGGCTGTTCCCGAAGAGCTTGGCAAATTGAGCGACGCCGCCGATCGCGTCCGGGGCCAGAAATTCGGAAATGAAGCAGCAATCGGGTTGCCGCTTGAGGACGATGCGGGCCGTCTCCGCATCGCGGAGCGGATCGATGTAAAGCACGTCGGCTTCCGAGCGGATAGCCCGGTCGATGAGAGTTTCGAACGATTCGCCCTCATTCGACTCGAACGTGTTGACGTTGGGAATGTCCCAACCCTGATTATCGCCGATGAGGTAGATCGTGTACTGATAGGCGTCGACGCTGCGGATCACCGCAAAGGTGGTGGTCGATACGCCCGATCCCGGCCCGCCGCAGACGAGGATGATCCCCTTCCTGTCCGACGTCAGTTCGCGGATGCGCTCTTTGAGCTCCTTGGAGAAACCGACTTCCTCGGCCGTTTTCGGCGCGCGATCGAGGTTGCGGATCTTGACGGTGAGCCTCTCGGCACCGCCGGGAACCGGCGCGCTCGTCACCCGCAGCTGATATTTCGTCCCCTGAAGCTCGGCCTTGATTCCGCCGGATTGCGGCTTGTTCCGCACCTGCGTGTCGAGACCTGAGAGGAGCTTGATCATTTGCGTGATGGCGTGCCCCTGCTGCTTCGACAGACGGTTGCCGGGATAGACAACTCCATCGATCGAAAGCTGCGTGAGCGAACGCTCTCCCTTAGGCTCGATGCGAAGCTGATCGGCTCGCCTCAAGAGCGCGTCGGTGACGATCTCCTTGGCAGGGATCAATCCGGCCTGGGCGAGCTTGGCATTGGCTCCGAGGTTGGCCTCGCGGCCATTGAGTGCGCCCTGGAAGAGGACGTAATCGACTTCTTGGTCGTCGTCTTCCTCCTCGTCGGCATCATCGCTGCGTTTACCGAAACCGAAAATCACGCGTTGACCTCACGTTGCCCGATCGTGTTTGATTTCAAAGCAGACCGTAGGCGACCAGCGTTTTTTGCAGCGCCGTCCGTTGCGATTCGTTCAAGGGGGTCATTGGCAACCGCAGTTCACCGCTGTCGCGCCGCAGCATCCACATCGCCGCCTTGATCGGAATGGGATTGGTGGCCAGTCCCAGCATGTCGCGGCAAAGCGGAAAGAGCTTGCGATGCCACTTTTGCGCCCCCGCTATGTCACCGGAGGCGAACGCCGACAGGAGGGCCTTGACGTCCTTGGGGATGATGTTTCCGACGACCGAAACCACGCCGCGCCCGCCGATCGCCAACAGCGGAAGCGTGAGGCTGTCGTCCCCCGAGAGGACGGTCAGATCGGTGAGCGCCAGGATCTGCGACGCCTGGTCCATGGAGCCGGTCGATTCCTTGATGGCGATTACGGTCGGGATTTCCGCGATCCGCGCGATCGTTTCCGGCTCGATATTCTTGGCTGTGCGGCCCGGAATGTTATAGAGGACGATCGGCAGGTCCACGGCCTCGGCCACCGCCTGGAAATGCTGATAAAAACCTTCCTGCGTCGGCTTGTTGTAGTAAGGCGCGACCATGAGTGCTGCGTCGGCACCGCACTGTTTGGCATACTTCGTGAGCCGCGTGGCTTCGGCCGTGCTGTTGGAGCCGGTCCCCGCCATGACCTTGATGCGGCCGGCGGCCTGCTCGCAGACAATGGCGATAACCCGTTCGTGTTCATCATGCGAAAGCGTGGGGCTTTCACCGGTCGTTCCAACGGGGCTCACGCAATCGGTCCCTGATTCGACGTGAAAGTCGACCAGCTTCCGCAATGCGGCCTCGTCCACCGCCCCGTCGCGAAACGGCGTCACCAAAGCGACCGTGAGGCCGGCGAAACGCTCGCCCCTCGTGGATCCGCCTGTTCCTCCTTTAGCGACCATGACTTCGTTCTTTCCAATTAACGCCCGAAAGTTGAGCCAGCGCGAGTTCGAGCGCGTGAGTGCCGTTGCGGCCGTAGCCCTGGGCTTTGACGGCCACGTAAAGCTGATGCGCTAGGGCCAAGCCGGGCAGCGCCAGCCCCATCCGCCGCGATTCGGCCAGCGCGATGCCCATGTCTTTGAGGAAATGTTCGACGTAGAAACCGGGGTCGAAATTGTTGTTCATGATCCGCGGGCCGAGATTGCTCAGCGACCAGCTTCCGGCCGCCCCGCTGCCCACCGATTGCATCACCGTCGGCAAATCGAGCCCCGCCTTGTAACCGTAGAGCAGGGCCTCACACACGCCAATCATATTCGTGGCGATGAGGATTTGGTTGACCATTTTCGTGTGCTGACCGGCACCCGCGGCTCCCTGGTAAATGATCGTCTTGCCCATCGCGTTCAAGCAGGGGGCCAGCGCCTCGACGACCTGTTTGTCCCCTCCGACCATGATGGAGAGTGTCGCGTTTTTGGCCCCGACGTCGCCTCCCGACACGGGCGCATCGACGGCAAAGACGCCCTTGGCCTTGGCGGCCTCCGCGATTTCGACGGCGAGCATCGGTTCGCTGGTCGTCATGTCGACCAGCACGTTGCCCGCTTTGGAACCGGCGAGCGCACCGTCGGATCCGAGGAAAACCTCGCGAACGTCGCTGGGAAAGCCGACGATGGCGAAGATGACGTCGGCCGCTGCCGCCACGGCCCGTGGCGAGTCGGCCCATTTTGCGCCTTGGGCCAACAGCGGTTCGGCCTTCGACTTCGTGCGGCTATAAGTCGTGAGCGGAAAACCGGCCTTCAACAGGTGGCCGGCCATGCTCGACCCCATCACGCCGGTCCCGATCCAGCCGACCTTCGTTTCGCCCGGTTTGATTTGCGGAATTGCTGCCATCGTTGCTCACCACGAAGCGGTTTAGCAGGGGTTGGTCCATCGCGGGGCCAAACGAGGCAGTATATCTGCCCGAATGTCCGAAGTCATCCAAACGCAGCCCTCAGGCGGACTCGGAACGCTCCTTCCGCAGGTGCTGGACCCAGGCGGGCGGCATGTTCAAAAGCACCGAATCCCGGCTGATTCCGTGCCGCACGAGAAACGCGTTCAACACGCGGTTCAATTCGCCCAGACGGGTCCGCTCGGCGGATGGGGAAACGATCATCCGCAAGGGCCGGACGTACATGTACTCGAAAAAGGAGAGGATCCCGCCCGGCGCCAGAAGCTCGAAGAGCGCCTCCAGGACCTGTTCCACAAACGCGGGCGAAAAATTGTTGAACGGGAGTCCGGAAACGATGAAGTCGTAACGGACGTCCGATTCAAACGCTTCGATGCCGCAGACATGCACCCGCGCCTGGCCGGCGGCCGGCTTGAAGACGGGATCGCTCTGAAAGCGCTGCCGCAACAAGTCGGCAAAGCTCTCGTTGAGCTCGACCAGATCGAGCCGGTCTTCCGCCTTCAGCAGCCGCAAAATGCGACGCGTGACGGCCCCGGTCCCCGGACCCACTTCGAGGATGTTGGCCGGCCCCCGGACCTCTGCGATATGCCGGGTCATCGCCCGCGCCAGGTGCCGGCTGCTGGGGGCGATGGCGCCCGTGGTGTGAAACTGCGTGCGGAACTGGCGAAAAAACTCGACGTGATCCCGAAACATCCGTCAGATAATACGGCGAGCGCCGCCCGTTTGCATCTGAGTCGACGCGCCGATCGACGAATAATCGATCGAGAACTCGCCAGCGAAGGTGCGGACCGAGGCCGGATCAAAGACCGGAAGGCTTTTTCGTTTCCGCGGGCGTGTCGCTATTCGGGGTTTCGCTGTTGGGCGTCTCGTTCGACGCGTTCAGCCGCTTCTGGTGATGCTTGATCCAGGCTTCGATTTCGCTCCGCTCGAGGAAGCCGTCGCCGTTGGTGTCGATCTTGGCGAAGTGCTTCTTCAAGTGCGGAGGCGCCTCCTCCATCGAGATTTTTCCATCGCCATCCGTGTCGGCCCGCTTGATCATTTGGGCGATGCGGTTTCCGTTGCGGAATTTGGCGAAGCGCTTGCCCGGCCGGATGGCGGGCGTGCCGGCTTCCTCATCCTTCCCCGCGACGAGGCCGGCAGCCTGGAACTCCTCGGCGTCGATAAAGCCGTCGTGGTTGCGGTCGAGTTTCTGGAAGAGTTCGCCCGCTTTGGCGAGTTCCTCCTTGCTCAAACGGCCGTCATGATTCGTGTCGAGCAACTGGAAAAAGGCCGGCAGCGAATGCACCGCACCGGCGCCGGGCATCTCTTGAGAGTCCTTCGCGGTCGATTCAGCAGCGGCGAGTGCACGCTTCTTCGCTTTTTTGCCGTTCGGCTTGCGTCCGAGAGCGGCCGTGACGTCGTCGAGGGTAAGTTCCTCTTTCCCCAGCCGATCGAACAGGGCCAACAGGCGCGGGCGCCCCTCGAGTTCGTCGCGGGTCAGCTTGCCATCGTGATTCTTGTCGAGCGACTGAAAGATGCGCTTGGCATCGACCTTGCCAGGACGTTGGGGACCGGCACCGAGACCCCCGACCTTGTTAATGTCGGTGACCGGCTGTTCGGTTTGCCTGAAGGCGTGATCGAATTCCTCGCGGGTCAATTCGCCGTTCTTGTCGGCGTCGCCGAGCCGCAGCAACCGCTCGAAGAATTTGCGATGTTCGGCGGGGATTTCGGAGGCAGTGAGCTTTCCATCCCCATTGGTATCGAGCCTTTTGAAAAGCTCGTCCGGGGTGACCTGCGTGTCATCGGCAACCGCCGATGCGACACCGGCCAGCGCGATTACGACTACCGAGAACGCCAAAACGCTCTTCATCGCCAGGCTCCCACCGAAAACGTCACTTCCGACTTGGGCCATTGACAAGCTTAGGTTGCCGCACTGATCTTTCAACACCGGCGTTTTGCACGAGGTACCGATGTTTCCGCTCGGATTGGGGCAAGTGGTCCCTTTTGAGGCCGGTTGCGACAACCCGGTAAAAAAAGCCCGGCCCCCCCGTAATGGGAGGGCCGGGCATGTAACTCGTTACAAAATCAGCGGTTGAGGAGCGACTATTCCTTCGGCCCCTTCTTCAAGGAAAAGCTGACGAAGACGGCTCCATTGCCTTCCGGAACGGCATAGCTCCCCGAGGGAGGAAGATATTTCCGAATCGCGTCAAACTCGGGCAGTTTCTTGAAGTCAATCCCCTCGACGAGCTTGTTGAGAGGAGTATTCGACAAGAGTTCCTGTATCTTGCCGCTGCGGAACATTTCGTAGAGCCCCTTGTACTGCTTCGCCGTTTCCTGGAAGACAATGATCGACGTCTTTTCCGGGAAGTGCTTGGCGAGTGCCTTGTAGTCGGCCGCTTCGGAAAGGGGCTTGCGGTCTTTGTCGGCGATAATGACCTGCTCGATGCGGCTGACGTCCGTGGCGAACATCAGGTAGTCGTTGACGACGGCCAGGCCCATCGTCTGGCTGGCATTCCCGAATTGGGCGAGGGCCGGCGCATCGAGGTTGTAGATCACCTCGCCGCGGAAGTCCCGCGGCTGGGCCTGGAAGTTCGGCAGCTTTGACAGCTTGTCGAGGACCGCCTTCATCTTCTTCGCATTTTTGACGCCGACCGCAACCAGATACCGCGTGAGTTCCGGCTTGCTGCTGTCCGGATTGTCGCTGGCGATGTGAATCACGCCAGTGAGGTTGTCGATGACGTCTTTTTTCAGATGGATCTTGAGGCTGTCATCCTGGGCCCACTCATCGAGTTTCTGCGCAGTGGCTCCCGGTCCCAGAATCTGGTCGGCGAGGGCCTCGACTGCGGCGTAGGCCTTGGGAACATCCCAGTTCACCCCGATGTACGAGCTGGAGTCGTCGGTGACCCATTTTGGCGGCTTCTGATTCGTCGGCGGGAAGGTCAAAACGCTCAGCAGGCCCGAAGCAGGCTTCTCGAGGTAAACATGCAGCCGAAATTCCGAATCGTATGTGTCGGTCGCCAGGCGAAGCGAGCCGCCGATGCCTTTTAAATTGTCCAGCCCCAGGACGGGAAGAAAGGCCGTGACCATGCCGAGCTGCTCGGCGGCCTGATCATTGGAGTGCACAAACGCGTTCACCAGGGCGATCGGATCGACAAAACCGACAATGACCGGCGGGGCGTGTTCCTTGCTGCTCGATCCGACGATGGCCTTGTACGCAGGCACGTCGGCGAGCGTCTCCGAGTGCTTGCCGTCCCACCGCTTCAGGATGTCGTGCATCGCAATGGTGCTGCTGGAGAGAATCAGCGTCTCGTTTTTGAGCACCTGGGCAAATTGGCTCCCGAATTCGGGTTCGTCGTCGCTTGATTTGCTGTCCTTGTCCTTGTCTTTATCCTTGTCTTTATCCTTATCCTTCTCGCGCGTGTAGACGACCATCTGGGAGCCTTCACAATCCTTCGTGCTCCGTTTGAATCCCTCTTTCTGCAGGCCGGTCGCGGATTTTTCCAAGAGCTGGTTGACGGTTGAAGCGCTGCTCTTGCTGAAGTCGAGAATCGCCACGACGGCAAGCTTCTTGGCGTCGGTCGGCAAAAGCACGGCGAGCGAGACTTCGCCGTCCGGAATGGCCAGGACGTCGCTCAATTTCAGGCCGACGTTCTTCTCGAACTGCTCCCCGAACTCCGCAAATTTCTTGTGGAGGTCGCCAACAAAGTCCTTGAGGCTCGGATCCTTCAGCATCTGGCCGAGGTGAAACTCTGCGAAGCGGCTTTTCAGCTCCCCGACGTTCGGAACACTCACGTACAGGTATGTGCGGGGGGGCAGCAGGCGGTCGTTTGGCGCTTTTTCCGCTGTCCACGCCGGGCGGGCCGCGAATGCGACCGCAACGGCAAAGGCTGTCATCACGATCCGGCGGGCTGTTAGTCGTCTCATGGCCTGATCCAATAAGGGCTGTAGGGGATGTCCGAAACCTCGGTCGCTAAACAAATAGCGCCGCGGCGCCGGCGTCCGCGGCCGGCCGCTGTTTCGGGCCGTCGCCGGGATTCCGAACCGCGACGGCTCGGGTTTCGCGAAATCGGCGTCTGTCGACCCACTGTGAACGGAAAAACGCGCCGATTGAAACGCCAGTTGTAACACCGGCTCACACGGGTCACAAGACAACGGGACACGGATCACCGAGTCCCTGTCATTCGACTTCGCCGGTGAATTCTTGGGCTCTCTTCCGGTGCAAACTCCAAAATCGACGAGATCGAATCCAGTCATCCTTATCGGTTCATCGCCGGTTCGGGAAACACGACCGCCCGGCTCACGGCGCAGGGGGTGATTTCAGGTTCCGCCGCCGGGGTGGATCGAGGTACCGATAGCCCGTGTTCGGATTGTTCTTGTCGAAAGCGAAGGAATCGCGGTTGGCCAGGAAATGTTTCAAATACGAAACGGGGATCGCAAATCCAATCCCCTCGCCGAAGATCGCCTTCATGTTCGTGACGCCCACGACTTCGCCCCGCGCGTTGAACAGCGGTCCGCCGCTGTTGCCCGGATTGATTTGCGTAGTCGTCTGGATATAGACGAGCCCCTGAAAACTGCGGTTGCGGGTACTGACAATCCCCCGCGAAACCGACCGCTCCAGTCCCAGCGGATTTCCAATCGCGAAGACTTCATCTCCCTCTTTCTGGTCGTCATCGTGACTGAGGTAGACGGGTTGGAATTTGAAATCGGGCTGTTCGGGAACTTGCAGCAGGGCGAGGTCGAGGAACGGATTGAGCGCGACAATCTTGACGTCGTCGATCCGCCGGCGGATGAATTCTCCCCCGCGCCGCGGTGGAAGAGCGTGACCGCCACCCGCGTCTCTCTTTCGATCACGTGATAGTTCGTGACGCAGTAGCCGCGAGTATTAATTAAGAACCCGGAGCCAAGCCCGGCCGGTGTCTGGACGAGCACGACTCCTTCGCCGTACGTTGCCGTCAGTTCTTTCACCGTCCGCACGGGAAGGCGGGCGGTCAGGTAGCACTCGTCCTCGGAGGTGGCGCTGGGCGCGGCCGGCTTGTCCCCTTTGTGGTGCCGTTTGCTGATCATCGCCGTCGGAATCCGCACGACGTCAAACCCCAGGTCGACGTAGAGTGCATCGGACGCCTCCTTCAACACGGGCGCCTCGATTTTCTGCCCCGTCTTCATCTCCAGGACATCCGCCCAGGCCGGAGTCGCGGCCGCCAAAAGGAATAGGGGCAAACCGCTCTTGAGCATCTTCATCACAAACACACCTCATTGGAATCGGAAATCGGCGTGACAGGCGTCACACCGCTTTTGCACACGACCGACGGCGTCGGTAAAGGCCGCGGCGTCTTCGGATTTGGCCGCGGCGGCGACCGCGGACGCGGCTTGCGTCAGTTCGCCGGCGTGGGATTTGTATTTCGCATCGTCCGCGGAATCATAATGGCCGGTCGCGATGACGCGGCCCAAGGCGGCCAGCAGGGACGATTCGTGGACCGCATTTCCGGACTGTTTTCGCAGCAATTGGTCAGCGGGTCCGCTCTTCTTAAGCCACTGGAAGGAGCGGTCCATCCGCTTCATCAGTCCCTCGCGGCCGGCAACCTCCGCGAAATCGCGCTCGGGCGGGGCGGAGATGGCTCCCGCCGGCGTGTTGCCGTCCAACACGTCGACCAGTTGCTCGTACGGGGCTTTCGTCGCCTGGCACGCCGCGCTCCCGGGCGACGACGCCGCGTCGTGGATCTTCTTTCCCAGGTCGCGGACCAACGGGGCATTTTCCTTCCAACTCACGGAGCCAGAGTGCTCAGCAACGATCTCGGCGACCGCGGCTAGCGTCGTACCGTCAACCGCGATCTCCTGGTAATGACTATTGTACTTCGCCACGGACTGCAGTTGGGCCGCAAGTTCATTGCGAATCCGCTTGACCTCGGCGTCCAAGACGTCAATGTCGACAAGCCGATTCCAATCATGCTTCGAATCCGCTGCCGGCTTCTCTGCCGGCCGCTGCGATTTCTGCGGGGAGCCGGCAGGCGCCGCATCGGCGTTCGGCGTCTTTGCCGTCACACTTGAGTTCGCGGGAGCCGCGGCCACTGTCACACGGCCTGCTGCGCCACCGGCGGGCTGCCCTTCGGCTGCAACGGCGAGCGGGTCATTAAAGAAGACGTCGTAGGGGACGTCTCCCAACCATTTTCTCCCGTGGGCATCGGTACGAACCGCGACGCGCTTTTCGGAGCCGTCCGTCGGATCGTCGGTAGTGACGGAGGTCGCCTCGTTTTTTTGAGCGGCCGGACTCTGGGACGACATTTTGGTCGTAGAAATCGGCTTCGGGGCCGTGGCGGTTCGCGCGGGGGATTCTGCCACCGTCGCGGCTCCGGAGGGGGCTGAGCCGCCGCCGCAACCGACAAAAAACAGCGCGGCAATCGATGCCAGTTTCTTCCCGGCCGAACGCACCGCGTCGCTCCGTCGTTTGTCGGCTTGCTGATTCGCTCGCGCCATGCTGAAACGTTTCCCTCGCGATTATCGGGCACGCCGCAAGCAGGTGCAATCGTGGCGAGTCGCCGAGCCAGCGGCTAGACTGGGGATCCGTCCTGCTTCCTCCGCGCTGCCCTCCGGGCAGCCGGAAACCTGCCGGTTTGAACTTCCCGCTCGAAAGGCCGAACTCTCCGATGACGCACGCACGCCGGCGGCTCCGACGCGCACCCAGGGCACTTTTCAGCCTCTGCGCCGTTTGTCTTTTCGCGGCGGCCGCTCCCGCGTCGGCGGCCGGACCCACCTCTGCACAGACCTTGGCGGACGAGCTGCCGCGGATTCCACCGGTCGAACCCGCCAAGGCCCTGGGCACGTTTCAACTTCAACAGGGATTCCACCTCGAGCTGGTCGCGGCCGAACCGCTCGTTGCCAGTCCGGTTGACGCCTGCTTCGACGAGAACGGCCGGATGTACGTCGCCGAAATGCGCGACTATCCCTTCTCGTGGGAGCCGACGAAACTCAATCCGCGCGGCGGCGGCAAAAAAGACGCCGGCGTCGTCCGTCTGCTGGTCGACACCGACGGCGACGGCAAATTCGATCGCAGCACCGTCTTTGCCGACAAGTTGACGTGGCCCACGTCCGTTTGCTGTTACGACGGCGGCGTCTTCTGCCTCGCTCCCCCCCATCTTTGGTATTTGAAGGACACCGACGGCGACGGTGTCGCCGATGTCCGCAAGATCATCTTCAGCGGTTTCCGCCGCGACAATGTCCAGGCCGTCACCAACAGCCTCAAGTGGAGCCTCGAAAATCGCATCGTCTTTGCCGGCGGGCGCAACGGAGGCAACCTGGTCCGCAACGGCAAGAAGGTGTTCTCGATTCACGGCCAGGATGTGTCGCTCAACCCGGCCACTCTCGCGCTGGCCGCCATCACGGGGGGAGAACAGTTCGGCCTCTCGTTCGACGATTGGGGTGACCGCTTCGTCTGCAACAACAGCAACCACATCGAACAGGTCGTGTTCGAGGATCGCTACGTTCGCCGCAATCCCTACATCGCGGTTTCCGGAACGATCCGCTCGATTGCCAAGGAGGGGCCGGCCGCTCCCGTTTTCCGCCGGAGTCCGCCGGAGCCGTGGCGCGTGGTCCGCACGCGGCGACGCGTCTCCGACCCCGTGATGCGGCGCACGCTGCCGTTCACGGAGCAGTTCGCCATCGGATATTTCACGTCCGCCGCCGGAATCACCATCTATCGCGGAGACGCCTATCCGCCGGCTTTCCGCGGAAACGCATTTATCGGCGACGTCGGCGGCAATCTCGTGCACCGCAAGACGCTGGTCCGCGACGGCATCCTCATGACGGCCCGGCGGGCCGACGAGAACACCGAATTCGTCACGTCGACCGACAACTGGTTTCGACCCGTTAATTTCGTGAACGCGCCCGACGGAACGCTGTACCTGATCGACATGTACCGCGAGACGATCGAACATCCCTTTTCGATTCCAGACGACATCAAGTCCCACCTCGACCTGCAGAGCGGCGACGACCGCGGACGGATTTATCGACTCTCCGCCCCGGGCTCGCCGCGGCTTCCCGTGTCGCGCCTGGGCGGGCTTTCGTCTCTCGAACTCGTGCGGAGATTGGAATCGGCAAACAGTTGGCAGCGCGAAACGGCACAGCGTCTGCTCGTCGAGCGACAGGATCGATCCGTAACGGCGGCCCTCGAACATCTGGCACGCCACTCGCCCGCGCCGCTCGGCCGGCTGCATGCGCTCTACGCGCTCCTCGGTCTCGACTCGCTTTCCGACGATGTCCTTCGTGCCGCGCTCGGCGATCCCGAACCGCGACTCCGCGCGCACGCTGTCCGGCTCTGCGAGTCCCGTCTGCGTCATTCGCCCAGACTTGCTGGCCGCCGTGGGACGATTGGCCGATGACGGCGATCCTCTCGTGCGGTTTCAACTGGCTCTCTCGCTGGGCGAGGGGCCGCGCGACGCGATCGTCGAGCCGATCGTCCGCCTCGCGCGGCATGTCGAGCGTGACGGCCTCTTGAGTACGGCCATCCTGACTTCGGTCCCCGATAACGCCGACGTCGTGGCACGGCGATTGATTGTCGAGGACAAATTCCGGCATCGTGACGCCGGAAACGCCTTGTTGGGCGAATTGGCCGGGATCGTCGGGGCACAGCCCGATTCGAGCCGGGTCATTTCCCTGTTAAAGGACATCTTTGCGGATCAGGTTCATCCGTCTCGCCAGGGGGCGATGCTCCAGGCGATCGGCCAAGGCCTCTCACGGCGCGGCGGCACGATTGCCGCGCTCTTGAATCGGCAGGGGACCGATCCCGGTCTCCAACAAGCGGCCTCCTCGATGTTCAAGAAAGTTGCGGCCCTGGCGGGCGATGAAACGAAGAACCCGGCGGACCGCGCCGCGGCCATCCGGCTGCTCGCGTTCGGACCCTACGAGCAGGTCTCCGGCGTGCTCACCGGTCTATTGACGCCGCAAACGCCCCCCGAGCTGCAGTCGGCAGCGGTCGGTGCTCTGGCCAGCCACGACAATCCGGCCGTCGGCCGACAACTGCTGGAGAGCTGGAAGAGTTTTGGTCCGAAGACTCGCCGAGAGGTGATCGACGGTCTGCTCCATAGCGCAACGCGGTTGGGCGATCTATTCGATGCCATCGAGAAGCGCGCAGTCTCGCGGAGCGAAATCGAGCGCGACGTCAAACAGCTCTTGATGAACCACCCGAACACAGCCCTCCGGAACCGGGCCCGCAAACTGTTCGAGGCCGATCTGCCGGGAGATCGTGCGAAAATTGTCGCCGAATATCGTCCGGCCCTGGCACGAGCCGGCAACGCCGGGCGCGGCCGTACCGTTTACGAGCGTCGGTGCGCGACGTGCCACCGCTTTGGCGCCACCGGACACGCCGTCGGGCCGGACCTTGTCTCTGTTCAAAACAAGGCTCCCGCCGATTTGCTGATCGCGATCCTCGATCCCAGCCGGGAAGCGCAGCCAAACTTCGTCGCGTACACGCTCGTGACACGCCAGGGCGCGGTTTACAACGGCCTGATCGCCGCAGAATCGGCATCGGGCGTGACGCTGCGGCGGGCGGAAGGCAAAGAGGACCACATCCTTCGCAGCCAGATCGACGATCTCATCTCGACGGGGAAATCGCTCATGCCGGAAGGGCTGGAGAAGGACATCTCGCCCGATCAAATGGCCGATCTAATCGCCTTCATTAAATCGACCGCCGGCGCCGCCCTCCCGTTGAATCGACGGAATCTTCAAACGCCCGACCGTCAAGACGTCGTGACGCTTCCGAGTGCCGGTGCCTGGTAAGCGAGCGCCGGTAACGGGCCCGAACTCACCAAACTCCGCGCGATTCACTACGAGACCGATGCGGATAATGAGTCGGCCGATTCCGCGACGAGGAACTATTCCTCTCCCGCTGGCACCGTTTGCCCGGCGGTACGGATCGCCGAAAGCGGTCGCACCGCGGTCAGGGCGTCGGCTTCAAGCGCGGGCGAATCTGTTTGGCTGGCTCCATCGATGCGGAGCGCGACTCCAGCCGTGCGGCCTCGGCTCGTGCGGGCGCTCGTCGAATGGATCCGCAGCTGCGGAGTCCCTTCCTCGGCACATTGTTGCCGCGCGGAATCAGGGACCCGGACGGGCCGGCGTCCGAAATTCGTTTCGATCGCAAACTGACAGATTCGCTTGAAGAAGGCCGTGTCCATCACGGGGCAGGGGAGATGCGGAGCAGCGGCCCGTGTGTTCGTGGTATCGAAAGTCGGATCGTCACGCCAATAGGCGGCGTACACCTTCATGCCTTCGATGAAGAATTGCTCGAAGTCGAGCGCTTCGGCTGCGTGGTACGTCTTACGCTCCGCCAGTTCGGTGTATTTTTCAAAGGTCGCTTCAGTGGCTTCGCGGGTTAGTTTCAGATTCACCGGCTCGTCAGGGGTCAAATGGTACGTCTTGCCGTGGAGCTCTGGAGTAAGGGCAATCTGTGCCATCACCTCCGAAACCCAATCGACCGGAACGTAATTCTTGCCGGCCTGGTCGGACAGGTTGAGAATTTCGGTAAGCCGTTTGCCGGTGTATCGGACGGTGGCAACCAGCTCTTCCCGATTGCTGGCTACTCCGGCCGCCTTCGTCAGCAGCGAAGAGAGCAGCTTTAACGGGACGTAGAAGCCGTAAAATGTGGAGGTGTAACCGGTCTTCGAATCGCCCAGGATGATGCCGGGCCGATGGAATGTCGGATTGTCGAGGAAATCGGAATCGCGGACCATGAGTTCCGCGCGGAATTTGCTGACTTCGTAATCGTTGCCGTGGCTCTGACCCACGTCGAGTTCGGATTCGAGAATCCGTCCCATACGCTGCCCGCAGACGTAGGCCGTCGAGACGTGATGAAAGTTGCGAATCCCGGTCTCGCGACAGAGGTCGAGCACCCGCCGCGTCCCGTGCAAATTCGACTTCCACGGCTCGTCGTTCGGCCCCAGCGCATGAAACGTGAGGCTGGCCGCGTTGTGCATGACGGCGTCGCAGTTGCGAGCCACCCACCGCCGCGCGGACGCATCGAGTCCCAAGTTCTCCGCGGTCAGGTCTCCGGGAAGCACGACCGGCCGGGGATATTCGCAGCCGTCTTCGGCTTCCCAGCGGGCCATCAAGCTTTCGACTCGCGCCTGGGCGGGCTGTTTTCGCGTCGAGCGCACCAACAAGGCCAGGTTGCCACCGGCCTTCAAGATGTCCCGAATCAGGTAAGCGCCTAAGAGTCCTGTGCCGCCGGTGAGAAACAGGTACGCCATAGCATCCCGTCTGACAGGAGAAGGCACCTCCGTGCAACGATGTTGGCGGGCAGGGATCCGTTAGATGCCCGATTCATTCGGATTCAATACGTATTGCTGGACTGTATCGGCGTACAAAAGACTATAACCCTGCACAAAATCTTTATCAAGAATTCAATTCGCCTTTACAGTCCAAGCATGTCAGCTGACGGAAGTTGCCCGCACGCGGGAAGTTTTCCGAACGGATCGGTTTCCGCGCCGCACCGGCGAAGCGGTGTGAAACTGTCCGCGCGACGCCGCAACGCGGTGATCGAGCAGATTTCAGCATTCGAACGGTTTTGCGAATTTGTGCAAGATGCGCGGTTCCGTTCTTATTTTGGGTAGGAACGGTCCGCAGAGCGCGGTATAAGATCGGAACGGGCGGCCACCGGCGGGTCAGCCGGAGAATCGGTCGTTCCTGTGGAACTTGATTTGCCGCAAGACTTTTGCGGATTGCTGCCGACGAGCCTTTCGCTCCGCATGGATCGTTGAGCGGGGAATCGGTCGGCTTGGTGCTGCCCTGATGGAGTGGCGGCAGGCGTCGTGTCGAGCATAGTTTGTGCTCGCTCGGAAATCGGGACGATTGCCGCCGCGCGGTGGCGCGCGGCTGTGCGAAGGCGTCGAACCGGGCGGAAGGGATGCCAGGGATTATGTCCGTCGCGGATTTTGTCGGCTTGCAGCGTTTCAATCGGCAGGCGATCCCAATGGCAACCCCAGAGGCGGCCCCGTTCGTCGGCGCGATCCATCGCGCGGCCCACCGTGCGCCGCGGCGAGATCGTCCGCAAGGCGATCCATATGACTCCGGGCGCCCTGCCGTTTGCCCTCTTTCTGTACCCGCATCCTCGAGTGCTACCATGGGACTCGCTGCTGATCCTCACGGTGCTGACGGCAATTCTGACGGGCGTTTATATCGCGTCGAAGCAAATTGTCCGCCGGCCCGACGAGACCGACTTTTACGCCACGTGCCTGAGCTATCCGGCGTGCATTCTGGCGATGCTGCTCGCCTTCCCGCAGCATCCCGAGTTTACGTGTGTCGTCGTCGTCGTCCTCGGCTTCGGGGACGCGTCGGCCTATATCGGCGGTCACCTCTTTGACGGGCCCCGCCTCCCCTGGAATCCAAAAAAATCCTGGGCGGGCACCGTTTCGTTCATTCTGGTTGCCGCGCCGATTGCCACGCTGGCTTATTACCTCGAAGCGAATACGGCCGCGCTCGCATTTTGGGGGAGTGGCGGACCGTCGACCGTTCCTCTGAAGATGGCCGCCTTGTGCGCGACGGCGGCGACCGTGATCGCCGCCATCGCCGAATCGTGGAAAACCAAGCTCACCGACAATCTGCGAGTCGGTGTCGCGGCCTCAATCGCCGTAGTCGCCGCGCATTATCTAAGCGCTCATTGGTTTTTGACCTGAAACGCGTATCCCAAGAGCGCCGCCAGAACCGACCGCCGGCTCCCCTTGACGGGCCGCTCCGGCTCACCAGAGGGGTGATCGACGTCTTCCCACCGCTCGACGCGTGCCCAACGGCTCGTTGAAACAGGACGCACAGCGGAAGACGGATCATTTATCCTTGAGCCCCCTTTCAATGGCGGCCGCCACTTCGTCCGGCGTGCCGAGCGCATCGATTTCGAGAACCAAATTCGCCGGATAATATTCGAGCACGGGTGCCGTCTCGTGGCGGTAAACGTCGAAGCGGCGTCGGATGACGGCCTCGTCGGCGTCGTCCTTGCGTCCTTCGAGCACCGCACGCTTCTTCATCCGCGTCACCATGACTTCCGGGTCCGAGCTGACCAAATGGAGCACCCGTACGACGCGAATTTCACGTTCGAGAATGCGGCACTGGTTGACGTTTCGCGGAATTCCGTCGAGCACCAACGTATCGCGAGTCGGGTCAAACTTTCCGGCGGCAACCAGTTGGTGCACTGCGTCGCGAAAGATGCGGACCGTGAGCTCATCCGGAACGAGCACTCCCCGCTCGGTGAAACTCCGCACTTCCTTGCCCAGAGGAGAGTCCTTGTCGAGCGAGCGGAACATATCCCCCGTCGACAGGTGAAAGAAATGCGGTACGCGACCCAGCCTCTGTCCCTGAGTTCCCTTACCGACACCTGGAGCGCCGAACAGTAATACGGCGCGGTAAACAGGCTCGGGCATTGCGGATCCTTCGCGGCGCGACACGACCATGACCGCAAGCTATGCTAAACGGCCACCCGAGCCGCCTCAAGCGCTTTTCGCGGAACTTTTTTGAGCAGCGTCAAGCAGCGTCGCCGAAGGTGTGGAGCAGGGTGACCAAAACGTCTAGTTGAACGCTGGTCTCGCATTCTGGTCGCCAAGCGACGGCCTTCCAGCGGAACGCGGTTGACCTTCCCAAGATGTCGCCCTAAAGTTCTGTTGGCCGTTCTTATGCTGCCGTCCAGGGACCGTGCGGGTGGCAACCACCACTCGCATGACGGGTTACAGCCTCATGTCTGATACGAATTCTTCGTCGCCGAAACCGCCCCAGAGCGATCCCCCCCGCGAATCTCGACCAAATCCCCGCCGCAATGACCGCCCGCAGGCAGCCAACGTGCTGTTATGGCTGGTGGTTGGATTGGGAGCGGTCGTTGTCGCGTACATTTTCATGAACAACGAGCACAAGGGGAAGCTGCTCACTCTGGGCGAGTTTGAGAACGGCATCGAAGACAAAACCTACAACTCAACGAACGTTTTCGATCTGAAAATCATGCCGGGCTACATCCGTTTTCAGGATCAGCCCGCCGAGAAACATGGTGGCGCCGTAGACGAATCAAAGCCCGTGCACGTTGTTTCGGTTCCGACCTACATGATGGGATCGGAGAAAGAGGCCAAGCTGACGGAGCTGTTTCATAACCATAGAATTGATTTCAGCTACGGAGAGCCGCCTCCGGATTGGATGAACCTGCTCCCCTGGATCCCCGGCATCGCGATCCTGGTTGTGATGATGTATTTCCTCCGTCGTATGATCGGGACCGGCGCCGCGATGTCGTTCGGGCGGAGCCGCGGCCGGCTCTATGCGCAGGAAGACATCGATATCACGTTCACCGACGCGGCCGGGATCGACGAAGCGGTGAACGAGCTGCGTGAAGTCGTCGAATTCCTGCGCACGCCCAACAAATACAAGGCCCTCGGCGGTCGCATTCCCCGCGGCGTGCTGCTGGTCGGGCCGCCGGGAACAGGAAAGACGCTGCTCGCCAAGGCCGTTGCCGGGGAGGCAGGCGTTCCCTTCTTTAGCCTGTCCGGTTCGGACTTCGTGGAAATGTACGTCGGCGTCGGCGCGGCCCGCGTGCGGGACATGTTCCATCAGGCCGGCAGCCGTTCGCCGAGCATCATCTTTATCGACGAGCTCGACGCCCTCGGCAAAGTGCGAGGTAGCGGCGCTCCCGGTGGGCATGACGAACGCGAGCAGACGCTCAACGCCCTCTTGGTCGAAATGGACGGATTCTCATCCGATCAGAGCGTGATCGTGATGGGTGCCTCCAATCGGCCGGAGACGCTCGATCCGGCTCTGTTGCGTCCCGGTCGGTTCGATCGGCACGTCCTCGTCGACCGTCCCGACATCAAGGGGCGGGAAGCGATCCTTAAAGTCCACGCCGCCCGCATCAAGATGGACGATAAGGTCGAACTGCAATGGATCGCCAAGCTGACGCCCGGTTTTGTCGGGGCCGATCTGGCGAACCTGGTCAATGAGGCCGCTCTCCTGGCGGCACGCGGCAACAAGTCTTGCGTGACGATGGCGGAATTCGAGGAAGGGATCGAACGCGTCGTGGCTGGTCTGGAAAAACAGACGCGGATCATCCACGAAGAGGAAAAGCTCCGTGTCGCCTATCACGAATGCGGACACGCCCTGGTCGCCTGCAGCCTGCCGAACACCGATCCCGTCCACAAGATCTCGATCATCCCGCGTGGCATGGGCGCACTCGGCTACACCATGAGCCGGCCCGAGGATGACCGGCGGCTCTTCACGCAAACCGAACTGCAAAACAAAATCTGCGTCCTCTTGGGCGGAATTAACGCGGAGGAGATCGTCTTTCAGGAAACGTCGACAGGTGCTCAGCGCGACTTGCAACAAGCCAGCGACATCGCCCGCAGCATGGTGACCGAATTCGGCATGAGCGCGAAGCTCGGCCGCGTGCGCTACAGCGAGCGGGTGCGGTCGCCGTTCCTCGGCACCGACGTTCCGAACGATTCGGTCCACAGCGAGGAAACGATTCGCGAAATCGATCTCGAAGTGCGGCGGATTATCGACGCGTGCGGCAAAACAGTGCTCGACATCCTGACCAACCGGCGGGCGGTGCTCGAGCAGATGTCCCGCGAGCTCTTGGAATGCGAGGTGATGGACGCAAGCCACTTGCGGACCATCATCGATCAGCATAAAACGGTCCCGCAGCTTAGTCCCGGGACATTCGTGATGCACAAGGTCAAGCCGGAGGAAGCTCCCACACCAGGGGACGAGCCGGCACGCCGTGAAGCGGCCGACGGGGCTTAGAACGTTCGGGCGGCGAACTGTGCCAGGAAGAGGGCGGCAGGCCGTTCCCGAGCTTCGCTTGATCTTGGTCCGCAGGGAGGTGGGGGGTAAAATCCGTCCCTCTTAGCCGAAAGAAGCTACCGTGCGGATTGCCTATCTCGACTGCTCGACCGGAATCAGCGGCGACATGACGCTGGGCGCGTTGATCGACGCGGGCGTCGATGCCGCGATCATCCGCTCGGCCGTCGATTCGCTCGGCTTGCAGGGGGTGAAGCTCACCACGAACACGGTCGTGAAGCAGGGCTTTCGTGCGACGGCCGTGCGGATCGAACACCCGGAACAACACGCCCACCGCCATCTGGCCGATATCCATGCGATCATCGACCGGGCCGCGGGCGTCACTCCGAGCCAAAAAGACCTGGCGCGGCGGATCTTGGCGCGGTTGCGGAGGCTGAAGCCCGCGTGCACGGGACCACCGTCGACCGCATTCATTTCCACGAGGTCGGTGCGATCGACTCCATCGTCGACATTGTCGGGGCGGCGGTCGGATTCGATGTACTCGGCGCCGATCAGGTGATCGCCAGCCGCGTGCCGACAGGCCGCGGACAAGTGCGGATCGATCACGGCATCTGCACCGTTCCGACGCCGGGAACGGCCGAGTTGCTCAAGGGAATCCCGCTCGTCGACGTGCCGATCGACGCGGAGCTGACGACGCCAACCGGCGCGGCGATCCTGAAAACGATCGTCGACCGTTTCGGCCCGCTGCCGGAAATGGCCATCCAGTCGATCGGCTACGGAGCGGGGACGAAGGACTTTCCCGAGCGCGCCAATATGCTGCGGTTGTTCGTGGGTACGGCCGAGCCGCGGCCCGAAAGCGACTACGTGACCTTGCTCGAAACGAATCTCGACGACGTGAGTGCCGAAATCATCGGCTTCGCGAAGCGCCGCCTGCTGGAAGCCGGTGCGCTCGATGTATTTTCGAGTCCGATTCAAATGAAGAAGGACCGGCCCGGCACGCTCGTCAGCGTGCTGGCGCGGATGGGCGACGTCGAAAAACTCGAATCGATCCTGTTCGACGAGACGGGGACGTTCGGCATCCGCAAAATGGTGGTCGAACGCTCCAAACGTTCGCGGCGGGAGCACACGGTCCAGACCGCCTGGGGTCCGGTCCGCGGCAAACTCGGCTGGCGTCAGGGCGAGGAGTGCCTCTTCACGCCCGAATTCGAGGACTGCGCTCAGCTCGCCACAAAACTCTGCGTTCCTCTCCGCGAGATTTACCGCGCCGCCGAAAGCGCCTTTCAACCCTCTGCAGTCGCTGCAGCCCCGCCACAGCCGCATTCCCATCGCCACGACCATGATTCGCATCCGCACGATCACGGACACGATCACTCGCACGACCACGGCCAATCACACGATCACGGCCAACCGCACGACCATCACCATGGATAGACGGAGTCTGCCATGTTGCTCGCTGAATCCTTGACCTGGATCGAATGGGGTCTGCTCGGAACGGTGCTTGTCTGTACGGCGATCGTCTTGAGCCGCGCCATTCAGAGCGTCGGCGGCAAGACTGGAGCGACCGACGAGGAGCACGAGCACGTCGAAAGCACCGCGGCCCGGCGGCTGGCGAATCTCGAAGTCCGTTTGTACGACTTTACACGCGAAGTCGAGGCGCGACTGGAAAAGCGAGTCGTGGAACTGAACACGCTCGTCGCGGCTGCCGACAAAGAGATTATCCGGCTTACCGACTTGTTGAAGAATTCTCCCGCGGGCAAGGAGTCGCCGCCCTCGCAGGTCGCGCGAACGCCCCCAACCGACGTTACGGGGGCTCAACAGCAGATGATTTTGCATCTACGCGACGCCGGTTATAGCGTGACTGAAATTGCCCACATGGTCGGCACCCCGCCCGAAGCGGTCGATTCCGTTCTCCGGGCCGCCTGACCGGACGAGCGGACCGCGGGAGTTCTTTGCAGCGCTGCGCAATTTGTCAGATCCCGCGCGGATGCGCACTTGCCGCAATCAGGTCTTGTCGAAAGTCGGCGAATCCCTACGATACAGCTTTTGGCTCGCCGACTCTCACACGACATCATGCCGACCTCGGAAACCCCCCGTTCTGCAAAGCCGAACCGTGCCTCAAGCGGTCCGCCCACAGCAGATAGGACTGCAAACTGGCCGCTCGATTCGGAACAGCCCTCGAATTGGTCGCTGATTCTCAGGATGATCGGCCTGAGCTGGCGCTACCGGGGAAGTTGTACGCGCGTCGTCGCGCTGCACATCCTGATTGTCGCGCTCAGCTTGAGCGGTTTGGGCCTCACCGGCATCGGGATTGACCTGATCGGTCATCACCTGAATCCGGCAGCCGACCACCAGAAGCTGCCGGCGGTCCTTGCCTTTACCGGTCAATGGCCCGTCCTGCGTCAGCTCACCCTGATTGCCGGATTAATCATGTGTTTTGCCCTGACCACGGCCGCCGTGCGTTATGCAGCGGCCGTCGCGGTGGCCTCGCTGAGTCAGCGCGTCCTGATTCAATTGCGTTCAGACGTCTACGACAAGCTGCAGCGACTGAGCTTCCGGTTTTTCGACCGCGGACAAAGCAGTTCGATCATCAACCGGGCGGCCGGCGACGTGAATTCCGTGCGGCAATTCGTCGACGGCGTGATCGTCAAAGTCCTCACGGTCGTCTTGTCGCTGGCCGTCTATGTGGCGTACATGCTCACGATGCACGTCCCGCTGACATTGGCGTGCCTGGCAACGTCTCCCCTGCTGTGGTTCGGAGCGGCCTACTTTTCACGGCTTGTGCAGCCGGCCTACGTTAAAGCGGGCGAACTGGTCGACCGGATGGTCCTTACGCTGGTCGAAAACGTGCAGGGAATCACGGTCGTCAAAGGCTTTGCCCGTGAATCGCAGGAGATCGAAAAGTTCTCCTCGGCCAATCGGCGGATCTGCGATCAGAAATTCGACATCTTCCACAAGCTCAACCTGTTCCAGCCGGCAATGGGCTTTTTGACGCAGATCAACATGATCGTGCTCTTAGGCTACGGCGGATATCTCGTCGTGAACGGCCAGCTCGCTCTCGGAGCCGGTTTGTTCGTGTTCGCCAACCTGCTCTACGAGTTCGCCAACCAGGTCGGCCAGATCACGAATATCGCCAACAGCATCCAAAGCAGCCTGACGGGAGCGCAGCGGGTCTTCGAGGTTCTCGACGCGCCGATCGAAATTTTCAGCCCGCCGCACGCCGTCCGTCTCGCGCGGCGCGGGGCCATATTCGTTTCGATCACGTGCAATTCGCCTATAAGGTGGGTGAGCCGGTGTTCGACGATCTGTGCCTGGAAATCGCCCCGGGCGAATGCATCGCGATCGTCGGTGAGACCGGAGCCGGAAAGACGAGCCTGCTCAATCTCATCCCGCGGTACTACGACGTCCAAAAGGGGAGCGTGCAGCTCGACGGCGTCGACGTGCGGCGGCTCGACGTCGACGACCTGCGGCGGAATATCGGCATCGTCTTTCAAGACAACTTCCTTTTCAGCAACACCGTGGCGGCCAATATCGCCTTCGGACATCCGGATGCGACCGAGGCCGACGTCGAACAGGCCGCCCGCATCGCCGCGGCGGAGGAGTTCATCCGCGAAATGCCGGACGGTTACGCGACCTTGATCGTCGAACAGGGTTCGAACCTGTCCGGCGGACAACGGCAACGCCTGGCAATTGCCCGCGCATTGCTGCTCGATCCGCCTCTCCTGTTGCTCGACGACGCCACGGCGTCGGTCGACGCCGAGACCGAGCACGAGATCCAAAAAGCGATCGAGAACGCCTTGCAGGGTCGGACCACGATCATCGTCTCCAACCGCATCAGCACGCTGCGGCGGGCCGACCGCATCTACGTCCTCGAACGCGGCCGGATCGTCGAAACGGGAACGCATGACGAGCTCCTGGCCGGTGACGGCCCCTATCGCCGACTGGCGGAACTGCAATTCGGCGACTTGTTGAACGAAGCGAGCGCCTCGGATGCGGCAACATCCTCCTCGGAGCCTGAACCATCGGACGAGGAAGGAGTACCGGCATGACGGATCCCGCTTCAACCAATTCGCGTGTTCCACCGGCGGACCGTGACGACGCGTCCGCCGGCAGCCGGCGCAAAGCGCCGTCAGAAGGGGCAACCGGCCGACTGGAAGGTCAGCCGATTATTCGCACGCTGACGCAACTCTCCCACAAGGACGACCGCGAAGACGACCAGCGGCCGCTCGATTTTCGGCTGATTGCCCGATTGTTCGAGTACACCAAGCCTTATGCCTCAACCCGCAATTGGCTGCTCGTGTGGGTTGTCATCCGCTCGATCCAGCTGCCGGCCCTGACCTGGGTGATTGCGGCCGTCATCAACGGCCCGATTCAGCGGCGCGATCCGGTCGGCGTCGTGTGGGGAGCGGTCGCCTTTACCGTCTTGGCCATCTCCACTCAATTCGTGATGTACTTTCGGCAGCGATTTGCGCTGGAACTCGGCGAATCGGTTGTCCGCGACCTGCGGATCGCCCTCTTTCAGCATCTACAGCGGATGCCGATGAGCTTTTTTCACCGAACGAAAATCGGCCGCATCATCAGCCGCATGACGTCCGATATCGAAGACGTCCGCGTCGGCGTGCAGGAAGTGCTCTTCGTGAGCCTCGTGCAATTCGGACAAATGTCAGTCGCCGCCGTGTTCATGCTGTGGTATGACAAATTTCTATTTTTGATCGTGCTGGGGCTCGCCCCGGTCCTGTGGACGATCAACCATTTCTTCCACCGCAGGCTGAGCCAGTCGCTCCGCGCCATGCGCGATTCCTTCAGCCGCGTGACGGCGACACTGGCTGAATCGGTCCTCGGTATACGGGTGACGCAGGGTTTCGTTCGCCAGAATGAAAACGCCCGGCTGTTCCGCGAGTTGGCCACCGATCATTCGAGCTACAACTACCAGGTCCTCCGCACCTACGGCCTGTTTTTGCCCCTGCTCGATCTGAACAACCAGTTCTTTATTGCCATCTTACTCCTGGTCGGCGGTGCCCGAGCCCTCGCTCCTTCCCACGCGACCCAGTTGGGCGACCTGGTCGGTTTTCTCTTCATGGCGAACATGTTCTTTTCGCCGATCAGCAACCTCGGCACGCAATACAACCAGGCGCTGACGGCGATGGCGGGGGCCGAGCGACTTTTCAACCTGCTCGACAGCCCGCCGGAATGGGCCGACCACCCGGACGCCGTAGATTTGCCACGGATGCGGGGACGCGTCGAGTTTCAAAACGTCCGTTTTGCCTACAACCCCGAACGGCCCGTCCTGCGCGACATCGACTTCACGGCCGAGCCGGGTCAAACAATCGCGCTCGTCGGTCACACCGGCAGCGGGAAAACGACCATCATCAACCTGATCGCGAAGTTCTATTTGCCGAGCGCCGGACGACTGTTGATTGACGAATACGAGATTCGGGACGTCACGGGCGATTCGTTGCACCGGCAACTGGGAATCGTCGTCCAGCAGAATTTCCTCTTCACCGGAACCGTGGCGGAGAACATCCGCGTGGGACGCCCCAACGCGACCGACGCCGAAATCCTCGACGTGCTGCGGCGCCTCGATTGCGACGATCTGCTGGAAAACCTTCCCAACGGCCTGGACTCCGAAATCGGCGAGCGGGGGGTGGGCATTTCTTCGGGCCAGAAACAACTCGTCTGTTTTGCGCGGGCCCTGTTGGCCGATCCGCGGATTTTGATCCTCGACGAAGCCACGAGCAGCGTCGACAGCATGACCGAAGCCCGCATCCAGCGGGCTTTGGAGGTGCTGCTCGCTGGACGAACGTCCTTCATCGTGGCCCACCGCCTCAGCACGATCCGCAACGCGGACCAGGTCCTGGTCCTCGATCATGGCCGGATCGTCGAGCGGGGCACCCACAACGCGCTTCTCGCCGCTGACGGCGTCTATGCCCGGCTCTATCGGCGGTTTACCGAGTCGACCGCGGCCTGATCAGGGCGGCGAAGACGATTCCCAATGCACTCTGCGATTTAAGCGCGAGACGCCGCGCCGTTCACGCCAGCAGTTTCTGCACGACATTGCCGCTCACGTCGGTGAGGCGGAAGTCGCGGCCCTGGAAGCGGTAAGTCAGTTTGGTGTGATCGAAACCGAGCAGGTGCAGGATGGTGGCGTGCAAGTCGTGGACGTGCACGCGATCCGTGACCGCGTTGAAGCCGAAATCGTCGCTCTCGCCGATGGTGACGCCCGGCTTTACGCCGCCGCCGGCCATCCACATCGTGAAGCAGTTGGGATGATGGTCGCGCCCGTCGTTGCCCCCCTGGACCATTGGCGTGCGGCCGAACTCGCCACCCCAGACGACGAGCGTATTTTCGAGCATTCCCCGCTGCTTGAGGTCCTTGATGAGGGCCGCGCAGGCCTGGTCGGTGTTCTGGCAGTTCCGCTTGATTTCCTTGACCAGGCTGCCGTGCTGGTCCCATGCCTCGTGAAACAGTTCGACAAACCGAACACCGCGCTCCACCAGCCGGCGGGCGAGCAGGCAATTGTTGGCGAACGACGGTTTGCCCGGCGTGGCCCCGTACATTTCCAAAATGTGCTTCGGCTCGCGGTTTAAATCCATCAGCTCCGGAGCGCTGGCCTGCATGCGGAACGCCATCTCGAACGAATGGATCCGCGTGGCGATTTCCGGGTCGCCCATTCGTCCCAGCCGCATGCGGTTGAGCGATTCGATCGCGTCGAGCGAGTCGTGCTGCACATTACGATCGACGCCCGGCGGGTTGGAGAGATACAGCACCGGATCGCCCGTGCCGCGGAACTGGACGCCTTGATACACGGTGGGCAGAAAACCGCTTCCCCAATTCGAATTGCCGCCGCTGGGTCCCTTGGAACCCGAGCTGAACACGATGAACCCGGGCAGATCCTGAGATGCGCTGCCCAGGCCGTAGGTGGCCCACGCTCCCATGCTCGGCCGCCCGAAGAGGGGGGAGCCGGTGCTCATCAGAATCTGGCCGGGGGCATGGTTGAAGGCGTCGCTGACCAGCGATTTGACGATGGCCAAATCGTCGGCCACTCCGGCCAGATGCGGCAAAATCTCCGAGAACTCCGTACCGCTCTGGCCATAACGGGCGAACTTGAATCGCGGCCCCAATAAGTTTGAATTCGGACTGATAAAGGCGGCCCGATATCCCTTGATCAACTCGGCCGGCGGAAGCTGACCGTCGAACTTGGCCAGTTGGGGCTTGTTGTCGAACAGCTCAAGATGACTCGGTCCCCCCGCCATGAACAGGAAAATGACGCTCTTCGCCTTGGCCGGAAACTGCGACGGCTTGGGAGCCAGTGGATTCGCGGAATGAGTCGTCGCCGCCCCTTTGCGCGTCCGGCCAACAACTCGGCCAGCGAAATCGCGCCCAGACCGACGCCGCACTGCTGCAAAAACCAGCGGCGGCTGACGGATCGGGGGTCACAGTTTTTGTAAAGATGGTCCTGGCAATTCATCGGATCAATCCCGATTTGTTAAACGTCGACCTTCGCCACTATTCCTTGGTAATCGTCTCGTCCAGATTCAGGAGGACGCGTGACACGGCCGTCCATCCGGCCAGTTCGTCGACCGTCGTGCCTGTCGGCAGCGACGGGCGGTCTTTCATCGTCTTGACGACAAAGGCAAGCGCGCTCGATGTGTCGGATGCGAAATGTGCTTTCTCTTTGTCGTAGAGTGCCAAAAGGGTCGAAAGTTCTTCCGGCGACGGTTGGCGCGAGAGGCAACGGCGGAAGGCGTAGATCAGCCGTGCCCGGTCGTCGCTTCCGCCCCTCCAGACGGTCTTCAGTGCCAGCGCTCGCGCACATTCGAGGAACAGCGGCTCGTTCAGGCTGGTGAGTGCCTGCAAGGGCGTGTTCGAACGCGAACGCCGCACGCAGGAAAAGTCGCCGTTGGGCGCATCGAACGTCTGCAAGGCAGGGTAGGGGACCGAACGATAACGAAACGTGTAGAGGGCGCGGCGATAGCGATTCGGGCCGATTTCTTCCTTCCAGATTTTCGGGCCGTAGCTTGCCGGCGGCAGGAAGAGGAAGTCCGGCGCGGGGGAAAGACGCTCGGCCCGCCCAGCCGCGAATACAACAGGCCGCTGCTCTCGAGCGCAATATCGCGGACGATTTCGGCGTCGACGCGGAACCGCGGTCCCCGCGCCAGAAGCCGGTTGTACGGATCGCGAGCGTACTTGTCGGGCGTGACCTCCGACGATTGGCGATAGGTGGCCGACATCACGATCTGACGGTTGAGCCACTTGAGACTCCAACCGTGATCCATGAACTCCACCGCCAGCCAGTCCAAGCAGCTTTGGGTGCGACGGCGTTTCGGATTGAGAGCCGAGGTCTTCGCTTGTGCTGACGATGCCGATGCCAAAATACGACTGCCAGACCCGGTTGACGATGGACCGCGCCGTCGTCGGGGAGCGGCGATCGGTCAGCCACCGCGCGAACGTGAGGCGTGTCGGCGGGGCGTTCGCGGGCAGTGGCTGCAGAAAGCTGGGAACTCCCGGCGACACCGTCCGCTCCGGCTTGAGGAAATCGCCTCGCTTGAGAACGTGGGTCGCACGAGGCATCTCGCGGGCTTCGAGAACGAATTGAGAGCTTCCTTCCGGATGCTGCCGCCAGAGCGCTTCGATCGCGTCGTTGGCCTCTTTCCATTCGGGAACCGTCGTCCGCCAATAGCTGAACACGGCGGCAATTTGGGCCGGCGACCGCTTTTCCCGCGGGATGGCCAGGATTTCACGGACATTTTGCGGTAGCGGATCGGCCTTCGGGTGCGGCGCATTGGTGACCGACAGGCGATAGCGGCCGAGGTTGTTGTTTTGATTGTCATCGCTGTTCCAGCCGCCGTGTCTTTGGCTGAGGGCAAAGGTCAACACGGTTCCGTTCGGGAAGGAGACCGGTTTGGCCGCGACGAAGACGGCTTTACGCGGCTGGTTGCGGCGATGGGGGCCGATATCGATTCCCCAGGCCGTTTTATCGTTGTGATCGATGGCGAATGAGATCGGACCGGTCACACGGCGCCGGCCCGTCTTATCGTCGAAGATCGCCGCCAGCGGCGTTTCCGGAGGATTCACGTCGGCCGTGGCACTGACAATCTCGACTGGAACTGCTTTCGACGGCGCATTGAGTGGAGCGGCCGTCACGCTGAATTCAGTCAGCGCGCACGTTCCCGTAATCGAGCGGCCCGGCCCGTCGAGGGGCAAATTCGGATCGTTGAGCAGCTCGAGGCGAAAACCGGTGATGTTCGGCACCGTGGTCTTCACCCGAATTTCGCTGACGTCCTTCGTCGGGGCGTATCCCTGCGCGAGGATCGAGCCGTCGGCAAGGAGATAATGCTTCTGCCCGCCCGGAACGAGATCCTCGGCGGCGGGCCGGACGACGGTCCAGACCGGCTGATCGTTGCGGACAGTTTCTTCCCAGCCGGCCATCCGCTCGGGCCAATCGGGATGCCGGTGCCGCAGACCCGCCTCGATCTCGTGAATGTGGCGGAAGAGGTCGGCTCGCTGTCGCTGTTCGTCGGGCGTGTAGACGGCGACATTCGCCTCGTAGTCGTTATTGAGGAAAGCAAACAGCCGATAATACTCTTCCTGCGTAAGCGGGTCGTATTTGTGATTGTGGCACTGGGCGCACTGGATGGTCAGTCCGAGGACGCTTTTGCCGATCGCGTCCATGCGGTCGAACATGGCCTCCATCCGGAATTGTTCCGGATCGACGCCTCCCTCTTCGTTGAGCATCGAGTTCCGCAAAAACCCGGTGGCAACGATCTGATCCTGCGTCGCGTTGCGGCAATTCATCGCCGGCGATTTGATCGATGATGAACTGATCGTAGGGCAGATCGCGATTGAGGGCGCCGGTGACCCAGTCGCGATAGAACCAGACTTGCCGTGATTTGTCCTTTTCGTACCCGTCGGAATCGGCATAGCGCGCGGCATCGAGCCAGATCCGCCCCCAACGCTCGCCGTAATGCGGCGACGCCAGGAGCCGGTCTACCTGCCGTGCATAAGCGCCGGGGCTGGTATCGGCCAAAAAAGCGTCGACCTCGGCAATGGTCGGCGGCAAGCCGATCACATCGAGGGACACCCGGCGGAGCAGGGCGATCTTGTCGGCTTCTGCCGCGGGCGTCAGTTTCTCTTGCGCGAGCCGCGCGCGGACGAAGCGGTCGATCTCATTACGAGACCAACCGGCGTCGTTGACCACAGGGACCGCCGGAAGTTTGGGCGGAACGTAGGACCAATGGTCCGACCATTTGGCCCCCTCCGCGATCCAGCGGCGAATCAGTTCCATCTGCTCCGGCGTCGGTTTTTTCCCCGTTTTGAGAGGGGGCATTCGTTCGTCCGGATCGTTCGACGTCATCCGGCGAAAGGCCTCGCTCTCCTGGGGCTTTTTGGCGACGAACGCGAAATGGCCGCCGAGATCGGCAAAGGCGCCCGCTTTCGTATCCAGCCGCAGATCGGCTTTCCGCTGCTTGGAATCGGGGCCATGACAATCGAAGCAATTTCGCGACAGGATCGGCCGCACGTCTCGATTGAAGTCAACGTCAGCAGCCAGGAGGAGATTGCACGCAACGGTTGAAATCGCCACGAACAAGGCCGAGGTACTGAAGACTCGTCGCAGCAACATGAACGGACACCTGGCAGGCCAACGCTGTCTAGTCAGTCGACGGACGATTGCGGACTTCTGTGAGCCCGCGGCGGGTTGCTCCATTATAGCCGATGGGTGAGGCTTTGTCCCGAATTGGCCGCCGGAGGGAGCCAGCCTCGGAAACCGCACCGCAAACGCCGCGGGCTCAACCGTGCGGAAACGGAATGACCCGAACGGGACGTCAGTTCAGGCTGAACTCAGGCGGCCACGTCGTCCGGGCGGCCTTCATCCGCTGCCGCAGTTTGTCGTGGACGAGCCGTAGAACCAGTCCACAGCGGCGATTGATGTCGAGCTCGGTCAAAACTTTCTGTGCATCCTGTGCCTCGAGCGACATGGCGTCGGCCAGTACATCGCACAAGATTCCCAGCGGAACGGCCTCGTCAATCGCCCGCCGCAGCACGCGGTCGAGATCGTGCCGCGGATAGAGCTTGCGGAACGCGCCAATCAACCGCCGACGCTGAGCAGCGGCGGCCGTCTCGGAAGCGACAGTTTCCGGATCGGGATGCAGCGTCAGTTCGGCGATGCGATACATCTTGTCCGATGTGGCTTCGCGCACGATGCGGGCCCGCGAGAGTCCCTGCAGCACCAGGTAATACCGACCGTCGGGCACCGTTTGCTCGGCCGTGATGCGACCCAGGCAGACGGTGTCATGGATCGGCGGTGAGCCTTCGGTCGTCACAAAGCCGGGCTTGAGCAGGGCCATCGCGACGAGCCGGCTGCCCTCCATCGAGTCGCCGACCATTTGTCGATAGCGCGGCTCGAAAATGTGGAGCGGAAGGAGCAGGTGCGGAAAGTGGACCACGTTGGGCAGCGGGAACAACGGCGCCCAACCCGTGAATGCCGCAAGCTGCTCGCGAACGTCGAACGGCTTGCTCATGTCGAATCCTCGCGGTCACTCAACTGAATCGTCGGTATCCGGTCATCACTCAATTCTACGCCCGCGGGATACATCTGGGCGGATTCGAGCAATTCCTGAAAGCAGAATTTCATCTCGGCGAGAAACTTATCCACGTCGAGTCCCTGAAAAAACGGCCGAAAAGGGTCCAGCTTCTCTCGCGAAGCCTGGTAAAGCTTGCGGGCGCCTCCCAGGTTTTCGTTGCCGAAATGAAACAGCGCCACGGCCGCCTGGATCAATCCTTGATAGAATTTCTTTTCCGCGCCGAGCGTCTCGGACCACAACTCCTCGAGAACTTCATGGCATTCAAAAAAATCCTCCTCATTGAAGAGGCGGATGCCTTCCAGATATTTCTCGGGATACTCGCTCATGCAGCGATCGATTTTAGCGACTCGGGCGCGGGAAGGAAAATCGCCCCGGCCCCTGTAGAATCTTATCCATCGAGCGCCGGGCTGCCCACCATCGAAATGGCCCCCGCTGAAAGGAATGGACCTTCCCGATGGCGAAACTGACCAAGACCAAGCCCCGTGCAAACAGTCGACCGGCAGCGAATAAATCGCTCCGCACCAAAACTGTGCGAGAGTCAAAGCAGCCCGAAACTTCGCGAAACAATGCGCCGGGAACGAAGTCGTCCAGTCGTTCGGCGGTGCCGGCCGATTTGCGGACGCAGGTGCGGCAGATCTTGAAGGGTCTTGCCAAGGCGTATCCCGATGCGACCTGCGCCCTGAAGCACGAGTCGGCGTACGAATTGCTTGTGGCCACGATCCTCTCGGCCCAATGCACCGATGAGCGCGTCAATATGGTGACGCCGGTGCTGTTTGCCAAATACCCCGACATCGAATCGCTCGCCGCCGCGACGCAGTCCGATGTCGAGGAGATCATTCGCTCGACAGGCTTTTTTCGAGCCAAGGCCAATAGCCTTCGCGGCATGGCGCAGGGAGTGGTCGAGCGGTTTGGCGGTCAGATCCCCAAATCGTTGGACGATCTGGTGACGCTGCCCGGCGTCGGACGCAAAACGGCCAACGTCGTGTTGGGAACCGTTTGGGAAATTCCCAGCGGCGTGGTCGTCGACACGCACGTCAAGCGGATTGCGTTCCTCTTGGGGCTCACCAAAAGCACGTCTCCCGAACAGATCGAGCGAGAATTGATGGAAATCATCCCCCAAAGCGAATGGGTCAATTTCTCGCACCGGTTGATTCATCACGGACGGCGGATCTGCATCGCACGGCGGCCCAAATGCCCGGAATGCCCTCTGTTAAGCTGTTGCCGCCGCGTCGGGCTTCCGCCGCTCAAGTGAGCCGGGAGATCTCTTTCCGCCGCCACATTGCAGAGTGAAATCGCGGCCGCTAATGTGGTTGGCACACGGGGGACTGTGGCGGGCGGCTCGCCAGTGTTTTGCAGTCCGACGGCGGCAAAAAACCGATGATTCTCAGCGGCAACGAGATTCGGGCCCGCATCGGGCGCGACATCGTCATCGATCCGTTTGACGAGGCGCAGCTCAATCCGAACAGCTACAACCTGACGCTGCACGACGAAGTTATGGCATACGAGGAGATCGTCCTCGATATGCGCCGCCCGAACCGCTTCCGCCGGCACACGATTCCGCCGGAAGGACTGGTCCTCGATCCCAACCGGCTCTACCTGGGACGCACGGTCGAGCGGACCGAAACGCACAACCTGGTTCCCATGATCGAAGGCCGTTCGTCGATCGGCCGCCTGGGCCTGTTCGTCCATGTGACGGCCGGCTTTGGCGACGTCGGTTTCTGCGGCTATTGGACGCTGGAGATGTTCGCCGTTCAGCCGGTGCGGATTTACCCCGGCGTGCCGATCTGCCAGATCTTTTATCACACGATCGAAGGTGCCGTGACCGAATACCGCAGCGAAAAGTACCAGAACAACCGCGATATCCAGCCGAGTCTTTTGTTCAAAGAGATGGAATCGATCGAGGACCGCCAGATGCACCTGGCCTTCGGCCAGGAACGGGCCGAGTGAGTCGGCGACTGCGAAAGATCGTCAGTGGCGGCCAGACAGGCGTCGATCGGGCGGCACTCGACGTCGCGATTGCTCTCAATCTACCGTGCGGTGGTTGGTGTCCCCGCGGGCGACGGGCGGAAGACGGCCGAATTCCCAAGCGCTATCCGCTCGAGGAAACAGCGACTCCATCTTATTCGAGCCGCACGATTCAAAATGTGATCGACTCTGACGGCACGCTCGTGCTGACCGTCGGAACGATTCGCGGCGGAACGCTCCTGACAAAGAACGCCGCACACAAACGGAAGAAGCCGTATCTCGTCGTCGATTTGAAAGAGCCCGCAGAGATCACGGCTGTCGTCGACTGGATGAAGGAAAACGAGATTCGCGTGTTGAACGTCGCAGGTCCGCGGGCAAGCCAGGCGCCGGAAACCTACGACCTGGCCGCTCGATTTCTGCTCAAACTGCTCTCCATTCGCGAGAAGCCAAAGCGACGAGTGCGGTCGAAAAAAGCGTGAGCCGATTTTCTCTCCACGCGAAGCGCCGCCGACCTTGCAGCGATCAACGCTTCTCCCGACGGAGCGATACCTTGGGAGTGGCGCCGTTCTGCGGCGACATCGTGTCGAGAATAAAGCCGAAGTAACGCCCCATGTAATAGGGCAAGAGAAACGAGGTGCCGTCGGCAAGCGACTGTCCTTTGCCCCGACCATCAATCGTCCAGGGATCGTAATTCCAGTGATTGATAAAACGTTCGTCGATCGGCAAGGTCTGCCGATTGCGGAATTCGCCTCGCGGCGCTTGGTAGTTCCGCCCTTGAAACCGCGGCAAGCGAACAATGTCGAGCCGATGACTGTTCTTGAATCCCCAATCCAACCGGTCGAGCGGGTACCGCTTGAGAAAATCGAGCGCGTCCGTCAGACATGTCTCGGGGACGGGGCGCACCCGTTCGCCGGTCATTTTCGCAAACGGCGGCACAAATGTAGTTGAACAGCGGGCTCCGCTCGGGCTCTTCCAGCGACCAGTAGCGCCGCAGCGACACATTGGCCGCGCGGCGGACCTCCGGATCGGTCCCGCATCGCAACAGGTTGAAATAGCACATAAAGGCCATCTCGTCGTCCGACTGGTTGCCCGTCGCCGGACCCGACTGCATTTTGGGAATCTCGAGATTGGCGAGATAAGCCTGATCATGCGCCAGATGATGGAAGGCGTCGTGAAACCGCTTTTGGCCGGTCATGTGCTCGGCGACGGCCAGATACGAAAGGATGCTCAAGGAATTTAATCCCCGTTCCTCGACCCAACCCAAGTTGTTGAGAGTGGCGGGACCAAACTGTCCCCAGCACGTCGGTTTCCCGTCATGGTCGATTAAATTGAAATTGTGATCGAGCAGATGGTCCGTCATGTCGGCAACCACATCGCGAACCCGCTGCCGCTCGGCTTCGCTGTCGGCGACCAGGTCGTAATAGCAGGCATTCAGGAAATAGTGGCCGTCGAGTTCGTCGGAGCTGGTATCGGATTTCCAGTACCATTTCCCGTCGGCGCTTGTCGGCCAGCGGAGCGTGATGACTTTGTCTCGCGGGTCGCGCTCCCGCTGTCGCTCGCGCCGGCGATTTTTGTTGGCCTTCTCTTCCTGATTCGGATCGGCTCCGGACGTTGAGCGGATGGACCGCGCCGGAAATCCTTTCGGAGCCGGATGCGCACCGCCTTGCGTGACCTGGCTCAAAAACCGCAGCGCTTCGAATGCGGCTTTGGCCCGTTTTTTGGCCAGCGGATCGTGCGTTGCCGCGTAGGCAAAACATTCGCCGGCACCGTACATGCCGGTCCACAGTCCGTCGTTGTCGTCGTCGTGCTGCCGCACCGAACTCAAATCTCCGGGATGCGGCAAATGGACGTCGCACACAAAGCCGTAAGGGGTTCGGCGATGGTATTTGTCGATCATCGCCTCGAACAGGGCGGCCTTTTCAGCGAGTGTCGTCGGGCGCCGTTCCAGACGGCCCACACCGTGCGCCGTGGCGAACCACGCGTCGCCATTTTTTGCGACGGCCATTGAACGCACATCATCGTCCGGGAGCCAGCGATGTCCCTCACGATAATTCCAGATCGAACCGTCGAAGCGGATCGCACCCCGCCGCGTCCCAAACCAGACCACCTTCCCCGGTCCCGAGGCAATCGTCGTGAAGTCGTTGTACGGCAACCCCTCCTGCGCGGTGTAGAGCGTCCATTTCTTGCCATCGAGACATCCGACGCCGGCCGGACTGGCGAACCACAGGCGGTCCTTTGCGTCGAAAGCGACGCCGCGCACATCGCGCGGCCACCAGCTCTGCACGCCGTCGATGGGATTCGGCCGCTCCCAGTTTCGCGAAGCGTGGCGAAGGAACAACCCCTCGCTGGCCGCGACGGCGATCCGCCCATCGGAGGCAACCGCAATTTGCCGCACGTCTTTGTCCGAGCCCAACCAATTATTCAGCGGCTCGACCGGAGCGAAATTCGTCTTCACGATCTCGAAAAGTCCCGATCGGGTGCCGAGCAGCACCGTCTCGTGGCCGGCGGCTTCGTCGACGGCAAGTGACCGCAACTCGTCGATCGAGCGTGCGGCGGCCGGAAGCGGGGCGATTTTTTCGGAGCTCTCTTCCTTGATGATTCGCAGCCCATCGCCCGATGCGAAAAAGACCGCGCCGTCAGCACGCAAGGCCAGCAATCTGACTGGCCCGGCGACGGATTTGCCGGCTGTCCATCGGCGGCCGTCGAAGCGGGCCAGACCGTGAGATGTCCCGGCGTAGATGACACCTGTTGGTAGGGCGACGACACAGTAAACGTCGTTACTCGGCAGTCCGTCCGCCACCGAGAAGACAGTGCGAACCTCCGCTTCGACCTTGCCTTCCCGGACACCCTCAATCTGGGGTTTGGGAGGCGCCGCGGAACTAATTCCGCAAATCATCGTCAGCATCGATGCGACGCTGCCGAATCGCAGGGCCCGTCTCGGCACTTGGATCATGGAAACGAATTGGGACCGATCAATCATGGAGGGCCTCGACGCAACTCGCAAAAGCTCGAAGGTGTGACACTCAGCGGCAGAGGAACGTGTCAATCGTGCCGGCGGCTGGCGGTGATCGCAACCCTGCGGTCGACGAATTGTCCGAAAAAACGGCGCGGCCCCCTCGACGGGGACTCGACGCGGCCCTCAACTCCGCTTGGTGGAGTCCGTCTCAACGGGCCACCTGATGGTCGAGGGAGATGGTGCGGCTGTGGTGAATGAAAGCGAGTTGACCGTCGTCAGTGACGGTGGCGCAGGGGATCTTGCTCTTTGATCTCGGCTGACCGGCAAAGACTTGGGCCGCTACGGCAAGGTACCCGCAGCGGCCCGGAGAAGAGGCGTCAGCAAAGTCTAAAGTCTGCGGTGCGAGATCATCAGTCGTAGCGAAGCCAATCGACTAGATGGCCGTCGCAACTTTGTTGAATTTCGCGTTGGCATTCGTGCCGACTGCCTGAATTGCCGTCAGGCAGACCACGACGATCAGGGCGAGCATGACCGCATATTCAACGGCAGTCGGCCCGTCTTCCGAGACCAGGAATCGTGTGACGCTCTGGGTAAAGCCTTTCATCGTTGGTTGCCTCTCTTTGGATGAATCGATTTTGTTGAAGTTTGTTGGCACCATTTGTGTGCGAATCAACAATGCGTCGAGCCGTCGGCGAAGCAAACGGAAACCTATCGGAAATGCAATAATTCAGTGTTGATGATCGGCAACACGCACGCAAAACCGGTTCCTCGCGGTCGCCCGAAACCCTAATGCCACTTCTGGATCGGTCATTTGCTTTCCAGCAGGCCAATATACTGAACGCGCACGATCTCTGCGGAAGGCAATGGCGATAACCGATCGCAACGCGTCGGGTCGTTCTCGTTGTTCCGATTCCTCTCATTGGGCCGCTGTCATTCCCGGAAGGGGCGGGCGTTTCTAAAATGCTCCGAGACACGGGGCCACCGAACGGCGGTCCCCGGCCCAGCGATCGAGTTCTCGAACGACTTTTCCAGCTCAAAAGGATTTCATGGCTCAGCAATACATTTTCCAGATTGAGGCCCTCACTCGCATTTACGAGCAGAAGGAGGTCTTGTCGGACATCTGGCTCTCCTTTTTCCCGGGGGCCAAAATTGGCGTCATCGGCGACAACGGGGCCGGTAAAAGCACCTTGCTACGAATCATGGCCGGCGAAGACAAGGACTTCATGGGGACGGCCCGCCCGGCCAAGGGGATCAAAATCGGCTATTTCCCCCAGGAGCCGCGGCTCGAAAAGTGGGAAACCGTCGATGAGTGCATCCAGGATGCCGTCTCCGAGTCCCGCGCCATCCTCGAGCGCTACAACGAAATCAACACGAAGCTCGGCGAGGACTTGTCGCCCGAGGACATGCAGGACCTGCTCGATGAGCAGGCCCGCGTGCAAGATAAGATCGACCACGCCAATCTGTGGGAACTCGATCGCACGCTCGAAATCGCCGCCGATGCCATGCGGCTCCCGCCCGGTGACGCGAAGATCGATCATCTTTCCGGCGGCGAGAAACGGCGCGTCGGGTTGTGCCGCATCCTGCTGCAAAATCCCGACCTGCTGCTGCTTGACGAACCGACGAACCATCTCGATACCGAATCGGTCTCCTGGCTGGAGCACTTTCTGCATGAGTTTGCGGGGACCGTCGTGGCGATCACGCATGATCGCTATTTCCTCGACAACGTCGCCGGCTGGATCCTCGAAATGGATCGAGGGCACGGTTATCCCTATGAGGGAAACTACACCGGCTGGCTGGAGCAGAAGCAGGCACGTCTGGCCGTTGAGGAGAAGCGGGAGTCGAAACGCCAAAGGGTGCTCAAGCGCGAGCTGGAATGGGTGCGGACCAGTCCCCGTGCCCGTGCGACAAAAAATAAGGCGCGCCTCGAACGGTACAACGAGTTGGTCGCTCAGGATTACGACGCCCGCGAAGACGCGGCCGATATTCAGATCGTTCCGGGGCCGCCGCTGGGTGAATTGGTCATCCGCGCGGAAAAACTTTCCAAGGCGTTCGGCGACAAGCTGTTGTTCGAGGACCTCAATTTTGATTTGCCGCGCGGCGGAATCGTCGGCGTGATCGGCCCCAACGGGGCCGGCAAAACGACGTTGTTCAAGATGATCATGGGCCTCGAAAAGCCGACGAGCGGCGAGCTCCGCGTCGGCGAGACAGTCTCGCTCTCCTACGTCGATCAAAGTCGTGACGCCCTCGATCCCGCCAAGACCGTTTACGAAGAGATCGTCGGCGGACGCGATTTCGTCGACGTCGGCAACTCGCGGCTGCACTCGCGGGCCTACGTCGGCCGGTTCAATTTCAAGGGGCAGGACCAGCAGAAATTCGTCCGCGAATTGTCGGGGGGCGAGCGGAATCGCGTCCACCTCGCCAAACTGCTGCGGACGGGCGGAAACGTGATGCTGCTCGACGAGCCGACCAACGACCTCGACGTCGAGACGCTCCGCTCTCTGGAAGAGGCGATTCAGAATTTCGGCGGGTGTGTGGTGGTCTCCAGCCACGACCGCTGGTTTCTGGACCGGCTCGCCACGCACATTCTGGCCTTCGAAGGTGACAGCTCCGTCGTCTGGTTCGAGGGGAATTACCAGATGTACGAGATCCAAAAACACGAGCGTATGGGTGACGAAGCCGACCGTCCCCATCGGATCAAGTATCGGCCTCTGGCGAGGAAGTGACGTTTTGCAGACCTTCGAGCTCGATCCGAAGTCGCCGCGCCCGCGAAGCCGCAGGAAATTCCAATGGTCCTAGATTCACCCGGCCGCCGCTTTCGCGAGGCCCTCGCCAAGCCTCCGCTGGCCATTCCGGGAGTCTTCAACGCGCTCACTGCGCGGCTCGCCGAGCGGGTGGGATTTCGTGCCGTTTATCAGTCCGGCGCGGCGCTCTCGGCCGGGCTCGGTCTTCCCGACGTCGGTTTAGTGACGCAGACCGAGTTTGCCGAGCAGGGTGCTTATTTAGCCTCCGCCGTGTCGATTCCGGTGATTTCGGATGCGGACACCGGGTTCGGTGAGGCTTTGGCCGTCGAGCGGACGGTTGCCCTGTTCGAGTCGGCCGGTTTGGCGGGTCTGCACCTGGAAGATCAGCAGTTGCCCAAACGGTGCGGTCACCTGAGCGGCAAGACACTCGTGAGCCAGGAGGAAATGGTCAGCAAGTTGAAAGCCGCCGTGGCCGCGCGGCGCGACCCCGACTTCGTGATCATCGCGCGGACCGATGCCCGCGCCGGCGAAGGTTTCGACGCCGCCGTCGAGCGGGCGCGGGCGTACGTCGAGGCAGGGGCCGACATGATTTTCCCCGAGGCCCTCGAAACGCCGGACGAATTCGGCCGCTTCGCGCAAGCTGTCAACGCGCCTCTGATCGCCAACATGACGGAGTTCGGCAAAAGCCCGCTCCTTTCGTCTGCCGAGTTGGCCAAACTCGGTTACGCGGCCGTCCTGTTTCCCGTGACGACGCTCCGCGTGGCGATGAAAGCCGTCGAAACCGCGCTTCGTGAAATCGCGCGGGAAGGAACGCAAAAAGGCCTGCTCGATCGGATGCAAACGCGGGCCGAGCTTTACAAGTTGCTCGACTACGAAGGCTTCGAGGAACGCGACCGCGGCTATTTCGGCCGCTGAACGGGTCGAATTGCCCCTTCGATCGCGCGTCGATATTGACCCCCTGTGCCACGTCCCTATACTCCGCCCGAGGCAATGAGGCCAAGCGACGATGGCGCCCGACTTCCCGGACTTTTCTCAGTCAGACGAGAACGAGCGACCGCGGCGGATGCGCGTGCCGCGCAGCCGCCGGTTGACGATCGATCTGTTGCATTACCGCGCAAAAGTTCCGACCTGCGCGCACGATCGAATCTGCGATTTTCGCCCCGTGGCCGAGGCCCGCGAGCGATCGGCGGTGCGCATTTCGTGGTCGATGATTTTTATCAAGGCGTTCGGGATGGTGGCGGCCCGCTATCCCGTGCTGCGGCAAATGTATTTGCCTTTTCCCTGGCCGCACATCTATCAGCACCCGACGAGCGTCGCGATGGTCGCCACGCACCGCGATTTTCGCGGCGAGCCGTGGCTCTTCTGGAGCCGGTTCACGACGCCCGAGCGGAGGCCGCTGCCGGTTTTGCAGGCGTCGCTCGAGCGCTACCAGACCGCGCGGGTCAAGGAAGTCTTTCCCTGGCAGTTGCAACTGAGCGGCATGCCCACGCCGGTGCGGCGACTCTTGTGGTCGTGGACGTTTTACGTCGGCGGAAAGGGCCGCGTGCGGCGGTCGGGAACCTTTTTTCTCACGACGATCGCGGGGCAGGGGGCGGAGATCCAGCATCCGCCCGCTTTTCTGACATCGAATGTCACTTACGGCCCGATCGACGAAAATGGCAAGAGCCGCGTGACAATCGCTTACGACCATCGGCTGATGGATGGCCGACTGGTCGCGAACGTCTTAGCCGACCTCGAAGCGGCGCTGTGCGGCCCCGTCGCCCGCGAGCTGGAGACGATTTCCGCCGCTCCCGTGCCGAGTCTTCCCCTCAAACGGACGGCCTGAGCTCTCATGTCCAACCGCGGCCGACTCGAGATTCGCGGCTCGACGGCACTTGTCACCGGCGCCTCGGCCGGGATCGGTCTGACGGTCGCACGGCATCTGGCGTCGGCTGGAGCGAACCTCGTCATCGCCGCCCGTCATCCGGAAAGACTCGAAGAGGCGGCCGGGCGACTTCGCGGAGACAGGCGTCAAAGTGTTGGCTGTCCCCACCGACGTCGGACAGAGCGACGATCTCACACGACTCGTCGAGTCGGCAATCCGTGAGCGGGGAACGATCGACATCCTCGTCAACAATGCGGGGATCGAGGCTTTTTCCCATTACGAAGAATTGGCCCCCGAGCGGATCGAAGAGACGATCCGCGTCAATCTCACGTCGGCGCTCCTGCTCACTCGGCTCGTCGTGCCGCACATGCTCATCGCACGGCGGGGACACGTGGTGAATATGTCGTCGACCGCCGGCAAATATGGGCCGGCCTTTGGCGGCGTTTATGCGGCGACCAAAGCCGGCCTCATCGCCTTCACGCAGGCGCTGCGGGCCGAGTATCGCGGCCGTGGGATTTCGGCTTCGGTGATTTGTCCCGGTTTCACCGACGCAGGGGGCATTTACGACCGCATGAAGACGCAGTCGGGCCGGAAGTCGCCCCCACTTGTCGGTTCGACGACGGCCGAACGCGTCGCCCGGGCCGTGGTCCGCGCCATTGAAAAGGATCGCCCGGAAGTCATTGTCAACTGGCCCCCACTTCGGCCGACGATGGTCTTCGCGGAGATGTTTCCCTCACTCGGTGCGGCCGCGATCCGGGCGGCGACGATCCGCTTTCTCAAGCGGGTCGCCGAGTCGCGCGAATGATCAGGCCTTGCGGAGCGCCTTGAGCGCGGACTTCCGCGTGTCGAAGGTCAACCACGAGTCCTCGACCTTCATGATCCGCAGCATCTCGGTCATCTGTGGAGAGACCTCGCAGAGGGCGGTCTGGCCGCCCGTGATCTGGAACCGTTCGCCGAGCTCGCTGATGCTCGTCATCATTACCTTGCCGAAGTAATTCGAGCTTCCCAGGTCGACGATGAGGTTCACGATGCCGGGCAAGCCGGCCAGCCCCAAGAGCGTGCGCAGTTCGTTGGCGACGTCGGAATCGCGAAAGCCGATCGCGTCACCCCGCGGCGTGACGACCAGCGTATTTCCTTCGAGCCGCGCGAGGAACACCTTATGAAATTGCGTCTGTTCCAGCCGCCCGGCGGATTGGGCTGTCGGAGTTCCGGCCCCTGATAATTCCCGCTTCCGTGTACCAAACCGCAGGTACCAGTTGGCGGAAAATGAGGTCATTTTTTCTTATGGCAACGGGTTTTGCGAAAGGAATCGGCGGAATCTCGGCAAGCCCGGAAGGCCAATCTCAAGGGATCAACCGGAATGCTGCTCGAGAATAATGCGAAAGCCCAAGTCGTGGTTGACAGCGTTCGGCTCCACTTGAAGCCGGCAGGCCGCGCGGCAATAGGCCGCGTGCAAGTTCCAGCAGCCGCCGCGACGCACGCCCTCCTTCGCGCCCGTCCGCACCTCGGGGTCGACCCCGCCCGGCAGGTCCTTGATATACACGTCACGGCACCATTCCCAGACGTTGCCGTGCATATCGCAAATGCCCCATTGGTTCGGCTTGCGGCGTCCGACGAGGTGGGCGTAACGCTTGCCGATGTCGAAGGCATTGGCGTCGAACCAGGCGTATTGAGCGAGCTTCGAGTCGTCGTCGCCAAAATGGTACCGCGTATCGGATCCGGCCCGGCAGGCGTATTCCCATTGCGCCTCGGTCGGCAGGGTATAACGCCATCCGTCGGGCAGTCGCCGTGATTTCTGTTCGCTTTCCTGGAAGCGGGCGCAGAACTCCCACGCGTCTTTCCACGTGACCCAGGTGGCCGGACAGGCGTTCGCCTCGCGGACCCAGCGCTGGCCGACCCACGGGGTCGTCCCCACAATGTGCTGGAATTGGGCCTGCGTGATGACGACCTGCCCGATCCAAAAGCCGCGGGTCAAACGGATGTCGACGGGGCCTTCATTGGGGAATCGGCCCGGATCATCGGGCGAGCTACCCATCGTGAACCGGCCGGGCGGACACCAGATGAACTTCAGCTTCATGCCGTTGTCGTCACGGACTTCGCCCGCCGGGCGAGCGGGTTCGGCAGGAACAGAGGGAGTCGCCGACGGCAACGCGGGCATTTGGTGCGGCGCGTAGGGAATCACCGTCCGCACCACCTCGCACAGCCGCGAGAGGTGCGACTCAAACGGCTCGCTGAGTGCATCGAGTTTGTGCGGTCCGCGCAGGTGCGGGGTGAGGACGCCGGGCGGAACGTCCTGGACGCGGAACGTCACGACGGGAACTTTGCATTTGGCCGCATGCTCGATTTCGCGCAGCACGCGCTCCGACTTGTTGGCCGAGGCCGACAGGACCAGCACAACGGCGCGGCTCTCTTTGATGGCCTTGCCGCTCGACTCGTCCCAACTCCGCCCGGTGACGATATCGCGCGGCGAAATCCAACAGCGCAATCCATCGGCTTCGAGCGCGTCACAGGCCGTCTGGGCGACCGACTGGTCGACGTGCGAGAAACTCAGGAAGACTTCGGCCGTCGCGGAAACAGATGCCGCCGTCTCGACGCGGCCCCCTTCGGCGGCACGCAGCCACTTCCCGAGTGCCGCGGCCAATTCACCGGCCGTCTTGAAGCGGCGGGTCGGATCCTTTGCCAGGCAGCGGGTGCAGATCATCTCGAGCTGCGACGGAACGCCCGGCGCAACGTTCTTCAGGGGCTCAAACTTTCCGTCGGCGACCTTGCGCACCGTCTCGAGTACGTTGCCCGTCCCCTGGAACGGCGGGCGGCCCGCAAGCGCGTAGTACAGGATCGCGCCGATCGCGTAGATGTCGGTCGCCGGCCCAATCAGATCGGTATTCCCCGCGGCCTGTTCGGGAGACATGTAGCTCGGCGTCCCCAGCACCTGGCCGCTGGCCGTAATCCCTTCGGGGACGTCGATCCGCCGGGCCAGGCCGAAGTCGGTGACGCGGGGCTCGTCGGCTGAGGTCAGCAGGATGTTGGGCGGCTTCAAGTCGCGATGGACGACGCCCCGCTCGTGGGCGTGGTTGATCGCCTCGGCGATGTCGCGGATGATGCGGGCCGCTTTGACAGGAGGAAGGATCCCCTGTGCCAGGCGTTCGGCAAGACTCCGCCCGTCGACAAAGGCCATGCACAGGTAGTATTTCCCGTCCCGCTGGCCGAAGTCGTGCACCGTGACGATGCCCGGATGATCGAGACGCGCGGAGGCGCGGGCCTCGGCCTGGAACCGCTTGATGCCGACTTCCGATTCGACGTGGTTGGGCAGAATCAGCTTGATCGCGACAAAGCGGTCCAAATCGACGTCGCGGGCTTTCCAGACGACGCCCATGCCACCACGGCCCAATTCTTGAATCAGTTCATACCGCCCGAAAACCTGGCCCGAATACGATTCCTCGAGCGTCGAGACGACCGTGTCGGACCGGTCGCGGGTCCCGGCCTGCGTCACGTTGGCGTCCGTGTCGCCGCTCACCGTGCCGCTCGTCGTCATTTCGACGGGGCGGGGCGGAACGCGGACCGGATCACGGGGCGTTTGGGGCTGCAGCGTGCCGGCGGCCGGCGTCTTCGGTTCCGTACCGCTGACAACTTTCGCCGGGATCTCTTGCAGGCTGGCGAATTCCGGAGGGCTCTGGGGAACGCTGACGGCCTTCGCGGGGTTCGCTTTGCGAGATTCGAATAGTCGGCGCAGCGGTTCGACGACCGTCGGGAAGCGCCGATAGTATTCCTCGGGCGAGGGAGTCTCTTGCAGCTCGAGCCGCAGGCAGTATTCGGAATATATGAATTCGGCGAGCTGTGTCGGGTCGGCGCAGCCACGAGCGCGGGCCACATACCATTCGACCCACGTGCGCTGGCCCCTTCGCCAGCGATCGCTCTGCTCTTTTTGGAGCGCCTGAAGGCGCTCAGTGCCAACTGGCGTCTGTGTCATCAACGGCCTCGCTGCGGCCCCCTGCGAAGTCGCGATCAGCGCCGATCGCTCTGCTGGCCAACTGGCCCAAATTACCCAAGCCTGCCCAGACCGTGCGCCCGACGCCCTGAAGCTACGGTATACCGCCCTTCCGTTCCACTCCGCAAGCTCGCCCGCTTACGCAGGAACGTGCCAAAGTCTCAAAATACCACGACCGGGAACCAGTGCCATCAGAAGATTCACCTACAAGGTCCATTTCGCTTCAAAAAATCGACACAATTCGTTCTGTGGCCGAAAAACCGCCTCGGCACCGGCCGGAACGAAACACACCGCAGCACAAGAAGATCGGCAAAATCACGGGCTGGTCTGCGCCCTCTTTTTCGTACGTAGAAACTCGAATCGATCGCCGAGCCGGCGAGTCGGCCCCGACGCCGCCCCCGGCAGGCCGTTACAATATCGGCAGATTCGGGCGCAAAGAGGGCGAGCCGAGAGTCAACTCCCATGAATAAGGCGTTCGTCCGCGACGCGGAACCAACCGTGGAGCGCTGTCCGCGATGCGGTTCGATCGGCCAACCGGTCGGATCGGCGACGCTCGATGCCTTTATCCGCCCCGAGGAGCGGTCACAACTGGGCGAGACGGCCTGTTTTTGCGCCACGGAGACTTGCCCCGTCGCTTATTTTGACGCATTCGAACGGCATGTCTCGGTCGGCCAACTCGTCAAGCCGGTCTACCCGAAGGATCCCGCCGCCCCGATCTGTGCCTGTTTTGGCTTCACGAGCGAAGAGATCGAGGCCGATGTGCGCGAAGGGGTCGCCACGCGGACCCGCGCCTTGATCGAGCGCGCCAAATCGTCTGCAGCCCGCTGCTCGCAAATGGCGGCCAACGGCCAATCGTGCGTTCCGGCCGTCCAGCGCTATTTCATGAAGTGCCGGCAGCATTGACGCCGGCAGGCTGACTCGGGCAGCACTGACTCCGGACGGCAAGCTGCCCTGCCACCTTGCCGTCTTCACCCGCCGGAGACTTCGTCGGTCCACACCTGGAACGTTTTGAGTTGGTTCATGCCGAAGGTGGTCGTCAGCGCCACGTCCGCGGCGTCGCGGCCGCGGGCCATCAGAATTCGTCCGATGCGGGGAGTATTGTTGCGCGCGTCAAAGGCGTGCCACTTGCCGCCCAGGTAAACCTCGAACCAGGCACTAAAGTCCATAGGAGAAGCCGCCGGCGGCACGCCGATGTCCCCGAGATAGCCCGTGCAGTACCGCGCCGGAATGTTGAGGCATCGGCAGAACGTAATGGCCAGATGCATGAAGTCCCGGCAAACCCCGGTGCGCTCGCGAAAAGCGTCGAGCGCCGTCCGATTTGATCGGGCGTGCGAGTAATCAAAGGTGATATGGCCGTGGACGAAGTCGCAAATCGCTTGCACCAGCGACCAGCCCGCCGGCCGTTGGCCAAACAGGGACCAGGCGGTCTGACTCAGCTCGCTGTCGACCTCGCAATAGCGACTCGCGAGCAGGAACTGGAGGGCATCGTTTGGCAGGTCCTGAATTTGGTGCTGAACCGCGTTACCCGCCTGGACATCAGGCCGCCCGTCGTCCTCAATCAACGCATCGTTACGGAACACGACGCGACCCGCTGGAACAACAGCCCTGCCACAGCGATTGCCGTAGGTATCGGCATACTCGGAAACCACGACGTGCGGCTGCACCGTGAATCGCTCGGATCCACGCACCGAGGCGGCCCTCGAAGGATGGACGGACATCATCAACAACACGGGGGTCGGACTGGAAAATTCAAAGGCAGCTTCAAAACCCGCGCGAATGAGCATAGTGCTGGATCGTCTTTCCGCCGCCATTAAGTGGGGGCCTGTCCTGAATGACAACAGCCGCCGCGATATCGACAAACGGCGTCAGCCTGCTTTGGCTGCAAGGAACATGCCAATGTACTCGCGGAATCGTCAGGGGGACATCGTCTCGACAATTTCGAGCTTCGTGGGAATGTCCCCCCACCACCGTTTGCTGGAAGAACGTTGCGGCCAAAGAGGCACGGTTTCCGAACCGTCGGCCTCTCGGAGTCACGGGAAATGAGCGGACCGAGTTGACGCCTGGCGAGTTTCGCGAACAACGTTTTTGTGAGGTCTGATCGAGACGCGTCCCCGATCAAGTCGGCTTCTCGGTAGTCACCGTCTCGCGAATTCGTCACTCTAAGGATTGCCCCGTGAGTTGGCTTCCGGCAGCCGAGAAAGGCAGCGTATGACGTATTGTATCGGCATCTTGCTCAAGGATGGGATCGTCCTCGCGTCGGACTCGCGCACGCACGCCGGCGTGGATAACTTCGCCAAGTTCTGCAAAATGACCGTGTTCGAGCGGCCCGGCGATCGTGTGATCGTCTTGCTGAGCTCCGGCAACCTGGCTGGGACACAGGCCGTGATCAGCCTGCTGAAGCAGCGCGCCGATGCCAAGGAGGGACCGCCCAATCTGTGGACGGCGCGGACCATGTTCGATGTCGTCGTCCTCGTTTCGGATGCCGTCCGCGACATCGAGCGCCGCGACGCGCCCTTTCTGGAAGACGGTCCCGTTTCGTTCAACGCCTCATTCATCGTCGGTGGCCAACTCAAAGGCGAGCCGCCGCGGCTCTTTCGCACCTACGCAGAGGGCAACTTCATCGAAGCGGGAGACGATACGCCGTTTCTACAGACGGGCGAAGCCAAGTACGGCAAGCCGATCGTCGATCGGGTCATCACGCCCACGACCGCGCTCACGGACGCCACCAAATGCATTCTCGTCTCTTTCGATTCGACCATGCGCAGCAACCTGTCCGTGGGCATGCCCATCGATCTGGTGTGCTACGAGCGGGACAGCCTGGAGATCCGCAAGCGTCGCCGCTTCAACGAGGGCGACCCTTATTTCACGGCACTGAGCGCAGACTGGAGCGAGGGGGTACGCAAAGTGTTCCGGGAGATTCCGGAGCTGGAATGGTAGGAGCGCTCGCGAAAGCCGTCGACGTCCGATCGTGACGAGTGGGATGACACGCGACTTCGATTTGGGAGGCCTCTGTTAACTAAAAAGTTCCCAGATCGGTCGCCCCGTGCTCGCCGGGCCGGTGAAGCCGTCGGCGTCCAAACGGGTGTCGGGAGGAACACCCAGGGCTTGGAAGATGGTGGCACCGAAGTCTTCGGGCGCACCGGATGATCGCGCACGTAGGCGCCCTCCCGGTCCGAGGCGCCGTAGACCGCGCCTCCGCGGATGCCCGCGCCGGCCAAGAGCGCCGTGTAGCACGCCGGCCAGTGATCGCGGCCGGCGTTGGCAATCTTCGGGTGCCGGCCGAACTCGCCCACCATCACGACCAGCGTGCTTTGCAGCATGCCACGTTGCTCGAGGTCTTCGACCAGTCCGGAGACCGCCTGGTCCATGCAGGGCAGCGCCCAGCCCAGGCCGTACTGCCCACCGCCGAAGATGTTGCCCAAGACCCCGCCGTGCATGTCCCACGTGATCACGTTGCGGAAGGTTTCGCCCGGCGGCGTCCCCGTCCACGCGGCGATGCTGACCAACCGCACCCCGGCCTCGATCAGCCGCCGGGCCAAAAGCAAGTTCTGGCCCAGAGGGTGTCGGCCATAGCGGTCGCGCAAGCGGGCGGGCTCGCGCTCCAGGTCGAACGCCTGCCGCGCCTGCGGCCCGGTAACGAGATCCACCGCACGCTCTTGGAAGCGCCGCAATCGGCCGCCGGCCCCATGCAACAGAGGACTCCCAGGCGGCTCGACGGCCGCCAGCAGCTCGTACCGGTCCCGAACTCTCCGTGGGGACATTCCCGCGGGCGGGTCGAACGCGGTCATGCGGAACGAGGGCGCCGACGGATTGTCCAGATCTGTCCCGACTCGCAGCGGGCTGTAGGCCGAACCCAGGAAGCCGCCGCTGTGATACCGGGTGGACACGTCGACCGACAGGTTTTGCAGCCAAACGTAGGAGGGGAAGTTCGCGTGGCCGGACGCAGCTTGGCCAACACGGACCCAAAATAGGGTGCCCGCTCGGCCGGCCTCGTCTGCCCCGTCAGAGTGACGTTGATCGCCTCCTCGTGAGCACCGCTGTCGTGCGTCATCGAGCGGACAAGACAATACCGGTCCGCCAACGAGGCCAGCCGAGGGAGCAATTCGCCGACCCGCACACCCGGCACCGCGGTGGCGATCGGCTTATAGGGGCCACGGATCTCAAGCGGTGCGGCCGGCTTCGGGTCCCAGCTATCGAGATGGCTGGCACCGCCGTACTGGAAGATAAAGATGCAGGACGGCTGCCCACCGCCCGCCCGCGCGGCGGGCGCGGGGGCGGCGCGCGGGAGTGCCGGCCCGGAGCAATTCCGGCAGACTCAAGCCAAGCAGGCCGATGCCGCCGACTTGCAGTAGCTGCCGCCGGGAGATGCCGCCGCAGAACCGCTGGTGCTCCGGTACCCGAAGAGATCGTCTCGCAGTCATGGATCGCCTCTTTGGGACGAACGATCGCACGATCGGCTCGATGATGGAGGCACGACTTCGACCGAGGCTGAACATCGGGACCAGGCGTTGCGGCTGCGCCGGCCGACTCGGCGCGGAAGATTCCCGCGAGATGAAGCCCCCGCTTGCCAGGCCGCCAGCCTGCAACGACCGATCCGACTCGTCTCCCGCGCGACTCGATGCTGGCTCATCAACGGCTCCTGATTGCGTCAGCCGGTGCTGTCGAGGCCTCGCCGACTGACTGGCGAGCACAAGTCTAACGGGCGTTTAGTACCCAAGAAAGCCGGGAAGACGCCGGCAGCATTTGCCGCAAAACGTTCCTCAAACGGAGGGACGAATTAAAGCGGACGGGAGTGAATGGCACTGAGCGCAGACTGGAGCGAGGGGGTACGCAAAGTGTTCCGGGAGATTCCGGAGCTGGAATGGTAGGAGCGCGCCGAAAGCCGTCGATGTCGCGTTACTCGCAAGCCAAGACAGGACTTCGGCCCACAAGGGGACTTTACACAGTTTCCAACGGTTCGGCATCGAAACAGAGGGCGTTGGGCCATTTCTGATCTGCTTCGCTTGGAATTTTTGAGACGTTTCGGCCATCTTCGTCGCATGTCATGATAGGAGAGTTCGATTCGCAGCAATCGCAGACAGAGCGGTGGGACGCGGCATTTCACGCCATTGATGATGGTCGGATTCAAGAGCCCCTTGGGCGACAGAAAATAGCCCAGCGATTTTCATCGCTGGGAACCAGACACGAGACGGAGTGAAAGTCCTGGCAGGGACGAAAGAGAGAACGCGGCCCGCTCGGCAGCGTCCTGGATGTCGAGAGCGGCGAGGAATATGCCTTTGGCGACTTGGGGCGTTTCGTTAGACAAGCTCGCTGCCGCGTTGGCCCCCACGAAGCTCGGTGAGACAATCCGCGAGCAGGTCGGCACGTCCATCGGCCCCTACAAGCTGATGGAGCAGATCGGCGAAGGTGGCTTCGTCCGACGGTGATGAGAAGAAGTGGGACGGGCGGGGTCATTTCTTTGCCGCGGCGCCCCGAGGCCATGCGGCGGATTCTGGTTGAGAATGCACGGCGCAAATCGCGGGTCAAGCACGGCGGCGAATGGAACCGCGTGCCGCTCGGCGAGGCGGACCACCCTGCCGAGCAAACGAGTGACAGCCTGTCGGCCCTCGACGAAGCCCTCACGCGGTTTGCCATCGAGGAACCCGAAGCGGCGAAAATCGTCGAGCTGCGGTATTTCGCCGGACTTTCGATCGACGAGGCGGCCGACGCGCTCGGCGTGTCGCGTGCCACCGCGAACCGCCATTGGGCTTATGCCAAAGCCTGGTTGCGCTGCGAACTCACGTCGACTGAGTGAGGTTCGCCAGCCAGCCTCGCGAAAGAGTCAGATTGGGCAGCCTGCGATCGACCGCAATGGGTCTGTCGGGGACGGCGCTGCCGATCTTGATCCTCCGATTCTGAAAACCGGCGACGAGGCAGATCCGCGGCCCGCCGATCGCTGGGGCCGTCGACATGATGACGTCCTGACGTCCTGTTGCCAACGAAATGGATTTTTCTGTGGTCGCTAGAAAAATACGCAACATGTTACTGTGATTACACTTATACACAAATAACAAGCTTGCGGCGGGTCGAAAAAGCGATTTTTCTGTGGTGTTCCTGGACCCCCCTTTCTGCCACAGAAAAACCAGAATAATCCCCGGTGACGAGCGACCGAGCCGGGCAAAAAAGGACCGTTTTCTTCGGGAAAAACTCGCCCTTTGGGGGTCAGGAGAGGCTCTTTTTTTAAGAGGGCTTCCGCGTGAAAAAATGGGCCAAAACGCAGAAAAACCGGGGGGAGGGGGCCGGTTTGGTCGGTTTCTGGGTGGAAAAGGGGCCTTTTTTTGCGCGGAAATGACGCCGTCGCGTGCTGGAAGAGCGGGATCGGCAGACAGCGTTCGTCCGAGTGGAGCCGCTGGGACTCGAACCCAGAACCAACAGATTATGAGTCTGCTGCTCTAACCGATTGAGCTACGGCTCCCTGCCGCACATTTTAGCGGGACAGGTTCCGCGACCGGAGTCGACGAGGGCGATCGCCTCCGACATTGTCGGAATTCTTCCAAAAAAGTGTCCGGGGGATGTCACGCGGACAGACGCGGCCGGTATGGGAGGTGTCCCCGATGGGGCGTGCGACGGAGAGCCGGCAGCGGCCCTGTTAACCGCTGGACTCGCCTCGTGCCTGATCGCGGGCACAAACGAAAGGAACTGTCCCATGTTTACTCAGAATCGTGTCGCGGCCGTCAACGTCGAGAAGAAGGACGAAAAGGAAGCCCCCAAGACGGCTTACGCCGCCCCCCGGATGTTCACGGTCGGAGCGACCGTCGAGTTGATCCAGGGCTTCGCCTCCTACGGTTGGTTCGACGCTCGCAGCGGTTATCACCACAACTGATCGTCCTGCTTCGATCGCCCAAGCGTCCACCTGCCGGACGCCTCAACTTGTGGAGAACCACCGTTGTGGCTTCCATCACGTGCCGACCCTGCGGCGCGGCGGGTCGAGTTGACTCTCCGCGCCGCAGGGAAAGGCCGCTTGCCACTTGGCATTGATTCCCCGCTGTGCATCTCTCATCGCATGAGGCTCGCCATGTTCTCGCACCAGACTGCCGCGGCCCCGCCGGCAAGCTCCCTCGAGCCGGCCTATCGGCTGGGGCCGGATGTCGTATTGATTCCGGTCGAAGATGGCAGCGCCCGCCTCCTCGATTTCGCAGGCGAGACTTTCGCCCTCTCGGAAGTCGCCGCCCGCATGTTGACTGAAACGCTCAACTCCGGCCGTGCGAAGGCCGTGAAAACCATTACCTGCCTGTGGGAGGTCGAGAGCGAACGCGTCGAAGCCGATCTTGACGCCCTCTTGGCGAGCTTGTTGAAAGAGGGGCTGATCGTTCCCGCCGGCAAGACGCTCCCGCGGATCGAATGGGCCGAATCGCTTGCTGGTCGGGTGGTGTCGACTTTGGCGCGGCTGACCTGTCTGGTGCGACGCTCGACGGCAGGGCAGGCGAGTGGGCTTTTGACCGTCGCGAAATTTTCGTGTCGCTGGCTGGGTTGGGCCAAGACGGTGCGGGCCTGGCAGCAATCGTTTCCCCTTTCGGCCGAGCCGCTGCAGGGGTCGGCGGCCGAGGCGTCGCGACAGACCGTCGACGCGGCTGTCCGAGCAGCATTGGCCCATTCGACCATGTATCACGCCTGCAAGGAGCGAGGCCTGACCGCGTGGGCGCTGGCACGACGTGCGGGTTTGAGCCCGACGCTCGTGATTGGCGTCAGCCTGTTCCCCATGCACGCGCATTGTTGGGCCCAGATGGGCGGAACCTTTCTGGGCGATTCTCCGGAACGCTGTCTCCAGTATCGGCCGGTGCGAACTTACGCATAAACAGCCCCGCGAGGTGTGTCATGAACTTCGGCTTTCTTGTCCGCTGCGATCAGCGAGGCACCACGTTTAGCGAAGTCGGAACGAGCGGGCCGGCTGCGTCGCAATTGCTGAGCGTCACAAGCGAAAACGATTTCCAGGCGGTTTTTTTGGGGCGGCTGTATTATCTCGACGACCTGCGCCGCCGGCTCGCCGCTGAACATCGCCCGGAGGCCGCGGCCACTCCTGCAGAGTACGTGCGGGCCGTCTACGAGCAGGCCGGCGCCGAAGGCCTGAGCTGGTTGGAAGGGGACTACAGTTTCGTTCTGTGGGACGCCCGTGAGCGCCGGTCGATCGCAGCCCGCGATCCGATGGGCGGTTTTCCCCTCTTTTGGGTTCGCGTGGGGGACGAGATCGCCATAAGCAATGCCATGCGGCCACTGCTCGACCTCGTGCCCCAGCGGCGTCTCGATCTCGACTATCTCGCCGAGTTCCTGGTTCTCCCCTTCGGCGGCGCTCAGGAATTGCATACGGAGCGGTGCGCGTACACGGGGGTCCATCGCGTGCTGGCCGGGACACGGTTGGAAATGTCGCCGGGCGGTTCGCCGAAGTCGATCCGCTGGTGGGACTGGCTCGCGCAAATGAAAGAGCCCGAGAGCCTCGAGCCGGCAGAAATCGCAGCCCGTTACGGGGATTTGCTCGACGCTGCCGTCGCCCAGCGGCGGGTGGGCCGGACGGCGGCGCACCTTTCCGGCGGCATGGATTCGACGGCGGTCGCCCTGTTGGCCGCACGGCAGGCCCACGCCGCCGGTGAAGAGCCCGTGCATGGCTTGGCGCTCATCTATGAACGCCAGAACGTCCTCTCGCGCGAGAGGCCTTATGTCGAGTCGGTCGACGGCACTCCCGACCTGCAACTGCACCGGCTACCGGGAGAAGAGTGCCTCGATTTCGATGCTTACGACTACGCGATCGATCCCGACGAACCAGTTTTATCCTTGTACCAATCGGCGATGTGTCACGCCCTGTTGAAGCGGGCCGCCGAGATTGGTGCGCGGACGCTGATGACTGGCTTCGGCGCGGATGAGCTAGTCGGGCTGCAGCCGTTTCCACTTTACGATCACTTGCGGACGGGCCGATGGTTCACGGCGTGGCGCGAGGCCTCCGCCTTGGCGGCGACGCGCAGCGACAGTTCTTGGAGGTACCTGAGCCGGTACGGTTTTCGATTTTTTTTGCCCGCCGGTCTGCGTGGTGGGCTCGGTTGCTGGCTGAGCGGCGGACGGGTCGCATGGGAAAAGCAGCAAGCCCACACGATCGGTCCATGGGTGCGGCCGGAATTTGCCCGGCGGCACGGACTGTGGCAGCGCTCGGTCGAACACCTGCACCGCCAATCGACCCGCTGCCGTCCGCTGGCTCTGTCGACGGCGCTCGATTCGCTCGAATTTGGCATCGGAGACGCCTTCCGCTGGGAAGTCAGTGCGCCGGCCGGTGTGCACATTGTGCAGCCGTTTCTTGATTCGCGCTTGATTTGCTTCTGCTTGGGATTTCAAGGACGCGTCTCGGCCGATCCGCGGCGTCAGAAACCGATCCTTGCCGACGCGATGCACGACGTGCTGCCCGAAATCATCCGCGAACGGCCGGGAAAGGGTCACTTCAACGAAGTTTTCTTCGGCGGCCTGGCGCGCAATCTGTCCTCACTGGAAAGGCTCGTAGAACAGTCCCCGGTCGATGACCTGGAATTCGTCGACAAGGCCGAGCTGCTGCGGTGCCTGCACAAAGCGGCCTTGGGGGTCGGCGACTGTGCGCCGGGGTGGGATCGGCTCAACCTGACACTCTCGGCGCTCAAATGGCTCACGATGCAGCGAAATCCGGTCAACCGGCCGGCTCTCGCGATCCGGCCGTTTGAACCGCCAATTGAAAAAGTGACGGGCCGCAAATCGGTCCGGCAACTGCCATCAGGGTCGACACGATGAGCTGCGCGTTGCTGGAATCCCCGTCAATCGACTCGCGTGAATGGAGGCTCCCGTCCTCGCAACGAGAGACGCAACCCAACCGTGCGCCGAATTCTTGGTCGTTGCGGACTTTGTTCGGCGTCTATCGTTCCCGTCTCCTGGTGACGTATATGCTGTTCAACGTAGAGAACCTGGTCGCGTTGGGCACACCGTGGCGCTCGGCTGTGCGATTGACGGACTGCTGCGATCGTGGCCGCCGGGCCTGTTGATCTTTGCCGTCCAGCAACTTCTGTTTTTGGCGCTAGGAACGGTCCGCCGGACGTACGATGCACGCGTCTTCGCGCGGATTTACAGCGATCTGGCGACCCGGTTGGTGCTGGATCAGCGGGGCCGCGACGTCGAGATTTCGCGCGTCGCGGCCCGTTCTGCCCTTTCGCGGGAAGTCGTGAGTTTCTTTGAGCGGGACATTCCCTGTGCGTTGCAGGCGTCCTACGCGACGGCAGGCGGGCTCGTGATGCTGGCGTTTCACGACGGGATGCTGCTGCCGTTGGGCATGGTTCTGATGATTCCGGTTTTCGTGCTCAGCCGTTTTTATGGCCGCAAGACCTATCTGCTCAACGGGCACCTCAACGACGACCTGGAACGGGAGGTTGAGGTGATCACCTCGGGTTGTCCCCGCTCAATCCGGGGACATTATGACCGGGTCGGAAGCTGGAACATCCGACTCGCCAATTGGGAGGCTGTCAATTTCGGTTTGTTGGATCTGTGCACTCTCGCGTTGCTCGCCGCCGCATTGGTGCGGACTTGTCTGGCCGGTCATGCGGATCCGGGACGGATCCTGATGGTGTTCGGTTATGTGCAAATGTTCGTTTCGGGCCTGCTGAGCCTGCCGATGCTGGTGCGGCAGCTCAGCCGGCTCCGCGATATTTGCCGGCGGCTGGTGTGATTGACGTCATTCAATGGTTTTTCGGAAGGGATCTGGAGCCAAATTCGGATCGTTGTGTGCCGGCAAACGGCATCAGCTAAAATCAGGGTGCGGGCCCATTCAGAGCGAGCGGACCGCGACAGGTACGGGAAAAACGGCAATGCAACCCGCAGATGTTGGCATGGGTCCACCAAGACATTGCCCGAGCCACGACGATCTGCAACGGTTGCTGCTGGGCACTCTGGCCGACGTCGACAAAAAACGCGTCATCGACCACGTCGAGGAATGCAGCTCGTGTGCGGCGATCGTCCGGCAGAATACCGAATCCCGCACGTTTCAAGGGACCACGGTCGTCCCCGGCAAACTGGACAAGGGACCCGGTCCCGACTTCAAAGATCTCCTCGATCCGGCGGAAGGGACGGAGGAAATTGGACGGATCGCGGAATTTCGCGTGTTCCGCGTGCTCGGCTCCGGCGGGATGGGGGTCGTGTTTGAGGCGGAGGATTGCCGTCTCAAGCGGCGCGTGGCTTTGAAGGTGATGCGGCCGTCGACCGCCGCAGAACCGGGGAGTGCCGAGCGTTTTCTGCGGGAGGCCCAATCGGCCGCCGCTCTCAAACACGAGAACGTTGTCACCATCTACCAGGTCGGTACGCATCGGAATCTGCCCTTTCTAGCGCTGGAACTTCTGGAAGGGGAAAGCCTGCGGAGTTTCTTGATCCAGCACCGACGCCTCGACCCCGCCACGGTAATCCGGATGAGCCGGGAAATCGCCACGGGTCTCGCGGCGGCCCATGCGCGGCTTGCTGCATCGCGACATCAAGCCGGCCAACATCTGGCTCGAGCGACGAGAGTCGTGGCACGCCGGCAGCGCGACGGACGCGGGCCGCGTGAAAATCCTCGATTTCGGGCTCGCCAAACCGTGGCAGGAGCCATCGGGAATCACGCAATCGGGAGTCGTGATTGGAACGCCGGGTTACATGGCGCCGGAGCAGGTGACCGGGACGTCGGTCGATCCGCGGGCCGACCTGTTCAGTCTCGGCTGCATGATGTACGAGATGGCGACCGGCAAGTTGCCGTTTCAGCGAGCCGATTTGCTCGCGACGCTCCGCGCTCTGGCCGTCGACGATCCGGCGCCCGCCCGGTCCGTCAACCGGCAAGTTCCCGAACGACTGTCGAGGCTGATCTGCGAGCTGCTCGAAAAATCGCCCGAGCGGCGGCCCGCCTCGGCTCAAGTGTTGCTCGAACGGCTGGGAGCGATGGAACGTGAGCCGACTGATGCTCGTGCAACGGAGAGCTGGTCGCCACCGAATTCTCGAGTCCGAAACGAAAGTTCCGGTCCGGCAGGTGCTCTGCGGACGGCTTCCAATGTATCGGCCGTTGAGCCTTCTCATGGTGGGCACAAATGGCTCGTCGGCGCTTCGGTCGGGCTGATTGTGGCTCTGCCGCTGGGGTATTACATTGCCGCACCGCACTTGCGGTCCCAACCGGGAAGCGTGCCCGTCGAACCGGTTCTCCGGCCAAATTGGGTCGCCACGAATTGGAAGCGTCTGCTGGGGACCGTTGCCAGCGACCCGGACAACGGAATTTCGGAGTCGGATGCCCGCGGAGATCGCTACTGGAGGGCACTCACCCTGGCGTCGGAGTTGAAATTCGAGCGGCCGTTGGTGCTGCGCCTGGTCGAGCGCGATGCGGGGGCTCCCGGGACGAATCCGCCGGTCAGCTTTTACATTCTCCAAACCAAGGTGTGGAACGGCCTGTACAAAGCGTTTGCGGACGCCCGCCCCGACAAGGCCGGCAGCGACTGGCAGCAGGGGACTTGGAAAACACAGCCGGAGGCGGATCGCGGACTCCTGCCTGTCACGAATATCTCGGCGACCGAAGCGTGGGAATTCTGCGAGTGGTGCCGCGCGACGCTGTTCGGGAATCAGGACGCCGAGCGCCCGGTTGTCCGGTTGCCGACGAAGGATGAGTGGGACCGGGCCGCCGCCTACGATGCCTGGCTGGCCAAGGATCCGCGCCTCTCGGGGATCAAAGGGCCGGAGCGTCATCGCGTTTCTCCACAGCCCGACCACCGGTTCGAGGGGGGGCAGCCGCAAGCGGTCGGCAGCGACGCAGGCAGTCCCCTCTGGCTCGTGCGAGATATGGCAGGAAACGGCCTCGAGTGGACCGACAGCTTTGTGTTGGGCAACAATCGCCTCTCTTTGGTGGCCCCGCGCCACGAATTGCAAGGCCTGCCATCCGATCAGATCGAGCTTCGCGGCCAAAGCTGGTTGGATAAAAGTGAGCTGACCTACAACGAAGAGAGCGACAGCGTCTGGAAGGCCGGAAAGTCCCGCCCCTTCGAGGAGCGAGGGATGGACGTCGGTTTTCGGATTGTCGTAGAGATTCCCCACGTGCGCGGCCCCGCCAAATGAAGTTGTCGATTGGTTTCAAGAGAGCGACCATGCGGGCCCTTTCGCACAGCACATTCATTCGCCGCGTCCGCCGCGCGTTTTGCGTCCTGCTCGCGCTCGGCTCGATCGCGCCCGGCGCGGTCGCATGGGCCGACGTTGGCCAGGCCGCCGACCGCGGCAAACCGCAGCCGATCCTCCGCGTGCAGGCGGGGGGACCGACGTCCGAGATTTTTCAACTCGAGTTCAGTCCAGACGGCAAGACGCTGTATGCCGCCGGCCGCGACAAAGTGATCCATGTGTGGACGCTCCGCGAGCCGTCGGGTGACGCCGGGCCGCACTTCCAATACCGGCCGGACCTGGTCCGCCGCGTGCCGATCGCGCCGGGGCGTTGGGGCAACCTCGATGCACTGGCCGTCTCGCCGGACGGGCGCTGGATCGCCGCCGGCGGTTATGGGGCGGTCACTTCGCTCGTCGCCGACTATCGAATGCCCGGGTTCCTGTACAGCTCGGATCTCGACCTGCTCTCGCCCGAGCAGGCCGAGGAGCAGGGGCTGATTTACCTCTTCGACGCGACCCAGACAGAGCGGACCCTCGTCTTGCGGGGACACCACGGCCCCGTGGTGGGCCTGGCCTTTGCCAATTTCGACGGAAAGCCGCGGCTCATCTCGGCGGCCACAGAAGACAGCAAAAACCCACGGATCGTACTTCGCGTGTGGGACATCGAATCGGGCCAGACGATCCAAGTGTTTGACCCGCCACCGCCGGCCAGCCGCTTCTCGAAAAGCGCGCCGCATGAGTTCGAGGCATGGACGGCCCACGGACAGCAATACGTTGCGTTTTGCAGTTGGGACGCCGCGCTGCCGGAAGCCACGCAGCGGTTGCGCCTGTTCAATTTGACGAGTGGAAAGCCGGAGGGGCCGGACCGGCCGCTCTACGCCTGGTGCTGCCGGTTCTCGGCCAACGGAAACGGGCAACTTCTGTTGGGGACCCATGCGACCCCCAAGCGTCCTCCGCGGCTGGTGGGATGGAGCGGCTCCGGTCTTGCCACGTATTGGGAAGCTCCGGCGGACCACTCGATCACGTACCTGCGGCCGATCGATGAACGACGGGTGGCGCTAGTCGTTCTGGACAACAAAACCCGCGGCTACGAGTTGATTGTGCGCGACCTCAAAGCGTCCAGCGCCACGAGAGCGACGTCAATCCGGCTCGGCCCCTGGCCGAATCCCCGCGTGGCGGTTTCGAGGGCCGGTTTTCTGGCGGTGGGCGGCAATCCGCGTCACGAGATCGAGATTTATCCGCTGAAACGGGATGAGCGGGCCAAACTCGACGAAAGGCCGGTCCAGCGATTGGCGGCCGTCGGCCAGGTTTTCACCGACGTGACATTCGTGCGGAAAGACCGGGAGAGCGGATTGCGTCTGACGGAGCTCGTGGATGGGCAAGTCCGGACGCAGCTCCTGATGAATCTCTCCGCAAGTCGCCTCGAAAAAGATGCGGCCGCGTGGACCGGTTGGACCCCCGATCTTGCGGCGTGGGGACTCAATCGCCCCTTGGGCGGCCGGCGACGACTCGACGTTGTACGCGACGGCCACCGCGAGGTGTGGGATCTGCCGGCCCTGCCCGATGATGCCTCGATCACGGCGCAGGCGGTTTGCCCGAGCCCGCAAGTCGACGGCTTGAAGGCGATCCCGCTCCGGGCGGTTGCCAGCGATCGCCACAATGGCGACAGCGAACTGAATATCTACGACGTGCGCACCGGAAAACGTCTCCGCCGTTGCGAGGGACATACTGCGGCGATCACCGGTCTGGCGTTCTCCAAAGACGGTCGCCTGCTCGCCAGTTGCGCCGGGACCGCACCGTCAGCCTGTGGTGGCTGGGCGATCTGCCTCAGACCATCGGCAAGCTCGGAGCCCTCTCCGACGTGCGGCTGCGGCAGGTGGACTCAAAGACGTTCATCGTGATTCGCGCCGGCCGGAAGCGGCCTCCGCGAAGGCGAGGCGATTCTCGGCATCTTCGAGCCGCAAGCCGGAGAATCGCGGCTCCGCAAGTTTGACTCGGTCGGCGATTTCCTGCGGGGAGTGGCCGACCACAAGCCTGGCGACCGGATCGAAATCGCCCAAACGACGGGCCGGGCAACGCTGACGGTCGGGCAGGCGGTCGACGAGCGGAAGCCGCTGTGCTCGCTGTTCTTCAACACCGACGACAACCGCTCGTGGTCGTGGGCCGCGTGGAGTCCGCTCGGTCCCTTCGAGACGAGCGACGAAAACATCGAGCACGAAATCGGCTGGCACTTCAACCCTCAAAAGCGGGACGTGCCGGCCACGTTCGACGACATCGGAAAATACCGGACGGAGTTTTTCGGCAACGGATTGCTGCCCAAGCTGATCGAGCATGGCAAAGTCACCGATTGGCCGCCGACGCCCTGGGTCAAAGTCTCGCTGCAATTCGATCCGGAAGCTCCGGCCGCGCAGTTCGTACGAGGGGGCTGGAAGGTCGGCGATAAAAACCTCCCCTTGTTCGTCTCGGTGACCGCGCCCGACGTCGACCCGGAGATCGTCGGCGTCACTTTAGAGGTGCAGGGGTCGGGGAATACGTTGGAGCTCAAGCGGTACGACCAGGCGCGCGATCTGTGGACCGAGTCGCTGCGGCAACTGATCGCGCGACCAGCGGTCGTGCGGCTGGCGGCGAGGGTGACGATGAGCGTCGCCGGACGGGAGCGGCGGACAGCAAGCGTGCCGCTTGGAGAACTTCGCCTGCAAAATCTGGCGCCCGCGATCGTGCATCTGCCGGCGGCTGATTCCGACGTGCAGCACGACACCTTTCCCTTCCGGGCAACGATTCGCTCGACGGCGCCGGCGACGGCCATTCTCACATTGAACACGAACGCGGCGATTCGCCTGCCGATCGAGCCCCATCGCCTGCAGGAAATCTCGCAATCGCTCAAGTTGCGCCCCGGATCCAATCAGCTCACGTTGCGCGTGCGGAACAACCAGCCACTGCGGGGATTCGAGTCGGAAGAGGAGATAGAGCGGCAGTTCTTCATTCATTTCGCTCCGGGTGAGCCGCCGACGATCACCGTCACGCGGATCAACGCCTTGCCGTTCCACGCGGGCGATGCACTGATCGTCGCAGGGCCGCGGATCGTCGTCGAGGGGCAGATCACGTCGAGGCAGCCGCTCCTGCGAGCGGACTACGGAGTCCTCGACCAAGAACTACGACTGCCGGATCCGCGGCCGATTTGGGAGCAAGTCCCGTCCGCAAGTCCGGCGCCGTTCCGGATTGAAGTGCCCGTCAAGCCCGGAGACGGCGTCGTCGAGCTCAAGGCAGTCTCCAGTGCTGGAGAGGCGGCCCGGTCGCTCCGCTTTGTCTATCACCCGGAATTGCCTTTCGTGCAGAGGGTCGAGGTCGATGCGTCGAACGTGCAGGGGGTCTTCCATCCGCCGGCCGCCCGCTTCTCCGTCACGCTGGGAGAACCAGCCAATGTCGCGGCGTACACGTCTCGGGTCGAAATCGATTCCCAACCATCGGCCGGCGCGAAGCTCATCGACGATCGGTCGATCGCCACCGGGACGCGAAAACAGACGTGGGAGGTGCCGCTCCACTTTGGCGAGAACCATCTGGCGGTGGTCGTCACAAACGGTTTTTCATCCTTTCGATCCGAGACGGCTGTCGTCGCCGTGAAACAGGTGCCGGGCCGCGTGGAAGTGACGACGGTGGAGCCCCTTCCCAGGCAGTCGGCCGTCCGAATGCGGCTCCGTCTTCCCTCCGAGGGGCGCCCGGTGGCGCTCGAGGTCTCCGTCGACGGGCAGTCGCCGCGGCCCATCGCAGCCCGGTTCGAGCCGTTGCCTCACGATCCGACGTTGTGGGCGGGCGAAGTCGAGGTGGGCGAACTGTCGACCGGCAAGCATGATTTGCAACTGCGGGGGGCGACCGCGGACGGGCCTTCAACAGAGGTCACGTCGCAAGCGGTGGTGATCACCGCCATCCCGGGGCGCGCGTCGCCGAAGATCGCCATCCTGTCTCCGCGGGAGCCGGTCGAACAGGACTCGAGCGGCGTGCCGATCGTCTTCACGGTGACGCCGAAGGAACTTCTCGGTTCGGCTCAAATCTTCCTGGTCAACGGTGATCGAGAGCAGCGCCTGGAGGCGCCGAACCCGCGAGATAACGGCGATCTGCGGATCGTTAACGTGCAACTCCCCGAGGGACCGCAAACGATTCGGGTCCGCATCATCGAGAACGGCGTGCCGGTCGGCGCTCCGGAGGAGACGCAGGTCTCGGTGCTCGTGCGTTCCGTCCGCGTGCAGATTTCATCGCTGTCATGGAAACAGGGGGATTGGGACTTTGTCTCGCGGAGAAGGGGAAATCGGTTCGGCCCGGTCGGAGGGGCCGACGTCACGGCCCACGGCGAGATCGATTGGGGCGACGCGGTCCCCGTGTTGAGCCGGATGCAGTCCGTTTACGTTCGGATTTGGGTCAATGCCTTCCTGCAGTACGCTGAGGAAGTCAAGCCGCCCGTGGGAGACCGGAGCCTGTTTGAGGCGGACCTCACCTTGGGTTCGGCGACTGACAACGTGATTCGCGTCGAGCTGGTCGGCGTGCCACAACGGGAGATGGCCGCCTACCGCGTCGATTGTCGCCAACCCGACCGCCGGCAGGAGCTGCATCTTTTGGTGGTCGACTGTGCGAAACCGGCCGCGAACGGAGGTTCCGACCTGGTGCAGCAGGTCAAGGACGCCTTCGGGGTGCGGACCGATGCCCGGGGCAATGACTCCTCGGCGGTGTTTGCGCGGGTCAAGCTGTATCCGCCGTGCGTCGGTCCCCAGATTGATTCCAACCGGGTGTTCGCGGCCCTCGTGGCACTCAAGCTGAAAGCGAGCCAGGCCTCGCCCGTCAACCGGGTCTTTCTGTTGTACTACCGCGGGACCGAAATCCGATCGAACGACGGCAAGTCCTTCATTCTCAAAACCAGGGACGCGACCGACACCAGCGGGGTTTCCAGCCGCTACCTGGCGCGGTGCTTCAACAAGCTCAAGGGAGCGCACCTGGTCTTTCTGGACGTGGAGGATCGGGAACGGGGCCTCGAAGGTCCGGACCCCTGGAGATCGATGCCGCCGACGCTGGGGCTGGTACGCAGCATCAATCTCAAGCCGACCGAAAAAACGCTGGCGGCCTATTTGCGCGAGGCGAAGTCGCAGGCCGGCCGCGCGTCGTCACCCGCCAAAGAGCTGACGCTGTTGGACGTCGCCAATTGGCTCCGCAAGCGACTGCAGAATCGCGTCGACCATTCGATCGCCGACAGCCCGGTCGCCATGCTGCACATCATCGGCAACTAAAACCGAATGTCGTCGCCGCGTCTCAAGCTACCCGAAGATTCCTTCGCAGAGCAGACAGCTGACGATCAGAAGGCATAGCGAAGTTCGACGAGGAACGCGCTCTGGTAAAGATGTTGATCGGTGACTGCCGTTGACCAACCGGCATAGAGCGAGATTCGCTGGAAACCGAGCGGGTCGTCGGGATGCTTCATTCCCAGGCGGACGCCCGGCTTGAGATTGATAATCGTGTCGCCGTTGGCGGAGACGGGAACGACCGTATCGGCGTTTTGTTTCTGGCCGCCGATAAATGTCCAGCCGACGACTTCTCCCACCGGCGTGACCACGCAACGTCCCGTGTCGGCGAGCACGTAACCGAGGCCGGCGCCGTATTCGATCACGTTGGAGTTGAAGTCCGTGTCGCCGCCAATCGGGATCCAGTCCTTGAGCTCTGCCTGAAACTGCCACCGATCGACCTGGTGGAAATAAAGCAGACCCGGTTCCACGCTGTAGTGGCCGGTCCCCAGTCCCTCGCTCGTATCGCCTGTCGGGAAGTAACCCCGCAACTGAAAAGTGAGGTACTCGTCGTGTCCCTGCATTAAAACGTATTTGAAGCCCGCGTTGATGTCCCCCAGTCCGCTATGGCTGCGGTTGACTTCGGGTTCAATCGTGCGGACGGGGATCTCGACGAAGACCGACGCCAGCGGCAGAGGCGCGTACTCAAAATATTCGCGATACTCCTGGAAGTCGACTTTCTTCTCCGGAAGAGGCAGGCCATTTGCGGCGTAGAAGAAGTCCCCCCGATTGGGAAAGTTGTCGTTGGATCCATCCTGGAAGCGGAATCGCGCCACGGTCATGGGCACCGCACTGTCGAGGTAGGCGCCCGGCGCGGTGAGCGCGATCTCACCGCCGCTGGCCGTTCCGCCCGCTCCTGTCACCGGAGTCGGCAGGGGAACCTCCTCAGGCATCGGCGAGAGGGGAGGCATCGGAGCCGGCGCCGTCATCGGGGGAGTCGGCGCCGCGAGGGACGGCACCGGGCGCTGGGTCGGCTTCGCGGGCGTTTTTTGCAGGGTTGGCGCCGCAGGCGCGGGCGGGGGCGGCACCCGGCTGCCGGGCGGCGAATTGGGGAGCGGCGGCGCGGGAGGCGAACCGCTAGGGGGCTGAATTCGATAGGTGCCGGGCGCGTCCAGCGGCGCGTCGTCGGCGTAGGACCCGCGAGAGACCAAAAGCCCCGCGAGAAAGAGCGCAGTTAAGGCGATCGCGGACTGGGCTTTCGGGCACATGGCACCACTCGCTCCGTCTTCGGCGCCGCGGTGCCGACACGCCATCTTTGACCGTGTCCGTCGCTAGGCGCAACGGAAGGCGGCGCGGGCCGGCGCTGCCGGTCCTGCTGCATGTGATCGGCAGGCGACCAATGCCGAATAACCTGATTCTGCCGATCAAACGGCGCCGGCTGGAAAACCAGCTCCGCCGACAGCGTGGGGGGAGTTAGGGCCCCTTGCGAGACTTGGCAAAATTTGCAGGATCTGACGGCCGAATAACTGAAAGGCTGTCACTCGGGGGGCTGGTCGCGCAATTCCTTCCACTCCGGCGGCAGGAGCTTGCGCACATATTCAATCAAACGCAACGCGACGAGTTCGTCCTCGATATCGTCGGCGGTCGGCTGTTGCAGGCCGTCGGCAATTTCATCAACCAGCAACTCGGCAAACTTCACGCGGGCCCGATGAAGCTTCTGCCGCGCAGCCTCGGGCGAGACTTTTTGTTGAACGGCCTCGCTCAAACGCTCGGCCAATTCGTCTGACGTCGCGTCGGGGAAACTCGCACGCAACTTGAGCAGCGTATGCGCACAGCTACGAGGTTGTGACCGCTCGAATTTTTCAAGTGCCTTCCAGGTCAGGTCGAGCGTGTTTTGCCGCCAGTTCGAGACCCAGGCCGCGACATCCTCGGCGTCGTCGGCGTCTTCCAGCGATTCGACATCCACGGAAGCCGCTCGGCGCTTTTTCTCCCTGGCCCAGTGATTGCGCACCATGTTTCGCGCGGCAACTTTGAGCAAATCGCGAAATCGGCCCCGATTGGGATCGGCCCCGGCAAAATCGCCGCTGAGCATCCGCAAAACGGCGTTTTGCGCGATTTCCTCGGCACTCGCTTCGTCGCGGACGATGCCGCGGATGTAGTTCCTTGTCGCGTCGGAATAACGGAGCACCAATTCATTCCGCGCCTTGCTGGCCGAGGAGCCGGAAGCGTCGTGGGCCACACGCACGAGGCTCCAGCGGGTGACCATCGATTCCAGCCGCTGCGGCAGGTCTTTGAGAATATCGTCCGGCATGGCGCGGCCCCCGCCCGCGGATTGGAACGGCGGCTCGGTGCCGCCCTTTCTTCCTGGAAATCGAATTTAGAGCAAGTTGCCGGCCCATTCAATCCGTGTGCCAAGTCGTTGGTGCCTGCCACAGAGAGATTTGGGGCAAAAACTTGTTTTCTTTGCGAAAGGCTTCGGAACAAGCGTCACAACCGTCTGGCCCCCCTGTATTGGAATCGTGAGCACGAGACCAACCGAATCGTAAGGGAGCCAGCCATGCCAGACGGAAGCCGACGACGCCGCTTCAGTTCCAACCCGGCCCGGCGAGCCTATTACGCCGACTCCCGAGCCAAACGGTTTGCCCGCCGATTCGGATTCGGTGATTGCTTGAATCGAAATTCGACGCCGTTGCAGGCCACGTGACTGTCTGGCAGGCACCCGCATGATGTCCTTGCCGCTCGAACCGCGACCGTAGGGGAGTGTACTTCCGTGCCGATGGCCGATGGCCGTGCCGGACGCTCCCTTACGGTCGCGGCTCTGCACAGTCGCGCTGCGCGACCCCTTCACCTTCGTTACTCACCGCATTCCAATTGAGATTAGAAAGGATCAGCGTCATGTCCGCTCGCAGCTTACTGTCGATGTGTCCGGTCATTGCTCTCCTGTTGACCCCGTGCGCGGCGGGTGCGGCGCGTGTCCTTGCCGCGGACGCGACCAAATCCCCGGGCAAACCCGTTGCGCTCGAAGGCCGAGCCGCGGCCGCCGACGGACGTTGGAAAATCCCTTACATCCAAGCGCCGAACCCGAGTCGCCGGCCTTCCGCCTCGACGGTCGGCAAACAAAACACGGCGAATAGCATCCCCGGACCTTCGGCACTCGACCGACTTCAGTCGAGGAGCCGGTTGCATGTCCAAGTCGCGACCTTTTCGGAGTTGTTTTCGTCCTCGGGCAAAACGAGTTCCCGTCTCCCGCTTCCGAATAACGGCCTGCAAGCCGAGCGAAAGCGGACTTTGATCCAGAACGTGTGGGACGATCACCCGCGGGAGGCCGTGACGAGCCATGCCTATCCCTGGCGTTGTATCGGCTGGGTGAACGGCGGAGCCGGCACGCTGGTGGGACCGAACCTCGTTCTCACCGCGGCCCACGTCGTGATCGACGAAAGAACAGGGCAACTGTATCCGAATATCGGCTACTTCTATCTCAACCGGGTCAATTCGAACTGCTACCGGCAATCCTGGATCGATTACATCTGGTGGGGCACCAATACGCCGAACGCCGATCGTGCACACGATTGGGCCATTCTGAAACTGGCGGATCGGCCGGGCGACGAGGTGGGTTGGATGGGAGTCGCCAATACCGACTACTTTTATCCCTCGAACTTTCCCGTACCGTTGAGCGTGACAGGCTATTCGTACGACTATAACTACGGCAACACGGCAACCGTCGATCAGAACGTCACGATCCGCTCGATCGACTCAGGACTCTTGCATCATGACGGAAGCACCGCCCGGGGCTCGTCCGGCTGCCCGATTTTCGGCTACTTCGTCGACGACAACGGCAAAGGAACCGCCATCATTTACGGGCTCAACGTGGCGGAGCAACGCAACGGCGGCGAAGACAGCTATCGGCTGACGACGTACGACGATTCCTATACGAATTACGCGGTTGAAACCTACACTTTCTTGAATAAGGTCAAGCAACTCAAAGGTGAAAACTAGGATTCGACAGCACATGAACGAAGTGGTGATCGACCCGCATCGCATACGTTGGATCGCGTTCGACGCGGTCGACACGTTGATCCGACCGAATCCCTCGGTCGTGGCGATCTACCACCAGATTGGTGCCCGGCACGGCTCACGACTTGCGCTCGACGAAGTCGCGAGCCGTTTTCGCCTAGCCTTTGCCCGCACCGAGAATGAGGGGGTGCTGACGTGTCTCTGCCCCGAAACGGACCAGGCGGGACACACGTGCGAAGATCGCGAACGGCTCCGCTGGCAGTTGATTGTCGAATCTGTATTGGCCGACGTTCACTCACGTGAAGAGTGTTTCAATGAGCTGTTCACCCATTTTGGACAACCTTCGTCCTGGAGCTGCTTTGCCGACGTCGAACCAGCGCTCGCGGCACTCAGCCAAGCCGGTTACCGGCTGGCAGTCTCCTCGAATTTCGACGCGCGCTTAAATGGGGTCATGGATGGTCTCCCGGATCTGTCTCGCATTGAGCTGCGGATAATTTCGTCGCTGGTGGGGCACCGCAAGCCGTCGCCACGCTTTTTTGAGTCGCTGTTGGCACGAGCCGGTTGCGAGCCCGCCGAGGTCCTCTTTATCGGCGACAAGGCAGACACCGACGTTGCCGCGGCAAACGCGGCCGGCATTCCCGCCCTGCGGATTGACCGCGCCGCAACGTCCGGGGACAATCGCGTCCTCCGCACATTGGCCGAGATCGCCGACCGGCTCGGAAAGCGTTCCCCAGCTCAGTTCCCGGGGCACAACTCGGCGCATCATAACGGGTAGCAGTCCCGTCTTCCGGTTTTGGACTTCGGATCTCAAATCTTGGACCCGCCTTCCAGTACCCGCCCGTGGGTGGCTGTCCAGCGAAACCCCACCTCCGGTGCGGGAGTCAATCGGGCTGAGATCCTTTCGCTGTGCTCGCATTTGCGCCGTCTCGGGATTCGGCCCCGCGTCTTTTCACGCCGCGACCGTCTCGCCGAGCGTTTGAGTCAACCCGAACGTCGCGCCAGCTTGATTTGCCTGGTGGCAGCGGGGGGTGACGGAACGGTGGGGGATCTCATCAACCGATTCCCCGATGTGCCGCTGACCATCCTGCCGCTCGGAACCGAAAACCTGTTGGCCAGATACCTTGGGATTCCCTGCGACGGTCGAACCGTGGCCGAATTGATCGCTCAGGGTTACCGGCGGCAGCTCGATGTCGGGCTCCTCAACGGGCGTCGATTTATGCTGATGGTTTCGGCCGGTTTCGATGCCGACGTCGTGCACCGGTTGCATGCCCGCCGGTCGGGAAACATTCGAAAATCGAATTACATCCAACCCATTCTGGAAACGTTACGTACATACCGATATCCGAAGCTGCGGGTGACCGTGGACGGGGAGGGTGCATCCACCGGTCGCCCGTTGGGACGTCGCCGCCCGTGGGGCTCCTCCTGGCCTGTGAAGGGAAGGCTCGTGATGGTGGCAAACCTTCCCGAATATGCCCTGGGGCTGCCTATTGCCGGTGATGCGGCCGGTGACGACGGACTCCTCGATCTGCGGATATTCAAGCGTCGCTCGGCATTCCAAATGATTCGTTACTTAATTAACGTGGCACTCAGGCGGCACGAAGAGTTGGCCGACGTCCGAGTGGCCCGCGTTCGCACTGTGCGGATCGAATCCAAGGTTCCCGTCCCCGTTCAATGCGACGGCGACCCTGCCGGTTTCACACCGGCTGAGATCTCAGTCCTGCCTGGAGCCTTAACGGTGTTGGTCCCGAAGGCTCCTGGCGCGGCGGACCCATCCCCTCGCGAATTAAAATAATCCCGTGTCCGAAAACCCCGCTGCACACAATGTTGCCGTAATAAACCCGGTTCGCATCGGGACGATCCCGTGCGGATCGGGGTATCCCCTTGTCTTCATCGCCGGTCCGTGCGTCATCGAAAACGAAGACCTGATCAAGAGCGTTTCGCACCGTTTGGCCGAGATTTCGCAGCAGCTTCACGTGCCGATCGTATTCAAGTCCAGTTTCGACAAGGCCAACCGGACGAGCTTCCAGAGTTTTCGCGGACCGGGTCTCGAAAAAGGTCTGGCGATTCTCGACCGTGTGCGTCGCGACACCGGATTGCCCGTGACCACCGACATCCACGAGGTCAGCCACGCCGAACCGGCCGCCGAGGTCTGCGATATTGTTCAGATCCCGGCCTTTTTGGCGCGGCAAACGGATCTCGTCCATGCGGCCGCGGCGGCGACCGCTCGCAATAACCACGTGATCAATGTCAAAAAGCCGCAGTTCATCGCGCCGGAAGACGCGATTCACATCGTGAAAAAATGCGAGGAAGCCGGCAACCAGAACGTGTTACTGACCGAGCGCGGGACGACGTTCGGCTACGGTCGGCTGGTGAACGATATGCGCTCGATTCCCGTCATGCAGCGTTTCGGAACGCCGGTCGTCTTCGACGCCACGCATAGCGTTCAGCTGCCGGGCGGATCCTCGACCAGCGGCCAGCGCGAAATGATTCCCTATCTGGCCCGCGCCGCCGTTGCCTGCGGGTGCGACGCGATTTTCTGCGAGACGCATCCCGATCCGGACCGCGCACTCAGCGACGGCCCGAACATGCTTCCGCTCGGCGAACTCCCGCGATTTATCGAACAACTCATCCGCATTCGCAGCGTTGTCATTGATCTTCTGTCCGGAAAGTAACGTCGACATGTCCCTTTTTCGTTGTCTTCGATCCACGCGACTCAACCGTTCACCTCGCACGGAATCGCCTCGAAAAGCGGCGCCCCGTTCATTCGTCGATGCCGCATGCCCGGCTGCCTCGGTGCTGGCACTGGCGGGTGCCGCGCTCCTTGGGCTCGCCGGTTCCGGCTGCAACCAGTCACCGACGACAAAATCGACCGCCAAGACAATCACTTCGGCCGCGCCGGCCCGACAGGCGGGACCGTCGATTGCCACGACACAACGTTGTCAGACACTCTTATCGAGTGCCCTCGAGATGCTGCGACCCGAGAAACTCGGCATCTCGGCCGATCCGAAAGCGGCAGTCGACAACCTGAACAATTGGGTGCGCGACTGCGGCAAGAGTCTGCCGGTCGACGATGCGGCGACGACCACTCCCGCGGCCGACAAACTCGTCCCCGAGGCGCTCCGTTCGGCCATCGCAGGCGACCTCTTCGACCGACAAGACGTGGGACACGTCCGAGACTGCTGGCTCTTCAAGCAGGCGCCAACGGCATTGTGCGGGCAAATGATTCAGAGCCCGCGCACGTCGTCGCGTTGTTCGATTTGGCCAATACGATGGTCGCCCTGGCAGGAAAGGGTGAGCCGACCATTCCGCAAAGTCTGCACGACATCACCGTGATTGGTAAGGGAACCGCAGAGGACCGCGCTTGGGTCTTCGCCGAACTCCTGCGGCAGGGGGGCATCGACGCGGTGATTCTCCGGCCGCACTCCCCTGCGTCTGAAGCACCCGCCGCCGCTGGAGCACCGATCGCGGCAACCAGCGCGAAAGGCGCTGATCCGGTGAAATCGGCGGCCGCGGCAACCGCCGCGAACGCCTCCGAACCGGCGACTCGCTGGCTTGTGGGTGCCTTGGTCGGAAAGCAGGTCTATCTCTTTGACCCAACTCTCGGCTGGCCGATTCCTACTCGCGAGGACAAGGGACAGTCTCCAAAGATCGAGAGCGCGGCCACTCTGGCCGAGGTGCTTGCGGATGATGGACTGTTGCGGAAACTCGACGTTTCGGCCGACAAACCGTACCCGCTTCACTCGGCCGATCTGAAGTCCTGCCGGGTGGAAATCATCACTTCCAGTTGCTATTGGTCGCCGCGCATGCGACGCCTCGAGATGTTCTTGTCAGGAGATCGCTCGGCGACGATTTACGCGCCCCTGGGCGACGTGGGGAGCCGTCCGGGATTGATTTCCCGCGTGATCGCGGCAGGGGGTGGTCTTTGTTGGAAGAAAGAGAACGTGGCCATTTGGGACTATCCCGATCGCCAGATGGCGGCGGTGAACCACCTCGACCAGCAAGCGACCGACATCCGGGACTTCCGCTGGCTTCCCTTTTCGGGCCCGGTCACCGTCGAGTTTGAAAAGGAGTCGCCGACGCTCAAAGTGAACTCAGGCAATCGCAAACAAATTAAGTCGCGGATTTCGCAGTTGGAAGGGGACTGCGCGGGGGCAATTCGCAATTATCTCTTGGTCCAGCTCGATGAATTGCCGCAGCTCATGCCCCTTCCGCCCGAGATGCAAGCGGCCATGCGGCAAAAACAGGATCCCGCGCACCAGCAGGAAGGAACAATGGCGGTCCCCGTTCCCAAGTTGGCGTTCGCCATGAACTACCGCGCCGCTGAGGATGCCAAATTCTGGATGGGAGTCTGCCAGTTTCAGCAGAACATGCTCGAACCGGCTGTGGAAACGCTCGACGCGTATTGGCGGCGTTATCTCGACGGAGGCAAATGGATCCCGCAAGCGGGACTTCTCCGCGGTCTCGCGTTGGCGAAATCCGGCAAGTACGCGCTGGCCGTGCAACAAATGAACGAGTTGTTGCGAGCGATCCCGGAGAACGAGTCGCGCCGAGCCACGTACGAATTGTTCGCGACGCGGTGGCGGCCGCCCGAGACGCGGCCAGCGGGTCCACAACGAAACCGGCCACTCCGGAGCAGGCCCCGCCCAAGGCCGAACAAAAGCCGGCAGCGACCAATGCGCCCGCTAGCGCTCCCACGCCGCCAGTCGCGGCAGCGACCAAGCCGGCCGCCAATTCGCCGCCGAGTCCGCCAGCGACCCCGCAGCCCACGACGAAGCCGGCACCAACTCCCGCAGCCGGCAAAAACAAAACGCCATAACGGCTTTGCGAAAAGCACGCTAAACCGTCAGTGCGGGAGAGAGTACGCCTCCTTCAGGCGGAATTCGGGGTGTTTTTCGAGGTAGGCGGCAACGCGTTCTTTCCGAGAGAGAGCGGTCGGCAAGAAATCCAGCGCCTGCTGCAGACGGTCGTTCGGCTCGGCACAGCTAAACCGCAAGAATCCACAGCCCGCTTCGCCGAAGCATTCGCCGCCGAGGCAGGCGATGCCGAACTTGTCGTCGGCCCCCTCGAGCAGATACAGGGCCAACCCGTGGCTCGTGATTCCCAAGCGGTTGCAAACCGGCGCCACGTTAGGAAAGACGTAGAACGTCGCCGTCGGATCGAGCGTGCGGAAACCGTCGATGCGGTTGAGCCCCGTCGTGAGCAGCTCGACCTTTTCACGAAACTTGAGCATCACCGCATCGCGTTCGGACTGATCCTTGTCGAGCGCTGCTGCTCCGGCAAGCTGGACGAGTTCCGGCGTGCACGAAAGGGTCGTGTTGATCATTTTGCCGATGGCATCGGCAATCTCCGCTCCGGCGACCGCAAAGCCGAGTCGCCAGCCGCTCATGCTGTACGACTTACTGAAGGTAAAGGCCGCCACCGACTGATCGAGCATGCCGGGTTGGGCCAGGATCGAGGCGTGCTTCCCTTTCCAAACCATGTGACAATACGGTTCGTCGCTGAAGATGGCGACATTCTTGCCGCGGACAGCTTTCGCAATCCGCGCCAGGTCCTCTTCGGTCGCGACGCCACCGGTTGGATTATGGGGCGAATTGAGAAAGATCGCCTTGGGCGACTTGTCTTCGGCCAGGAACCGTTCGACCGCGGCCACGTCGGGCCGGAACTGGTTCGCCTGGCTTAGCGGCCGCACGACGGCCCGCGCGCCGCGCCTCAGGATGTTCGGCAAATAGGTTGGAAAATAGGGGCCGAACACGAGGACGCCGTCGCCCGGATCGAGAAACGCTTCGCAGAAGAACTGTTCAAAGATCTTCGCACCTGGGCCGGCGACAATATTCTTCGCTTCGGCCGGGATGCCGAACTCCCGCTTCACAAAACGGGCCGCCGCCTCGCGGAACTGCGGAATGCCCGGCGAAGGGCAGTAGTGGGACTGGTTCTGCTCGATCGCCCGCACGCCGGCCGCCTTCGCAGAGGCCGTGCTGTCAAACGGGCTGTCGCCGATCTCCAATTCAACGACGTCCTTTCCGGACGCTTTCAGTGTTTTGGCGACGGCCAACACTGTAAAGGCCGTCTCGACCGATAACGACCGCGCAAATTGACTAAGTTGAGCTGTCACAGGTCCCTTTCGGAATGCAGAGTGCGCAGTGATAACTGGGCGAATCGCTTGATTTACCAGTATCGAACGCCCACCCCGCGCACGCAAGGCGCTCGTCAGGGACGCCAAAACTGGTCGCGGCGGTCGTCTACCAGACTGACTTTTGTTTGCCATCGATCCTTGGCTTCGACTTGTCGGTCGTCGACGGTTGTTGCCGGATTTTGGGAGAGTAGAATGAGCGGAACTAGCACCATCGCTCCTCATCACCGTAGACGGAAAGGATCCAACACTATGAGACTTCGCACGCTCTGTTTCTTGTCGGTGGCAGTCGTTCTCGTCGGCGAGGCGGTCCCGGCGCAGGCCCAGCTTCGCAAGCGGGAAATGGCCCAGGAGGGCGAGCGGGCCGTTTGTGTGCTCCAATCCGTCGGCAAGAGCGGCGTTACTGGCATCATCTCCTTTCAGCAGGTCGGCAATCGCATTCATGTCACCGGTAAGATTCACGGATTGGCACCCGGCAAACACGGTTTCCACGTGCATCAATACGGCGACCTCACTGATACGGCCAAGGGCGAGTCGGTCGGTGGTCACTGGAATCCCGAAGGGATGCCCCACGGTGCTCCGGACACCAAAGAACGGCACGTGGGCGACCTGGGCAACGTCGAGGCGAACGCGGAAGGAACTGCGGCAGTTGATGAATACGATCGGATGCTCAAGCTGCACGGCCGCGATTCGATTATCGGCCGCTCCGTCGTCGTTCACGCAAAACCGGACACCTTCGTCCAGCCGACCGGCGCTGCCGGCGGGCGCGTCGCCTTCGGCGCGATCGGTTGGGCCAAGCCCGAGAAGAAGTAGGCAGCGGGTTCAGCCCTTGATCACGCCGATCGGGCGGAGACGGACAACCTTCTTGGCCAGGCCGGCCCGGTGGACGACGTCGACGACCAGATCGACATCCTTGTAGGCGTCGGGCTGCTCCTCGGCCAGACCCTGCCAGGAACGGGCTTGCGCGATCACGCCGCGGCTGCGAAGCTCGTGCTCGATCTTGCGACCGTGCGCGAGCTTCGCGGCTGCCGTGCGGCTCAAGAGCCGCCCCGCGCCGTGGCAGGCGCTGCCGAAGGTCTGTTCCATGCTTCCCGGTTGGCCCAACAGCACCCAACTTGCCCGGCCCATATCGCCGGGAATGAGGACGGGCTGACCGATCTGTCGGTATTGGTCGGGAACCTCCGGGTGATTGGGAGGGAAAGCCCGCGTTGCTCCTTTGCGGTGGACCCACACGCGCTTGGCCACTCCGTCCACGTCGTGGTCTTCGAACTTGGCGATATTGTGGGCCACGTCATAGACGAGGTGCAGTCCGAGGTCTTCCCAACTCCGGCCGAAGATCCGTTCGAACACCTCGCGGGCCTGCCACATCAAAAGCTGCCGGTTTCCCCAAGCGAAGTTGGCCGCCGCTCGCATGCCGCCGAGATAGTGCTGTCCCTCCGGGCTGTGAACCGGCGCAGGCAAGCTGGCGGTCGGGCAGATCAATCCCATACTTTTCCGGAACTCCGCGAAGCGCACGCAGTGCGTCGTCGCAAACCTGGTAACCCAGGCCGCGCGAGCCTGAGTGAATCATCACGCACACGCCGTCCTTCGCCAATCCGAGCACTCGGGCGGCCTCGTCGTCGAAAACGCGATCAACGACCTGAACCTCGAGAAAATGGTTCCCCGAGCCAAGCGAACCGCATTGGTCATAGCCACGGTCGAGTGCACGATCGCTTACAAACTCGGGACGTGCACCGGCCAGGCATCCTCGAGCTTCGGTGTGTTCGATGTCGGATTCGGTCGCCAGCCCCCGCGCCAGCAGAAATTCCGGGCCTTGTGCCAAGAGCTCTTTGAGATCTTTGCGCTCGAATTTGTACTTGCCGCCGCGCCCCGCACCGGTCGGCACACTGCGGAAAAGCTCCCGGACGAGCGTTTCGAGTGCCGGCTTGACGTCCGCAAAGGTCAGCTCGGACCGCACGAGCCGCACGCCGCAGTTGATGTCATACCCAACTCCACCCGGCGAGATGACGCCTCCCTCTTCCGGATCGGTGGCACACACGCCGCCAATGCAGAATCCATAGCCCCAATGGATATCGGGCATGGCCAGGCTGGCATGCTGAATTCCGGGGAGGAAGGCGACGTTGGCCACCTGTTCGGCCGCCTGATCTTCGCGGATGAGCGAGATCAGCGCATCGTCGGCGTAGATCAAGCCGTCGACGCGCATCCCCGCCTTGTAGGATTTGGGGATCCGCCACAGACAGTCGTTGACCCGCTCGAGCGGTCCCCCGAATCGTTTGGAAGGCATTTTAGATGTCCAGAATAACTTCGGCCAGCCAGCCGCCCTCAGTCGGCTCGACCTTAAGTCCATGATAAGTGACGGCTTTCACCTCGTGGGCGAGCGCATGGCGGGCGGAATCGTACGGTTCACCGTGGACGGTCCCGCGAACTCCGTCATCGCAAACCGTGGCGTCGAACTGGCTCGCCAGAAACTTCTTCGACTCGAACAGAAAGAGCAACTCGTTGATCCAATCGAGCAACAGGTATTCTCGATCCGCGCCCGCCACATTGACCTCAACGGCGTCGCGGGGCTCGATCGCATCGGGGTTCGACACAAGGACCGATAAAAAGGCTCGCCCCGCTTCGGAAAAAAGCGTATTGAGATCGGCGGCGCGCACGCGCAAGCCTAAGTCCGCTGTGTGATCGAAAACTTCGAACATGGTAAGATCCGCTGCGAATTTGGATTCTACGCCAATCGGTGAAAGATCGCCTCAGTGAGTTCCGACTCGCATTCAGCTCGACCTCGAATCGTGGTCGCCGGTTCGATCAACCTGGACCTTGTCGTCCGCTCGTCACGGCTGCCACGGCCGGGCGAGACGATTATCGGCCGCGAAACACGCGAACTTGCCGGCGGCAAGGGAGCCAATCAGGCGGTCGCCGCCGCACGGCTGGGGAGCAACGTCGCCATGATCGGGCGTGTCGGCGATGACGGTTTTGGCGAGCGTCTGAGGGCCGGTTTAGAAGCCGAAGGAATCGACGTCCGCCGAGTCGCCGTCACGCCGAATTGCGCGAGCGGCCTGGCGATCGTCGCAGTCGACGACGACGGCGAAAACGCCATCACCGTCATTCCCGGAGCCAATGGTCGGCTGACTCCCGCAGACGTACGCGCCGCTGCCGATTTGATTGCTGAGGCCGATGTGCTTCTGTTGCAATTGGAAATTCCTCTGGAAACGGTCCTGAGCACAATCGAACTGGCCCGCGAGCACGACACGCTCGTGATCCTCGATCCAGCCCCGGCTCCGGCATCGTTTCGGCCCCAGTTGCTCTCCGTCGACGTCGCGTGTCCCAACGAAACGGAAGCGGCCGCCCTCACCGGCATCGCAATCGCGAATCTCGCAGATGCGAAGCGAGCCGCGAAACGTTTGCAGGAGATGGGGACCCAGCACGCCATCATCACGCTGGGGAGCCAGGGGGCGATCCTCTGCGGACCGGACGGCGAATGCCACGAGATTCCCAGCTTTGAAGTACAAGCCGTCGATACGACCGCGGCCGGCGATGCGTTCGCGGCAGGTTTGGGATTCGGTCTCGCTCGCGGCAAACCGATTCTGGAAGCCGTGAGATATGCCTGCGCCGCCGGAGCTCTGGCAGCCTCGCGACCTGGAGCGCAACCCGCCATGCCGACCGCTGCCGACATCGCGCGATTCGCGCCGCAGTTTCGCCAGTGAAGGAGAGGCCCACGGAAATCATCGACAGCCTGGACGATCCGCGCCTCGATCCCTACCGCAATCTCAAGTCGACCAATCGCACGCGCTGGTCGAATCAATTCATCGCCGAAGGGTTGCTCGTCGTCGAACGCCTGCTGGCCAGCGACTTTGAGGTCGTTTCCGTCGTCGCCACCCGAAAAATGGAGCGGCAAGTCGTTCCCCTGGTTCCGAAGGACTGTCCCCTCTTTTTATTGGAGCACACGCTGGCCGAGCAGCTCGTCGGTTATACGTTTCACGCCGGCGTGCTTGCCTGCGGCGTGCGACGAGCAAGCCCGACGCTCGAATCATTCTTGAGAGGCTCTCCTGAATCCGCGCTCTTCGCCGTCTGTCCGAACGTGAACGATCCCGAAAACATCGGCGCGATCATCCGCTTGAGCGCGGGGTTCGGACTGCAGGGAGTTATTCTGGGCCCCGAATGTGCCGATCCCTTTTCCCGCCGCGTGCTGCGAGTCTCGATGGGAACGGCCTTTACCCTGCCGATCCGTGAAAGTTCCGATCTGCGCTCCGATTTGGCGCGCCTCAGCGGCGAATTCGGCATCGAGATGGCAGCCGCCGTGCTCGATCCTGCGGCCGAGCCGTTGGAACGCGTGAGCCGATCGCCGCGGATGGCCGTTCTCTTTGGCAACGAAAAGCATGGACTCGGGTCCGACTGGGTCGACCTCTGCCGGCGAAAACTGACAATTCCGATGGCCCCGGAAGCTGACTCGCTCAACGTCGCGGTCGCGGCGGGAATATTTTTTCACTACCTCCAGCGACAGGCGCCAGTAAAATCGTAGATTGGAACACGCCTACCAAACCCGCTCCCCAGCCCACCTGCCGCGAGTGAAGCATGTTTTACTTTCAGCGTTGCCGTCTCTTCGTGCGCTTCGTCATTGCGACGTTGCTTCTTGCTGCGATCGGTTCAACCGTTTTGGCGGCCGAACCGGCGGGTCGCCATTCGCCTGCGAGTCGCAAGCGCGTGCCTGAGGTGGCGGCCGTCGTCACGGCCTACTACCACAATTCCCACGCCGACGTGATCGTCAGCCGTTTGTTGCAATCGATGACGCTCGACGGGAAAGGGGAATATCCTTCGCTCAAGCTCGTGTCGCTTTACGTGGACCAGCCGCGGAGTTCCGCCGTTGGCCTGGAGATCGCCAAGGAAAACCATATTCCCATCTATAAAACGGCGACCGGCGCGCTCACGCGGGGAGGCAGCACGCTGGCCGTCGACGGCGTTCTGTTAATCGGTGAACACGGCAGCTATCCACTTTCTAAAACCGGACAGGTGACCTTTCCCAAGCGGCGCCTGTTCAGCGAGATTCTGGAGGTCTTCGATCATTCGGGCCGCATCGTTCCCGTCTATACCGATAAACATCTCTCCGATAACTGGGAGGACGCCAAATGGCTGTATGACTCGGCCCGCCGCCGCGACATTCCGCTCATGGCGGGTTCCAGTCTCCCGGTCACCTGGCGGTATCCGCCCGTTGACGTCCCCCGCGGAGCGCGAATCTCTGAAATTGCCGTCACCACCTTCGGCGGCCTGGAGGCTTACGGCTTCCACGGATTGGAAATCATCCAGTGTCTCGCCGAGCGACGGGCCGGTGGCGAGACGGGCGTGCGATCCGTGCAGACTTTGACCGGAGACCAGATTTGGGACGCCGCGCGGCACGGCCGCTTCAACGTCAGTCTGCTCGAGGCGGCCTTATCGCGACGCCGCCATCACCTTGCCGGTCCCGCGAAGGGCAACGGCCGCGAGTTGCATCTCGAGGGGGATCTCGTCAATCCGGTCCTCGTTCTGGTGAATTATCGCGACGGACTGCGGGCGACGATGCTTTACGCGGATAATCTGGGGCAGTGGACAGCCGCGTGGCGCGAGGCGGAGACGAACAAGGTCGAGTCGACCTTGTTCTGGACACAGGAGGCCCGGCCCTTTATGCATTTTGCCTACCTGTTGAAAGGGATCGAGCAGATGATCGTCACCGGCAAGCCCGCCTGGCCGGTCGAGCGGACCCTGTACACGACCGGAATCCTCAACGCATTTTTCCGCTCAAAGCAGGCCGGCGGCCGAGCGATCGAAACGTCCTGGCTCGACATTCACTACCACTGTGACCACGACTGGCAACAACCGCCCACCCCACCGCCCGGACGACCGATTCCAGGGCAGTAGGAAGCGAGACGTCACACGTCGAGGGGCAGCCCCTCGCGCAGGCTGCGGACGGCCAGGATTGAAGCGCGCGTGACCGCGCAGATCGTCCCAGGAAATCGGAGCTGGGGCCCCGTCGGCAAGAGCTTCCACGAAAGCGGCAATCTCCGCCCGGTGACCCTTGTCCTGGCGGCCGAGCCGGATCCGCTTGGTGCGGCCGTTTTGGCAGGTCGTCACGCTGCGAAAATCATCGATGACGGCAACCCGACCCGCGCCGATCACCTCGATTCGCTCCTTCGGAAACGATTTATCGCCCCCGGCAAGATAGGCCACGCTCGAGATCGAACCGTTGGCGTGCCGCAATGTGATAAAGCATTGGTCATCGTGGAGGGCGTCCGCTCGCGGGTCGGCAATGGACTCGGCAAAGACACGCACGGGCAGCGATCCGACCAGGAACGTCGCCAGATCGATGCCGTGACACGCCTCGCCGATGATGCGGCCTCCCCCTTCGTCCTCGTTTTGCAGCCAATGGTCGGCGGGAATTTGCCCCGCGTTGAAGCGGATCGAGACGGCCAGCGGCGACACCACGTCGGCGAAGAATTTTTGCACCTGCGCGGCCGCGGGCGAAAAGCGGCGATTGAAACCGACCATCAGCAGGGGTGCCGGATCGCCCGACTCCCGAAGCGCGTCCTCAATCTGGGCCAGTTCCTCCTCCGTGAGGCACAGCGGCTTTTCGACAAAGATCGCCTTGCCCGCCTGAATCGCACGAATGACATGGCGGGCGTGCAGGTCGTGCCGCGTGATCGAGACGACGGCGTCGATTTCGGGGTTTTCGAAGATTTCAGCTTCGTCGGTCGTCGCCTGTTCAAATCCGACTTTGCGTCCGCTGGTCACAGCCGAAAGACCGCCCGCGGTGCACAAGCTGGCCAATCGCAGACGGCCGCAATCGCGAAGCGCCGGCAACAGCACGAGCCTCGCAAAGTTTCCCGCGCCCAACACGCCAACCGCAGGCCGGTCCCGGTGTGCGGACGCACCGAGCTGCACGGCTCTTCGCTGGGACTCTTCCTGAGAGTGCGGGAATTCCAGCAAAACGCCGAGATACGGTTCTTGGCCCGCTTCGATCAACTCGTAGGCGCGCGGCGCGTCTTCGATCGAGAAGCGATGTGAAATGAGGGGCCGCAGGTCGAGCTTGCCTCGCCCCATCAAGTCCAGAACCGCCTGCAGATTCCGCTCCTCCGTCCACCGGACATACGCCGTGGGATAATCGTGCCCCCGGTCCTCGTATTCGGCGTCATAACGGCCGGGGCCGTAGGAGCAGGAGACGACGAACTCGGCCTCCTTGAAGTAGAAAGCCCGACGATCGAGTTCGAGGCCGACGACGCCGACGAGCACGACGCGGCCCTTTTTTCGCACGGCCGCCGCCGCCAGATCGATCGGGCCGTTCGACGGCGTCGAAGCCGTAATCAAAACGACGTCCGCCCCGATCCCGGCCGTCAGCGATTCCATTTCGCTTCCTGCAAGACTGGGCCGGGCGATCTCCGCTCCCATCCGCCGTGCCAATTCACATTTAGCAACGTCCGGGTCGGTGCCAATCACGCGACAACCCGCGGATGACGAGAGCGCCACGGCGATTTGGCCGATCAGTCCCAAACCAATGACGAAGACGGTCTCGCCCAGCTTCACGCCCGCCAGCCTGACGCCGTGCAGCGCAATGGCTCCCAAAACGGCGAACGCCGCCTGATCGAAGTCGACATTCTCCGGCACGACTGCGCAGAGATGCTTGCCGACGCTCACGATCTCCGCGTGCGGTCCATTCGACGCGACGCGGTCGCCGGGCTTAAAACGCTGGACTCCGCGGCCGCAAGCCAGCACGATGCCGGCCGAGCTGTATCCCATGGTGAGCGGAGTATCGAGCTGCTCGCGCACTTGCCGCAGCGTCGTGAGGACGCCTTCATTGCGACACTTCTCGATCACCCGCCGCACCAGGTCGGGCCGCTCACGGGCCTTTCCCAAAAGCGACTTTCGCGCCAGGTCGATCACCATCCGTTCGGTGCCGGCCGAAATCACCGAGGCGGCGTTGGCGATCAACACCTCGCCCGGCTGTGCCAACGGCGCAGGAATCTGGGCGACGCTGAGTTTTCCGTTGCGGATTTCTTGAACGACTTGCTGCACGTCCTGCGCTCTGAAAACGGTGCTCCTGCGAGAGAGGCAACCACAAAGCACGAAGGACACAAAGGAAAAATGCCAAATGAAATGGCAAGCTGGCAACTTGTCCGCCGCTTTTAGCGGCTTTTCTCTTTCTTTGTGATCTTCGTGACCTTCGTGGTTTTACTCCTCTTCACCGCCTTATGGTCCCACCCAATGAAATCGCCGGAACCGCGGCGGGTTCTTTTTGGTCGTTGTGCCGCGGATTTCGAGCTTGTCGAGAACGCGCCAACTTTGCAGAGGTTTACCGTCGGCGGTCCGAAATTGCGAGACCGAAAGTGCGACACCCTGCCATTCGCCCTCGGCGGTCTTCGTCTCAACGTGCGCCGTGTAGTGTCGGGCCAGCGGCGTCCAATCGTGCGAGGTCACTTCGATTGTGAGCCCCGTGCTCGGTGTCTCGTGCTTTTTCGAGTCTCCGGGCGTTGGAGAGGACTCGTCGACAATGAAATTCCCCTGATACTCGAAAGCCAGCGACATTCCCTTCCGGCCGGCGTAACCCGGGTCGCCGATGTAATGACTAATAATCCCGAACGGAATGTGCTTGCCGAAGAGGGCGGGATTGAGGCACACAGCGTCCGCATCCCTGCGATCCTCCGGCGCACGAAATAGGGGGTCGGAGAAAGCGGATCCGTACTCGCGCGAGCGAAAACGAAGGGCGCCCCGGCCTCGTCCCCTTCGACGGATGGCGACGGTGACCACTTGAGACTCGCCAGCGGCTCGCCCCGAGGACCGCTGGTCGACAGCCGGCGGCCCAAGTTCGTACTGAGGCAGACGCCTGCTTGATAGCGGACATTCGCGAACGCCTGGAACTTCTCGTTCGATTTCAAGATTGGCAAACGGGCTTTCCAGGCGTTCGCCGTGCGAGTTGTGGAGACGTGCCGCCAGAACCGGTTGGGCGACGGCTTTTCGCCGAGCGCGTAATACACGTCCACTCGTTCCACGTGCCGCGCGTCGTCGGGCAGAACGGTTGCGCTCGGATCCATATCGGGGAGGATTCTTAGTTCCAGCTTCGGATCGGCCGGGAATGGGGGACCGCCGCGGAGTTGCCAATCCATCCAGGCAGGCAGATTGGCGGCTTGAGCCGCCTCAATGTGATGGTTATAGCGTGGAGTGAACGCCAAGCCCCGCGTGACGTGTGTTTGAGCCAGAATCTCGTAGGCGTTATCCATCCAACCGTGAAAGTCGTTGGTCGCGTCGAGCAAAAGCAACGGCGTTCGAATCGACGACGCGTAGGCCTCCGGAGCCAGAACCCGATTGAAAAGGATTAACGCCGAATTGGGCTCGGGGAAGCCCCAGACCGTTTTCTTGCGGTCGTAGTTGTAGCCACAGCCGTAAATCGGCACGGACGTCTTCACCCGCTCATCCGTCGCCGCCACGAGCCAGCAGAGCGTGCCGCCGACGCTCACGCCGAAGATCCCCAGCCGCTCTCGGTCGACTTTCGGATGGTACGACAAGAGGGTCAACGCCCGGCGGGCCGCCAGCGCCCAATGAAAGAAAGAGGAGGCCCTTGCCGTCGGCCGGAACATCAGGCCTCCCTGCGCGTCGGTCAGGTTCCCCTGTTTGATCGGGCCCCAGTCGGTGTACTCCTTCCGTCCCGCCCACGGTCCGGTGTAATCGAACGTGACGCAGACGTAGCCGCGCTTCGCCCAGTAGCGAACCCACTCGAGCGACGCGGTCTGTCCACCGCCATGAATATGGAGGATCCCGGGGAGTCGCGATCCTTCGAGCGGCGCTCCGCGGATCGCAAACACACGCACTTTGCCCCCCACTTCGCGCTCCGAGGTGAACCGCAGTTTCTCGAAGGAGGCCCCGTTCTCCTCCCATTTCTTGATCGACTCGATGTCGAGGTCCGGCGACTGCGGATCGAAATCGCGCCACAGCTTCTCCGGCGTGTCATACACGGCCGCTTCTTGGGCGTGCACGGCGGTCGGGCTCGCGAGCAAGGCGATGAAAGCCAGTTCGTAGGGGAGTCGACGGCGGATTCGCACGTTTCGTTACTCAAAAATGACCATCGAATGCATGTTCAACTTCGGTACAACCACTTCAATGGCACCGTTTTTATTCGTGAGCGGCAAAGGCACGTTTTCCGGCTGCAGCGTGGCTTTCTGCACGCCGGGTATGCGGCAGCGGACTTTGATATCGCACAGCGGAATCACCTCCTCGCGAATCGGCCAGGTGCCACGGAGTTCCGATTGATTCGGAAAACCCCACGACTTTTGCAGCTCCTTCGGCAGCGGCGCGAGTTTTTGATAGATCGAATGTCGCCCGTAGGAGCTGTGGTCATTGAGCAGGTGCACGACGATCCGGCCCTGCTGCGGTTGCCGGCGGAAGGTCGCGGCCAGCACGAGCGGACCTTCGACTTCGACGGGCGGCGGCACGTCACTCGCAGCCCAGCGGCAGGCGTTGGTCAAAAGTTGTCGGATGTAGGTGTCCGGATAAAAGAACATCGCCTTGTCGACGCCGGCCGGGAAGTACACGACGCGTCCTTTGCCAAACGTCGACGCGATAATCGCCGGGTGGCGGACGCGCTGAAGTTCCGGCTGATTGACGTTATACGTCATCAGCACCTGCCCGCCGGCAGCCGGCGTCACTTCGACGGCACTCGCGATCAAGGCCAGGTTTCCCTTTTCCGGCGGCGGACCCTGCCCGCCGAGCCACGACGTTGACTGTTTTTGATGAATCAATGGGTCGTTCACGATCGGATGGTCGGCGTCGATCGTGAGGAAGATGTTGTCGCTGCGCAATTGCACGGGATGCGTCGCCACATAGTGGGCGTGCAGCACGTCGGACAACGCGAAGTCGGGGTGCCGCTCGAGTTTCTCGTCGTAAAGTGACGTCTCGAAGCTGGCGACGAGCCCGCCGCCATCGCGAACGAACCGCCGCACGACCTCCGCGGCCCGTGCGGAGAGGCACGCCACGTCGGGAAGCATCAACACCCGCACGCCGTGCAGGTCCGCATTTTCCAGGTCGTATTCGGTGAGGATGCGGACGGGCCAATGCTTTTCAAAAATCGCCCGGAACGCCCCCAGCGTGTGCGAGAAATAGACGGGCAGGGCCCCTTGCGCATACAGCGTCCGCGTCTGCTCGGAGGCGACGATGCCGACGTACGGGACCGGCTCCGATTCTTCCCACCACTCTTCGCGGGCCTTCACATTCGCGACATGCTGTTTGAAATACTCCTCGCGCCCGGCCGACTCGACAAACTCGGGATAAATCCCCCACGGAGCCCCCTCGAGTCCGCGGAGCTGAATTTCGACCGGCGAGGACACGCCCGAAACGCCGTGCTCCGACGGCTGAATCCAGACCGAGCCGCCCCGGTTGTCAGTCACCCCCTGCACGAACGCGCAACAGAATTGCTGATAGAGTGCATCACCCGGCACGTCCCAATAGAGTTCGACCGACGACACGTCGACCGCCTTGCAATAGGCGGCCGGATATTCGCCCATGTACATCTCCGGGTAATACCAGGTGCGGTTGGCCGAGTAGTTCGCGAACAAGACTGCGTCGGGATTCTCGGCTCGGATCGCACCCCGCAGGCGATCGGCCAGGTCCACAAAATACTGCTCGTGCCAGGCCAGATATTGCCGCGAGACGGGATCGTGAACGGGATCGAATCGCTTCGGAATCTTTTTTCCACCTGAGGCTTCACTAAACAAGCGCCTGGTTGCGTCGTCATACGTGTGCAGATGGTCCGGCGCATATCCGTCGCACCAGAATCCGTCGGCGTGGTACGTGCGAACGACGTATGCCAACTGCGCGCACAGCCAGTCGGCGTATCCGCTGCGAATATTGCCGAAGTTGTCATCCAGCGAGCCGTCCGGCTTCACGCGGAGCCACTCGGGATGCACCGCGCGAAACCGCTTGCTGAAGAGGGGAACCTGCACCGGTCCGATATACAGCACACTCTTGGCCCCAGCGGCGTGGATCGTGTCGACAACGCGATGCAGATACTCGTCGGCCCGCTTCGCTTCATCGGCGGGATACATCACGGCCGAAGGCCCGACGCGGTCCCACCGTTCCAGGCAGTTCACCGTGACGACGTTGTAACCGGCTTTCAAAAACTCCTTCACCATCCGGTCGTCGTAGCCCGGCAGATGGCCGATCCGCAGGTTGGTCTGCAGCCACCGCGGCACGGGTCGCGCGGGGGGAGCCGCAATCAACGTCCGCGGCGGCAGGCCGTTCGCATCAATCGTCCGGAAGTCCGCTGTGTAGACATCGGCGGCGTTTGCCACGGCAGTGTACGCGTCTGGAAGCAAAGCAACCGAAAAGAAAACAAGCAGCCGCGCCACCGGCGAGAGCGGGGATAAGCGGGTCGTCAATCGTTGTCTCCCGTTTGGTTCTCAGGACGATTGGACAATAACTGAGAGAGAATTGACCCGTCCACGCTGCGGACGATTTACCGTCTGAAATTCAATCGCGGCGACAATCCTGTCGGGCTAGAATCGAGGGCGATCAAGCAAACGGGAGTCTGCCATGCCGGCCCCCTTTAAGAGCCTGTGGTATCTGGCGTCAATCGGCTTCATGCTGATGGCGATTGCCGTTGGTTGCGCATCGCAGCAGGCCGCCGCCACAGGGATGAGCACAATGGCCAAGGCCGCCGGCGCGAGACACGACGGAGCGTCTCCCGACGTCATCGAGTCGATGCACCAACAAGCGCAGGCAGCGGTCCAGCGCGCTGGAACACGGGGACTCATCAGTCTCTGCGCGGCTCTGGCGGCAGGAGCCTGCCTGTTTATTTCCGTTCAGACGCGCGAATCGCGTTGGGACGTGATCCCGATTGCCCTCTTCCTCGTGAACATCGCGTCTTTCATGCTGATGGTTTAGCGACCACGACCCGGACATGCGTGCCGTTGTCGCAGATTTCCCCTAAGCGGCACTCGCTTCGTAGAGCTGGGAAATCGGTTCGCCGGTACACAGAGTGAGCGGCCGGCCCAGGCGGTCGTGGATCAGCGTATCGGGGCGGATGCCGAGTGCTTGGTAAATCGTGGCGGCGAACTCGCGCGGGCCCAGCGGCGTGGTCGCCGGAAAGCCGCCGATCGCGTCGGAACTGCCGATCACCTGGCCACCGCGGACGCCCGCTCCGGCAAACGCGGCCGAGAACACGTTCGGCCAGTGATCGCGGCCCGGGACCGTTTGTCCCGGCAGGATCGAGAGCTTCGGTGTGCGGCCGAATTCGGTGAACAGAACGACCAGCGTCTGTTTCAACAAGCCGCGAGCCTCCAAATCGTCCACCAGGGCCGCCACTCCCTGATCGAACGGAGGCAGCAGCCGATTCTGCAAGACGTTGAAGATGTCGGCGTGGTTGTCCCAGGTCTGGACGATGCCCATGTTGCACTGCACGATCGGGACACCCGCCTCGACGAGGCGCCGCGCCAAAAGCAGCGACTGGCCAAACATGTGCCGGCCATAACGGTCGCGCATGGCGGTCGGTTCGCGGTTCAAATCAAATGCCTGAGTGAGCCGCCCGGAGGTCAGCAGGTTGAAAGCCGCCTCGTACTGCCCCGAAAGCTGCTGCCCGCCCTTGACGAGTGCCTGCCGCTGCCGATCGACCACGTTTAAGAGCGATTTGCGGTCCCGCAGTCGGTCCAACGAAAGGCCGTTCAAAAGATGCAGCGTCTCTTCGCGGAAGTCCGCGGCGCTCGGATCGCGGCGGATCTGCCACGGGTCGTGCTGTGCCCCCAAGATTCCGGCATGTTGTCCGGGCCAGATGAGCGGTCCCTCTTCGAGGAAGGTGGGCAAGTTCACCCCCGTCGGCACGCCGTCAGTGCGAGGCCGCAGGTAGCTCAACGCCGACGCATAGCACGGCCAGTCCTGCCGCGTGGCCACCTTGTCGACGGGCAGATCCTCGGGTAACCCAGGGACCGGCGCGCCGGTGAGCACCTGGTGGGTCGCCGTGAGATGACCGGCATTTTTGTGCGTCATCGAACGGATGATGGCCCACCGATCGGCTTGCGAGGCAAACCGCGGCAAGTGCTCGCCCACTTGGATGCCGGGGACGCGGGTGGCAATCGGACGAAACGCTCCGCGAATGGACTCGGTCGCGTCCGGCTTCGGATCGAGCGTGTCGATCTGACTGGCCCCGCCCGTCTGATAGATGAGGATGACATTCTTTGCAGCTCCCGCGGGCCCAGCCGACCGCTGCTCGGTCGCTGCACGTGCCGACGACAGAATTCCGTGCAGCCCCAAGCCCATCGCGGTCGAAAAACCGACCTGCAGCAACTCGCGACGTCGTAGCAATCTCCGGTGGGTGCCGGAATGTTCACACGATTGGCGTGTCATGGATGTTTTGGTTTTCCGATGTTCTCTTTGGACACTGTTACGTTCCAGCAGTCCACACTTCGGCCGTATGAGGCGCCGAGCGGGTCACAAATGTTAGCAAGTGCCATCGAATCGGAGAAAGATGAAATCACGAACAGTGGAGGCAACGCCTGCCGTCGACACGAGTTTCGTCGCAAGCGGCATTGCAGAGAACGGGGAGTCGTTTGACTCAACGAGGCAGCGCCGTGGCATCTTGCAAAGCATGAGCCGGCAGGCCCAAGTAGCCGAGTGAAACGAGGAATTGATCCGCCCGCTGGAGCGTCTGTTCGGTCCAAGGGGCGTGATTGAAATATCCGTGCTTCTGGTCCTTCGCGGTGACCAACTCCGCCCGGCAGCCGACTTGTTTCGCCTGCCGCACGAACTCTTCACCCTGTCGCATCAAGGGGTCTTGGTCCCCGAAGAAAAGCAGCGTCGGCGGAGTCTCTTTGGAGATGTGCAGGTTGGGCGAAATCTGTTTTGCCAACTTCTCGTCGTGTCCGACCCGCGCGACGAGCGCGGGCAAATGATCGAGCCGCAGAACCGGGTTAAACAGGATCATCGCATTGGGCCGCGACGAAATTCGCAGATCCTCGCCGGCGGCCTCGAGGCCGTCCGTCAGCGCGGTGCACGCGGCAATGTGGCCTCCGGCCGATCCACCCGCAGCGACGACGCGATTGGGGTCGATGCCGAGCATCGACGCGTTCTGCCGCAGCCAGCGCACGGCGCTTTTGGCATCTTCAACACAGACGTCGGGCGAGACACCGTGCCGCGATTTCACACGGTAGTCAGCACGCGCGGTAACGAGACCGCGGGCCGCCAGCGCCGTTCGCCTGCGGCTCGAATTGCGAGAGCTTACCGCTCGTCCAGCCGCCGCCAAAGAAAAAGACGATCGCGGCTCGGCGGTCACTCGCCTTCCAGCTCGGGGGGAAGTGGAGCACGATCTCCAGTTCGGCCTGCTTCGTCTTCTTGTAAACGAACGTCTTCGTCGGGCCGCCGGAGCCGACGCTGTCGCCCGCGGCATGTCCCTGCGGTGCGATGGCGACACAGACACCGAGTGCCGCCGAAACGAGAAGTCGAATAATCAAATGATCCTCCAATTCCCTCGCGGCGAATGGCGTGTGGCGGCCGACTCTTCGCTCCCTCAAGACGATCACGGCCGATGGGCGGGATCACTTATTCCCGTGGACTCGGACCGATTTCACGCGCGCGGCCCAATGCTGGCGGCCGTCACGTCGAACGATGCAAATCAGTGTCGCAGCCACCTCACCGCCTTTCAGGTCCTTGATCACGTCGGGCGTTTTGGCAAGCGGAATCACGAACGTGAGTTTCTGATCGCGCGAGGCGTCGACAACGGTCCCAGCCGTCTTAACGGCGAGCCACAAATTGGCGGCCAATCTGGCCGGAGCCGTGCCCGTCACCGTCACATCGTCGAATTGCACTTCCTGGCCCTCGTACTGATTGGGCGCGCTCACAACATCGCCGAGCGCCACGCGCTTGGTGGTCGTGTCGGCACTCTTGGGTTCCGCATGATGCGGTCGTTTGGGGTGGTTTTTTGCTGGGGGAGGCGCCGCGGCGACGGTCCTGACCGCGGCCGCTTCGGCAACTTTTTCGCGAGGGACGGCACGCGGACCCGGACGCAGACAGTCCCTGGCGGCCCGCTCAATTCGCGGATTGGAAAGGAGCTCGGCCAACGTGTGCTCCATTACATTCTGCAGGATTACCACAGGTCCCGGCGATCCCAGGAGCTTGCGGATTTCCGGCTCCCGATCGCCGGCCTTGCCCGCCGTGGCGTGCTTTTCGTTGAGAAAGGCCGAGACCCGTTCCTCGACTTTCGACGCCTTGTCGCCTTGCAGGCCGCCGACAATCCACCCCACTTCCTCGGCAAGCCGACTTCGGGCTGTTTCCCACTGCTCGTTCTTGAGCTCGCGACCTTCGTCCAAGCCGTCCGCAATCAACTGCACGGGATTCGGAAAATCATCTTCCAGACTTTGGACATAAGCCACAATCTGCAAAGGGCTGAAAATACTAAGCAGGCGGACGGCTTCGATTTCGGCTCCGTCGGTGATCTCGACCTGGTCGTCGAGGTCCGGGGGATTCTTCTCTTCCAGTTGGTCAAATTGCGTGCGGAGTGCCTCGATTTTGTCATCGTCCTTGGCGACGAGGGCGCGACGCATTTGCACCATCGCCTCAAGATACGGCCCCGAGACTTTGGCCGATTCCCTCTGGCCGGGGCTGCCCGCCGTCGTCTTAGCGGCACGCGCGATCTCGGAGATTTGATCGCGCGTCGCCGCCAATCCGCGGAGAATTCGCAGGGCCTTCAACTCCATGCTGAGCAGGTTCGCATCAGCCGGGGGCCTCGCTTGCTTTTTTGGAGCCTGAGGGTTTTGAGGTCGCGGCCGGCGATTCTTGGGTTGGTCGGCCTTGCCCTGTGGTTGATCGGCCCGGGCCATGCCAACCGCCGTTTCGCACACCACAACGAGCGTGGCCTGGCCAATCAACGCGGCCAGACAAACGCAGCAAATCCGCGTACGCGACACGTGTGTTCCCCTCAAACCGTATGTCCCGTTTGTGCAATTTGTTGTCGGTCAACTCTGATTCGGCCAGAGAGTCGCTACCGCCTCAAGGCGACGAGCGTTTGGGCGTTCATCGCCTTGTCGTAGCGCACCTTGACCCGATCCGACGGCAGCAAATCTTCCAGCGTGGAAGGCCGGCTGTTCAGGACGACTTTCGTGCCGGGCGTGGCCTGGATCGTCAGCGGATCACCGTCCGCGGGAATTACCGTGACGGCATTCCCATTGATTGCGCGAATCGTTCCCAGCAGTGAAGAAAAGCCGAGAGGCAACCCGGGATTGCTTCCAGGAACGACGACCACGCCGGGATTGACGTAACCGGGATTGACGACGGTCGGACCCGTGACATTCACGCCGCCGCCGTACCAATTCCACCCGCCCCATCCCCATCCGTGGTGGTAGCCCCAACCATGGTGATAGTTCCAATTGTGCCAATGGTTCGCGTAATGATTCGTCCAAGCGGCGTGATGCCCGGCGTAATGCCGGTTGTGGACGCCGAAGTGGCGATGCGCCATCGCGTGGTTTCGCACCCCGTGCCGGCCCCCATGCGCGACGGCCCCATGCACGTGCCCGCCATGTGCGTGTGCGTGTCCATGGTGCCCGTGTCCACCATGCCCGTGGGACCGATGTCCTGCGTGTCCATGCCCGCCGTGTCCGCCGCGGGCAAAGACCGAGACCGGATTGGCCTGCATCAGGCCGATGACCGCCGCCAATCCCAGCAAACGCACAAGTTGCATGGCTTCAAGCCCTTAAATTGATTGTTGCAGCGATGTTCTGGCGGGGCGTCCCTGTTCTCCACAATCACAAGCCCGGTTTCAAGACGCGTTGATCGTGATTTTGCAGTAAAAGTTACGAAAATTCCAAGAATATTCTGAGCAAGCATATTCGGGGCGACATTCGCGAAATGGACTTTGCGCCATCGAATTCGCGAGAGGAGGCGTCGAAGGTCGCGCTCGGAGCGGTTCAACCGGCGATCTCAAGACCGCGGGATCCGTGCGACGCGGGCCGACGAGCGTTCTCGCGGTCCCGCGTCGCTTTTTGGCAGCAATTTGCGCTCAGACGCGCGTCTTCGCGGGATGGCAACACGAGGCGGCGTTTTGAGGAAGCGATTCGTATTCGTCGTGGCGCCGCCACCAGACGCCCGTTTCGTTGCGCCCCTTGGGAGCACGGTCGAGCCACTGGTACATGTTCCACAGGCCGTCCAGCCCACGGGCATAGGTGGAATAGGTGTGGTACACCGCGCCGTCCTCGAGCACGAACGCGCTCAGTCCCGGCCGATCACGCGAATACGTGGCTGGATCGGTCCCGCAGTCGGACGCGAACCGTGCGACGGGGGCCGGCACGACGGTCTCGTCCATCGCGTGGCCGCCGCGCTGATAGTTGTATTCGATGCCGCCCTGGCGCTGTTCCTCTTCGGTGAATGAAACGTTGAAGTCGAAGTTGAAGTCGTTACTTTGTGACGAGGCCCAGGGAAATGTCCAGCCCATCCGCCGCTTGTACGCCTGCAGCTTGGCAAGCGGCCCTCGCGACACGGCCGAAAGAGTGACGTCGTGGTGCGCTAGATGGACGACGATGCCGTCATACCCGTCCGCGATCGCCGAGCAGGAGGGGCATCCCGCCGCGTAGTCGGGCCCGAACATAAAATGGTAGACGAGGAGCTGCGAACGCCCGCGGAAGAGGTCGGCCAAGCGACGCGCTCCCTTCCTCGGTCTCGAAACGGTAGTCCTTGTCGACCCGCACCCACGGCAATTCCTGGCGTCGCCGCGCCAGCTCGTCGCTCCGTCGCGTGAGCTCCTTTTCCTCCTTCAACAGCCCAATCCGGGCCGCCAACCATTCCTCGCGACTGACTATTTGGTGTGGCATTGTTCGGTCTCCCGTTTGAAATAAGGAATCATGGCCCGAATGCGATGCAGGCGTTCCACGATCAAGCAAAGCAAGATCGCGCCGCATAGAAACAACAGCGTCCCGCGGAGCCAGGTGGCCGCGACAAACGACAGGCCGAGGCCCGTCCACAGCGTGACGTACGCGGCCAGGCACGCCGGACACTTGGGCACCAGAATGAGCAGGACACTAGGAAGTGCCCAGGCAAACATCTCGCGGATTCGTCGGACCACCGTCCGCGTTTTCCGCTCGCCGGTGGCGTGGCAACACGCGCTCATCGCTTTGTCCCTTTTCCCTGTTTGCGTTGCGCCAGCTCACGAATCCGCTCCAGCCAGTAGCCCCAACCCTTGGGCAAGCCGTCGCGATGTTCGGGCGAGAGGAACCCGACGGCGCGGTGCGAAAACGCCAGCCGCGTATTGCTCCCCTCCGCCGTCAAGCGGTACTGCAGGTGGTTGACCGCCGGGTACGACATCATCAACGGCCCGCAAATCTCCAGGAGCGTCGGCGGTTTGATCACCTGCACATGGCCCCACAGGTGGCCGGAATTCTTGCCGAGGTCACGGTACCAGCGGCCGCCGGGCCACGCCTCGATTTTCATCGGGAAGGGCGCCCCGCCGGGCATCTCTCCTTCCGGACCAAGCTGGTCCAGCACGGCTTCAAACGTAATGTCGATCGGGGCCGCAACCTCGAGCTCCTTGGTGATCTCGAAAGTTTCGACGGACTGACGTTCACCATCGGTTTTCATGGTTGTTCTTTCCGCGGTTTGAGGGGTGTTGAGGATTTCGATTGTTCGCGGGCTCGGCGTTCGGCCCGCTCCTTGATGCGGTCGAGTTGATGGTCCCAGAGCCCTTCAAAGGCTTTGACCCAGTCGTGCACGGTTTTCAGCTTCTCCGCTTCCAGGCTGTACACGCGCTGTTGTCCTTGCTTGATCACGGCGACCACACCGACCTTTCGCAGCACGCCCAGGTGCTTCGAGACAGCCGGCTGCGGCAGCCCGAGCGCGATAACCAGCGTTCCCACAGCCAGCGGCCCCCGCCGCGCCAGCGCTTCGACAATCTCCCGCCGCCGAGGCTCGGCAATGGCGTTAAAGACGTCGGTAGTGGTCGCTGCACGTGCCATGCCTGCATTATATTCCCATATCGGAATATATCAAGCCGAAAATTCGGCGATTCAGGCGAGCAGCTCTTAAAATGGGTCAGATCGTGTTCGCCGGATGCCACAGTCTGAGCGGCTTCCGCTCAGACTGTGCTTTCCGCCGAATGCCTCACTGGATCTTGTCTGCGTACGCGATGTCCTGCAGCAGCGCGTAGCGAATCACATTGACGAAGATGCGGACGGCGTCGTGGTACTCATAGCCGGCACAGGCCACTGACCCTTGCCGCTCGATGGCGCAGCTCAGGTCGTACTTGCTGTAAATCACGCAGAAGCGCCCCTTGATCTGAACGCCCTCCAGGAATGGCTCTCCCTCCCGAAACTCGGAATCCAGGGGGTCGGTGAGTCTGCCGCTTTCAGGAAATCGCTCCTTCACCTTGCGGAGGTCGAAGCCGATTCCCTGCGAAAAGAGCTCGTGCGTGATCGGAATCCGCTCGAGATTCTGCTTGGGAAACAACTCCCGCACCAGGTTTCGCACGCTCTGGTCGAACAGAGGCGAGCCGCAGCAGGCGTCCGCAAACAGCACGGCCCCGCCGTTGAGATACTTGCGGAGGTTTTCGATTTCCTGGCGGCTGAACTGGAAAGCCGAACGGCCGTGCAGGTAGACCATGGGATACGCCGGCAGGTGTCCGTCACTGGGAACGAGGTTACGCTGCCGGGTCGAGGCCAGCACGCCGGAGGTCTGGTTGAGCGCCACCAGCACGTTGTGCAAGGCTCGGGGAGCCGCGTCCCAGTCGCCGGTGTGCCGCAGTTTGGCCACCTGCAGCAGCCCCCGCTCGATTTTGTCCGCCTTTCCGGGCGTCTCGCGGTCCGCTTCCGTCTGATTCGTCGTCTCTTGCTGTGGCAGGTCGAGTTTGTCATAAACCGCGCCCCGTGGCAAAAGCCACGACGTTGACCCCCACCCGCATCGCATGCCGCAACGAGGTCTCCAATGCCGAACGTCGGCTGCTCACCCCCCTCACGGACCATTTGTCCCACAGGCAGGAATGGTCTTGCGGGGAATAGACCAACGACGTCCGGCAGCCAAACTCAGCGCCCCACAACTCGGTCTTTGTGGGATTCAACTTGTACTCGGCGCGGTAGATCGGGTGATCGGGGGGCAGACGTTTGAGTGCCGCGTCCGCCGATGGGAAAAGCCGGGACGCCAGGCTGCGGATGCCGCGATCGAATCCCGCGCCGTTACAGTTATTGACCGCGAAGATGAATCCGCCTTGCTCGATGTAGGCGCGCAACAGCTGCGCCTCGGCGTTGGTGAAATTGGGGTCGTCCGTGCCGCTGAGATAGAGGATCGGCGCTTGCAACAAGTCGCCGACGCCCCCCGCGGCCAGCACTTTCTCCATCTCGACCTCTTGGAACGTCAACAGCTTCGGCCAGCGGGGCAGGGTGCTGATGTGCTCGGTGAGATTGCGGATGTCGTTGGGGTGCAGATTCCAGTTCGGAAGAGTGTCGTCGTCGGGTTTGGAACGCTCGACCGCCGACGCGTAGTTCAGCTTGTTGATCAGGACCGGCGCCAACCCCTTGGAGAGGAATAAGAGCGCGAAACTCGATGCGATGACTTTGTCCCTCTCGGCCGCCGACGGGTGCATCCAGCTTCCATCCCGGGGCGACTGAAGATTCAGCAAATAGCGCACCCCTTCGCGGTACCAATCGTGCTTCCCGAAGAATCGCTGAGCCGAGAGGCGTCCGGCCCGCTCGGCGCCGTAAAGGTAATAGAGCAGCCACTGATCCTGCATGCCCGGATTGCGATCGGCCACAAAGTGCTGTTCGAGCCAGCTCACGCCGCGGCGCAGCGTCCGATCCGACGGCGCCTGACGGTCACAGCACTTGGGGGTGCCGTCCGCATTCTGGGCCACATCGAAACTCAACATTTGTTGGCAAATGACGAGCGAGCCGATGCCCGAGCAGGTCATGCTTCCCGTGCTGTGATGAGTGGGCGTCACGTAGCCCCACCCCCCGTCAGGATTCTGGTCGCGAATCAAGTGTTCGAGCGCCATTTCCCAGGTCTTGCGCTTGATGTGGACTCCGGCCAGGGCCGCATCGTGCAGGCCGAGGAGGGCGAATTGCGTGTTGCTATTGTCGCCCCCCATGGCGACGTGGCCATAGCTCCACATTCCGCGTTCTGCGCCCCGCGTCGTCTGCACCTCCTCCAGTGCTTTTGCCAGGGCGGCAATCCGCGACCGGTCTTTGTGCCATTCCCGGGCCGCGACGAGAGCCATCAGCAACAGCGAGCTATCGTAGGTCGCGCCCAGTTTTGCCGGATCGTGAATTCCCCGCAGGTAATCGAGTGCCCGCGCAACGCAGGGATCCTGAACGCTCAAGCCCGCGTTCAACAGGGCCAGTGTGGCCAAGGCCGTTGGCCCGAGTCGAACTGGCGCGCGCTGCACGACGCCCACACCCGAAACGACGACTCGACCATTTTTGGTCCGCCTCACGCGGGACTCCACCCGCACAGAGGGCGCAAATGAGCAAAGGAACGTGCCGTCCGCTGCTTGCTGCGACCGGAGAAAATCAATCCCGCGAGCAATACTGGCTCGCACCTCCTCCGACCGAAGATCGCCCCCGGCAAATGCGGAAGGGACGTCGCCACTGGAGCCGCAAACGATCGCGGCAAGAGTCAACGACACGACCGACGTGCGCCAACGGCGGGAACGAGACATCGTTGCCCCTCGCAGATCGCGCCTGCACACGCGAAGAAGTGGGTTCGCTCAATTCTAGCCAGACTGGCTGACCAGATGAAAGCAGGTCCCGAGGGTGTTGGTGCCACTCTCTGAGCGGCTTCCGCTCAGAGAGTGTTTTTCGCCGAATGCTCGCCGGCACTGTGGCCGTCGAATCCGGTTGAGCGACGAAACGACAAGAGGACGCAAAGCCCAAAACGGTTCAGGCGCATCGCTCGCCCGTGCGTTCCCGCAGCCCGCCAGGGCTCGGAGAATCAATCGGCAAGCAAGAACTTCAACAGCGCCGCCGATTGGTACAGCTCCGGCCCGTCATGACCTCGTGAATTGGCGCTGCTGGCGCCCAGACCCTTGAGCACGATGATTTCTGCATCGCCTCCCAGCTCCTGGTAGCGACGTGCGAGTTCGAACGAGTTGGCGCACGTCGGCACGAGAGTATCCCGGTCGCCGTGCAAGTGCACGATTTTCACTCCCGCCTTGGCGAGAGGCGCCAGGTTGTCAATGGGATTGAATTCGCCGTGCGCCGTTCGAGTTCCGCCAGCGACAGGCCGTAGCCGAGTCCCTTCGCCGGACCGGCGACGACGTTCGGCAAGGTCGGATAGCTGCAAAAGTCCGTTGCCGGGCACATGCCGGCGATCCGGCTCACGCACGTCGGATGTCGAAACGCCCAGCCGTACGCGATCAGGCCGCCGTGGCTGTGGGCCAAAATCCGCGCCCGCTTGTTCAAACCCGCTTTCGAGACGAGTTGCTCGTAAAACTCCTGGCAGAGTTCGGCAGCGGCGGGACTGCCGCACGAGGGACCGACGTCGACCCCGACGACATGGAAACCCGCCGCAAGCGCCTGTTCCACATAGAAACGGTGCGCCACCTCACCGAAGCCGTCATTGATCGCCAGCCAAAACGGAAAGTCCCACAACCAGCGCTTTTGCGGGTCGACTTTGCCGGTCGGCTTGATGAGGTACGCGATACGATCCCGCACGCGCAGCTCGACCAACTCGCCCCCGCGATACGCGCCGGCGATTTTGGTCGGGATCTTCATCGCATTGCGGTTCGCAGTCGATTCTGGGCCACGCACCAGGCTCGCCAGGCCCAGCGTGGCCCAGGAACTGGCCGCACAGGTGATCGGCGTCAACAACTTCGAGCTCCCGGGCCTGCCGTCGGGGGTCGATCGAGAAATCATCGGCCAACTGCCATCCGGCTTTTGCGTGGCGACCAGGAAGTCGATCCCGCGCTTGATTTGAGGGCGATCGGCCGTGTAGCCGGCGAGCGACAAGACATACAACGTCTGACCCGTGGCAAAGGCGTCGCTCTTAGGTTCCGGAACGGTCTGGCTCCAGCCCCCGTCGGCCCGTTGCAGGGAAAGCAACTCGTTGATCATGGACTGCATCGATTCGCGCGGCTTGCCGAAGCGAACGGCCAAAAGCAGTTTGAACACCTTGTCTTGATGGAGGTCGCGCTTGGCGGTGTCGAGCCAAGCAATGGCTTTCGACAGCGCCCCGCGCTCGCTGTCTGTCGCGGCGGGTCCCGTCATCCCTTGCAGCGCCAAAACGATCCAGGCCGCGTCGGTCGTCTGACTTTCGTTAATCGGCGGCCGCCTGAGGGTGGCAAAGAACTCCCACGAGCCGTCGGACCGCTGCTTCTTGACGATTTCCTGGGCAATCAGCTTCAGGCTTTGTCGTTGTCCCTCGGTCAGAGGGGACAACGACTGGGCCGCGACGGCCAGCATCGGCAGTCCCAGGTTGAGGCCCCGACCTTGCGGTCGCGGGTCGGACCGGTCGGCCGGATTGGGAAAAATCCTCGATGCCAGCAGCTTGTCCTTGCTTCCCAGCAAGGACTCGGTCGTCTCCGTCACGAATTTCCTGTCGACGGTGTACCCCCGCCGCTCGGCTTCACCGAGCGCCCACAGCGGCATCGGCGCGTGATGGCAGGCGGCACACTTTCGCGTCTTCAGCCAGGCGGCGCTTTCGGCTTGCACATATTTAGTGGCCCGATCGACCGTCTGTTGAATCTGCGCCGTGGTCGCGGATGGAATCGCCGCGCGGGTTGCGGCCGACACCGCGGCTCGCGCAGCCGCGGCATAAAACAGGAGCGCCAACACCACAGCAAGCGAGGAGATGCGAGGCATCAATCGATCTCCATGAACAGGCGGGACAAAAGGACGGGAAGGCGGGACTGATTTAGATTCTAACCGATCTGAGCTGGCCAATCGATGATGAACTTCATTACCGCCGGCCCTGTGCCACTGTCTGAGCCGCTTCCGCTTAGCAATGTTTTTTCGTCGGAAGCTCAGCCGGTGATGTGAACGGCGGCTCCCGTCGTTTGCCGCCGGACTTCGGCGAGTTCCCTTCGGGTCTGACTTCGGCGAGCTCAGTCGAGCCGAGCCTCGGAGTCGAAGATCGTCAAGCCGCGTGAGCCAGTCGCCGCGGGCCGCGTGTCCAGCTCTCGTCGTGTTTGAAGTCGTGGCTAGATTGTTTAGCACATTGTGCCGAGGAGCGCCGAAGCTTCCCTCAGATCCGGTGTCTTGAAGCCTTCCGCATAAGTGCCGTAAACGGCCGACAGCGCATCCTGGGCCTCGCGGTTGCGGCCGAGTCGCTGCCAAAGTCGGCACAGACTGATCGTGGCGCGTAGCTCCCAAGCTCGGCTTTGCTGGCCGCGGGCCGTCGCGATCGCTTGGTCGAAACACTGCTCGGCCGCGTCAACCTGTTCGGGCGACTGAAGGAGCACAAGTTCGCCCTGCAGGCGATACAGCTCAGCCTGGTGGCAACGGTCGTCGTTTTTCGCCGCGACGGTCAACCCTTCGTCCAGCACCTTGCGGGCGTCTTCAAACCGTGCGGACCGCGTATAGGCTTCGCCCAAAATGGCGAGGTAGGTCGGCGTGCGGACTTCCGCGCCTGTGGCCCGAAAGTCGCGATATCCCGTCAGCAGCGTGGGGAGTGCGTCCGCGCACCGTCCTTGCAACAGCATGCCCGCCCCCTTGTGAATTTTGCCGAGCAGCGCCACAACTGAAAACTTTGCTCTGTCCCGAGCGCCAGCTCCTCGTCCGCAGCCTGCTCGACTTCGCTTCCGAGGCGGCAGTAGTTGCAGAGAAAGCCCGTAAAGTCCAGCGCATGACCGAGACTGAACGCGTGGCCGATCGTTCGAGCAAGTTCACGAGCCTGGCGATCCATTTCGAGCGCTTGGTCCGGGTAGCCCAGGTGCCACAGTGCCAGCGCCAGGTAGTTACGGTTGGTGACTCCCGCGTTGTGTCCCGAATACGCCGTCCAGAACTTCGTGCGTTCGCGGTCGTCGTAGGTGCCAATCGCGGTTTCGTAACACGCCCGCGCCTCCGCAAACCGGCCCCGGTAAAACTGCGTCGTCCCTTGCATGAAGAGCGCTTCCATCAGCATGCCGGGATCGCCGAGCCGTTCGGCGAGTGCCAATCCGTCGGCCGCCAGATCCGCGGCGAGCAGGAGTTCGCCGCGCACCAGTCGCCATTCCCACAGACCCAGCATGATGCCGAATTGCTGTTGAGAGTTCCCCAATTGTCGACAGAGTTCGCGGGCCCGCTGCAGCGTCGGCCCGACTTCGGGAGCGGCGTATCCATGCACCGCAATCCGCGCGGTCCCCAGCGTCGTGAGGAATTTCAGTTCGGTTCCGTCGCGCGCAGGGGTTTCCTCGAGCGTGTTCAACAATCCCAGGCCTTTCGTCAGTTGGCCCATCGCTTCGACGTCGGCCGACCGCTCCTTCGACCGCATCCCCGCCTGGAGCCAATAGTCGACGGCCTTCTGGGTCCGGCCCGCCTCCGTGAAATGGTGCGCGAGCAATTCCGGCAGGCTTTCAGCGGTCTGCGGGAATGAGACTTCGATCGCCTCGCCGGCCCGCTGATGAAACTCCTGCCGCTTGCTTTTGACGAGCGAGTTGTACAACGCGTCCTCCAGGAGCGCGTGCTTGAAGACGTACGTACACCGCGGAGGCCGTCCTTTCTGGAACAGAATCTCCGCGCGCACCAACTTGTCCAACTCGGCCTGCAGGCTCGCTTCGTCCAGCGTGACGACGGCGGCCAACAACTCGTAGCTGAATTCGCGGCCGAGCGTGGCGGCAAGCTGGGCGACTTCCTGTTCGCTCTCCATCCGGTCCAACCGCGCGTTCATGAGATCCTGGAGCGTGGCGGGGATCTCGTGCGCCGGAAGGATCGGCGTCTCCCCGACCCCCGTTCCGCTCGCCGGGCGCGACTCCTGCACCATCTTCGTAAATTCTTCGACGAACAGCGGCACGCCGCCCGTGCGATCGTACACCTGCTCGATGATTGTCTCGGATAGCGCGCCCCGACTTCTTCCGCATCAGCTCCCCCGCCTGGCGACGTGTCAACCGGTTCAGCGGCAGGTTGGTCTGGTGTGCGACAGCCGGCCACGGCGGCTTGAATTCCGGGCGTGAGGTCAGCACGGTGAGAATCCGGTCGTGCATCGCCTCGGCGATCAATTGCCCCAAGAATTCCACGGTCGAGGCGTCGACCCAGTGCAAATCCTCGACAATGAACAGAACGGGCCGCCGCGCGGCACAATTCTGCAGCCATTCGATCAATGCTCGGAAAGTCTCTTCTCGCTGCCGCGCGGGAGTCAGCGAAAGCGGAGGAAACCGATCCGTTGCCGGCAACGAGAGCAGCGAGGCCCACAGCGGCACGATCTCCGGCCGGGCCATGTTGTCTTGTTCCAGGCGTTCGAGCAGCCGGTCGAAGCGAGTCGCCGGCGAGTCCTCTCGCCGGAAATCGAGTGCCCGCTCGAAATAGTTGATCGCTGGGTACAGCCCGGTGTTCTGAAAATAGGAAGAGCAGCGCCACTCGATCACCGGCGGATCGGTCGCCCCCTCGCTCGCCCCTTCCTGGACGTGTTCCTTCAGCGTGTCGACGAGCCGCGATTTCCCCAGGCCGGGCTCTCCAACGAGGAGCACAATCTGCCCCATCCCCTCCTGAGCCTGTTCCCAGCGATCCTTGAGCAAGCTGATTTCGTGATCGCGACCGGTGAGCGGCGAAAGTTCGCTCGGCGACGGAGAGTCAATCAAACTGGCCCGCGTGGCGATTCCGTCGACGCGGAAAAGCTCAACGGAGCCGGCCGCGCCTTTTATGTTTTGCCGGCCCAAGCTCGCGCACTGAAAGCGACCCCGAAACAGCTGGTGCGTGTCCTCGGTGCAAATGAGCTGGCCGGGCACGGCCAGGTTCTTCAGGCGGAGGGCGATGTTTCGCGCCTCTCCGACCAACGAGACGGTCTGGTCCTTCGTCTCGACGACCGCTTGACCGGTATGCAAGGCGACGAAGGAATTCAGTTCCAGCCGATGTTGGCGGCGGAGCTTTTCTCCGAGTTCCTTCAACCGGTCGAGCAAACGTAGCCCAGTCTTGGCGGCGCGGCGGGCGGCGTCCTCGTACGCGACGGGATATCCGAAGCAAGCCAGAAATCCCTGTTCGTTCGATTGAACGACCGTCCCCTCGAATTCGCGCACAGCCTGCTCGCAGACCTGCTGGAACATCTGCAAGACGTTCGCCTGGTCCTCCGCATCCAAATTGTCCAGGTACGCGTCCGACTCGAACACATCAGAGGAACAAAGCAGCACCGTGACCTGGCGACGCTCCGCATCACGGACGCGTCGCAGCGACGAGGACCGCATCGACGCCCCCCGCTGCGAAACATCTCGCTGCGAAAAACTTTGCTGTGACGGACCGGCCGTCCCGGCCTCCGACTGGCGGAACGACAATGCGGGGCCCGATTCCGGAATCGCCTGGACGACGCGTCGCAAGTCCTCCGCGAAATCGACCGCGGTTGTATATCGGTCCTGGGCTTTTTTGGCGAGCGCTTTCAGGCAGATCCGCTCCAACTCGGGGGGAATCTCGCGAGCAATCTGCCGCAACGGTTGTGGCTCGTCGTCGCGGACCTGCCGCAAGAGCTCCGGATATTGCTCCGCCCGGAACGGAATGCAGCCGCACAACATCTCGTACAGCACCACGCCCAGACTGTAGATGTCCGTGCGGCCGTCGATCCGGTGTGCGACCCCGGTGACCTGCTCGGGGGCCATGTACGCCGGCGTGCCGGAGACGATTCCCAGTTCTCCACCACCGGCCGACGCGTCATCCAGCGCCAGTCCGAAGTCGACCAGGACGGGATCGCCCGCGGAGGTGAGGATAATGTTGGCAGGCTTTACGTCGCGGTGCACCATGAGCTGGGAATGCGCGTAAGCCAGCGCATCGGCGACGGCGATGACGAGCTTCACGGCTTGCTGCCAGCTCGGCGTGGTCCGTCTCAACCAATGAGCCAGATCCTGTCCGGCGAGATATTCGGAAACGACGAAGATCTGGCCGTCCTGCGTCCCGACGTCATGCACGGCCACAATCCCGGGGTGTCGCAGCTTGGCCAGTCGCCGCGCCTCCCGCAGCAACCGCTCGGCCTCCACAGCCGCGCTCTCGGCGGCGCCGCCGCGAAACACCTTGATGGCGACGGCCCGTTCCAGTTGCGTGTCATGACCGAGATAGACCGCGCCGAATCCGCCCTCTCCCAGACGTTTGCGAACCTCGTATCGGCCAAAGGCGGCAGGCGGAGCCGCGGCCGATCCCACCGTTGGCGGTCCGGTGACGGCTCCCGGTACGTACGTCAGCTGAGACTGCGACGTCTCGACCGAAAGTTCGTAGAGGGGCGGCGTCGCGGCCGCAGGCTGGGCGGCGCCGGATTCGAGCGGATCGGGAGTTGTGGGACTGTTCATCCCGTCTGCTGCCACGAGTTACTCTGGCGTTGGAGGAAGCGTTGCCGACTTCAATCGGCAGGTCGGCCGGAGGCCCATTTCGGCCGTCGTTCGTTGAGTATATCCAGCCGACACACCGATGGCGATTTGATCGCATCCCGCCAGACAACTTAGCGGACGATCGGAGCGGGACACTGACACCCGATTGGCGCGCTGAGATTCGGGTTTCTGTTCTCAGCTTCGAAGGAGCGGCGCAACAGGCCCGATCGGGCCTTTCAAGCCGGCGATCGTCTTACAAACCGCGCCTTGACCTGGTCGATCTGACGCCCCAAGCTTTTTAATTCGTCCGATTCGACCTGCAATTCTTTCTGCTGCGATTCGGCAATCGGATGGGTTGGTGAGGTCGGAACGGAAGCCGTCAGATATCTTTGTGGATCCGCCACGAATTTCCGGCGGCATTCATCGACGCAGAAGTAGTACGTGCGTCCCTCGTAGATCAGTTCCGATCCGGCAACGGCTTTGTTGAAACGCATTTGGCAGACCGGATCGACCACGAGGTTTTCGGACTGGTACTGTTCCAGGGTCTGCAGCTGCACGTACGCGTCGATAAATCCCAGCAATTTCCGCTCGATCCAATCTCCCACGGTTCGCTCGTCAATTTCCGCGACCGGCACCACAAGTTGATCGTGCCCCTGGAACTCGAAATAGACCGGCACGATTTCAAGATCGTAAGTCACGAGTGCGTTTTTGATGTCCGCGTCCGGTGAAACGGCGACGCTTAACCGCGTGGTCGCCGGGAACTCGGCCGTTTTATCGAATCGACAGACAAGATGCGCATTGGTTTCGGCCTTCTCCGGTGAAAGCGTGGCGTTCGGAAAAAGCTCGGCGACCTTCTCGACACGCGGAAAAATGACGCGATCCATCAGCCGCCGCTCTTCCTCATCGAATTCGCCCAAGCGCCGGGCGCGTCTCTCGACTTCATCGTGGACGGCCTGCTTCTCCTCCTGCCAATGCTGGGCGACCGCGGCCAGTTTTTCCTTGACCTGTTGCTGAAATCGATCCAAGTCCTGCATACGTCACCTCCGCCTCAGGCCCAAATTCACGTTCGCTCACAAGCGAACGAACCGTTCATGGCTCATTTGCGCCTTGTACCAGCGTGCAACGCAATCGGTATGCCGTGCCAGCCGTAGCCGTTTTCTAAGCCATTTCGGCTAACTTTGCTGCCGGGCGGACCGTGCGGTGTGCGTCCAAGCGTGCGAATCCGCACGCGTCGCGCACACAATCCATTCACACCATCGAGGCATCACGACGGCAGCAGCGCGACAGGCGAGAGAGACGATCTAAAGTCGATCCGACTCGTCGCGCGGCCGTGAAATTCATGCCGCGAACGCTCATCGATTTGCCGATGCTGGAACTTTCACCGACGGTCGCCAACTGTCGGATAAACCGCGAGCGGGAGATTCGCGGCACGAAGAGTGATGCCGTTGAGCTTCGGTCGCATCGACGTCTGTCTTAGCTCCGAAGGAGCGGCGGTCCTCTTGCCATTGGACTTCGACGAGCTCCCTTCGGGTCTGACTTCGGCGAGCTCAGTCGAGCCGAGCCTCAGCGCCGAAGACAGTCGAGTCGAGTAAGCTAATGGGACTTTGACCATCCCTCGTCGATACGTAGGAGCACATTCATGCCGATTGACCCGATCGTTGTCTGGCACCAGCTCGCGAAGGCCCGTGATGTGCGAGGCCTCGACACTCTGCTGGCAGACAACGCCACCTTTTATTCGCCCGTGGTCCACACGCCTCAAGTCGGCAAGGCGATCACAAAGAAGTACCTCGCAGCGGCATTCCAAGTTTTTTTCAATGACTCCTTTCGGTACGTCCGTGAACTCAAGAGCGACCGGGACGCCGTGCTCGAGTTCGAGCTTGAGTTAGATGCCATCAAAGTCAACGGCGTCGACCTGATCAAATGGAACGACGCGGGACTGATCGTCGAATTCAAGGTCATGATCCGTCCGCTCAAGGCCATCAACCTGATCCATCAGAAAATGGGGGCAGCGCTTGAGGCCAAACCCGCTTGAGGCCAAACCATCTGGTCGAAGCAGTCTTTGCCGCCCATGGCTGTGATTCTTGGGTGAGTGCGACTTCCTCTTGCCATTGGCGCAAGCCAGTGGAATTGGGGCCGCAAAATCATGCCTTTAAGCCCCCGACAGGGGGCGACAGACTCGCTCGGTGGCACGGCCTGAATTGGTGACGGTCCTCTTTCAACCAGTTGGCTTGGGCCGCAAGATCATCTTTTCGGGGCTGCAAGTGATCCAGCGGCACGGCGGGAACGTTCCTTCTATCGACGCGATGTCTTGTGGATCGCTCAGAGGACTGGCACAGATGCGCCGGATTTCGTCCAGAATGACGTGGTGGAATAAAAGGGCCCTCCCGGCATTGCTGACGCTCGCTTTCGCGCCGCCCGTGGCCTTCATCGCTGTCAATGTTTTCACCGGCCGATCGCCGGAAGAGGCCGTCCTAATTCCGGGCATCGCAGCGGTTTTCGGAATCGTGATGATGCTTTATTTCGGTTGTCCCACGGTGGATGAGGTCTGGATCGACGGAGACGACCTGGTCGTCCGCAATCGCGGAGACGAGGACCGTTTTCCGATCGCCCACATCATCGACGTCGAAGGCTCCTATATGATGTCGCCCGAGCATATCGGCATCATCCTGCAACCGCCGTCCCGCTTCGGCAAGAAGATCCGTTTCGCAGCTCCGTACCGCTTCTTCATGTTCGGCACGCATCCCGTTGCCCAAGAATTGGCCGACCGCTCCGGCTGCTTCAACCGCCGGCCGCGTGATTGAATTGTTCGCCTTTGACAACTCGCGTCGCCGATAAAAGAGATACAATAGACGGGCTGATTCTCGGGTGGTTCCGGTCGGCGCTTGGCAAAGGGTCGGAAACTCTGGCCGAACGCGTTTTGGGCGATCGTCTGTGGTCAGACGACCATTCTGATCCAAAAACAGGTCTGCAGTCTTGAGAGAAGGAGAAATGGCCATGGCACCGGCTCGGGAAAACGGGTTTGATGCCATGATCGTCAACAGGGAAAATGATGTTGTCGCCCTTGTGGAAGTGAAGGCACACCCGGTCGATCGATGGGCGACGATCCTCCCCGCGCAACTGGCCAAATCCGCCCAACAACCTGCTTTCGTTTTGGCGATCGATCCCAACGACATCCGCTTATTCAGGCCCGAGGGAGACAACCTCGGAGAGCCGATTGTTCAGCTCGACACGCGGCAAGTTCTCGAACATTACGACCCTGAGTTTCCCAAAAAGCGGGTCTTTGAGTCGTACCTCCTGACGCTTGTCGAGGCCTGGCTGCGGGATCTGGCATACCACTGGAAATCCGAGCATCCGCCAGGCTCCAATGAGCTCGATCGGGCCGGCCTTCTCGAAAAACTCGCCGGAGGGACGACGCAGGCTCTGGGAGCCTGACGTGGACGTCATCGTATACGTCGAGACCAATTTCCTGATGAGTGTCGCCATGGGACGCGAGGCCCAGGGCGACGACCTTCTCGACGCCGTCTCGGCTAGCGTTCGCGTCGCGATTCCCTCCGGCTGCTATATGGAGTCGTTTTCGGCCTTTGAAGACGAGCGGAAGCGACGACACAGTTTCCGATCGGAACTCGACAAGCAGATCGGGCAATTACGGCGAGACACCACGTCCGCGAACGCAGGCACCTTGCTCCGACGACTCGAAGAAAGTCGAATTGCCAACGATCAGTTGTTAAACGACGTGCAAGCTCGACTGTTTCAGGTCGTCGAACGCGCGGCAGAGGTTCTGGAACCGATCCCTGAAACGACCGCCATCATTCGTAATGCGATCAGCTCGAGTCTCATCGCCGATCCGACGGACAATCTCATCCTCTCTGCAATCCTGGACCACGCCAGCCGCTTCCCTGGAGCCGCGAAAGCACTTTTGACGGACAACACCAAGGACTTCGACACGCAAGAGGTAAAATCGGCTCTTGCCGCGGTTGGCGTCGACAGACTCTTTCGATCCGTGGCAAATCTACTGGGCTGGCTGGGATCGCTCCCTCGTTAGGATCGCAGGCGTAGACGCCGCGTATGCTCGTCGTTGCCGGACGAAGCCAGCCGCTCAATCCGTCGTGAGGCTTTAGGATTCATGTCGACGCCGCCGGGCTCACGAGCCCACTGGCGGCCATTCAATCTCCCTCCATCGTTCGACCACTTCCAGATCTCCCACCTTTTGGGCGTCGAGAATGGCAGAGGCCAAAGCACGGTGCAGAGCTTGATCGCTCTCGGGCAGCGGCGCGGACAATGCCGCGATGTGACTGTCCAAGTTTCCGGAATAACGCTTGAAGCCGGCTGCCATCAGTGACTTCAGATATCGCAGTAGAATGTGATCATCCTGTTCTCTCAATCGAAATATCAGCCCCTGATACAGGACGGTGATCGCTTCGAGTTGCGAATTCGTCCCCTTGTTGAACGTGACCGTTGCAACCGGCGCATCTTGTGTCGGGTGATAACCTGGAGGCGTGGGCTTTCAGGAATTCACCAAAACGGCGCGGGGTGCGGAGATGGCGAAATCACGCGATGCGGCGAAGGAGAGGTATTGGCGGGAGGCGATTCGGCGGCAGGAAGCCAGTGGCCTGGGAACGAAGCGGTTCTGTGCCCAGGAGGGGATTTCCGAACACCGGTTCTATTGGTGGCGACGAACCCTGCGTCAGCGCGGTCGGCACCGAGCCCGAGCGTCGGGGGACGGCGTGGCGGCGGACTCGGGCCGTGATCGCGGCGGCCAGGGGGATACCTCTCCTTTCCTTCCCATCGCTCTTCCCTTTACCGTCGGAGCCCCGATCGAGATCGTTCATCCGCGTGGCCATGTCGTTCGCGTTCCGGCGAGTTTCGACCCGGTCGCGTTCAAGCGGATTCTGGCCGTGCTCGACATCTCGGCGGGTTCCTCCGGGGAGGAATGACATGATCGCCATTTCCGCCCAGACCAAGCTGTACCTCGCCCGGGACGCGACCGACATGCGCAAGAGCTTTCGAGGACTGATCCTGCTGACGGAAGGGGTGCTCCGACAGGAACCGGTCTCGGGCCATCTGTTCGTGTTTCTCAATCGCCGCCAGGACTTGATGAAGATCCTGTATTGGGACGGGTCAGGTTTTTGCATTTGGTACAAGAAGCTCGAAGCAGAAGACACCCAAATCTTCGTCTTCACAGGAATCGGGCGGCGCACCCATAATCAGCATGTCGGCATTGCTGAAGCTTGCCGAATGGTGGGAATCTCGCATCAATCCGGCCCAAGGAGGTGAGTCATGTCCGGAAAAGGAAGTCCATGCGTCCCCCCCCGCCCTGCGGCAGAGGGAGTCGTTCCTCTCGAGCAGCTCTGGACCGAGCTAGCACCGGAGAAGCGGCGGCAGGCGCTGCGAATCCTGGCGTGCGTCGTAGGTCGGCAGATCGTGCCGTCTCCCGAAAAGGAGGCGGACGATGAACGTTGAGCGCCTTGAATCAGCCGCTTCGAAAGAGCGGGCAACGGCGGCGAAGAAAATCCCAACGAAGCAAGGTCCAGCGACATCGTCGTTATGGCGACCATCATCGAAGATTCGGGATCGTCATTGGCAGCGATTGGCAGTCGTTTACATCCGCCAGTCGTCGCCGCATCAGGTCTCGGAGAACCGCGAGTCACGGGAGCGGCAATACGCGCTGGCCGAATTGGCGCAGCAGTTCGGTTGGCCCGCTGATCGCGTGCTTGTGATCGACGAGGACCAGGGACTGAGCGGGAAGTTTTCCGAGAATCGCGCGGGCTTTCAGCGACTGCTGACGGAAGTGACTCTCGACCACGTGGGATTGGTGTTGGGATTAGAATTGAGTCGCCTGGCGCGATCGTGCAAGGACTGGCACCACTTGGTGGAAGTGTGTGCCTTGTTCGACACCCTGTTGTACGACCAGGATGGCGTCTACGATGCGAACGACAGCAACGACAGGCTCCTGTTGGGAATGAAAGGGGCCATGAGCGAGTACGAATTGATCACGTTGCGCAATCGGTTGGAGCGTGGCCGCGACAACAAGGCGGCACGTGGGGAATTGTTCCTGCACGTGCCGATCGGCTACGTCAAGTCGCCGTCGGGTGAAGTCACGCAGGAACCGGACGAACAGGCTCGCGGCGTCGTCCAGTTGGTATTCGACAAATTCGAGGAATTTGGGACGGTGTGGCGGGTCTTCTGCTATCTCAAGCAGAACAACGTTCAATTCGGCTATCGCTCCTTGCGCGGGCCGAAACGCGGCCAGTTGGAATGGCGTCGTCCCACGCATAACCGCGTTTTAGCAATACTGCGTCATCCGTTCTACGCCGGCGCCTACGCTTACGGATTCCACCGGCCCGGTCGCAAGAACCCGGCCTCTGGTAAGGTTGACGGCGGCAAGTGGTTCTTGTCCCCCGGTGAAATCCGCGTGCTGATCCAAGGACGCATGCCCGCGTACATTAGTTGGGAACAGTACTTGGCGAACCAGCGGCGCCTCAGCGAGAACCGCTCCTTTCCGGGCTCTCAAGGCGCGGCTCGTGCCGGCAGGGCATTGCTGAGCGGGCTGATCGTTTGCGGTAGTTGCGGGCATCGCATGAACGTCGGCTACCATCCCGAGAAGAGGAAGAAGCGCACTACTGGTGCGACACCCATTATTTTGAAGATCGCGAACAGCCTTGCTTTGGGCTGAAAGCGCCGCCGGTGGACGAGTTGGTCGCCCAACAAGTGCTCCGCGCCCTGGAGCCGGCCGCACTTGACTTGAGTCTGCAAGCAGCGGCCCAGATCCAACAAGAACGCGATCGCCTTCACCAACATTGGCGGCAGCGTCTAGCGCGAGCCCAGTACGAGTCAGAGCGCGCCGAGCGTCAGTATCAGAGCGTCGAACCGGAGAACCGCCTGGTGGCGCGGACGCTCGAACGGCGTTGGGAAGATTCGTTATGTCAGCAGCGTCAGCTCCGCGAAGAATATGACCGCTTCCTGGTATCGACGCCAGCGAGCTTGAGCGACTCTGACGCCGAGCGCATCCGAGCCGCAACCCAGAACATGTCTGCACTTTGGAATGCGCCGCATACGACTCCCGAAGATCGGAAGGCCATCGTGCGTTGCCTTGTCGATCAGGTGGTGGTGCATGTCGAACAGAACAGCGAGCATGTGGACGTTTCGATTCGTTGGCACGGTGGCTTTACGAGCCAGCATCAAATAGTCCGTCCGGTGGGCCGCTACACGCAACTGCGCGATTACGACCTGCTGATCGCGAGTATCAAGACGCTGCATCAAGAAGGCAAGAGCGTACCGGCGATCGTCGAACGGTTGAACCAGGAAGGCTTCGTACCACCGCGCCGCCGGGCGCCTTCACTGTTGGCGCCCTGTTCCCCCTCATGCAGCGGCTAGGCTTGATGGGAGAACTCTATCGCGACGATCTGCTCGGCCTCGATGAGTGGTGGATCCGCGACCTGGCTGCGCGACTGGAGGCACCCATCCCCAAGGTCTATTACTGGACAACACAAGGCTGGGTCCATTCACGCAAGACACGCTCGGGAAAGCACTGGATCGTTTGGGCGGACAAGGATGAGCTGAAACGCCTCGAAAAGCTTAAGGTCCAATCCAACTCGTACACGGCCCAACGAAATCCCGAGTTGGTCACTCCCAAGGCTCGGAAAGGCTAGACTAAAAGCACCTCGTTTATGTCAGGCGAAAGCACCGGTCGCTTGCCAACCAGTCCCGTGATGCAATCGGAAAGGGCGTTTTGTGACACGAGGTACAAGCGATTGGCGCGTGGAAGTTTTCAAAGGCCGCCGGCCGTTGCCGGGGAGGAGCGACCCGGTTTGGAATTGAGTACGGCCCAGTTGTCGCTGATGCTGGAAGGGATTGACCTGACGTCGGCACGGCAACGGCTCCGTTTTCGGCGATTTCCCACCGAATCGACGGCCAGGCGTGGCGACGGATTTTGAGCTTTCCCGCTTCAGCCGGATCGCGATAATCGGGGCCTTGCTGACCGAGCAGATCACGCATGCAAGGAGGCATGGCGATGGTCTCCACGCCCGTGGAACTCCCCGACAATCTTCCGGCTTGCCATGCCATCATCCTTCGGCAGGCGGAAGCCATTGAGCGACTCGAAGCACGAATCGAGCAACTCAACCGGGACCTGGCCAGCCTGAAACGACAATTGTTCGGCTCGCGTCGAGAACGATTCGAGCCCGGCCACGGAGAAGATGCGGCAGGTCAAGCCGCCGCGGAAGCCTCCGCGATGAATCGCGGCATGCTCGTCATGGAAGGCAGGCCGTCCGCGAGTGAGTTGCTCGCCGCAACGGCTGCGGGCCCAACGCGACGTACGTCCCAAGGCCGGCAAAAGCGAGTCCTGGACGCCTCGATTCCGCGTGAAAAGGTCCTGCATCGGCTCGACGAGCGGGACGTTCCGCCGGAATTGTGGAATAACCCTCGGGCGAAGCGTTTCTTCCGTTTCGTTCGGGAAGAAGTGGAACTGCAAGAGGCACGGGTGCGGGTGCTGGAGCACTATGAAGAAGTCATCGCCTGGGAGGATGAGGCGACCGGCCAGGGCCGCTTGGTGGCGGCGTCCGCGCCCGAGCCGCTCATCGATCGCTGCTATTTGGGAGTGGCGTTTCTGGCCTACCTGGCAGCCAGTCGTTTCGCCGATCACATTCCGTATTACCGGGAAGAGGACATTCTGGCGCGAGTCGGTTTCTCCATTCACCGCGCGACGCAGTGGCGTTGGATGCGGGGCTTGGCCGGCATCGCGCTGCCGTTGGTCGAGCTGATGCGAGAACGGACGACGCAATCCTGGGTGCAGGGCATCGATGAGACGCCATGTGACATCCTCTGCCCCGAACTCGGCCGCACGCGCAGCGCCTACCTGTACGCCCAGTACGGAGACGCCGCCCACCCTTATGTGTGCTTCGCCTTTGCCTCGCACAAGGACGAAGAGAATGTTCGTCGGATCGTGGGGAACTACAAAGGCTACCTCCAGTCGGACGCCTACATCTGCTACGAGTTGATTGCTGCCGCTTCAAAAAATCGCATCATCGCTGTGGGTTGCTGGGCTCACGCCCGTCGCAAATTCGAGCCGTTGATCGAGGCGGGACCTCATCCGCAAGCGGCCTGGATCTTGGGGGAGATTCAAAAGCTGTACGACATCGAAGATCGCGCCCGGGACATGACGGACGACGAGCGCCTGGTGTTGCGTCAGGCCGAGTCCCGGCCGATCGTAACGGGGATCAAGGCCTGGCTTGATGCGCGGGATCAAGACGAGTTGCCCAAATCGCCGCTTCGCGCCGGGATCAACTACCTCCGCAATCGCTGGGAAGCCTTCGAGCGATTTCTGGAAGACGGCCGAATCCCGATCGACAACAATCGGACCGAAGCCATGATCAAAGGTCCGGTCATGGGCAAAAAGGCCTGGCTGTTTTTCGGCAACGAACACGCCGGCGAGACGGCGGCCGTCTTCTATACGCTGACGATGACCTGCAAGCGGCACAACATCGACGTGCAGGCGTACTTGCTGGATGTCTTCCGCCGGATCCGCACCGCGACGCCGGCCGAACTGGAATCGCTTCTGCCCGATCGCTGGATCCAAAACCATCCGGAAGCCCGCGTCAGGCAGCGTGTCCAAGAATCGCATGCCGCTGCCGCCCGAAAACGCCAGCGACGCGCCCGGCGACGGTCCGCCGTCCCCAGCGGCTAATCGCCCCCCGAGTTCTACCAACCCCACTCGACCGGACTCCCGCTCCCTATCACGTCGCGCTCGATTTGCCTCGTGAGGATGGCCGCGCCTGGCTACCGCCAACCCGCGCTCGTTGCAGCGGTCACTGTTGAACGCCCAGGCGCGATCGACAACCGCCGCCGCCTCGGTCGTGCTGCCATTTTCGAGAAGAAGAGAGACGTAATTGTCGGTCGTTTCCGGGTCTTCGGGATCGAGGTCGATGCTCGCACGGTAGAAATATTCCGCTCCCTGAAAATCCTTCCGCACGTTCCACAGGAACTGAGCCAATTGGCGGTTGTAATACGCATCGGTTGGCTCGAGTTCGACGACCTTGCGATAGAACGATTCGGCGGCAGCGTAGTCCTGGCGTGCATGGTGAAAGAAAACGGCCGACCCGAAGTTGATATGCACATCGTTTGGGGCAAGCTCGAACGCGCGCTGAAAGAGGTGCTCCGCCTCGTCATAGTTTTTCCGGTCATGTTTCAAATACGCGAATGCGCAGTTGATCCGGGCGTCGTTGGGTTCGAGTTCGAGAGCCCGCCGAAACAGACGTTCGGCCTCGCCGGCATTCCTTCCGGTCCGAGCCAAAAAACGCGCCAGGTCGCAGACTGTTTTGGCGTTGTTGGGAGCAACTTCAAAGGCTCTTCGGTAGAGCCGTTCGGCCTCGTCGTAGTCCTTCCGACCGTAGCACATGTGAACGGCTAAGTGGCCGATTGTACGCGCGTCGTTGGGAGAATCTGCGAGGATTTGCCGAAAAATACGTTCGGTCTCGTCTTGTTCCATGCGAGAATGTCAACGAAAGATTTAACGGAGGTCATCGAGGTTGGATTTCGAGTCGATCTCGACAGAGGTTGTTGAATCCGATCGTAATCCTACTGATGAGGGGTTGCCACAATCGGACGTCGAACCACCGCAATTCCCGATCGGAAGTGACTCTGAAGCGATCAGAGCGGCGAGCTATAGTTTGCCCTCGTCCCAATGAGCGGAGATCCGCTGAACTCATGTCGCGATCGCTCATCGATTTGCCGACGTTGGAGAATTCACCGACGGTCGCCAACTGTCGGATGAACCGGGAGCGCGAGATTCGCGGCACGAATAGTTATGCGGCCGACCTCGGTTTCGATGTGATTCAATTTCTCGTCGAAAGGCTGGAAACTTCGGAGGCGGTGGCGTGGCTCGATCTCTGCTGTGGGTCGGGGCGGGCGTTGATTCAGGCTGCGGAGTGCTTGCGGGATCTCGGACTGGCGGATCGGGTTGCCCTGGTTGGGGTCGATCTCGTCGACATGTTTGCCGCCGTGCCGGCGGGGATTGGCAATCTGACGCTGACAGCGGCTTCCGCTCACGATTGGAGGCCTTCGCGAGCTTTCGATCTCATCACCTGCGTGCACGGGCTGCATTATGTGGGGGATAAGCTGGATTTGATCGCGCGGGCCGCTGCGTGGTTGCGGCCGGAGGGTGTGTTCGCAGGGCATCTTGATCTGAGGAATATCAAACTCGTCGGCCGCAAGGCGGCCAACGCACGAGTCGGCAAAGAGTTCAAACGCCTCGGCCTCGAATATGACCGCCGCCGCCACATCGTTTCCTGCCGCGGTTGCCGGCAGGTCGAATTCCCCTTTCGCTACTACACCGTCCAACGGCAATTGGCACCCTCAACAGAGAGTTTCGCGGCTAAAAGGCACCAGTCGTGTATGCCAATTCAAAGTGGTCGTACCACTACGTCGGGGCCGACGACGAAGCCGGCCCCAATTTCACCCGGCAGCCGGCCGTTGATTCGTATTACGAGAGATCAGGGGGAACGTGACGGCGACATGCGGATTGGGTTCTGCGCGGTTCGTGTTTTTGGAATCGAACGTTCGGAATTCACATTAGACGGTTGCGGCGAAGCTTCGTGGGGCGAGCTGCTAGCTTGCCCGTGTTAAATTGAAACCTGAGCTTCCCAGGGCAAGCTGGCAGCTCGCCCCACGATTTGGCCGCCAGACTCGCCGCTGAGAGTTCTTCACGGCGGAACGCGATCACGGCCCTTCAGGCCTCTTCGTGAATTCGTGGCTCCCTCAATCCCGGGCCTACGCTTTGCTCCAAACCCGGCCTTTAGGATCTCGCCCCCTTGGGGCTGGTAGGCCCCCCACACGAAATCTCTCGCCTGCATGCCGGCTGCCGACCCTCGACTGGCTTCATTATGCGCGGGGGCCGCGAGTCGTTCACGATCAGTTTTACAGCTCCTGTAAAAGACGAGTTGCAAGTCGTTTGGTGACTTAAAGTTCGGACTAACAGATTGTCGCCGAAAATGGGAAAAGAGTGCGATTGATGCGGATTGGGGTTTGTTCAAGAATCCTGCAGCGCGGGGGCCGGGATTTTTCTGTGGTGGGGGGCAGCTTTGCACAAAAACTCACGTCTGCACAAAAACTCGACTGCCAAAAGTGGTCTGCACAAAAACTCGTAAACTAGCGCGGATCAGAATTGCTTCGCGCAACCGGCGGAGTCGTCTTGGCTGCCCTGAGCGCGGATCCACGCGCCGAATGAGTTGGTTGCTAGCCGGAACACTCCCCGCTGTCCGCGCTGCGGGATAATGATTTCCTTTGTTTTCATCGCGGATAGAGCGTTGCCAAGGGTTGAATCCGCCAATCCGGTAGCCTTTTTGATGTCCTGCCGCTTGACCCATGTTTCCGGGTGTTGGGCCATCACTCGCAGGACCTTACGATAATCCTCGGATCGAATCTGGTCTAAGTACATTTCTTCAAAATAGCGCGCCTGAATTGCGCCAGGGCGCCGTTTTCCTTGTGCATTCCGTGGGTCACATCCTTCAGGCTTATTGTTCCGTCGTTGTCCGTTTCAAACGCAGAGTAGGCGTATTGCTGGAGGAAATGCGGATAACCTTCCGAATAGCGAGCGATGTAATCCTCTGCGTCCGGCTCAATCGTTATTCTCTTGTCTTGGGGAGCGTCGCGATTAGCCACTTGAAGCCCCTTGCGAACAACCCCCTTGCGTTCCTCGAAGTCGAGCGGCTTCAGTTCAAGAACATTGAGAATTCTTAGCGATGACTCATGACTGGCTTTTAAGCAGGAAAGCACTTGGCTAAGGCCAGAGACTCCAAACGCAATTCTTTTGCAATTGCGTTTCGTCAATCGCTCTGTGGTCACTTTCAGAAACGCGCCAAGATCGCAAGCGGCCGCGCCTTTATCGGCTTCGTCAATCAGGATCAAAATTCCATCGATGTTTGATTTGAGCCGTTCGTCGGCCTTTACGAGCGTCTCGCACAAATCCTCGACAAGCAATTCGGACAGTTTCTCGGTGTAACTGAATCCGCCTAAATCCCACCGCTTGAAGAATTCCCAGCCCTCTTGCAAAAGCGATCGTAATTTGTCGTGACGCTCCAATTCTTGCCTCAGTGATCGTCCAATTTTCTGAACGAGCATTGCTTTGTCGGTCAGTCGATCCAGTTCCACATTCAAGACCACGAAACAGAATCGATATTCGTCGTCGTCCGGTGGTGCAACTGGATCGTGACCGCGAGAGGCCCACAAGTTGGCATAGAGCAGCAGCGAAGATTTGCCGATTCCGCGCTCGCCATGGAGAAGAAAATTCCACGGGTTCCCGCTCTTCGTTTGTTCCAACCCTCGATCAATAAGCCCTATTTCGTCGAGTCTGCCGGCAAACATGCCTGGAACGACAATCGCATTTGGTCGGAACGGATTGGCGGCCATCGTAACTCCAATATCCGTTGGTTGTTAGCACTGAATGGCACTCCTTGTCATTCCGTGGTGCTGCGTGGCACTCGCCGGTGCTCGTGAACACTCACGGGCAATCTGAAGTAACGAGCAACGCCACAAATCCTTGTTTAGATGAGACTTAGTGAACCTAAGTCTACAGGATTCCGTTCGCAAATTACTGCCGCTTTTTCTTTCCTGTTTTTCCAAGCGGGGTGTCGAGGATGCTTTGGGCTCTGTCGAGGATAAGATCGCGTGCCCAACTGGCGAACTCCCGCCCGTCTACCGCCATCGCGTCCGCGACAAGCTGCTTTTGTGCTTCCGTGACCGGGATGCGTAGATCAACGCTCTTCCGCTGGCTCGGATCTTTCGGGGGTCTTGGCATGTGAGTATTTGTAGCAATATTTTTCCAGAATTCTAGTCCCGGCCATTGACTGTAGTAATAGTTTTACTACAATAAAGGTGTTGAGGCAATCGACACTTGGGAGCGGAATCATGGCCGACTGGAAATTGCTGGATCGTGAACAACGCGGAATGATCTTGGCGGCTACAGCGAAGATCGTGCAGCGCGGCAAGAATTGGATCGTCCCCTCGCAGTCGGGCGACGGCACGAAGTACACCGTTTGTGTCGATGAGCAATGTCCGTCGTGCTCCTGTCCCGACTACGCCCTACGGGGTTCGAAATGCAAGCACTTGATGGCAGTCGAAATCGTGCGTCAGCGTGAGTTGTTCGACGACGGGACCGAGGTGGTTACGCAGAGCGTGACCGTCACGGAATCCGTCGAGCGCAAGACCTACGGGCAATCGTGGCCGCAATACAATCGCGCCCAAGTCTCGGAAAAGGATCTGTTCCAGCAGTTGCTCGCGGCGTTGTGCAAAAGTGTTCAAGAGCCGCCGGCCAAGGCGACCGGACGGCCGCGCATCGCGGCGAAGGATGCCGTTTTCTCCGCTTGCTTCAAAGTGTTCTCGACCCTCTCGGCCCGTCGCTTCATGTGCGACCTGAAGGACGCACACGACAAAGGTTTCATTCAGCACGTCCCCCACTTCAATTCGATTCTGAATCACCTGGACAACGAAGCGTTGACGCCGATCCTAACGCAGCTGATCGAGCGGAGCGCAATGCCGCTGGCCGCCATCGAGCAAGACTTCGCGGCCGATTCGACCGGATTCACGACCAGCCGGTTTCACCGCTGGTTTGACCACAAGTACGGGGCCGAACGGAAAGAGCATGATTGGGTGAAAGTTCACCTGATGGTCGGGGTTGTCACGCACGTCGTGACCGCCGCTGAAATCCATGAGCGAAACACGAACGACAGCCCCATCCTTCCGTCATTGCTCGACACGACCGCCAAGAATTTCAAAGTCTCGGAAGTGTCGGCCGACAACCAGTATTCCAGCGAGCGGAACCTTCAGGCGATCGCCATGCACGGGGCAAAGGCTTACATTCCCTTCCGGTCAAACGCGACTGGCGGCGTCGGCGGACTCTACGCCAAGGCGCTCCATTTCTTCAGCCTGTACCGCGACGAATTTATGGCGAGCTACCACAAGCGATCGAATATCGAGACGGCCAACAGCATGATTAAGGCCAAGTTTGGCGACTCGGTCCGCAGCAAAACGACCGTGGCCATGAAGAATGAGGCGCTGTGCAAAGTTCTGGCGCACAACATCTGCTGCTTGATTCAGGCGATGCACGAATTCGGCGTGCGACCGGACTTCTGCTCGCTGGCGACGTATCAGGCGACGATCGCCTAATCAACGGCGGAATGAGTATCAGACCACGCATGGCATCGCGTAGCGTGTGGACGTAAACTGTGACGCGCACCTTATGCGTAACCCCAGAGGAGGACTGCCGATGACTGGCTTCAAATCCGCTCGAATGATTGTGCTTTCATTCGTCACTCTGACCGAGGGCGTCTCAATTGGGTATGCGCAAAAATTGGTCCAGCAAACTCTTGGCCTGCCGTGATCTACTTGTCCACTCTCGGTGTAATTGCGGTGCTCGTCTTGGAAATCGCGGAGAGCACTTTAGGACTGCCGAACGGCCGGAAGAAAATCGAAGGTCGCCCTCCGGCGACTCAATGCGCAGAGGGCGTGGATTTGGCACGCGATTGACTCGCGGTTTTGCCTCGGTCCCCTCTCAGGCGATTAAGCGTCTCTTCGTCCGGGTTGAATAGGTACTTCAATCGCGCCCATGTTTTGGGGTCTGTTTTCTTCATTTGTTCGACCGCTTCGTAATCCGGCGTATTGAAGATCTGCTGAATTTCATCGCGATAGCATTGCGTTAAAAAGTCGTTGTATCGCTCGCGCGGTTCAGTCGTCTCAACCCGGACGACGCTGGAATCAAGTGCATCCAGTTCAGCGATTAAACATTCTGGAAGCGGCTGGTTGTTCTTCAAGCCGACGACAGCATTCTGCAGATGCGCGTCGCGCTCACGTACATCCTGCCAATGAGTAAACGCTTCGCCGTGTTCCAGTGCCAATCGGCTCGGGTTCCAAAACACCAGGACAAATGCAAGTATGGTCGGGATGGAAGCAATGCAAACTGCCCACCACCCGGCTGCAAATTTTTTGAAAGGGAATTCCCCTTTCAGGGCACCGATGAAAGCGAATCCGAAAGCCACAGCGGAGAGAAGCAGAACCCCGAGAGTGATGTACGAGTCGATCTCGGTGTACCAGCTCGACAGTCCGCCGTGGTACAGGATGTTTTTTCCGGCCTCGAAGCGGTAGATGTACAGCTTCTCTAGCGCATCAACGCGGTCCATGGCGTCATCCCCTTCTCGCTACGGTGGGGGCGGTCCTGGACCTCCAATGCTTACCGGATCGAACGACCGCGTTATCGGTTTTCCGTCCTGCCCGATGCAGTAATACAAATCGAAACACGGCATGGAGGACGGAGACTGTGACGAATGAGACTGGCCCGGCTGATATGATGTCGAGCGATCTCGCGGCGAATTCAGTGGAACGACTTGATCGCCACAGATGCGGACGTGGTACACCTGCCCGCATTCGCACGGAGCGCTTGGCTGGCATGCTGGCTGACAAGTGGGCTGCCATGCCGGGGGTGCCACAAAATATGGCGCGGGCTGCGGACAGCAATAGATGGGGCGTCCGTAGCATGGACCGCACGGGCGGCATCCATACGGCCCGTAACACGGTGCGCAACAACCCGCAGCGAACGCACAAAATGTGCCGCACGCTATAAGAAAATACCGCATGGGTGATATCCCTTGCGGACAACGGGATGGGCGTTGTCGCAAGGGATGGATCGGCACTCTGTGCGGGCCACGGCCAGTTTTTTACATTAGTTAGTTGCAATTTCGCCAATTCCACTGAAGCGAAGGGAGTCTTCATATTAGAAGCTCCCGGCGCTTTGGGTGGAATGGATAGCGGCTGCCGTGCGTTTTCTTCGGGCTGGACGCCATGCACAAAAACTCCCCGCCGCAAACCCCGCTGCACAAAAACCACTGCGAATTCCTGCCGACTTGGCAGTTTTTGTGCAAAGCTGGTGGGGGGCCCCTTTTTTTACGCCGCAGAAAAAACAGAAAAATGCCCAAACCACAGAAAATTTACCGCCCCGGCGGCCTACCCAAATCCCTCAGAACCGGAAAAACCCCTTCAGGCGTTGTGTTCGGCAAGTCGATAAGACCTTTGCGGCGACGTTCTGCGCAAGTTCGACCCGCGAACATTCTTTCCACGACACACGCTGGAGCGGATTTCCATGACCCGGGTTGGCACACACTTTGGAAATTGGCGTCGACTTCAAACCGTGGGGCTGTTCGGAGCCTGCGGGCTGTTGATCCTGGTGGCGTTTTTGATTTTGACCGCCCGCCAAACGCGGGGCGATGCCCAGCCGATGGCCGGCACGAGCCAGTCGAATCACGGAATCGCCTGGTTCCACGATCTTTACGAGGCGCATCAAGTCTCGGTGGCGACGGGGCGGCCGATGTTGATCGTCTTCGGGGCCGACTGGTGCCACTATTGCCGCGAGCTGGATACCAAGACGCTGACCAATCCCAGCCTGGCCGCGTACGTTTCGTCGAACTTCATTCCGGTCCACCTGAACACCGACCGGGACAAGCGGCTGGCCGAGATCTTGAAGGCCAAGCCGATTCCTTGCACGGTCGTGCTGAGCCCGAATGCCGAGCTGGTCTCGCGGACCTTCGGCTATGAAGAGGTGCGGCCGTACTTTGCCGAGTTGGAGAAATCGCGGCAGCAGTACTACCGCATGCAGATGCAGCACCAGAGGTAGTGGGGTCGGCTCGCTCCGGAGGACCTCCCTCGGCGCCGCGTCGGGGAGGGGAAGCCGGTGCAGGGGCGGGGGTGGCTCTCTTTTTTTAGGCCGGTTTTGCGCGATGAATGCAGGTTGGATCGATCAGCATTTCATCGACTTCTTAATGCGGGTCGCGGTGTCGCTATTGTGCGGCTGCCTGGTGGGGCTCGAGCGCGAGTTGCGCGGCAAGCCGACCGGCATGCGGACCTGCGTGCTGATCTGCCTGGGAACGGCCCTGTTTGTGCGATTGGGAGTCGTGCTGTCAGCAGTTGACGGCAGCAAGGGAGACGCCTCCCGCGTGTTGGGACAGGTCGTCACAGGGATCGGGTTTCTCGGTGCGGGCGTGATCATGGCCCACGGCGATTCGATCCGCGGCGTGACAACGGCGGCCGTCGTGTGGATCCTGGCGGCGACGGGGGCCTTGATTGGCTCCGGGAAGGACGCCGAGGCCATCGCCATTTCCATCGTGACGGTGGCCATCCTGGTGATCCTGGACCACGTCGAACGGATCATTCAGCGGCTCCGTGGGACTCCGCCGACCGACCGCGGGTAGCCGCGGCCTCAGGTCACTTCCAGCTCGACTTTCTCGATCGCGTTGCGCCCCGATTTCGGGAAGGGGCGGGGCATCGGCTGGGCCACGCCGTTGGCGTCGATGGTGCGGCAACGCAGGTCGTACTTGCCCACCGGCACGCCGGGTAGCAGCAGGGCCCAGTGGGCCAGCGCGTACCGCAGGGGCCACTTTTTTGGGCGCCCGTCGGCGGAAAAATTCATCACGTCGGCGGGGAGTTTTCCGTCCTTGAAGGCGCCGCCCCAATGGCCGGGGGCCGGCGGGGCGAGAAGCTGTGCATCCTTCCAATCGGCGGACGTGAAATACGGGTCGTCGGTCGGCAGGGCCTTATCCCGCGGTGTCAGCCAGCACTGGACCTTCGACAGTCCCGACATGCCGACCTGAGCCATCCCCGTGATCGGTAAGGCTTGCCCGGCTTTGACGGTGGTGGGAGATGACAGGAAACGGGCGAAGGTCTTCATCGTGCTATCGATGTCGTTGTTCGCGCCGGCGTACGTGTCGTTGGCGAAGGGGCCGTTGCTGAGGACGACCCGCTTGAGCCACTTGACCGACTTAAATCCGTAGGCGTCGGGAACGAGCATTCGCACCGGGCCGCCGCGGTGTCCGGTGAGATATTCGCCGTTCACCTTGTAGCACAAAAGGACGGGATACTCGCCGGGCGGATCCTCCAGGACGCGGCCGATGGGGAGCGAACTCTGGAATCGCTGCTTGGGATCGTCGTTGTGGTAGCCGTAATAAAAGACCCGCCGCAGGTCGCCGGAAGGGCGGGTGAGCCAGATCACGGTCCGCAGCGGGACGCCTTCCCAGAGTCCCATGCCGAGGGGATTGCCGATGTTATTGCACGTCATCACCTTCAGGAACCGGACGGCGTGCTTTTCGGCGAGCTTCATCAGGGCCGCCCAGTCGAGGGCGTTGCCGGCCTCTTTGGTGAGGGGCTTGTCGATCTTCGCCGGGGCGGCGGGGTCGGAGACGACCTCGAGCTTCCAGCTCTCGCGGGTCAGGCCGACTGCGCGGAGTTTTTCCGGCGGCAGCGACGAAGGGATCGGGTCGCCGCGTTCGATGTTGACGAAGTCATCTTCATTCGTGAGGTACCGCAAATCCTTGAGCAGGGCGGCAAATTCCGCACGAGGTGCGTCGCCGGCCCGTACGGCCCAGGGCAAGAGCGGCAGCGCAGCGGCTCCGGCCGCGCCGAATTGCAAGAAATGGCGACGCGTCAGAAATGCGTGTTCGGCCGCCCAGGAGCTGGGGACGTTCATCGCCGTCCACGTGTACCACTGGCGGAGAGTTTAATCAACTGCGGAGGCCATCGCGCAAGTGCACCGCAGGCGTTCAAGCCGGTTGCCGCAGGGGCTGCTCCGTCGGCTCGCTCCATTCGGCGGCCGGGCCGTCGGTTTGCGGGAGTGTGGCCAGGGCGTCGCGGAACGAGAGAATGCCGCGAGCCGGGAACGCCACACGCGTGCGGCCGCTCATTTGCCGAGCGATCAGACGGGCCGGCACTCGCCGCAGGAAAAAGAGCGTTCCCAACCGCAACGTCGACGAGGCGGCAAACAGGAAGCAATAGATCGGCCAGTTCGCTCCGAAGAGGAGGAGCACCGCGGCTCCCAACAGCGACCCCACCACCATGGCCGTGGTTGTGGCGAGATTAAACACCGTCAGAACGCTGGTTCGCTCTTCGGTCCGGATCGAGTTGAAACAGACGAGGAATACGGCCAGTTCGTAGGCGGCCCAGACGGTTCCGGAAAAAACCTGCACGCACATCAGGAACCAGAATTGTCCGGAGATCACCCAGGCGGACGCACCGGGCACGATCCCGATGCCGCCGATCCACAACAGCCGCCGCACGCCAAATCGGTCCGCCACCCTTCCCCACAGCGAGAGCGAGACGACCTTCGCGAGATAGGCCGTCGAAATCAGAGTCATGTACTCGGCATAAGAGAACTTGAGCACGCGCAGCATGTAGGGTGCAAAATAGGGCGCTGCCACGTACGCGGCCCCCTGCACAAGCGAGAGGTACAAGAGCCTTTGGGCCTCGGCTCCACGGGTAAACCGCCGGAACAATTCGGGCAGGGGAATCCGCTTCACTTTCGAGGGCATCGGATCCGGTTCGCTCGTGCGGGCCAGAAATGTGACCGAAGCGAACCGGCAGGCCACGGCAATCGCAAACAGCAGGCCGAAACCGGCCAGTGCATTCCGAGAGGTTGCTCCGAACTGGATGGCCGCACCGGCCGCCAGGAAGCCGGTCAGCACGGCCGCCTGCTGGATCCGCGCGCGACCGGCGAAATACCGCGAGCGCACGCGATCCGGAACGACCGTCCCCATCCAGGTGTTCCAGGGGGGACTCGAAGCCAGCCCCGCACTCCAATACAAAACGGCAACGGCGATGACCAATCCCGCGGAAACGCCGCCGTGCCAGGCGGCGAACACCAGCGGCACAAAGCTCAGTCCCTGGATTGAGGCACACGTGACGACCCAGCGGCGGTGTGAGCCGAGCAGGCGGACACCGCGCGGGGAGATCAATTGCGTGATTCCGCCGGCAAGCTGCGGGACACTGGCGATCAATCCGGCGAGGACTTCGCCCAATCCGGCGGCCAGGACGAAGGCCGGCAGATAGGTCTCGCCGGTCCCCACCATCACGCCGCAACCGGCGGCGTCACCCGCGCTGTATCGCAGGTCGCGTCCGAGGCGGTCGGCGCGACGGCTGGTTTTCCGTCGCGGTCGCCCGGCGCGTTGAGTATTTCGGACGCGTTGCGGACGGACCCGCAGCGTCCCCGTCAGGGGCGACTCTTCAACCGCACTCTCTGTCATGGAAGCGAAACGACAGCGGAGAATATCCGCCCGGGATGACGCAAATTCTGAGGAAAAGATGAGGAGACGGGGGGGATCGTACCAGAGCGACGGGAGAGCGCAAATGGCAATCTTTCAGCCAGTTTCCCACAGTTTTCGCAGACACTCATAGTCCTCCGGCGTATCCAGATCGACCAGCACGCTCGGGCTTGCCACGGCAACCTCGATCACGTCGGCGGCATGGCGTTTGAGGATCCAATTGAAGCCTTCTCCCTCCGGGATCTGATCGATTTCGAGGGCATGCTTCCAGCAAAACAGGGCGGGATGCCCCCGACGGCCATCGTGCGTCGGAAGGACGATCCGACCGGAGTTACGTCGGGCCGCCTCGAGAAGAATCGTGACCGTCTCGGCCAGGACAACCGGATGATCGGCCGGAATCAAAAGCCACGGCGAGCCGAGATCGGCTTGCTCGCCGGTTTCTACAATCTCTCGGGCCACCTGCCGGAGGCCGAAGGCGATACTGTCCCGCATTTCGGGTGGCGGGCTCGGTGGGAGGAGAGCGCGTCCGCCCTGTCGCTCGACCTCACGCCGAAGCGCCTCGTCCTGCGGATGGAGGACCACGATCCGCTCTGCGAGTCCCGCCTGGCTCAGGGCGGCCAAAACGCGGGCGATGACGGTTCGTCCCCCCAGGTCCAAAAGGAGCTTCGGCGCCCCCATGCGACGGCTTCGGCCGGCCGCCGGCACCAAAGCGAAGGGAAATATTTTGGATGGGTGGTCGGGCATGCGAACAGTTCGTTTTTTTAGAGGATCCGGCGGTCAGGTGCCCGTCATTTTTTCGATCACGAACATCACGAGTTTGTACTCACCAAAGAGGACCAGGCCGCTCGCTCCGAAAAAAACGGAGAAGCGCAGTTGCGCCCACTCGTACTGCGGGCCCTCACCCCTGGCCCACATCCAGAATTCGGAGTCAAAGAGGTACCCGAGAGCGTTTCCAAATTCGTCAACGCTGCCGAAGACCAGCCTGCCGATCACCACATAGACGGGAAAATTGACAGCGAGCAGGATCATCACGACGATCGCAGGCATAGATGCGTCCTGGTGCGCGGTCGGCTATGCTTAGTTCGGGAGCGGCCACCGATCATGCGGCTCGGTTTCTATACTTACAGTTATACCGACCGGCTGCGAATGCCCATCGTGCCGTGTCTCACGCGAATCGCCCGGACGGGGTACACCGGAATCGATGTTTCGGGGACCGATGGCCCCTCGACCGATCCGCGGTCGGTCTCCGCCGAGCTGCGACGGCTCACCCGTCAAACGGCCGAAAATCTCGGACTGAGGATCGAAGCCGTCATTACGCATGCTCCTCTCTCCAATTCCCTCGCCAGTCCGACGGCGAAACGTCTCGATTTGGAAGGGACGATCGATCTGGCAGTGGAACTGGGCGCACCTGTCGTCACATTTCACATGGGGGGCTATCCTCCGGGAATTCCCCAGGACACTTTCTGGAAAATGACCGTTTCCCGCATCCGCCAGGCCGCCGACTACGGAGCGGCCCGGCACGTCGCCCTCGCGGTCGACGGTATCTGGCCCGTATGGGTCGACGACTCGCCCGATACGCTCGACCGGTTGTTCCACGACGTCAATTCGCCGAACTTTGGCGTCAATTTCGACCCGTCGTATCTGGCCATCATGGGTGTCGATCCCGCAGGATTCGTCAAACGGTTCGCCCGGCGGATTGTGCATGCGCACCTGAAGGATTACACGGGCAAGTATCCACAATGGACCGAGTTGATGCCCGGTCGCGGTTCCGTTGATTACACGGCTGTCTTTGCCGCCCTCGACCGGATCAAATTCGGCGGCTCGTGCGCGGTCGAATGTTTCACGACCATGAAATTCGAGGAAGCTTGCGACTCGGGCTTTCAGGCAATGACCGCGGCGGCCCGCAAGGCTGGCGTGCGATTTGACACAAAACGACGGACCGTCGGCGCCGGCCATTGAAACCGGCCGATCCAAAGCGGCAGCAACCATGACCACCAGCAACAACGAAGAGGAACTCGACGTGAATGCTCTCCAATGGCTTTCGGCAATTCTTCCGGCTGCCTCGATGGCCGCGGCGGCGGTCGCGGCCGGTCCAACCGCTCCAGCCGATTTGGGTAAGGACGGTTACGTCGACTCGCGCGGCGTCAAGATTCATTACGTCGAAAAGGGGAGCGGCCCCTTGGTTGTGATGATCCACGGCTTTCCGGACTTCTGGTACACGTGGCGCGAGCAGATTCCCGAATTGTCCAAGCACTTCCACGTCGTGGCCATCGATCAGCGCGGATACAACCTGAGCGACAAGCCGGAAGGGGTCGAGAATTACCGCCTGGAGAAGCTGGTTGCCGACGTTGACGCGGTCGTCGACCACTTCAAAGCGAAAAAGGCGGTCATCGTCGGCCACGACTGGGGCGGGATGGTGGCCTGGACGTACGCGATGCAGCATCCGGACAAGATGGATCGCCTCGTGATCCTGAACCTGCCTCATCCGCGCGGCCTGATGCGCGAACTGGCCCACAACCCCGACCAGCAAAAGGCGAGTGCGTACGCCCGCAACTTCCAGCAGCCCGACGCGGCAAAGAAGGTGCCCGTCGCCATGCTGGCGTTCTGGGTGCACGATCCGACGGCCAAGGCGACCTACGTCGAGGCGTTCAAACGCTCATCCCTGGAGGGAATGCTCAACTACTACAAGGCGAACTATCCGCGTCCACCTTACAAAGAGACGGCGATCGAGTTTCCCAAGATTAAATGCCCCGTGCTCATGATTCACGGGCTGAAGGACGTGGCCCTGTTACCCGGCGCTCTCAATGGGACCTGGAACTGGATCGACAACGAATTCACTCTGGTCACAATTCCGCATGCGGGCCATTTCGTCCAACAGGACGCGGCCCCGATTGTGACGCGGACCATGGTCCGCTGGCTCACGGCACCATGAACGCGCTTGCCTGCCCCCATTGCGGACAGCTCGTCGCCATTCCCGACGGGGGACAGGCCGGGCAACGATTCCGCTGCCCGCGTTGCCGGCAGAGGATCGTGCTCGAGCCGAAAGCTTCCGAACAGAAGCCCAGGCCGAATACGTCTTCACCGCAGTCGCTAGAGACCGCTCCGCTCCCGGCGGACTGGATTCCGCTCGATCCGCCGGCGGACAAACCTCAAAGCGCAAAGCCGAAACTTCAAAGCCGGCAGCCTCGCGAGGCAGGGGATTCGACGTCGCCGGACGTGCCACCGGAGGGCGGACTGGAGACTCTCTCGGCCCTCGGGGCCGGCGGAGCGATGCATGGCCTGACGCCACCGGGGATCGCGCCGGCCAAACGCAGCCGACGGTTGGGGTGGTACGTCGTTCCCGTCGCCGTCGGGGTGGGGCTTCTGCTCGTGACGCTCCTCTTTGTCTGGGACCATTTCACGAGTCGCAACCGACCCGCAGCCGGAATCGCCGGAGCGGAATCTTCAAAAAACGGAATTCCGCCGGCCCGGAACGTTGCCTCCCGAGAAGTGCACAATTCGACCGCTGCATCGAAGTGCCCCGATCGGCGTCCCCGTCCCATTCGTTTGTTGCTCGCTCCGGCGGGCGTGCGGGTTGTCGTGCATCTGAGGCCGGCCGAATTATGGAATGCCACCACCCACACAAGCGGAGGGAATCTGCCGCACGGCGATGAGTTACGGCGTTGTTTGGGCCCCCTCTCCACGTGGGCTGAAGGGCAAATTGCCGCCAAGTGCCTCTTTCCGCCCGGCCAAATTGATGAGGTGTTGTTCTCGCTCGTCCTGCGGTCGCCCGGTGATCCGCCCGACGTGGCCGCGACGGTCTGGCTGAAGGAGACAGTCCCCGCCGAAGAAGTCGCGAAACGGTTCGGCGGCCAAAAGGCCGAGAAGGGGAAGTTGCCGACTTGGATCAATGGCAATCGGGCACTCGTAATTCGGGACGGCAAAACATTCGTCGTCGGGCCGCAATCGGCCGCCCAGGAGATGGCCGACGCCGGCGACGAGCCGAATCCGACCGATGAAAGCGTCGAGGAACTGCTCAAGCAAACCGATCGGGACTGCCAGTTGACGTTCGTTTTCCGCCCCGACGATCTCGACCGCTTTTGCGAATCGTTCTTTCCCACCGCCCTTCAAGAGACAGCCCATCGCGTGGCCCGCTGGCTCGATCCCGAAGCGACAGAAGGGGCCGTCGTGAGCTTTCGATTGGACGATCCGTTCCGCATGCGGCTCGCTTTGCGAACCCGACCGACCGTAGGCGTGCATCAGCTCGAAGAGGCCGTGCAGCGACGTCTCGACCGGCTTCCCAAGCAGATGCTGGCCGATGTGGAAACTCTCAATCCGCAGACAAGCGGCCGGCGGAAACTCGTGGGACGGGTGCCGGCAATGTGGAAAGCCGTTGTCTTGGGACTTCAATCGACGGTAGAGCCGCGCCTGGCGACGTTCGAATCGGTCCTTCCGGAACGAGCCGCGCCCAATCTCTCGCTCGGAATGCTTTTGGCGTTGACCGAACCTCACTCGGCTTCTGGATCAAGGACTGGCCGCGGTCGCGGCGGTTCCTCGGAAAAGAAGACGGTGGCCGAGCGGTTGGCCACGAAGATCGACGTCGATTTCCGCCGGACGCCCCTCTCGGACGCCTTTGCATCGATCGGCGAAGACATCGGCGTCACATTCGAGATCGACGGCGGCGCGCTCAAAATTGTCGGGTACACGAAGAACATGCCGCAAACGGTCCGGCTTTCCAGCGTGCCGGCGACGGAAGCGCTGCGGACGATTTTGAAACCGTATCCCAAGATGGCACTCGTCTTGGACGAACCACGTCAGACGGTGATCGTCACCACGAGCGAGTCGGCAGAGGCGAAGGGACAAAAGCCGCTCGGCCTGGAAAAATGACGGAATGAGCCCCGAAACCGCTCAACGTGCGATTTTTTTTGCGATCCGCTACAATCGAGTCGGGGCAGAGTGCGTCTATGCAAGTTGTCCGATTTGAATGTCCGGCTTGCTCAGCCAGTCTGAAAATTCGCGGCGACGACATCGTCGGACGCCCCGTCGACTGTCCGGAGTGTCGTCAACCCCTCCTCGTTCGCCTCGATGCCGACGGAAATGTGTCGGTCCGCCGGCCGAATGAACCGGCGAATCCCGTAAAAAAGCGGGAAAAGAAAGCGGCAAATCCCGCAGCCGCAACTCCCGGGGCTGCTGAAAAGAAATCGGCTGCCAGCGCTCCGTCACCGCCGGAAAAGGGCCTCCGCCCGGGAAATCTTCTCTCGGGAAAATCGGGGTGGGTCACCGCATCCCTCTTCGGCGTCGCGGCGCTGGCTTTCGTCGCTTTGGCCTTTGTGCTTTGGCCTCGTTCGCCGAAGCCGAGCACCGTTGCCAAAGAGGAATCGCCAGCGGCGGCAGACTCGCGACGCGCAAGCAAGCCCGCGGTGCCGCGGCCGGCGGCAGCAAAACCGGCGGCTCCCCAACCCGTCACGGCGGCGAGCCGCCTGACCCGCCTGGGAGACCTCTTGGGCCAGTACCGCAAACGCCACGGGAACTATCCGGCCGGAACGTCGGGCCAAGAGCCGCTGCAACCCAATGAGCGGCTGAGCTGGCTGGCTGAGTTGGCGGCCAGCTCCCTGTTTCCCGAACGTCCCAACCCCGTCTGGTTCGAACCGTGGAATAGCTCTCGCAACGACCGCTTCGTCCGCCAGCAGATCCCCGAGTTTTTGAATCCGGTGGTTGATGAGCGAGTCAGCCCGCAAAACTATCCCGCGACCCATTTTGTCGGCGTGGCGGGGGTTGGCGACGACGCGGCCGATCTTCCCGTCGATCACCCCCGTGCGGGGGTCTTCGGCAACTCCCGCACGACGCGGCTCGAGGACATTCACGACGGTGCGTCGAACACGCTGATGGTTTTGGGCGTCACGCGTGATCTGGGGAGTTGGGCCGCCGGCGGTTCGGCGACGATGCGGCCTCTCACGCATGAGCCGTACGTGAATGGTCCCGACGGTTTTGGCACGGGTTCAACCGACCGCATGATGGTCCTCAAGGCGGACGGCAGCGTGGCTGAAATGTCCGCCACCACCGATCCGCGCATTTTCCGCCGCATGGCGGCGATCTCGGACGGCCTTCCGCTCGATGTGAACGTTCCGGGCGAACCGGGCGAACACTCGCGGCGCCCCGCTGAACCGATCGGTCCATTGACTTCGGTTCGTGCCGGCGGGCCTGGGGACGGAAAAGACAGCCGTCCGCAACACCAATTACCCGCAACTGAGCCGACGGCACCGGCGTCATCGACGGTGGCGAGCGCCGCCGAGATGATCGCATCCCGCTCGCCGGTCGTGGCAACGCGGCCGGGCCATCACGCGGCGGCCCATGCGAAGGGGAACGCCAACACGCCCGCGGTCGACGTCGAGGCCGGGCTCTCCCAGCACATTGTGCGATTTGAACAAATCAAGCCCGTGCCGCTGCAGGACGTGCTCACTTTCCTGGAAGAGCTGCTGGCCGTTCCCATTCGGGGCGACCGACATGAGATCGTCGACTTGGACGATTCGTTGCAAACTCCGATTACCTTTCAGCTCGAAAACACAACCGTGCGGCAAGTTCTCAAGACGGTGCTGTTGAAAGCCGGTCTCACATTCGAAGTCGCGCCCGACTCGATCCACTTGCACAAGCTGGAAACGCCGCCGGCGCGGGCGTCCATTAATCCCTGATTTATGCAGCTCGACGACGAAGTCTGCCTCTGTTTCCACGTCACCAAGCGCAAAATCCTGAACCATTTGCGGGTGCACCGGCCGCGCGTCCCGAGCCAGTTGAGCGCCTGCGGCGGAGCCGGAACCGGCTGCGGGTGGTGCGTCTCATTTCTGAAACGGTATTTCGAGCAGGCCCAACAGAATCAGACCGAGAGGGGAGAGACCGTCTCGGCACAAGAGTACGCCCGCGAACGGGGCCGTTACTTGCGAGCGGGCAAAGGAGTCGCGGCACCCGGCGCGACGCCGCCTCCCGACGATCTCGATCAAGCCGACGACAAAGCGTAACGCGCCGTCAGTCGTTTTCCCCGGACGTCATCGCCATCCGCACGTGCTGGAATTGGAGATCGTGCGCAGCGTCGACCACGGCGACGATCGTTTCGTTAAAGGCGCGGGGATCGGCCTCGACGACCAGCTCGTTCTTCTGATCGCCGTTCATCTTGGCCCGCAGGATGTCCGCCAGGCCCGCCACGCTGGCCAGGGGAACATCGTCCACAGAGATGCGGTTTTGGGCGTCGATCTGCACGACGATCGAACTTTGAGTCGAATCGTCGGCCGCCTGGACCGCCGCCAAAGCTCCCTTCTTCTCGGCGGCCGGCTTCCCCATTTCGATGGTCTTCTGCATCGCATAGGTTGCCGTGATCATGTAGAAGACGAGGAGCAAAAAGACGCAGTCGACCATGGGAATTAAATCGAGCTCGTCCGACTTCCGCTCCATCCGCCCCATGACGAGCGCTTCCTCGTCCTCGTCATCATCGAGCGGATCGACCGCATAGGAAACCGGAAAGGACGGCCCCTCAGGCACGGCTGGTGTCGAAGGGGCGGTACGCTCCGGCCTGGGCGGCGTTTCTTCGCGGGACGCGGGGGGGGGCATGCCGAAGTGCGAACGACGGTGGCGGCCGCTCGATCCGGATCGTCGGCAGACGGGACGACGTGATCGGTCTTGCAGGTAGGGCACTTGGTCGTGTGCCCCGCCAGGCGGCTGGCGATGCTCAAATATTGGCCGCAGTCGGGACAGTGGTATCGAATGGCCATCGCGTCACGCGATCATTGCGGGGGTTTCTTGTCCTGCACGCCGAGCGAAAACTGGACCCCTTCGACGGAGGTGGCCGCCTTGGCCACCTTTTGGACCAGGCCGCAGGGGACCTTGCGGTCGGCCTTGATGACAACCAGCATATGCCCTTTGCGAACTCCCGCCTCGACGTAGGGTCGCACGTCGTCGAGCGTGCTTTCGCGGTTATCGAGAATGATCTTCGGGGCGGGCTCCCCCTCGGAAATCCGGATGGCGGTTGAGCCGTTCGGGTCGACTCCGATGCCGTGGTAGGCCGTGGGAATGTTTCGATCCGGGTTGCCCTTCATGGGCGAGGTCATCATGAAGAAGCTCAAGAGGAGAAAGACGCAGTCGACGAGGGGTGTCACGTCGATGTCGGTCTCGTCGACCTTTCGCTTTTTGGTGCCCCACATCTCTTCGGCCGACTCGCCCGAAAGGATCGAACGGCGCGTCATTCCGGTCTCCCTTTGTTCGGACGCAGTGCCTGATCGTACATTTCGAGGAACTGGCCAAGCTGGTGCTGGACCGACGCCTGCAACATGCCGATCCGCACGTGGATCAGGTTGCCCGCGAGCGTGAGCGGAATGGCGATCGCCAAACCGAAGGCCGTCGTCAACAGGGCGTGGCCGATATCGCCGGCCAGCTTGCTCGGATCCGACCCCGACTGCGAGATTTCCGCGATCTTGGAGAAGGCGGCAATCAGCGCCAACACCGTGCCCAACAGGCCCAGCATGGGGGCGGCCCGCACGATGGTCGAGATCCATGACTGACGATAATCGAAATCGGCGAGGACCTCGCGTTCGAATGTCTCGCCGAGATAGCGCCGGAGCTTGGTCGGACTGAGGTGCGGGTTCTGCAGCGCGACAAGGACGAGCTGCGGGACCGCCTTGTTCCAATACGAGGGGGAATCGCAAATCTCGGCGACCCCCTCGACGTTCCGCTCATTAAGCTGGGTTTTGAGCTCGTCGAGGAACTTGGCCGCGGCCGCCCGCGATGCGAACCGCTTCTTGGCAAGCTGTCGCAACATCACGACTAAGAGGTAGACTCCGAACAGGGCGATGATCGCCTGCGTGACGTAAACGCCGTCCCGGATCCGGTGGATCATATCCACGATGTTCATGGCAGTGCCGCGCGTCGAGAGAGAGGGGATTGAAGAAGCGCCAAGCCACTTTCGATCGTATTTCTCCCACCTCGGGGTGTCAACGATTTGAATTGCGTTGACATCAATCGCGGCCGGGCTACAATCAAGAAGAGTTCCGCTCGCCGATCCTGCTCACCACAGCGGGCAAACCGGGTGGACATCCGAATCCAAGCTGGGACGTCCGCGCTGGTATAATTGGCGTGGAGAGCGGGAAAGAGGATGTTCAGGCCGTTGTTTGCCGGCCCCTCCCGCGAAGTTCCCTCTCGGATTTCGGCTGCCTATTTTACTTTGGTTCCGTTCTGTCACGCGCGTGGGATCGGCAGTAGCCGTCGGAACGGGGATCGCAACGAGGACGACCGAAACGTCCGGAAGCAGAGGACCAGTTATGTCACCGACCTTGGCGTTCTTCACCTTTTCACCGACGGAACTCATGGTAGTGGCCTTTATCGCGCTGCTGCTCTTCGGCAAGCGATTGCCCGAAGTCATGCGGAGCCTTGGCAAAGGGGTCACCGAATTCAAAAAGGGCATGAGCGGGATCGAGGATGAATTCAACCGCTCGATGTACGGACCGGGTCAGCAGCAGCCGACGTATCACGATCCGGCCCGGCCGCTCCCGCTCGAAGAACAACGGCCCGAGCTGACGGCTCCCAAGTTCCAACCGCCGACGACTGCCCCGATGCAGGCAGCGCCGCCGCAGCAACAACCGCAGCCTCAGCCTCAGACTCAGCCGACCAATCCGGTGTAGAAGTCGAGAGGAACGGCTCGCCGGCCCCGCTCTCCGTAGGGGCCGCTCGAGAGCGGTGACAAAAAGAGAGGGCACGCCAGGCGTGCCCTTTTTTCGTTTGAACGTCGCATGAACTCGCTCAGTTCCGCGGCGGGTTCTCGGCTTTCGCCTCGACGTCGACGATCCGCGCCGTGGGCCGCACAAAGTCGATCAAGAGCGGCTCGGCCGAGGGGACTTGCGTCATGTTCCCGGCCTCGTCCTTGACCGTTACGCGGAGATACACCTTTCCCGGCAGCCCGCACTCGAGCGCCCAGATGAAGCGGCCCGAGTTGGCTTGCCAATCGCCGATCTTCTGCCACGGTCCCGCTGGCTCGGCAGAATACTCGAGCAGCACCGGAGCGGACGCCAGGTTCGTATCGTTGGCCGTCCACCGCAAGAGGACCTTGTTGCGCGATGCGCCCCGTCCGATTTGCGGCGGCAGGAACTCGACTGTCGGCGGTGTCTTGTCGACCGTCACCACGATGGACGGATTGTCCCCGGGATGCGGCGGATCGTCGCCGACGCCTGCTCCGTTCTTTACTCGAATCTCAAACCCGTACACGCCATCTTCCGGGACGGTAACGGCAAACGGGCTCTTGTTGTCCGGGTCGGTGCCGTAGTGATACCATTTCCGGCCGCCATCCTGCGTGATATAGAGGTCGACTTTTCCCACGCCCGAGGGACCGACGTCGTCGACGCGGTAGCCGATCTTGAAATCGCGATTGTTGACGATAATCGTCCGCGGAGCGGCCGAATCGTTTTGGGTACTTGCATTCGGCGAGGGGGCAGAGGCTGAGCTCGCCGGCGGACCGAAATCGTCATGCGGCGGTTCCTCGCCGGCCGCCGGTGACGTCGGAACTGTCGACGGCTGTTGCGGCGGCGCTGCAGGAGACGTCGAGGGAGCTGCGAGACCCGGCGGCCCGATCGGCGACTGGGGCGTCCGCGTGTCGGAGACAAGGTCGTCCCGTCCCTTGGGTGCAATCCGCGGCCCGCTGTCGTTCGCCTCGAAAAAGTCCTGGTCGCCTTTGCCGCCGGAACTATTCGCCGCGGCTCCCGAGAAGAGGTCGCGTGACACTTCACTGGCCGTCTGGGCAGTTCCCGCTGACTTCGGCGTCGTGGCGACCGGTTGCCCGTAAGCGGCGCCCGGCTTGTCCTGAGGACCGTGTGCGGACGGACGGACGGTGAGATCCCGCTCAGCATTCACCGTATTGCCGGCCAGGTCGGTAATCGATCCACGGACAGCGACGTGTCCGCCGGACGGCACCGTCCAGGTCGTCTGGCCGCTGGCCTGCGGCACGACGCCGACCTGTTGCCACTCGGGCGTGTCGGGCTGGCGGTATTCCAGGCGCAACTTCGTCGTGTCGAGATGGTTGTCGGCGGCGGTCCACCGCAGTTCGATCTTTCCCGGTTCGACTTCGGTCAGCAACAACTCCAGGACCGGAGGAGTCGCGTCGACGATCACTTTCAAGCCCGGCTCGATGTTGTTCCCTTGAGGATGCAGCCGGTTGAAGCCGTCGAGCGTGCGAACCGCGAACCAGTATTCACCGTCCGCAGGAGCCACGTAATCGAAGTGGTCGCTCCGCGGTTCGGCTTTGTCGACCATCCGCCAGCGCGTCCCCTGGTCGGTGGAGACATAAAGCTGCACCTCCCGGGCGTCGAGGCGCTGCATCTCCGCCGCGTCGGAGCGGAACGGAATGCGGAAGTGCACCTTATTGGTGAAGACGGGATTCGCCCCGCCGTCGCCGGCAGAGACGGTCCGTCCCGCGGCCAACAACGCGAGCACGCCCAACCAGGTCCAAGCCCGTTGCATCGGCGCGATCCTTCGACGCCCACTCGGTCGGTGGCTTCCTGCCACCCGGGAACGACGAACATCCCCCCGGACGCAAGCCGACCCATCTGTCGTATCGGCCGAATCAAACGGACCACTTGAAGCGAACGTGCAATCAAAAAAGAGGACAAAAGGTGGGGAATCTACAAAAGGGGATCACCCTCGATTCGCGTCCGAACCATTCGCCGAGCCTTCCTCTTGCCGCACGCCCGTGCCCTTATCCCGCGTCCCGGGCCGTCTTCAACGCCTGCAGGTATTCGCCGGCCAATTGACGCAGCCGATCGAATTTCCCCTCGCGAATCGCCTGCGGATCGACAAGCGAGCTGCCGACGCCGACCGCGCAGGCCCCGGCCTTCACAAAAGCCGGCAGCGTCTGCAGATTGACGCCCCCCGTCGGCATCAGGCGAATTTGGGGGTAGGGGCCTTTGAGCGCCTTCAGATAGCTCGGGCCGACGGCGTCCGAGGGAAAGACCTTCACAATGTCGGCCCCCGACTCCCATGCGGCCAGAATCTCAGTCGGGGTAAAGGCCCCCGGCATCGCCAGTTTGTCGTAGCGTTTGCACAACCGGATCACGTCCGGATTGAAGGCGGGCGAGACGATGAAGTCAGCCCCGGCCAGCAAAGCGGCCCGCGCCGTCTCCGGGTCGAGGACGGTTCCCGCACCCATCAGGACCCGGCTCCCCAACTCCTTCTTGACCGCTGCTACGATCTCGAGGGCTCCGGGAACCGTCAACGTGACTTCGATAATGTCGATCCCCCCCTCGAAGAGGGCTCGCGCCACGTTGGTCAACTGCTCGCTCGACGGAGCACGCAGGATCGCCACGATCCCCGTATCGAGGACGCGTCTCAGGTTCTCGCTTCCACTCATCCGTTCCGCTCGCTTTCGCAGCAGCCACTCGCGCGTGTTCGTTCGCGGCGACGTGCTCGTGGTCGAGGCCCTGCGATCGTGCGTGCCCGTTTGGGGCTCGCCTGGGCCAAGCGCCTGGATGATGGGAGCAAAGGGTCTTTACCGGCGAAACCGAGGGTTCGATCAATACGGCAGCCCCCCTGGTCCCGGATCGTCGGGCCTTTTGGCAAGCGGCAGCGATTGCAGAATTCGGCCCTCCCCGCCGGAGGAGGCCGATCATTGTTGGAGGCAATCGACGGTCAACGCTCTCCAGACACAGCCAGATTTCGAGTCTCAATGGGCGCCAATCTTTGTATCCTCCAGGGTGGTCAGTGCGTGGGCGCCCGGTGATGTGTTTGCCTCCTTGCCGGCCATATCCAGGTTGAAATCATAGTCGGTTTTGCCCGGCGCCTGGTGGTCGATCACGAATTGGGCGATCTTTTCGTTTTTGTCCGGATCGTTGTACAGGTTCTTGAGCTGGTCCGGGCCCACGATCCCCCTCTTGCCCGCCCTCCTGAGGATGGCGAAGGTCAAAATGTACTTGCCGGCTTTGACTCCATCCCCCTTTTTGTACGTGGTGAAAGAGAACTCGCCGTTTGCATTCGTCGATTCGTAGCGTTTGTCCAGCGACGATTGGTCCAGCTTCTGCGGGTCGTTCAACATCACGATCAGTCGTTGGCCCTTGGCCAACTGGGGAGGCTGGCTGTCAATCGTGACCTTTCCCGCCAGAGGGTACACCGCATCCTTGGATATCCCCGCCCCGGCCAAGGCCTTGTTCAGCGCCTCGTCCGAGGATTGCGTGCGATTGCAGCCCACAATCGACAGGATGGCGATCCCGGAGAGGATTCCCATTTTCCAACCAACAAACCGACGTCCGAAGCACATACTGAGATCCCTTAGTGACAAGAACGGAAGTCAAAAACAAATGTGGGCCAAGCAAGCTGCCCCCCGCAAACCCTTGGCTGCGGGGGGCAGCAGTTAGCCCGATTCATCAGTTCCAAGCTGTCCAGCGAGTCAGGAGAAATCCTGACCACGGTGCTTTCGTTTCGTAGGAAAGCGGTCCGCGATCAGAACTGGCTGTCCAGAACTTGCTGCCCGGCTCGGAAGCTGATCATCTTCACGAACACGGAAACGGCGATATTCTCGCTGAGCATATGCGCCGATCCGTCGCACATGCACAACGCCGCCCGCTCCCGGATGGAAGCTGTAAACGGCATTCACATTATTCTCGTTCGTGCAGTTGAAGAAACAGGTCGGTTGGCCGCTGACGCCCTTTCCGCCCGCGAAGTTGCTGCCGTCGATCCAGTGGGCCGAATTGTTCCAGCAAGCCCAGCAGCCGCCTGGGTTGGTAATGGTGTAGCCTTGTTTCGGGCTAGGCGTGCAGGCCGACATCGTCGTCTTCACGCCTTTGATCCACAGGTCCGGCTTTCCCGCCATCTCTTCGGTCAAAAGAGTCGTCGAAGTGCCGTCGGTAATTCGTTCAATCTGCACACCGCCGAGCTGACCTCCCTTGCAATCATTGCTGGGGCAAATGAGGGCGCCACAGCGGGCGGCCGGTCCGCAATCGGTACCACCATTGATCTTGAACCAGGCCAGAACAGCACAGTGATAGCCGTTAATCCCGCCGTAATCGCTGGCGCCATCCAGCCGTGTAAACGTCCAACAGGCGCCGGGATGACAACACTGGCACCCGCCGCAGCAGCTCCCGAACTCGTACGTCTTCTCTTTGAACGGGTTCGAAGTGCGGGGAGACGAGGGGCAAACAAAGGTCGGGATCACCGCGGCGGTCGGCGCGCCGGTGGCGCAGCAGCCGCAGCCGGAGTTGACGTACGTGTAGGTCGCCGAGTGTCCACCGGCACCGCTTGAATAGGACCACGGGGAAAACAGAGGCGAATTCTGGTCGATCTTCTGGTACACCGTGTTGGCTTCCAGGTACGGCAACAGGAACGACAGCCAGTTATGATAGTTGAAATCGAATTCCCCTCCGCAACTTACAAACGCACAACACCAACTGCATTGTTTGGGATGGGGGACGACGAAAACCCATGCCGGCGTGAACGTTTGGTGGACGTCGTGATAGTTCATCTCGGACAGGCCGATTTGCTTCAGGTTATTGCGGCACTGGGACCGTCGGGCCGCTTCGCGGGCCGCCTGCACGGCCGGCAACAATAACGAGATCAAGACGGCGATGATGGCGATCACCACCAACAGTTCAATCAGCGTAAAACCCCTTCGCCTACTCTTCATTGGCTCGTCCTTTCAAATGAGAATAATGAACGATGTGATTGCATTCGCCCGCGGCTTGCGCTCGAATTCACCGAACCAACCACCACCAACACAGTTCGTCCGCCGTCGGCGCCCACGACTTTCAACTCTGTACTTTCACCGAGGTGAAATGACCGTACCCACCAGGCGTTTCGTGTTGTCAGGCGCACTTGGAAATTGCTCGAAACCGACGGAAGGCGTTGGCGGCTGTCGGACCCGTCCGGCGCGTTCGGCCGACGTTCACGGCACAGTTTTACGGCGCGACGGACTACAATCGTTCCCCAGGCCCGGGGAACCTCTTACTCGCGGTGGCACAAAACCGGCGCGGACAGTACCACTTCACTAAGTAAAACCAGTCTCTGAAATCCGGATTGCGGTTTCAAACCCAAATTCAAAAAAAATGCGAAAAAAGCTCGGTTCGCGGAAAAATGCTGAAACCTTTGTGCGAATTCCAACTCAATGTTTGTGAGATACCTCACAAAAAAGAACCGGAGATCCGGTGTCCGAAGTCACGAGAATCTGATCCCGTCGGACGACTCGCCAACTCCAGACTCTGAGGGTGCTCAACTCCACACTGCGAAGAACTGATTTTGTCCCAACTGCAGAGGTTCCAATACAAGCCAGCCGCGTTCCCTGCCAGTCACCCGCGACGCCGGACGCCGGACCCATTTTCGGCCCGTTGTTCGGCCCATTGGCCTCTGCTAAAATCACCCCTGTCCGAAGATGTGAATCAATTCGTCGAATCGGTGGAAGCCATGCCGTCGCCGACCACGAAATTGAACATCCGTCGGGAACCGTCCGCAGGGGAGGCTCCGAGGTGTCCCACTTTTCCATCGCCGAACAGTCGAAATGGCGGAACACCGCCGCGCTCGACGTGCGGCTGTTGGGAACGGTTGATTTTGACGCGGCCCAGTTCCTGCAGGAGCGGTTGGTCTACGAGATCAGCGGCCGCGACGATCGCTTTGGCGGGCTGTTGCTGTGCGAGCACCCGCCCCTGATTACCGTGGGGCGCGCCGGCAGCCGCGGCCACATCCTGGTCGAGCCCAAAGAGCTCACGGCTTTACGGCTGGATGTCCGCTGGCTCAATCGGGGGGGTGGCTGCCTGGTTCACGCTCCCGGACAACTGGCCGTCTATCCGGTCGTTCCGCTCACCCGGTTGGGCCTGGGTTTGCGAGACTATCGCGGGCACTTGATCGGCAGCGTACTGGACTTGTGCCGGGAGTTAGGCATTCCGGCCTGGCCGGTCGAGCAGACGGCAGGCGTAGCCGGTCGCGGGGGTCAATTCGCCTACGTCGGAGCCGCGACGAAGCGGTGGGTGGCCTATCAGGGACTGTTTTTGAACGTGCATCCGTTGTTGCGGATGCAGCGGCTGGTGACGACGGGCGCCAACGGAGAGAAGCCGACTTCGTTGGAAGCCGTCCGCGGCCGCTTGACCTCCATGGCGACGGTGAGAGAGTGCCTGATTCGCAACCTGACCCGCCGCCTGGGTTACGCCGAATATCAGATTTTCACCGGACACCCGCTGCTGAAACGCACGCGCAGGGTGACGAATGTCTACGCTTGAAATTCTTCCCGATGGGCCTCCGCGGCGGCGCCTCCCTCCCTGGTTGAAGCGGCCCTTGCCGGCTCCGGGAATGTTTTTCACGAGCCAGGTCATCGAGGATCTGAGGCTCGAGACGGTCTGCGAAAGCGCGAAGTGCCCCAATCGCACGGAATGTTGGTCGCAGCGAACCGCCACCTTCATGATCCTGGGGAACGTCTGCACGCGTCCCTGCGGGTTCTGTTCGGTCCCCAAGGGAAAGACCGAAGCGCTCCAGGCCGACGAACCGGCTCGCGTGGCCGAAGCGGCCGCGCGGCTCGGCCTGAAGCATGTCGTTATCACGTCGGTCACGCGCGATGATCTGGCGGACGGCGGGGCCGATCATTTCCATCAATGTGTGCAGAGTGTCCGGCAGCGGACCGGTGCGGCCGTCGAAGTTCTCACGCCCGACTTCCTGGGCAACGTGGCGGCGATCGATCGGGTGATCGAAGCCCAGCCGGACGTCTTCAACCACAATGTCGAAACGGTGCCGCGGCTCTATCACCGCGTGCGGCGAAACGCGGTTTACCAGCGGAGCCTCGATCTCCTCGCGCGGGTCAAAGCGCGGGCCCCGCAGATTCCGACCAAAAGCGGCCTCATGCTGGGCTTGGGCGAGACACTGGACGAGGTGCTCGGCGTGTGCGCCGACCTGCGCTCAATCGGCTGCGACATGCTCACGATTGGTCAATATTTGCAGCCCTCGCCGCAGCATTTGCCCGTGGAACGCTATGTCCCCCCCGATGAATTTGATGCCGTGGGAGATCTCGTCCGCCGGCTCGGCTTCAAACTGGTGGCCAGCGGCCCGTTTGTCCGTTCCAGCTACCATGCGGGTGAAATGGCAAGGGAGGGGATGAAGGCGGAAGGATGAAGGATGAAGGATGACAGTAGTTCCCAGTTTGACTCATGCGTCTAAGTCGACGTAAGGCTTGGAACCATCGTGCAATTGGGCGACCACTTCGAGGGCGATCCATTCGAGCATGCGGCGGAGTCGCAATTTTTCTTGGTGAAGCGTCATCGAATCTCCGTACCCTTCAGCCAGCATGGTTTCGTGAATCCACACCCAGACATTCCGCAGCAGAAGCGCGACCACGACGAATAGCAGCCGCAGATGGGGATCGCGGGTGCAGGTGTAGATGCGCGCCTGGCGGGCTTGGCGGTAGCTCGTCTCGATACCGAAGCGTGTCCGATACAGTTCGCGGATCTCCCGTGGGGAACCGCTGACTCGCCAAGCGGCAAACAGGAGCTTTTGTTGCTTGTGTTTGCCGTCTTTGCGGTTCTTGTGAGTCCGGTAGGCCACATAAACCGAGACTGTCACCGACTGCTTCTTGTTCTTCAACGTGTGCAAGTAGCATCCGACGTTCTGACGTCGGATCCAATGCAGGCCCCGGAGTTTCCGCCGCTTCTTGGGGATTCGTCCCCGAAACATCACCGGCATCACGAAGGGAATCTGTTGCTCTTGTAAAAACCGCGTGACGGTGACGTTGAAGAAGGCGCGATCCAACAAAAAACGTCGGATTTTCAGCTCTTTTGCGCGGATTGTCGCCAGCAGGCGATTCAACGCCGTGACCGTCGTTTCGTGTCGCCGCACCCAGGTGGCGGCCAAAGTGTAGCGCACTCCGTGGGAGACAATGCAGGCGGTGGCGTAGGCATGGAATTTTGTGGTTCCCTGTCGCGGCTTGCCGTAGTAAATCTCGTTGCGGCTGCGCTTCGGCTCCCCGTAGTAAGGCACCAAGTGCCAGTCGATCGCCACTGTCCAAGCGCGACGCTGGAGGCGCCGCGGCAGATGATCCGTCAGCGCAGCATTCAACCGCTTCTCCAGAACCCGAAGCGTCTTGGGCAGTCCCGCCTCCAACGCGCCCATCACGCTGGTGTCCGACGGAGCGTTCGCCAAATCCCGACAGGCCGCGAACACCGAGATCGTTTGCGCGGCTGGCGCAAGACGATGTTCCAGACAACCGTCGCCGTACATTTCGGCCCTCGATCCTTCAACTGCATCGAGTTGATCAGCCAACTCAGGGCCCACTGATGAACCTCGCTACTCGATATGGTATTTCTGTTCCTTGAACGCATGAGCTCCCTCCTTGGGCTTCTGGTTCTCTACACAAACCAGTCTGAGGAGGGGCCTTGCGTTCCTCAACGTCAACAGGCCGACTTGGAACTACTGGATGAAGGATGAATAAATTCGCGAAGGCGCGGTCTGCCTTTCATCCTTCATCCTTCATCCTTCATCCTCCAAAAAACATGCGAACTCCCGTACTCCTGCCAGAACTCGGCACCGGTAACGAAGAGCTGCGCGTGAGTTGCTGGCTCGTCGATTTGGGGGACGCGGTCGTAGCGGGGGACCGCATTGTCGAGATCCTCTTTGACGGTGTCACATTCGACGTCACCGCCGAGCATTCCGGCAGGGTGACGCGGATCGAACGGTCGTTCGAGTCCGTGGTTCGTGCCGGCGACACCCTGGGGTGGATCGAGACTGACGAGGAGCCGGCATGATCTGGGACACGATCCGCGGACAGTCCGGTGTGATCGACACACTGCGGCGGAGCGCGGCCTCCGGTCGGCTGGCTCATGCGCTCTTGTTTGTCGGTCCTCCCGGAATCGGGAAGGGCCTGACGGCGCGGACACTCGCGACCGCGCTTCTTTGCCAGCGCGTGCCGGAAAGCCAGCTCGACGCCTGCGGGGAGTGCCCTTCGTGCCGCATGATGCAGGCCGGCACGCATCCCGATTTTCTCCGCGTGGCATGCCCCGAAGGCAAAAGCGAGTTGCCAATCGAACTCTTGGTGGGGAGCCGTGAAAACCGGGGCGGGGAAGGACTCTGCCACGATTTGTCACTTCGACCCATGGCGGCCCGACGCCGCGTGGCGGTGATCGACGATGCCGACCGGATGAGCAACGAGAGCGCCAACGCTTTGCTGAAAACGCTCGAAGAGCCGCCGGCGTACGCGGTGATCGTGCTGATCGCGGCCGACTCCTCAAAAATCCTCCCGACGATCCGCTCGCGGTGCCGGACCGTCCACTTTCAGCCGCTCGATTCGTCGGAGGTCGCCCGGCTGGTGACACAACTCGAATGGGCCGAGGATCCACAAGCCGCTGAAGCAGCCGCCGCCCTCAGCGGAGGGAGCCTGGCCGTGGCTCAACAGCTCTTGAATGCGAATTTGCGCACGATGCGGACGGCGTTGTTCAGTGGATTGAGCAAGCCCTCCTTTCAGCCCTTTACGATCGCACAGAACGTCCTGGCCGCGTTGGACGCGATCGGCGGCGATACGCAACGGCAACGCGTCCATGCGCAATGCGTCGTGCGATTCGTGATCGATTTTTACGAGGATGCCCTGCGGCAGTGGTGCGGCGTCGCGTCAGACGGTCGGAAAAGCGAGGAGGCGGGCGCGTTCTTGCAGCGGTTTGCGGCCCAGGAGCCCGAGACGGCCGAACTCATCGGCCGGGCGATTGACCGTGCGGTCGATGCCGAAGAGCAGCTCGCAGGGAACGTCGCGATTCCACTGTGCCTCGAGGCTCTTTTCAGCGACCTCGCCACGCTGGTCGGCGGACGGAGCGCCGAAAGCTCGGCCAGCGCCCGATAACGTGCACGGACGTTACGCCGCGTGGAATCGTCCTTTGCATTTTTGGAAACGCACGATTGGTCAGCGCAGCGAGCCGCCACAGACTTGGCCAGCGGCCCAGGATGAGGCCCACGGCAAAGCCGGTCGCATGCACCGCATTGGCGACGGCGACTCCGGGGATGATCTGGAACAGACACATGACAAACCAGCCCACCATCCAGACGACGATGTTGGGAGCCATGTAAAAGCCGCTGCCCGGTTCATAACGGCTCTTCATCCAGATGTAACCGAATAACCCGTACACCACCCCCGACATGCCGCCGAATTGCGGTCCGCTCCACAGGTACTGCGCGACGTTCGAGGGGATTGCAATTAAGAGCACGAACGCGAGAATCCGCCAGGATCCTCGCACGGCTTCGATCAACCCGCCCAGCTGCACCAACATCAACATATTGAACAGGATGTGCATGAAGCCGAAATGCAGGAAGATCGGTGTCACGAGCCGCCAGGGCTCGCGATACCAGGACTGGCTCAAGAGCACGTAATGAATCAAAGGTGGGCGGATTGCGTAAGGGACGATAGCGAGTTGGGCGACGGCCACGTCCTTCTTGCCGAGATCCGTATAGAACGCCGTCACGATCGACGCCGCGACCAAGAGGATCGTCACGGGAATCCGCCCCGTCATTCCGCGGCGCCAGCGGGTGCGGACGTCGACGAAGTTCTTCTTGGCGTCTTTGACGCGCTTCCGCTCTTCGGCACGCAGGGATTCAGCGTGCCGAGCGGCATCCTCGTAGACCGGGGCGTCAGGGACCGCGAGAAACTCGGCGAATTCCCGGCGGGCCGACTCAATGTGGTCTTCGTTGCGGACCCAGATCCGGCAGCCATCGGATTCCGGATCGAGCGAGACGGTGATTCCCTTCGTCAGCAGATAATCCGCGAACCGCTGGGCGGCACGTTCGTCCGCGACCGTTCCAAGTTGCCGCATCGAGTTCGATTCCTTACCGGTCCTGGTCAATACCGACGCGTGACATTGTCGCAGGAGCGGGCGGACATGCGCAAGCCTGCCAAGAGCGTGACAGCCATTATTTCTTCGCAGCGGCGACCGGAGCATTGAACTTGCTCGTCTCGAGGAACGCCAGCAGGTCGGCGACCTCTTGCAACGAGAGGGGATCCAATAGTCCGGCGGGCATCACGGAAATCTTGGAGGTTGTCTCCTCTTCAATGCGGCTCTTCGGAATTTCGAGCCGTGTCGTGTCGGACAACAACAGCACAAGCTTGTCGTTCTTTTTGACGCCGGGAATCGGCATCCCCACGTAAACCTGTCCCTCCTTCGTCTCGACTTGAACCATGCGATACTGATCCGAAATCACCTGCGAGGGATAAAGGATCGATTCGACGATCTCCTTCCGCTGGAAGCGGCGGCGCACCGACGTCAAATCGGGGCCGACGTTTTCGCCTTCGCTCTGAAACCGGTGGCACTTGACGCAGCGGGCCTTGGTGAAGATCAACCGGCCCAGATCGGCACGGCCTCGTCCCTCGTGCTCGAGCAGGTCGGCAATCTGCTGGAACGTGTATTTCGACTTGGCGGACTCGGCCTTGGGCAGCTCCGCCGCCGGGGCCGCCGGGAATTTGTCGCGATACCACTTCTGATAGAACGTGATGGCCTGATCGAGGCTCGACGACTTGGCACCTTCGGCCGGCCCTTTTTTGTGGCCGGACCGGTGCTTTTCAGAGCCGGATTTCGGCTTGTAGTCGGCCCGCTCCACAACTTCAGGATGCGGACCGCCCCCATGCCGCCGCCTTCTCCCAGCTTGAGCGCGGATTGAATCACCGTGCGATACGGCTCGGCGTCCTTGTCTTTGGGTCGCGACGTGAGGTCGCCGAGGGCCGTCAGGCAAAGCTGCATCGTCGTGGGATCCGCGAACTGCAGCGTCCGCACGAGCACGGGCCAATCGGCCTCGACGGGGCTGTCGGCGATCGCCCGCGCAATCGTCTCCCGATGGTCCGGATGCTCATCGTAGAGCCGCCGCAACAGGGCGCGGGAGGAAACGGAGTCGGTTCTCTTGGCCAGCGAATGAATCGCAGCCTGAATGATCTCCTGCTGCTTGGCCGTGGCCGGCCCGGCACCGTCTTGAAGCAGGGCGGTCATGACCTGGTCGAAGTCGGCGATTTGTTCCGGCTGGCTGAGCCGAACGATAAGCGCGGCCCCAGCCGGGTGCGTCTTCCATTGCCGCACGAAGTAGCTGCGTTCTTGTGGCGTGAATTTCTCGGTGATCGCGCCGATCACGTTACGCACGTAGCCGGTGAGACTGTTGCCGCCTTCCCAGGTCGGCGTTCCCTCGAACCAATCCATCAGCCGTCGCTTCAAGTCGAAGTTCCAACCCTTGTCGAGGTACCGCAGCGTGAGCGCGTAGTGCAACTGCTCGCCGTTGGTGGGTGCATGCTCGACGAGCGGGAGAATCTTGGCCGCCGCGCCGTCCACGTTCAGCACGACCAGGATACGGGCCGTCTCCGCGTCGACCGACGTTTGATGCGAGGGGAATTGAGCGAGAAGCGCCTTGCCAATCCGCTCGGTATCGGCGTTCCGCACTCCCTGCAACAACGCCAATTGCGTGAGCCGCAGGACTTCGAGTTTTTCTTCCAATGAAAGCGGTTTCGGCGGATCCGTGAGCTGTCGGACCGTGTGATCGATGATCGTTTTGGCCGAGCCGCGCCGGTCATGGCGGTAGCTGGCGAGGAGTGCTTCGTTCATGACGTGCAAGTTGGACGACGCCAATGCTTTTTGCAGCCATTTTTCGGAAGGGACACGTTCGAGCGCAAGTCGAGCCGCAAAGCGCAACCAGCGGTCCTGACTGCCGAGTAATGCCATCAAGCCGTCGACAGGGCCTTCCGTCCCGCTGTGGATAAACGCTTCGCAGGCGCGCCTCTGCACGGTGGCATCCGCATCGCCCAACAGCCGCACGAGAGCCGCGTGGACGGGCTCTCCCGTATGCAAGCCGAGCAAATGTGCCGCGAACGCACGGACGGCGGCGTCCTTCGACATCGACACGTCAGCCAGCAACTTGAGATCGGGCTTCGGTCCGAGTTGGTTAAGCAGCGTCAACGCGCGGAGTTGCACCGCTGGATCCTGCGACCGGGCGGCGGCAACCAGTTCGCTCTCCCATTTCGCTCCGGCCTTCGCTTTGACCTGGGCCGCGATTTCCCGCGCCCAGGCCGATTCGATCTGCGGAAGCTGTCAGCAATTCCGCCACGTTGGCCGCGTGCGGCGGGCTTTGGTCGAGCCGCCTTTATGACGCAGGCGGTACACTCCTCCCTCCGTGGCGCGTCCGCCGGTCGTGAAGAGGATGGAACCGTCACGGTCGACTTCAACATCCGTCACGTTGAGCGGATTGCCGGAGAGAAACGTCTCGAACGTGCCGGTGTATGAAGCGCCCGTTTTCTTCAGGTGAAACGCCAACAGCCGCCCCATCGACCAGTCGCAAGCGATCAAGGAGCCGCGGAAGCGTTCGGGAAATTGCGTGTGATCGTAGAAAATGATGCCGGTCGGCGAGCCGCGCCCCACGTCGACAGTCCCCGGCAGCGAATCGAAATAGTACGCCGGCCACTTCGCCGCACCGCTTCGCCAGCCGAACTCGGCACCGGCCGTGCAATGATTCACCCGCACGGGACGATACCAATACGCCCCGACGTCCCATTCCATATCGGCGTCAAAGGTGAACAGATCGCCGGCCGTGTTGAATGCGAAATCGTATTCGTTGCGAAAGCCGCTCGTCTCGAGCCACCAGTGCTTGCTATCCGGCGTGAAACGCCAAATCGTCCCGCCGGGCGCTTTGATGCCGGCCGCGTGTCCGCCGGCATCCTCGAACTTGGGAACGAGAAGATAATCCTCGTCGTAATCGCGGACAGGCGAAGTCGGCTCGGGCTTCTTTTCGACGATGTGCGTGTGGTTGCCCATGTTGTGATACAGCCAACCGTCGGGCCCAAAAACCACATCGTGCGGCCCGTGATCACCCATTCCGCCCTTGTGATGGACGAGCAGCTGCACGTCTGTCCGCTTTGTCGTCGTGGTTCTTGTCCGGCAGGCGATAGAGGCCGACGACACCTTTCGGCCCGCTGCCGACGGCATACAGGTCGTCGCCGACCGTGCACAGCCCCTGGCAATTCTTCACGTCCTTTGTGTATTCCACGACGCGGTCGTAAATTCCGTCGCCGTTATCGTCGATCAACGAGAGGATCGGTCCCCGCTCGCGCGACACGATCAGCCGGCCGCGGTTTCCCCACGTCATCGCCACCAGCGAGCCGACCAGTTTCGGCTCGGCAATCCGCTGGAGCTCGAATTCGTCAGGCACGTTGAAGCGATCGAGATACGTCTCTTTGAGGACGATGTCCTTCCAGGGAGACCGCTCGTGCAGACCCATCACTTTCACGGGTTTCCAGGCGGACTCATCAAATTTCGGTGCGAGCCAGGCGTCTCCCTGCGGCCGCGACAGGGTGGCGACCCATTCGGATCCCGTGTCAAAAGGGATCTCGTGGCCCCCTTGGCTGCGGACTTCACCGTCGATGTACAGGCCAGCTTTGCCCCCCAGGTTCTCGGCCTCGACGGCAATGACGTTCGGTCCTCGTTCGACGATGCCGTTCAGATTGAATCGGGAGACCTTTCCGGCCGTGCCGCTGCCGACTTTCCGCCCGTTTACCCATAGCGTGAACCGGTCATCGCACAGGACGCGCGCCGCTCCGGTCGAAGGCTCCGTCGCGCGCACCTCTCGGCGAAACCACACCTTGCCCGACGGCGCCTGGTGTGCCGGATCGCCCGCGTCGTACCAGATCCACTGCGCCTCATGCTTGCGCTCAGCCGCAGGGCAGGGGAGACACAGGAGCACGGCCAACAGAGACGCCGAAACCGGGAAGAGTTTCATCAAGGACTCCACAGAAATGGCTCCGCTGGACGCATTCCCTTGGGCGGAGAGGTCGGTAGGCTAAAGTCGGGGGTTCAATCCGCGAGGCGGGCACGCGCGAAATACCGCGCTCCCGGCGACGGCTTCGGCAGTCCGCACCGCGAAGCCAAGCGCAGAATTTATTCTAATAGCCGGCCACACCGCCTGCAAAGAAAGAGGGTCCGGCGGCCGTTATCGGCCGACGCCGGAAGCGTGGCTTAAATCGCGCCGTTCAGCGTTTGAACGTGTCGTACAAGACGTAGCCGACGCATGCCGCCACCATGACCCCCGTGGGGATCGGCACATAACCCAGGTACTGCAGCATGAAAACCGTCGTTAATGCGAAATAGCCCATTGCGGCACGGTCCCGTTCGCTGGTCCTCATGTTTGAAAGGCACGCTCTCAAAGACACACGTCGACGCCAGACGGTCCACTGGCGATTGCGTGCGTCAAACGTTCACTGATTTGCAGAGCAAGATTACCATGCGTCCAGAAAGGCGCGGCCAAATCTCAACCATTTTTCAAAAGCGGTCCGGGCAAAAAGACGTTGCCTTTTGGCAACATGCGTTAGGAATGGAATCAATCCACTCGACCGGACCGAATTCGCGGCCCTGCGGCGCTGTTTGTACGCCCACGGCTCGGCGGTGCGACATTCTCACGCACGGCCGGACCCAGCTCCTATCGGCCGCGCCCGATCATGATCGATGCCGCCGGCGGGATAGGGGCAGCTGAATAAAACCGGTGCCGACCGATTCGCGGTCGCGATCCTGCGGCATACCGTTTGCTTTTTCCGAAGGCCCTCAGGCGTGCCAGGTTGCCCCGGGCCCTTTTGCCTGGCTCAATAGCGACGACCTCTGGAAGCACCGATTTTGGCCGGCTAACCGCCGTGCCGAGGGAGTGAGACGGCATGCGTCAACTGATCATGATCAGCGTCATTGGTCTCTCGATTGTCTGGTCCTGGCCGATCCAAAGTCCTCCGGCCAAAGGGGCTCAGTTCCTGCAGCAGCCGGTTCAGCCCGGCACGGAGAACCCGCCGGAACAAAACCTGCGAACCCTCCGCCGCGTTCGACGCCCCCTCCGAACTCGTTTCGTCGCGGACCTGCGCCCCCGGTTTAACTTCGGTCGCTCGCCGGCGGCCCCGCCGGGAATGGCGCGGCCAGTTCCCGGCGTCGGGCCGTCCATTTCCGGGGCGACCTCGGACCGCACCAGCGATCGCTGCGCCGCCGCGCCGACCGCTGCAAAGCGTGTTTCTGATCCCCAGCGGCCTGTCGATGCCGGCTACCGATCTCTTCGAGACATTGGGCATCGAGCCGGTCAACGTCGTCCCGCTGACGCCGATGACCAGCTTCGACATCGCCTACAAGTGCTACCTGCAAGGGATGTATTCCGACGCGATCGTCTTTGCCCGCCATGGGCTCACTATGTGTAACGATGCCCGGCTTTACCTGCTCAAGGGCGTCTGCGAACTCTACTTAGGACAAGGCGCCGAGGCCGAAAGGACGGCGGCCGAATTCCGCAACGCATTGAATCAGCAGCAGGTTTTCGGAATGGAAGCCGCCGTTGAACGCATCAACGACCCGCTTCGCGTCCGGTTTGACGCAGATCGTCGAATATCAGAACACAGGCCGATAGGGCAGCTTTAAATCGAATCTGGGCGATGCGTCACGGTTCACGAACGTCACCCAAGGGACGGTCTGACGTCACTCATCCGTGAATCGAGCGGACTTGATCGCTGTTCGCTCAGACGATGGGCGACATCGAGTAGTCGACACGACGCGGCGGCTGCAATCGCTCGCCCGCTGTCGTCGACGAATCGCGGATTGACTCGACCAGGAACGCCGCGCTCGCCGCTCGCACTTCCGGCGGCAATTCGGCAATCGCCGCGTAGGCTTGCAGACTGGTGGAAAAGACGTCGGCCGTTTCGTGCGAGCCCACTGCACGAACTCCGTCGCGATCGGGGGGCGTCAACCAACAGGTCCCTGCGAGGCCCGGGCCCCTTGTTTTCACCATGCAGGCCATCTCGACCGTCCTTGGTGCGCGAGAGGCGAGTGCAACGAACACAGGGTGACGCGACGAAAGCGCCGTTTTTGCCGACGCTCCGTTCCACGTGACCGCTGCACCTGGAGGAAACGTGCTCAAAAAAGGATTGCCTGGACCCGTGACTCCGTGCCGGGATCCCATCTCAGACCCCGGCCATGTCCAAATCCAGGCAATCCCAGACGCTACGTGTTCGAAAGCGCACGAGATGCCCGGAGATGGGAGGAGCCAAAGGGCACGGGCAACAAAAGATTACGGTGGTCGTCTGGCACCGACATCGCCCAAACGGGTTATCCCGCACGAAATGCGGGTTCCCGCACAACGGCTTCGGCCGGCATCCAAAAACACCTGACAGCAACGCACTCAAACTGATCATGTCAGTCCTCGACGCGACCTGCCTTTAAGACGTGCCGCCGCAGCCAGCTCACCGCTTGCGGCGGAAATCCAAACCACGCGAGATCACGCGAGGCTCGCACAATAAACATCCGATCGCTGGCCGCCAGATGCGGAGAGATCGCATCGCACAGCATGTCGGCCGTCAGGTCCGTTTTGATGGCCCATGAAAATCGGCCGAGTCGCTGGCTCTCAAAATCGGAATCAATCAGATTCACGAGCCGGCTATACCGATCTTCCGCCCTCGTGACATCGCAGGTCAGCAGGTAAACAGCCATGGTTGTGGCCCCCACAACCTGATTTCGTAAAGTCGGAACAGCCGCGCGACCTTTTCTCCGCTCTCGCTCAGTTCGGTCGTTCGACCGTGACGGCGAAATGCGTGCAAAGCATCCCTCGCTCGCAATTGCCACCGTCGCGCGACAAGTTATTGTCCGTACGTTCTGTTGTATGGCGCGGAGTGATCGAGCGTTTCCTCTTCCACCGACCCGCGCGAGCCGGTGCGCTCGTCGCGCTTCGGCTCGACGTGATAGTGCTCGATCGGCGCTCCGGCTTCGGCGTCCTTGTCGCGCTTCGCGTCACGACGGGTCTCTTCGGTCATGTTTTCAACGGGATGGGATTTTGAGGTCCGTTTGGTCCTCGTAGTCGTTGTTTTCTTAGCCATTTTCACGTGCCTCCTCACTGTCGGCCGGCGTGGACCGCCCGCGGTCCTCCAGCACGGATGTACGGAGGTGCAATTCCCGTACCTCCGCCTCGGCCGTTATCGACCCAGCCTGATTCGGCCGCGACTATCGGCCATCTGCCGCGTGTGAAATGAAACGAACGCGCGGTGGCACGTCGGCGTGAGCAAAAGCGCGATCGCCGCATCCGTCGCATTGACGAACGCGAAAGTCCGTCAGAGGCCGTCTCACACGTTCATCTGCGACGATACGGCGCCGTCGCAGAAACCACGCAGGAACGAAGCACGCGCAATGCGATCGCCGCGCCACGCCTCGGAGCCGCCAATGGCCGCTTCCCAAAACGAGACGGGCCCCGCCTCCTCGCAAGCATTTGGTCCGCCCAGCACGACCGCGAGCGCTACCCAGCCGAAGCTTTCACCTTCGGCACCCGTATCAAAAAAGCTGCTGTAGTCGTGGCCACTTTCGCCCTGCAGATGCTGGATCAGCGCGAGCCGCCGATCGACAGACCCGCTCGAACCCCAGCGATGGCCGCATTCAAAGCCTTCGGCATAGAAGTCGCCCTCGACAAGGATTTTCGGTTTCAATTCGCAGTTCGCAGTGTTGGACATAGCGCCTCCTTCTGCGGCGCTTTACCATGTGCCAACGGCCTCGAAAGACAACAAACGGGCCGGCCAGAATGCGGCCAGCCGCACATTCAGGCGATCTGACGGGGCTGACTTTAACGGTTGTAAGACTCGGCCCGCCGCGAGCCGGCGCCGGTCAGAGCGCGTTGCATCCAGGTGTAGCGGTCCCGCGACACAAAGCGTCGCTGAAAACGAAGCTTTCGTCGCGTCACGTGAGTGCTCGCAGCACGAAAACGCCGTCACCGCCGGCTCAATCGGCCAGCAGGAACGCGGCCAGCCGGCGCGAGTGCGAGAAGGGCGTCCCACCATGGCCAAGCCCCTTCACGACCACAAGCTCGGCCGAGCCTCCCAACCGCCTGTAGCGGCGCACCAACTCTTCCGAGTTGGCGGCGAGCGGCACAACTTTGTCGTGATCTCCGTGGATGTGAAACACATTCACGTGCGCCTTGACCAACGGAGCCAGATTGTCAATCGGATTGAACTCGGCCAGACGCGCGGCCAACTGCTCGGGCGTCAAATCAAAACCAAGTCCTTTGGCCGGATAGGCGACCAGGTTCGGCACCTTGGGCCAGGCCGCAGATCGACGGCCGGATAAATGCCGGCGATGCGATCGACGGACCGCGGATGGCGAAAAGCCCACGCGTAGGCAATCAGCCCACCGTTGCTTTGCGCCAACAGCCGAGCGTGAGGATTGAGTCCATGCTGCTCGACCAGCAGTTTATAAAACTCCTCGCACCGCTCCGCCCCGCGCAGGCTGCCGCAGGAGACGCCCACGTCGATTCCCGCGACCGAGAAGCCGGCTGCCAGGAGTTTCTCGACGTAAAATCGCTGCTCCACGCCTCCGCCGGTGCTCTCCAGCGCATGTTCGAACGGAAAGACCCACACCCAACGTTTGGCGGGATCGACTTTGCCCCGCGGCTCGATGAGATAAGCAAACCGGCCCCCGACGCGAAGCGTGGTTACCTTGCCGTCTCGATACCGCGGGATGTTCATCACATCCCGCGGTCCCGGAACCTTCGTCGCCGGCAATGAGCGATAGATCGGCCCACCATCGCCGCTCAACAACAGTGCCGGCCCTCCGCCCAACAGGAGCACGGCCAGGATCAGCATCCGTTGTCCCAGGGCCTTCAAGATTTTCAACCGATGCATCGATCGCGACATGTTCTTAACTTTCCATGTGGGATCACGGATCAGTGTGCCGTGCGGACATCGGGGCAGCAAGAGGCGGGCGAATGCGAACCGGCTCGGTGGATTAGCTGCCTCCAACGAGGAATCGACTGGTGCGGGGTTCTATTCCTGCGGCAACTGCCAGAGACGGATGGTCGTGTCATCACTGGACGAGGCGGCAAGGTGGCCATCGGGAGAGAAAGCAACGCAGTTTACTTTCGCGGTGTGACCGGAGAATCGCGCCGCTCTTTCTGTGTCGCAATTTCGAACACGCGGACCATGCCGTCTTCTGCTCCAGTCATGAAGTACTTGCCATCGGGCGAAAACACGACACTGGACACGATGCTGTCGAGATTGTCCATGCAGAAGACCTGGCGCCGGACTCCGTCTCCCAAATCCGCACCGAAAAATCGCCGGCGCTTGAGAGGATACGGGTTCCATCCGGCGACATAGCAACCGCGGCGGGCACCTTGGTATGTCCCTCGAAGGTCCTCACTTCCATCCCTGTCTCCCGGTCCCAGAGCCGGACGCCCCCTTTCCACAGTCCGCCGAGGACATAGCGGCAGCCTGACGTGAAAGTCGTGGCAAAGGGCGTTGCGGCCGGATTCTGCTTCTCCAGCTCAATTGTCCCGGACTCCCGGCCGTCGCGCATCGACCAGGAATGGAGGCCCCTGCCGTCCCGGACGGCGTACAGCGTTGCGCCATCTAGCGAAAATCCCACGGCTCGCATCGCTCGGTCACCAGGTAGCGCAAAATGATATTTTCGCGTCGCACTGGCAATGTCCCAAACAAACACCCTGGGTTGCGTATAGCTCCGCCCCCAGTCCCAACTCGAGCAAGCCGCTAAAAGGCGGCCGTCGGGGGAAAGAGCGATACCCTGCGGCCCGTAACCGATGCCCTCTTTCACAAAAAACTTTCGAATTTGCTTGCCCGAGCCGACGTGCCAAACCCTCACGGTGTTGTCGTTCCCAGGTTCATTGAAGTTGGTACCGCCCCTGAGTTCGTCGTGGTTGCTGTTGCTGGCCGAAACGATCCGCGACCCGTCAGGAGTGAACAAAAGGTGCTTGACCGGGGCCGTGTGCCCACGGAGGATCCGGATTGCCGCCTGTTCTTGCTCGCCCTTAGGAAGTTCCGTCCCCTGGCGGGCGGGGTTCTGCAGAAGCGACGGCTTTACGGCGCTGCTCGTTGGACTCGCCGCCTGCTGCTCCTGAGCCGGTGTCAACGTCCTGATTTCATTGTCGAGCGAGGCCACGAGCTTTGAGTCGACGATCGAAACCGCGACCGTCCGTTTTTCTCCCTTATTGATCGTGAAGCTTTTGGTGACGGTCTCGAGGCCCGCGCAGCTGATCGTCAGCTGCTGGTCGCCGGGAGTGACCTTGACCGACTGCTGATTCGGACCCGTGACGATCAGGCTCGTCCCCTTTACGGCGACTTCCACACCCGGATTCTGAATGTCGATCTCCACCGCCGTCTTGTTCAGAAAAATCACGACGACGCATGCAACCACGCCAAGGAACACCAGGCCAGAGGCCAGCACGCTCCATGGAATCCAACCTCCGTCGTTGAGCGGTCGGCGAAATTGATCCATGACGCCGACCCGTGCCGCGCCCTGCGCCGGGGCCGGAATACTTTTCCCGGATCTTGAGCGCCCGCTGATGGCCCGGCTTCAACTTCAACAGCGCTTCGGCTTTTTTGAGCGCGGCCTCTGCATCGTTGACACGCTCGGCCTCGTCGATGTCGCAGATCAGGAACGCGATTTCGTCGACTCTGGCGCGGGCATTCTTGAGCAGCCCTGCGAGCCCGGCATTCCGCTGCTCCTGCGGAATTCGCTCGATGATCTGGATTACCTGTTCATCGTCATGGCGGGCCAGACACTTGCGGGCCAATTCCTCGAGCGACGCGAGGTCGCTTTCCGCCAGCACCTGCTGCTTGAGCGATTTCAGAGACCGGGATGCGGCGGCGTCTGCCCGCAGGACGTCCGCCGACGATGGGCCGGCAGGTGACGCGGTGGCACGCGCCGCTTTTCCGCCCGCGTCTTCCGGCTTCGGCTTCGCGGCCGGGTTTTTCAGATTGGCCGCCAACTCGTCGGCAACTGCCTTGAGTGACGCAAAGCGGTCCGACGAAGCCTTGGTCATCATCTTCAGGCAGACAGCCTCGATCCGCGGGTCAACGTCGGGACGCCACTGGCTGGGAGGACTCACTTTCTCGGTGAGGATCTGTCGCAACACGGCGATCACGGATCCGCGAAACGGCAGATGGGCCGTGAGGAGTTCGTACAGAATGACGCCGAGGCTGTATTGGTCCGACGCCGGCCCGATCTTGTCCGGCTCTCCTTCGACTTGCTCCGGCGACATGTAGGCGGGCGTCCCGATGATATTGCCGGTCTGCGTTAAGCGGATATCCTCGCCCGGCTGGGTCTGCCGCGCCAGCCCGAAGTCCATAATGATCGGCTCGCCCTTTCTGTCGACCATGATGTTGGCCGGCTTCAAGTCGCGGTGCACGACACCGTGGTCGTGCGCTTCCTGCAGGGCTAGGGCCAGCTTGCGGATCACAATCAGGATTTGCCGCTCGGTCTGCGGCTTGTCTGGCTGAATGAAGGCCGAGAGGGGACGCCCCTCGATGTAGGCCATCGAAATATAGTGTTTCCCGTCGATCTGGCCGAAGTCGTAGATCGGACAGATGTGCGGATGCCGCAAGTTGCCGGCCGCGCGAGCCTCGCGGAAAAAGCGCTCGGATCTGCTCGCCCGTCGGGTCTTCTGTGAAATGGGGAGTTTTGAGCGCGACCTGGCGTTCGATGTGAGTGTCCCGTGCCAGATAGACCGTCCCCATGGCTCCTTTCCCCAGAGCCCGAATGATCGAGTAACGGCCGAATTGGCCTGAGAGCTTGCTCCCTCCAGGCTCGATGACCCGCTTCGAGTCCGAATGCGGTGCGATGGTTTCCTGGCCCTGCCCGACGAACGACTTTGTCGAGTCTTGCGCACGCTCGAGCGGCCTTCCGGCTGCCGCCAGCTTCCGCACTTCGTCTTCAGCGGCGATGAACGATCGGAGCTGGTCGGCGATCGGTGCGTGCTGAGCTAGAAACTCTTCGCGATCAACCGGCTCGCCGCGATCGACCCGTTCGAGGTAGTCGCGCAGTGCAGCTTCAACCCTCGGGTCTGACTGCTCGGTGCGCCTCGATTGATCGTTCACACGCCCACTCCCGACGCAGGTTGTGCCAGAGACCTCGGGTTGCGCGATTCATCGCCACCAGACTAAGCCCGATTTCGCGCCCGGCGTGTTCGATTATCTGCAAAATCCTGTCGGAATTCCAAAGATTCGATTCCCCAGCGGGAATACCTCTGCCGCAAGCTTTCGGACGGCTCCTGGACAAGCGAATCTTGAGGTGTCAAATTGTGATCTCAAGGTCGTCGGCTGGCCGCGCGTGACAGCCCGAATCCGACGTCGAGGACGTTCCGGCAACAAATCCCCATCCCCATGTTCAAACCAGCGGCGCCCACCGCGACTCGCCGACCGATTCGACCCCCGGGTTCGTCGTTCGCAACGGGAACGATTTCTCCGCACGCTGGCCCGGCAATGTCTTCACATTCGCCCGCGCCTTTGCGGAAATGCTGTCGTACGAAACAAAGAACGAAGTCGGGGCGCAACTCGTTGAGGGCACGCAGTCGCTGAAGCGGCACAGCGCGAATTCCGGTTAAACGGAGGAAGGTCCCGCTCCATGCAGATCTGGGTTGACGCGGACGGATGTCCCGGCGAAATCAAGGATTTGCTGTATCGCGCCGCCAAGCGGTCCAAGATTCTGATCACGCTTGTCGCCAATCAACCCTTGCGGACTCCGGCGTCGCCGTTCATCACCAGCGTTCGCGTCGGCGAGGGGACGAACGTCGCGGACCGTTACATTGTCGGAGTGGTTGCACCGGGCGATCTGGTGGTAACGACTGATATCCCTTTCGCCGCCGATGTGGTGGCGAAAGGCTCAGGCCCTCGATCCCCGCGGCGAACTGTACACCGAGGAGAACGTCGGCCAGCGACTTGCGGCCCGCAATCTCTTAGACGGACTGCGCGGCGAGGGCCTGATCACGGGCGGCCCGGCAAACTTCGGACCGCGACACCGACAGGCCTTCGCCAACCAGCTCGATCGCTGGCTGAACAAAGCAAAATAAGCCACCCGCTGTGTCCCTCAAGTGGGCGATGCAGGACTCGAAAAAACGCGGAAATCCCCGGAAAAGGCGCATCGGCAGCGGAGGCGGTGCACAATCCGGTGCAGTCGGCGCCGATTTGGCCACTTTGGCGCCCAGCGACCGGGCCCGGATCGTCGAGGGCTTCGCTTATCTGTTAGGCGGCCTGAAGGGAGTCATCATCGATGCGGCCTGGGAGGTCTTGTCGGACTCGATGAAGCGAACCATCCTGGCGGTCGCCCCGCAGACGCCGAAAGGCTCCTCCGATGGCTGACAGGCAAGCCGGGGGTCCGAAACGTCCGAACAACGCAAGGGATTGGGGGTCATTGCACCATGAATGACCCAGCCCAGAAACTAAAGCTTTACGTCGTTGCGCTCGTTTCGTACATCAATCGCTTTCCTCTGATCCGCTGCAATGCGGCTTCGGTCCGTGCCAAATCAAAAAGGCCGCTCCGTTCAGTGTCGAGCCGAACGTGGAGCGGCCAATGCGCCCAAGGGCGCGTGAATTCAGATTGTGGTTCGGCTCGACGCCGGCATTGTACCCCCGCTGCTGCGGTGTCGTAAGCGCCGACGTCGGCACGGCGAATACCTCGCACGGGTTCTCGCCGCGGCTTGGAAGGATTCGATCGATCGTCGATACTTCGGCCATGCCAAGGAAGCGCGGGCACCGCGGGCAGTCGAAGGGTGGCTGGCGGTCGCCTTATCTCCCGACGCCGGACGAGATCCGCGAATGGTGCGCGTACTTCCAATCGACGTGGAGCAAAGCGGAGGAAGCCGAGCGGCGGCCGTCGACGTTGAGGCCGTGGCAGGTGCCGGGGCTCGAGCGGAGCGAGTTGCTGGTGGGCGACATCGACGAGTAAAGGCGGCTGGGATGGATTGCAGCGAGGAAGGGGGATTGACAGGCCGATCAAGCCGTTAACCCACTCTTGACACTCTTGCGAACCCCAGTACGATCGAGCGTGTGGCCAAGGTGGTCTTGACGGACGAGGCGGCGGACGGGCTGGAGGCGCTCAGCAACCCGATTCATGGCCGCGTGCTCAAGCTGCTGGTCCGCCTGGGGAATTGGCCGGCCGTCAGCGGGGCCAAACCGCTGCGGGACGCGTTGGCCGGCTCCTTTCGGCTCCGGACCGGTGACTACCGCGTCCAGTTCCATCTGAGCGGGGACGCCGTCATCGTGGACAAGATCGGGCACCGCGATGGGTTCTACGGGGAATGACGATGGCGGCACAAACAATCGTGGTCGACGGCAAGCCCTACGTTCTCTTGCCGCGAAACGAATATGACCAGTTGACGACCCTGGCGAAGGCGGCGAACCTGCCTCCGTTGCCGGCAGCGGATGAAAACGGCCATTACCCGGCCGTGGATTATGCTCGGGCCAGCCTGGCGCGGAAGATCATCCGGGACCGCGTGGCGGCGGGGCTGAGCCAGCGGCAGCTTGCCGAGCGTGCCGGCGTCCGCGTGGAAACCGTGTGCCGCATCGAAACCGGCAAGCACACGCCGAGCGTGCCGACCGTCGACAAGATCGACCGTGCCCTCAAGCAAGCCGCCCGCACAGGGAAGACGCGGCGCCGGCCAGGTCGATCGGCCCGCAACGCACGGTAGCCGTCAGGCCCGTTCCCGGCCGTTGACGGCGGCGCCGGCCGTTGACGTTCTGCCCGGTTGTGCGAAAATGCTCGCGGGTCGCCATCGAGCCGAGTAGCTACGGACGATGGCTGAAATGTGCACCGGGCGCGGTCGCGCTCTTCCCTTGTCGCGATCCGGCCGGTGCCGGCCCTACTCACAAGGGAGTTGCCATGGCGCCTCGATGGAGAAAGTCAAAGCCGACGGTCGTCACTCAGAAGGACGGGGACCGCTTTGTCGTCGAGGGGAAGGCCAAGCTGCGTATCATCCGTCTTCCCGCAGACAACCCGGATGACGTGCTGGGGAATGACGCCGCGATCTGGGAAGACTTTGGGATGTCCGCATGACGACTCATGCGCGGCGCCGGCGAGGATTGCTCAAGGGTGAACTGCAAACCGTTCCGATTTCTCGCACGCGATCAAGGAAGGTGCGCCTCTTTAGGTACGGCGACGTAAAGCAACTCATCGTGAGTCCCGAAAAAGGTGATACGCACGAGCGGTTCCGCATTGATGGCGTCTGGATGCGCACGAAGCTTTCGGCAGCGACGATGCTGGGGCGCACGTCGGGCGCGGCGTTCGATGCGTTATGCGGCGAACTCGGGCTCGATTTCGAGAAAGTGCGGTCCCCGGTGACCGGGATGCTCGTGTTGGCGGGTCCGGAACAGGACATCAAGGCGGCGCAGAGCGCTTTCTCAACGTCAGTCGAAACCGCCAGCAATTGAAGGGCAGCCGTCTATCTGGTTGACGGACTTCATTCGAAATCTTCTGCGGATAACGGGCCGTAAGGGGAACTCACGTGGCAGCCGGCACGATATGGTGACCGTGTGGATCAAGAAGGGCTGCCGGCATCTTGACGGAGAAAAACTCAATGCGGGACAAGTGGGCTGGGGTCACAAGCGAGAGTATGTCGACAAGGCGCAGGCGAAACGAATCAGTCGCCGGATTCAGGCCGAACGCGCGCGCCTCAGTCGTCAGACAGCCATGCTGAGGCCCGTTGACGTCCAACGGGAAACCGGCCTTCACTCGCCGCGGATCCTGCACCTGGAAAGGCAGGGCGTGATTCAGTCTGAGGGCACCGGTCGGTCGAAACGGTTCCCGCCTGACACGATTGCAAAGATCCGCCAGCACGCGGTGCCGTGGAAACCATCATCCGGCTTTTTATCGGCTAAACAACTCGCATCGCGGATCGGAATAAGCACTGCAAAGAAATGGGAGAACTGGTGGCTCTTGGGAACGCTCCGCAAGCTTCGCGAGCGGGCGCGGTCCGATTTAAGCGCGCCGCGGGGGAAGTGGCGTCCCTTTTTCTATGAGGGAAAGAAAACCGTCGAACTGCTCACGGATGCTCTCGCACACGATCGGTCCCGGCCAAACAAGCGAACTCGCGGCGGCCAGCGATTGCCGTACGTTCCGCGGCTTTGCGAGTTGGCTGACGCCTACAGCGGCAAACCGCGCAAAAATGGAAAACGGTGGTTCGGCTGTTGAATATCGAACTCAGAAAAAAGGTGATTCCAGAGAATCGGTCCGGATACGAGCGCGCCCGTGTGGCAGTCGGCCGGATGGCGAAACCGTCGCGATAGGTAATGATTCGCGTACGCAAGCAGGATTCACGTACGCAAGTCGCACATTTTGGATTTTGCGGCTTTCCGTACGCATCTGCACCTTTTTCGACTGCGGCCACAGCGCTCACAATTGGCGGCATGGTCAATCACACATGCCAGCCAAGCCGATCCCCGGCGGACCGGCTCAACAGTCCCGCTGATGGTGCGCCCATCGACGCTCCACTCTTGGCGGACATCCACCGCGTCGCGGCCATACTCTCGTGCTCGACGAGGCACGTCGAGGACATGAACCGGGAGGCGCGGATTCCAGTCCCTCGTCGCCTGGGGCGCTGCTCCGTTGGGACGTCGCCGAGCTGCGCGAATGGGTCAGCGCGGGCTGCCCTGACCGTCCGACTTGGGAGCAAATGAAAAAGGCCGCCGACTCGCCACAAGTCGCGCGGCCGCATTGGAATGGACAACCGCATGATAGCACGCACGGAGACGGTGGGCCACACCGGCTGACGACCCAGCCGTCCCGCCAGGTCAGCACGAACCCGAGCCGGATTTCATCCGCGATCTTCGCGAGCGCCCTTCGCTCGATGCGAGCCGCAAAGGCCACCTCAACGCCATCGCACGCTGGGAACGCAGAAACGGACGCCCGGGCCGCGCGGCAGGAGGTCTGCTGATGGCCTCGCTGTCTTCCCCCTTGCTTCTCCCGGCTGTCGTTCTCAGCGCGTCGAGCTCGGGAGCGACGGGCTTGGTAAATATGGTGACTGCGGCTGGCTCGTGCGCCTCACGGCCGATGGCCGCGTGGTCGATCGACTCCCGATGCGGCTAAAGAGGCGAAAGGGCCCGAACCGACGGCAGCGGAGGGCCGCGCTTTGACGGCAGCGACTGACCCTTGTCCACCACAGAACAAAACCGAACGAATTGGCGAAGCCGAGCGGATGCTTTCGGCATGTCACCAGAGAGGCGATGTGATCGAGATTCGAGTGGTCTCGCCGCGTCCGGCTGCGGGGTATTTCATCGACCCCCATACGGCAGCCCTGGCTGCCATCCGATACGACGAAGTCCATAAGCCGACGGCCGTTTATTTCGTCGTGAACCGGTTGGACGCAGGCATTGTACGACCGGTCCCCGGACACGATCACGCCTGGCCTGAAGCCGGTGGCGACGGACGTGGACATTATCCGGCGGCGCATGCTGTTTCTGGACTTCGACGTTGAGGCAAGACGAAAACCTCTGCGACCAATGAAGAAGTCGAAGAATCGCGGCTCGCGATGGAAGAAACCTGCCGGCAGTTGAGCGACCAGTTCCGTTGGCCGGAACCATTTTGCACCATGTCGGGGAACGGGTTTCACGCTTACTACCGCGTCGATCTGCCGCCTGACGAGGACTCGACCAGGCTGATTGCACATGTCTTGCTCGGGGCCGGCAAGATCGCCAAGACCTTCTCGAGAATCGGCCGCAAATCAAGGTCGACCGCAGCGTCCACAATGAAAGCCGGATCACGAAGCTGCCAGGGACCTGGGTTCCAAGGGCCCGGCAAGCAAGGACCGTCCACATCGTGTCGCCCGAATCGTCGCCGGCGAGGGCGCCACTCTACGTGTCGTCTCAGTCGATCAGTTGAAAGCCGTTGCAGCCTTGGCCCCAAGAGCAAAAGCCAGAGGCGCCGGCGAACGGTCAGCCGCTCTATCGAGCAAATGGCAGCGGTTCCCCGGACGATGAACGCGCCGTGTTGCTTTCCGCACTTGCCGGCCTTAACCCGTCCCGCTGCGACGAACACGATTCATGGTTGCGAGCGGGAATGGCGCTGCACGTTTTCGACTGTTCGGATCGATGCTGGCGGAGTACGACAAATGGTCCCGTCAAACACAGGAGTAAAAGAGGGCGAGCTCCGCCCGACGGTGGGCCTGCCTTCAACGTGACGGCGGGGTCGGGGTCGGCACGATCTTCGAATGGGCAAAGCAAGACGGTTGGCAACGACCGCATCGACAGCGGACCCGCAACAGCGGCGGGAATGGTTCAGGCAACGGACAAGGCGCCCAAACAACATCTGCGGCACCAGATGACCGCCCAGAAGTCGTGGTCACCACGGAGGAGCACGACGTCAACGACGAAGCGGTCAAGGCACTGGCCCGAGACGATGGGATTTTCTACAGCACGGGGCAGACTCGTTCCACATCGTTCGCGACGGGAAAAATTGTCAGGGTCAGCGCAAGAATGCACCCGATTGTCAGGATTTGCCACAGGCGGTGCTCGGGAGCGGCTGGGACGCGCAGCGCGATTCGTGAAGCACGTCGAATCAGAAGATGGTGTCCAGACCGTCAACGCGCACCCCGGATTCGGACCGTCAAAGCAGTTCATGCGCGGCGACTATCCGACGATTCGCCCGCTTGAAGCGGTGACCGAGTTTCCCGTTTTGCGTGCTGATGGCTCGATTCTCAACGCGCCGGGCTATGACGCGACGACCGGGTTGCTTTACGAGCCGAATGGGCCCGTCCCGCGGATCCCGGCAACGCCAAGCCTGGCGGACGCGATGGCCTCGCGTGACCTGCTTTTGGATCTTGTTCGGGACTTCCCTTCTGAAGGGCGCCACCGATCGACCTGGCTGGCGGCACTCATCACGGCTCTTGCTCGTCGAGCCTTTAACGGCCCTGCACCGCTTTTTTTGTTCGATGCCAACGCGGCCGGGAGCGGCAAGACACTGCTTGCTGAAGTGATTTCGCTCGTTGTGAACGGCCGCGACATTCCGCGGATGAGCAACCCGACCAACAACGAAGAGGCCCGGAAGCTCATCACGGCGCGTGGCGATTGGCGGCGACCCGCTAATCCTGATCGACAATGTGGCCGGGAACCTTGGATCGCCGCGGTCGATGCCGCGCTGACCGGCACGTCTTGGAAGGACCGGATTCTGGGACGGTCGGAAATCGCCTCGATGCCGCTGTCTGTCACCTGGCTGGCATCGGGGAATAACGTCGTTTTAGGAGCCGACACAAGTCGACGTGTGGCACACTGCCGTCTCGACTGCCGGGAAAATCCCGAAGAGCGGAGCGGCTTCAAATACCCCGACTTGAAAGCACACGTTGAGGCGCATCGGTCCGAACTGCTGGCGGCTGCGCTGACCCTCTTGCGAGCCTATTTCGTTGCCGGACGGCCGACAGCGGCGCTCAAGCCGTGGGGCAGTTTTGAGAACTGGTCGGCTCTCGTGCGGCAGGTGATCGTCTGGTGCGAACTGCCGGACCCCGGTGACACCCGCCAGGAGCTGCGATCGACGGATAGCGAGGCGGCACGTTTCCGAGCTGTGCTCGACGGACTTGCCGAAGCCGCACCGAATGGAACAGGGCTCACGACAGCTGGGATTCTCAAGATGACCGAGACCGTGGCAAGCCTGAAAGACGCCGTGGATGAATTGTGCGACGCCGGACCCGGCAAGCCAGCAACAACGCGAACGCTGGGAAATCGCCTAAAGCGAATGAGGGGCAAGGTTTGCAGGGGCCGCACGCTGAAGATGGGTCAGAACAGCACAGGCTTTGCGGTCTGGTCGATTGTGTCCGCCGATGGCCGCGTCACTGACTCTGCTGACTCTACAGACTGTACTTTCCCCAGTGCTACGCAGCGCACGCGCACGCACGCACGCACACGCACGCGGACTCGGCCGAAACAGAGTCGGCAGAGTCAGCAGAGTCAGCAAGCGATCGCCAGCCGGGAGACGAGGAGGACGAGTTTTGAGCTCGGATTCCTCCCACAGAACAACGTTCACGCTGACCCTGGAATCGGCGTCCGGGTGGTCCGCTCCAGCCATTGTCAGGCTTCGAAGAGCGTTGAAGCTCCTCCAGCGATCGTTTGGCCTTCGGTGTGTGGGACTTGCCGAAGTCGCACCAGCGGGGCAGCCAGGCGACGAGGCGGAGGATTCGAGCCAGGGGACCGTCGATTGAACCGGGAACGAGCGCTCGCCAAGGCTTTTGAGGCCATGCTGTCCCGGCTATTGACCGAGCCGCTGAGCAAGATCGAACTCGGGAGCCTGTTCGACGTCCACCGGACCGAAGTCGGACCCCTGCTCAGAACGCTGAGAGGCGTCCGGCAGGTGGGAACACGTTTTCGCGTCCGCCTGGTCGATATGCCGCCGGCCTATTGGTTGAAACGCGGCCTGATTCAGCCGGAGTGTCGGAATCTGTCGGAAAAGTGTCGGTTTTGGAAAAGGATGCCCCGCGGACTCTTTTGTCAGGGATAGGATCAAGCCATGAACACCCCGCTGCTCACCGTCGCGGATGTTGCTTTCGGAATGAGCGTGCCGCAATCACACGTGCGACGGATGGTGCGCAATCACGGCCTGCCGCATGTGACGCTGCCGACTGGCGAAGTCCGGTTCTCCGAGCGCGACCTTTCCCGCTGGATCGAAGAGCGCAAAGAGCCCGCTTTGCAGGGGGCCGGAGAAAGGTCGCTATAATGATGGCTGGAGCGTTTCACAATCGGCGTCGCCGAAAACGATCACGTTGTCGCGCCGAGCGCGCAGACGGAGGCGATCGGCGACAAACCCCCAGTCCCGGCCAAAATCGCCGTGGGGCTTGGGGTGGTTCTGCGCTCGATCGCTGGGACCTGGTCAAAATTCGCGCTGCCCTGCGCCGTGGCTGGGATCCTCCCAAGCGTGCACGTCGGCGGCTTCTGCGGCTGGTTGTCGAGGGGCTCGATTCGCGCCTCGGACCGCATGAAGCTTGCGGCCGCCTCCACGATCCTTTCGATGGCCGAAGCCGACCAGCGTCGACGATTCGCCGCGCTCCGAAGTGGGGGCCGGCCATGACCGTTTCACGCCGCGAACTGCGGCAAGCCGCCTCGATGCAGCCCGGGGACTCTCTCCCGCCGGCGAAGAGCCATCCGAGCCGCGCCGACTTGCTCACCGTCCGCCAGGCCGTTCATAACAAATGGCCGATGACTCCCGAGGCCTGGGAGCGGTCGGCTCGCGAAGCGCTGGGGGTCGTCTTGGACCCCGAAACTCCCGGCTGGTGGAAACTGGCTGCGCTCATGGTTTTCACGGCCGCGGCGAAGGACAAGCGGCTCGACGTCGACGGCATGCTGGCGAAGCTCTTGGCAGAGAGCGACTGCCAAAACGGCACGAACGAACCCGAGCCACCAAACGAGGGTTGTTCGTGACCGCTCCGTCGCGTCCACAAAACGACCCGTTGTTGGCCGACATCCCGGCCGAGTTTCCCAACCGAGAGATCCCGGATGGAATCCATTGTCACCGAATACGAACCCCCCAAACGATTTAACGAGTACCTCGAACCGCTCCCCGTCGTGCCGGAACGCGTCCGGCGACGTCGCGCCGAGAGTCGTGCAAAGGGCCGAACACTCAGGTTGATTGAGAAGCACGGTTTCGAGATGGTTCGCCAGCAGTTTAATGCCGACGTGGCGGCAGTCGACGAGCGGATGCAAGACCTGGCACGCCACACCTCAGGCTGGGGCGACGACATGCTGCTTGACTGCCGCAAGCAGGTCAGCGCCCGCATCGCGCGGATCTACCATCAACTGCACGAGCTGGCGGTCGCGGCGGAGGTTTTGAAGGAAGCGAAACAAGCGACGGAGGCCGCGTAGGCGAGAGCCGCGGCCACTTTGCGACGGGTGCCGGAGTCAACGCCCGCTCGACGGTGGACCGCGGCCTTTGAAACAAGGGAATTCGCCGGGGCGTCCTGGGGACCGGATGCGTTGTCCGTCAATCTCCTTCGGGGGGCGAAAAGGCTCGGGGTGGCTGACGATTTTCCGTCTTTACTTGACGTCAATTGCCCCGGGCCCTCCCGGTTTTGAGACGGGAGCAACGTGAGACGACTTTTGGAAAAGTGGACCGGCCTGGTTCTGCAGTTTCTCGCCGGCGCGTTCGTCATCATTTTTATGGCGACGCTGGCTGTTTCTTCGCACGGGACGAAAGCCGATCCCCGCGACGCGGTCGACCGCACCGATATGGCGTCGGGCCCGATCTTCGCGCGACGCAAAGAGTGGAACGATCACAAACGGGGGTGACTCGATGATTTTGCCATCCGGCGCGTATATCCAGTTCCGGAAAATCGGCACGCACGCGAAATTTGGTCACACAATTTTCGTTGTCGACTTTTGGCCGAGCGAAGCGGAATTCAAGACGGGAAAACCGGGCGTGCGCTGGGATGCCACATTGCAATGGAATGGCACGCACCCGGATCCGCTGTCGCGGCTGATTCGGCACCTCGATGCGCAGGCGCCACACGCACTCGCTGCCGCACTTCCCGGTCGTCCGCACTTCAACGCCGGCATCCTGGCTGACATGGCCGGCAAGCCGGATCCACACGGCAACCTGGCTCATCCGTCAATCAAGGCAATCGAGGTCGTGCCCCTATGAGCAGCTTCAGCGGACAGATCAGTTCTAACAACGACGCAGGCGAAGAGGGGGCGGACAACGGCTCGATCGGGACCGTCTTTCTCGGGAGTACCAGCTATAAACTCAAGGACAACGCGGGTAGCCAGCGCTATATCGCGCTGCGGTTCACCAGCGTCACAATCGCTCAAGGATCCACGATCAGCGCAGCGACGGTCAGTCCCTGGATCAACACTTCGGATAGCATTAGTGGGACTGGCGTGTATTGCGAGGCAGCCGACAATTCGGCCACGCTGAGCAGCTCGTCGACCAATATTTCGAGCCGCACCGAAAGCACACATAGTGCGACATGGTCGGCCACGTTGACGGCGAGCGCGTTTAACGCCAGCCCGTCGATCGTCAATCCGGTCAATGACGTCATCAGCCGCCCGGGGTTCGCCTCGGGCAACGCACTCACGGTCATTCTCGACGACGGGATCGGGCAGAATTCCAACTGTGCAGTTGAGGGTTACGCCGGCAGTCCATCGGAAGCGGCCGAAATCTCGATCACCTACACGGCCGGCGGCAGCGCACCCGGCGCCACCACCGGCGTGAGCGCATCGTGGTCGGCCAGCAATCCCACCGAAGTGACCGTTACCTTCACTCAAGGCAGCGGGACCGTCACCGACAACCCGATTCGGTACGCGACGCAGATGCAGGGCAGCGACGCCGCGACCAGTTGGACGATATTCGATCCCAGCGCCGTATCGACGAGCGTCACTGTCACGGGCCTGACGGCGGGCGTGTTCTATTTCTTCGAGGCCGGCGCGGAAAATTCGAGCGGAACGACCTGGTCGTCAATTCCCGTGCTGCAGGGCACGGGGAATCAGTTCACTTTTCAGCCGGCCTCTGACATCAGTTCCAATGGCACGCCGGTCGGTGCGTCGACGCGGTGGCAGGCGATGACGGCGGGGAGTACGTCTGAATACGTAAACCTCGGGTATCTGGACCCCGTGCAGGTCGGAATCACCACGCCGCCATCGCAGTTTCAGCAGGCGACAGCCGCCATTGTCGTCTTCACGGCGGAAGGCGGCGCATACCCGTCCTGCGATGTGCAGCTTTTCCAGAGCGACGGGGCGACGCCACTGACAACGTCAAACGCGTGGCCCGCAGTAAATGGCGGGGGCTGGCTGCAGTTCTCGGAAGTGTTGACCCTGGAGAGCGGCAATCCCCAGGGCAACGGGAACTGGACCGGGGCGCAATTGTGGATCACCGATGAACAGAGCACGACGTTGTCGGTCGCCGAATGCTACGGGGCCGTACTGTATTCAGAGAGTCCGCCATCGACAGGAACAGTGAACGTCGGCTCTGGAGTGGGCGTCTCCGGAATGATCGGCAACACCGCGCCGCGACCATTTATCGTCGGAACCGCCGTGGTGCATTCCTATACACACTAAAAACTCTTTCTAAGGATTTGTCGATGACGTTGAAGCTCCCGATTTTTCTTGTGGTGACAGGCGACCAGCCGGCCGACCCGGACGCGCCATCGACCGCTGAGATTGCAACCGTGGTGGGCGACTTCGGCACCGGGCCCGTGGCCGCGAACATCTTCACGGACCACGAACTGGCCGAACGCGTGGCCTGGCAATGCGTTCGAGGGATGACCCTTGGACGTGACAGCGATCGAACCGAAGCCGACGTCGGCAATTCGTCGCGGTCACGAACGTCGAAGCGACACGCCGATTGGAAATATACCATTGACGACCCGAGGACTGCCCGGCGAGTGCGCGCATGGGAGTCGACGTATGCTGATACCGCGGACGCGGTTCTCGAGGCACTGGCGGCGGCATGAGCACCATCGAAAAACAGACTCGGGACAGCCGATTCCTTCCACTGATTCGCCCTTCCCAACGTCCAGCCGATTTATCGAAGATCGCGGAAGGGTCTGGGACTCCGTTATTTTGGACGGTCAGTCGCAGTCACCTGCAATTGGCCACCGTCCCCCAGCACGATGACGGGGAGCAATCCCTGCCGCGCGTGTGATTCGATGATCTCACCACCATCTGTGGTGAACTGGTCGACGAACCACAATGCTTCATCGTGCTCAAAATCCCACGATCCGACCGGTATATCACCGGACAGTGAAACCATTGCCGATGGGCGGGCAATCTTTTCTTTGCCGGCTAACGCTTCGAGCGTTCGGTATGCCACCTCATCTCCGAGATCGAATATGGCAATCACCGGTTTTTTGCGACCGTTTCTGATCGCAAGTTGGTATGCCTCGTTGATCTTGTCTGTTGATGCGAGCAAGAGTTCTTCTATTCGCTGCGACATTGAGTCGGCCTCTTGGCGTCCGTTTGCAACCTTGAAAACAGGGTCGCATCATGCAACCCCGTCGGAAATCCTCTCATCGTGAAAGGATTTCAGGACCGGGATTTCTTCCGTGGCTCGGGGGCGACCGGTTTGCGGGAAGGGAACGGCTTGCCAAGTTTAGATTGCCCGGCAGCAATTGCGAGTTGTCTCAGCCATTCCCCGAGATTAACGAAGCCGTGGGCGCCGCTGGCCTCCAGGAGCCATTTGTGTTGATCCTCAGTCACGCGAAACGAAGCATGGACCGGCATCGGCTCCTGCTCTGGTTGATTACGCCCTCGTGGCATGTCGGGATTCTAAGCGGAGCGCTCGTTATCACTCAAATCGCTTGAATCGATATGTTGGACAGTGTACAACATTGTTCAACAATGTCGGTCTGTTGTGGAGACCGCGATGCGAACAACATGGGTTGAACCGGCTTCGGCCGATCAAATCGAGAGCCCGTGGGGAAGGCGCCACAACCGCCGTCCCTGCGGGTTTTCCTTTTCCACGAAGGAAAGTCCTATGTCGTCATTTCTGGTCGTCGACCGCTGTTCACGTCGCATCCGCCACGAGGCCACCAGCCTGGCGGAAGCCCGCGGCTACTGTGAGTGCCGACGCAAACCGTCGGCCGTCGCCATTCTCGTCGATGCTTTTGTTCGCATCGAAACTCAATTTGTCGTGCAAGTCGTGCGGGTCGAGACGGGCCTCGTGCTCTGCCAGTCGCATCCGATGGAAATCGACGAGGCGACGGAAGAGTTGTTGAGCAGCAAGTTGACGCTGGTCCCGGCCTCGATGGCGCGAAAGGCGGTGACGCCGTGAAAGCGCCCCACAAAACGACCGTCCGCGAGGCAACCCTTCGAGACGTTCTCAACCGATACCGAACGACGTTTTTCAATCTGCGGGAGACGACGCACCGATTTTACAGTGTCTACCTTTCGTCATTCGAAAAGTGGCATGGCGGACCGATTCCTTTGGCCTGTCTGTCCGATAAACTCGTGTTGGATTGGCTGGACTATGAGCGAAAGGCCGGAAACTCCGCGCGGACGGTCAACGGCAAGCGGATGACAATCCTTGTTTTGTGGCGGGCCGCGTTTTCGTGGGGAATGGTGCTGACGCAGCCGGGCCAGATCCCACGCATGAAAGAGCCCCATCGGGCGCCGACGTCTTGGACGGTCGACGAGATTGGCCGCATTCTCCGCCACTGCGACGCGGCCTCGTCCGAGGGCTGGCCCGAAAGCAGAAAAAGCTGGTCGACCGCGCACTGGCAGGGCCTTGTGCTATGTATTTACGACACGGCCCTGCGCATCAATACGCTGCTCCGTCTGCCGCGCTCTTGCGCCGACGTCCAGCGGGGATTTTTGCTGGTTCCGGGCGAGTACCAGAAAAACGGGCAGGATCAACTCCACCGATTGCACTTGCAGACGTGCAAGATCCTCCGAAGTCTGCCTCCGCACGATTTGCTCTTCCCGTGGCCCAAGCACCCGCGGGACGTCTGGGATGACTTTCGCCGGATCCTTGTGGCCGCGAAACTCCCAGCGACGTATCGCGACAAATTTCATAGCGTTCGGCGAACTTCGTACACACTAACTTTTAAAAATCTTGGACTGGCCGCGGCCTCAGACCATGCCGGGCATTCCAAAGACCTGAGTGCGGTTTACTTGGATCGGACCCAACTGAATCTGCCGGCCGTCATTGACGTTTTGGAGCGTCCCAAAATCAACGCCAGTGACGTCAAGGAACCAGCAGGACATGCCAGCCTGTCGGCATTTCCGGATCCTTCGGAGTTCGAGTTCCACCCCACGCGGTTTTGCGTGCGAGGACACTGGGTCAAGACGCGCGGAGGCCCGATGGAAGTGCTCAAAGCACTGGTGTACTCGCCGAATCGTCGCTGCAGTTTCCGGGACCTGGCTCCGCTGGTGTGCGACGGCATTAAGCCACCGTCGGAGAGAGATGCGATTACGAACGCCGGCGATCCGTTGCGACGTTCGCTATTCGAGAGGCGCCGCATTTGCGTGGCAAGCTGCCTCTGGCAAATCCGCAAAATGCTCCGCCGGGCACTGTCTCTGCCCGAGACATTCGATCCCGTGCCGCGCCTCAAGCACGGCCACGGTGGCTACTGGGCGTTGCGGTTGCCGCTGGTCGATCCGGAAACGACGCCCGCCGTCATTACTCGATCGAGCCCACCGACAATTCCGCGGGCGGAGGAGTGGGAGTTCACCGCCGGGGGATTCTCGATTCGCGGTCACGGTTACGGCGCCGAGTTCAAATCCGATCGGCCGCGGCGCGGGGGGCGATCCGTCAATGGAAGCGGTCCTTTGTTTGTGGTCTTGCGACTCCTTGCCCGGGCGGAAGGTCCGGTCGCGCTCGATGAATTGGTCAAGGCGATCTATGGGGATAGGGCGGGAGCTCAGACTGAGTACCAACTGCGACGCGACATAATCCATGTTATGAGCTACGTGCGCGGGGTGCTGCGGCGTGCGTTCAAACTTTCGCGAGCGTTCGATCCGTTGCCGACTCTCCGGCATGGCAGACTTTTGACATGGGCCGTTTATCTTCCTGCGCAGAACGCGAATGGCGCGAAGGACGTCGTCCGAGATCTGAAAATTTGATAACTGGTTCCCCTATGGAACCGGTTTTTGCTGGCTGTGGGCCGGAGTCTCGAAGGAGATGCTGTCACATGATCGCGATAATCCCGGTCGGAAAAGTCACCGTTAATTTGCGCGGGTTTCGGATTCGGCCGCGGCGGCGGGCGCAGCGGCGTAGGAACCTCTCGAGGCCGCCAGTCGCGACGAAAGCCTGAATGATGACCCACATGGCGTCGCTCCCAATTCACACGACTCGGCTCATACTCTGCCCCTTTCCGACGCATCAGGCCGAACTGCTGCGCTGGCGCCTCTTCCTGCCCTGGCATCTGCCCAACGACAACAATTGGTCGATCGGTTTCGTGGAAGCGACCATCCGCGGACGCGTCGCGGAACTCGGGTACTCGCTGACACGCGAGCAGGGACACGGCTACGCTCGTGAAGCCGTCGAGGCAGTGACCGTCTATCTCCGCACGCACCTTGAAGCCTGCAAAATCTCGGCGCAGGTCAATCCGGCCAACAATCGGTCGATCAGGCTCCTCAATGTCCTCGGCTTTGCACCGGCCCGGATAGGAAGTGATGGGCTTATCGAGTTTCGTTTGGAGCGCCGTTGACGCGACCGGATGCGAAGGAAGGTCCTCTATCATGAACGCGGCACTGCCGATTCTCAACCCCGACGTTCACACGACGCCTCGAATGGAGCGTTGGCTGAGACGCCGGGCCACGATCCGCCGGATGTTGCGGGCCGAGTTGTTCTACGAGGACCCACATTGCGCCTACTGCCGCAAGCCGCTCTCGGGACCGGATGCCGGAGTCTTGGATCACGCGCGGCCGCAAAGCCGTGGAGGGGGTGACGGTCCGTCCAACGCGATCCTTTGTTGCCGACTGTGCGATCGCTGCAAGGGCGACCGGACCATTTCCGAGTGGAAGCGTGATTTGTTGGCAGGGCTGTTTTCCATCGGAACGGAGCAATTGTCAACAATCCGTGAGAAAACGACCGCGTAGGATCATCCAGGAACGCATCGGATTGAAAAGGAGTATCATTCGCCATGCAACAAGCAGCACGGAAGCGACGCGGCCCGTGGCAGAGTAACGCACGCTACTTGCCAACGCCGGAAGAAATCACCGAAGCGTGTCGGCAGATTCGCGAGAGCTGGACGCCGAAAGAAGAGGCCGAGCGACGGCCGGCGGCTCGGGCTTGGTGTGTGCCAGGCTTGGGGCGTGGCGAGATGCTGGTGGGTGGACCGAACACGGGTTGAAAGGGCGGCGATCTGGACCTGACCGGACAGACACGTACATTTTTGACGGTCACGTACATTTTCCCGGGATTCTCCCTTGCGTCTTACCAATTGGTAATACATAATGGGCTTTACCAGTTGGTAATACCGAAAGGGCATGCAATGAAAGTCATCGGCTATACGCGGGTGTCGACGGATGAACAGGCGATGCACGGGGTGAGCCTGGCAGCCCAGCGGGAGAAGCTCCACGCCTACGCGGCCCTGTACGGCCTGGAGATCGTCGAAGTGGTCGAGGATGCCGGCCAGTCCGCCAAGTCGCTCAAGCGGCCCGGCTTGCAGCGGGCCTTGGACATGCTGAAGGCCGGCAAGGCCGATGGGCTGCTGATTGCCAAGCTGGACCGTCTCAGCCGCTCGGTGAAGGACTGGAATACGCTCATCGAGCGGTATTTCGGCGAGCGGGCCGGCCGCGGCTTGTTTTCGGTCGCCGACAGCATCGACACCCGATCGGCCGCCGGGCGGCTCGTGCTCAACGTGCTCATGTCGGTCGGCCAGTGGGAGCGTGAGGCCATCGGGGAGCGGACCCGCGACGCCTTGCGGCACAAGAAGAGCAAGGGGCAGCGTATCTCCGGACGCATCCCGTTCGGTTACCGGCTGGCTGAGGACGGCGTGGCGTTGGTCGAGGATCCGACCGAGCAATCCATCCTCCGCGAGATTGACGGGCTGCGGGCGGCCGGGCTTTCATTGCGGAAGATCGCAGAGGCGTTGAATCGGGAAGGCGTTCCGACGAAGGAGGGAGGCCCGTGGCGGCACACGACGATACGCGGCATCCTGACCCGGAACGCGGCCTGAGAGCGGCGGTTCGCCGCTGGAAACGGTTGTTGACTCCCGAGCGACTACGGGCCCTGCAGGAGCACTTGGAAGATGACGGTGGCACAGAAGGAACGCCAAATGATTCGCGCGTAAGGAAAGCGATCAAGGCCGATCCGCGGACGACGAACGCCCTGGCGGTTGACGCGGGGATTCCCGTCCCGGTGCTGTGGCGGTTCGTCCAGCGCGAACGGAGCATGACACTCGACAGCGCGGCGGCCGTCGCCGAAGCGCTGGGATTGGAACTGGCGAAGAAGGGAAGCAAAGGCTGAAAGGGAGTCGCGATGGCGAGCATTACCCGTGAACCGAACGGCCGGAAAACGATCCAGTTCATCGCCCCGGATCGGCGGCGGCGGAGCATCCGCCTGGGCAAGTATGCCATGCGATCCGCTGAAACGGTGCGGGTGCACGTCGAAGCGATCCTCTCGTCTATCAACTCGCGTTCGCCCCTCGAAAGCAAAACGGCCGACTGGCTCGGCGAAATCGGCGAAGACCTGCACGCCAAGCTCGCGGCCGTGCACCTGGTCGAACCGCGGCAGACAACCGCGAGCCTGGCCATTCGAACCCTGAAGGGACTGTTGGTGGCCTTCGACGGGGATAAGCTCAAAGCCAAGGAATCGACGCGGGTCTCCTGGGGCCACACGCGACGCAACCTGCTCGAGTTCTTCGGCGAATCGAAGGACATCGTCACGGTCAGCGAGGCCGACGCCGACAAGTGGGCGGAATGGCTCGACGCTGAGCAAGAGCTATCGGCCCCGACCATCCGCAAACGTTGCGGCAACGCGAAGCAGTTTTTCCGGTTCGCCGTCAAAAAGCGACTGATCCCCGCCAACCCGTTCGGCGGCCTGAAGTCTGGCAACCTGACCAACCGGTCTCGTGATCACTTCGTCAGCCGGGACGATGCACAATTGGTCCTCGACGCCTGCCCGGATGCGGAATGGCGTCTCCTGTTCGCTCTGAGCCGCTTTGGTGGCCTCCGATGCCCCAGCGAGCACTTTGCCCTTCGGTGGGCCGACATCGACTGGCAGCGGTCACGTATTCGCGTCCACAGCCCTAAAACGGAGCACCATCAAGGGGGCGAGTCGCGGCTGATCCCCATCTTCCCGGAACTTCTGCCCTATCTGCGGGAGGCGTACGAGTTGGCACCCGAGGGTGCGGAGTACGTGATAACACGCTATCGCTCGGCCGACAAAAACTTGCGGACGCAGCTTGAGCGGATCATCAAGAGGGCCGGCCTCGAGCCGTGGCCGAAGCTGTTCCACAACTTGAGGGCGACCCGGCAAACCGAGCTTGAGGAAACCTTCCCCTCGCACGTCGTCTGTGCTTGGATCGGCAACTCGGAAAAGGTCGCGCGGCAGCACTATTTGCAGACAACGGAGGAGCATTTCGAGAGGGCGGTGCAAAATACGGTGCACCACCCGTCCACGCATGACCACGCTGAGCCACACGAGAAAACCGGCGACGTTGAAGATAGCCGGAATATGGTGGCTGACGTGGCTCTGTGCGGTGCTGCGTGTGGTGAAAATATGGGCGATGCAGGACTCGAACCTGCGACCTCATGGGTGTGATCCATGCGCTCTAACCAACTGAGCTAATCGCCCGGCAATTGCGGAGTTTTTTCGCGTCCGCGCCCATTCCTTCTAGCGTTTTGACGGAAGGGCTGCAACCGAGGTTCGGCCTGCCGGAAGCGCGCGTTTGGCCGGTTCACTCGCCGATCACCTTCACCAACACGCGTTTCGGGCGGCGGCCGTCGAATTCGCCGTAGAAGATCTGCTCCCAGGGACCGAAATCGAGCTTGCCGCTCGTGATCGCCACCACGACTTCGCGGCCCATGACCTGCCGTTTCATGTGGGCGTCGGCGTTGTCTTCGCCCGTGCGGTTGTGGGCGTACCGCGTGGGCGAGGGATCGAACGGGGCCAAACCCTCCAGCCACTTCTTGTAGTCCTCGTGCAGGCCCGACTCGTTGTCGTTAATGAAGACCGAGGCCGTGATGTGCATGGCGTTGACCAGCACGAGCCCCTCCCGCACGCCGCTCTTCTTGACGATTGCCTCGACCTGCCCCGTGATGTTCTCGAACGCCATCCGAGCGGGAAGATTGAACGTGAGGTATTCGGTGTGGGATTTCATGTGAGGGGCGAGGAGTTAGGGACGAGGGGAAAACGACGAACGCGCTCGGCACAGCGGAGATTTTGGGCGCATTGGTGGCGCCGCACAATAGATGCGAGGGGCGAGGGACGAGGGGATAACGGCGAACGTCTGGGGCCCGGTTGCTGGCAGCCCGTTGATCCAACGATCCAACACTCGTATTTTGGACAACGGCCGTGTTCACCGCGGTCGAACAGAATCCATCTGGGAAACGTCGGCTGAAGCGGCGGCCAGCCAAACAGCCACGCGCCCGATCCGGCCGCCGATTGAGACAGAAAAAGACCCGTTCCATGATTCCGACCTCACCCGAATGCCGTCCCGTGCCGCATTTACGTTGCTCCTTATTGCGGCCGGCCCATGTTCGAGGCCTCGCGCCGCTAGCCGGCCTCCTCTTTCTGATGTTGACGTTGTCTGTTCTTCAGGACGTCGCCGGTGTACGCGCCGGCCAAGCGGCCCAGGCACGTGACGCCCGCGACCCGCGTCCGAACATTCTCTTTCTGATCGCCGACGATTGGGGCTGGAATCACGCCGGCGTCTCTGGCTGCAAGTGGGTCAAGACGCCGACGTTCGACCGAATTGCCCAGGGAAGGAGTGCTCTTCCGCAACGCCTTTACGTCGAACCCCAAATGCAGCCCGAGCCGGGCGACCATCCTCACCGGCCGCAACACGTGGCAGTTGGCAGACGCCTGCTGCCACTATGGCCGGTTCTCAGCGAAGTACGCCGTCTATCCCGACCTGCTCGCAGAGGCCGGCTATCACGTCGGCTGCACCGGCAAGGGCTGGGCGCCGGGAGACTGGAAGAGCGGCGGCTTCCACCACAATCCGGCCGGCCCCGAGTTCAATCGCCGCACCTTCCGCCCGCCGCTCAAGCACCTCGGCACCGGCGACCTGGCTGCGAATCTCGAGGATTTTTTGAAAGAGCGCCGGCCGGGCCAGCCTTTCTGCTTCTGGATCGGCTCGAACGAGCCACACCGACCTTACGAGCGTGATTCTGGCATCCGCGCGGGCAAGCGGATCGAAGAGGTCGTCGTTCCGGCCTATCTTCCGGATACAGACGTGGTCCGGCGGGACCTGCTGGACTATGCGATGGAAGTCGAATGGATGGACAAACAGTTCGGCCGGGCGCTCGCCGTGCTGGCAGCCGCCGGCGAGCTCGATCGGACGCTCGTCATCATGACGTCCGACCACGGCATGCCGTTTCCGCGCGTGAAGGGACAGATCTTCGAAGACGGGTACCATGTGCCGCTCGCCATGCGCTGGCCGGGACACATCGGGGCAGGGCGGGTCGTCGATGACTTCGTCAACTTCCGCGATCTGGCTCCCACGTTTCTCGAGTTGGCGGGCGAAAAGCCGCATCCTCAAATGAGCGGCCACAGCCTGACTGGCCTCCTGGCGTCCGCGAAGTCGGGCTGGGTGGATGCGTCGCGCGATGTGATGCTCATCGGCAAGGAACGGCACGACCTGGGTCGGCCGCACGATTGGGGATACCCCGTGCGCGCCATCCGCACGCCCGAGTTCCTGTTCGTACACAACTTTGAGCCGGAACGCTGGCCCGCGTGCAATCCCGAAACGGGTCTGGGCAATTGCGACGAGGGGCCGACGAAAAGCCTGCTCGTCTCGTGGCAAGACCGCTTCTACGATCTGGCTTTCGGCCAGCGGCCCGAGCTCGAGCTCTATCGCGTCTCGGAGGACCCCCAGTGCCTCCACAATCTGGCCGCCAATCCCGGTTATGCCGCCACGGTTCGCGGCCTGCGCGCCCGCATGGAGGGCCTGCTGCGCCAGGAGCACGACCCGCGGACGCTCGGAAACGGCGCCGTCTTCGACACCTATCCGTACGCCGGCCCGCGAGAGAAACACGGCTACGACGAATGGCTCGCCTCACGGCAGTCCGAGAACCCGAAACAGACGTTGCCGGCCCGTTACAACGTGCTGTTCATCATGGCGGACGACTTGAACTGCGATCTGGCCTGTTACGGAAACCACCTGGTCCAGTCGCCGCGAATCGACGGCCTGGCCAAACGCGGCCTGCAATTCGAACGCGCGTATTGCCAGTTTCCCCTGTGCGGACCGAGCCGCGCGGCCCTGATGTGCGGAATCTATCCCGACCAGACCCTCATTCACCGCAACTCGATCCGCATCCGCGAACACCTTCCCGACGTCCAGACGCTGGCGCAGATGTTCCGCGACAACGGCTCGATTGCCGACCGCGTGGGGAAGATCTTTCACTACAGCGTGCCCGGCGGCATCGGCACGCCCGGTCACGACGATCCCGCCTCGTGGGACCACACCGTCAACCCGCGGGGACGCGACAAGGACGACGAGCCGAATATCTTCACTTTGAGACCGGGCAACTTCGGCGCGACCTTGAGCTGGCTGGCCGCCGACGGAACCGACCTCGAGCAGACCGATGGCATCGGCGCCACCGCGGCGATCCGCTTTCTGGAAGGACTTGCCGCGCACAAGACTCCGTTCTTCCTGGGAATGGGCTTTTATCGGCCCCACACGCCGTATGTCGCGCCCAAAAAATACTTCGATATGTATTCGCTGGACCAGATGCCCATTCCTCGCCTGCCGCCGGGCTATCTGCAGACGATCCCGGCGCCGCTCGGGCCACGGTGACCAACCATCCGGAACAGCTCCATCTTCCAGACCATTTGGCTCGCGAGGCCATTCGCGCCTATCACGCGGCGACCACCTTCATGGACGCCCAGGTCGGCCGCGTGCTCGACGCGGTCGATCGCCTGGGACTGGCCCAGAACACGATCATCGTCTTCACGTCCGACCACGGCTATCACCTGGGAGAGCACGGCCATTACCAGAAGATGACGCTCTTCGAGAATGCCGCCCGCGTCCCGCTCATCATCGCGGTCCCCGGCATGCAGACCGCCGGGCAGAGCACGGCCGCGCCGGCCCAGTTGATCGACCTGTATCCCACGCTGGCCGAGTTGTGCGGCCTGCCGGCCCCCGCCTACCTTTCCGGAACCAGCCTCGCTTCCGTGATCCGCGACCCATCAGCCAGACCACGCAGCACGGCCCTGACGCAGATTGACGGCGGATACAGCCTGCGGACGGACCGCTTCCGCTACACCGAATGGGGCCCGGACGGCCGCGACGGCACCGAGCTCTACGATCACCAGACCGATCCGCAGGAGATGATCAACCTCGCTGGTCGGCCCGATCACGCGGATACGACGGCCGTGCTCTCCGGCCTGTTGCACGATCGCATCCGTCGTGCCCGCCGTGCTCCACTGGGCCTCAAGCAGATCAACCTGCCGTCGCCCCGGAAGAACGTCAAATGATCCCGCGGCTGCCGATTGCGCTCAGACAATCGGCGAGGGCCGGATCACGGGCGGCCCGGCAAACTTCGGACCGACTGATGCCACTGCCTGGTGCCACCGCCTGATGCCACCGCCTGATAACACCGCCTGGTGCCCCCGCCTGGTGGCACTGCTAAACGGCTTCCGGTTAGCAGTGCTCCTCGCGAATTGGCGTCGGAAGTGATTTGTAAGACGTCCAGCAGCGGCCCTCGCGGCAGTCTTCGCTCAGATCGAAGCCGAGCGCAGCCTTCGAACGTGCAAGAACGCCCGCACGAACACTGCTGAGTTCCTGACACCTTATTCTCCTGTCATTGTGAGGTCGTAAGCCCTCGGGGCGGCCGAAAATAGCCCAGCGATTCATCACTGGGACCGCGGCCAATGCACGAACAATTCAGAGTCCCGGCAGGGACGAAAGACTTTGTGCGAACAACGCCGCGGCGTCCCCTCAGGCTCTGTCGCCGCGCTGGGCAGCGTCGTGAAGGATTTTTCCACGTGTCGCATTCGGTCGTAGGGTGAGACAAGGCCGGCTTTGAGGCCGCCGGCCCACCATTTAACGAGGGCGTGGCGAGCGCTGTCGGTGGGCCGGCACTCGCTTCGCGATCTGGTCCCACCCTACGAAAGCCAAAATCTTTCGAACGAAAATCCTTCACGACGTTGCCAGCAGCGCCACCAAAGATTCAGGCAAGTCGGTCCTCCAGCTGGCGATGTCGTGACCACCCGGGAATTCTTCGTAGGACACCTCGCACCCGATGTTTCGCAACACATCTCGCATCGCTCGATTGCTGGCGAGCTGTGAGGTTCGCTGAATCAAGTCGGGACCATGCTCGACGTATTCGGTCGTTTCCCGTGAACCACACGAAATGCGAAAACGCACCGTCCGCGGACTGTGTACTTGGCACTCGTTGACGAGCCGCTGATCCGACCACCAGAACGAACCCGATTGGCACAGGACGCCGCTAAAGCGATCGGGCGAACGGAGCACGGCATGGGCTGCCGCCAGACCCGTCAGGCTCAGGCCGCCCAGGATCGTCGGCAAGTTTTCCGCGGCGGGACCGCATTGACGTTTCACCCACGGAGCCAGCTCTTCGGCAACGAAGCGGGCGAATCGGTCGTTGCACGTTGATTCCTTCCCGCGAGTCGCGTGGTCCACATGCGAAACGTAGGCCACGGCGAACGGCGGAACCCTCCGCGATCGTTGCAGCTCGTCGATCACCGCCGGGGCGTCCATCCGTTCGACGTAGTATTCGCCGTCCAGCAAGATGCAAATCGCAGCAGCCGCGTGATCGTCAGGCGGCACTTGCAGCCAAACTCGCCGCTCATTGCCGAGCAGCGCGCTGTGAATGATCGATTCGGTGATCTGCACTTCGGACTCGTCCCTTTCGGTGGTCGTTGCAGAGGGCCATTTTTAGCGTACCGTTTCGCCTCCGCCGTCCGTTAGCGCCGTAGGGCATGCTGTGCATGCCGATTTAGTTGACGCACGTCCGCATGCGGTTCAAAGCGGCATGCACAGCATGCCCTACACGGCTTTGTTTACCGTTGGCCTCCGCTATCCATTGATACCTTTGCGCCTGTCGCGCCGTGATGGCTGCCCAGCCCCATCGGAGCGGCCTCTGTCAATCGACGTCTGCTTTCGATGCAGCGCCCTGAAGATGATAGAATGTAAGCCGCAATGAGCACGACACACCCCCTGGCAACACCGAAATTCGAACTTCCGGTCGAGGAGATCGTCGAGGTTTGCCGGCGATTTGACGTCCGCGAGCTGGCCGTCTTCGGGTCCGTTTTCCGAGAGGACTTTCAACCAGGCAGCGACGTCGACTTCCTGGTGGTCTTCGAGAGCCCGGATTTGGGCCCCTGGATGGAAAAGCTCGGCCGCTTCGAGGAAGAGTTAAGCCAGGCACTCGGCCGCAAGGCCGACGTCGCTCTTAAGTCGAGCGTCCAGTCCGCCTGCAATTACATCCGCCGGGAAGAAATCCTTCGCACGGCAAGGACGATCTATGCCGCGTGACGACGCTTGGTGCCACTGCTAAACGGCTTCCGGTTAGCAGTGCTCTTCTCGAACTAGCGTTGGAAGTGATTTGCAATTCGTCCAACTGCGACCCCCACGGCAGTCTTTGCTCAGATCGAAACCGAGCGGAGCTTTGGAACGTGCAAGAACGCTCGCACGAGCACTGCTCAGTTCCTGACACCTAATTCTCCGACGAGACGAACCCCCGTCAGCGTTTGTCGCCAGCCTTCGCTGTCCGCCTTTTTATCTCCGCTCCCAGCGAATCCGCTTGCTTCGCTAGCGAATCCATCTGCTTTTGTAGGGAGTCCAATTGTCGATTCCGGTCCCTACGATCCACGGCTATGGCCACAAACATTGCAAAATAGGCGATCCAACCGGACAAGGCGAAAACAACAAGTAGCCGGAGCTTTCGCGTGCTCTTCAGGGGGGGTGCGGACGAGTGTTGTTCTTCCATTGGTCTTCTCCTGCCACGAACCTGACCTGGGGAATGTCCGCCACCCAAAAACCTATATTCGGTGGCGAGGCGATGCAAGGTTGCCGGAGCCATTGATCGGCTGCAACGAGGCGGATCGGTGGAGTACGAAGGCGGAAAGGGGACGCAGCTCTTTTTCAAAGAAAGAGTTGCGTCCCCTTTCTCCTTCCGCTCGTAATAACCGGCGACAGCGGGTTACGATCCCATCCGTGAGCGCACGGACCCCTCCGGCAGGGTATAAAGCTGCTGCGCCGCCAAGACGCGGGCCGTTCTCCGACACCGCGTAGAACTGGCCTGCAATAGCACTGACGCCCCGAAACGCTCGATGGTTCGCATATGGCCCGCGAAAAACGGACGCTGAGCATTTCCCAAGAAATCAGGCGATCTTTCAGGCTCCATCCTCCAAAGGCAAAAGCGGAGGCACGGACCATCTTTGAACTGGCCAATGACTTTGCTGGAGCTGCTAGCCTTCTGCACGATTATTGGACGTCACACTTTTTTTCATCTCGACGCGGGAAGAAACAAAGGTGAAGAAACAAAGGTGTCAGGAACGGATTCCGATTTCGTTCCTGACACCTTTTCCGGGCCTTGCGGACCCGGAAGCAGGCCAACCGCTTGCTCCCCTGACTCGAAAGTGAATGTGAGCCGCCATTATGGGGGCGGAATCGGGCTGGGTTCAAGAGGCGAGTTGCGGTTCGGAACGCCAGGTGCCACTGCTAAAAGGCTTCCGGTTAGCAGTGCTCTTTTTGAATTGGCGTTGGAGGTTATTTGCGATCCGTCCAGCTGCGGCCTTCACGGCAGCCTTCGCCCGGATCGAAACTGAATGGAGCCTTTGAAAGTGCAAGAACGCTCGCACGAGCACTGCTGATCCGGACCCAAAGGGTACCCCGCTCATCAGTGGCACCTGGCGAACTCTTGCACAAGTCTCTCGGCTTCGGCTTCGGCGCTTATCGGGATGGGCACGAGGTGTCGCATGGCGTACGACGCGACGTGGGCCGGATGTCCCGAGGCCAGCGTGGCGAGAGTCACGGCCGTCGTTGCGGTCTTGGCGCGCTGCGACATGCCGATGATGAATTCCAGCACGGGCGGCGGACCAGGGAGCCGGCGAACGCTTTGCAACTCCCGCATGGCGGTCCCCCAGAAGTTGAAGTCGCCGCCGCAATAAACGGCCTGGGAGCCGATGTACGCACGCGGCGTCGCCTCGCGGAGCCGTCGGCAGCGCCGGCCGCGGACAAACCGCACTCCACCCGCGATGGCACCGGCCACGATCAGGCTGATGACCACCAGCAACAAGCTCCAGCCGATCTTCGCGGAGAGCGTCCGGTTGAGGGTCCAGGCGCCGGCAATCGCCGCGATCCAGAGCGGCACGAGAATCACGGCGGTGACCCACCAATTGATCTTGTTGACGTCGCGGGCAAGACTCGCCACGTAAGCCTCCCACTCTTCGGGAGAATAGTCCCAGCGGACCAGGTAGCGGCCCTCGCGGAACTCGCCGAGAATCCGCTCCGCCCGCCGCACGGCAGGCCACGTGAAGAGCGCGGCCAGCGTCATCGAGATAAAGAACGACAGCCCCAGCATGATCACGATCGCCAGCGTGAGGACGAAATTGCCGGGAGGTCGCATTGGTTGCGCAGCGGGATGCAACAAGCCGAGACCGGCCGCCGCCGCGACGACGAGAAACATCGCCGCCAGCCCGAGAAACGTGCGAGCCAGCCGCCGAAAGGGATTCACCAGGACAACATCGTCAGGCTGATTCATGCTGATTCATGCTAACGGGTCATCATTCCGCGAGGCCCCTTTTTTGACCGCGGGACGTGGGACGCGAGACGCAGGGCGTGCCCATTACGGAGCGTCTGGTGCCACTGCTAAACGGCTTCCGGTTAGCAGTGCTCTTTTTCGAATTGGCGTTGGAAGTGATTTGTAACACGTCCAACTGCGGCCCTCACGGCAGTCTTTGTTCGGATCGAAACCGAGCGGAGCCTTCGAAAGTGCAAGGCCCGGAACAACCACGGATTACACAGATTTCACTGATAGGGATCAATCAACAGAGCGTGGCCGGTGATCCAAACGTGTTTGTATTCGGCCTGATCTCTTTATCCGTACTACAAACGTCTCAGTTCTTTCCCCGGCGCCTGGTGCCACTTCTATGAGAGTCTGTTGCCCGTCAAGGTGGAAAACGGCGATTTGGGCGATTTCCCGCGGAGTTCCCATTCTTCTATTCGAGCATCGGCGTTGTGGCCTAGCCCCTGTGGGTTTTCCGAGAGTGCGAGGGCTGCCCTATCTGCTGCCGAGAGTGGCGTGCGGCAACCGCAGCGCCATCCCATGTGGCACTCGAGCTCACCCTCGCGAGGCGGGTCCGCGTCGTCTCCTGCGTCGTCGAATTCCCTCTTGCATTGAAGCACGTCCTTTCAAAAAAGTGGGGTTTGCTGGAACCCCGTTCGCCTCGCCCTCGCGTCGGCCTTCACAATCCCAGGACGACGTGAGGGCGAGGCGCAACGGGTTCACCCCCGTTTGCTGAGCCTGAGCCGAGGTCTGAGTTCTGTTCTGGCTGACCGAGCTGCGGGGGAACGATTTGGTAGTACACCCCTCTCAGCCAGCGATTCGCCAGGGCCGCCGTCGCCACGTTGGCCGGCTTGGTGGAGCGCAGTCGCGAATGCAGTTCTTTCCAGCGCACGTCGTGCCCCGGCAAGCGTTTGGCCAACTGGATCATGGCCGCGCAGCAATTCATTCCCTTCATTCACGAGCCCCGCGTCGGCCTGGCGCTTGCCGCTGGACGCATTGCAGGGGGTCAGACCACAGAACCGCGACAATTGCTTTCCATTGCGGAAGCGATCGAAGCGTCCAATCATTGCGCGGAGAATCACCGCGGTCACGAGGGCCACTCCCGGAAGAGCCAGCAGCTTTTCCACCAGCGGATCACCCTGGGTGGCCTCGGCGAACCGCTGGTCCACTTGACGGACGGCTTCCTCCACTTGAGCGAGGCGTTGCAATTCTTGATTCAGGACCCATTGAGATTCAGGGCCCAAGGGGAGCGTGACAATCCAGGCCATCCACGGCTTGGTCCACGCATTGGCGGCCGAGCATCGGGGCATTCGTTCTTCGCGCAACAGCGACCGAATCCGCAGCTTGATGTTCTTGCGTTCGGCCACCAACCCTTGACGATGTCGCACCAGACGACGCAGTTGGCGTGTGTGACTGTCCGCCAGCCACACTTCTGGGAGATAGTTCACGCGCAACAGGTCGGCCAGCAGCCAGGCATCTCCATGGTCGGTCTTGTCACGGTTCTTTTTCAGGCGCTGAACCGCCGCGGGATGAGCCAGTTTGACGGACCACCCCGTTTGCGCGATCAGCTCGGCGGCGAAGTCCGCCGATCCACAGCAGGCTTCAATCGCCACACCGCGGACCGACGCTCCTCGCAACTGGACGAGGCGACGCACTTCGGCCGGGTCGTTCCCCACGTTACGGTTCACAATCAATTCCCCGTCTTCGGCCAACACGCAAACGCGGATCGTCTCATCGTGATAGTCCAGACCGACGTAGCAGGATACGATTGACATGTCTGTTGCTCCTGGAAAACGATTTTGTACACACCACCGGCATCGTAGCCGGTTCCAGGGCAACAGACTCTCATCCCCATCTGCTAAACGGCTTCCGGTTAGCAGTGCTCTTTTCGAATTGGCGTTGGAAGTGATTTGTAACACGTCCAACTGCGGCCCTCACGGCAGTCTTTGTTCGGATCGAAACCGAGCGGAGCCTTCGAAAGTGCAAGGCCCGGAACAACCACGGATTACACAGATTTCACTGATAGGGATCAATCAACAGAGCGTGGCCGGTGATCCAAACGTGTTTGTATTCGGCCTGATCTCTTTATCCGTACTACAAACGTCTCAGTTCTTTCCCCGGCGCGAAGATTTCTGATGTTCGGGGAAGGATTTTGAAACCACGGATCAGCGGCTGGAGGGCCGCGCACGAACGCGGCACGGATGACACTGATGAAGAAAGCCAACACAAGCGGTTGGCTATCTCTGCCGGCTCCTGCATTGTTTTATCAGTGAAATCCGTGTGATCCGTGGTTGATTCCGGATTTCGGTTTTTTTCACGTCCTTCGTGGTGAGAAGACTTTCGGTTGTTTGTCCTGGCTCGCTGATCGAGCCGGGTTCTCTTTGGTTGCGGCCGAGCGAGGCGAGGCCGCGCTGGGGCATCCGCGAAATCCGTGGTCTCATGCGCTTTTGGGAGAACACGCTGCGGGGCGGATCCTGCGCTTGTGGCGCTTTGGGCGGCGGAAAGGGGGCGGTGGAATGTGCCCCTGAGAGGTGAGTTTGGACTCGGCGCATCCGAGCGCGTGGAAAGGCGTGGAAATCCGCTCGACGCGACGGAAATCTATCGGAACGGCCTGCCGGCGCTTGGCGGGAATCGCACGTGCTTGAGGCAGGCACGAATGAGAAGCAGCTTGTAGGGCATGCTGTGCATGCCGGTTTTTCGTGGCTCGATGACGGGTTATTGACGAGCGGCATGCACAGCATGCCCTACGGGACTTTAGGCAGGCACGATTGAGGGGAAGCGAACTCGAGGCGGGGGAGTGAAAGGCGTGGAATCAAAAGGCGCTTATCGCACTGGCCCCATTTTACCACGACTGTGATCAGTCGTTCAAGATCAATCTGCCAAAAAAGTGGCAAGTCGGTTGGCAGTCTTGATTTGTGTTCAGCCCCCTGCGCGAACTGCAAATCACGACGAGGTCGCGCGGTTCAAGAGCGCCTTCCATCCACGCGGAGCGATCACGCGGCAAGATGCCTCCGTGAAAATCGCCTCCGCGAAAGCAAAGCTTTCGTCGCGTCACCTGAGTGCTCTCAGCACGAGCACGCACGCGTCGGCGACTTGTCGCCGATCGAGTCGGATTTTGCCCTCACCCCCGGGTACCCGCGCTTTGTGGGTGCCTCACCCCGCGCCCCGCACCCCGGACCCCTCTTCATGCATTTTGCATTTTCTGTGGTGGATTCGATTTTTCTGTGGTGAGGGGCACCCTTTTTTACACCGCAGAAAAACCAGAAAAATCGCAGATCCCTCGATCATTCTCGCATTTAGTCGGCGGCGATCGACGGTTTCCAGTGTCGATACGGGATTGCCGGCTCGTTTTCGTGGCGAAATGCAGGCCGACTAGTGTCGAAAGTGACGTCGGCCCGTCATCAGCATGGCCACTCCCGCCTCATCACAGGCGGCGATCACCGAGTTGTCCTGCTTGGAGCCGCCGGGTTGGACGACGGCAACGATGCCCGCCTTGACCGCCGCGTCGACTCCATCGCGAAAAGGAAAGAACGCGTCGGAGGCCATGACGGATCCGCGGCTGCGGTCGCCGGCTTTCTCAGTCGCCAGGCGGACCGAGTCGACTCGGCTCATCTGCCCGGCCCCGACTCCGACCAGAGCACGTTCTCGCACGAAGACGATCGCGTTGGATTTCACGCGCTTGGCGACGAACCAGGCGAACTTCAGATCGGCCAGCTGCGCAGGGGTGGGCGATTTCCGCGTCACGACACGCCACTCGGCTCCTTCGGAATCGCTAGCGGAGGGCCGGCTGGGCCGATCGAATTCGGCCTTGTCGCGATCCTGGACGAGCAGGCCGCCGGAGATGCTGCGGTATTCCAATCCGGGCGGGCGCGGCTCGCACATGGCGGGGCAACTCAAAATCCGCACGTTCTTGGCCCATTTCGGGCGGGTCGTCAGGATCTCGAAGGCGGCCGGCTCGTAACTCGGTGCGATCACCGCTTCGATGAACCGGTCGGGCAGCGTCATCAGTTCGGCAGTGGCCGCATCGAGCGGGTGGTTGAATCCGACGACCGAACCGAACGCGCTCACCGGATCGCCGGCGTGGGCTTTTTCAAATGCTTCCGAGAGCGTTTTGCCTAAGGCACAGCCGCACGGGTTGTTGTGCTTGATGACGACGGCCGCCGGGTCGGTGAACTCGCGGACGAGTTCGAGGGCCGCGTCGAGGTCGAGCAGGTTGTTGTAGGAAAGCTCCTTTCCATGGAGGATTTTCGCCTGGGCCAGAGTCGACGGAGGGGCCGTCGCCTCGACGTACAAGGCCGCTTCCTGATGGGGATTCTCGCCGTAACGGAGCTGTGCCGCCCGCTTGAGATGCAGTGACAGTTCGACGGGGAATCGGCCCTCTTCGCCGGCACCGGCCGTTTGCGACGTGAGGTAATCGGCGATGGCCCGATCGTAAGTGGCCGTTCGCTCAAACGCGGCCAGTGCCAGTTGTCGGCGAAATTCGGGAGAGATTTGTCCGTCTCGCAGCTGCTCCAGCACGGCCTGATATTGTTCGGGGTCGGTGACGACCGCCACATAGGCATGGTTCTTCGCCGCCGCGCGAACCATGCTGGGGCCGCCGACGTCGATCTGCTCGATCGCCTCTTCCAGCGAGACGTCCGGCTGCGCGACGGTTTTCTCGAACGGATAGAGATTGCACACGACGACTTGGAACGGAACGATGCCGTGGTCGCGAATGGCCGCGGCGTCGGCGGCCAAATCGGGCCGGCCGAGGATGGCGCCGTGCACCTTCGGGTGCAGCGTCTTAACGCGGCCGTTCATGATTTCGGGAAACCCGGTGTACGACGAGATATCGATCACGGGGATGGCGTTTTCCTCGAGAAAGCGCCGGGTTCCGCCTGTGGAGATGATCTGAAAACCCAAGTCGGCCAGCCCGCGGGCAAAGGGAGCCAGACCGGTTTTATCGCTGACGCTGACCAGCGCACGTTTGGGCAACGCGTTCATGAAGTGCGATCCCTCGAAGAGGAAAGAGTTCCCCGGGTGCGCTCAGGCGGCACCTGCCAGGGAAGGCACGAAACAGCGGCCGAAAGTCGCCCCAGGCGAGTGGGCGATCCTATCCCGGTGACGGAACCGCGTCAAACGACGGCCGGCGATCAGAGCGGGGCGGCCACCTTGCGGGCGAGCTGGGCACCGCGGAGCCGGAACGACTCGGGGGCCGCTGGCACGGGTCTCTGCCGCGTCCGCGGGCGTATCGCGGGTCATCCGTTCGATCGTGAGCATCATCCGCATGACATCGCGGCGGGCGAGATTGCCGACGAGGCGGCCTTCGTCGTCGATGACGGCCATTCGGGCGAGGCGGCCATCGCGAAATTGGGGGCAAACCGCCATGGCACTCTCTTCAGGCCGGACGGTCGGCACATTGCAATTCATCAGAGTCTCGGCCGTTTGCGACCGATCGCCGCCGAGAACCTGATGTTTCAGCACCTCGTAATCGGTGACGATCCCGGCCAGCCGATTTTCCTTGGTGGTGACGTAAACCGACGGGACTCCTTCGGTAACGAGCGTGTCGAGCACCTGGTCGATGGTGGCCTCCTTGGGGAGGGCGATCGGCGACCGAGTCATCACGTCTTCTACTGTCACCTGCATGGCATTTGCTCCTTCCGCACGGCCGGGATTCACGAGTCTCCAGCAAACCCTAGGTTGCGTTTGGGCAACATGCGCTCACAATTCGTGCGGATGTGCCCGCAGCTACGTTCGGTTTGTGCGGAAGGTTCGTGCCGAAACGGAGCAGACGAATTAAACGGAGCCAGACTCCACCGCACGCAGGCACCTGCCGACATTGAGGAGACGAAGGGGCGAAGTGCCTTTAAGACGGTCGCGGCCGACAGGGACTTCAATCGCTGCCTGATTTTAAGCACCTTGTCCGTCGTTGTCCGATCTGTGAAAATGCCAGTGGAGCAAACGCCGGATTCTTTCCTTTCTCCGGAATTCCCATGAAAAACGTCATTCTCCTTCTGGTTGCTTTCGTCGCTTGGGCGGGAACGATGGCCTGGACTGATGACCGGCCAGCGGAAACGGAGGGACACGCGGCATTGTCCGGCAAGCCGATCGAAGTGCGGAAGTGCCAGATCAAGGCCGTCAATACGGCCCGGCTGGCGACCGATCGGCCCGGCGTGCTGGCAGCAATCGACCTGAAGGAGGGGGACTCCGTCCACGAAAACGACCTCCTCGCCCGGCTGATGGATGATGTGGCTCAGGCGAGCCTCGACGTGGCCAAACTCGTGGCCGACGACGACGTCGAAATCCAATATGCCACGAAGCTCAACGAGGTCGACACGAAAGAGTATGAGAAAAGCCTTGCCGCCAATCGCCAGCATTACAATACGGTTCCGCAGCTCGACATCCTGCGGGCCAAGCTGAACATGGAGAAGAGTCTATTGCAGATCAACAAGGCCAAGCACGAAAAGGACGTCAACCTGCTCAAGGCCAAGCAGGCGGAAGCGGAATTGAAAACTTATCGGATCACGGCCCCGTTTGACGGAGTCGTGACCAGCATCATCAAGCACCGCGGCGAGGCGGTCCATCAAGGAGACACGATCCTCGAGGTCGTCAACACCGCTGTCGTTCGGGTCGAAGGAAAGGTGAACGAACGGGATATCTGGAACGTGAAGGTCGGCTCTCCCGTCATCGTCCACCTGAGCATTCCCGACATCGACTTGGACGTCGCAAAGCAAGCGTTCCGCGGCAAAATCGGCTTTGTCGATGTGGTCGCCAACGGCGCCAGTTTTGAGACCCGCGTCTGGGCGGAAATCGCCAATCCGAATAACGTCCTTCGTCCCGGCTTGCAGGCGACGATGACCATCCTGCCTGCCGCCTCGGAGGGTGCAGACCTGAAGACATCGACCCAATCGGGCGCCATCGCTGGAGCCCGCGGCCCGTCGCAGCCATGAGCCTTGTTGCCTCTTCTCCGCTGGTCTCGTCGACACGGCGTCCGATCCCCATGCGGCGCCGTCCCGACCTCGTGGCCCGGCGGATCGAGTACCAGGGGATCGGCTCCTGGGTCATCAAGGACCCGGTGGGACTCAAATACCATCGTCTGCACGCCGAACAGTATTCGGTCCTGTGCCTGTTGGATGGCACGCGGAACCTCGAGCAGATCCGCGAGGAATTGCTGCGCATCCATCCGACGCTTCACGTGACACTCTCCGACGTGCAGCGGCTCTTGACCGATCTGCATCAGAAGGGACTGCTGCAGACTCTTCGATTCGGGCAGGGAGCGGCCCTGCTCAAGCACCATCGCAAAGAGCGCCGGCAGCGCATCTGGAACGCCGTCCGCAACCTCTTGTACCTGCGCTTGCCCGGTTGGGATCCCGAGCGGACCCTTACGTGGCTTCACGATTATGCCGCGTGGCTTTTCCGGCCTTGGGCCGTCACTCTCTGCGTCAGCCTCGTGTTGGCGTCTTTGGCTTTGGTCATCACCGAATTCGCGGAGTTCCGCAGCCGCCTTCCCGAGTTTCACACGTTTTTTGCCTGGCCCAACCTGATTTATCTGTGGCTGACGGTCAGTGCCACCAAGATCCTCCACGAGTTCGGACACGGTCTCTCGTGCAAACATTACGGCGGTGAATGCCATCAGATGGGCCTCATGCTGTTGGTCTTTAGCCCCGCCTTGTATTGCGATGTTTCGGACGCCTGGATGATGCGGAACAAATGGCACCGCATCATCATCGGGGGTGCCGGAATGTATGTGGAAACGGTTCTGTCCGGCATCGCAATCTTTGTCTGGTGGAATACGAATCCCGGCCTGCTGCACTACTTGTGCCTCAATGTCTTCTTCGTCTCCACCGTTTCCACCGTCATTTTCAATGCCAATCCGCTCATGCGGTATGACGGCTATTTCATGCTGGCCGACTTCCTGGAAATCCCCAATCTGCGGCCGAAGGCCGACAAGATGCTCTCGGAGCGATTCGCCTGGTATTGCCTGGGAATCGAACAACACCCCGATCCCTTCATGCCCGAGACGGGGCGTTTCTGGTTCGAGCTCTTCGCGGTGGCCGCGGCGATTTACCGCTGGGTGATCCTGTTCGGGATCACGCTCTTTCTGTACCGCGTGTTGAAGCCGTATGATCTACAGAGCATTGGCGCGACACTGGCGGTCGTGTCGTTGGCGGCGATCGTCGGCAATCTCGTCTACACGGTGTACCAAATCGTGACCGCTCCACGGACCGATCCCTTGGATTATCGCAAGATGGGAATCAGCGGATCGGTGCTGGCCGTCGCCGTGATTGCGGCACTCGCGATCCCATTGCCCCTGCACGAAGAAACAGCCTTCCTCATCGAGCCGACCGACTTGGCAAAGGTCTACGCGACCACCCCCGGCCGCGTGAGCGAAGTCTTCGTGGAACCCGGCTCCCACGTGACCAAGGGGCAGTTGCTGGTGCGGTTGACGAATGACGAGAAAGAGCAAAAACGGCGGTCCCTGGAAATGGATCGCGACCTTCAGCGGAAGGACGTCCACCTGGACGAGGCCCTCGAGGATCAGGCCAAGGAGGAGGTCGACCAGGACCGGCTGAATGGGATCGAGAAACAGCTCAAAGACAAGGAGCGCGAGCTGTCGCTGCTTGAGATCCGCGCTCCCTGCGACGGCGTGGTGGTGGCGCCCGCGCGTGGCCGAACCTTCGCGCGACGACGTCCGCCGCCAACTGAGCCGCTGGTACGGCACGCCCCTCGATCCGCAGACCTTCGGATGCTACCTGACGGAACGCACGCCGATCCTGGGGATCGCGCCGTCGGCCACGTGCGACGCGATTCTCTACATCGATCAGGGAGATCGCGACGACTTCAGCGTGGGCCAGGAAGTCCAAATCAAGCTCGAGCACATCGCCGACCGGACCTATTACGGAACCATCAAAGAAATCTCGGGACGCGAGTCGGAGGTCGCTCCGGAGAGTTTGTCGAACAAGGCGGGAGGCGAGTTGCAGACGGTCCCCGACAAGCAGGGGCACGAACGCTTAACGAGCAGCGCCTACCAGGCGACGGTGAGTCTGGACGGCGACACGGACCTGTTACGCTCCGGGATGCGGGGCCGCGCGGGTCACCGTCGCACGTCGCTCGGCTTTTGGCTGGATCTGGCGCTACTTCCGTCGCACGTTTCATTTCCGCCTGTAGGGCGGCCGGCCATGCCGCGGTCCCATGCTGTTTTTATGGCGGACTGCTAAATTATTGCCCACTTTCTGCTGACATCCCTCTTCAGCTATCCCTCAGGTTCTTTGCGGCCGTTTGACAAACGAGTTGCACGCCGCGCGCGATTTCAGCATAGTGTCGGAAGCCGCGATCGCCGCAGACGGATAGTTGTCGCCGGGCCTTTCGGCCGCTGCGACGCTCGGCCGCGCTTCGGGATTCAACCGGACCGACGGAGTCCTTTCTAGCAAAAAGATCCAGAGGAGAACGTCATGGTGCGAAGAAGTCTCTCAGTTGGTGTGACAATCGCCGCGCTTGCGCTGGCGATCTCGACGGTTCAAGACGCGCAGGCCCAGGGCCGGCGCGGCGGGATGGGGATGATGAGGCCGCGGGGAGTCAGCCCGCTGATGGTTGTCGGAAACAAGGCCGTCCAAAAGGACTTGGGCCTGAGCGAAGAGAACGCCGCCAAGATCAAAGAGATCACTGATGACGTAAACCAAGAGAGGCAAGAACAGCTCGCCGGCTCGGGCATCGATTTCCAAGGGTTGCGGGACTTGCAGGGAGAAGAGCGGGAGAAGCGTTTCGCCGAAATCCAGACGAAGATGGCCGAGATCAACAAGAACATCAACGACAAGTTTATGCCGAAGATTAACGAGATCCTCGACAAGAATCAGCAGAAGCGCCTGCACGAAATTGCCATTCAGGCGGCGGGGTCCGCTGCCCTCGAAGACTCCGGCGTGGCCAAGGACCTGGGCCTCTCCAAGGACCAGACCGACAAAATCAAGTCGATCGTCAAGGATTTTGTCGGCAAGACAAGGGCGATTCCGCGCAACTCCGATCGCACGGAACGCATGGCCAAAATGGCCGAGTTGCGTGAAGAAGAAACGGCAAAAGTGACCGAGGTTCTCACCAAGGACCAGCAGGCGAAATTCACGGAGATGAAGGGGAAAGCCTTCGACGTCAAGAAATTGCAGCCAACCGGAGGCCGGCGACGCCGGCGGGACAGCAACTGACCGATCGGCTCCAGCGGCCGACTTTTAAACGGTGGAACAACGGCGGCGCGTTGGATTTGCGGGTCGAGGGCGGCCCGTTGAATCCAGCGCACTGCAGTGTTATAAACCGAAGTCGACTGCCGCACGCGATCGGAAGCTCTTCGGATCGCACCTCTTGCGACGCGGTCGACCGCTGCATGTCGCAGCATGACTCTCTCGGGACTCATTGTTCGATTGGAAAGGCACCAATGGCAGTCGACAAAACGAAGGGAGCCCCGGCAGAGCCAGCGGGCGGACAACAGGCGGCCCCGCAGCCGGCCGCCGGTGAACAGGCCGGTCAGGCGACCATTCACGTCGACGATTCGCTGTGCTCGGCCGGCTACGCAAATTTTTGCCGCGTTTCCAGCACTCCTGAGGAAATGATCCTCGATCTTGGGCTCAACCCGCATCCGTACGCCACGGGCGAAACGACCGTGAAGGTTTCGCAACGGATCATCATGAACCATTACACAGCCAAGCGGCTGATCCACGCGTTGGGTGTTGCCCTTCAGCGGCATGAGACGGCGTTCGGCTCCATTGAAACCGACGTGCGCAAACGTGTTCGCCCCACGCCGTGAAGGACCCACAGCCGGGTTTTTTCTCCCGGTGAGTCCCAGTTCGAGACCGCTCGCCGGGTGCTGCCACGATGACAGACGCACGACCGCCGGATGATTCTTTCCACGCTCCCGGGCCTCCTGATGAGGAGGGCCCCTATTGCGAAGAGATTCAGCATTCGCAAGTGAGCGCCCTCGTGCCGGAGCGGGTGGCACGGGGCGTCTTTAGCACCGGCGCCGTCGTGGTGCAGGGGGCTCATGAATTCATCCTCGATTTTCTGCTGAGGATGTCCCAGCCGCAGCAGGTCGCGGCGCGCGTCGTTCTCCCTCCCGGTGTCGTCGCGCAATTCATCGCCGCCCTCACCGATAATTTGAACAACTACCAATCGAAATTCGGACAACCGGTCGTGCCGTCGGGGCCGAATGGCCCGTCCAACACCCCTAACACCCCCAACCAAGCAAACCCGGCCGGACAGCCGCCGGCGCCTCCCCAGTCGCCCGTTTCCGCACAGGATCTCTACGAGCAGCTCAAACTCCAGGACGACGTCCTTTCCGGCAACTACGCCAATGCCGTGATGATCGGTCACACGCCCTGCGAGTTCTGTTTCGATTTCATCACAACCTTCTTTCCGCGCTCGGCCGTATCGTGCCGCGTCTTCATGGCGGCTCCGGGCGTCCCTCGGCTGCTCGACTCGCTGAAACACTCGTTCGAGAAATTCCAGCAGAAGGCGCAGCAGCAACAGCAGCGCAGAAATCCGCCCCCCGCACCGCTCCGCCTGAAGAGCCTTGACCGCACACGGCGACGCTCGACTCCGCCGCAGATGCCTTTCTCGCGCAGGGGGTTGCAATCGGCGGATGTTTTTCGTCTGATCGTTACGAAGCGTGTGAAGCCGTCCGATCCCTTCGGCGGTACTTTCAGATTTCGTCGCGATTTTCAATCGGTCTCTTTGTCTCTGCAACAAGGCACGATCCATGATGCGCGCGCTGCGAATTTCGCCTCTGTTTCTCGCATTGCTGCTCACGCCGGCGACAACGCGGCTCTTGGCGGATCCGGCCGTCGATGCGCGATCGCTGGCGACCTCGGTGACCATCCAGCGCGACGAATGGGGTGTCCCCCACATTTACGGTCCGACCGATGCCAGCACGTCTTTCGGACTCGCCTACGCACAAGCCGAGGACTACTTCTGGCAGATTGAGGACACGTATCTTCAGGCACTGGGCCGCTATGCCGAAGTCGTCGGCCCGTCGGGACTCGGTTCGGACGTCCTCATCCGCATGTACGAAGTCCCCGCGCGTTCAAAAGTGGATTACGAACAGCTCGATCCCGAACTCAAGGCAATCGGCGCGGCGTATACCGCGGGACTCAACTACTTCCTTGAAAAGCATCCGCAGGTGAAGCCGCGGCTGATCAAGCATTTCGAGCCGTGGCACGTCGTCGCGTTCGACCGGTTTACCTTGCTCTCCTTCATGTACTCCAAGTCGCACGCGCAAAAGCCGCTTCCGGCCGAGTACGAGGAGCGCATCGCGAAGACGATCGGCTCGAACGAATGGGCAATCGGTCCCAGCAAGACGAAATCCAAAAAGGCGATGCTCTTCATCAACCCGCACCAGCCGTGGTACGGGTACGGCCAGTTTTACGAAGCACACGTCGAGAGCGGCGAGGGGCTGCACTTCTCGGGATCGTGCTTTTTCGGATCGCCCGTCTTGACCATGGGCCATAACGAGTACTTGGGTTGGGCTCACACGGTCAACGAGCCCGATATTGCCGACGTCTACCGCGAGACGTTCGACGATCCGCAGCACCCGCTGAATTACCGCTACGGGGACGGATACCGGACTGCGGTCGAATGGAAGGACACGATCCTGGTCGCCAAGCGCGGCGGGAAACCGGTCGAGCATCACTATACGTTCCGCAAGACACATCACGGGCCAGTCGTCAACAAGGAGGACGCCACCCACGCGCTGACGGTGAAGATTGCCCGCATCTTTGACGCGGTCCGGATCCGCCAGGCGCTGGCGATGAGCAAAGCGAAGAACTTCGCGGAATGGAAGGCGGGCATCTCCATGCTCAACCTCCCCATGTTCAACACGGCTTACGCGGACGCGGACGGGACGATCTTTTATGTCTATAACGCCTCCATTCCGATTCGCGATCCGAGATACGACTGGGTCCGACCGGTCGACGGCAGTGATCCGCGAACGGAGTGGAAGGGGATCCATCCCTTCGACGATTTGCCGCAACTTCTCAATCCCACCGATGGCTACGTTCAGAACTGCAACTCGACTCCGTTTCTCACTGCCGACGACGGGAATCCGGCGGCAAGCGACTTCCCGCAATATATGGTCGAAGACAAATACCGCGATCGGCGAAGGTCGCAGATCTCGCGCAAACTCTTACGCGAAGCCCACGATGTCACTTTTGAGAGACTGGCAGCGCCTGGCGTTCGACACGACTCTGTATTGGCCGATGGCGGAGCTCCCTCGCTACAAGCAGGAACTGGAACGGCTCCAGAAGACGCATCCTCAACTGGCCGCGGAGGTCAAACCCTATCTCGAGCACCTGTGCAACTGGGACTGCCGCGTCACCAAAGACTCCACCCAGGCCACGCTGTGCGCGGAGTGGTATGCCGAGCTTTACGGTGACCGGTACCCGGCAGAAGATCTGAAGCCACAATATGTTGAGGACGTCTCCAAGCGGTTCGCCGCCCTGGTCGGGGCGGCCAAAAAGTTGAAATCGCTCCACGGGGATTGGAAAGTGCCTTGGGGCAAGATCACGCGGACGCAGCGTCAACCGAACGCCGGCAGTATTGAAGAGGCCGCGTTGCTCTTTCGCGACCAGAAACCGAGCCTGCCTTTGGTCGGGGCTCCCGGACCGCTGGGAGTCGCGTTCACCCTCTACTTCACCCCCAGCATTCCGCTGCGGAAACAGCGCTTCGGCGTTGTGGGGGGGTCCTTCATGGGCGTTTACGAGTTCGGCCCGCGGGTAAAAGCCGCCACGGTGCTGCAGTACGGCGAAAGTGGCGATCCCAAATCGCCTCATTACTTCGATCAGGCCAAGCTGTATTCAGAGACCAAATTCAAGAAGGCCTGGTTTTACAAGGATGAGGTCGACTCGCACACGGTCACGAAATACCACCCCGGCGAGGAAGCCATGGGCCGTCAGGATACCGCCAGAAAGGACTGAGTTCCGGCCTTAGGGAAATCCGTTGCTACCGGGGTTTCTGCAACAATGACGCAACGGCGTTCCAGCCGCTTAGCGCACTGTGTCCGGTGCCGCTCATCTTTGTTTATTGATCGTCCGATTCGGCCGATTTTGGGTTGGCGGAACTCACGTTTCCGATCTCATTCCAAGCTCTGCATTTGCGCCATTTTTACAAATCCAGGACACTCGAGACGCCTTTCCGCCCGCTCAGTCACATTCTTAAAGATTTGCAATAATTCCATAAGCCAATGCCGGCGAATGACTAAAGGTCGCATCTGAACGTGCGCTCATGTTGCAAGCGACACATGCGTCTTGCTTGATACGTGAGCCCCTGCTTTAATCCCTCCACCAGCCCCGCGGCTGACCTGATTGGCGAAATTACCCACTTTTTGCCTGCAGGTCGCCCAAAAAACCTGCCTGAGTTTTCTTTGCTGAATGTGTTGATTTTCTGCTGAACGAAGGAGATAGTCCCATGAGAACCTTCCTGACCGCTTTGGCGACAGCCACAATTGCCGCCGCCGGCGTGTGGATCTTCCGTGACGGGAGTCGGCAAGCGCCCGTCCCGCCCCCCACGCCCGTCAGCGTGCCGGTGGTTCAAATGCCGGCTCCGGCCAAAGCAGCCCCCGATATCCATGGTGAGTTGGAAGGGCGTCTGGAGCCCGGTTCCGAGGTCGAGATCCGCACCGCGTTAATCGACTACCCGGTGCACCTGAAGGCCAATGCGGGTGATTTCGTCCAAAAAGGCCAGCTTCTGGTCGAATTAGGCGATTCCAAACTCAAGGAATCGGTCAAGCAGGCCGAAGCCGCCTTGAACCTCGTGAAAACCGAATTCCAGCAGCGCGAAGCCCGGCTGGCTCGGTCCGATAAGGAGCAATCGAGTCCGCTGGTTGCAAGAACCAAGCCGGCCACGCCGCGGCATGCAGCCGACGCGGAAAAACAAGCGGCCGCCGCGGAAGACGCACTCGATCGTTCCCGACTCCAACAAGCCGAAGCGGGCGTCGCCCGTGCTAAGCTCGCGTTGGCGGAAACGCGGATTGTGGCTCCGATCTCGGGGTACGTGATTCAGCGACAAGCCGACGGAGAGTTGAGCAAGCCGGACGTCGTCTTGATGCGGATCGTCGATATTTCGACGGTCAAGGCCGTGGTCCAAGTCAGTCCCCAGATGAATTCCCGAATCGTCGCCGACCAGGAAGCGCACGTCACTCTTAACGAAATGCCGGGCCGCACTTTTCTCGGCAAAGTGGTACGCAAAGCGTCCGTCCGCAATTTGCGAGTCCACGACAATTCGGTCTCAATCGAGGTGGCAAATCCCGAAACGCTGCTGAAACCGGGCATGTACGCCCGCGTTCGATTGATGTTTGACCAGAACAACGAGCCGCGACTTGGCTTCGCTGGCCCCCTGGTACGGCAAGATGTTTCCCGGCGGAAAAGGTCCCGACGGGAAGACGGTCGGGCCGCAATCCGATGCCGAGCTTCTCTCGAACCTCAAGGGCCTGACCCAGACCATGAGCACGATGGCCAGCGACCTCCAGCGCCGCGAGCAAGCGACCAAGGTCATGGCCGAGGCGTCGCGAGAGCACTTTTTGGCACTGGAAAAACTGATCGTCCGGCTCCGCGAAGATTCGACCGTTTCTCACAAATTGACTTGGGAAAAGACGGCCGCGGCGATCGACAATCTCCCGGCGCTGCACGTGGACGAAGAGCTGTTAACCTTCAGCACCGACGTCTCCAAGGCTTTGCGCGAGATGGCCGAACGCCGGCGTGCCGTCGCGCGCGAGACGACTTCCATCGACTGGACGTATTGGGATCGCACCGAGCGAGCGACGAGCGCGATTAGAGGCCAGGGGTTGCAACGGATCAATGGTGCCCTGACGGAAATGCGTCGGAAGCTGACCAAGAAATACAATTTGGAGTTTCTGGCGACGGCGGAGCGCACCCCCTCGACGCGTCGTGACAACCGCCGCCCGAAACACTGAACTCCAAGGCGGCTCGAAACACCAGGGCGATTCTGAAAAAAGAATGCGGGACAGGTCGTCAAAGAGACGTCCTGTCCCGCTGGCTTTTGGTCGCCCCTCGATGCTACGCTTTCAGCATCGCATTTCTGCTGCATGCGGGTGTTGGCTCGCCGGTCTTGTCGAGGAGAGGCCATGGGAGCGCCGCCGGTTCTCACTCCGCACAGGGGGCTGCTCGTCGCCCTCGTGACGGTCATCCAATTGGGTGCCGTTTTCAGCAGTCAGGCACAAGACCGTCGCCCGGATTCCGCCGCGCCGGGTCCTGGCTGGCCGTCGGGCCGTTCCCTTTTGACCACGGACCAATGGAAACGACTCGATCGAGCTGTTGACCGCGGCCTCGTCTTTCTCTCCCGGCAGCAAAACGCGGACGGCACTTTCCCCACGCAAACCAACGCCCAGCCGGGCATCACGAGCCTGACTGTCATCGCCTTTCTGGCCCGCGGCCATCAACCGGGCAAAGGCCCGTATGGGGCCCGTCTGGAGCGGGCCGTCGACTGGATTCTTTCACGGCAGAATCCACGCTCGGGAGTCATCGTGCCGGACGGTTTCGATGTGAACGAAACAACGAATTACTGCCATGGAATCTCCGGCGTGATGCTGGCGGAAGTCTACGGCATGATCGGAGGCGCGCGGCAACGGCGTGTTCGCAAGGCGATCGAGCAGGCTCTTGCTTATACGCGCAGTCAGCAAGTCCGTCCGAAACACTTCCCCGAGGAGAGGGGGGGTTGGCGTTATCTCGCACACGGGTTTAACAGCAACGAGGCGGATCTCTCGGCAACGGCGTGGCAACTGATGTTCTACCGCGCCGCGAAGAACGCCCAGTTCAAAGTCCCTCCCGAATGGGCGAACGAAGCGATGGATTTTGTGCATCGATCGTTCGACGCGAAAGAACATGGTTTCGTGTACGCCCTCTCCGGGGGCAACCGGTACGTGACCCGCGCGATGGTGGGCGCGGGCATTGTCTGTCTGGCTCTCGGCGGCGAACACCGATCTGCAACCGCCCAACAGGCCGGCGACTGGATTCTGGAAGCGTCCTTTCAACCCTACAATACGTTTCGCCGACCCGAAGATCGGTATCACTATGGCGCCTTCTACTGCAGCCAGGCGATGTTCCAGCTTGGGGGCGACTATTGGCACCGTTTCTTTCCGCCGCTGCTCGACGTTCTGACACGCGCGCAGCATGCGGATGGTTCTTGGGACAAGGAAGAGGCAGCGGACGACGGACAATATGGAACTGTCTACACAACGTCTCTGGCGATTCTGGCACTGACGCCGCCCTATCAGATCCTTCCGATCTATCAGCGATGAACCCCGGAGCGAGAGGAGAGAACGTGCGATTTTGGTTTCGTGTTCCGCGGCAGAGGGCCGCGTTCGTATTGCTTGTCGCCTCACTCGTCGCGGTATTCGCCGCTCCCTGCCGGGGACAGGATTCCAAAGAGGGCGCGGCGTCCCGGCCGCGGCGCGTGGTGGATCTCGCGTTGCTGCCCGCGGATCAGTGGGACCGCCTGGACAGCGCCGTCGACCGAGGACTCAGTTTTCTCTCCCGTGAGCAACAGGCAGACGGATCCTTCCCGACAATGGCCGACGGCCAACCGGGAGTGACGAGCCTTTGCATCATGGCTTTCCTCGCGCGCGGCCATCAGCCTGGAAAAGGCCCTTACGGTTCGCAGATCGAGCGGGCCATCGATTATGTCCTCGACATGCAGGACCAACGTGTCGGCGCACTGATGGCCGACCGGTGGGTCGGTGGCCGGATCATGCGCATCACGGACGGCATGCCGCGCTCGTTCGCCGGAAACTACAACCACGGCATCGCCGGTGTCATGTTGGGCGAAGTCTATGGAATGACAAGCTCCAAGAGGCACGAACGGATCCGCGAAGCGATTCTTAAAGCCCTCGAATACACGCGCAGCCAGCAGATTCGCCCCAAGTCGAATCCCGACGAGCGTGGCGGCTGGCGCTATGTGCACTCGTACGGCATGAACGATTCGGATCTGTCAGTGACCGCGTGGCAATTGATGTTCCTGCGCTCGGCACGCAATGCCGAATTCAGCGTGCCTAAAGCTTGGATTGATGAAGCCATGCAGTACGTCCGCCGCTCGTTCGACGCCGAGCAAAAGGGATTCGTCTACGCGCTGAGCGGAGAGGATCATTATTGTAGTCGAGGCATGGTCGGCGCCGGCGTCGTTTGTCTCGCGCTGGGCGGCGAACACGAATCCGAGACGGCCAAAGTCGCCGGCGAGTGGATTCTCAGACGATCTTTTGAACCGTACCGAAGTTTTTCGATGCACGAAGATCGGTATCATTACGGCGCGTTCTACTGCAGTCAGGCCATGTTCCAGCTCGGCGGGCACTATTGGCACGATTTCTTTCCCAGGATCATGAGAGTCCTGACAAACGCGCAGCATGCCGACGGCTCATGGGATCCGGAAGTGCCCGATGACGGCGAATATGGCACTCGCTACACAACGGCCCTCGCGATTCTTTCGCTAGCGACTCCGTACCAGCTGTTGCCAATCTACCAGCGCTGAGCCACGTTTCTGGCAGAACTGCGAGGGTCGGGCACGAACTTATCGCTGGTACATCGGAAGGATCTGAGAGGGAGTCGCCAGGGCGAGGGCGGCCAGCGACGACATTTTCGGCGATGGACGGACCGCTCCGCGGATCGCGATCGGCGGGATGCGGACTTGCGATGCTGAAACAGTAGCATTAGCCTGGGAATCAAGTTTAGTACGGGACGAACGTCCGGAACGCGTCGGGAAATTGCTGCGAAGGAGCCGATTCTTGAGCCAATTCACTTCGGATTCGCGGCCCGGCAACGATGAGCTGGCCGCTGTTGAGCAGATTCACCGCAAATATCTCATGCTCCGGGAGCAACTCGGCGGCGTGATCGTCGGTCTGGATGACGTCATCGAAGAACTCGTCATCGCGATCTTGTGCCGTGGACACTGCATCCTGCAAGGAATGCCCGGCCTGGCCAAAACGCTGCTGGTCTCCACGCTCGCGTCGTTATTGCACCTTCAGTTCCGCCGGGTGCAGTTCACACCCGATCTCATGCCGGCCGACATCACCGGGACCGACGTCCTCGAGGAAGACCGGACGACCGGCAAGCGCGCCTTCCGATTCATCAAGGGGCCGCTCTTCGGGAATGTGATCCTGGCCGACGAGATCAACCGCACGCCGCCCAAGACGCAAAGCGCGCTCTTGGAAGCCATGCAGGAGCGGCAGTTGACCATCGGCGGCGAGACGTATCGCCTGCCAGATCCGTTTTTTGTCCTGGCGACGCAAAATCCGATCGAGCAGGAGGGGACGTACGCCCTTCCGGAAGCGCAGCTCGATCGATTCTTGTTCCGCATTCATCTGGTCTATCCCAGCACGGCCGACGAGATCGCCATCTGCAAGCGGGCCACGACGCAATACCAGTTCGAGGCCAAACCCGTCCTGACGGCGGAAGAGATCTTGCAGCTGCAATCCTTGGTGCGGAAGGTGCCCGTGGGCGACCAGGTGTACCAGTACGCAGTGGCGCTGGCCCGCATGACGCGGCCCGAAGAGGGGAAGCTTCCCAAAGATTTGAAAGAGATGGTGCAATGGGGTGCCGGCCCGCGTGCCAGTATCTTTTTGCTGCTGGCCGCCAAAGCGCGGGCCCTGCTGCATAAACGGCATCATGCGACGACCGACGACGTGCGGGCCGTCGCGCTTCCCGTTCTGCGGCACCGCATCATCGCGACCTTCAATGCCGAAGCGGCCGGCGTCAGCACCGATGACATCGTCCGCCGGCTGTTGGAACTTTTGCGTCCCGCTGCCGCCTGACACAAACTGCCGTGCCGCATCCAGGAAGGGCCGTCCATGGCGACAGATCTTGAGATCCGGGACTTGATGTGTCCGGCGGCGCTGACGTCGATCGGTCCCCTCGAACTTCTTTCGCGGCGCGTCGTCGACGGCTTTCTCTCAGGCGCCCACCGTTCCACGCACAAGGGGGGGTGCTTCGAGTTTGCCGAACACCGTGCCTACGCGGCCGGCGACGAAACTCGCCTGATCGACTGGCGGGTTTTTGCCCGCAGCGACCGTTACTACGTGAAACAGTTCGAAGAGGAAACCAACCTGCAGGCCCTGATGGTGATTGACGGCAGCGGCTCGATGCAGTTCGCCGACTCCACAATGTCGAAATACGATTATGCGCGGCTCGCCTGCGCCTGTTTGTCGCGATTGATGCTCAGGCAACGTGACGCCGTGGGTGTCGCCTCCACGGCGAACGACGGGCGAGCGTATGTCCCTCCGCGTTCCAACGCGCATCACCTGCGGGCGATCGTCGACGTTCTGGTGAACGCACGGCCAGGCGGATCCACCTCTCTCGCCTCGGTCCTGCACGGCGTCGGCAAACGGCTCAGGCGGCGCGGCTTGGTCGTCGTCTTTTCGGATTGCTTCGACGACGTGGCCGCCTTGATCAAGTCGCTCCGCCTGCTGCGTCTGCGGGGACACGATGTGCTCGTCTTTCACGTGCTGGCGCCCGAAGAACGGACATTTTCTTTTAACCGCTGGTCGCGGTTCGAATGCCTCGAGACGGCCGGGCTGCATATCGAACTCGATCCCTCGTCGATCCGGCAGCGCTATCTCGAACGTCTGCGGACGTTTGTGGACGATCTCCAGCGCGAGTGCCTCCGCATTCGTTGCGATCTGGTTCCACTTTCAACCGAACAGCACCTGGGAGATACTTTGGCTCACTATTTGAGACGCCGGACGCACAGCACGGGATCCTATTGAATCGGACGGCCACTGCGGTTAATTTTATAGCAGTTTCGCTCGAAGGACGTGCGACGTGAGCTTTCTCAGCGGCCTGTTCTTATGGGCTCTCCCGCTGGCGGCGGTCCCGCTGGTGATTCACTTGCTCCATCGCCGGCGACGGCAGGTCGTCCGGTGGGGCGCGATGCAACTCCTGCTGGACAGCGTCCCCAACAAACGGCGGATTTGGCATCTCAACGATATTCTCCTGTTGATCGTGCGGACACTGGCGATCGCCGCCGTTGTTCTGGCTTTCGCGCGTCCGCAGCTGCGTTCGGGTTTACTCACCGGAAAGGCGCCGGGGCGGGACGTGATTTTCATCGTCGACAGCTCGCTGTCGACCGGCCGGCTGCAGGGGGGAGTCCCCGTTTTCGACAAGATTCGCGAGAAGACGCGGGAAACGCTCGACCGCCTCGACTCGGGCGACCGCGTGCGGCTGATGGTCGCGGCCTCGGTCCCTCAATGGCTCGCAGGGAATGCGGGCAGTGAGCCGGCCACGAAACAGCAAGTTCGCGAGCGACTTTCCGGTCTCAAGCCGACGCTCGCCGCCGCCGACATGCCGGCGTGCGTGCAGGCGGCCGTTCTTTCCGATGCACCGCCGGATGCGACGAGCCGGTTGGTCGTGATCGTCACCGACGGAACGGCACATGGTTGGAGCGTCGAATCAAGTGCGCCGTGGCAGGCCATCCGGGAGATGGCGTCTCACGCGGCGGTGCCGACGGCCGTCAACGTGGTCGTCGCCGGCAACGCGAAATCTCCCTTCTCCAACCTGTCGATCGAAAAGCTGAGCATGAACCGCACGCGGCTTGCCGTCGGCGAGTTGTTCGCCGTGACGGCACGCGTCCGCAACACGGGCGACCTGCGGCGCGAAGCGACCGTGTTGAAATGGGAACTGGACGGCCAGCCGACCGGCGAATCGCAGGTCACAGCTTTGGAACCGGGCCAATCGAGCGATGTCGTCTTTGAGACGGCCTGCGACCAGGCCGGAGTCTTTTCCTTGTCGGGGCGGCTCACCCGGGAGGATGACTTGCCCGGCGATAACACGGCTTCCATCGTCATCGACTCGCTCGACCGCCTGCCAATCCTCGTCTGCCGCAACGAGGCCGATTTGCAGCGTCCCGCATCCCAGCCCGATTTCCTCAAATCGGCCTTGGGCCGCGGCCCGGAAGGGTCCCACGGCGATTACTCGGCCACGGTCTTCGAGCCGACGTTTGTCGGCGTCGACGCACTGGCGACCAGTGACCTTTCGCAATATCGCTGTATTGTCCTGGAAGATGTGCTGCCCGGCTCGGCCGATACCGCCGATCGACTCTTTGATTTCACGGCGCGCGGTGGGGGAGTGTGGGTAATTCTGGGCGAGAACGTGACGGCCGAGCAATTCAATTCGGTCGTCTTCCGCGATGGCAGCGGGCTGGTACCGGTCGCCTTGGGGACGCGCGTCAAGGCGGGGGACGACCGCAACAGTTTCTTTACGATCCATCCTCCCGACGGAGTGCATCCGGCGACGGTCCTGTTGGGCGACACCGAGCACCTGGATATTGACGACGTCCGGATCAGCCAACATTGGCAGTTTTCGATTCCGGAAGCGGCGGATGACGTTTCCGTCCTGCTGGAGACGGGCGACGGCTCACCGCTCGCCGTGGAACATTTTTCCGGTGAAGGGCGAATCATCGTTCAGGGACTTCCCGACAGCACCGCGTGGAGCAATCTTCCGCTGTGCCAGGTCTACGTGCCGCTCGTCCATGAATGGATGTGGTATCTCACGCAGCCAACGGCTATTAGCCACAATCTCGATCCCGGGGAGCCGATTGTTGTAACCGGACCGGCCGGAGTGGGCAATAAACAGGCGCAGGTTGTCACTCCGTTGGAGGAAAAGGAGACGGTCGCGTTGAAAAGTGGTAGCGAATCGCGATTCCGGCAAACGGTCTTTCCGGGGAACTATGTGGCGACGGTGACTACGACGGACGGACCGGGCCAGCGGATCCCGTTCGAGGTGCGTCGAGATGCCGAAGAATCGCGCCTCACGCCTCTCTCGGCGGCACAAATCGCCGGCGTCTCGCAGTCGGGCGGGCTGAGATTTCTCTCGGACGGCTTAACCCTGCCGGAAGGCGTCAAAAATCCTGTTCGCTATCAGCCTTACTCGAGTTACCTGCTGGTCTTTCTGGCTGCCCTGTTTCTGGTCGAACTTATCGGGACCTACTTGCTGACAAAGCGGCGATTTGCATGCTGACCGGTCAGACGGAAACCCTCCAATCCTTCTCGTTCGACGGGCCGCTCGCCGCCTGGCAGGGGATTGTGTTGGGCTGCGTTCTGGCCGCACTCGGTTTCTGGGCGCTGTTTGGTGCCGGTCGCAATACACGTCGCAAGCTGGGCTCCGTCTTGTTCGCGCTCCGCGTCATCGCCATCGTCGTGTTGGTCTGGCTGTTGCTTGGCCCCGTGCGAGCCACGACGACCCGTCATTTCACGCCCAAGTCGCTCGCAGTCGTCACGGACGTGAGCCAGAGCATGAGCGTCGTCGATCCGCCCGACAAGCTGCTCGACCTGCGGTGGGAGACTCAAAGCGCCCCCGGTTCGAGCGTGGACTTGCTGTCGAATTGCGATCGAACGGTGAGCGCGGCGGCCCTGTGCGCGACCAGTTGGGCGGGCTGTTGCGAAAGGGCGACCGGACGAGCGGCAATCAGCGGACCCGATCATCGTTGCAAACGGCGGGACGAGCGGCATCCGCGGCCGTCCGCCTCGCCGAGACGTGTAGTCGCCAACTCGAGGAGCAGCAGGCGACGCTGGGTCCTGAACTTGTGTCGCGCGGCAAGGAGGTCCTGGCCGCACTCATTAGTTCGGGTGTCGACAAAATCGGTTCGCTCACGCCGCGGGATTCGTCCAATCCGACGCCGCTCGATCGGGACGCGCTCGACCGCTTGGAAAAGTCGCATCGGCAACTTGTCCAAAGCGTCCGTGCGATCGGTCAACTGGCAGACCGGGTTGCCCATCGCGTCGCGGAAAGTAACGGAGGATCGCCTCCGCAACGTGGCGGCGAAATCCTAACGCGTCGCGAAAAAGTCGACCATTTGCTCAAGTCCGGTGCGACAACGTGGCTATCGACACACAAAGACGCCAGCCGGATTCGCGAATACGCCTTCGACCAGCAGACCGTGGCACTCGGCAACGAGTCGACGACCGGCAAACAGCAATCGCCGTCGACGACCAAGCCTGAAAAGGCCGAGAAAAAGCATGACGGTGTGACGAACTTGTCGTCGGCACTCGGTGCCATCAACCGGGACGCGGTCCAGGCGGGCATCAAGGCCGTCCTGCTCTTCACGGATGGGCGGCACAACGATCCAGCGGCGCAAGATCCCCGAGCCGTCGCCAAAACATTGAGCGAAATACCCGTCTACGTCGTCCCGGTCGGCAGCAGCCACACGCCGCGCGACTTGATTCTGCACCACGTCGATGCGCCGCGCGCCGTCGTCGACGGAGACCAGTTAGTCGTCGAGGCCACGGTGACCGCCTGCGATTGCGCCGGGGAGAAATGCACCGTCGAACTCTCGGAACACAATGCCGTTGTCGACCGCCAAGAGCTCAGCATCAATTCGCCCCGCCGTGATTTCCGCGTCCGACTCACCACCACCGCGAAAGGCGGGGGCGCCATGACTATTCACTGAAAGTGAGTCCGGTTAAAGGCGAAGCGGTTGCGGCGAACAACATGGCCGACTTCGGCGTGGATGTGATCGATGCCAGCCTCCGCATTCTCGTGGCCGACGACGTTCCGCGCTGGGAACATCGCTATCTCGTCCGGCTCTTCGAGCGCGACAAGCGCGTCCAGTACGACCAGGTCCTCTTTCAGCCGACGACCAGTGGTCCCGGCGAAAACGGCTCGCCGGCGCAGTTGCCGCACGACGTTGACGGCTGGGCGAAATATCGTCTGGCCATCCTGGGCGACCTGACTCCCGCAGAGCTCGATCAAGAGAGTCAGAAGGCGCTCAAAGAGTATCTTGTCGACCGTGGCGGCACGGTGATCCTGATTGCCGGCGATCAGGCGATGCCGCAGGCGTTTGTCGGGATGCCCTTGGCGGATATCCTGCCGGTCAACGCAGGCGAAGCACTGGATCCGTCGCAGGGATACGATCTGGCCCTTTCCGCCGAGGGGCATTTGAATCCGGCGATGCAGCTTGCCGATCCGCCCGATTCAACGGATGACATCTGGAAGGAAATGACGCGACAATTGCCCATTTATTCGATGTCACAATTCTGCGCTCCGAAACCGACGGCTCGCACGTTGATCAACGCCGTTTCGCAATCCGGCTCCGGCAAAGATGAGAAGGCGTTTCTCTGCTGGCAAATGGTGGGGCGGGGCCGGATCGTCTACCTGGCGGCGCCTGCCGTCTATCAACTTCGGATGAAGTACGGCGACCGCTACCACTATCGGTTTTGGGGGCAGCTCATCCGCTGGGCGGTCGCTCGCGACCTCTCGCAAGGTTCCAAGACCGTCAAGCTGGCGACCGATCGTTCACGGGCTTTCGTCGGCGAGAACGTTCAGGTGATCGCCAACCTGAGCGACGCCGGCGGTCGGCCCGTTCCCAGTGCGGAAGTGCGGGTCCAAGCCTCGACGGAAGGCCACGCCTCCTCGTTGATTGAATTAAAGCCCGATCCGAAGATTCCCGGCCGGTATCTTGGTGAATTTTCACCCGGCGAAGAGGGGTCGGTTACACTGGTAGCAACGGGGGCTGACGTGGCACAGCTTTTGGCAGGGGAGGGATTCACAAAGCCCGTGGCGACGACCGTCATGGTCGAGTCGGCCCCTTCCGTCGAAATGCAGGATACGCGATCCAATGTGCCGCTGCTCAAACAGATTGCCGGTTTAACGGGGGGACAGGTCGTTCCTCCGGCCGCGGTGGGCCAGCTTGTCGAGTTAACGGATCTTGAGCCGGCCGTCCATGAAGAAACGATCCGCCAGCCGATTTGGAACCGTTGGGGCCTGCTCTGGCTGTTTTGCGGCGTGCTCACCGTCGAATGGTCGATTCGGAAGATGACGGGACTCCCCTGACACGGGATTTACACTTTCGTAGGAGTTCGCGATGACAATCGTCAACACCTCAACGCGGAAGACGGATCTTCCGGCCAGCCTGGTGACGCGATTGGATGAAGTCCGGCGCCGCGAGGCCTCTTTGGGCCTCACGGCTGGGCTCATCGATGCGCTCTCCCTGTTCCTGGTCGCGCTGTTTTTCGCACTCGTGATCGACTGGGCCTCGACGCTCTTTAGCACGTCCGTTCGCTCGACGCTGACTTACCTCGCTCTTGGGGGCGGCGGAGTCGCGCTGGTCCTGTTGACGATCCTTCCACGGCTTCGGCAGCGCACGCTTCCCGAGTTGGCCGCCAGCGTCGATCGGTCGGTTCCGGATCTCGAGGAGCGATGGGAAACCGTCACACGACTCAATGCGTCGGACGATCCGGATTCGATCACGGGATCGAAAGTCCTCTTCGAGCGGGTCGTCGCCGAATCTGTCGAAAAGAGCCGCCATGTCGACGCGCAACGGGTGGTTCCCGCGCGCGGCTTCGCAAGCACGAATGGCTCCTGGCGGCGGCACTTGGCGTGAACGTCGTGCTGTTCTTGATTGACCCCGCGCAGGCTTGGGTTTTGGTGAAACGATTCTGCGCTCCGACGGCTCCCGTCAGCCTGACGCAAATCAAGGCGGCCTCCGGCGATCTTGCGGTCCCGCGCGGAGAGCCGGTCCGGTTGCAAGCAACGCTCACCGGTCGGCTGCGGGATAAGGCCGAACTCTTTCTGCGAAATTCCCAAGGGCAAGTCACAACAGTTGCGCTGAGTCCGAACGACGCGGAGGGAAAACAATTCGTTCATGCGATCGACGCGGCCGATGAGCCGTTTTCCTACCGGTTCCGCGCGGGCGACGGCCAGACCAACTGGCACGACGTCTCGATCTACGATCGGCCCCGCCTGACCGGCATCGAGCTCCGGCTGACGCCTCCCGAGTACACGCATTTGCCGGCCGTCACAAAATCGGAATTGCCGACCTCCCTCCGCGCGGTCGAGGGAAGCCAGCTCGAGGTCAGCTTTTCCGTCGACCAGCCGCTGGGCCGTTTCGACATGCAATTAGGAGCCGATTCGTCGCAGGTCCTGACTCCAAAGGGGGACGATCCCCTGCATTATGTCTTTCAAACGAAACTGGAAAAAACGCTCCGCCTCACGCCCGCTTTTGTCAGTCAGCACGGTCTGTCAAACCTGCGGCCCCCGTCGTGCCAGGTGATCGTTTATCCGGACCGCCCGCCCGGAGTGACGATTATTTCGCCCGAGCGCGAGATTTCACTTCGGCCCAGCGACCAGGTGACAGTTGAGTTTGCCGCACGGGACGATTTCGGCGTCGTGCGGGCCGAGCTGGTCGCCTTCGTCGGCGATCAGCCCGACATGAAAAACGCAGTCGTCCTGCCTCCGCAATCCGCAAAGGGGACAAATCCGAAAAACGCCTCCGGTGCGAGAGGCACCTCGACCGAAACAAAACAAGCCAAGACCAAAGACGGCAAAGCGCAAACCGCTTCGCAGCAAAAGCCGATCGAAGAAAAAGCCGGCAACGCGGTCAACGAGCCGGGTTCCTCCTCTGCACAGCCCGACAAGTCGGCTGCACAGCCGGACAAGTCGGCCGCGGAACCGGATGGCAAACCGCAGTCCGCGAACGGTTCCAAAAGCCCGCCGCAGACAGTCGTGATTCCGATTCCGCTCGGCGCCCAAAGCGGCGAAAAGAACGTTCGCGGCAAAATCAAACTCGATTTGCGACAGTTCCAACTCAAGCAAGGGCAGCAGTTGCAATACATGGTCCGCGTCTACGATTCACACAGCGCGCAATCAAACGGTCAATCCTACGGCGACGCGTCCAAGTCGGCGGAATCGAAGGCCAACCGACAAGAGTCCAACAAAAACCAGGCGAGCAATGCCGCGCGTCCCGCGAGCCGCCCGGCATCCGCGGCGGATTCGGCGAAGAAATCATCGTCCGCCGGCGTCGCTCAGACAGGCAAGCGCGAAGGTTCCGCAACCTCTAAGAATACGCAAATGGCAGATGCGTCCGATCGGAAGCAGGCACCGTCGAGCAATGCTGCCCGCGTCGCGGCGAAATCGCCGCCTTCCCAAACCGCGTCCTCACAATCCCAGCAAGCTTCCACCGGCAAAAAGACAGCCCCTCGGGATAAAAACCAAGGCGAGATGACAGGCGCGGCACCGGACTCGATGCCCCGGCGGCAGCTGGATGTCGACTCGCAATCGGCGGCCAGCTCGACGATGAAGATTCATATCGACCAGTTTGCCGGCTCCTTCGAAGGGCAACAGAGACAGAAACTGGAGCTGGCAATCAATCCGGTCTTGAAAGAACTCGACGCGGCCTTGGCAAAAGCGATCGAGGAACTGCGCCCCATTTCCGACGCCTTCTCGGAAGGAGGAAAGCCCGCCAACGAGGAGGTCAAGAAATCACTGCGGGCCGCCGACACGCAGATTGCACGCGGCCAATCGCTGGTCGCCGACCTGGTGCAGAAATCGGAGGGAACGCCCTACGAATTCATCGGCTTGCAGTTGGTCGACATCACCGAGTTGCACGTTTCTCCCGCACGTCTCGATGTGAAGGCCGCGAAGTCGGATTCGCCCGAGCGAAAAGAGCAGGTGCAGCACGCCGAGGTGCATTTGACCCGCGCAGGGAGATGCTGGCCGACCTCACGCGCAAGTACGAAAACGTCAAACGCAACTTGCGGCTGGCCGACGACATGCAACGCATCAAAAAGATGTACCAGGTCTTTCTCGAAAACACGATGGCTTTCCTGGCCGCCAATCGGGGCACGCTCAATCCGAGAAACCGCAAAATGGCCGAGCTTGAGCTGGACGAAGAGTTCCTCAAGCAATACCGCGAATTAGCGCAAGAGTGGGAAAAAACGCTGGCCGAATTGGCCAAGGTCCTCGCCAAGGATCCGCGGCTTCTGGCCCGCTACATGAGTCTTTCACGCCGCCGTGTCGACACGCTCCGTGATCAGTTGACTCTGTTGAACCTGCGGCAGCAGGAACTCCTGGTGCCGGTCAAGCAATTGTCGGGCGAGGCGCCCACAGAAGCGGCTGCCGGCCAAAAGCCAGGCGAAAGCGAGCCTGACAAGCGTCCCTCGTCCCCCAAAGAACAGATCGCGGCAGGCATCCGTGCGGTGCAGGCCACGCTGGCGCGTGATCTGGGCGAGATTGCCTCCGAGACAATCACTGTTCAGGAGGACCTCGGCACCTGGCTGCCGCAAAAGATGAAGGACGACCCCAAAACGACCGCCCTGCGTCAACAATCCGAAAAGATCTCCTCGCTGGCGACGGCCGCCGCGATGGCCCTGGCCAATCCGAAAGCGGACAAGGCTGCCGCCGGCAAACAGGTCGACGCGCTGGCAACGGAACTGAAATCGTTCGAGGCCGCTTTGTCGAAACTGGCCAACGACAAAGACTCTGAGATGACGGTTTCCCTCAATCGTCGGCTGGCGCGCGTGCGGAAGCTAGAGCAGTTGACGGCTGCCTGGCAGCAGAAAAACGCCCATCTGGCGGCAAATCGCCACTACCGCGTGCTCGAGATGGATCAGCATCGCCTCTCGGAAGATACGCTCGCGCTGACGGGCAAACTGGAGACCGCGAACGCCCAATTGGCCGGTTTGCCCGACGATATCCTCACCCTGGCCGACGAAGTGAAAGACGCCATGCGCTATGACGTCCTGGTCGAGCAAATGTCGGCCGAACTGGGACTTCGCGACGGCAACCTGGCGACGGCAAAAGCGCACCAGCAAAAGGCGATCGAAGGTTTTACGCGGGCCGAAGAGCGGTTCAACAAGCTGATTGACCGGGTCATCGAGGAACAAGACAAAGTCCCGCCGCAGGTTCCCGATCTCGACAATATGCAGCTTCCGACTTTGGAGGACCTCCTGGCACGTCTCGAAAGCGAAGCCGATCTGGCGGAGGCGCTCGGGATCCCCAACCGACCGAACAACCTTCAGGGTTTGCGTGACTGGCTGATGAGGAGCAGCAGCGGCCAGGGGATGGGCATCGGCGCCCTGCAGGGGCGGGCCCGCCTCCTCGAACAGGCGCGAAGAGACGCCCTCCGTGCGGCCCGGGAAGCACAAAAATCGACGAGCCGGGCGCGGCCGATGGCAACCGCGGCTCACTGGAATACCCTGGGCTCTCGCCTGGAGGACGCCGTCCGCCAGGGACGGGGAAGTATGCCGCCGCGGCAATATCGCCGGGCCATTGAACGCTACTTCGAGCTAATCTCCGGGGCGAAAGGTGCCACGGAAAACACCCCGCCGGCAGCCGCTCCCAAGGAGAATGGGAAAGAGACCGGCAATCCTGCACCGGGCAATCCGGCCGGCAACCGATAGATCACACGTGGTAAGCTTAAGGGTGACTTCGCGGAGCAAAATCTATGATGACGCGAACAACTAAAAAAAGGGGGCAGGGGGCCGTTCTCCTTTGCCTGACCTTTGCCCTCCTCGCGGGCCCTTCCTGGCTACGCGCCGAAAGTCCGAGCAAGGACGCTGCCGACGTCGATGGGCAGATGCGATCGCGCGTCGACGCCTTGCTCAAGGCGGCCTGGAAGGACGCTTCAGTCAAGCCCGCACCCCGCGCGACCGACGCGGAATTCCTGCGGCGGGCATATCTGGACCTGACCGGACGGATTCCGCGGGTGAGCGAAGCCCGTTCGTTCCTCGACGATCCGGCATCCGACAAGCGGACTCGATTAATCGACACGCTTCTGGCAAGCCCTGGTTACCCGAGTCATCTGGCCGACGTCTGGCGGCAGATCCTGTTGACCAATACGGCGGCGGCCGACGATGCGGGGACCAGCGACGGGTTTGAGAACTGGCTCCGCGACGCGTTCGCCGAGAATCGCTCCTACGCCGAAATGGCTCGCGAGCTGATTCTCGCCACCGGCCAGCCGAACGATTCGGGGCCGGCCCTGTTCTACACGGCCCTCGAGTTGAAGCCCGAAAAGCTGGCGGCCAGCACCTCCCGGGCCTTCCTGGGAATTCAGAATCCAATGTGCCGAGTGCCACAACCACCCGTTTGATAAATGGACCAAACGCGATTTTTGGGGATACGCCGCCTTCTTTGCACGCGTTTCACAGCAACAGGGCGGCCGGGCGATGATGGCGACCTCTTATGTCCGCGACAGGGATATGGGCGAAGTCACCCTTCCCAACAGTCGCGAGGTGGTCCCGGCGCGGTTCCTCTTAGGGAACGTCGCAAAAGACACGAGCGGCCGCACGCGGCGAATGCTCTTGGCCGAATGGATGACATCCCCCTCGAATCACTATTTCGCCCGCGCGGCCGTGAATCGCGTCTGGGCGCAGCTTTTCGGCAGGGGAATCGTCGATCCTCCCGATGACCTTCGCGACGACCAGCCGGCCGCATCCCCGGGTTGCTGGGAGAACTCGCTGACTATTTCGTCCACACGAACTACGACATCCGCCGGCTCTATCGCGTGCTGGCAACGACCGAGGCTTATCAACTCGCCAGCGAAGAGGCCTCCGGGCAGCGTCCGCCCGAACTGTTCGCGGCGATGCCCCTCAAAGTGCTGACGGCGGAGCAGCTTTACACCTGCGTTTCTCTCGCCACGTGCCGGCCGTATGACAAAATCCTGGCCAGCGTCCCCTCGAGCGGCGCACGCCGTGCCATGACCAACCGGGCGGGCTTCGTAAATTCGTTTCGTGCCCCGAGCACCGGCCCGACCGAGTATCTGGCCGGCATTCCTCAGGCTTTGAAACTGCTCAACGGGCGGCTCGTGGATGACGCGACCGATCTCGAGCGCAGCGACATCCTCACCGCGCTCGAGGCCCCCTTCCTCACCGATCGCGAGCGAGTCGAAACGCTCTTTTTGGCGACCCTGTCACGTCGCCCGTCGCCCGAGATCGGTCAAAAGTTCGAGGCCTATGTGGCAAAACATTCGGAACCGGCGGCCCGGCGGCGGGCGCTGGGCAATATCTTGTGGGCTTTGCTGAATAGTGCGGAGTTTGCGGTTAATCACTAAACAGGCGGTCTCAAAAAAGGGCGAGCCGTCCGCTTGCCCCGACCCTTTCGGTAAGAGAGGTGTTCCATGTCGCAAATCGATCGTCGCAATTTTCTCGCCCGGTCCTGCTTTTTGAGCGCTCTTGGCTGGAGTGCCAGCGGCTGGCTTCCCGCCTTTGCCGAACGAATCGCCCCGCGGACGGAACGCCGTCGGCACTGCATCCTCCTCTGGATGTCGGGCGGGCCGAGCCAGATGGACACGTTCGACATGAAGCCGGGGCACCCCAACGGCGGCTCGTACCACGAAATCCAGACCGCCGCCCCGGGACTGCGTTTCAGCGAGCATCTCCCCGGCCTGGCAAAGCACGGCAAACAAATCGCCGTCGTCCGCAGTCTGAGCACGAAAGAAGGTGACCACGGCCGCGGCACGTATCTGATGCGGACCGGCCAGCGTCCACAAGGTCCAATCCAATATCCGGCGATCGGGGCCACGCTCGGCAAGGAATTGGGGCGTCCGACCGACTCGTTCCCGAACTACGTGAGCATCGCCCCGTATCAGACGATCAATCCGGCCGCCTTCGGCCCCGGGTTCCTCGGCCCGCGCTATGGGCCGCTCACCGTCGCCTCCGCCAATCGCTACCGGCCCCGCGGCCAGAACGCCGACACGGGCTACGCCGAACTGCGCGTCGACGACCTGACGGCTCCCGCCCATTTGAGCAAGGAAGCCGTCCAGGATCGCCTGGAACTGTGGAACGCCCTGCAGAACGACTTCCTCGACCGCAAGGGCAAGCCGCGGGCCCCCGTCGCGCAAGACACCGTCTACCGCCGGGCGCTCGAAATGATGAATAGCGCGGCGGCCCGCGCGTTCGACTTGTCGGAAGAGAGCGACGCCGTCCGCTCCGCGTACGGGCGCGGCACGTTCGGGCAGGGTTGCCTCATGGCCCGCCGCCTGGTGGAGCAGGGGGTCGCCTTCGTGGAAGTGACACTCGGCTCGTTCGGCGGAGGCTCAAGCTGGGACACGCACACGGGCAACTTCACCACGGTCAAGCAGCTCTCCGGGGAGCTGGATAAGGCTTGGTCGACGCTGCTGACCGAGCTCGATCAGCGGGGCTTGCTCGAATCGACGACCGTGTTGTGGCTGGGCGAGTTTGGCCGGACTCCCAAAATCAACGGCAACGCCGGCCGCGACCACTTTCCCGGTGCCTGGTCATGCGTCTTCGCCGGCGGCGGAATCCGCGGCGGACAGGCCTATGGCAAGACGACGCCCGACGGCATGTCGGTGGCCAGCGGCAAGGTCGATGTCGGCGACATTTTGGCGACGTTGGCTCAATCGCTCGGCGTCGCCCCGACCACGGAAAACATCACGTCGATGGGGCGACCGATCAAGGTCGCCGAGGGAACGCCCATCCACGACATCCTGGCATAGGGTCTTGTCCGTGCGGCCAATTGTCCGATTGCTGATCGGGGGGCTGTTGCTCTCGGGGGGCGCGTTTGCCGGCGACTCGGCCCGCACGCCTCTTTCCGGCAGTGACGCGGCCCCCGTGATCGGCGTCCTGTTTGCCCCTGCGCATCCGGTCTTTGTACGGCTGCGAGTCGACGTCGACGGCCAGAGCCTGGGGCGTTTTCGGGAGCGGGCCGTCACGCAGTGGTTCCGTCAGCTCGATTTAAATCACGACGGGACGCTCGAAAAAAAGGAGATCGGCCCGTTCTTGACGGCCCTCGCCGAACAGTCGCCCGCCGGACCGAAGCCGAGCTGGAAAGACGTCGACGTCGATCCAGCCGACGGTAAGGTGTCGCAGCAGGAATTTCGAACCTTTGTCAATCGCCAGCTTGGCCCGCCGCTGGCTCTGGCCATTCGCACGGAAAGCGGCGAAGTCGACGCCAGTCTCTTCCGCCACCTCGATCTCGACGGGGACGGCATTCTGACGAGGGACGAATTGCGGCACGCCAAAGAGGCCCTCGCGCCGCTCGATGCCGACGACGATGAAACGATCAGCCAGGCCGAGCTGGCGGCCGCCTCGAAAAAGAGCGGTTCCAGCCAGGCGCCTGCCATGGCGGCAACCGGCAAACAGGTGCCGGCCGCAAGCCGCCGGCTCCCCCTGATGGTCATGGAACCGGGAACGTCGGCCGATTCGATCGCCGAAGCGATCCTCCGCGAATACGGCTCCAGCACGACAAAAAAAGGGGAACGGCAAGTTACGCTCGTCGCCCTGGGCCTCTCCTCGGCGAAAAACTCACGGACAAAAAACGCCGGCCCCCGGCTCGGCCGGCAAGAGCTGGCGCAACTCGTGGTTGAAACGCCTCCGCAACTGGAACTGTCGTTTCAACTCTTCGATCAGAGGCACGGCCGGCCTCGCGTATCGGTAAAGGCGGCCGATCATCCGCCTGCTTTTGAATGGCAACAATCGGCGGCCGATGCCGGCACGCTGGTCGTGGGGGGCCTCAAAGTCACTCTCTCGGCCAAGCGCACGCACGGGTCGAGCGGCGACATGGCGAGCTTTTACACGCTGCGGTTCCACATCGTCGACGAGGACAAGAACAACTACCTCGATCGCATGATGATGATGGCGTGGGTGGCCGGGGCCGCGTCGGGCTCGCATACCAGCAGCCCGCCGTTAGGACCGCGACGCATACGCGCGACCTGGTGATGCTCGACGAGTCGGACGGCTTCCCGCAGCACCGACCGGCTCACCCGGTAACGCTGTTGCAGCGCCTGCTCAGACCCCAGCGACTGCCCGACCGGCCAGCCACGCCGGATGACGTCGGCCTCGATACGACGCGCAATCTGCGAAGCTCGCTTATCGGGCCGGCGCCCGGGAGCGGTACCGGCTCCGGCATGCAGAAGAGCTTCAGGACTCAATTGCACGCCCGCACAAAGTAACTCAGCATGTCAGCAACATGCATCCGGCGATCGGGCCGCCGCCCACCGCAGCCACCGCGACCTCGGGCCGGCTGGACACCTGGCGCTCTCCCGCCTCGCCCCGCAACTGCAGGCAGGCCTCGTGCAGCAGCCAGTAGCCATGCATGCGGCCCGCTGAGAGCTGGCCGCCGTAGGTGTTCAACGGCAGCGCGCCGTTCAGGGCGATCCGCTCGGCCCCCTCGACGAACGGGCCGGCCTCGCCGTCACCGCAGATGCCCAGTGCTTCCAGCCAGGCGAAGGTGAGGAAGGTGAACCCGTCGTACAGCTCTGCAAGGTTCAGGTCGGCGGGCGTCAGATCGGTCCGCGACCACATCTGAGTCGCCGCATCTGCCGAGGCCATCTTCGGATAGTCGGCGCGGTGAAACCAGCCGCCCGCGCCATTGCTGCCCCCGACCGCCTCCACCTTCACCGCCCGATGCGGGCAGTCGCTGGCATAGCCGGCGGCCGACACCACCACCGCGACCGAACCGTCGATCGGCACGTCGCAGTCCAGCAACCCAAACGGCAGGGATACCGGACGCGCGGCCAGATAGTCCGCCATGGTCATCGGATCCCGATACACCGCAAGGGGATTCAGCGCCGCGTTACGCCTACTGTTGATCGCCAGCCAGCCCAGCTGCTCTTTGGTCGTTCCGTACAACTCCATGTGGCGGCGACAGTCAGCGCCAGCCAGTTCGCGGCGGAATACGCTTGCGCGGCAACCAGATCGTTGACATCGTCCATCGGGCCGACGACGGGTGGCGTCTCGCCTTCCGGCGTGTCGAACATCCTCGCCATCGGCGGAGCGGGCGCGTTCTCGTCTTGCTTCGCCAGGACTGTGCCGCCCAGCATTTGGATCGTCCGGTAGATGATCACGTGCCGCGCATGGCCCTCGGAGACCGCGCGGCACGCCGAGATCACCGGGTTCAGCAGACCGCCGGTGCTGAACCCCGTCCCGCAGTCGGCTGCGTCGATCTCAGCGCGGCGTTGACCTCGGCGGCGGGAGTGTCGCCCAATGTGGCGATTCCGTCGATATCACTGGGGGCCAAGCCGGCGTCGTCGATGGCGGCGCGGACCGATTCCATGGTGAGGTCCAGCCCGGGAATGCCGGTGCGACGGCCGATTCGGGAGATGCCGATGCCGGAAATGATCGCGTCTTTTTCGAAGTAGCTCATCTGCGCCGTCCGTTAGACCAACCCGCTGCCCACCAACCCAAGGCAATTGAGTGTACTGTATTGCCCGTGTCAACCGAGGCGACGTCGCAGCTGCTCATCGAGCACTGCGAGAACTGCGCGCACTGGGTCCATCCCGCGGCCGGCCAATGTCGCGACTGCGGCGGCCCACTGGTCGCGCGACCGGTGTCGGGTCAGGGCACCGTATTCACCTACACGGTCAACTATCACGCCTTCAACCCAGAGATCCCGACGCCGTACGTCATCGCCCTCGTCGAGCTCGCCGAGCAGAGCGGACTTCGGGTGGCAGCCAATATCGTTGACTGCGAACCTGATTCAGTGACATGCGGGATGCGCGTCGAGGCCCTGCCGGAGCCCGGCCCGGGCGGCGCAGCACGCTTCGCGCCGGCTTGACCGCTGGGTCAAGTTGATCAGCGCTTGCGCGCAGTGACCAGCAGGTACTCCCACTCCATCGTCGACGAACCGGCCAGATATCGGTCGCCCAGTTCAGCCAGCTCGGCGTCGAGCGCTGCGGTCCGGTCCGGCTCGCCCGCGATGCCCCGGTACGCCGAAATCGTCGGCCCGTAATAGGTTTTGAAAAAGTCGCGGAACGCCGCGCCGTCGGCAAATCGGTCCACCCTCAGCGCGCGGTGTTGCGCAGTGAAGTCGGTGATGCCATCCCCCAGCAGACCGCGCACATAGTCTTCGCTGCCCCACTTGGGCGGCGGCTGCACACCGGCCGGGGGCGCCGCCACGTAAGGCTTCATCGTCGCGAACATCTGCCCGATAAAGCCTTCTGGCGTCCAACTGATCAGCCCGATCGTCCCGCCGGGCCGGCAGACCCGGACCAACTCGTCGGCCGCGCACTGATGGTGCGGGACGAACATCACCCCGACGCAGGAGAGCACCGCGTCGAACTCATCGACGCCGAACGGCAGCGCTTCGGCATTGGCTTCACGCCACTGCAGGTTGACGCCCCGGGCCTGGGCGAGCGCTGCACCGCGCTCCAGCAGTTCCGGGACCAGGTCGCTGGCAATCACATTCGCACCGGTGAGCGCGGCGGGGATCGCCGCATTGCCCGCCCCGGCGGCGACGTCGAGCACCCGATCACCCGCACCGATCCCACTCGCCTGTACCAGTACTGGACCCAGCGGTGACACCACTTCGGTTGCCACCGTGGTGTAGTCGCCCATCGCCCACAATGTGCGGTGCTTGCTTTCGAGTCCGTGATCGGCCGTCACCACGTCGGCGTCAATTCTGGTAGTCATTTTCGTTCGCCCTTCTTCGAGATTCGCCCACAATCGTCGTGCTTGCCGCCGAACCGCTTCTAGTGTCGGATCTGAATCCAGCGGGGTTCACAATCTGTACTAGTCAATTCCGCTGCCAAGCGATCTACTGGACATATGTCGACATACGGCCAGTTCTGTCCGATCGCCAAGGCGATGGAGTTGCTCGACGAGCGGTGGACGCTGCTCGTTGTGAGTGAATTGCTTCGGGGCAGTGTGCATTTCAACGACCTGCGGCGTGGACTGCCGAAGATGTCACCGGCGCTGTTATCCAAACGACTCAAGTCGCTGTCCCGTGCGGGTGTTGTCGAACGCAGCGAGGTCGACGGTCGCACCTCTTATTCGCTGACGCCGTGCGGTCAGGAACTCGCGGGAGTCGTGGAGGCGCTCGGCGCGTGGGGAATTCGCTGGATAGGTGAACTAGGCGACGGCGACCTCGATCCGCACCTGCTGATGTGGGATATCCGGCGCACGATTTCCGTTGATGCATGGCCACGGGCGCGGACCGTAGTGGCGTTTCGACTGGCCGGAGTGGACCGCAAGGCCGCTCACTGGTGGCTGATGGTCGTCGGAAGGAGTGCCCGACGTCTGCGATTTCGACCCCGGCTACGAGGTGGCCGCCACCGTCGAGGCCAGCCTGCTCACCCTGACCCAGATCTGGCGCGGAGACCTGTCATGGTCGAGGGCGATGCTCAACGGCGCCTCACCATCCACGGTGCCACCGACGCTCGTCGGGCCGTGCCGGGCTGGCTCGGCCAGTCGCCAGCGGCCGCGGTCCCCCGTCCGGCCTGAGCGCTGCGTCAGTTGATCAGCGGGTCGCGGGGCATGCCCAGGATCCGCTCGGCGATCTGATTGCGAGTCACCTCGGAGGTGCCGCCGGCGATCGCCATGGCTCGAGCGCTCATCACCAGTCGGCCCGCCAGCGCGCCGGCACCGTCGTGCAATGCGGTTTCGGGCCCCGCCAGCGCGGCCGTGATCGCGCCGCCCTCGATCATGTGGTCGGACAGTTTCAGCTTGGTGACGTTGCCTTCCGGACCCGGGCCCGCTCCCTCGACGCTGCGCGCGACGCGGCGCAGGTTCAGCAGCCGCAGCACATTCTCCTCGGCCAGGTATCGGCCCACCCGAGTTCGCCCGCCCGCCAACCGATCCGGCTGAGCCTTGATCTGCTCCACCAGTTGCGTGGCCAAACCCGCGTAGAAGGATCCGCTGCCACCGATGCTGACCCGCTCGTTGCCCAGCGTCGCCCTCGCGACCGTCCAGCCGGTGTTGGGCTCGCCGACCACGTCTTCGTCGGGCACGAACAGGTCGTTGAAAAACACCTCGTTGAAATCCGACCCACCGGTGATCTGACGCAGCGGACGCACCTCGACCTCAGGGGCGTTCATGTCCACGATCACCGTGGTGATGCCGGCGTGCTTGGGCGCCTCCGGGTCGGTGCGCACGGTGGCCAGACCGCGCGCGCAGTAGTGCGCCCCGCTGGTCCACACCTTCTGCCCGTTGATCTTCCAGCCGCCGTCCACCCGGGTGGCCTTGGTCTTGATCGACGCCGCGTCCGAACCGGCGTCGGGCTCTGAGAACAGCTGGCACCAGATCTCGTCTTTGCGCAACGCCTTTTCGACGAATCGCTCGATCTGCCAAGGTGTTCCGTGCTGAACCAGGGTCAGGATCACCCAGGCGGTGATGCCGTAGTCGGTGCGTTTGATGCCCGCGGCGCGGAACTCCTCCTCGATCACCAACTGTTCCACCGCATCGGCGGCCAGCCCCCACGGCTTGGGCCAATGCGGCATCACGTAGCCGGTCTCGATCAGCTTGTCGCGCTGCGCCTGCTTGTCCAGCGCGGCGAGCTCGGCGACGTCGGCATGAATCCGGGTCCGCATTTCCTCGGCCTCGGGCGGCAGGTCCAGGCTGTTCTCCCGAGCGACACCGGCGGCGGTGCGCTCGAACACGTCCTCGGCGGGTGCGTCACCACCGAACAGTGCCGTCGTCACCAACGCGCGGCGCAGGTGCAGGTGCGCGTCGTGCTCCCAGGTGAATCCGATCCCGCCGTGCACCTGAATGTTCAGTTCCGCGTTGCGCGCGTAGGCCGGAAACGCCAGTGCCGCAGCCGAAGCCGCCGCAAGCCGGAACTGCTCCTCGTCCTCGGAAGCCGCGCGGGAGGCGTCCCACACCGCGGCGATGCCCGACTCCGCTGGCGACCAGCATGTTCGCGCAGTGGTGCTTGATCGCCTGGAACGTGGCGATGGTCCGGCCGAACTGCTGGCGCACCTTGGCGTATTCGACCGCGGAGTCGACGCAGTCGGCGGCCCCACCGACCGCCTCGGCGGCCAGCAGCGTCCGGGCGCGTGCCAGCGCCGAGTCGTGTGCTCCGGACAGAATGTCGTCGTCGCTGACGCTGACCTTCTCCAACCGGACACGTCCGGAGCGCCGGGTGAGATCCAGGTTCTCCGGCACCTCGACCGTGACGCCGGAGCGACCGCGCTCCACCACCAGCACATCGTCACCGGCCGCGATGAGCAGCAGGTCGCCGAGGCCGGCGCCGAGCACGATGCCGGCGTCACCGTCGGCGACGCCGTTGTTGAGGCTGACGTTGCCGCCCAGGCCGATGCCTGCGGTGACGGTTCCGTCGATCAGACCCGGCAGCAGCCGCGACTTCTGTTCGGCGGACCGTCTTTGGCAATCACCGCCGACGCGATGACGGTCGGCACGAAAGGTCCGGGCGCTACCGCACGACCGAGTTCGTCGATGACGACGACGAGTTCGGGCAGCCCGTATCCCGAGCCGCCGTGTTCCTCGTCGATATGCAGGCCCAGCCAGCCGAGTTCGACGATGCCCTGCCAGAACGGCGGCCGGCCCTCCTCGGGCGCATCCAGCAGCGACCGCGCTGCTGCGCGGGCCTTATGCGAGGTGAGAAACCCGCGGGCTACCTCGGCGAGTTCGCGATGGTCGTCGGTCAGTGCGATACCCATTGCAGGGCCTTCCTCTTGGACGCCATAGGCCGGTGGGAAAGAGTGTACTTAAATGCGGCGGCCTCCCAACCGGGTGGTCGGTCGGGACGCCAGCCGCGAGGCAGAAATCAGGGCTGCGATCTGGTCTGGATCACGACCCTCGCTTCTATTACGCGCGGTGAGCGCCGCATCGGCCGGCCGG
>CAWHWU010000002.1:0-44659 GCA_963833105.1 uncultured Planctomycetaceae bacterium
TGACCATTTCGGCCATGAACGGCGTGACCCCGGTCGCAACCGAGACGTTTACTCTCCTCGTCGATGAAGTCCCGCAGATCAGCAGCGCCAATAGCACCAACTTCACCGTCGGGACCAATGGGACCTTCCAATTGACGGCCACGGGGTATCCGGCTGCGACCTTTTCGGAGTCGGGTACGCTCCCCCTCGGCTTGTCGTTCAACACGGTGACCGGAGTGCTGACCGGCACGCCCTTGGCCAACACCGGCGGCAGGCTACCTACTGCAGTTTCAGGCGACGAACGCTGCCGGCGCCGGTTCAGATCAGGCATTCACGCTGATCGTGCTTCAGGCTCCGGCGATTACGAGCCCAAATGCCGCGACTTTCACGGAAGGCGATTTTGGCTCATTCAACGTGACATCCACGGGGTACCCGGCGCCGACATACGAAGAAAGCGGCGGGTTGCCAAACGGAGTCACGTTCAACGACACGACCGGCGTCTTCAGCGGCACTCCGACCTCCGATGGCACCTACACGATTACGATCACGGCCTTGAACGGCGTGGACATGAACGCCATGCAGACCTTCACGCTCACCGTTAACCCGTAAAACGCATGGTCAGTGAACTTTCGAGTCGGCACGGTGATTGGTAAATTGATCGTCGAGGGCTACCGAAATCGACTGACAGCAATTTGAACATGTGCAAACAAATGCGACCGGCTTGTCGAATCCTTTTGTGGGCCGGGATTGCTTTTGCGGCGGGCTCCGCGCGGAGTGCGAGTCCCGCCGGCGACGCTCGTCGCACGTCGACCGGTTGTTCTTCACGTCGCAGGGCAAGACGGCCCTCGTCAACGCCGACGGGCGGCCTGCGGTACTTCGATTTCAAAGCCCGGCCAGGCCACGTGGCAACCGGGGCCGTGTTCCCCGACGGGCGTCGCGTCATCTTTCTGAGCATGGAGCCGCGGCGCGACGGGCCGGGGCGGCCGTTCAGCAATATTACTCGCAGACCCCGACGCACATCTGGCTTCACGACCTCAAGACCGGTTCGCTGGAAGAGATCTGCACCAAGGAGCGGCTGGCCCCGTTCGAGACGCCGGCCTTGCTCGTGGGCGACGACCGGCTCCTGGTGCAGGTCGTCCGGAACAACGTCGGCCAGATTTTCAGCATGCATCTCGACGGGACCGACCCCCGCGAGTTCACCGCGCGGGCGAGGGGCTGCCCTATGGCCTGAGCCTCAGTCCCGACGGCCGGCGGGTCGCCTTCCACCTCGCAGCCCGCAGGGTTACCAGGTCTGGACCAGCGACATCGACGGGAAAACCGAGTCGCAAGTCGCCGCCAAGCCGGGCCACCTCTACTTCGGCACGAGCTGGTCGCCGGACGGCCAATGGGTCCTTTACGTCGATTGCCAACCCGGCCAAGAGCCGGGGCACGACTGGGCCGACGTCTGCATCGGCCGGGCCGACGGCAGCGAGCACCGCGTGCTCACGAGCGGCGAGGCGATGTGGTTCGCGGCGACCTACGGCGACCCGAAGACGCGGGGCGGCGGGTCGAACGTGCCCGCGTGGACCCGCGACGGCTCCATTCTCTTCCCTCGCCGCCTGCCCGGTTCCAAGGTCGCCTGGGAATTCCAGCCGCAGCGGCCCGACGTCGACCACTTCAACCGCGACTTCAAGCCCGAGCTGGCCCGAGGCGGGACCGAGATCTGCCGGCTCGACCCTCGGACGGCAAGGTGACGCGTCTTGACGCAAAGCGAGCCGCCCGTCTGGGATTTTCGCGCGAGCGAGTCGTCCGACGGCCGGCACATCGTCTTCTGCCGGGCGGAGACCGGCGCGGCGCCCGCGATCTGGGTGATGGACGCCGACGGGGGCAATCCGCGGCTGATTACGCGCGGCCTCGAAGACAAAGGGGTCGACCATCCGCGGTGGCTGCCGTAAGCGATTGAATTGCGCGGCCGTGCCGGTCAGCGAATCCAGCCGCCGCCCAACACGCGGTCGCCGTCGTAGAGCACGACCGCCTGTCCCGGCGTGACGCCAAATTGCGGTTCGTCGAACTGGACGCGGATCCGTTCCCCCTCGACGGCGACTTCGGGCCGGTGCCGCGGCATGGCGATAACGGATTTTGGCGCGGCAGGTGAACTCGGCGGGGATTTGCGGCACGAGCCAGTTGAGGCCGTCGGCTTCGAGTTCGCGGCGGGCCAGTTCGTCCTGCGTGCCGATGACGACGCGTTTCGTCTCGGCATCGATGGCGATGACGAAGCGGGGTGAACCGAAAGCCAGGCCCAAGCCGCGCCGCTGGCCGATGGTGAAGTGGTGATATCCGTCGTGCCGGCCGAGGACGTTTCCGGCCGTGTCGACCAGTTCGCCGGCCGTCTCGTGTCCAGGGCGAAAGCGGTCGACGAAGCCGGCGTAGTCGTTATCGGGGATGAAGCAGATTTCCTGGCTGTCGGGCTTGTCGGCCACGCGCAGACCCGCCTCGCGGGCCAATTCGCGGATCGCCGGCTTCTCGAACCCGCCCACCGGAAAAATGATGCGATCGAGCAGGTCCCGCGAAATGCCGAACAGGACGTACGACTGGTCCTTCGAGAGGTCGGCCCCCTGCACGAGGGCCGGCCGGTCTTCGTGCGGCACGGGACGAAGCTGCGCGTAATGCCCGGTGGCGATGGCGTCGGCGTCGACTTGCTGGGCGAACTCCCACAGCTTGCCGAACTTGAGCCAGTTGTTGCACATCACGCACGGATTGGGCGTGCGGCCGGCGAGGTATTCGTCGGCGAAATAATCCTTGATCCGCCCAAAGCCGTCTTTGAAATTGAGGGCGTAAAACGGAATGTCGAGCACGTCGGCCACGCGGCGGGCGTCGGCCGCGTCGGAGGCGCTGCAGCATCCCTGCTTGTGAGTGGCGGACAAGCGGAGAGCGGCTGGCTTGGTGCCACGGCTCTGGGGATCTGAGGAGATCGGCAGGCCGCCGTCGGGTGCTGCCATGGCGGGTGCGGCACAGACGGTCTCTTCGGTCGTGCCCGACCGCATGAAGAGGCCGAGGACCTCGTAGCCCCTGCCGCTTGAGCAGCACGGCAGCCGCCGAGCTATCGACGCCGCCGCTCATCGCCAAAACAACGCGACGGACCATCTCGTTCGCATTCCTTCCAAGAGCCGCCCCGCCCGGGCGCTTCACAGATCGCCCATCGGGGCCGGCGTGTCGGGGAGGACGTTCCAACTGTTCCAGATCCGCCAATACTCGGGCAAGTTCTCGCCGTACACGGAGACGGCCAGATCGTACGCGTCGCCCAGCCGCATCTGGTCCATGTCTTCCAGGCGTCGCCCGCTGCGTTCGGCCAGATCCTGCATCGCCTGGATCAAAACGGGGGCCGCACTCTTGCGATTGAATAAATGCTCGGCTGCTTCGCCCATGTCGAGACTCCTGATCACTCGGTTCCGCTTGGTTAGCTTATCAAATCAGCGGAAGCGTCGGCGACCGAGGGATGCTGTCGCGCGGCCCTTATTCGCGCATGGTCACGCGGGCCGGTTCGAGCACGCCGTCGGCGAGAAAGGCCTCGACGAGCTGGCGGGCGACGGGGCCGGCCGCTTTGCCGCCCGAGCCGGCATGTTCCAGCACGACGGCGAAGGCGATTCGCGGCTTGTCGGCCGGGGCGTAGCCGGCGAACCAGGCGTGGTCGGGCTGGCCGCCGCTCGTCTGGGCCGTGCCCGTTTTGCCGGCGATCGCGATCTCTGCGAGCGGACCGTTTTGTAGCCCGTGCCGGCCGGTTGGGCGACGGCTTTGGCCAGAGCCGCCCGAATGCGGGCCAGCGTCTCTTCCGAGAGGCCGGGAATCGGCAGGCGGCGGGAGAAGGCGGGCGAGGCATCGTCGTCGGCAACCTGCGGGCCGGCTTTGCGGGCGACGAACGGCGTGACCAGATAGCCGCCGTTGGCGACCGCCGCCATCATCCGCGCGATTTGCAGCGGCGTGACGGTCAGGCTCGACTGGCCGATCGCCAGGGCGCGCGTGTCGGCGATGTGCCAGCCCTTGCGGTTGCGGTTTTTGGGATCGACCGTCTCATCCGGATCGGGCAAGTTGCCGCCGTGCTCGAAGGGCAGATCGACGCCCGTCGGCCGACCGATGCCGAAGCGGCGGGCCCACTCGACAATCGGCTGCGGACCCATCACGCCGGCCGCGTGGAAGAAATACACGTTGCACGACCGGGCCAGCGCGTCGCTCAGGTCGACCGGACCGTGGCCGACGCCTTGCTGCGTGTAGATCAGGCACCGCAACCGGTCGGGCTGTTCGAGAAAGCCGCGGCAGTCGTAGCGCTGGTCGGGATCGATCCGCCGGCTTTCGAGCAGCGCGACGGCGGAGAGCACCTTGAAGACCGATCCGGGAGGAAGGGCCATCTGGATGGCCCGATGATAGAGCGGATGCCGCGGATCGTCGCTGAGTCGCTTCCAGGTCTGCGCATCGGGGACGGCCGAGGAACCGAAGTCGAACCGCGGCGCACCGGCGGCCACGAGCAGAGCCCCGCTCTGCACATCGAGAGCGACGATGCAGCCGCCCGTCGGGAGATGCTCGTCCTTTGCCTTGGCGTCGCTCGGGCCCTTGCCGGCAAGGATCGTGTCGAGAAGCTGCTCCATCTTCCGTTGGACGGTCGCATCGAGCGTCAGTTCGACGTTGCCTCCCGGACGCGGCGAGCGAATCATCTCCTCGCGGATGATTTCGCCGTAGCGGTTGCGGACCAGCTTGCGGAGACCGCGCAGGCCGCGGAGACACGAATCGTACGACGCCTCGACGCCCGTGCGGCCCATGCGGTCGCCCGGCCGGTAATCGAGCGGGTCGTCGGTGCCGGCTGGATTGGCGCGAGGACGGCACGCCGATGGGCCAAATCGTCGTCCGTGACGGCGAGGCGGGCTCCGACGATGTGCGGGGCGAGGTTGCTGGCGTAGTAGACGCGCCGCGACGTGCTGCCGACGCGAACGCCGGGAAACCAATGCGGATGGGCCTCGATCTCGGCCCGCACGGCCAGCGGCACGTCGTCAACGACGGTGTGATAGTCGAGCTCTTCGCGGACGATGATCGGCTCGCGCTCTTCGCGCCGCGGCGGCGTGGTGAGCGTGGCGACGACCGTCTCCCACACGCGCCGCCCGAGCGTCCGGCCCGCTTTGGCTTCGTTCGAATCGGCAGCCGCTTCTCCCTCCGACCCGTCGTGCCGGCGGGCGACGGCGTTGGCGATATGCTCGACGCGTTTTTGAATGGCCGCTCTGCGGCTGGCCAGATCGGCCGGCGCAACGCCCGAGAGTTCGGCGAGCCGTTTCCACATGGCGTCGCGCCGCTTGAGGACGCCCTGCTTTTCCGCTTCGACCCGGGCGCGGTTGCGGCGCTCGATCCGCGGCAATTTCGAGAGGGCCTGCTGCTGGAGCCAGTGCGGGTTGGGAGGATCCTCTAGCCAGCGGTAGTGGACGCGGATGTTGTCGCGCTCGACATCCTCGGCGAGGACGCGACCGTCGCTGCCGTAAATGCGGCCGTCAAGGCTGGGAACCGACTCGAAACTTTCCGTCGTCGTTTCGAACGAAGCGACGTAGTCGTCGGCGAGCCAGCAGTCGAGCTGGGCCAGACGGGCCGCCACGAGCACGAGCGGCAAGGCGATGCCGACGAACAACCACACGAGCCGACCGGCCGGATGCTCATCCACGTGCCAGGCCGAATCGAGCCGCCCGGCCGAGGGCGCTTTGGAAAAGACGCTGATCGCGCGATTTCGCATGACGTCAATCCGCGGTTCGCTGCCAGCCAATGGAGACGAGCCGTCCGCCGTCGAGACGGCGACGTGAAAACGGTCTCATCAGTTGCCGGGCGGCCAGCCACACGCCGCCGATCACAAGCGCAGTCATCAGGGCGGGAGCGGCCATTTCGACGGCGGGCGGCAATTCGGAAAGGGGGCGACCGGTCTGGGCCAGGCGAATGGCCGCGATTGCCGTCTCCAAACCGGCCGCACAGGCAAATGACAGTGCGAAAATCCCGACCACTGATTTCGGTCGTGGTAACAAGCTGGCGGCGGCGGCGGTGAGCGAGAAAGCGGCCATTTGCGGTCCTACGGTGGCCCCCGCCAGACAGTCACAGACCAGACCGACGATAGCACCCAGGACCACAGCCGGAGACCCCGGACAGGCGATGACGGCCGCCACGACCGGAAGGAGCAGAATGTCCGGGCGGTATGTCGCTCCTCCGAGAAGCGGGCCGACAACCGGCTCCAGCATGAAAGCCAGTACTGCCAGCAGCGAGACGAAAACAAATTTCATGACACGTCCGTTCATTCAGCCAACGGTCGGACAAAGCTCGGCGGCAGTTTGAGCACGGCGACCGATTTCAGGTCGGCCGTCTTCACGGCCGGGTCGACGGTGATGTCCCAGTGGCGGCCGGCCTCCGCGACGGTTTTCACTCGTCCGTAATACAAAGGGATGCGGCAGCGCCCGTCACGGTCGCTGGTGTAGACTTCGTCTCCCACGCGGACCGTTTCGGTCGTGGGGACTTCGGTCAACTTGCACAGCCCGTTCCCCTGGCCCACGAGGATTCCCTCGGTGCCGAATGTGCCCCCCTGATCCGTGGGCCGAACGATCTGTGCCAGGGCCCGGTAATGCGGGTCGGTAATCGGCTCGAGCGTGCTGGTCCAGCGGCCCACCGAGGCAATGCGGCCGACGACGCAGCGACCGATGAAGACGTCGAACTCCGTCTCAACGCCCGCCTCGCTCCCCTGGTCGAGGTGCGGCAGATTCTCTTCCAGGACCATCGACGATTCGGCAATGCCCCGCGCGGCCCTGGTTCAAGTGGCGCATGCGATTGCCAGCGCGACAACGTCTGCCGGCTCACGATTGCTGCCCGCACGACCGCCGGAACGCCGGCGCTTTGCGAATTGGGAACCGGGATGGGCGAAACACCGTACGTTTCGGCCAGGTGCAATTCCTCGCGGAGCCGGGCGTTTTCCAGCCGCAGCCGGCGGCAAGTCTGTTCGAGAGCGCGTTGCTGATCGCTTTCCGGCTTCGCAACGGCCTCGCCCCGTTCGGCGGGCAGACCGGCCGGCATGGCCACCTCGGCCGCCCGCCGTGTGTCCAGGCGGTGGATGGCGAACGACTGGCCCGAGACGACGACATCGAGCACGGCACCCCGCAACGCCTGCTGCACGGCGGGAGGAGCAACGGAAAGTCCCCCCGCCACGGCCAAAAGAGCCGCGGTCGTCAGGAGAGTGGATCGTCTTGAGTTCGGCCGGCCCATGATCCGACTCACAAATCGCTGTCGACGGTCTCGAGGCTGTCCCGCCAGTGTCCGAGGTGTTCGAGGCAAATCGCCGTTCCGCGGGCGACCGTCGTCAGCGGATCCTCGGCCACGCGGACGGGAATTCCCAATTGCTCGTTCATGTACGTGGCAAGTCCCCGTAAGAGGGCTCCGCCTCCCGTCAGCACAAGCCCCGTGTCGGCCAGATCAGCGACCAACTCGGGTTTGCAATGCTCGATCACGGCCTTGACGCAATTGAGAATCGCCTCGATGGGACCGCGGAGCGCTTCGCGGATCTCTTCGCTGGTGATAATGGCTTTGCGCGGGACGCCACTGATCGTGTCGAGGCCGCTCACTTCAGTGGTCAGCTCTTGCTCGAGCGGGAAGGCGCTTCCCACGTCGATCTTCACGTGCTCGGCACTTTGCTCGCCGATCCGCAAGGAAAAGTGTCGCTTCAGGTACTCGACGATCGCCTCATCCATTTCGTCGCCCGCAATGCGGATCGAGCGGCTGACGACGACGTCGGCCAGGCTGAGGATGGCCACGTCGGTCGTGCCGCCGCCGATGTCGCAAACCATGCTGGCCATCGGCTCGGAAATGGGAAGCCCGGCGCCGATGCCCGCCGCCTTCGACTCTTCCAAGAGGTAGACGCGTCCGGCCCCGGCCCGCTCGGCACTGTTAAAGACGGCCCGCTTCTCGACCGGCGTGATTCCTCCCGGGACGGCAATCACCACGCGCGGACGCAGTCCGCCTGATTGGCGGCTCGCCTTCTTGATGAAGTACCGCAGCATCGCCTCGCACAGCTCGAAGTCGGTGATGACGCCGTCCTTGAGCGGGCGGACCGCGGTGATCGAATCAGGCGTGCGGCCGAGCATCTGCTTGGCCAGCTTGCCGACGGCGGTCCCTTTGCCCAGGACGCTTCGCGTCCCTTTTCGCAGGGCGACCACGGACGGCTCATCCACGATTACGCCGCGACCTTGAACGGCAATCAATGTGTTTGCCGTTCCCAGGTCGATCGCGAGATCCGGGCAGAGCCAGTTGCGCAGACGACTCAGCATCCGTGCCGTCCGTGTTGGAGCCAGCTTCCATGCGAAGCGCAAAACGGTCGATTTCGCGCCGTGAACGCATCATCGGGAAATGAGAGCAGAGGGGCGACTTAAGCCCTTATCGCCCGCGAAGTTGTATCGCCGGAGGGGAATTCGTGCAAGATGGCTCAATGGGCGGTCGGACGCCGCACTTCGCGCAGGCCCCATGGCACGCGCCGGCCAAGTCGGTTTGCTCTAAACAGCGAACCGGCCTAGAGATAGGCGTCGAGCTGGAATTTGAGACAGATGATGCCGGCAATCAGCGCGCCCACCGAAACCATGAGCAGGCCCACGTACACATCCAGAGCCGGGGCAGGTCCGTCCGCGCGGGCCGATTTTTTAGAGCTTCGTGGTGACATAGTCTCCTCGCTGGATTTCCCCGCTCTTGGACGACTGAATCACGACGCCGACGGCCGTGCGGTAATCGACCATGTCGAGGCGGATCGTCCCCAAGTATTTCCCTTTGCCGACCGCACGATAAACGTACAGCTTGTGCCCTTTGGCCAGCCCGACGTCGCTGCCCAAGCTGATTTCAACCAGCTCGCTGCCGTTGCGGCCCCCCTTTTTCGTTTTGAGCACGGCGCCCTCCACGACCGGCGGAGGCTCTTGCAGCCCGGCCAATTCTGTCGGATCGGGATCGAATCCCTTGATGCGGATGAACTTTTGGAGCGTGGCATACTCGCCGAGCAGCTTATTGTGCTTCTCGACGTTCGTTTTGGCGGCTTGATCAAGGTTGACGATTTTGTCGGCCTGCTCCCGATTGAGCGTGATGAGTTCGTCGCGGCTCTGGTGCAGCAGATTGTTGATTTCCCGCAGGCTGACCGCTTCGTCGCGGCGGGCGCGGGCTTCCTGACCGGCAATCTCGGCTTCCGCCCGCGTGTTGGCGAGCTCGGTCCGTGCCTGCGTCAATTGGGCGTTCAGCTGTTTGACCCGCGTCTTGTTTGCGTCGGCCTCGCCGCGAGCCTTGTCGGCGGCATCCTTCAGGTTCTTTTCCGACGCAACCTGCGCGGTGCGGACCTTTTGGATATCTTCCTGGTTCCTTGCTAGATCGTCTTTCGTCTTTTTGAGTTCTTTTTGGGCCGTCTGTTCCCGCTGTTTCCAGTTGATTTGGACGGAACTCACGCCGGCGGCAAAGGCCATCAACAGCACGCTGAAGGCGATTTGCGCGACGACCAGGACCTTCCCGACAGTCGACATCGCTTGCTCCCAGAAGTCTTCTCAAATGGCGATTTTGATGGCGTCTTACCGTGGCGTTCCCTGCACCTCGGAATGCAACTGCTTATTGCGGCTTTCCAGGGCGAGTTCGACTCCGTTCAGTTGGATCAGTTGTTCGTGCAGTCGCTTTTGGAGGGCGTCCGCGCGGAAATTATCGGCCCGGATCTCGTGAAGTTCGCGGGTGAGGCGGAAGACGTCCTCGCGACGCTTGGTCGCTTCGGTCCGAATGGCCTGTGCCTCTTGCGAGCGCTTCACCACGTCGTTCGACAGGTTGAGGATCTTGGAATTGATCCCCTCGAGTTGCTTGTTGAGTTCGGCAACGCGGGCTTCGAGGGCCTTCAAGTCGGCCGCGGTCAGTTTGCGGATTTCGGCCGTCGCCGACTGGAACTCTTTCGTTTCCTGATTCAGGCGTTTGATCTCCGCCTCTTGTTTCTTCTGCAGATCGTCCCGCGCGGCGATGATGGCGGACGCTTCCACCGTCGAACGCTGCACGCTCACCGTCGCTCCGCCCACGCGCTCGTTGACCGTCCACTTGTCACCGGATTTTTGGATGGCGTAACCGGGGAGCGCGGCCGCTTCGGCGTCCCAGTTGGGTCCGCCCATCATGGAGACCCAGGCGAAACCCAAAAAGGCAAATGACGCGGCGACCGCGAAGACGACCAGACACTTACCGAGTTTCGTCATGACCGCTGTTTTTCCGGCCCCGAAGAGATGCGAACCCAATGAAGGCGGACGCGGGGCGCCTCCGATTGGACCCTCCCTGAGCCTTTTCGCCGCGGCCCGCCGCCCCCCGAAAAAGCAGATCAGCCGAGCAGAACCTCGGCCCGATCGACATCGCCTGCATCGCCTGCGCAGATTTTCCGGGACTTCAATCGATTATAGGCGGCCTAAAAACACAGTGTCAAACAAAAAGCGAGCGGCGATCTCCGGACGGCCGGCGGTGGTCGAAGGCCCCTGCACTTGCCGGAATAAACGAGTCGAGCGGATCAATCAAACGGCCTTTGCATTCCAGGCACAGGCGGTTCAATCCGAGAGCAATTCGGAGGAAAGTTGGCCCAAGTCCAGCGCCGAGAGAGATTTTCTGATTTTAATGCGTGCTTTGAAATCGAGTGTTGCATCGCCGGAGCCTCCGATACATGATAGAGGCCGTTTTCGACTTAATTCCGTTCGCCGTCTCTTCTTCCCGCTTCGGAATTAGCCAGTTCAGGTCGAACCGGGGTGCGGACCGATTCGCGCGAGGGCCAGTGAATCTCTGGAGAACGACTTGTGTCAGCGGGCGAAAGCTACTACCGGCTTGAATCGGCCGACGGCTGTCTGATCATTACCCTGCTACCGATCCTCAACGACAAGCAGTGGGCCGATATCGAAAAGGTCGGCACCGAGATCGTGGAACGCCTCAGTGCCGTTCAATCTCCCCGCTTAATCGTGGACTTGACGCTGCTGAGCTACATGGGGAGCGCCATGGTCGCCCTCATCGTGCGTCTGTACAAAGCGGTCAACGGGCGCAACGGACAAATGGTCGTCGTGAACCAGCATGAGCTGGTGTTCGAAGTCCTGAAGCTCGCCGGTCTGACGAAGCTTTGGACGATTGTCAACAACCGCGACGAGGCGTATGCCTCGCTGGGCGTGAGACGTCGGGCGGCCTCGGTCGAGGGCGCCCCCAGCAGCGGGGGGAGCGGGCTCCTCATCGCGGGCGTGCTCGGAACCATCGGCGCCATTGTGGGACTCGCCCTGCAATTCGCACCGCATCCTCCCGTTCCGCACAAGGTGGCGCTCCTCATCGATGTCGGCTTCGCCGCGCTGGGCATGGTCGTGGGGACCATGATGTTGGTCAATCAGACCGGCACTCGCCGGAATGTGGGCATTGTGTTCCTCGCCATCTGCCTCATTGCCGTTCTGGGTGGTATTGTCGTCAGCCCCGATCAATCGCCGGCGCCAAAGGGATCCTCTTCGGCCGTGTCCCCCCCGCCGGTGACGAATACGGCCGCCGTCGCCACCACGACCGCATCCAATACTGCCACCCCGACGACCGCGCCTCCGACCAAGACCGACCCTCCCCCGGCAAGCAAAAGTGCGACCCCGGGACAGCCCGGCCGGAAAAAGCTGAAGGACAAATAACTCCGGCGACGATGACGGTGATCGGCCCGCCGTGTTGGACGACGGCGGGGCGCCGCAGGCCGCCCGGGAAAGCACGACGACTTCACGATTTTGACAAGCCGTTCGAGACGCCTTACCGCAAAATCCTGAAAGGACTCAAATGAGCACTACGGGTGAACGTTCCGGCATTCGCCAGAAAGCCCTACAGGAAGAACTTCGGGAGCTGGTCGACGTCGTCGGACCGGGACCGCTTGTCGATCTGTTGCTCGAGCGGGCCTTTCAACTGCAGGCAACCGACATCCACCTCGACCCGAGCGATTCGGGACTGCGGGTGCGGCTCCGCGTCGACGGCCTCCTGCACGACGTCGCCAAGCTTCCCACCGAGATGACCTCGCACGTCATCTCCCGCGTCAAACTGATGGCCAACATGGACATCACCGAACGCCGCCTCGCGCAGGACGGGCATATCGCCAACTCCGTGCTCAAACAACAGCGCGACATCCGCGTCGGCAGCGGCCCCACGATTTACGGTGAACGCCTCGTGCTCCGCTTGATGCCCGATGCCGGCCAGTTGACGCGGATCGAGGACCTCGGTTTCGACGAGGCGCAGATTGCCCAGATTCGCCGATGTATCGCGGCCCCCTACGGCATGATCCTGAGCGTCGGGCCCGTCGGTTCCGGCAAGAGCACGACGATGTACGCTTGCCTCGACGTGCTCAACGACAAGACCAAGAGCCTCTGCACGATTGAGGACCCCGTCGAACGGCGGGTCGAGGGCGTCAACCAGATTCAGGTCGACAGCCGCATCGAGTTCGGATTTGTCGAAGCGCTCCGCGGCGTGCTGCGGCAAGACCCGAACGTGATGATGGTCGGCGAAATTCGCGATCCGGAAACGGCCCACATCGCCTGTCGCGCCGGTTTGACGGGCGTCACCGTGCTCAGCACGCTTCACGCCAACGACTCGGCATCAACCATCGACGTCTTCCGCGAGTTCGGCATCCCGCCGATGTTCATCGCCGACAGCCTGGTCGGCATTATCTCGCAGCGCTTGCTGCGCAAGGTCTGCTCGCGCTGCCGCCAGACCTATCATCCCGACGCCGCCACGGCTGAGTTCCTCGGCGTTCCTCCCGACGAAGCGAACAAGGTCGAACTGCTCCGCGGCACCGGCTGCGATCACTGCTTCCACACCGGATACATGGGACGCACGGGCGTCTTCGAGATTCTGACACTCGACGAGGACGTGCGGGACGCCGTCCTCAAGGGCAAGACGCACGCCCAGGTGCTCGACATTGCCAAGTCGAAGGGGATGCAAACGCTCGAAGGCTCGGCCAAAAAGAAAGTCTTGAGCCACGTGACGACGGTGGAGGAAATTCACCGCGTGCTGACGGCTTTCAGCGGCTGAGACAACACGGCTCGGTCTCGCAGTTCCTACGAGCCCCCGGCTTCACGCCGGCGGTTTTCGAGCGGCGAGCGGCTCGCCTTGTCAGTCTCTCAGTCCGCTTTCTGCGAAGGCCGGCGCGTGGCTAGGTGACGGGAACGCGCACCTTTTTTCATCAGCCACACTTCCGAAACGAGCGTGCCCCAACCCCCCGTGTTGCGCCAGATCGTCACGTCTGATTTCAAACCTTCGCCGATGCCTGGCTGCTTTTTCAGCCATAACGTCAATTTGCCATCGCTCGTCGCGGCTTTCGGAATATCGAACTCGAAGAAGTCGGCGCGGTATTCCGGCAGCTCGAGGTTCTCTGCCAGCGCGAAATTGTCGGCGTAGATCGATTCGCCTGTTTGATGCTGCCGACCCGCGTAACGCCGCGCGTAGCGCGGCCGCACCAGGGAGAGTCGCACGCGATATTGAGCCTGTGGATCGAGCCCTTCGTACTGAAATGCCACGCCGCGCTCTTCGTCGGTGGTGAAGGCCATCTTCCGCTGTGACGGCCGATTGTCGTGGCTGATGATGCCGTCGCCATACGGCCACCCGTGGACGAGATGAGGAGCTTTCTCGGGGACGCCTGCGTTGTCGTAGAAGCCTCCTTTGCCGGGATCCTCGTAGTACACGATCCGCTCGACGATCGCCCGCCGTTCGGTGGCCGACGCAGCTGCCCGGGCGCGGTCGATCTCACGCTTGAGCCAACCGAAGCCGACGTAGTCCTGTTTCAAGTTGAAGAATCCTTCGCTCCGCACGCCGGCGAGTTGATCGCTCTCCTGTCCCAACCGGTCGGCTGCCGATTTGAGGCGGACCATTTCCGGCAAAGGGACCGGCAGCGCGACGTCGGCCAGTTGCGAGAGCGCGCCGTCGATGTCCCCGCCATCGAAATCCGTTTTCAGTTTGGCCAGGATCGCGTCGACGTGCTCGTTTTGCCGATTGACGTCGAGCTGGATGTAACGATCGAGGTCGGCTTTCTGCAGGTATTCGCGCCACAGTGAGTTTTTCGCCCGCACCTCGGCCGGCATTTTGGCGCCGGCCGACTCGACCAGTTCGACCAGGCGGGCGATGCCCGGATTGTTGCGAAGGGGCGTCTCCAGGTTGTGCTCGAGCGTGAAAATGGCCTCGGCCATTTCGGGAGCCGCCTCGGGACCAAAGAAGCTGCGGGCGTACTCGGCCACGACCTCTTCGACGGTTGCAAATGGATGCCAGAACAGCCGCTGGTACATCCATTGGTTCAAGTGATCGTGATGCCCCTCGGAATAGGCAACGTCGCCGATCGCGAATTCGGCCGTCTCCTGGAAGACGTGGTAATAGTTCCGTGGTCGCGCGTGAAACGTGCGGCGGTTGTAGACCTGCGCCAGTTCCGCGCTCGGCTTGCGCTCATACATCCACGAATCCCATTTCGGGGGCAAGTGGTGGTCGCGATCGGGGATGAGCGCGTGATCCATCAGCCCGTACTGCGAATAGACCCAGTGCGTCAAATCGGTAAAGAGCAGGATCGATTGCCGAGGCGGCAACTGGTGCAGCATTTCACGGAGATAACCGCTGAGGCCGCCCCGCCCCCCGTCCTGAAACAGATCCATGCGATGGTCTTGCCGGCGGCCGGGCATCCAGCCCATGGCGTTTGAGCCGGGACCGTAGACGACGCCGTCAATCCAGTCGCGAGGCTTCTCCTGCAGGTAGTGAAAAATGGCCTGATCGCCCGCGTTATCGAGTTTCTGATTGCCGACAAAAATCTTCGTGTGCGGATGGTACTTATGCAGGATGCGAGCGTAGTCCTCGCACAGATAAATCAGCGTCCGGCCGAACGGGGCCGACGCCTCCGACTCGTCCCCTCCGCCGTCCCCCGACTTGAAGTGGACGTAATCGAAGTCGCGCATCCGCTTGAAGAGCTGCTCCTTCTGGCGCAGCAAGGCCTCCCGCGCCGCGGGAATGCCCGGACACAAGTAGCCCGTGCGGCCGATCGCTTCCTTAGCCTGCCACTCGGGGGGACCGCTGCCGCTGTTGCCTTCGATCACGGCCAGCGTGTCGAGTCCGTATGACTTGAGGAAATCAAATAGGCCGTCGTGGTCGTTGTTCTCGTCGAGCTCGAACGTGTTGGCGCCGGCGAGGGCGTAATCGAGGTGCGCCCGCTGCAACTCGGCCTTCGTCCACTCGCGCGATCCGGTGAGCTGCCGGATCGTGAATCCCTGCGAAACGATCAGCCCTCGCACGGGCCACCGCGGCGCAGCAGCAGATCGAGTTCGGCCGGAAAGAGCACCGTGTTGCCGCGTCCGACAATTCGCCGCAGAATTTCGCCGACCGCGTACAAGATGCCGCGGCGATCGCTGCCAATCGCCAGCACGATTTGCCGGCCATGTCTGTTTTTCGAGGCCAGCACGAAGCCTTCCTTCCCCGGATCGAGTCCGCCGGGCGGCACGACTCCCAGGTCGTGTGTCCGCGTGGCCAGCTCGGGCTGCGACGAAAGGGTGCCGATGTAAATGACGAGCTCGGCCGATGCCGGCTCTGAAGAGGGACTCACGCGGACGGGGGCCGTGGTCGTTTCCGCGATGCGATCACGAAGCAGCTCGACGTACCGCTGCTCGACCGCGTCGGCTTTCGTCCCAGGCACGAGATGCACGGCCGTGAAACGACTCTCGGCTCGGGCCGAGGCACAGAGGGCCAGACACAACAGGGCAATTCCAGCGCGGAGAGAACGACATTCGTAATTCCTCAGGAGCGGGGCTCAACAGAGATTTGAGAGGCAGGCGATTGTCGACAGCGTTCGTGAACGGATCACCCACGCAAGAGCGGCTCGACGACCTCGCCTTCCGCCACCAAAGGTAACGGCCGGCCCACTCGGTCGGGGATCAGGGTGCGGTGGTCGATGCCCATCACGTGATACAGAGTGCACAGGATGTCCTTCGGACTGACTGGGCGATCCTTCACGAACCCGCCGATGCGGTCGGAACTCCCGACGACCGTTCCGCGCGCGATTCCTCCGCCGGCCAACAAACTGCAATAGGTCTGGGACCAATGCTCGCGCCCGGCACCGCGGACGGTGTCGCTGATTTTCGGCGTCCGACCGTGCTCGGTAAGCACCATCACCAGCGTGTCGTCCAGCATGCCGTGCGATTCGAGGTCGAGGATGAGCGCACTGAGTGCCCGGTCGAGACCGGGAAGCAATTCGTTCTTCAGCCGTTCAAAGTGCCTGAAATGCGTGTCCCACGCCGAGTTGGCCGTCTGAATTTCGTCCCAGAAAACCGACACCAGAGTCGCCCCCGCCTCGAGCAACCGCCGGCCCGCCAGCGTCGCCTGGCCAAAGAGCGTCATCCCGTACCGTTCCCGCAAGGCAGCCGGCTCCTGCGATACGTCGAGCGCCACCCGCAGGCCGCGCGACGTCATCAGCGAATAGGCCATTTCCTGAAACCGGCCCAAGGTCTGTGCCGAGAGCGCCTTGTCGAGCGAACGCCGCCGTTCGTCGAACTGCGTCACCAGATCGCGTCGCCGATTGAGCCGGTCGAGTGTGATGTCGGGCGAGAGCCGGGCGGCCTCCGAAACGGTGAACCGATCCCGCGCAGAAATTCCCAAATACGGGTCGCCGACGGAGACGTCCCGTTCGCCGCGCCAGCGGTCGACGACCTTCATCGCTGCTCCGTCGAATTCCGTCCACACCGGATTGACGGCCCGGCCCAGAAAGCCCCCGTACGGACCGCCCCGCTTGAACTCGGGACAGCGGCTACTGAACTGAAACGGCAAACCGATATCGCGAGGCACTTGCGGGGACGGCGCCTTGGGATCTTTCCGCGCCGCCAAATAATCGAGCACGCTGCCGAAAAAGGGCCAATGCCGCCGGTCGTACGGATTCAACTCCATCGGAATATCGACCTTGTCTACACCCGTGAGCGTGTAGGCCGCGGAGTGAATGTTGTACGGATGGGTCATCGACCGGACGATGGCCACGCGGTCGGCGATGCGGGCCACGTTCGGCAAGTGCTCGCAGATTTGCAGACCAGGAACGGCCGTGTCGATCGGCTTGAAAATGCCGCGAATTTTGGACGGCGCCTCGGGTTTCGGATCGAACGTCTCGTGCTGGGCGGCCGCGCCATACAAATAAAGCAGAATGATCCGCTTGGCCCGCCCAAAGCTGGCCTTTGTGTTGGCGGTCGCGGAAGCCGGCACCGTTTCCGGCGCCGCCTGCGCCTCTTGCAGGGCCCAAAGATCGGCCAGCGACAACGAGAACGTCCCCAGCCCGCCGACGCGGAGAACTTCGCGCCGGGTGAGCGAGTCGCACAGCGTTTTGGCCGACCCTAAAACCCGCAGCATGCACGCCCCTCTTCGATCAACCGATTCTCGCAACCGACTCAAAGAGGGTCAAACCCGCCCGTCGCCCGCGGGGGCGGACCGGAACTTCCGCACCGAACATGACGCGGCCGGGCCATTGCGGTGGTTGGTTAACCGGATTACATTCGATCCCGCAGGCTGGCCCGCCGCGAATCAGGGCCGCCTGCCACGCACTCGTAGCTCAATGGATAGAGCATCGGTCTTCGGAACCGAGGGTTGGGGGTTCGAATCCCTCCGAGTGCACTTTGACAGATAAGGACTTGCGGCGACGAAAAAAATCGCCAAAACTGATTTGTCAGAGATTTGTCAGAGATGCCCCGCGTCCGTGCGGGGCGGCGAGCCTTCCGGCCCGCTCTGGTGTGTTCGTGGGATTTCACGCCGGAGGGTTCGCTATGCCTCGATTTCCAAAGCCATTTTTTCGCGCTTCCCGGAACGTCTGGTACGTGCAGATCGACGGGAAGCAGATCAATCTCGGCGCCGACCGGGACGCTGCCTTCGCGCTTTATCACAAATTGATGGCAGCACGTAGGCTCGGCGGAACACCCATCCAAGTGGCTGGTGGACGGTCGCTTGTCGGCATCATTGAACTGTTCCTTGAATGGGTACAAAGGAACCGCTCGCCCGACACGTATGAATGGTATCGCTACCGACTGGAGAGGCTCGCGCGGAAATATCCGCTTTTGTGTGTCGAAGAGGTAAAGCCGTTCCACATCCAGCAATGGGTCGATGAGTACGACTTTTCGATCACGTCCCGGCGAAACTACCTTCGGACGATCAAGCGCTGTTTGTCCTGGGCGGTGCGTCAGGGCTATTTTGACGCAATCCGATCGAGGGGATCGAGATTCCCTCTGCTGAGCATCGCGAGATCGTCGTTTCTGCGGCGGAGTACCAAGAGATTCTGTCGGTCGTGCAGGACGAGCATCTCCGCGATTTGATCGTCGTGTCCTGGGAGACTGGCTGTAGGCCGCAAGAATCTCTGAGGGTCGAAGCTCGACACGTCGACCGCGTCGTCAGACGATGGGTGTTCCCGAAGTCGGAATCGAAGAATAAGAAATTGTCGCGGGTCGTCTATCTCACTGAGAGGGCATTCGAAATCACACAGCGGAGGATGCTCGCTGCTCCGTTTGGGCCGTTGTTTCGCAATTCGCTTGGTCGTGGATGGACGACGGAAGCCGTGAACTGTGGTTTCAAGCGGATTCGAACGAGACTTGGCAAGCGACGAATGGTTCAAAGCCCGAACGCTCCCGAAGAGAACGAAATTCGTCGGTTTTTGGCAACGTTGAAAGAGTCGCGAATGGAAAAAGGCAAAGTTATTCGGAAAACTGAGCGAGAATTGTTCGGCGAAGCAAAACGAAAGCTTCTCGAACGAAAGGCTCGCCGACTGGTCCCAAACTATTCGCTCTACGCCCTGCGACATTCTTTTGCGACGCACGCCCTCGAACGGGGCGTTGACCCACTCACCGTGGCCATCTTGATGGGTCACAGCGACCCGTCGATGCTCGCCAAGGTTTATCAGCATCTCTCTCTTAATCCGGAGCACCTGCGGTCGCAATTGGAGAAGGCCGTTGGATGAGCTCGAGGACGTAACGCCACTGCCATGTCGCTCGGGATCACAGTTTGAGGTGCTTTAACTTCGGCCGGGCAACCGGAAGTGGGGGCGGAGTGTCTCTCGTTAGCTCCTGGCGGCATGCTGCCAGATAGGCGGCGAGATCAGCCTCGCTGATGCGGATGGCCCCGCGGCGAGCGCCTACCCGGTGGTGGGCCAGTCGACCCTGCTCGATCAACAGATAAACTGAAGAGGGGCTGATCCGCAGGCGGTCAGCGGCTTCACGGACGATCAGGTACATAGGCCAGGTCCAGCTCGGATTCTTTATGGAAAAATGTCGTCGGGTCGCAATCCCGATCAAAGCGGAGTCTCAATAGTCTCGGAAGAGGCGAAGAACCACTCCGATGATCTTCGATGGCGTCGTCGGACCGAGGACCTCGGACTCAGCATTCACGTCTGTGTTTGTGCTGTCATCGTTTTCGGGAGAAGTGCCGTCAGTCTGAGGCCGGTCAGGTAACCGGATCGTTCGGAGCCGTTGGCCCTCCGGCCGGCTGTTTCTGGCCTCTTCGTGAACAGGTGGCTGCGGGCTTTTGGCCGCCGGCGAACTGGCATCGGTGCAGTCCAGCAGAGATGATCGCCGTATCTCAAATCGGGGCGGAATTGCCGGCAGTCGCAGGACGCAGAGCTGACGGTCAACAGACGAGGCATTTGCCACCAGACGTTTTACGTCTAATTCGATGAGTAGCACGTCGCCTGGGCGAATCCTCTCGAGTGGATCGACAGTGAGCCAATCAGCGTTCGGGACACGGAATAAATATCGAGTCGTCGCAAAGTCCGCCGCGGTGACAACTCGCTGATTGGGCGAGATCATTGTCAGATTCGCGCTTGCTTGAGCGTCTACAGGCTGGTCCACTACGGCCAAGCTGCGGGCATGACCGAACACTTCAGTTTGCGGTTCGGGAACTGGCCCCTTCCCTGTCATCGCCCATTTCGGATCGACGCCCGCCAGCGCTGCGAAGCGGCCAATGAGCCGTGGGCCAGGCGCTTGGACGCCCCGAACGACTCGGGAAATTAGCGACTGGGAGCACCCCAGAGCCGCCGCCATCGCGGTTTGGTCCCCGTGAAAACACACCTCGAGCACAGCGGCGAACCGTTCAACAAATCCATTCGAATTCGCTTGAGACTTCGTCGCGTGCTTCTTTCCCACAACACCGCCTCAGTTGAAATAAAATGCATGCAGATGTAGAACATCATAGGATAATATGGAAATCATTTCAAGCACGGTCCAGTGATCACGGCATTTGACGCCCCGTTCCTACACAAGTCTTGCGAGGGAAATATCGACGAGCCGTCCAAGGACCGGTAACGACAGAGTCGAGAGACGGGTTGGGCTTCACCGTGTCCTAGATTCGAAGCTGAAGATGTGACCGAACGTGTTTTCTTCGCTGGATGTAGGAGTGCAAATGACAACACTTGTCTCAGGCATCGGAACCGATGTTGTCGACCGGCTTTCTCAGACCGGGCTGACTGTCGCCGTCGATACCGAGTTTGAGGGATTGAAGACCCTCACAGCGCAGTTCGCCTCACGGGCCGTCGACGGTCGGCTTCTCGTCCATGCTTATCGCGCTCCGGAGATCCCGGAGCCGTCCGCTTTGGATGTCCGTGAAATACTCAGCGGGCTCGAAGTGCCAAACAGGCTACCAATAGCCTGTCCCATCGGCGTCCTGAGGCCCGAGCTGTCTCCAGTTTGCATCATCCGCGATCTTGTCGGCATATCCGACCTTACGCCGGTCACGAGGGCGTACGGCCATCAACTGCTACACAATCATGACGTTCGGCCCGCTAATGGTGATTGGGACGAGCAGCGACGATGCTGGCGCATACCATCAATCGAGATGACGGTAGTGAGTCATTTTTTGTCCGCGGATCTGGGCCGGATCTTCGGCAGAGCGTTTTACTGGAACCTTTTCGAACAAGTGCACGGGGCCAGCGACATCCACTTAACGTGTAATAGGCGGCTCTCGTTCGCGCAAGGAGAGGGCGCACGTGTAAATCATCGGCCAATCGTCGAATTTGCCGCAACGTCGGACGGTCGAGCATACGCGATCCGACTACAGACGGTCGACACGACGTTGCCATTCGGCGGAGGCAGCCTCGATCAACACGGCCAAACGTTTCTCGGGGCGCGAAGATTGACACACTCAGCGCCGAAGAAAAGCAGCACATGCTGACTACGTTCCGACGACGCCCTATTGAATCGTTCAGCTACGCGCTCCGAGATGTCGTGCTTGAGCTTCGCCTCTTCGAGGAAATGCGGACCCGAGACCGTGCGATCTTCACATCGCTCGGAATTCCGGCCCACGAAATCCCTGAGATGAGAGGGACAGTCGGCGGTCGCGTGTCGACGTTCCTGACGGCCGCAACGAAAGAAAGCGCCCAAGGATCCGAAAAACTCCAAAGCGCGCGGCAGGTCAAGAAACTAATGAGGGCTGGCGACAGTCAACGCTTTACACCCACGCATGGCGGCAGCCGTTTCGGTCAGCAGACTGGTGCCGTCCACGGGGGCCTGGGCTATAGCCGTAGCCCGACCGCATTTTGGCACCAGGCCCCTGGTGTGCTCCGTGACGTCGATATGAAATCGTGCTACAGCGAAATCCTCCAGCACCTGAACGTCTATTGGGGTCGCCCGGTCATTTGGGAGCCGGGGGACCGGCGGATGACATTGGCACAAGCCGCGGAGTTCGCGCGGCGTCACGCCCAAGCCGATGCCTGGTTCATCCGCGTGACAGGCGACATCCACGCGATTCCGAACACGCTGATCCCCTCCACGGTCGATGCGATGACCGGGGACAATTATCGCCGGCGTCAGGCTCGGCGGCACCGTGCGGACACCGAGGCTGGCTCGGTCAAATATCCGGCCAAGTTGTTCTCCGAGCGGATCGAATCCGGGGTGGTGACTGCCGCCACGTGCGCCGTTATACAGAGTCTTCCGAAAGCTGCACGACGCGAATATGACGCACTCCGGGTCGATTGCATCGTCCTGTATCCGTCGAAGTTCGTCGCCAGCTCAGGCCGGGAATACGACGAACTTTTCGAGGCCCTCCGGAACGAGGGGCTGCCATGGACAGCCGACCTGGACATCAACGGCCGCCGACTGGTCGAGACGAACGTCCTCGATCATGAGTTTGCAACCTTACGGTTTCCCATTTTTGAGTACGCACGCCGCATCGAAGAACGTCGACGTGCAGCGAGAGCCCGTGATGGATTAGGCGGCGGCGAAGAACTAGGCTGGAAGCTCCAGGTCAACACCATGTACGGAGTGCTCGCCAGCCCGCACCACGTTACCAACAACGTCGTCGCGGCGAATTATATCACGGCACAAGGCCGAGCCTGCGCATGGGTCTTGTTCATGTCGCTCAACGGCTTGCAGGTGCTTACAGACGGTTGTTCGTACCGCCGCGACCGCGTTCCCGCATGCACATTCCGTGAGTGCCTGGAGCAACAACCTGACTATCCCTTGCGGCATGCGGATGACTCGTCGGGACTTTCGGGTGCGATCCGGCTGTGGCGGGTGAAATCGGCGTTTTGGGGGGTGTTTCGAGAGACACCGGCTCGGGAGTTGGCTGGCTGATGAAAAGAGGGTGTCCTTCTGTCAGGCTGTGTTCAGGAAAAACCGGCCTCGACAGGGAAAGGACACCCTCATGGCATATGGAATCGTTTTCTGTCTGCTGTTGCAAGGAGACGTGGTTCAGGCAATCGCCCAGGCGCGAGCGCTTCAAGAGCGGCACGCGGAGAGGCTGTGGCCGCTGGTCGCAAGACTGATGCAGGGTCAAGTCACTCCCCAGACGATCTTCGAATTCGAGCAGGAGTTGCAGGCCGTGTTGCGGGAGATGGGCCGCGAGATTCTGGAGGCCGTGCTGAACCGGCTGGAAGTTTCCAGCCATGCGGACTGGCCCACGCACGTCAGGCACGAAGGCGAAACCTACCGGCGTCGTGCGGAAGCCACGCCGCACGAGATCTCGACGCTGTTTGGTCCGGCCACGCTGCGGCGGCTGGGATACCGCTCGGATGCGGCCGGGGAGCCGTCGCTGTTTCCCCTGGAAGAAGCGCTGGGTTTGAGGCACGGCTGCACGCCCGCCCTGGCCGAACGGGTGGGGTTTCATGCCGGCCAGGCAGGAGCCACGCAACGCACCCTTCTGGATCTGTTGAAACGCGATCACGGAGTGACGATGGGCGTTGGCCGATTACGCCAGTTGCTCTCGAGCCTGTCCGACGCCACAGCTCCCTTGCGGCGGGAAGCGCAGGCCCGGCGGATCAGGGACCTGCTCCAACGGGCCTTTGCCCGGAAGGGACGCGGCCAGCCCACGCTGGCCGTAGGCCGTGACGGGATCACGGTCGGCAACCAGCCCCACGGGTTCTTCGAGGTGGCCACCTGCGAAACGGTTTCGGTGCATGACCGGCGGGGACGGCGGCTGGGAACCGTGTCGCTGGGCTTCGCTCCGGAACTCGGCCAGCAGACGATGACCGAGGAACTGCTGGCTCTGCTGCAGGAGATCCTGCGGCAGTGGACCGACCCGCTCCCGCAACTGGCGTATATCAGCGATGCGGGCGATCAGGAAGAAGCGTTCTACACCAAACGCCTGTGCCGCATGCGACACCCGGTGACGAAGACGCGTCTGAGGTGGCAGCGGGTGGTGGACTACTACCATGCGGCCTCGCGGCTGACGACAATCGCCGAATCCCTGAACCTGGACGAGGCCTCTGCGACAGCCTGGGCGCGCTGCATGCGCCGGGTGCTGAAACAAGAACCGAACGCCGTCCACCGGATCCTGCACTCGGCCGCGGCGTTGGAATCTCGGTCCGGAACGAAGAACAAAACCCAGGCTGCCGCATACGAAACGGCCTGCTCGTACCTGCGGCGACGCAGCGTCTGGATGCGGTATCACGCGTTCCGTGACGCGGGGCTGCCCATCGGCAGCGGCGTGACCGAGGCCGCCTGCAAGACACTCTTCACGCAACGGGTCAAGCTCTCTGGAATGCGCTGGAAACGTCACGGACTCCAGGTCGTCCTCAACCTCCGCATGCTGGTCCTGAGCGGCGTCTGGACCGAAGTCTACGCCCGCACCCTCACGCCACGCAGTACCCATCCAATCCAGGCCCGCGTCCACATATCCCATGAAACCCTGCAAAACGCAGCATAAACCTCAGCCATGCAGGGACCGTACCCGGACTTTCGTTTTACGATACCGCCGAGATTCCGGACGACGACGCGAACTTTAACGCTTGGTTTCGCGGTCATGTTAGCCAATTCTTCGAAGTCGAGCCGAGTGTCGCCGAACGGCTTGTTATGCATACGCTTGAACACAAACTGACAGGCACTACTGGATCTCCGTCATTCGATGCCATGGCCTGCGACGGGTCGGCCAATAATATGAAGCTTCTTTGCACGAACGGTCGATGGAGTCCGCAGGAGTCGAAGATGCGCGGATACGGACGCGAAAGTAAACAAGCCTTGGAGCCTTGGATCGTAGAAACGTACAGCTCCAATGCGCTTCGGAATTTGGCGCCTGTTGCCGTCGACTCGGTGTTGATGAAACTGGAGCCCGCGATGAACGCCGCCAGGCGGGCGTTGGAAGCTTATCCCTACCGCGAAGCTCTCTTACCGCTCGGCTTACCACATGGCGTAGTTAAGGCGTATTCGGTGATTAAGCCCAACGCCTACATATGTCGGACTCCGCAGCAGTACCGCGCCCTCGAGCGTCAAGTCGCGCGACTACAGCGCGAGGTCGGCTGTGGCATGGATCTGCTCGCGCTTCGCCGTCCGTACGGCTCGACCGATGGGTCGCTGTCGAGAGCCGCGTCGAGGATTTACGAATTCATCGCGACCGGAAGACATGGATTCACGGCCGCCTTCAACCTTCGGCCTGAACGCTTGTCGTCTACTTCCGACGCAGTGTTGAGAGCCCGTCGGGAGACGATCGATGCGCTGCGGCATGAGGCGAACACGACGCTCCAGGAAGTCATCTTTTGTCCGGACGCTCTCACCACGGGGATTCGCATTCTAGCGCAAGGTGTCGCTCATTGAGGACGAAAGGGGTCCGAATTGACACTAAATCGTGTCTAAGGGAGATGCACAAAACGATGTCAATTCGCGGGACCTCCGCTTCCGTCCTTGGCCCAACGCCCGCGGCCCCGCGGGCAACGACCTCGCGCCCCAGCGGGACCGGATCGAGGGGACCCTCGCCGTGCAGCTCCAGAAGGGCATCACGGTCGCGCAGGCCTTCTCCGGCCACCATCTCCGCCTGCGGATCAAGCCGGTGGACCCGCGGGCCTACGACGACCTCACCGTCCCCCTGGGGGAACGCAAGCGTCTGCAGCGGACGGTGATGGAGCTGCAAATCGGCGGCCTCCGCAAGGAGGTCATCCGGGCCAAGTTCCCCATCATCCTGCACCGCCCGCTCCCCGCCGACGCCCGCATCATGTGGGTGGAGCTGCTCCGCCGCCTCGTCGCTGATAAGCCAGTCTGGTCCGTCCAGTTCGTGCTCTCCCGGGCCTCCGGCTGGAGGAAGTCCGTCACGGGCAAGGGCGAGGCGGGCCTGGACGTGGGCTACCGCCGCGTGGGCGAGCCGCAACCCAACGTGGAGCGGTTCCCTGAACTTACGGCAGCGCAGCGCCACTCAAGCTGCGACGGCGTCAGCATCACTGCAGGCGGCCTACGGGTCGCCTACTGTGTCGGTGACTACGACCCTCACACCGACAAGGGCCACGACGAGGAGCTGGTCCTGCCAGACAAGCTCCTGCGGCAGTACGCCACCCACCCGCACCTCCGCAGCATTCGCGATAAAAACCGTGACACGCTGCTCTTGCAGCTGGGCTCCTGGCTGGACGCCCAGAGCCAGCCGCTGCCGGCCTGGCTCGAGGAGGCGGTCCGCGGCACGCCGGAGCACCCGACGCACGTACGGCAGTGGCGGAGCCCGCTGCGGCTGCACCGGCTCGAGTGGGCCTGGGCGGCCAACCGGTTCTCCGGTGACGAGGACGCCTACAAGCTCCTGGAGGCTTACTATCATCGGGACCGGCCCCCTTGACCCTGGTGGTGTCACTGGTGCCTACTATTAGCTCTTGATCGCCCAGCCGATGAGACAGGTGTGTCGCGCGATAATTAATTAATAACTACATTAGTCCGCGGCTCTGTGGCGCCGTATTCATCCGGGCAAATTGTCCGGAGTTGAGGACCTCGTTAATGTGGCGTCAACTGTAGACACAAACGCCCGCAGGTTATCGACTGCGCTTCTAGGTAGCATTCTTGACTGTTAGAATAAACGACCTGGGACGTGCATTGTCGCTCTCACGATGTTGCATGTAATGACGCTATCTCGGCGACATGGTGGTTGACAGATGACAACCGAGGCCGGCCTGCCTATTGAGACGACACCGTCTCGGGATGTAGGGAATGCTCCTCAGATTGAATCTGTCCGAGTTGCCGATCTTCGTCCTCATCCCTTACAGTCCGAGCTGTTTTCGGATTTACCCGCTGACGAGTTCGCCGCGCTCGTTGATGACCTGCGGCAAAACGGCCAACGGGAGCCGATCCGCATCCGCTCCGACCGGACGATCCTGTGCGGCCATCAGCGCGTCGGGGCGGCACGCGAGCTCGGCTGGGACTCTGTCCAAGCGATCGTGGTGGACTTCGACAATGAGGACGATGCTCTGCTCCTGGTCGTGAGTGACAATGTTCGACGTCGGCATTTAGGCCCGATCGCTCTAGCGAGGATCTACGCGACGCTGGCCAAAAGTGACCGTTGCAACCGGCGCATCTTGTGTCGGGTGATAACCTGGAGGCGTGGGCTTTCAGGAATTCACCAAAACGGCGCGGGGTGCGGAGATGGCGAAATCACGCGATGCGGCGAAGGAGAGGTATTGGCGGGAGGCGATTCGGCGGCAGGAAGCCAGTGGCCTGGGAACGAAGCGGTTCTGTGCCCAGGAGGGGATTTCCGAACACCGGTTCTATTGGTGGCGACGAACCCTGCGTCAGCGCGGTCGGCACCGAGCCCGAGCGTCGGGGGACGGCGTGGCGGCGGACTCGGGCCGTGATCGCGGCGGCCAGGGGGATACCTCTCCTTTCCTTCCCATCGCTCTTCCCTTTACCGTCGGAGCCCCGATCGAGATCGTTCATCCGCGTGGCCATGTCGTTCGCGTTCCGGCGAGTTTCGACCCGGTCGCGTTCAAGCGGATTCTGGCCGTGCTCGACATCTCGGCGGGTTCCTCCGGGGAGGAATGACATGATCGCCATTTCCGCCCAGACCAAGCTGTACCTCGCCCGGGACGCGACCGACATGCGCAAGAGCTTTCGAGGACTGATCCTGCTGACGGAAGGGGTGCTCCGACAGGAACCGGTCTCGGGCCATCTGTTCGTGTTTCTCAATCGCCGCCAGGACTTGATGAAGATCCTGTATTGGGACGGGTCAGGTTTTTGCATTTGGTACAAGCGATTGGCGCGTGGAAGTTTTCAAAGGCCGCCGGCCGTTGCCGGGGAGGAGCGACCCGGTTTGGAATTGAGTACGGCCCAGTTGTCGCTGATGCTGGAAGGGATTGACCTGACGTCGGCACGGCAACGGCTCCGTTTTCGGCGATTTCCCACCGAATCGACGGCCAGGCGTGGCGACGGATTTTGAGCTTTCCCGCTTCAGCCGGATCGCGATAATCGGGGCCTTGCTGACCGAGCAGATCACGCATGCAAGGAGGCATGGCGATGGTCTCCACGCCCGTGGAACTCCCCGACAATCTTCCGGCTTGCCATGCCATCATCCTTCGGCAGGCGGAAGCCATTGAGCGACTCGAAGCACGAATCGAGCAACTCAACCGGGACCTGGCCAGCCTGAAACGACAATTGTTCGGCTCGCGTCGAGAACGATTCGAGCCCGGCCACGGAGAAGATGCGGCAGGTCAAGCCGCCGCGGAAGCCTCCGCGATGAATCGCGGCATGCTCGTCATGGAAGGCAGGCCGTCCGCGAGTGAGTTGCTCGCCGCAACGGCTGCGGGCCCAACGCGACGTACGTCCCAAGGCCGGCAAAAGCGAGTCCTGGACGCCTCGATTCCGCGTGAAAAGGTCCTGCATCGGCTCGACGAGCGGGACGTTCCGCCGGAATTGTGGAATAACCCTCGGGCGAAGCGTTTCTTCCGTTTCGTTCGGGAAGAAGTGGAACTGCAAGAGGCACGGGTGCGGGTGCTGGAGCACTATGAAGAAGTCATCGCCTGGGAGGATGAGGCGACCGGCCAGGGCCGCTTGGTGGCGGCGTCCGCGCCCGAGCCGCTCATCGATCGCTGCTATTTGGGAGTGGCGTTTCTGGCCTACCTGGCAGCCAGTCGTTTCGCCGATCACATTCCGTATTACCGGGAAGAGGACATTCTGGCGCGAGTCGGTTTCTCCATTCACCGCGCGACGCAGTGGCGTTGGATGCGGGGCTTGGCCGGCATCGCGCTGCCGTTGGTCGAGCTGATGCGAGAACGGACGACGCAATCCTGGGTGCAGGGCATCGATGAGACGCCATGTGACATCCTCTGCCCCGAACTCGGCCGCACGCGCAGCGCCTACCTGTACGCCCAGTACGGAGACGCCGCCCACCCTTATGTGTGCTTCGCCTTTGCCTCGCACAAGGACGAAGAGAATGTTCGTCGGATCGTGGGGAACTACAAAGGCTACCTCCAGTCGGACGCCTACATCTGCTACGAGTTGATTGCTGCCGCTTCAAAAAATCGCATCATCGCTGTGGGTTGCTGGGCTCACGCCCGTCGCAAATTCGAGCCGTTGATCGAGGCGGGACCTCATCCGCAAGCGGCCTGGATCTTGGGGGAGATTCAAAAGCTGTACGACATCGAAGATCGCGCCCGGGACATGACGGACGACGAGCGCCTGGTGTTGCGTCAGGCCGAGTCCCGGCCGATCGTAACGGGGATCAAGGCCTGGCTTGATGCGCGGATCAAGACGAGTTGCCCAAATCGCCGCTTCGCGCCGGGATCAACTACCTCCGCAATCGCTGGGAAGCCTTCGAGCGATTTCTGGAAGACGGCCGAATCCCGATCGACAACAATCGGACCGAAGCCATGATCAAAGGTCCGGTCATGGGCAAAAAGGCCTGGCTGTTTTTCGGCAACGAACACGCCGGCGAGACGGCGGCCGTCTTCTATACGCTGACGATGACCTGCAAGCGGCACAACATCGACGTGCAGGCGTACTTGCTGGATGTCTTCCGCCGGATCCGCACCGCGACGCCGGCCGAACTGGAATCGCTTCTGCCCGATCGCTGGATCCAAAACCATCCGGAAGCCCGCGTCAGGCAGCGTGTCCAAGAATCGCATGCCGCTGCCGCCCGAAAACGCCAGCGACGCGCCCGGCGACGGTCCGCCGTCCCCAGCGGCTAATCGCCCCCCGAGTTCTACCAACCCCACTCGACCGGACTCCCGCTCCCTATCACGTCGCGCTCGATTTGCCTCGTGAGGATGGCCGCGCCTGGCTACCGCCAACCCGCGCTCGTTGCAGCGGTCACGGCCAAAAGCAATTGGGCCGAAGGCCGTCAGCCTGGGACGGACCTCCGCGATGAGATCGCTCGCCGATTGGGTGCGAAGTGCGGGCGAACCTTGGATCGCTACTGCAGCCTGCTGAAACTGCCGCAGGTCTTGGTGCAAGCAGTCGAATCTAGACAGCTCGCCATGTCGGCGGGGTTCAAGATTCGCAAGTTGCCCGCGGTCGTCCAAGAGAAGATAGCCTCCGAGATTGAAGCAGGCCAGGAGGTCGAAGAGGTCGTTGCTCGCCATCTCCGCGGCCGCAACGGCGATGATGTCGATCAGCTGCGGGAACGGTACCGGCGAATGCTCGTGGAGCTGCGAACGGGCATGCGAATTGTCAATCGCCGGTTGAAGGACGTGGTTGGTTTTGGTCCCGAGTCCAACGATGCGATCGCCGTCGCCCGGGACGCCTGCAAATTCCTAAAGCGCGTGATCACAGCCGAAAAGAGACGACAAGTGCAGTGTGCTAAACGACTCGACCAACGTCTCGCACGGTTCGCTCGGGACCAGCCGAAGACGCATCGAGGCTAGAAGCGGCCTTGTACAGTCCCTGCAGGGCAATTTCTATTTCCTTCGAGTGTCTTATGACCGTGAGTGTAAAAGGCTGTTTTTGAAACCTGAACACAGAGATGTCGCCACATAGCCCATCGGCTGGCGTTGCTAGCTGTGACGTTCATTTGGAACAGTGCTATCGGGATCGGGTCGTCGCAGGAATGGGCGCTGCTAGAAGAGCGGTAGCACTTTGTGGGCTGGTTCGCGGCGTCCAACGGCTTGAACCGGGCCTGTTCACGCTCGTCGGCCTATTGAAGCGGTCAAACCGGAGGAATTGACAGGAGAAAGATGCAGGGAGCAATCCGGCGAATCGCCCGAGTTTTTCTTGGTTCCTTCTCCCTGTGTCACACTCCTCGACGATCCTCACGAACTGTAGTGCTGCCGAGTTCGTTTGCCGGCGGAATCGCGCGGTTCTGCGGCAACACTCAATGCACAACGTGTTGCGACTGCACCCCCGGAATTGTCAGCTGGGCAGCGGCCTGGCAGCAGGCTCCTCGTTGTCCGCCTTCGATTGCAACAGGAGTGCGGCAACAAGCTTTTTTAATGAGTGACCGTAGTCGGCCGGCGGGAGCGGCACGGGGCGGCAGAGCCGCTTTGTGGCTTCCCCCAGCCGAAGCATCATAAACCCGTTGGTCAAGCCTTCGCCGAAGCGAGCACCGAGCTTCCCGGCCGCCTTGATGCCCAACAACTGTGATGCGGCGTCGGCAACCACTTCGGCCACTTCGGCGAAGACGGCCGCCGACGCCGCCCGAGCGACCAACCGGAAAGTCCCGAAGAACCCTGGCCGCCCGCGATAGGCCGTCGCGGTTTGGCGCACGATTCGGACCGATTGTACGCCCACAATCAGCGGATCAAAAAAACGGCTGGCCAGCGCAGTCGCCACGGCGACCTGGAGGGCATAATCCGAGAGCCGCACATCGACCTTCCGGTCGATCTGCTCAAGCACCAGGCCTTCTAGGAGATGGAAATCCCTGGAAAGATCCCCCGAGTATTGGCCTAACTTGGTGTGCAACTGCTCGATGGCATGTTTGGTCTGCACGTCACATCGGGACTGCACTTCGTCCAGGTACTCGACGATCGCCCTCCGCCCCTTGTCGGCATTGACCGGTCGTCCCGATCGTGCCAGCCGGGCCGTCCCTTGGAGATCGGAGATGTTCTGCAGAGAGCGGTATTCGATGACGAGTCGCAGGAAAGCATTGATCAGCACAGCCGTGACCCCTGCCAGCGCCAGCGCATAGAGCCAGCCCAGCGTCGGTTGAAGGGTCTTCAATTCGGCGAAAGCCTCATAGGCGAGATGAATTCCGTACAACACGGCCAGGATCACGATGCAAACGAGGAGCACAATTGGTCCAACTGAGCGCGAGCCGGGTCGGCTGGTGCCTTGCGGATTCTTTGCGCAGACGACCCGCGGTTCATCAGACGGGACCGCGAGCGCATCGGGCTCGACGTCGAGACGTCCTGCACGTTCTGGCCTTTGTTCCTCTGTGGGCGAAGGGACCGTCGAATCGAGGAACAGGGGTTCACGAATCCGACCGGCCCTTTCGGCAGGCCGCCCCTCCCGGTCATGTTCTATCATCGGCAGCCCCCGTGGCTTGGTAGGCGAAGCACGGCTCGAGAATGTCCCATAACAACTCGTCCAGGTTCAGATGGCACACCGGCGCGCCGTCACGAGCGGGGAAACGGGGCGGCGCGAATCGGGGAAAATCGTAGAAGTCGTTTCCCGCCACCCAAGGCTCGGTTGTCAGCGGAATCAGGCGGTCAGGCCATTCTCTGGGCACGGGGCCGGGATTCCACACCGATTCGGCCTCCTCGCCCCACAACGTTCCTGTCAGCACCTCTTGCGGCCGGCCGTTCCTTCGATCAAGGGCATCGGCCGTCGCCCGCAACGACGCCAGCCATCGGTATCGGGGTGATAAGCGACCGCCGATCCGTCCGCGCCCTTTTCCACCAGCGTTTCCAGGAGCCTGGCCATGTTGGGCCTGTGTGCATTGAGTGCGTGGTCGGCCTTGGCTGCGACGAAGACCACGCGGCGAATCCGACGCTTGAACCAGTTGTTGGGGCACTGATAGGCCCAGCCGATCGCCTTGTTGCCCAAATCCCGGGCCGCGTGTCTCCGCGGCTTGAACCAGTTGCCGGGGTATTGATACGCGGTCAAGGTTGATTCCAGACACCGACTCGTGTCGTTGTAGCACGGGAGTCCGTTCGACAGGATTCGGAGGACATCGACCAGCACGACTTGGGTGCTGCTCGTACCGAGATCGCGGACAAACCGCGCCACGTCGTTCTCCACGTAACGCATGTACGCGTCCCGCAACGATTGACGCAGCTCTTCGAGGCCGTTGGCGTCTGGTGGAATCGGGACAAATGGCAGGATATTTCGGCCGGGGTCGTTCGATCCGCGATTTGACGCCAGGTTACGAGTCCAGGGGAGGAGGGCCATCCCTGGCTGAATCATCTCGAAGTGGTTCGCGTGAGCCGCGGCGACGTAGTCGGCATAGGCTGCCCGCAGCCTGGAAAGCCTGTCCTCGGAATCGCTGCCGGCGACAGTCCCGATCTCGCGAACAACGCGATCGTATTGCCCCGCTTGCTCCGGACACTGCTCGCGCATCCGCTGGCTTGTCCTGTGGGACCACTCTTGGAAGGAGAGCCGCGACAGTTCGACGTCGAGCAGAAACTCGCCGGGATAATCGTGAATGTGCAGCTCGATGGTCCCGCTCCGCGTTCGCAGGCGGTTTCGCAGTTTTCTGGGGACAAACCGCAATGAACCTCGGGCGTTGTTCTCCCGAAAGGGGATCAGCAGCGTCGCCTGATATTCGGTATCTGTTGGGTCCGGCCACGTAGGCGGTTCCTTCCGTAGATCGGCGAGGTACGCCTCATAGGGAAACTTACCCAACCCCGTTGTCGAGCCAAATTCCGCTGGCAAGAGCTCGATCGCGCGGGCGTCGAACGCCGCTAGTCCCCGTCTTCCCCGCTCGCGGAGCTGGTAGATCAGCGACGTCAAAAAGACCGTCTTCCCGGTCCGCCGTAAGCCGGTTACGCCGAGATGAATCGTGTGTTTGCTCATGGCACTTTGATCCTGTTGCTGACAAATCGCTCACCAAGCAGTTCCGACGGTGAGTATTCGATAGAAGCTGCGGGTCGTTCAAATCGTTCACCAAGACCGCTGCCGCAAAGAACTGGTTTCCGCAGAATCAGCCTTATGTTGAGCGGTGTCATTTCAAACGATCAGCCCAAAGAGCGACAGCGGGCACCAATTCTCGCACCTAACGCGGAGCCCTGTTTTCGCGCCAGGGCGACAATCGTTCGGCAGCCGTCGCTGTCTTGAAGCCACAGAATGCTCCCCGCGGCGATGGGACAAAATACAAACGCGCCAAGAAGTGAGCACATTGCCGATTTCCACCACTGACGATAACCGAATCGCTGTGCTTCGCCGTTATTCTGGTTAAAGGCTACGAATCCCGTTTCGCTGAGCGCGAACGCCCGCAAGGCAATGTCCCCGTACCGCGATAGTGTGAGGTAGGACAGAATCGACAGCGTCGAGCCGGGAAGGTTCTCGCGCACATGGCCCCGCTCGCTCGGCGGGATCTGTTCTACTTGTTTCCGAATTCTCTGATCGTCCTTCTCCTCGATTTGACGATTGTTCTTCCTCTCCCACCCCCTCTGCACCTTTAGAAATTCCTTTCTCGCCCCCTGACAGGTCCAACCAAGCTGCGGCATCCACATGTCGGCTCGCCGCTCCGTCCAAATCGAGCACATGCGCGGCTGAAGCTGACCGTAGACTTTCTCCAACGTGCCCTTTTCACAGCAGACATAAACGCTGAACACAATCTGGGCGATCATCACGAGCGGCAGCAGCAGATTGGCCCCCTGTTGGCTTCGGCCGGAGAGGGCGGAGATAGCGAGTCCCATCCCGACTGCCGCCGCGTTAACGAGTGCCAAGCAGAGAAAGACCCAGTGAGTGCCGAACAATCGCACCGGAGAACCGATCAATCGCTGAAACCCAAGGAGAAGTACAACAAACACAAACGATTGCACGACCGCCAGCGCCGAGTAGACGATCATCTTGGCGGTTACGTACGGTGGAATTCGAAGAAATAGAAGATGCTCATGCTCGAACACCTCTCGTTCTCCGACGATCGCCATCAGCGATTGACTGGCTCCCATCCAGATCGAAGCCAGCACGCAGAAGAAAGCAAGTAAATCCGTCTTTGCCGTGTCCGTAAACGCCAACGTGAAGGCCCCGGCGAACAATGCGGGAACGACCAGTAGAGGGAGCACCAGCCGCTTCCAGCACTGCTTCCGCCCTGTCTTCGTCGAGCACTGCCTCCGGCCCTGCGGCATCAGGAGCCACAGCTCGCGACGCACGAGAGCCTCGAGCTGGCGCCACGCGTTCGGTACCTTCTTGCGCCGAAATGCGCGCCGCTCGGTCTTCGGCTCAATCTCGGCTTGAAGCGTCGTTGTCCGGCCGGCGGCGTGTATGTCGTCTGTTGGCACTGCGTTGGGCTGAACCGATGATGGTCCGCCGGAGGCGGGCGGTGCGAGAGATTGACTGTCTCGGTCTTGCTGGGTTAAACGGCCCTTGGAACGCCGCTTGCGGAACGCCTTCGGGCTCCCTAGAAATCGGAGTTTCGAGTTGTCGATGAAGAGAACGCGATCGCAGACGCCGATCGCGTCGACCCCGTGCGTGACGACGATCACTGTGCAGCCGGTCCAACTGAGGCTCCGCAGGATTCGCATCAGTGACGCTTCTCGCTCTCGGTCCAAGCCGCTGGCGGGTTCGTCGAGCAACAACACGCGGGGGGCCGACATGAGCTCGCAGGCAACTCGAACGCGCTTGGCTTGCCCACCGCTCAGTTCGGCCAAAGCGGCACCCCAGCGAACCTGGGGGATCTCGAGTTTCGCAAGATTCGTTCGGCCTCTTGGCGATCGTATTTTCCGACCCGCAGCCGCGCTCAGTTCCAGGATCGTCGGCGGGGTCAACTCCTCGTGAACGATCGCTTCTTGCGACAAATAGCCCAGGCTTGAACGATACCCGTCGGGATCGTCGTCGATATTCTGACCATCGGCCTCGATCCGGCCCTCCCGGGGAACGTGTGGCACGCACGCAAGCGCCTTCAAAAGAGTCGACTTACCGGATCCGCTGGGGCCGGTGATCGCCACGAACCCACCTGCTTTAATCTTCACCTTCCGCCGAACTTGCAGCCGGCCGGTGACATTGAGACCGGACATTTCGACGCCAATCCCCTTGACGGGGCTGACGGGAAGCAAGAACCCGTCACTTTCATTGAACATCCATTGAAACGGGCCGATTTGGACGAAATCGCCCCCGGAAAGCCGCTTCGCGATGATCGGCCGATGATTGACGAAGGTCCCCGTATTGGAGCGGTTGTCGACGATCCAGCATTCGCGGCCGTTCTTGGACTCCGTCTCGTCGGCCGACGTTGCGTCGCATTCGATCTCCCGCGCGACGCAAACGCAGTGAAGGAGATCAACGTCCTCGTGATAGATCTGATGGGTGTTGTTTTCCTCGTCGAGACGCCCGATTGTCGTTTCACCACGACTTTTCAATGCACGCTCTTTGTCCAGCTCGTCCGGGTTCGCCTCAAGCGGGCTATGCTTGCGAGGGACCGCTTTCAACCATGCGAGAAGGTCCACATGGTGACACTTGAGTGGTCGGTGCGGCACGACGGTGATGGATGTCTGATCATCGAGCGTGAGGACGAATTCCGGGGAATCAGGTTTCCAGCCCAACTGGGCGCCCTGGCTTCCGGGCATCGAAATCGTGAGCGGCTCAGCGGCCGGCCCAACAAAGTGTGCTCGGCCAGCCGGCCATCGAACTTCTGCGTGAAGGACCAAGCGGATACCGCCCTGAGACACATCGTTGCTCCGGACGCGTAGCACTTCGCGAAACGTTGGAAAGCCCGTAACCCACGCAATGGACAACCCGCAGCGCAAGCACTTTCCCGCGTCCGGCACGGAGAGGCAGCGGCAGCGGGGACAGACCTGAAAGATCGGATCGTCGCTGCTCATCGCGGGTTCCGATTCTCAGCCGGCGCTCGCTCAGCCCGATAGTGCGCCTGGACCGAGACATCGCGGAGATTCTCCGTGCCGAACAACAGGTGGTCGCGGCTGACGAGGCGTTGCTTGAATCGGAGTTGCAGCGTCCCCTCGGTGGCGAGCAGGTCCGGGATCGAGTATTTGAGGAGCCCCGAATCGACAGCCAGCTCGTAGTGCTCGTCAGCGTCGGTGCCGCGCCCAGCGCAGTGATCTCGCCACCGCGAACCTTGAGGACGGCAAGCCCCTTCTCGTCATTGTCGTCGCGTTCGAGCTGGATCTTTCCGGATACAGTGTACCGATAGCTGAGCCGAACGAGACTGGCGACGTCCTGGGGGCGGACGTCCCATGTTTCGCCGGGCTTCTTCGCCGCCCCGGGGAAGATGAAATAGTCGAGCATTGGTCCGGAACACTCGGCCAGGGCCTCCAGGTCTTCAGGCGGCAGTTTCAGCCCGTCCAGCACTTTGATTGAAACGACGCCGAACCCGTCGTCGTATTGCAGCTCGATCCGCACGCCAGCCAGCCTGTCGATCGATGAGATGTACTGCACGTCGTCGACGGCGTTGAGGGGCACTCCCAGGCGTTTCAGACGCTTGTTGAGCGCCGTCAAGGTTCGCTTGAGGCGCGGATCAACCAGATTGACGAGTTCGCCGTACGTCTTGAGTACGCGATAAACGGGCACGTAGTCGAGGACATCCCGCTCCAGCGGCGGCCAGAAGGTTTGCAGAAACGGGGAGTCGGGCGGGTCGAGTTCGAGCGTTTCATCTGAATGGATCAGGTGATGGGAGACATCTTTGAATGCGACCTCGAACGAGACTCTGTGTCCATTGTCGTCGTTCGATAGCACTTTGGTTTCCGCGACGACCATGTTGATCGCGACGAAGTACCGCACCCCCTTAAGCCCCCAATCCTTATTCGATCCCTGTCCGTGAATCTCGAACTCCGCATGACTAAGAATGGTCCGGCCGGGTTTATAGTATTTTTTCAGTTCATCCGGGCCGATCTTGGCCGGAGGATCCTTATCTTCGCAGGATTGCGTGTGAACACAGCGGTGGGTGGGTCCGTTTTGCTCAGCAACGGCTCCAGGTTCTTCAGGTTCTCCGTTGCCTCGCGTGAAAGAGGTGCCAGCTCCAATGGGTTGCCGGCCTCGTCGATTTGCTTTTTGACGGCCTTCCACTTCGCGACTGCACCTTCAACCTTCTTTTCCGATTGCAGTTTGCGAGCGTCGGCCGCGAAGTTGTCGACCTGCTTTCGCAACGCGGGATCCACCGGCCCTGGCCCGTCGACCACCGGCCCTGGCACGTCGACCACCGGCCCTGGCACGTCGACCGGCGGCCCTGACCCAAGTCTCCATCCTCGAAGGAGCCAAAACGCGGTGGCGGTGACGACGACAAGAACAACGACGACGATTATCGTGGAATTGACTTGGCCATTGCGGTGATGTTTCATCGGTTCTTTCCTTGCGTGTCGGCTTGCTTCTCTTGCAAGAACTCTTGAGCCTTCTTGATCAGATCGAGTTGCAACCTCGGCATTGGTCCATGACAGTCGGTCTCGATATCGATCGCAGGACCGTCAGTGCCGGCTCGGAGCGTTTGCTTCTTTAGCTGCCACAGAGCAACGGGGCCCGTGAATTCCAGCTCTCCCCCGTCGATCACGGTCCACTTGGCGGGGTCAGGCCAGAAGTACCCCGACCTCCAGGTCCTTCCCGCGCTCGGCAAAAGGTCGAACAACACAATTCGAATTGATTGATCGGTCCTCCAGTCGATCAATACTTTAAGAGCCTATCCGAGAACCTTCGCGGTTCGTAGAGCGACGATGGCGAACTGAAGATGCAGGAAGCCCAGGTAATTGGCCACCTTTTTTTCCCAGCGGATGAGCAGCCGCCGGGCACGGTTGAGCCAGGAATGAGTGCGTTCAACTTTCCACCGCCGAGGTTTCCCACGATGCTTCGGCTTTGGGATTTGGTTGGTCTTGCACGGAACGTGAGGCGTATAGCCGCGTTTGCGGGCTTGGCGGTCAACCGGTTTGCCGGCATAGCCTTTATCGAGGCAAAGATGCTGCGGCTCTTCGGGGGTGGAATCGGGGCGCTCGACCGGGATGGCGTCGAGTGTGGCGGCAACCAGTTTCTGGTCAGGCACATTGGCGCCTTCGACGGCGACGGCCAGCGGCACGCCGCGGCCATCGATCAGCGTCGAGCGTTTGACGCCGAGTTTGCCGCGATCGGTCGGATTTTTCCCGGTTTTTTTCCCCACCCAGCGGCGCCTTGGTCATCGCCCCGTCCATGGTCTGCCATTTCCAGTCGATGCCTTTCAGGTCGTCGTACTCGGTCAAGGCGAGCTCCCAGAGTTCCGCGAACACGCCCAATTCCACCCATTCCTGGAAATACGCATGAATCGCGCTGCCCGAGCCGAACTGTGTGGGCATCGCCTTCCACTGACAGCCCGTGGACAACACATACAAAATGCCGCCCACGACCTTTCGCATGGGAAGCCTCGGACGCCCACCTTTACAACTGGATTTGTAAATCGGGATCACCAAATCGATCCGCCCCCACAAGGCCTCGGGGATCTGGTGAAACCTTGACGCGGATCCATCGGCCATCGACGCACCTCCGTGCAATTCGAGGAAGAACGATCCCCAAATTGCACGCCATGTGCCAATGGCGAAGCGAAGTATTCGGATAGGCTCTAAACGGTTCAGTGGCCGAGCGCAGATCGAGATCGCCGCCATCGACCAACTTTCCATCGACGTAGATCTTGAGGCCTCTGACGCACTGTTTCCCTTCCTCGCATTTGGGAGGGTTGAATCGCAGCTCACAAGGTGCTCCGTTGCGGCCCTCAAACTGGGCCAACCACAACCGCAGCTTTTTCCGCGCGTTCTCGCGGATCGATGCATCGACCAGAAAGATCGAATCGTCGTCTTGAAAAACGTGTCGCAAGCTCTCGAACTTGAGGCCCTTTTTTCCGGCGTATTCTTGCCAGAGTTGCGCCGCCTCCTCATCGGCTTTGCGGTCGATTTTCGCTTTCGTCCTGTCGTCTACGTTGCCGCCTGTCATTCGTTTAATCTCTTTATTTGCGTCATCCAGTGCGGTCTGCAATGTCTCGATTTGTCTTTGCATTTTCTCAAGTTCTAAACTGTCGCCGTCTTTGCCTCCTGGGCCTTTTTTCAATCGGTCAATCTCTTTCTTTGCGTTATCCAGTGCGGTCTGTAATGGCGCAATTGTGCTTTGCATTTTCCCAAGTTCTGTGCTCTTGTTGGCGAGCTCGCTCTTTGCTTGACTGAGCGATCTCTTCGACGACTGATTTTCGTCGTCGACTCGTTGTTGCCGTTCGTCGCACGCCGCTAGCTTCGCGTTCCTCTCGGCCAACGTCTCGCGTGTCTCCCTCAATTGACGCTGTTGAACTCCGAAAACCGTGGCAACAACGCACAAGCTAAAAACGGTGCCTGCCAGCACAAACCGCCGGGCCCCGGCCCCTTCGGCTTTGCGCAAACGTCGCAATACATCAGCAGCGCTGGTTGGACGTTTGTCCGGGTCGGAAGCGGTAAGTGACAGCAACAGTTTGCGTAATGGTCTGTCGACCCCCGCGTCTTTCAGCAAACGTTTGAGATGCGACTGTTCATCATCTTCGTACGGGCTGCGCGGGGGCCTCCGGCGACCAATTCGATGCCGATTCGGCCCAGCGCGTACAGGTCGGCCTTTTCGTTGGGAGCCGAGGATTTGCCACGATCTTCGGGAGCGACATAGGGTCGGGCATCCATGTCCACGTAGTCCCCGCGGGTCCAATGTCCAAGCGGCGCCCAGGCCGCGCCGCAGATCCAAGCGGTGTCGGTCCTCTCGTCGACCCCAATCTTTTGCGGGGAAAGCGCCCCATGTGGCAGGTCAACTTGGTGCAATGAGTCGACCCCTGCCACGATCTGAGCGAATAGCTTCCCGGCGCGGGATTTTTTCGGATCATTCGCCAACCCGTTGTCGCCGATTTCCAGCGTGTGTTCGTAGTAGTCGCTGAGAATGTAGATCCGCTGCCTGCCGGGCACTTTCCCGACTTCGAGAGGCCTCGCGACGTGACGCAGCGAAGATCTGCGAAGCTGATCCAACCTTTCGTAAAACTCTTTGCGCCATTCCGTTCGTTCCGAGTCAGGGAAACTGTGCTGATGTCGACGGGGCGGGTGCGGCGAACCGGCTCGTTCATCACGGACACGGTAGTGCCGAATGCCGAATCTCTTCTCCATCTCGGTCGGCCCCGCGTCGCCGCCGGGTTCGACAACCAGACCGGGGATCTCATCATCGTCGTCGTGCATCAACGTTCTCTCCTCACTCACCACCCCATCGTTTCTTTCAAGTATCTGAACGCTTCGTCAGGTTTTGAAAGCAGCTCGATGTGATCGAGAAATACGATGCGTTCCCCTGTCGCACCACGAAGCCGCGCGCTCTCAATCGAAACGACGCCATCGCCGCGCCCCTCGTGCAGCTCGCCAAGTCTTTCCGGGAGGCCCTTCGCTTTCCGTTGATCACGGGGATCCAGCCGCAGCCGCTCCACTTGCCGTGTCCATTCGCGGACAAGATTCGGTAACTGATCCTTCGGCACGAAACCCTTCTGCCCGATCAGCGAGTGGTACCGCACTCCAGGGGGCGGGGCTTGATGTTCCAGTCGACGCAGAAGGGCGCTATTCGGCGCCGAATCGGCCATGATCGGGCTGTTTTGCCACAGGCCTCTTTCGCCGGGAGGACCAGCCGCGAAGAGCACGGCATCCGAGAGCAATTCCTGGAGCGGGCTTTCCGGTTCCGCAAGATGTGTCCCATGCTGGGGAGTGCCCAGAAAGAAGACATCGGTCACACAACTCGGCCGAGGCTCGACGAGTTCCAAGGCGGCGCGGGCGACGAGACCACCCAGACTGTGGGCGACGACCACCAGGCGTAATCGCGGATACTTCTTGCCCAGGTCGCGAAGGTCCGACGCCAGCCGACTGGCGGCCGACAGAATGGAGGCACTGCTGGGATAGTCGAACGCGATGATCTGAATGTTCCCCTCGCGACATCGCAAGGCGAAGGGACCGAACGAAGAGGAGGTCGCGTTGAAGCCGTGGATCGTAAGGCACGTGTGCCTGGTTGAGTCGAACGATGCAGGCACGTGCAGGCCGGTTCCCTTGGGCCAGACCGTGATTTGATCACCGCTCGGCAGCGGAGACTTTCCGTTCGAGGCCCGATCACGGTGACGAAACGTCAACGTGAGATGGTCGTCAGCAAACTCGACCTTCAGACCGTGTCCGTCGAGCAGCAACAGCAGGGCACGCTCGGCAGGCGTGATTTCGCAGCGACGGTCGGCCTTTTCGTCGACTGGGGCTGTCTTGTCGGTCGCGTCCCTGACCGCCCGCTGCAGATCGTTGAGTCGATAGAACCGACCATCTTCGAGGGGGACACGAATGGTGACCGGTCGATCGTCGGAGCTTCCGCGATGAGAAGAAGTCGTTGAAGGTCGTCGGGCATCGAGACGTTGCGGAGGGTCGCCAGCCCATGTGGCCCCAACCCTTGTTGCGAGAATGAGCGCCACGACAACCAGAAAAAGCCCACGTCGCAACCGCGATCGACGGGAATCAGGAGCGAGACAAGCCAACATCGCACGGCCCCAAAATAAAAGGAGCGTCAACCAAGGCCGCTCCTACCGCCCCGACGAAGGGGCGCAACAGAACAGCACATGGCCGACGCCCCCATGCGGGGGCGGGGCCAGCACTGCTTCTGTTGCTACAAGAGCCTTACGGCTCAGGTTCGTCGTTTGGTAGGAAGCAGACCGACGCTCGCGTCATCCAAGTTGTCGGTGTGACCGGTCAACCGGTCACGGGATCATTTGCAGTTTGTCCCTTGGCTTGGTTTCGCCTGCTGACCCGCCGGATCACGTTTTCCGGAGCGGGAGCAGAACTTCCATGCCAGCCACTGTACAGCGGCAGCGTGCGGTTCGCCACGAGGGAATTCGGTGCTTACGCGCGTCAAGCCCAATTCACCGCGGCCGGCCGCTGGCCGCCGCCAGTCCGAGCGTTCTTTTCAGGCGATCCGCTTTTATTTGGCAAGCAGTTGGAGACACCTGGTTGAAGCCGCAGGAAGCTTTGGCGGCTCCGCGTTTGGATCGACGCGTTCGTACCAGCGAAACTCTTTCAACAGTTTGTAGTAGACGCTCCGGACACCATAACCCTGCTCAACGAACGCCGCCGCTCGTTGGCTGTTGCTTGTGTACTGGCTGTCGTCCAAGAGTTTCGCGATCTCACGGAGCCGCTTGTCGCCAATCAGCATCTCGAGTGCTCGTTTACGCCACGGTCGCCCGGCAGCCTTCTGTTCTGCAATGCGTCGATATGCGCATGTCCGGCCGTGTGATGAAGCGCCGGTATTGCCAAACGAAATCGTAGATCTCCTGGTCGTTGAACCAGCCACGACGACCGACCTCAAAATGGACCTCCTCGGGCGTCGGTTCAAACACGACAATAAAAGCCCGTCCTTCGATCGCGCGAATATGCTCATTCAGCGTGGCCCATTCGTTCGACAACACGACCACTCTGCTCTCCGTGTGAAATGCATTCGGAGCCGCCTTCCCCAACCCTGCGGCTGCGGTCTGCCAAACCAGCGTCTTCGTTCTTCTCGTCTCGGTGAGAGCCTTCAGCAGCGACTGACAGGTCGGCTCGCGATAGAAGGCGGGGGAAACGTCATCCATCACGACGGTCGCATGCCGGAACAGGAAGAGTTGGCAGTAAAAGCCCCAGGCTGAAGGTCTTCCCTCGAAGAGAAGATGAGGCCCGACGATCTCGCGAACCGTCTCCGTCTTTCCGACTCCGGTTCGGCCGATCACGATAAGAAAGTTGAATTTGCCAGCTGCAAACGTGCCGACGTCGTCGCGAAATTCTTCGTAATTATCAACCACAATTGCGTGCTCTGGCTTACGTGTCATCGCTGTGAGCTCCACTCGGGTTTTGGTAGGCGTGTGTTTGAAGGTGCAGACTGGCGGACAATGTCCGCATGTACACACATCGCGGTCCAGGCAATCGAGACCGGCGCCCGGAGCGAAGATCGGGATGACACCGCGCGTCCGGGCGGTCAGGGTGTCCTACGACCGCCGAACTCCAGTGAGCATCACACACGGCACACGGTTAGTTCCGCGCCAATTCAGAGTGCCGGAAAAAGCACGCGTGTTGCGCGTCTCTAATCGGCCACACGCCGCCTACCGAGTCATTCCCCTAGTGGCGGCAGCAATTGATCATCGGCGAAACGCCGAGAAAACATCTCTTCCCCGGGAAACGAGCCTGATAGGGCTCGCCCGTCGCGAGCGTCGCTTCGCCCGCTCACGTCTCATTTTATCGCTGCCGCCTTCGTGGTCAACTTCAGGCACGCTGCCGCGGCGGCGTTCCATCCACGTCCTGATTTCACATCGGCTTTGCCGCGGAGATTACCGTCTGCGGCCCGCGTCAGCCTTCTTCCGGCTCTTCCTAGCATACGAGCGGAAACCCTCCGAAGAGTCAAGGAGGCTCTGGCCGGCTTTCCGTAGGTCGAAAGATCCGAAGAGGTGTCCGGATTGAACTGACGGCTGTACGTGGTGGCGACCGGAAAGCCCTCGTGTCGCAGTTGTTGCCCAGCGAAGTCCGCGCATTAATCCGTGGTCGAAATCCTGACCGACGGCCACTATGGCGAGTCGGATGCCATACCGCCTGGCTACCCCATGCCACCAATGTCGCGAAAGATCCGGAAAGAATGAGAGCCACGCCGGCAGCCGAGAGCCGAACGGGCCGCTTCAAAGCTCGCCGCAATTGTTGTGCGGCATTCTGCAGGGTACCGGATACTGAGCCGCGAAAAGTCAGTCGGATCGTTCCATTTCGTACCCGCTCGTCAGCCATACACCTGCATCATGTTCTGCGGTCAAAGCAGGTGCGAAACGCAAAGTCGACACTCCCCGAGAGCTCACCGCAAGTGTTTAACTGCCGCTCTCAAACCTCGCCCCCCCCCCGTCGTCATCATCCTCGTCAGCCATGTTGTCAATCGCCTCTTCAATCAACTCCTCAATCTTGTCTCGGACTGCGATACATATCCGATCCCAAGCCCTGTCCCGGTCCAGAGGCTTAATAAGCTCCTCGTAGTTCGTGCACTCGTGGCGACGGTGACAGAAGTGGGAGTTTGGTGTGTATGACTCTTTGTTGCCGTTTTCGTAATCCTCATGGGTGCAGCGATACTCGTACTGCGGTTCGTACTTGGGCAGCGGCTTGGTGATCTTGCACTTCGCTTCAGCATACGCCGCGGCCTCTGCCTCCCATTGTGCGGTCAGTTCAGCCGCCCATTTTTCGCAAAAATAATCGTCGACGCCGTCAAAGTACGCCTCGTCCTCTTCGGTCAGATGCTGGCCGCATTGGTGCAATTCCGCCGGGCTTCCGAGATGTCCCACACAGGGGTTGCATAGAAGGAATCCATGGGTCAAAGAAATCCACAAATGTTCTTGTTGGGTTCGTCCGACAAATGGGATTTTACCGGAGGCTCGTGGCATGCTGCCAGCCACCTCAAAGCCATCCAGCAGGAGAGCCTCCTGCGAGATCTGAATCAGCGGG
>CAWHWU010000003.1:0-136344 GCA_963833105.1 uncultured Planctomycetaceae bacterium
CAGTTCGAGAACAACGGCACGGCCATCGCGTCCACGCTGGGCCTCGAGCAACGCAAAAATCAACGGGAACACATTCAGCGGCGACACGACCTGGTCGGTCGAGGTGAACGGACCGGCCGCGTCGAACGTGCAGATCGTCAACAATCAGTTCACCGGCGACGCTCCCATTCTGCTGGTCAACGCCGAACCGAGATCGTAAACAACACGATCACGAACCCGATCGGCAACGCGATCATTTGTGGGTGGCGTCACCAACTCGGACATCAGCAACAACACCATCTCGGTGAGCCCGGCCGGCTTTTCTAACGGTATTTTTGCGGATTCCATTCTGTCGGACGCTGCCAATAGCGGCAACCGATTCGCTAATAACTCGATCAGCGGCTTGGAGACCGGAATCGAGTTGATTACCGCCACCGACAATACGATTTCCGGAAACACGATCACCGATTGCGACACGGGCATCGAGACTTCTCTCGAGTGATGCCACGATCAAGAACAACACCGTCAGCGACTACAGCGACGACGGGATTGAAGTCCTCGGCGGCGACGCGGCGATCACGGTCACCGGCAATACGGCAAACGGCGATGGAGAGGCGGGTCTTAAAATCTTGACGTCGAGCGACGTCACATTGAACAACAACACGGCCAATGGGTCGGAGATCGACGCCCACACCGAGGGCGACCTTACCGTAATCGGCAACACGGCCGACAACGGCGTTGGAATCAACCTCAGTGGCGACACCGTTATCGTGAGAAACAACGAGTCCAATGGCGGCACGTTTTACGGCCTGACGGTTTTTGGAACGACAGTCACCGCGACCGGCAACACAGCCAATGACAACGCAGACTTTGGAATTGACATTGCCGGCACGGCGGTCACGGTCACGGGGAATACGGCCAATGGAAATGGCGCGGCCGGCTTCTTCATCAGCGCCCAAACCGGTAACGTCAGCAACAATACGGCCGATTCCAACCAGGGCTCCAGCGCGTTGGACGAGGGCGGATTTGTCATCAGCGGCTTCACGTCCGTGACGAACAACACCTCCACGAACAACACGGGAGATGGATTCCTGCTCGAAAACCTCGACGGGACGCGGTTCGCCAATAACATGGCCACCGGCAACGGCGGCAACGGCATCAACTTGCAAAGCGGCGAAAACGCCACGTTGGCGCAACACCGGCAGTGACAATACCGTGAATGGATTCAATATCAACGGGGACAGTGCCAAGTTGGTCGGGAACACGGCCGACGGTAATGGAAACGACGGATTCTTGATCGACGTCAACCAGGCAACCGTGATCAACAACTCGGCCGATTCGAATCAAGGAGTGGGCGAGCCGAACACGGTCGACGGGGGAGGTTTTGTGTTCATCGGCGGCACCTTCAACCTCCGGCGGAACAGCTCGACCAATAACGCCGGCGAGGGGTTCCTGCTCCAGAGCACCAGCGGGACGATCGTCAATAACACGGCCACAGGAAACGGAGATGACGGGTTCCTGCTTTTCCAGGCCGGCACGAACTTCGGGCCCAGCGGCAATACGCTCACCCGCAACACTTCGGAAAATAACGGCAATGATGGATTCGATCTGTCGGAATGCGCTGGCAACGTGCTGAACGACAACACGGCCTTGCTCAACACGGTCTTCGACTTGTCGGATGATTCGACCGGCACGGGAACCGCGGGCACGGCCAACACCTGGACGAACAACACGTTTGACACCAGCAATCCGGCCGGCCTGGATTAGTTTGGTCGGGCAGGCGGGCTTGTTAACGCGGAGGGGGCGGACCTACGTACTTGCGACCGGCGCCGGCTCTTGGCGCTCTGGTTGCGGGGCCGGGCGCATGTTGCGGAGGCGGCGGCTCAAGTCGTCGAAGAGCGAGTAGGTCACCGGCGTGACGAGGAGGGCCAAGAGCAGGCTCAAGAGTTGGCCGCCGATGATGACTTTGGCCATGCTGGCGCGGCGCCGGCACCGGGGCCTTGGCCCAGCGCGATCGGGATCATGGCGGCGATCAGCATCACCGTCGTCATGAGGATGGGCCGCAAGCGTGTGTGGTTGGCTTCGACGATCGCCTCTTCTCGCGGCAAGCCGCTCTTGCGGAGCTCGTTCGTCTTGTCGACCTGCAGGATGCCGTTCTTTTTCACGATGCCGATCAGCATGAACAGGCCGAACATGGCGTACAGGTCGATCGGCTGACGGAAGAGCAACAGCGACACGAGGGCGAAGGGGATCGTCACCGGCAGGGCGCTCAGGATGGCGATCGGGTTGAGCCAGCTCTCGAATTGGGCCGCCAGGATCAGGTACATGAAGACGAGGCTCAATACGAGCGCCACGAGGAAATAGTAGGCCGTGTCGCGGAGGTTCTTCGCCTCGCCGCCGAACTCGAATTGGTAGCCGGGGGCCATGCCGATTTCTTGCACGATGCTGCGGGCCTTGCGGACCGCCTCGTTGAGCGACAGGCCGTCGGCATTGGCCAGCACCGTCACGGTCCGTTGGCGGTTCAAGCGTTCGATCTGGCTGGGGCCCTGCGTCTCGTTGATGCGAGCGAGGTTCGTCAACTGCACGAGCCCCGCGTTGGGCGACGGGATCGAGAGGTTCGACAGGGTCTGCGGCAGCGTGCGGAACGGTTTGGCCGCCCGCAGCCAGATGTCGTACTGCTCGATCCCTTCCTTGTAGCGGGAGACAATGTCGCCCCCCACGAGCACGCGGAGCGTGGTGGCGATCACCTCGACGGGAATGCCCAGGTCGCTGGCCCGGTCGCGGTCGATGGCCACCTGCAGTTCGGGCTTGCGGAGCGAGAGGGTCGAATCGACGTCGAGCAGGCCGGGAATCTGCTTCAGCCGCTGTTTGATGCGGGTCGAATAGTCGGCCAGCTGGGAAATCTGCGGACCCTTGAGGACGAGGTTGAAGTTGCGCGTGTCGTTCTCGGCCGCGCGGCCGCCTCCCAAGGCGGAGACGTCGTTGACGGCCGTCCGCAGATCGGGGTACTCCTTCAAGATGGCCCGCGCCGCTTCATCACGGCGAACTGGCTGTAGTTCCGTAAGCTCAAATCCTTCATCCGCAGATAGACCGACGCGCGGGTCACGTCCCCCTGGCCGCGGCCCGTCTTCTGACCGATGGTGGTGAACCGCTGCACGATCCCCGGCAACTCGGCCAGCCGCTGTTCGATCTCCTGCACGACGTCGTTGGTCCGCTTGAGCGTGTAGCCTTCGGGCGTGCGGATCGAGACCTGGAATTCGCTCTGATCGTCGCGCGGCACCAGATTGGCCCCGAGGCTCATCGCCAGGGGCACCGTCGAGGCCACGACCAGCAGGCAGACAACGACCAGCGTCCAGCGATGCCTGAGCGACCAGCCGAGCACCCGGCCGTAAACTCCGTCAATCAGCCGGTAAATCCAGCCCGATTTCGACTGCCCCTTCCCTGCCTCTTCCGGGTCGAGCTTGAGGAAGTCGGCGCAGAGCATGGGCGTGAGCGTGAACGAGACGAACAGACTCATCAACACGGCAAAGGCGACCGTCAGGCCGAAACTGCGAAAGAAGCGGCCGACGAGGCCCCCCATGAAGGCCACCGGCACGAAGATCACCACGAGCGACAGGCTCGTCGCCAGCACGGCCAGTACGATCTCGCGCGTGCCGCGGCGGGCGGCGCTCATCGCGTCGAGGCCCCCCTCCTCCATGTGGCGGAAAATGTTCTCGTGCACCACGACGGCGTCGTCGATCACGATGCCGATCGCCAGGATCAAGCCCAGCATGGTGATGTTGTTGAGCGAGAAGCCCATCACGTACATGAAGAGGAACGTGGGCACGATCGACGTGGGAATGGCCAAGGTCGCGATCAGCGTCGTCCGCCAGTCGCGGATAAACAGCAGGATCGTGAGCGAGACGAGGACGGCCGCCAGGAGCAGGTGAATCTTCACCTCGTTCATCGAGCTGCGGACGAACCGCGCCTGGTCCTGGATCACTTCGATCTTGATGTCGGGGGGCAGTCCGGCGCAACTGGTCGAGACGCGCCTGCACGGCGTCGGAGACCTGCACCGTGTTGGTCCCCGACTGCTTCTGGATGAAGAGGCTGACGGCGTTCTCTCCGTTGAGCCGGGTGAGGCTCCGCGGCTCTTCGATCGAGTCCTCGGCCCGGCCCACGTCGCGGATGCGGATCGGATAGCCGTTGCGGTTGGTGACGATCAGGTCGTTGAACTTTTCAGCCGTCTCGATGCGGCCCAGCGTCCTGAGCACGAGCTCGCGCGGCCCCTGCTCCACGATGCCGCCGGGAACTTCGAGGTTCTGCCGCAGGATGGCTTGCCGCACGTCCTCGATCGACAGGTCGTACGAGGCGAGGTGATCGGTGTCGACGACGACGTTGATCGCCCGCGTGCGGCCGCCGGAGAGGAAGACGGCACCGACGCCGGGGACCGTCTGCAGGATCTCCTGGATGCGGTACTTGGCGATCTCGGTCACTTCGCGCACGTCGCGCCGCCCCGAGACGCCGACGGTGATGATCGGGCTGGCGTCGAGGTCGAAGGTGTCGATAAGCGGCGGCTGCATCCCCTGCGGGAGCTTGTCGACGATGGCGGAGACCTTGTCACGCACTTCCTGCGCGGCGATGTCGCCGTTCTTTTCGAGCACGAACATGGCGACGACGGTCGTCGTGCCTTCGCGGACGATCGAGCGGGGCTCGTCGACGCCCGAGACCGTGTTGATCGCCTCCTCGATGGGGCGGGTGACGGTTGTTTCCAGCTCTTCGGTGCTGGCCCCCGGCAACGTGGCCGTCACCGAAACGACCGGGATGTCGGCCTTCGGAAAGAGATCCACCCCCAAGAGCACATACGAGACGATCCCCAACACGACGGGCACCGAGACGAGCACCCACGTGAAGACCGGCCGACGAATGCAAACTTCGGAGATGGTCATGGGAGCAGGGGTCAGGGGTCGGGGGTCAGGGAAAAGCGGGGAAAGGAGGTCGAGGGGGGAGTCGCGGCCTGCGGCCGCTTTATCTTGGTTTTCCTGATCCCTGACCCCTGGCCCCTGATCCCTTGTCCCTGACGTAGACTTCGGAGCCGTCGGCGAGGACGGATTGGCCGCTGGTTACGACCGGCGTGTCGGCCGGGAGGCGGGTGCCGTCGATTTCGACCCATTTCTCGGTGGACGCGCCGGTCGAGACTTTCACCTCGCGGGCGTGCCCTTTGTCGACGACGAAAATCTTGGTAATGCCGGCGAAGTGGACGATGGCTTCGAGCGGGACGGTCGCCACGGCCGGATCGAGGCGCGTCTCGATCGCCGCCTTGGCGAAGCTCCCCGACTTGAGGGCGCCGTTGGCGTTGGGGAGCTGCACCTCGACCTCGAAGGTTCGCGTGGCCGGATCGACGGCCGGGTTGATCCGCGTGACGGTCCCCTCGAAGGTGCAGTCATAGGCGGCGGTCGTGACCTTCGCCTTTTGTCCGACCTCGACTTCGGAGACGAACCGGTCCGGCACGGGCGCCTTGAGCTTGAGCGTGTGGTCCATCACCAGCTTGAAAACCTCGGTCCCCGCGCGGAGGAACGAGCCTTCGGCCGCCGTGCGGCTCGTCACCGCATAGGTCGGCAGAAGACTGTCGGCGGGGATTAACGTGGGCTGCGGCACGACGATTTGCGCGTCCTTGAGCTGCTGGCGGACGATGGAGAGGGCCTCTTGTTTCATCTGGATCGTCGCCAGCCCGCTCTTCGCCAGGAGGACCTGATTGTCGTGCTCGGCCTTGAGCGAGCGGAAGTCGCTCGTCAGGTTGCTCAACTCGTCACGGGACATGGCGCCCCGCTCGACGAGGGTCCGCACGCGCTCCATCCGTTCCTGCATGCGTTCCATTTTGGCTTCCGCCTCAACGACGCTGGGCAAGCTGTTGACGTCGAAAGTGGCGGTCGGCGTGGTAAGGCCGAGCTTGGCCAGCTCGACATCGAGAGCACTCTGTGCCTGGCGGACCGAGAGATTGAAATCGACCGGATCAATCTGCAGCAGCAGGTCGCCTGGTTTGACGCGGTCCCCCACGTCGTGGGCGATCTTGCTGACACGCCCCTCGACCTTCGCGCTCACGGTGACTTGCTCGAAGGCGTGGAGGGTGCCCACGCAATTCACCATCCGATGGATGGGCCGCAGCGTGAGCGGGGCGACCGTAACGGCAATGGCCCCCGGCGGCGGGACCGATCCCCTGCTCTCTTCCGGCAGCGATTCGCGACTGCTGCCGGACAGGCCGCCGTAACTCAGCGTCCAGGCGATGCCGACGATGGCAATTCCGACAAAGAGAGCGGGCGTCGCGGCCCAGTGACGACGTTTGTTCATCGGTGGTGCGCTCGATTCTCGTAACAGTCGCTACCTTACCTACCGGTAGGTAGCAACTATTTCCCATTAGAACAGGCACGTCAAGTGTAGGAAACGCTTCCGATTTTCAAAATGCCAACCTAAAACTAGGGCTGATACGGAAATTGCGCCGGACGGCGGATGTGTCGCACGTCGTCGTTCAGTGGAAGTCTGGTAGGATGCAGCGATGTCGGCCGAAATCTCTTCCAATATCGCCGAGGGAATCCTGCAGGCCGCCGTCCGCCTGTTTGCCCGCAAAGGATACGAGGCCACCTCCACCCGCGAGATCGTCGAGGCCGCGGGGGTGACGAAGCCGATGATCTATTACTACTTCAAGAACAAGGAGGGGCTGTACGAGGCCGTCCTGACGCGGTTCCTCTCCCAGTTCGCCCTGCGGCTGCGGGCGGTGGTCGACGAACCGCGGGAGTCGCGGGATCACCTGGTTGAGGTCGTCTGGGCCCACCTCGAATATTGTCGCGAGCACCGCGACTTTGCCAAGTTCTTCTACTCCGTCTTTTTCGGTCCCGAGGAAAGCGCGGTCGGGGAGTCGCTGGTCAGTATGACGCGCCAGGTGCAGGACCTGCTGATCGAAGCCTGCCAGCGGGCCGTCACCCGCGGCCTCGTCAAACCGGAGCGGATGGAGTCCCTGGTCATGGCACTGCAGGCCATGATCAACCTGTGGGTGATCGCCACCGTCAAAGAGGAGACAAACCTGGGACGCGACGTGGCCGTGCAGATCGTCGACATCGTTCTCGACGGACTGGCGCATTAGGAAGGTCGAAGATCCGCCTCTGGCGGAATGAAGGATGAGTCAGAGACGCGGCCTGCGGCCGGTTTTTTATCCCTCGCCCCCCGTCCTCATTTCATACGCTCGACCACCTCTTCAGCACGCAGCGGCTTCGCTTCGAGTGTGAGCGGTGCGCCGGCCGCTTTGTAGACGATTGAGAGCGAGGCCAGTTCTTCGGCTGGGATGCCGGCCGTTCCGAAGACGGCGAGCTTTGTCGGAGCGGCGAGTGCGGCCAGGCCGCCGAGGCCGCCGTATTTGAGCGCGCCGGAGAGGAACGTCGCGCTCCCCGCGGCGGGGATTTTTTCAAAGCTCAGGCCGTTGGCATCGGCTAAAACGCCGGCGACCTGGTCTCCCAAGAGGCCAGCCGCGATCAGGGCGCATGGTCCGGCTTCGCCCGTGGCGACCAGCTCGATCTTTTGCACCTGGTCGTTTTTTCGCAGGCCGGCGACCGCCGTCACGACGTCGTAGACGCGGTTGGCCAGCACCGAGCGGTTATAGGCGTAGGTGTGGCCGGCGTATTTGTGGTCGACCTTCGGCAGGACGACCGGCTTGCCCGGCTCGAGGAATTCGCCCGTGAGAAAGAGATCGACCGAGACGACGGCGTTGCCTGCCTCCAAAAGTTTACGGACCGGCGCGGTCGGTTTACCGTCGCTGCCGAAGAGGTGCGACTTGCCCGCTCCGTCGAGCCACAGCACGGCCGTTCCGCTAAACGCGTCGGGCCGCACGAGCACCCAGGGAAGCTTGGTGTGCTCGTCGGAGCGGACGGCGATTCCCTTCACCAGATGCAGGCCGCCGTCGAGATCCTCTTGCCCGATCGTGCCGATGTCGATGGCGTCGGGATCGGGGATGTGGGCATCGAGCATCACGCGGGCTGCCGTCCCGACGATGTCGCGGTAGTGGGCCACTCCCGCCTGATCTTTGGGGAGCAAGTCGGCGAACTGCCGTTTCGCGACGGCTGTCATCTTTTTGCGCAGCTCGGCGGCGGGCAACGCATCGGCCGGCCGCGGGTGTTCGGCATCGAAGACTGTCAGTTCCTCGGCTCCAAGCGGCCAGAAATCTTCTTCGATGATTGGCGACTTGTGCCCCAAGTCGAGGTGGGCGTTGAACCACTCGTACATCAGCGTGCGGGAGACGCGGTTGTAGTTGTGGCCGAACTGGCGGAAGCATTTGGCGTAGACGTCGTCGGCCCGGCCATAGAGCCTGTAAATCTGCTTGAGTTCGGGGAGCCCTTTCGTTTCGATGTCGATCGTCCAGTCGCGGGCGCCGCTCATCGCCAGCGGTTTGGGCGCGAAGAGAGCGGCGATGGCGATGTTGTTAATCCGCATCCGCAACAGGTCGGCCGCCTCGCATTCGCAGTCCCCCTGCATGTTCGTCGAGACCATGACGGCCGGAAACGCAACGGCCGGCCGCGGGTCGACCGCGCACAACAGCATCGTCTGCGTGCCGCCGCCGCTGGCTCCGGTCACGCCGATGCGGGTCGGATCGACGTCGGGAAGCGACGAGAGAAAATCGAGGGCCCGGATCGAATTGAACGTCTGCAGGCCCAGCATGCTTTGCAAGCGCAATTCCGCCTCGGCATCGGTGAAACCTTTGCCGTGCACGATCGGCTGACTGTCGGCGTAACCGACCATGTCATAATGGAAGACGACGCAGCCCAAGCGGGCGAGTTCCACCATCCGCGCCTGCAGGAAGAAGCGGGCGCCAGCCATCGTCGCCTCGGCCCCGTGGTTGATCTGCCATCGCCCGCGGCGCTCGCCCCCGTCGTTGAAGCGGCCGCCGTTCCAGTGCCCGTGCGGACAGAGGATGCCGGGGACTTTGCCCGAGACGTGGGCCGGCCGATAGAGATTGCCCGAGACATAATGCCCCGGCATGCTGGCAAAAAAGACTTTCTCAACCGTGTAGTCGCCGCGGTCGATTTTGCCATGGATTACCGGCTGGAGCGGCTCCTTCGGGGGCATCGGCCACAGGCCGGCCGCGACGAGGATCCGCTCGCGAATCGCTTGCGACTCTTTGTCCCACTCGGCCTTCGTCTTGGGCGGCGTCCAGGGATGGTATTTGTCGGTCGCCGTAAGCGGCTTGCCGAGACGCGGATCGTCGAGCTTTTTGCCCGCCGGCAAGACGCGCGTGACATCGGAAGCATCGGCTCCCGCGGCGTGTTGGGCTGGCACAACGAGGCCGGCACAGAGGAAAAGAATCAGACCGGTCGCCAGGCGATTGCTTCCCATGGATTGTCCCATTCTCTGCGATCTCGGCCCTGTCAGGCCGGGCGTTCGGCCAGTTGGACGTGCGGCCGGTAAAACAGAGCCACCGGCAGCATCACCAGCGCGCACATGCCGAACATCCAACACAGGCGGATATGCAGCACGCGGTCGCAGAGCATCTCGACCACTCCATAAAAGACGGCTGAGAGCACGATGCCGATCCAGTTCACCAGGTTCATCGCCCCGATCATCCGTCCCTTCATCTCGGCCGGGGGACGCGCTTGCATGAAGACGGCCAGCGGCACGTAGAAGAAACCGGCGAAGAGCCCGATCCCCGCGAGCAATCCTCGCACAATCGTCTCGAAACGGCTACTGGGCATTAACACCGCGACAAACGACTCGGGCGCCGTCGACGTGGCTGCGAGGGAGGCGCTTTCCGCCGCGGCCGCCGGCAGGCTGGCCGCCGTCGAATCGGCCGGCGCTCGATCGCTCCCGACGACCGTTCCCTCGCGGGCCCCGATCAGCGCCAAAGCCGACAGGCAGCCGACGATCCCCCAGGCCCCCAGCGTCACGAAGCCAAAACGGATTCGCCCCCGCGATGCGCTGCCGGCCCACAGGCAGCCGAACATGATGCCGACCGCCATGCAGACGACCATGGCACTCGTGCGGGCCGCTCCGTAATGGATCTGCAGCGTCCCGAAGGCGTTGACCGACGGCTGGATCACGCCCCCCAGGAACCAGAAGAGGGACGAGATCAACAGCACATGGAATAGCGGCCGGTCGGCGCGGAACATCCGCCATGTCTCGGCACTGATGAACAAGGCCCCCGGCGTGAACGGCAGGCCGGGCCGGGCAATCGGCGTGCGGCGAATCAACAGCGACGTCAGCGTGCCGATGACGGCAATCCCGATGCACATGGCGCTTCCCAGCCACAGGCGGTCCGAAAACCACTCCTTGATGAAGCCGGCCAGCGCCGCTCCGCAGATGATGGCCAGAAAGGTCGTCATTTGGATCATGCCGTTGACTTGCGGCAGGTCGCTCTCGCGGAAAAGTTCGGGGAGAATTCCATACTTCGACGGACCAAAAAAGGCGCTGTGCGTCCCCATCAGAAAAACGACGCATAAGAGCCATCCCAACTGGCCGAAGCTCGAGTGAAACGCGAGAAAGCCGGCCAGCATCACGGCGATCTCCGCGACCTTCATCGCCACGACGATCTTCTGCTTGCTGATGCGGTCGGCCAGATAACCCGCGAATCCGGAGAAGAGGACGAACGGTATCGCAAAGAGGGCCTGCGCGTACTGCTGATAGTCGCCCCCCTGGCTGGCCGCATAGTTGACGCAGATCAACAGCACCAGTTGCTTGAACAGATTGTCGTTGAAGGCTCCGAAGAACTGCGTGAAGTTCATCCCGTGATAGGTCGGATCCCGCCAGAGCGTGGGACGCGGATCCGCCGAAGGCACGGGGGCGGGGGTAGAAACGGCGGTTGGAGTCTGGACCATTCACGTTTTCCGGGAAATGCGCAAAAGGGATGGCCGGCATCGTACAGTATTCCAAGACAAGGCGTAATCGCGCCCTCGATATCACGGAGCCTTCGTGAAGGGTCTGTGAAATTCGGAGTGTCGCGCGGCCACTTGGACCTCAGGGAGGCGCGTGCTACGATGACTTTTTGCCGCAGTCACCCCACAAGTCGTCGGCTGCGGCCCAATTCCAGAGGTATCCAATGCCGTTTCGATTGCTGGGCGTCGGCCTGCTGCTTGTGCTGGCGGCAGGCTGTCAGGAGGGGTCTTCGTCGGGAAGTGCGTCACAGCCGGGTGCTGCCCCGGCAGCCAAAGAGGCCGCCGGTTCGCGCAAACTGCGGATCGCCGTGATTCCCAAGGGGACGACGCACGAATTCTGGAAGTCGGTCCACGCCGGGGCGGCCAACGCCGCGAAAGAGCTGGGCGACGTCGAGATCCTGTGGAAAGGTCCGCTCCTGGAGAGCGATCGCGAGACCCAGATCCAGGTGATGCAGGGTTTTATCACCACCAAAGTTGATGGCATCTGCCTGGCACCGAACGACTCGCAAGCTTTGGTCGAATACGTCAACGAGGCGGTGCAAGAGAAAATCCCCGTCGTCATCTTCGACAGCGGCATCGACGATCAATCGAAGATCGTCAGCTTCGTGGCCACCGACAATTACCAGGGGGGCGTGCTGGCCGCCCGGCGGATCGCCGAAGTTCTGCACAACAAGGGAAACGTGATTCTGCTCCGTTATTACCAGGGGAGCGAGAGCACCGAACGCCGCGAGGCGGGATATCTCGACACGCTCAAAAAAGAGTTCCCGAATATCAAGGTCATCTCGTCCGACCAATACTCCGGGACGACGCCCGAGGATTCACTCGGCAAGGCCACGCAGATCCTCAACCAGTTCAAAAAAGAGGTCAACGGCATCTTCGCCGTCTGCGAGCCGAACGCGACCGGCACGTTCCGCGCCTTGAGCAGACGGAGCTGGACGGCAAGGTGGCCTTCATCGCCTTCGACCCGAATCCCGATCTCCTCCGCGGACTGGCCGCCAAAAAAGTCTCCGGCATCGTGCTGCAGGATCCGGTCAAGATCGGCTACGAAGCCGTGATGGCGATGCACAAGCACCTCAAGGGCGAGAAAGTCCCCAAGCGGATCGACACGGGGGAGACCGTGGCCACGCCCGAAAATCTCAACGAGCCCCGCATCCAGAAGCTCCTGAAACCGCAGCAATTCGAGGATTGATGGTCGACTGATGTCCGTGTCCCCGTCGCCCCGCGATCCTTCACCCTCTCCGCCCGCCGCGCCGCGTCTGCAGCCGCACGACGGCGGGACGCTCCGTTCTCTCAAGGCGGCGAGCCGCGCCTTGGGACCGCTCTTGGCATTGGGCATCGTCATCGCGTGCTTCGGCGTCGCTAACCAGTGGAAGAACGGGAGCGACGCCACGTTTTTCACCGCCCAGAACGCCCGCACCATTGCCACGCCGACGGCCATCATTGTCGTCGCCTCTCTGGGCATGACGCTGATTGTGATCACGGGCGGAATCGATCTCTCGGCCGGGACGGGCCTCGCCCTGTGTGCCACGGTGCTCGCCTCGGCTTTGATCAGTGATCGGCTCAAGCCGCTAAACCCGTGGGCCGCCGTGTTCCTGGCGGTGGCGGCCGGCGCGATTTGCGGATTCGTGAACGGCCTCGTCATCAGTTGGCTCCGCGTCGTGCCATTCATTGTGACTCTCGGCACGATGCGGCTCTATCTCGGCGTGGCCAACATGCTCGCCAAGGAGACGACCGTGCGGCCCGATCGGGTGACGCAGGTCCCGCAGTGGCTCGAGGACCTGTTGAGCATTCGCCAGGACGCGCTCGTGTGCTATTTCCCTCGCGGGGTCTGGGTGGCGTTGGCGCTCGCCGCCGTCACGGCCGCCGTGTTGCACTACACCGTCTTCGGCCGGCACCTGTTTGCCATGGGCTCCAACGAAATGGCGGCCCGCTTGTGCGGCATCAATGTGCGGGGGATGAAGATCGCCGTCTATTCGGTGGCGGGGCTGTTTTTCGGTATCGCCGGCGTGTTCCAGTTCTCGCGGTTGTCGGTGGGAAGCCCCGTCTCCGGCGTGGGGATGGAGCTCAAAGTGATCGCCGCCGTCGTGATCGGCGGCGCCAGCTTGAACGGCGGCCGCGGCTCCATCCTGGGGACCGTGGCCGGAGCCGCCGTGATGGGGGTGATCGACAACGGCTGCACCCTGCTCGGTCTCAGTAACCCCGTGCAGGACGTCGTGTTGGGCATCGTGATCGTGACGGCAGTCGCCATCGACCAGCTCCGCCAGCGGCGTTCCGGCCTGGCGTGAGGCGAGGGGGGCAGTCCGCGGGCTGAGGGGCGAATAAACCGCGCACGGGCGCACTAAAAAAGAGGTTCGCGCGCGGACCACCGTTCTGTCATTTGCGCCCACGGGCTGATCGGGGGGCAGACTTACGGCAATTTACGACCGCTCGTCGCGGCGCGGGCTCCCCTTATCGGCATTCCGCCGGCCGGACTTGACCAAAAAAAAACATTTGGATACACCTCCGCCTCACGCGGCGGGGTCCCGCGGGCCTCTACTGCTAACCCCGCTGTGAGTGTCCCGTCACTCTCACGTCTGCCTCTCCCAATTCGACTCTCTGGTAGGAAGGTGCACATGTCTCAACGCATGTCTCGCGTCGCCCCTTCGTTAGGTGCTGTGTCTCTACTGCTCGCCCAGGCAGTTGCGGCCCACGCCCAAGGGTGGAACCCCGCTGGAAACGGCTGCTGCCCCAGCTGCTCCCCCGCCCCCGTCAGCTGCTGTGCGGCTCCGCCCGTCACCTGCATGCAGCCGGTCAGCGTCCCCTGCTATCAAACCGTCCCCGTCACGACCTACGAACCGCACCACTGCACGGTGATGAAGCCGGTCGTCCACACGGAAATCATCGAACAGCCGGTGACCGAGTGCCGTCCCATCTGTGAACAACGCACCGCTCAGATCCCGACCTGCACCTATCAGCCGGTCACCGAATTCGTGCAGCAGACCCGCGACGCCGGCTGCTGGCACACCTATGCCCAGTGCACGCCCCGCTGTTCCCCCTGTCAGTACGATCCGAATCCCGGCCTGATTGGCTGGATGAACCGGACGGGCTACGAAATGCGGATGGCCTTCACCCCGCCGGTCCAGTATCACCGCCAGTGGGTCCCCAACTACATCACCACCAGCGTCCCCGTCACGCGGATGGTCGCCCAGCATTCGGTGCGCACCGTGACCTACAACGTCACTCGCATGGAGCAATTCCACACCGTTCAGAGAGTCCCCATCAGCCGCGTGGTGATGGTCCCCGAGGAAATCACCGTGCAGCGGCCGGTCACCGTGTACCGCACGATCCCCATCGGCACGAGCGTCGCCTGGGTGCCGTCCGGCTCCCTAATCGGCGGAACGGCCACGGCCCTCGGCCCGACACCGGATCGCCTCGGCATGCGTCGCAGCGAGCTGAAAGCCGTCGAGCGGCACGCTTACGAAGCCGGCAAGGAGCACGAGAAAAACAAGTTCGAACGTGAAGACGAAAAACTGCTCAACGAGACCGCTCCCAGCGATCTCGGCAACAAGCAGATGTTGATTCCCCAACGAAAGTCCAGCGACGCGGCGAGTGCCCAAGTCTCTCAACGGGTGCCCTCGGCCGTGTTGGTCAATGGCTGGATGGCTCGGAACCGGGCGACGAATGGCGAGGCCCCGAACACCTCGGCAAGCGTCTCCGTGGCCGACGCCCAGAAGTAGTCGGTTGAACGGGAACGCCGTGTAAGCGTTCCAGTGCGAGGTTAAGCGGGACCGTTCGGCCGAGTGAGCCTACTCAACTCACCGGCCCCCAAACGACAAATGATGTTCCGACCCAACGATCCTTCCCCCCTGTTTGGTTCCGTTTCCCTCGCGGCATCGGTATCACATCGATGCCCAAATGACAGCGCAATCTGTGATCGGGCAATCCGCCACGGAGACGCGCTCTAAGACTCGGGCGGCAAATACACCTGTCGCTCTCACCCTCGAAGCCCGCCGGAGCCCTCCGGCGGGCTTTTTTTCGCGCGCATTTCCACCCATTTTTATGCGATTTTCGCCCGGAATGACGCGCCAGCGGACGGGAATATAACCATATACGCTGTAATATTTTGCGACCCAATCGCGTGGCGTTTTTTCGATTTTTCTGTGCCGCACCGGGGGGTCGGCGTCGCGCCAGAAAATATCTAAGCCACATCCAGCAGAGGGGTTACGCCAAGAAATCGCCAAGCGGCCGACCACAGAAAAATCAGCGCGATTTTTCGACGCATGATGTTTCGCATAAATGACTTAATGCCATTTCTGGCATCCCCATTTTCTGCGCAAAATGGGGCCAATTTCGGCGGCCAAACTCAATTCTCGCGATAAGCCTGCCGTCCCCGATACAGCTCGAGCCGCGACTGCCAGTCCGTCTTCTGCTCCGCCGAGGGAGCCAGCTCGACCGCGCGGGCCTGCCACTTGGCGGCCGTCTCGAAATCCCCCGCCTCGGCATAGGCAGCAGCCAGAGTCGTCAACAGCATCGGGTCGTCCTTCGACCCGGCCAGCTCGACGGCCTTGGTCGAATCCGCGACCGCCTTTTTCGCGTCGCGAATTTTCGGCTCGATGGCCGTCGCCTCTTCCCACGCCCGGTCGTTCCACGCGCTCACGAACTTGGGATCGAGTCGAATGGCCTTGCCATAGTCGGCAATCGCCTTCTCGTATTCCTTCTTCCGCCCCCACGCCAGGCCGCGGTTGTCGAAGGCCGCCGCCAGTTTCGGATCGAGCTTGATGGCCTCGTTGAAGTCGGCGATGGCCGGGTCGAGATCGCCCCTGCCGAAATAGGCCACGCCCCGCGCGTTGTAAGCCCGAGCCGTCGGCTCGCGCCTGATCTCCTCGTTGAAGTATTCCAGCGCCGGGAAGAACCCCACGACGTCGGCCCGATTGATCCAGCCCTTGGCCGTCTTGTGCTGCGTCCAGGTCACCCAATACCACTCGCCGTTGACGTGCTTGACGTCGAGGATGTTCCCCATCGGCACCGTTCCGGTCGTGTCGTTGCTGGACGCAAGGGAGCATCGCGAATCGTGACAATCCGCTCCCCCTCGGCAATCTCTTGAGCAAAAGCCACAGAGGGCCACAGTCCGCCCAACGCAGCCACCGCAAGCACGCCAACCAATCGCATGGAGCCCCCTTTTTTCTTTACCAAGACCGCGACGCCTTCACCCCAATTATACCGGAAGAAAGCCGACGTCGTGGGGCAAGCCGCCAGCTTGCCCGTGTTTTGGCAATTTCAGTGGGGCGAGCTGCTAGCTTGCCCGTGCTCGGATTGATTTCAAAAGGCAAACATGGAATCACGAAAGCCATGTCTGCCTACCACCGGGTTCCAACGTCGCCCCGTTGCGACGCCAACTGATTGACACGGGCAAGCTAGCAGCTCGCCCCACGAGTTTGCGCCACCTCGCACCTGTCACACATCGCTCTGGCCCGCCGACGATTCGGTGCACCACGGAAATCGAGAGTGCTTGATATTCTCGAAAACGATGCGGCGAACTTCTGGATCGTCGCAGCGGTCGAACTCTCTGACGATTTCCCGCTGCCTTTCGGATAACTCGACGTGGCGCCTGCACCACAATGTTGCGAGGACTCCTTGGATCTCCTCCAAATCGCCCCTCAGCAGTGGTTCGGCCGCTTCGAGGGAATCGCAATTGGCGATTGCTGTGAGCGTGTCATTCAATTCAGTCTCCAACAGCTGGCGGTTGTCGTCGCTCATAGACACGGGCGACCAACTCGCTTCAAGCCGCTGAAGGAGAATTAACGATTTCGTCATGCCGATGCCTGTTGAGTTTTCCGGGAGGTGACTGCGAGGAAACAATTGGGATGCGACACCGATGCATTGTGGCGGTTCGCCGTCGTGGGGCAAGCAGCCAGCTTGCTCCTGTTTTGGCAATTTCCGTGGGGCAAGCACCAGGGAAGGATGAAGGCGGAAGCGTTGCTTTGAATCCGCCCTTCGGCGGAATGAAGGTCGGAGATCCGCCCGTGGCGGGTTGAATCAGGCGGCCATAGGCCGCGGGTTTTATTCATCCAGTAGTTCCAAGTCGGCCTGTTGACGTTGAGGAACGCAAGGCCCCTCCTCAGACTGGTTTGTGTAGAGAACCAGAAGCCCAAGGAGGGAGCTCATGCGTTCAAGGAACAGAAATACCATATCGAGTAGCGAGGTTCATCAGTGGGCCCTGAGTTGGCTGATCAACTCGATGCAGTTGAAGGATCGAGGGCCGAAATGTACGGCGACGGTTGTCTGGAACATCGTCTTGCGCCAGCCGCGCAAACGATCTCGGTGTTCGCGGCCTGTCGGGATTTGGCGAACGCTCCGTCGGACACCAGCGTGATGGGCGCGTTGGAGGCGGGACTGCCCAAGACGCTTCGGGTTCTGGAGAAGCGGTTGAATGCTGCGCTGACGGATCATCTGCCGCGGCGCCTCCAGCGTCGCGCTTGGACAGTGGCGATCGACTGGCACTTGGTGCCTTACTACGGGGAGCCGAAGCGCAGCCGCAACGAGATTTACTACGGCAAGCCGCGACAGGGAACCACAAAATTCCATGCCTACGCCACCGCCTGCATTGTCTCCCACGGAGTGCGCTACACTTTGGCCGCCACCTGGGTGCGGCGACACGAAACGACGGTCACGGCGTTGAATCGCCTGCTGGCGACAATCCGCGCAAAAGAGCTGAAAATCCGACGTTTTTTGTTGGATCGCGCCTTCTTCAACGTCACCGTCACGCGGTTTTTACAAGAGCAACAGATTCCCTTCGTGATGCCGGTGATGTTTCGGGGACGAATCCCCAAGAAGCGGCGGAAACTCCGGGGCCTGCATTGGATCCGACGTCAGAACGTCGGATGCTACTTGCACACGTTGAAGAACAAGAAGCAGTCGGTGACAGTCTCGGTTTATGTGGCCTACCGGACTCACAAGAACCGCAAAGACGGCAAACACAAGCAACAAAAGCTCCTGTTTGCCGCTTGGCGAGTCAGCGGTTCCCCACGGGAGATCCGCGAACTGTATCGGACACGCTTCGGTATCGAGACGAGCTACCGCCAAGCCCGCCAGGCGCGCATCTACACCTGCACCCGCGATCCCCATCTGCGGCTGCTATTCGTCGTGGTCGCGCTTCTGCTGCGGAATGTCTGGGTGTGGATTCACGAAACCATGCTGGCTGAAGGGTACGGAGATTCGATGACGCTTCACCAAGAAAAATTGCGACTCCGCCGCATGCTCGAATGGATCGCCCTCGAAGTGGTCGCCCAATTGCACGATGGTTCCAAGCCTTACGTCGACTTAGACGCATGAGTCAAACTGGGAACTACTGTCATCCTTCATCCCGCCACGGGCGGATCTTCGACCTTCGTCAAATGGCCGTCGCACGGAAAACTTTCGCAATCTTTGAAGGCGTCGTGATACCGTGGAGCGATGGCACGCAGGCGCCACCATGGGCACCGACACGAGGTCACAGAGCACGGGCCGCCCCCGGCCCCCGGTCAAGAAACCGCAATCTCAATCGGCGTCGCCACGCCCACGCGAATCTCCCCCGTCCTCGCCTGGATCATTCTCGAGGGCCTGCTGTTCCTTCCCGTGATCCTTTCCTACCACATTTGGCTCGAACTGATCGAGGTTCGATCCTGGATCGCCACGCCGTGCACGATCGTGTCGAGCGTGGTGCATGTCGGCAGGAAAAGAGGCGAGATCACCTACACGTACGACTTCCAAGGTGCGCACTACCAGTCCGCGCACTACTTTTTCGACGACGTCGTTCCCGGAAAACCGGCCGTGCGGGCACACCCCGCCGGACAACCGTCAACCTGTTACGTAAACCCGGCCGACCCCCAGCAAGCGGCCCTCGTCAACACGATGCCTGACGAGGTGTCGTATCTCTGGTTGGTCCTGCTGTTTCCCCTCGCGGGCGTCGGCCTGGTTGTCGCGGCGGTTGGCTCGACCGTCCATGCGCGGAGAAAGAAACGCAGTTTAGCGAGCCTCGGAAACCTCCACGGTCCCACGATTCTCGAGCCGCATCCCAGCCCGCTCCAAGCGATCGCCCTCTATGCAGTTCTCTTCCTCCCCCTGGATGCCATAGTGGTCGGCATCTGGTTGATGCCAGGGTTCAACTTTGCGTTCTTCCTCATCATTCTGGTTCCTTATTCGACGCTCTGCCTCCTCGGCACGTTTTTCCTGGGAAGGCGAATCGTGGGCCTCTTCGGTCCGCATCCGACGCTCGAGCTCAAACCGGGACAGGTTCCGCTCGGCGGCGCGGCCCGATTGAAATGGCACTTCACAGGACGGACCGAACGCCTCCGCTCGCTGCAGATCTCGTTGAAGGGAGTCGAACAGACCGTTCACCAGCTCCGCCGGACCGCCTATACCCGTTCAGGCGTGTTTCACCAGAAGCTGCTGTTTCATAGCAACTCACCCGACCAGGTGAGCGCCGGCGAGCGCCAGTTTGTCTTTCCCACCAACACGATGCACTCCTTCGAGTCCGCCCACAATTCCATCACCTGGACGATTGAGGTCCGCGCCGGAGTTGCGTGGTTGCCTCGGATCAAGACCGAATTCCTTCTCACGGTGACGCCGCATGAGCCAGCTATCGCTGGAAACGAAGGACCAAATCCGGTCCTTTGAACCGGGAGCGACGATCGAAGTCGATGCGGCCTGGGATCTCGACGCCCAACCCGACACGATCGAGTTGCGGGTCGTGTGGAACACTTATGGGGACGCAACGCAGGATCTCAAGATCGTCGACGCCGTCTCCCTCGACGCTTCACAGTCCGAGCGCAAGCGGATCCCGCTGACGCTGCCGCGCGGGCCGTACAGCTTCGAGGGAAACTACGTCGCGCTCGAGTGGGCCCTGGAGTTGGTGGTCTTCCCCTCGGAAGATTCGGCCCGCCTGCCCATCACGATCGGCCCGGGAGGAAAACAGGTTTATATCACTCATTCCCGAAGCCGCGAGTTGAGTAGTAACATCTTCGATTGGCTGTTCACCGGCCGCTGGCCGACCTGGGATGAGTTGGATTGATTCTTGATTGCGTCGTGGTTGGAACGCTGTAGTTGAGGGAAGCGGGCAGGGGGCAGAGGGGAGAGGGCAGAAGAAGAGGATGAAAATCTGATGGCTGTCCGAGAGCGGCCGGCATGCGACACCTGGCAAAGAGCGATCGGCGAGCCGCAATAAGAGGCAAGCCTGGGCGGCGGAAGAAGTGATGCGATGCGCTACCGTGTGGCAATAGGTTTTACGATTGCAATCGCATTACTTGCGATCGCCGTCGTTCCGGACTGGACGTTGTGGTCCGTCTTCGGAATTGCAACGGGAGCCGCGATCGGGCTTGTTTGGGCGATCGCCCTTCGTCTGCGAATCGTCTCCGGCGCTTTCGCGGGACTTTTGATTGGCGTCCTTACTCCCGCCATGGACGAACCCCTACTTGGAAGAGCGATCGTCTTCGTCGTTTTCGGTTCGCTCGCTGGGTTCTGCTGGGAATTGCTCGTCACTCGCCTGCCGAAGCCGAGCGACCCACAGAAGCCAGCGCCCTGACGGGAACCGACTGCCACCGTACGCTTTGCCAAGTGCATAATTCCGTCTTCGTTTGTCGAGGTGTCCCGCCGCGGCGCGACACCTAGAAAGAGAAGGATGAAGGCGGAAGGTCGGAGATCCACTCGTGGCGGGATGCAGGATGAATCAGGCAGTCTTTCTCTCTGCCCGCACCCCCCTGCCCCCTGCCCCCTGCCCTCTGCCCTCTGCCCTCTGCCCTCTGCCCTCTGCCCTCTGCCCTTCAACATCGATCTCCAGCGACAAAGAATCTGCAGGCACCAACATGCGACGGCTGGGAAAACGGTTGGCAACGAGATCTGACAGCGATAGACGGGCCATTAGGCGGCAGCCGGGATTCGCTCAATTAAAACACGGGGAAACCACAAAGGACCCAAAGGTCACAAAGCAGGACCAGGAAGAACGGCGACCAACGATCGGCAATGCGATGAGTTGGAAGTGTTCGCTCCTCCGCACGAATTTGGCCTTTCCCCTCTTTGTGTGCCTGGTGTTCTTTGTGGTTCAAAACTGCCTGGCGATTCGTGACCGCTGGAGGTTAACGACGGGCGGCCGGCCGAGCCTGCCCTATGAAACTGGGGAAGCTTGCCCGTGCTCGGACTGATTTCAAAACGCGAACATGAAATCACAGAAGGCATGCCTGCCTACAGGCGAGTTCGCACATCACACGGCTGAGCCGCGACTGGATTTGCACGGGCAAGCTGGCAGCTCGCCCCACGAGTTGCGCCACATCGCGCCCGTCACGCATCGCTGCCAGCCCCGATTGCCGCCGCTGCGGCTGGCCCGACGCCAACTGCCGAACGGAAGAAATTCTGGAAAGCGCGAGGCGGCATGGGTAGGATTCTCAGAACAGATGTCCATATCGCCGGGAACGTCTTGGATCGCGGTTCGGCCGTCGGGTCGCACAATGGATGTGAGACTGAAGCTTCTGACCGGGTCTCGTTGCGGGGAGTTCATCTCGCTCCCGCCGGGCAAGCTGCTCGTCGGCCGCGACCATGACTGTGACCTGCAGATCGAAATTCCGCTCGTCAGCCGTCACCACTGCTTGCTGGTGTGGGACGAATCCGGCTTGAGGATTCGCGACATTTTGAAGATCGCGAACAGCCTTGCTTTGGGCTGAAAGCGCCGCCGGTGGACGAGTTGGTCGCCCAACAAGTGCTCCGCGCCCTGGAGCCGGCCGCACTTGACTTGAGTCTGCAAGCAGCGGCCCAGATCCAACAAGAACGCGATCGCCTTCACCAACATTGGCGGCAGCGTCTACGCGAGCCCAGTACGAGTCAGAGCGCGCCGAGCGTCAGTATCAGAGCGTCGAACCGGAGAACCGCCTGGTGGCGCGGACGCTCGAACGGCGTTGGGAAGATTCGTTATGTCAGCAGCGTCAGCTCCGCGAAGAATATGACCGCTTCCTGGTATCGACGCCAGCGAGCTTGAGCGACTCTGACGCCGAGCGCATCCGAGCCGCAACCCAGAACATGTCTGCACTTTGGAATGCGCCGCATACGACTCCCGAAGATCGGAAGGCCATCGTGCGTTGCCTTGTCGATCAGGTGGTGGTGCATGTCGAACAGAACAGCGAGCATGTGGACGTTTCGATTCGTTGGCACGGTGGCTTTACGAGCCAGCATCAAATAGTCCGTCCGGTGGGCCGCTACACGCAACTGCGCGATTACGACCTGCTGATCGCGAGTATCAAGACGCTGCATCAAGAAGGCAAGAGCGTACCGGCGATCGTCGAACGGTTGAACCAGGAAGGCTTCGTACCACCGCGCCGCCGGGCGCCTTCACTGTTCGGCGCCCTGTTCCCCCTCATGCAGCGGCTAGGCTTGATGGGAGAACTCTATCGCGACGATCTGCTCGGCCTCGATGAGTGGTGGATCCGCGACCTGGCTGCGCGACTGGAGGCACCCATCCCCAAGGTCTATTACTGGACAACACAAGGCTGGGTCCATTCACGCAAGACACGCTCGGGAAAGCACTGGATCGTTTGGGCGGACAAGGATGAGCTGAAACGCCTCGAAAAGCTTAAGGTCCAATCCAACTCGTACACGGCCCAACGAAATCCCGAGTTGGTCACTCCCAAGGCTCGGAAAGGCTAGACTAAAAGCACCTCGTTTATGTCAGGCGAAAGCACCGGTCGCTTGCCAACCAGTCCCGTGATGCAATCGGAAAGGGCGTTTTGTGACACGAGGTACAAGCGATTGGCGCGTGGAAGTTTTCAAAGGCCGCCGGCCGTTGCCGGGGAGGAGCGACCCGGTTTGGAATTGAGTACGGCCCAGTTGTCGCTGATGCTGGAAGGGATTGACCTGACGTCGGCACGGCAACGGCTCCGTTTTCGGCGATTTCCCACCGAATCGACGGCCAGGCGTGGCGACGGATTTTGAGCTTTCCCGCTTCAGCCGGATCGCGATAATCGGGGCCTTGCTGACCGAGCAGATCACGCATGCAAGGAGGCATGGCGATGGTCTCCACGCCCGTGGAACTCCCCGACAATCTTCCGGCTTGCCATGCCATCATCCTTCGGCAGGCGGAAGCCATTGAGCGACTCGAAGCACGAATCGAGCAACTCAACCGGGACCTGGCCAGCCTGAAACGACAATTGTTCGGCTCGCGTCGAGAACGATTCGAGCCCGGCCACGGAGAAGATGCGGCAGGTCAAGCCGCCGCGGAAGCCTCCGCGATGAATCGCGGCATGCTCGTCATGGAAGGCAGGCCGTCCGCGAGTGAGTTGCTCGCCGCAACGGCTGCGGGCCCAACGCGACGTACGTCCCAAGGCCGGCAAAAGCGAGTCCTGGACGCCTCGATTCCGCGTGAAAAGGTCCTGCATCGGCTCGACGAGCGGGACGTTCCGCCGGAATTGTGGAATAACCCTCGGGCGAAGCGTTTCTTCCGTTTCGTTCGGGAAGAAGTGGAACTGCAAGAGGCACGGGTGCGGGTGCTGGAGCACTATGAAGAAGTCATCGCCTGGGAGGATGAGGCGACCGGCCAGGGCCGCTTGGTGGCGGCGTCCGCGCCCGAGCCGCTCATCGATCGCTGCTATTTGGGAGTGGCGTTTCTGGCCTACCTGGCAGCCAGTCGTTTCGCCGATCACATTCCGTATTACCGGGAAGAGGACATTCTGGCGCGAGTCGGTTTCTCCATTCACCGCGCGACGCAGTGGCGTTGGATGCGGGGCTTGGCCGGCATCGCGCTGCCGTTGGTCGAGCTGATGCGAGAACGGACGACGCAATCCTGGGTGCAGGGCATCGATGAGACGCCATGTGACATCCTCTGCCCCGAACTCGGCCGCACGCGCAGCGCCTACCTGTACGCCCAGTACGGAGACGCCGCCCACCCTTATGTGTGCTTCGCCTTTGCCTCGCACAAGGACGAAGAGAATGTTCGTCGGATCGTGGGGAACTACAAAGGCTACCTCCAGTCGGACGCCTACATCTGCTACGAGTTGATTGCTGCCGCTTCAAAAAATCGCATCATCGCTGTGGGTTGCTGGGCTCACGCCCGTCGCAAATTCGAGCCGTTGATCGAGGCGGGACCTCATCCGCAAGCGGCCTGGATCTTGGGGGAGATTCAAAAGCTGTACGACATCGAAGATCGCGCCGGGACATGACGGACGACGAGCGCCTGGTGTTGCGTCAGGCCGAGTCCCGGCCGATCGTAACGGGGATCAAGGCCTGGCTTGATGCGCGGGATCAAGACGAGTTGCCCAAATCGCCGCTTCGCGCCGGGATCAACTACCTCCGCAATCGCTGGGAAGCCTTCGAGCGATTTCTGGAAGACGGCCGAATCCCGATCGACAACAATCGGACCGAAGCCATGATCAAAGGTCCGGTCATGGGCAAAAAGGCCTGGCTGTTTTTCGGCAACGAACACGCCGGCGAGACGGCGGCCGTCTTCTATACGCTGACGATGACCTGCAAGCGGCACAACATCGACGTGCAGGCGTACTTGCTGGATGTCTTCCGCCGGATCCGCACCGCGACGCCGGCCGAACTGGAATCGCTTCTGCCCGATCGCTGGATCGAAAACCATCCGGAAGCCCGCGTCAGGCAGCGTGTCCAAGAATCGCATGCCGCTGCCGCCCGAAAACGCCAGCGACGCGCCCGGCGACGGTCCGCCGTCCCCAGCGGCTAATCGCCCCCCGAGTTCTACCAACCCCACTCGACCGGACTCCCGCTCCCTATCACGTCGCGCTCGATTTGCCTCGTGAGGATGGCCGCGCCTGGCTACCGCCAACCCGCGCTCGTTGCAGCGGTCACGCATCTTCTCCGTGGCCGGGCTCGAATCGTTCTCGACGCGAGCCGAACAATTGTCGTTTCAGGCTGGCCAGGTCCCGGTTGAGTTGCTCGATTCGTGCTTCGAGTCGCTCAATGGCTTCCGCCTGCCGAAGGATGATGGCATGGCAAGCCGGAAGATTGTCGGGGAGTTCCACGGGCGTGGAGACCATCGCCATGCCTCCTTGCATGCGTGATCTGCTCGGTCAGCAAGGCCCCGATTATCGCGATCCGGCTGAAGCGGGAAAGCTCAAAATCCGTCGCCACGCCTGGCCGTCGATTCGGTGGGAAATCGCCGAAAACGGAGCCGTTGCCGTGCCGACGTCAGGTCAATCCCTTCCAGCATCAGCGACAACTGGGCCGTACTCAATTCCAAACCGGGTCGCTCCTCCCCGGCAACGGCCGGCGGCCTTTGAAAACTTCCACGCGCCAATCGCTTGTACCAAATGCAAAAACCTGACCCGTCCCAATACAGGATCTTCATCAAGTCCTGGCGGCGATTGAGAAACACGAACAGATGGCCCGAGACCGGTTTCTGTCGGAGCACCCCTTCCGTCAGCAGGATCAGTCCTCGAAAGCTCTTGCGCATGTCGGTCGCGTCCCGGGCGAGGTACAGCTTGGTCTGGGCGGAAATGGCGATCATGTCATTCCTCCCCGGAGGAACCCGCCGAGATGTCGAGCACGGCCAGAATCCGCTTGAACGCGACCGGGTCGAAACTCGCCGGAACGCGAACGACATGGCCACGCGGATGAACGATCTCGATCGGGGCTCCGACGGTAAAGGGAAGAGCGATGGGAAGGAAAGGAGAGGTATCCCCCTGGCCGCCGCGATCACGGCCCGAGTCCGCCGCCACGCCGTCCCCCGACGCTCGGGCTCGGTGCCGACCGCGCTGACGCAGGGTTCGTCGCCACCAATAGAACCGGTGTTCGGAAATCCCCTCCTGGGCACAGAACCGCTTCGTTCCCAGGCCACTGGCTTCCTGCCGCCGAATCGCCTCCCGCCAATACCTCTCCTTCGCCGCATCGCGTGATTTCGCCATCTCCGCACCCCCGCCGTTTTGGTGAATTCCTGAAAGCCCACGCCTCCAGGTTATCACCCGACACAAGATGCGCCGGTTGCAACGGTCACGGTGAATCTGCCTATCGAAGAGCAACCGTGGCAGATTGGCCTCATCGTCGGGCCATCGGGATGCGGCAAGACGACGCTCGCCCGTGAAGCGTTCGGCGACAGCCTCGTTTCCAGCTACGAGTGGCCCGAGGACCGGTCGCTTGTCGACGGCTTCCCGGACGGCCTGTCGATGAAGCAAATCACGCTCTTATTGTCATCGGTCGGCTTCAGCAGTCCGCCGAGCTGGCTGCGGCCGTTTCGCGTCCTCTCCAACGGCGAGCAGTTCCGTGCCACCATCGCGCGGGCCTTGGCCGGCGCGGCGCCGCTGGTGGTGATTGACGAATTCACCTCCGTCGTCGACCGCACGGTCGCCCAAATCGGCTCGGCGGCGATTGCCAAAACCATTCGCCGCCGCACGTCGCGCGTGCGGCAGTTCGTGGCCGTCACGTGTCATTACGACGTCGTCGAGTGGCTCGACCCCGATTGGATTTACGAGCCGGCGACCGACGACTTTCAGTGGAGGTTAGAAAGGCGCGGCCGCCCCCGCATTTCGCTCGAGGTTGCGCGGGTCGATTCGTCGGCTTGGCGGTTGTTCCGAAATCATCACTATCTGAGCGGTCAATTGAACTGCACGGCGACCTGTTTCTGTGCCTTCCTCGACGGCCGGCCGGTGGCGTTCAGTGCCTGGCTGCCGTTCGTGGGTCGGCTCCGCGACGGTCGCCGAGCCCGCCGCAACCATCGCACCGTTTGCCTTCCCGACTTTCAGGGAGTGGGCATCGGCCAGGCTTTGGTCGACTTCTGCGCGTCGCTGTGGACGGGACTCGGCTGCCGCGCCTTCAGCGCGTCGGGACATCCGGGCGAAATCGCCGCCAAGAACCGCTCGCCCAATTGGCGATTGATTCGCGCTCCGAGCCGTGCGCCGCGGGGTGATGCCGGCCTGCGGCAACTCGCCCGCTCGCGTGCCACGAACCGATTTACGGCGTCGTTCGAATATGTGGGCCCGAAACTGAATCCGCACATTGCCAGAAGGGTGCGAGAAGAGCGTAGGGCAAGCGATTCGAGTCCATGATGCGTTTGAATCCTCTCAAAGCAAGGGCCTCCCCGTCGTGGGGCACGCTGCTAGCGTGCCCGTCAAAGAAATTTGAATGCCAAAAAGACCGAGCGAGGGACCGGCGTCGGGCACTGGCACAGGGAATCGGACTGAAAAACCGAAAGACGGGCACGCTGGCAGCGTACCCCACGAAAAAGGCGGCAAGCTAGCCCGCCTCGGCGGGCCCTACGTTGGCTACTTTGCTAACGGGACGTGAGCCTTCTCAAGGTGTTCATTGAGCAGGCCGGAGGCCGCGTCGGCTGTCGGCTTGCGAACGGGAATGCCCTCGGTGTACTCCTCGAGCTGCGTGCACTCGAAGCAAATCACGAACTCGATGTGCCGGCCGTTTTGCACGAGCGTCAGGCCGTGCCGCGGCCAGAAACATTTGGCCTCGCGGCCGTCGCTTTTGGCGATGCCCCTTTTGAGGGCCGCCAGAATCGCGCTGCGGTCGGCGGCCGAAGTGATCTCGGTTTTGCCGAGGACGGGAAAGCGGTGGAACAACTCGCCTTTCGCCTTCTCTTCGCCTCTGGGCTTCTTGTCCCATTCGTCAACCTCGTGAAGGCCGTCGAGCGAATAGAGCGTCATCGACTCGACCGGGTCACCGAACGACAACCGATTGCAGCCGGCCTGAGCCAAGGACATCAAGACGACCGCCGTGCAGACCATGCCTCGAGCCATCGTTTGTCCTCTGTGAAGTTCGGGCGACTCACAACGTAATGACGGGCGAGCGGACGGAATTCGTTTATCGTTCCGAAATCTGAGATTGCTCGCAATGCGGCCGAAGCCCGCTGGTGCGAGCCTGCGATTTGGACGGCGTCACTTCCGCGGTTCGTCTTGTTCGCCATAAGCGATGTCCATGATCTCCGGCGAAAAAAACGATCGTGGCCTGTAATTCTCGACCTCTTTGAGAATTCCGACGTTGACCAATTTTTCTAAATCGCTTCGCGCCGTGGCATATTGAACATGGAAACGCTCCGCCACCGAGGGAATGTCGATGAATGGGGAATGAAACAGCGACTCCACGATGCGATGAGTCCGCGGCGTGTGAGCATCTATGCGGGAGTCGAATTGGCCGCGAAGCTGATTGAGTCGGGCGCATCTTCGAATGGCGTCCTTCGCCCGGTCAATCGTGCCGCGCAGGCAGAATTCCAGCCACTTGTCCCACGTGCCGTCCGCGCTGATGGAAAACAGGTTCGACATGTACTCATCTCGATACCGCTCATAGAACGCGCTCATGTACAGCCACGGAAAAGTGTGGCCCATCGTCTTGTAAATCATCAGCGCCAGCAACAACCTGCCGACACGGCCATTTCCGTCCAGGAAGGGATGGATGGCTTCGAACTGGTAATGGACAAGGTACGAGCGGACGAGCGGGTCGAGGTTGTCTTCTGGCGCGTTGACGTATCGCTCGAGGTTGGCCATCAACCGCTCGATTTCGGTGTGCGGCGGCGGAATGAACCGTCCGCCGGAACCAATTTGAACCTGACATTTCCTGAATTCCCCGGGCGCCTTGTTCGCGCCTCGGACGCCCTCCATCAGAATCCCGTGCATCTCGCGCAAGACGCGGTTGACGATGGGCAAGCTATTCAGCAACTCGCAGCCCCGGCGGAGCGCTTTGCCGTAGTTGAAGACCTCGCGCCAATCGGCGGCCTTGTCGCTCGGCGACTTCGGCTCACGCTGATTCAATTCGTAGAGCAGCAACTGCTCGGGGGTCACAAACGTCCCCTCGATGCTCGAAGACGTGATGGCTTCGCGGTTCTGAAGCGGATACAGCAAGAGTTGTGCGTCCGGCAGCGTTTGCCCAATGCCGTTCAAAGTGCCCAGCGACTCCTTGGCGTCGGCCAACAGTGGCCACAAGGAGGGATTGAACGTCCATTGCGGCGGCATATCGTTTGGCACGAATGCCCAGTCCTTTTTCGGCACGTCGATGCGGACGAGCGTTCCGCTGCGGTTTGGGCCAAATCTTTCCGGGTCCATCGGCTCTCTGTCCGTCTGACTGCATTGATTAGCCTGCTTATTGTAATTTATCGCCTGTTTTTACAATTTGCTTCGCAAACAATGTAATTATTTGCGTTTTCATGCAATTTACGAATAAACAATAGAACATATAACCTACGCCATTCCGCTTTCGTGTGCATCGTCGGGCAATGAAAACGCCTCGACGAGTCGTTGGGTCGCCGGCGTGAGATTCGCCCGCCGCGGTCGTAGCGACTCCGGCAATCGGCGAGCTTGTTCCTGCCGCTCGATGAGCGACTCGTAAGCCCGGCGGAATTGGGCGGCGAAGGTGCCTCGCTGGTCCGGGTGCATGTCGGCGAACCATTGCGGGCCGCCGCAGCGGTGGAGGGCTTCGTAGGCGAGCGGGCCGACCGCTGCGCGGAAGCGGTCGGCGTCCCATTCCCACGAGATCGAGCGGAGCGCGCGGCACACCTGGCCGAAGGCTTCGGTCGCGTCGGGGAGCAGGCCGTGTTCGGATTCGGTCGCCAGGCGGCGGATGGCGGCCGGCGTGGGAAAGCCGGAGTCGCATTCGGCCAGCCACCGCACGACCGCGCGGTGCAGCGCGGGAAGTGCCAGGTCGCCCAGGACCTGGTACCACATCACCCAGCCTTCGGCCGGCAGCGTGCGGCCCACCGCGCTAAACAGGCCGACCATCGTCGCCTTGAAGTCGTCGAAGGATTGCACCGGCTTCGTCGAGACTCCGATGGAGTTCGTCGGCGACTTCGTTCCGCCGTTCGTGCCAGAGCGACCGGTCATCACGCCATCTCTCCTGGTTGAACCACGTTGCCGGGTGCGGCGTGAACCGCCCCGCGTTTCCCGCCCGCGATTGGGCGAACTCCTTCACAGCCGCCAGCAACACGTCGAACGCCTCCGTTTCGAGCGCTTTGGCGATTGCGCCGAGCGCCCGCTTGTGCCCGGCCTTGCGCGGGTAGTGCTGGTAGATCTCTTCACATTGCCTTTCCCTCCAAGAACGGTTTTCTGGTTTTGGTTTTTGAAAAGAAGGATCTGAAGACAAATCAAGCTGTCTCTCTGGCGATTTTGTGGGGGGATAACCGCCCGGTTGGCCGTCGGTTGCATTTCGGTTAACCGACTTCAAGGCCGGGTTACCTCCCTTCGCGCCGTTGGCGGCGTTCACTGTCCTTTGCCTTTCCTCACGAACCATTCGACGACAGAAGACGAGGCTTCCCTCGGCGATTGAGTACACACCGGCGTCTTCAAGCTCTCGTAAGAGGTGGGGAACCCTATCCGCGGACGAGCAGGTCTGTTTAGCCAGCAAGTCGGGGGAATAAGGCTGTCCAGCCCGCGTTAGGAGATAGCCCCGGCGGGGTGACCGGTTCATGAGGACCAACAAACGACTCCAAAAACCGGCCGCCTCCAGCGAGAGGCCGATGGTGTCCCGCTGCCAATCCTCGAAATTCCAGCGGGTGAGTGGGGCGGTTTTTGACATGTTGCGGTTTCGCACGATGGAGGCGGGAAGGGGGCGGAACGAGGAGGGAAGAGGGCAGGGGGCAGAGGGGAGAGGGGGAAGACGAAGCCTCCGAATCGGGTGGCACTGGTCCGCCTCGGGCGGACCCGCCAGTGGTCTTCGGGGCCGCAACGCGCGCTCCACTGGCGGATCCGCCTGCGGCGGACCAGTGCCACACCGTCCCAACCGGCCATTGGCCGGCCGTCTTCACCCCCTCCCCTCTGCCCCCTGCCCTCTCCCCTCACCCCACAAACCTCTCCACGTTCCGTTTGGCATGCTCCACATCAGCAATCCACTGCCCATGCACGCGCAGATACACATCGCAGCGGACTTCCGACGTGAACTCCCAGATGTTGACCGCGTAGCCCCACGTGTCGTTGAGTTGGTCGTACTTCGTTTGCCGTCGCAGTTCGTAGTCGTGCACCCGGCCCGGCACTTCGGGACGCTTGCGGCTCGGGCGGAGGTAGGCCCATTCTTTGAGCTGCGGGAACGGAATGCAGTAGAGCAGGCCCGTCGACCGGCTATTGGAGCCGGGCAGACTCGTCGACCGGCTATTGGAGCCGGGCAGACTCGTCGACCGGCTATCGGAGCCGGGCAATGAACCCGGGCCGCGCGCGTCGCGGAGGAAGTGGTACAACAGCCAATCGACGTCGAGCGTCCGCATCCAGCCGGGCGTCTCGCGGGAGCGGTTCGACCACTCTTCGAAGAAAAAGTTGCCGAACTTCTCCTCCCGCTCCGCCTTGATTTCCACGGCACACACGTCGCCGTTGGGCCGGTTCATGAGCAGGTCGCCGTACTTCCTCTGCAGCTCGGCAGCCAGGCGGCCTTTGGCCGTCGTCACATAACGGCCGCGAAGGGCACGCCGCTCAATCAGCGGAGCAAGCTGGCGAAAGGATTCGGCTTCGACTTGTTGGCAGTCGCGGAAAGCGTTCATGCGATGCTCCCTGAAAAGCACGAAATCCGAATGAAGGAATCCAAAATCGCAAATCCAAAATCCAAAATTTTAGATTGCCGATTCCGCCAGAGGGGCGGATTCAAAGCAATTTGGATTTTGGATTCGTTCGTCATTCCGCTTTCGTGCGTACAAACTGCTCTCGCTCAATTTCGTTCCCCCACACCGTCCAACCGGGTCGCGTCTGGCGGGCGAAGAGTTCGATGCGGGGGCCGGGGCTGATGTGCTCGATGATTTCGCGGAAGGCGGCCGGCTTCGCGCTGTGGCGGTCGCGGTCGGCGACGAGCCAGCTCGTTTGATTCTTGCCGTCGGGACGCAGGCCGCCGCGGGCGGCGATGAGCAGGAATTCGTGCGAGACGCGAACGTAATTCCCCGTGCCGAGCTGCGGCTTGCACCAGACCATCGCCGACTTGAATTCAAAGCCCCAGGCGGGAATCACGCGGGTCAGCGCCTCGACGAGAAAGCCGTTCGTCGTCCACAGCCACAACAGGGCCGACTCGGCGGCGAGGGCGTCGATCGGGAGCGCACAGATTTCCTCGACGGTCATCGTGCCGTAGTGGTCGTCGGCCGCGGCGCGGCTCGACTGGTTGACGTATTTCCACGGCGGGTCGGCGTAAATCGTGGCGAACCGCGGGCGGCCGCGGGCCGCGGCAGCCAGGTCGGCCACGCTGCAGCAGGCGGGCGTCTTTGCGTCCGGTGCGACGGCGAATGATTCGCGGCGACGTTTTTGCCGCACCGATTTGTACGCCTCGTTAATCGATTTCTTGCCGCTGCGGACCGAGGCGACCGTCTCAGGGTCGGCGTTTTCGAGAATCACCTTCGCCCGGTTGATGGTGTCGTGCGAAATGCCGGCGAGCTTCGCCAGCTCGCGTTTCGTGTCGAGCGGCGTGTCTGGAATCGAGGCGCCACTTTCGTCAGAATTCTGACAAAGGTCGCGGCGTCGCCCCTGCTTCGAGCGTTTGGCAATCAGCGGCTCGAGCTTGAGAGCCAGCTCGGCCCGCTGCATGGCGGTGAGGTTCCGCCGGCCGAACTGATTGCGGATGACCCATTCCTGCGCCCGTTCGCGCGAGTCGAATGCCAACTCGCGGACGGCCGGCTCCGGACCGCCCTCTTCGCCGGCAAACACCTGTTGCCAGATGTCGCGGCGATTGTGTCCGTCGAGCAGAATATGGCCCTTGCTCCAGACGGTGACCGGGTCGCGAAAGCCGTCGCGCATCACGTTGGCGAGCAACTGCTCGCGCTCTTCGTCGGCCAGCGGCGGACAGAGCCCGCGGAACTCGTCGTCGACCGCGACGTCGCGAATGGTGGTCAACGCAGTCACGGACCGCGTGTCGGACGAAGCGGAGCACGGCGCGGCGAGGCTCAAGCCCGGCATGTCGACTCCCTTTTGCACGCCTTTGTTTTATTCATCCTTCAGCCTTCATCCTTCGAATTGGCTTGCCCTACGCTGACTTGTCCGCCTGGGTGGCGCGACTTTTGACGAGGGCCACAAACACCATTTCGCCGGGCCGCAGTCGGCGGCCGATGTGTTTGAACACGTAGCTGTGGCTGCAAGGCAGATAGACCTGCGTCCCGCGGGTGGACCGGGCCGGCACCCATTCGCCTTGAAACAGGACCGGCTCCTCGCTCCAGACGGAGTAAAGCTGGTCGCCCGACTTGTCACGCACGTAGTAGTCACCGCGAACGGCCATGGTTCTGTTCCTTCCTCGTTCTCAAAGTGCCGGCGGTCGCTGGTCCGTCAGCCCGCCGGCGTGTGGCATCCATGCAATCAGGCGCGTCATGCGCCGCTCCTGGTTTGTCGACGTCAAAGCGCACACCGTGCGCACAGCATGTCCGTGGAAAAGTGCGGGGAATTTTTCGTGGGGTACGCTGCTAGCGTGCCCGTCTTTCATTCGTACGACGCGAAAAACACGCTGGCAAAATGCATTAAGAGAAAGGGCACGCTAGCAGCGTACCCCGCGAAAGACGGGCAAGCCGGCTCATGTCTCTGCCTGTCGTCACTCGAAGATACAGCGCGTCTGGCAGTCGTCAACATGCTTTCCGCGGTGCGACGCGGTGAAGAACGGCGCAAGTGCGCCAGCGGGTCCACGCCGGGGCGCGAGTGGGTCCTCGGCGGGTGCTTTGAGAAATTTTGAAAATTTTTTCGACGGTTTCCGAAAAAACGCCGTTGCGGCGCTCTTGCCGCGAAAGAGGAGCGGCTTTCCGTCTGGGAGGGCGGTCCGGCGCTGGCGGACGGCCGAGGCGTCGCGAATAGGGAGCATGCTCGCGTTGAGAGAGCGCGCTCCGGGCGCAATCAACCTCGCGACTCGACAGGCGATTGAATGGCAAGCTGGCAGCTTGCCCTACGTTTGGGCCTGCGGCCTATTGCTGCGACGCAACCTTCTTTTTGGCCGCCGGGGTGACTGTCAGTTCGTTGCGGACCGACGTCACCGACGGGTCGAGCATCGCGATTTGTTCGGCAAGTTGCCGGTCGTTGAGTGAAGAGACCGTGCCGCGAAGGATGGCGACCGAGCCGGCCATCGAGACCTTTACGCCGCCGAAGCGGGTGCCGGGCTTGTCCGCAGCCATGGAAGCGGCGACCGTCTTGGCGACGGCGGAATTCTTCTGCTCGGGAACCTCGAAGCCGATTTCGATGCGCGGTTCGAACCAGGCCTCTTCCGCGTTCGTGCCCGCGGTGTTGTTGGTGCCCGTTCGGGAACGGTTGCGGCCGCCGCCGGCAGTCGCTCCGCCGCCACCGCCGCCGGAGTAACTCGTGGAACCCGAGGTCGAGCGGGCGCCACCGCCGCCGCTCATGCCGCTGCTCATACCGGTGCTGCCGCCGGCCGACGTGGTGGAACCGTAAGCGCGACCGCCGTACATCGAAGTGGAGGAACCGAAGCCGTTGGCCCCGCCGAAGCCGAGCACGCCGAAACCGCCCGAAAGCGTGGCGGCATACATCATGCTCAGTCCGCCGCCTTGGTTCGTGCCCCCCATCGAGCTGCCGAGGCCCGTGCTGCCGAAGCCGCCTCCCGACGAGCCGCCCATGGAGCTGCCGCCTCCGCCGCCACTGCCGCCCAGCATCGCGCCGCTAAAGCCCGAGCCTTGGGCGAAGAGGTCGCCGGCAGAAAGGAACGTGACAGCCAGGCCGAGCAGGCCGATTGAGACGTGTCGCAACATGGTTTGGGTCTCCATGAAGGATGAAGGCGGAAGCGTTGCTTTGAATCCGCCCTTCGGCGGAATGAAGGATGAACCAGACTAGCGGCCTTAAGGCGCCCTTGTCTTATCTTTACTGTCGGAATCATCGTCGTTGATCGGGGCGTAAGGGGGGTAAGCGTTTGCGTTTTTGGTAGTGGTAGAAGCGTGCGGTTTCGTTGCGTCGGAGTTGGCGGGTCGCGGAATTGGCGACGGATTCGGGATGCAAGAGGTTCCATTGCTGTTGCAGAGTTCGGGCGATGAGTTGGCGGACTTGAGGAACGCTGAGAGCCGGTGTCGTTTGTCGTCCCTTAAGTGATTCGCTCACGAGGAACCAGGTCGCCAGGAGCGAGAGTGTTTGATGGTGATGCCAACCTTGCCAGGTCCGCGCTTGGTAGTCGGCCAATCCGGCTTCGCTTTTGCCGCGCCGGATGGTTTCCTCGACGCGGCGTTCGGCGGAGATCACGCGCAAACTCGGCGGCGGGAGTGCTCGCCGATGCGTTGGACAAATAGATGTCGTCGTGTCGCAGGTCGTGTTCGTCGCGATAACGCGTGAGGATCAAGACCTCGGCGTAGGGCAGTTTGCGACGGTTGTCCATGGTCTGCACGTGCGGAACGACGGCGATCTCCACGAACAGCGGCCCCTTTTCGCCATCACGCACGTCGATCGACTGCCACGCCCCTTCAGGAAGTTGATCGCGAATGCGGGTCACACTCACAAACGGACGAGCGGTCGGGCCGCCGGGCCCGCAGTGGGGAACTTCCTGGCCGTCCAGGATGCGGGCCGTGATGTTACTCGGAATGGCCAGCACGTAGCGTTCTCCCAATTCGTGCAAATCTCGGCGAAAATGGGTCACTTTCCCAAATTCGTCGTCAGCCGTGATCCAGGCATGTGGCAGGATCGGGCCGCGGGTCCGGATCATCTCCAGAGCTTGCGCGTGTCGCGTCTGAAAGCGGACCTGAGGCGGGACGCCGGCCGTACGGCAGCGCTGGCGATCTTTCGTCCATTCCTCGGGCAGATACAGTCGGAAGTCGCACAAGGCGTGTTCGCGTCGCGAGACGTAGGCCAAATAAACACCGACTTGGCAGTTGGTGACTTTGCCCAACCGGCCGCACCATTGTTGGGCCGCGCCGACCGATTTCCGGCCCTGCTTGGGAAATGCCGAAGGATCGATGACCAGCACGCCATCGGCCTCGCCCAGCGTGGCCGCGATCTGGCCGCACAACTCGTCCATCAACGGCACGTGGTTCCAGGTCGAACTGCCGATGAAGTGCTGCAGATCGTGGCGATCCTGATCTTGCTCGTAAGCGATCGCTTCCGTGTTCTTGCGAGTCACGTTCGACAACAACCCTTTGCAAAACTGCTGAACATGTTGCCGTTGACGGTCATTCAACAAACCGTCCAAAAACGGCTTGAGAAAAACAGAGAGCTCCGCGGGCAATCTCCTGACATGGTCGGGCGACACCTCGCATTGTTTCAGCATCTGCTCCTTGCGCAATATAAAACGACGATCCATCGCCAGTCTCCCATAACTGATCCTTCGTTTGGAAGATCTCGATCTGGCAATAACTTAAAGACGATCAGCTCCTTCCGACAGTAAAGCTTATTCATCCTTCATCCTTCCTAATTCGAGATTCGAGCGTTCCGGCGGCGAAAGGCGGCAGGCACAGCCTGCCCGACAGGGATCCGGACACGAATTACGGCGCTCCGATTATACCTGCGTTCTGGCGGGGGAGCACGATATCTTTATCTTTACTCTGTTTACTGTTCATCGGCATCGTCGCTCGAGGCGCTTTGCAGCTTGATGCGGCGGGGCGTCGAGGCCGCCTCGTCCGGTATCGGCGTGACGCGGGCCGAGCCGTCATCGTCGGCAGAAACGTCCCTCCCTTCGGGCGGATCTACGACATTGCCCAGCGAAAACCGCGTGTCGGCCTCGGTGCCGGCGACGGGAACGATGACCCGCGGCGACAAAGACTGTGGCGGCAAGGACTGCGGCCACGAGGTCCGCTGGAACGACGGTCCCAACGTCACCGACAGCGGGGTGCGGCCGGCGCTTGCCGCGGCTGGCGAAACGGCCGGCGGCGAAACGATCGGCTCGTCGCCGCGCAGCGGCTTGTTCGGCGGCCCGTTGAGGACGACAGCCGACGGCGCCGAATAAATTGTCGGTCCGACGGCCGGCACGAAGCGGACCCGCAACGAGCAGGTCGCCTGATGGAAATCGTTCCGCGGATAGGGAATAAAGACCGAGTATCCGGGACCGAGGGATGAGCGTTGAGCCCGCGCGTTCCAATTGGCGGAGTTGAAATCGTATTCCCCGATGGGCCGCCCCTGCTCCTGGGCCGTGCCGTGGTCGTCAAAGACGTAAATCCGGACTTTGCCGTTAACCAGCACGGGAGCCCCCTTGTTCTGCGTAAAGAAATAGATCTGCCCGGCGAAACCGCGAATCGGGACGCCCTGGGGCCCGGGGCCTTCCGTGCATTGCCACAGCGTCAAAATTTCGACCGCCGGATTCTTGGCATCGGCCTGTTCGAATTTCGCGGTCTTGCCGAAAAAGGGAATGCTCGCGCATCCGGAAGCGGCAAGGAGCAGCAAAAGCGGGATGAGGGGCGAGGCACCCACGAAGCACGGGTACCCGGGGGCGAGGGAAGAAAAGACCTTCGCCGTCCGCGCTCCGGTATCATTCGCTGCGTTCATTGCTTGTGCCCTCTTTTCTCTTCCCAATCTCTCGGGTGCCATCGGCGGGGGCTTTGGCCCGCGGCTCGACTGAGCTCGCCGAAGTCCAGTGTCTTGATTCGCAAGCGAAACGGCATCGGCACTGGCGGCCCAAAGTCCGCCCGTGGCACCCCACGGCTCTTCACTCCCTCTGCCCTCTGCCCTCACCCCTCGTCCCTCTCTCAGTTACTCGCCGCTCGCACGCTGCCCGAGTCCTCCGACGGTGAACTGGGGCTCGAGTGCATTCGTGACGCGGACGGCGGCATCGCGGCGGGTGGTGCGACCGGTCCCGTTTGAGGCACTCCCGGTCCGACCGGCGGCGGCGCCGGAGTCGTCGCTCCCGGCATGACGGGCGGCGGCCCCTGCGGAGCCGGCAATGTCGGTCCCGGCATCAGGGGCCGCGGCATGGCCGGTCCCGGCGTGAGAGGAATAAACTGCTGGCTCGGCAAGGTCGGCATCGGCGGCAGGGGACGCGACAGCGGCGAACCCGGGGCCGGAATGAGGGGCGCCACCGGCGGTCCTTGCGGCGGACAGGCCTCGAGAGCCGGCGGACGCGTCGAGAGAATCGGCCCGTGGACGGCTTCGGCCTCGTCGACCAGGAAGTGAATCCGCTCCGTCTCGACCTGTTTAATCAATTCTTCGTCGGCGTCGTCGCGAATCACGCGCGGCGTGAGGAAAATCAACAGCTCCGTCCGCGTGGTCTGCTTCTGGTCGTAGCGGAAGAGCTGGCCGAGGAGGGGGACGTCGCCCAGCCACGGCACTTTCGAGGTGGTGGTCGTATCGGACGACGTAATCATGCCGCCCATCACGACCGTGTTGCCGCTGGCCACGTTTACGGAAGCCTCGGCGCGGGTGATGTCTTTGATGGGCGAAGTCACCGACGCGCCTCCCGGCACGGCGAGGACGGTGACGCCGCCGCTCGTTTCGTATTCGCTCTTCTCCGCGTAGGCCTCGAGGGCAATCATGCCGTCGGGCGTGATGCGCGGCTGGACGGTGAGGATGATGCCCGCGTTGTCGTATTGAATGATGGGCTGCGGCGTTCCGGTGGTCGGGTTCACCGTGGCGCCGAAGACGACCGGCACGCGCTGGCCGACCTGAATGGAGGCCATGCGGTTGTCGAGCGTGCGGATTTGCGGACGGCTCAACACGTGGACCGTCCTCTTGTACGAAAGGGCCCGCAGCAAGGCGCTCACCGATTCGGAACTGGCCGAGAGGACCAGGCCGCCGACGCCCGCCACGTTCGGGCTGGTGCGGCCGACGCCCAGGGAGGTTAACTCCTGCGTGCCGACCAGACTTGGCTGCTGGGGATTCGTCATCTGGTTAAAGAACGTCGGGTCGCCGAACTGGAAGCCGGGGGTCGCCGTCGAGCTCAAGAGTTCGTTGTTCGCGATTGACGTGTTGGTGTTGAGGGTCGTCGTCGTCTGCAAGGTGGTCAGGTTGGAGATGTTGCTGCGGTCGAACAGGATGGGGCTCTGGAAGCCCATCTCGATGCCGAACTCGTCGTCGTTGTCGAGCTCCACCTGCACGATGAGGGCCTGGATGATGACCTGGGCCGGCGGCGCGTCGAGCTTGTTAATCATTTCGATGAGTTGGTTGTAGTAGCGCGGCGTGGCGCTCAAGAGCAGGCTGTTGCTCACCGGTTCGGCGACGACGAAGACCTCGCGCTCGAGGAGTTCGATGGAGCTCATCGCCTCGGGGTCAATCTGCTGCAACTGGCGCTGCGATTGGACGAAATCGGTCAGCGCCGCGCGACGTTGTCGGCCGCGTTGTTTTTGAGGCGGACGACCGTCGTTTGCCGCGTGTGCACGTCGCTGTTGTCGAGCCGCAGGATGACCGCCTCGACGGCCTGCAAGGTATCCCGCGGACCCAGGGCGATAATGCTGTTCGTGCGAACGTCGACCGAGACGCGGAGCTGCGTGGGAGCCTGCTGCTGGCCTCCGGCTCCTTGGCCCCCCGGGAATTGTCCCTGGCCCGGTCCCGGCCCTTGTCCCTGTCCGCCCTGCTGGCCGGTGCGGCCCGGCTGCTGCGACGTGCCGAAGAGCGTTTCCAACAGCCGCGAAATCGCCGTCGCGTCGCCGTTTTGCAGGGGGAAGATCTTAATGGTGGCCTGCGAGGCGGTTTGCGAGTCGAGCTGCAGAATGAGCCGTCCCACTTCCTCCAGGTCCCGCGGCCGGGCCTGCACGATAATCGAGTTGGTCCGCGGGTCGGCAAACACGTTCACCGACGTCCCCAGCGACCGCGGCGTCTTGTAGAAATCCATGATGGAGCGGGTCACCTGGGCCGCGTAGCCGTGCTGCAGGTGGAAGACCTGGAACTCGACTTCCTTGTTGACCGGCTGGTCGAGCTGGCCGGTCAGCTTGAGCACGCTCGCCATGTCGGCCGGCGGCGCCAGGATGAGCAGCGAGTTGGGCTTCATGATGGGGAAGAACTGAATGACCTGCCGCCCGCCCCCGGCCCCCTCGACGCGGGCGGAGGCGAGTGCCTTGTAGACGTCGTTGAGCAAGAGGGAGAGCGATTCGGAATCGACGTAGTGCAGCGGGAAGAGCTGAATCTGCGGCACGGCGCTCACGCTCAGGCGTTCGATTTCGCGGATGACCTTCATCACCGCGTTCACGTCCGACTGTCCGCCGCGCAAGATGAGGATGCCCAGTTCGGGGACCGATTCGACCGTCACGTCCCCTTTGAGTCCCTTGATGATTTCCGAAATGGCCGGCTGGCCGTTGGGCCCGACGGCCGTGCCCGGTTGAGGAGCGGCCGGCTCATTGGCGGCCGGAGCCGGGGCGTTGTTCTGCGCCAGCTGCATCGGGCCGCGCTGTGTGACGAGGCGGTCGAGCTGCGGTGCCAGATTCTTCGCGACGGCACACGTGTCGGCGTCGGCCGAAACGAGCTGCATGGGCAGACCGGTCCCCTCGATGTGCGTGTCGAGCCGCTGGCACAGCTTGAGGGCCGCGTTCAACCGCCGCGGCGTCGCCTCAATCACCAGGCGATTGTGTTCGGTGTCGAGGCCGATGGTGAACGAGGTCGGCAGACCCACCTCCGCCTCGTTGTCGCGGGCCCGCTTGTGTGAATCGGCAACTTCCACCACGCGGAAGCTCGGCAGACCTTTCAGTCCCGTCTGCAGCAGTTCCGTGCGGCCTTTGAGGGCTCCGTAAAGTTTCTGCGCCACGTTCGTTGCCGTGCCGTGCTGCGGCACGAACAGCGTCATTTGCGCGGGTGTGCCCGGCGCGTCGTCGAGCACTTGGGGCCTCTGCGGAGCCGCGACCGGCTCCTCCGCCGGAGCGGAGGACGCACGCTCACCCGGAGTCAGCAGCATGGGACCGGTCGTTTCCGGCTGCAGATATTGCGGGCCGGGCGTTGAGAGGGGCGTGCCTTCCACCGGCTCGCGCCACGCCTCGGTCTCGTGCACGACTTGCCGCACGCCAGAGTCCGTCCGCGAGGCCGGCGGCCGCTGCTCGGACGTGTCGTCGTTACGCGGCTCGTGGTTGCGGCGCGAACGGACGACGGGCCGCTCGTATTCGGTCCGCAGGTCGGGCGTGTAGAGCACGACCAGGAACTGGCCCTGCCGCACCAAGCGGAAGTTGGTGTCGTCGAGTTCCTTATTGATAACCTGCAACGCTTCGGCGACGGTCATTTCCCGGAAGTCGGGATGCTGGAAGGTTCCGCCCGGGCAGCGCTGCATGACGAGAATCAAGCCGGCCTTGTTGGCGATGCTGGGCAATACCTGCGTCCAGGGCATCGAAAAGTACATGATGCGAATTTTCTTCGCCGCGATTTCGTCGTTGTTGTCGTTGTCGTCGTGGCCAGAGGTGGCCGATTCGTGCGCCGTCTCGGGGGCGACCGACTCCAACAGTCCCGGCTCCTTGCCGTTCTGCTGCCCTCCCACCTGCTGCACGCCGGAATTCGCTTGAGGCGCGTCATCACGGAAGGTGTGCCGGGCGACGGCCGGCCGGTAATCCGAACGCAGGCCGTCCAAGTCGAGCAGCATCAGGAATTGGCCCTGATGAATCAGGCGATAGCCGTTGGGCTCCAGCTCGCGGTTCAAAATCCAAATCACTTCCGCGACGGAATATTGGTTGATGTCGTTGCGGGTGAACGTTCCGGGGGGAACGTTTTTCATGACGAGCGTCAGGCCGGCGTGCCGGGCGACGCGCCTCAAGACCCTCGACCACGAGGCCTGCTTGAACTTGACGCTGATGCGGTGGTCAGCCTTGGTTTTGGAGCCCTTCTTCGCCTTGGGAGGGGCTGCCGGAGCCGCGGGAGCCGCCGAGGCGTCGGCCGGAGCTTGGATATCGGCCGCGGCGCACCAGAGCGCGCCGCCGGTGAGAACGGCCCCGGCCAGCACAACGCGGGCGAGCACGACGCGGGCCAGCACCACGCGGGCCAGCACGAGGCGGGCGAGAATTCCCGCATCCAGGCGCACTTCGAGTGCAAGCGGCCGAGCCGTGCGCCCGGCACTTCGGATATTGCTACCCATCTCGTTCGCCCCCTGTCACACAGCGCGTTTCAAACAGCGCGTTTCAGAGACCTGGAGTCCAATCGCCGTCACATCCGGTAGAACCGGTGCGTTCGTTACTATCGGCAAACTCGACGCAACCGTTTAAACCGGACTTCATCCTGCGCGGAATTCAGGTTGTACGAATGGATTTTCCGTAAACAACCTTAAGTTGCGCGAAGCTGGGGAAAAAGAGGGGTGAGGGATGCGGGGCGAGGGGTGAGGGACAAACAATTAAAGCCAGGCGTTCGCCTGGCCCGTATCTTCTTCCCTCGCCCCTCGCCCCTCGCCCCTCGCCCCTCGCCCCTCGCCCCTCATTTGACCGGAAAGAGCTGCGCGTTAATGAGCACGTCGTTGCCGCCCGACTTCGTGTAGAGCGACGGGCCGAACGCCTTGAGGCGGGCCAGCTCTTCGTCGGAGAGCGCATCGAAGCTCCCCGTGAAGAGGACCCTCCGCCCGTTGTCGCACGGTTTGGCAAAGGGAATCGAGTTCCGGAAGGTCTCTTTTTGCTGTGGCGTCATCTTTTCCGTGTTCATGCAGCCCAGCGACACCGGCGAGCGGAGCACGCCTTCCGAAACGAGGCGGTCGAAGCGGTCGGGGCGGACGAAATCGGTGTAGCCGTAGTTGCTCGGCTCGCGGTAGCGGCGAATCCAGTCCCAATTCACGAAGACGTGCGTGACCCCCTCGGCATGCAGTTTCGCCAGGATGTCGGCAGCCGGCTTGAGCGGCCAGTCGCGCTCGCTCGTTCCCGGCGGAGCCGTCGGGGCGGCACTCCACGCTTGGAAAAAGGAGGGGTTGAAGACCGTGTTGTAGACGACGGGAAACCGCGCGTCGAAAACTTCCTGGTCGCCGACGCAGAGGACCTTCGACCCGGCCGGCAACGCGCGGTTCATGTAGGCGATGAAGAAATTCACCCGCTCGGCCGTGCGACGCGAGGCTTGCCGGTCCGACAACAGGGCGTTGTATCCACAAATCCCCGTCCCCGCCTCGATGCCCAGATTGAACCAGACCGCCAGCCCAATCACCAACCCGGCACCGCAAATCCACGCGCGCGAACGACTCCACGCGGCCCCCGCCCCGGCCAAAAGCGCGGCCGCCGGAATCAACGGCACCCAGAAACGGTCGATGCGGTGCGTAAAGGCCCAGTACGTGACGATGAGATAGACGACCAGCACCCACACGGCCAGCGAAACCCGCCGACCCCGCATCGCCAACAAGGCACACGGAGCCAGCGCGAACAGCAGCGGGCTCGACCAGTCGTTGTCCGCCATCACGTCGATGAACTTCGTTCCCAAGTCGGCCAGCCGATGGTCGTGCGGACTGTGAGCGGGGACGAACTTCGCATTGAGCGCCGGACTCCAATCGCGCCCGCCAAAAATCGTGTACGCCAGCGGATAAACCGGGTTCCCGGTGAACACAACGTTCTTCAACAACCACGGCCCGGTCGTAATGGCGACCCCAGCGGCAAACAGGATGAGAATCATCACAAGGGAGCGCAGCGGGGTGCCACTGCTGGCAGCTTTGGGCCAGCAGTGCTCTTCACCGTTCGGAGTATGCGTTCCCGATTGCTCCGTTTCCGCCACATCGCGCCGCCGCTCAAAAAACCACCATCCACCGACCAGTCCCATCGCCGCCGGTATCACGACCTGCATCAAGCCGGTGTATTTACACCCCATCGCCGCCCCGGCCAAGAGCCCCGTCACGAGCGACCAGCGTCGAGCCGAGAGGCCGGCGTGCATCCGCGAGACCGCCATCATGGCGGCAAACAGCGTGGCGAAGAGAAAGAAGGTCAAGCTCCCTTCGGCAAGAGCCTGCAGCGTCACGCGGTCAATCCACGGCGTCGTGAGATACACCACGGCTGCCAAAATGCCCGCGGCCGGACTGAACCAACGCCGACCGGCGGCAAACAGCCCGAGTGCCGTCAGCGGCACAAACGCAAACAGAGCACTCTTCCCCGCCACCGCGCCCCAATACCAATCCCCTTCAATCACCATGCCCAACAGGGCGAACATCTCGCTGAGGAAGGGAAAGTTCGTGTAAACATTGTGGGGCAAAAACGTGATGCGGCCGTGCTGAAAGTACTCCTTGGGCCCCTCGAAGTGATAACTCCGCACGTCGAAGTCCGCATCCGGCGTCATCGACCCGAACCACATCACGAACAGAAACGGAATCACGGCAACCAGCGCGATGAAGAAGAGCATCCGATACTGAGCGAATGGCACGACCTCGTCGTGCAAGCCAGTGCGTAAGCGCTCGTGCGCGTCATTCGAACGAGCCGCCGGCTTTACGCCGGCGGTCTTCGAGCCACGCTCGACGTGCGGACCGCCGGCGTAAAGCCGGCGGCTCGTCAAGAAACGGAGTGCCGATTCTGCCAAGATGGCCGCTGCGAAGACGCCGACAAAAATCCAGCGGTTGAGCAGTCCGGCCAGACCCAAGCCGAGCGTCAACAGGCCCACCGCACATAGGCCGAGGGCCATCGCGAAATACGTCCGTTCGAGCGACGCCCGCTCGATTTCGAGCCGCACCGCCCGCAGGACCAACTCACCCAGGCCCCACGCGCCGACCCAAATCAACAGGGCCACGCCAATCAGGTCGGCCCGCTGCAAGAGATTGCCCCACTGCACAGAGCGGAGTGCCGAGAGCGGCAGCAAATCCGGCAGGCTGAAGAGAATTTCCAACCGTCCGAGATGGTTGTTCGGCAGAGTGAACGAATAATAGAAGAGCGAAAAACCGACGAGCCACGCCAATCCGAGCCAGAGGAAGAGACGGGGCGATTCGTCCTCGGGAGTCATCGCTCGGTCGGCCCCGACTCGGTCGGCCGTGCGCGGCGGCGCTGGCGGTTTAGCACGCCTGGTCGTCACAGCGTTTTAGGCAGAAGGGCCGCCAGCTCGGGATGGGGCCGGGGAATGACGTCGGCCAGAATCAACTTGCCGCCGAGACGCTCGACCGTCTGTTTGCCGGTGGCGATGGCCGTCTGCACGGCGGCCACGTCGCCGCGGACGACAATCGTCACGTAGGCGGCCCCGATTTTTTCTTTGCCGACCAGGGTCACGTTCGATGATTTGAGCATGTCGTCGGTCGCATGCAGCGCGGCGACGAGGCCTTGTGTTTCCAGCAAACCAACCGCGTCGGACGTACTCATTTCAATGTCTTTCGGGATGCGGTAATCATAAAGGCCCAAGAGAGGACTGTAAACGGGCTGCGGATGGGCCAATTTCCGCGTCGCCTCATCCGGCGCGGGCAAAATACTGAGCGTCGCCCGGCTCCCCATGTGCCGGGCAAGCGCGACACCTGCCTCGCCCGCCTGCATCACGTCGCCGGTGCGGCCGACGAGCTTGATGCACTGGTCGGCACTGTCGCTGCTCTCGATTCCCAACAGCCGCACACCGGCCGCCTTCAAACAGCGGTCGGCCACCATCAAAGCCGGCGTGAGATTGGCGACCTCGAGCAGCGCCAGGCTGTAGTGTTCGTCACTCATGTCTTTTTCGTGGGGTACGCTGCCAGCTTGCCCGCTCATGGCCAATCAAATGCCAAATCCAACGCAGGAGCCGAATGGGTCATCGCGCCGACGCTTATCCGCTCGACGCCAGTCGCCGCGATTTCGTAGGGCAAGCTGCCAGCTTGCCGATTTTCGTGGGGTACGCTGCCAGCGTGCCCGTCTTTGGTTTTTGAAGAAGTGCCAGATGTATTGGAAGAGGAAGCCACGGGCAAGCTAGCAGCATGCCCCACGAGCCGAATCCCGCCCGACGCCTCGAGTTGCACGCCCGGCGCCAGCCGGTCGCGCAGCGCCACGCACTCCCGCAACTTGGCGATGTCCATATTATCCAAGAGCACAATATCAGGCCGCCCCGCCAGCGCGTCGGCCAACTGCTCGAGCGTGTCGACCTCCACCTCGACGGAGACCGACGGCGGCACCGCACGCCGTGCGGCGGCGACGGCCTCGGCGATGGTGCGGCCGGGATTCCCGGTCCGCCATGCCGCCAGGTGGTTGTCCTTAATCAGGCACGCGTCCCACAGACCCATCCGATGATTGGTCCCGCCGCCGGCGCGGACGGCGTACTTCTCCAACCGCCGCCAACCGGGCAGCGTCTTCCGCGTGTCGAGAATGACGGCGCTTCGTCCCGGCCACCGCGTCGACGAACTTCCGCGTCAGCGTGGCCACACCGCTCAAGTGCATCAGAAAATTGAGCACCGTCCGCTCGCCGGAAAGCAGCGACCGCAACGGCCCGTCGACGGCGGCGACGACGGTCCCTCGCGTCAAACGCGAACCGTCCTCGACGTGCGCCTTCCAAGTCACCGCCGGGTCGAGCTTCTCGAACACGAGCCGCGCGACAGGCGCCGGCCAGCACGCCGTCGGCTCGGGCCACGACGTTGACGGTCCCCCGCATGTCCGCCGGAATCAGTGCCCGCGAAGTGATGTCGCCCGCGGTTCCCAGATCCTCCGCCAGCGCCCACTCGACGAGCCGCACCGCGGCCTCGTGTTCTTCCGAGCTCAAGTCAAGTGGCACTGCGAACACCCGTAACGTATTTTGAGGGCGGACCGGCTTCGATAATAACGGGTAGAGGGATTAGGGGTCAGGGGCCAGGGGTCAGCGAAAACAAAAAGACAAAGCCACGCGAAGCGTGGCCTCTTCGCATTTCCCTGACCCCCGACCCCTGGCCCCTGACCCCTATTTGCGAGAGACAACCATGATTGTCGGCGTTCCCAAGGAAATCAAGCAGGACGAGTACCGCGTGGCCCTGTTGCCCGTCGGGGCCGAAGAGCTGATGCGGGCCGGGCACACAGTGCTGGTCGAGGCCGGGGCGGGCTTGGGCAGCGGCATCAGCGACGAGTTGTATCGCGCGAACGGGGCCGAGATCGTCGCCTCGCCCGCCGAGATTTACGCGCAGGCCGAACTGGTCATCAAGGTCAAGGAGCCGCAGCCGCGCGAGTATTCGCTGCTGCGGCCCGGGCAGATCCTGTTCACGTATTTCCACTTCGCGGCCGACGCGTCGCTGACGCAGCAGGTGCTCGAATCGGGCGTGACGGCCGTCGCCTACGAAACGCTCCGCGGCAAGCAGGGCGATTTGCCGTGCCTCACGCCGATGAGCGAAGTCGCCGGCCGCATGAGCATTCAGGAAGGGGCCAAGTACCTCGAACGGCCGCAAGAGGGCCGCGGCATCCTGCTTGGGCGGCGTGCCGGGCGTCTTGCCGGCCCACATCACGATTCTGGGCGGCGGAGTCGTCGGCAAGAACGCGGCCCAAATCGCGGCCGGCTTCCGGGCCGACGTGAGCATTCTCGACATCAACGTCGACCGGCTGCGGTACCTCGAAGACATCATGCCGGGCAACGTCAACACGCTTTACAGCGACCGCCACAACATCCGCGAAGAGCTGCAGCTGGCCGACCTGGTGATCGGCGCGGTGCTGATTCCCGGCGCCCTGGCGCCCAAGCTGGTGACGCGGGAAGACCTCAAGCTGATGAAGCCCGGCTCGGTCATCATCGACGTGGCCATCGACCAGGGAGGCTGCCTGGAAACGTCGCGGCCCACGACCCATTCGCACCCGACGTACATCGTCGACGGAATCGTGCACTATTGCGTGACGAACATGCCCGGCGCGGTCGGCCGCACGAGCACGTACGCGCTGTGCAACGTGACCTTCCCCTACGCCCTGCGCATCGCCGACCAGGGCCTGCAAGCGGCCTGCGCCGCCGACCCCGGCCTCACCGAAGCGGTCAACATGCACGCCGGCAAAGTCACCAACCGCGCGGTGGCGGGGACGTTCGGGCTGCGGTACCAGCCGTTTAGTTGAGTTAATCTTGCACTTCATGAATCAACATCGGGCCGATGGTGTCATCCGCTCAACTTCCGCCAGATAGCCAATGGGGACCGCCGACCACGAACACGTGGAGGCGGTATCCAACGCATCTGCCCATTAAGGGAAAGAGATGGGAGGACGTTGTTAAACTGACGGGTCAAAAGCACGCGCCGTCGCGCTATGGACCTCATCCGAGCATTAACGAAGGGTTTATTCGAGACGCCGAGCTGCAAACGATTCGAGATGCACTCACCGAAGAGACGAAGCAGAATCGGAAGGTGTTTGAGTTACCGCGTCCCTACCCTCATGTCCGGGCGTTCTGGAAAAAATTTGAACACATTGTCGGAGCATCGGGAGGCGAGGCCACACAATACGTTTACGTCGAGTACAATTTGGATGGCAGCTTTCACGGGCGTCCGATTACGGAAACCCTGCTGCTCGGAAAAGGAATGCGGCCGTGAACAAAATCAAGCTCAATCTGCCGCCAGCAGCCAGCATCGTCTTCGACAACCTGTATGACGTGATGCCGCTCGCTTCGCTTGGCGAAGACTTGTGCGCGGTCCAATTGCCGGAGAATCGATACATCGACATCGGTTGGTTTCCGCCACAGGATGCGCAAGGCTGCTATGTGATTCGAGTTTTCAAGGGCGACATCGATAACCTCATCGAGCCGCCGCTCGAAACGACCCGTCTCGAAGAGGTCGTCCATCAGGTGGAAGAGCTCGCCAACAAATACGCGGCCGATGACACCCCTAAAAAGATTGCTCGTAACGCCCCGTAATAATCCGTGGCAATCGGTTCTTTGCTGAGCCACTCTGCGAACGGCCCCTTTTCTCATCTCCTTCCCTACTCGCAATTTGCAACTCGTAAACCCCCACGCGATGCGAACCGCATGCCCGTCGCTCGTGTCACTTTTTTCACGTAAAAATGGTTCCGTTTGGCACGCTTCCTTGGCGGCAAAACCCGTGGATTCCGATGGACCTCGGTACTACAATCATCCTTCCTGACGCTGACGCGCCGGCACAGGTCGGCGGTTCCGCCATACGGGCGGACCCAAAGCGGCGGGCCCGCGCGATGGATGCGCGAGGCTCCGTTTTTTTGCCCTCGGAACCGGGTTCCTTTCCTGCGGAGCCGGGGCAGACCTCGAAACAAGGACGTGACCCTCTGAACGCTTTGCCGAAATCGGCCGCACCGGCGGGCCGTGCCAATCCGCTCCTCTCACGCTACGAAACCATTCTCAAACGGCAAGAGCTCGTGTGGGTTTCGCGGCGGCCCTTTTTGCGCTGCCTGGGGACCGGCGGACAGGGAATCGTGTTTCTGAGTCAGCGGCAAGGGGCCGACGGTTTTCAGCGGCGGGTCGCGCTCAAAATCTTTTCGCCCGCGCCGTACGCGAGCGTCACCGCTTACGAAACCGAGATGGGGCGGCTCGCCTCGGTCGCCGGCCGCGTCGCGCGAATTCAGCAGGACAACCTGGTCGACGTGCACAACTTCATCAAGCATCGCGGCATCCGCCTGCTCGAGATGGAGTGGGTCGACGGTTACGACTTGCAGCGCCTCTGCCGGTCGGTCCTCTTGGACCGCATCGACGGCACCGTCACCCGCGACCGCTGGGACCACATCAACAAACTCACCGTGACCTACGGCAAAGAGAATCTGCGGTTGAAGCCGGGCATCGCCGTCTCCGTCTTGCGCGGCTGCCTGGCGGCGGTGGCCGCCCTGCACCGCGAGGGCGTCGTGCACGCCGACCTCAAGCCGTCGAACATCATGCTCAAGCGGACCGGCAGCACGAAAATCATCGACGTCGGCTCGGCGTTCGACTTGTACGATTCGCCCCCGCTGGGCCGTTGCACGCCGGCTTACGCCGCGCCCGAAGTTCTCGAAGGCCAGCCCGGCTCGCCGCAGTCGGACCTGGCGAGCTTGGGGTACGTGCTGCTGGAAATGCTCACCGGGGTCCAACCCTTCTCCACGAAGAAGCGGTTTGCCGAGCTGTTCGCGCGAAAAAGCAGATTCTGCAACGGCTGCCGCGGCTGTTGCCGACCGAGGAGATTGCCTACAGCGAGCTGCTCATCAAGCTGATTCGCCGCCTGGTCGACCCCGACCCGGCGCAGCGGTTCCAGAGCGCGGAGGCCGCCGACCTCGAAGAGGACGGCGCGGCCGACTTCCTGCGGCAGCTCGTCAAAGGCGACCTCGCCAGCGAGTACCACAACGACATTCGCCAATGGATTGACGACATCGAGCTCTCCGGCGGCGTCGAGGTCCCCGACGCGGCCGATCCGAACGTGCTCGACCGGCCGACCCTCTCGCTGGCGACGTTTCATTCGCTCGACGAAGACTTGGAAGCGTAAATCCGCGGGACGGTTCAGATTCGGGTGCCACGCCCAACGTCATCTGCCCTCTTCCCCCTTCCCTCTGCCCCAACCCTCGTCTCTCTTCCCTATCCCCGTTCCATCGCGATAATGCTGCGATGAACGTTCTTGTCACCGGCGGAGCCGGATATATCGGGTCGCACGCCGTGCGCTGTCTGCGCCGGCCGGGGTGCGCGTGGTCGTCGTCGATAATCTGGGACTCGGACATCGGGCCGCCGTGCCGGCGGATGTTCCGTTTTTTCAGGTCGACCTGAGGCAGACCGACAGCTTACGCGGCGTTCTCATCGCGAAGAACATCGATTGCGTGATGCACTTTGCCGCGCTGGCCCAAGTGGGCGAATCTGTGGCCGAGCCGCTGCGTTATTACTCGAATAACGTCGCCGGCACGCTGAGCCTGCTGGAAGCCATGCAGGCGACCGGCGTGCGGCGGATTGTGTTCAGCTCGACCTGCGCGGTGATTGGCATTCCGGAAAAACTCCCCATCGTGGAGATGATGCCGCGGGAGCCGATTAACCCGTACGGCCGCTCGAAGCTCGTTATCGAGCAGGTGCTGCAGGATTGGGCGCAGGCCGACCCGCAATTCGCCGCGGTCGCCCTCCGCTATTTCAACGTCGCCGGCTGCGCGTCGGATGGTTCCCTCGGCGAGGACCACAATCCCGAGACGCACCTGATTCCCATCCTGCTGCAGGTGGCCCTCGGCAAGCGGCCGCATGTCACCTTGTTTGGCAACAACTATCCGACAGCGGACGGCACCTGCATCCGCGATTACGTCCACGTCGACGACTTGTGCGATGCCCACGTGCTGGCTCTCAAAGCCATCCGGCCTGGGATGGCGGTCTACAACGTGGGGATTGGCCGCGGATATTCTGTGCAGGAAGTCCTTGCTGCGGCGCGAGTTGTGACGGGCCATCCGATTCCCGCTCAATTCGGCCCGCGGCGACCGGGCGACCCGCCGGCCCTGTTTGCCAACGCGGCCAAGATTACGGCCGAACTCGCGTGGCAGCCGAGGTTTACGAACCTCGAACAGGTCATCGAGACGGCCTGGCGCTGGTTCCAGGCGCATCCGTCTGGCTATGGGGCGTAGGGCAAGCTGGTCGCTTGCCATGAATCATGCCGTCGGTCAGACGAGAATAGGCAAGCTGGCCGCTTGCCCTACGTTGAGAGGCCAATCCGCTTGGCCCCCTTGCAGTTAAGTGCGTGCGCATTGCTTGACACGCTAAAACAGCGTCTGTACAAACGGATTCGACTCCATTTTTTAAATGGCCCATGCCAATTCTGCAGAGACCGCTTCCTTGCCTGGCCATCGGGCGACGACGAGGTCGCTCGCCCAATGAAACGTCATTCATAAGTCTTTTTGACTAATGACTTAATAGCGAGACGTTAGGACTCCCATGGCGAAGAAATCGGTCGCTTCCAAACGGGTGCCAAAACCCGCCAAGGCCAGTCGAGGACCGAGTCGTCCTCCGGCCAAGGGACATTCCAGTCGCAACGTGGTCAAAAAGCCGACCGCCGCGGGGAACGGCCAGGGAAACCTGACCACGGCCACTCCCGAATCCCGCAAGGCGGGACCGCTCTCCGAGACGGCCCTCCGCCAGCTCGACCGCCAGATTCTGCAAATGATTAATCGCCGGGCCGAGGCGACGACCCGCATGATTGAGGCGGCCCCCAACCGCAACGCGGCCGTGTTCGACCTGCGGGGGGACGACCTGTTGTGGCAGGAACTGGCCGCGGCCAATCCCGGGCCCCTGCCGATGGCTGCCGTTCGCGGCGTCTTCCGCCAAATCGTGAGCGCGGCCCGGCAGAAGGTCAAAACGCAGCGGGTCGCCTATCTCGGCCCGCAGTTCAGCTTTACGCACCTGGCGGCCATCGAGCGCTTCGGCGAGTCGGCCGACCTGATTCCGGTGAGCACCATCGCCTCGGTCTTCGAGGAGGTGAACCGCGGCCACGCCGACTATGGCCTGGTGCCGATTGAAAACAGCACCGACGGCCGCATCGTCGATACGCTCGACATGTTCACGCGTCTCCCGCTGCGAATCTGCGGCGAGGTGCAAATTGCCGTCCATCACAACCTGGCCTCGAAGTCGCCGCGGAGTGAAATCACCGAGATTTACAGCAAGCCGCAGGCCCTCTCGCAGTGCCGCGAGTGGCTCTCCCGCAACATGCCGCACGCCCGCTTGATTGAGGTGACCAGCACGTCGACGGCCGCCCAATTGGCCCGCGACAAACCGGGAGTCGGCGCCGTCGCCAGCCGGCAGGCCGCCGTCGAGTACGAGCTGCAAATCGTGGCCGAGAACATCGAAGACAACGCCAACAACGTGACCCGTTTCGCCGTCATCGGCGACCAGCAGACAAAGCCGACCGGCCGCGACCGCACGGCCGTGTTGCTGCAGATCCCGCACAGGCCGGGTTCCCTCTCCGACGCGCTGACGGCATTCAAGAAGAACAAGCTCAACCTGACCTGGATTGAGTCGTTCCCGCTGCGGGGCCCCGAATCGGGATACCTGTTCTTCATCGATTTCGAGGGGCACTTCGACGAGGCCAAGACGAAGCGGACGCTGGAAGAGCTGGAACGCAGCGCCGTCCGCATGGAAGTTCTCGGGTCGTATCCACGTAGCGAGCCGCTGGAATGAGCGGCACGAGTCAATTGAATACGACGCAACTGAATACGTCGCGACTGAAGCTGGTGGCCGGCAACTGGAAGATGAACACGACGCGAGCCGGCGCCGTCGAGCTGGCCCGGGCCGTCGCCGCGCAGGTGCCGGCCGACCGCCGCGACGTCGAAGTCCTGGTCTGCCCGCCGTTTCCGTACCTGTTGCCCGTGGGCGAGGCCATTTGCGCGAGCGGAGTGAAGCTCGGCGCGCAGAACTGCTGTTACAAGCCGCCCGGTGCCTTTACCGGCGAAATCGCCGTGCCGATGCTCGTCGATACGGGTTGCCGGTACGTGATTCTGGGGCACAGCGAACGGCGGCACGTGTTCGGCGAGACGGACGAGGTGATTGGCCGCAAGGTGGCCGCGGCGATTGCCGGCGGGCTCGAGGTCATTCTCTGCGTGGGCGAGTTGCTCGCCGAGCGTGAGGGGGACAAGACGGGCACCGTCCTCGACCGGCACATGGCAGGGGGCCTGTCGCAAATCAAGGAAGAGGACCTGGACCACGTGACGGTGGCGTACGAACCGGTGTGGGCCATCGGCACGGGGAAAACGGCCAGCCCCGCCCAGGCCGAAGAGGCCCATCTCCACCTTCGCAAGTGGCTGGCAACTCGCTACAATTCCCGGCGCAGCGAGGGTCTGCGAATTCTGTACGGGGGAAGCGTCAAGGCAGACAACGCCCTGGAGTTGATGTCGCAGGCCGATGTCGACGGAGCGCTTGTCGGCGGGGCCAGCCTCAAGGCGGATTCTTTCCTGGCGATTGTCGAAGCAGCCGCCAAAGTTCCGCGGCGCTAGACGGCCGGAACCGCATCCAGGCATCGAACGCGGAAGGTGTCACAATGACTCATTTCTGGACCGATATTTTTTCCATCCTGTTCGCGATTGCGAGCATCTTTTTGATTTTCATCGTGCTCCTGCAGCGGGGCCGCGGCGGCGGACTGGCCGGCGCTTTCGGCGCGACGGGGGGACAAAGCGCCTTCGGCACCAAGGCGGGCGATATTTTCACCCGCATCACCATCGGCGTGGCCGTGATTTGGGTGGCGCTGGCGGCCGGAACCGGCTTCGCCATGCGGGCCGAGAGCCAGGGCCGATTCAAGCCGCTCGCCACGGGCGATGAGACGCAGCTGCTCCCGACCAAGCCGCCCGCAGCGGCCGGCGGGAACACCAACCCGTTCGAGGCGGGAGACCAGGGGACCAAGACCGCTCCGGCGACGAAGGGGACCACCGGCAAAGAGTCGAAGGCCGCCCCGACTTCTGGCGCACCGTCCTCCGCCGCCCCGGCCAAGTCGTCCTCGAGCGTGACGCCGCCGGCCAAATCGGCTCCCGCGTCGAATGCGAAGCAAACGCCCGCTCCGTCGAAGTAAGCGGCCCCTCTGGCCGCCTGCGTCGTAAGCGGCCCCCCTGGCCGCCTGCGATGTAAGCGGCCCCCCTGGCCGTCTGCGTCGTAAGCGGCCCCCATGGCCGCAAAGTAGGCGGCGAATAACGCAGCAGAAAGAACCGAGCTGTGCTACTGAGCATGACGGGCTTCGGCGATGCCCGCGGCCAGAATGACCGTCTGAGCATGTCGGTCGAAGTGCGGGCCGTCAATAACCGCTACTTCAAGCTGGTCACCAAAACGCCCGAACGCTATCAGGCCCTCGAGGGGGACATCGAACGCGTCGTGCGGGAATCGATTTCGCGCGGCACGGTGAACGTGTCGGTGCGCGTCGAGAACGTGGCCGGCTCGATGGCGTATCGGCTCGACGCCGCGGTCCTCAAAGGTTACTGGCAGCAGTTGACGCTCTTGACGTCGTCTCTCGGCGTGCAGCCTCCCGACAACCTCGGCAGCCTGCTCGGCCTGCCGGGCGTGGTGGTCGACGGCGATGCGTCGACCGGCGACCCGCGCGAGGACTGGCCCCTGATTGAGTCGTCGCTCCGCGAGGCGCTCGAGCAAGCTCGGCGAGTTTCGCACGGTCGAAGGGGCCTCGATGGAAAAGGACCTGCAGCTCAACCTGCGGACCATCGCGACGGAACTCGAAAAGATCTGCCGACCCGCGCCCCGCAAATCGTCCACGAGTTCCGCGATAAGCTGCTCGTCCGCGTGGGCGAGCTGTTGCGCGACGGCCAGGCCTCCGTCGAACCGGCCGACCTGATCCGCGAAGTCAGCATTTATGCCGAGCGGTGCGACGTCGCCGAGGAAATCCTCCGCCTGCGCTCGCACCTGGACCAGTTCCAGGCGTTCGTCCGCCAGCCGCAGTCGGCCGGCCGCAAGCTCGATTTTTTGACGCAGGAAATGGTCCGCGAGGTGAACACCATCGGCTCCAAGGCGAACAACGTCGAAGTCGCGCACGCCGTCGTGGAAATCAAAGCCGCGGTGGAACGCATGCGGGAAGTGCTGCAGAACGTCGAGTGAGCTCGTGGGGCAAGCGGCCAGCTTGCCGATTTTTCGTGGGGTACGCTGCCAGCGTGCCCGCATTTGGTTTTTCAATTCGGCATTTTGTTTTTTTCAGTGTTGAAGACGGGCACGCTGGCAGCGTACCACGACTAAGGCGGGCCACGTGGCAGAGGCGACCAAACTCCATCGCATCATCGTCCTCTCCGGGCCCAGCGGCTCGGGGAAGTCGACGATTGTGAATCGGCTGGTCAAGCGCGCCCCGGTAAAGCTGGTGAAAGCCATTTCGGCCACCACCCGCCGCCCGCGGGCCGGCGAACAGGACGGGCAAGACTACTATTTCCTCTCCCCGGACGAATTCGAGCGGAAACGGCAGGCCGGAGAATTCCTCGAGTATGCGGAGGTCTTCGGTTCCGGCTCCTGGTATGGTACGTTGAAGGCGGAATTGGAGAGGGCAGACAAGGCCGGGGCCTGGGCACTCTTGGAAATCGACGTCGCGGGGGCCAAAAACGTGGCCCGGGCCTACCCGGAAACCGTCACGATTTTTTTGACGGCGGCCGACGACCGGGAATACGAACAACGACTTCGCGGCCGGGGCACGGAGACCGAAGAGGCCGTCCAGCGCCGCCTGGCGGAGGCCCGCAAGGAGCTGGCCGAATCGGGTTTTTACCGCTACCGCGTGGTCAACGACCAGCTCGACCGGGCGGTCGACGAAATCGCACACATCCTTATCGCACGGGAGAACGAACTGAATGCTGGATGAATTCAAAGAAGAGCAAATCGTCAACAAGGTCGGCGGCCGTTTCAAGTTGTCGTCGCTGATTCAAAAGCGCCTCGTCGCGCTCAACCGCGGCGCCCGGCCGCTGGTCGAATTGCCGACCAAGAACGCGATGGAAATCGTCGTCGCCGAAATCATGCAGGACAAAATCTACCTCGACACCTCGGGCAACCTGGCCGTCGCCGGCGACGATAGCCCCGACGTCGGCCACCACGGCGACTCCGGCCCGTCGCTCGACGACCTGTGAAATCCGTGGGGTACGCTGCTAGCGTGCCCGTCTTTGTCTTTAAATTCGGAATGCAAGAAAACGAAATACGGGCACGCTGGCAGCGTACCCCACGAGTATCCAACCAAACGTAGGGCAAGCTGCGAGGCTCGCCCTACGTTTCGGTTCCCGCCGTTTGAAGGCGTATGAACGCAACCCCCGCCAAAGACAAGCCAACAGGGAGCCGCCCGCTCGACGGTCGTGAAATCCTGCTGGGTGTCAGCGGGGGCATCGCCGCTTACAAGTCGGCCGACCTGGCCAGCAAGCTGGTCCAGGCGGGCGCGGCCGTCTCGGTCGTGATGACGCGGGCCGCCCGCAAATTCATCGGCAAGACGACGTTCGAGGCCCTCACCGGCCGCCCCGTCTATACGTCGACCTTCGCCCCGGTCGAGCACCACTTGGGCGAGCACATCGGACTCGCCCGGCGATGCGAAATCCTCGTCGTCGCGCCGGCGACGGCCGATTTTCTGGCCCGCGTCGCGCACGGCTTTGCCGACGAGCTGCTCTCGACGCTGATTCTCACCGTCACGCGGCCCGTGTTGTTGGCCCCGTCGATGAACACCGAAATGTGGAACAAACCCTCGGTCCAGCGGAACCTGGCCCGCATCCGCGAAGACGGCCTCAACATCGTCGAGCCGGGGAGCGGCTGGCTGAGCTGCGGGCAAGTCGGCCCCGGCCGCATGGCCGAGCCGGCCGAAATCCAGGCCGCAATCACGAAACTTTTGAGCACGTGAGGAAGAAGCACGAAATCCGCATGCAGGAATCTAAAATCCAAATTGCTTTGAATCCGCCCCTCTGGCGGAATCGGCAATCTAAAATTTTAGGCCGCGGCGCCAGGCTGCGCTGGAACGCGGCGGGATTTGCGATTTTGGATTCACCTTTAAGATAGCGCGCTTCGATGCGAATCCTCGTCACCGCCGGTCCCACGCGCGAATACCTCGACGACGTCCGCTATCTCTCCAACGACAGCAGCGGCCGCATGGGCTATTCGCTGGCCGAGGCGGCTCGCGACGCGGGGCACGAGGTGTTTTTAGTCAGCGGCCCCGTCCACTTGCCCGCTCCGCGCGGCTGCGCGTGCGTCCGCGTCAACACGACGGCCGAGATGCGCGACGCCTGCATCGAGCTCTTTCCCAAATGCGACGGCGTCATCGCGGCGGCCGCCGTCTGCGACTACAAGCCGCTGGCCCGCGTGCCGGGCAAAATCTCCAAAACGGGCGGACCGATTACGTTCGAAATGATTGAGACCGACGACGTGCTGGCCGAGCTTGGCCGGCGCAAAGACGGCCGCTGGGTGCTGGGCTTCGCGCTCGAGGCGACCAATGCCCGCGAGAACGCGCTGCAGAAACTCCGCGCGAAGAACTGCAATTGGATTGTGCTCAACGGCCCGAGCGCCATCGGTGCCGAGGACAACACAGTCGAAGTCCTCGACGGCTCGGGCAAGGTCGTGACGAAGTTCTCCGGCGCGAAGCTCGAAGTCGCCCGGCACCTCATCGCCTGGATTGCCGCCCACTTGCCGCCGCGCTCGGACGGGCCGACGCCATGACATCCCCCGGCAAGGTCTATCTCGTCGGCGCTGGCCCCGGCGACCCGGGACTCATCACGGTCAAAGGCCTCCGCTGCCTGCAAGAGGCCGACGTCGTGCTGTACGACGGCCTGGTGAATCCCCTGCTCTTGCGGTTCCTCTCGGCCCGCGTCGAGCGCACAAGCCGCAGCAAGTCGGCCGCCGGCACCGCGGGCCACAAGCTCGTCGGGCAGGAGGACATCAACCAGCGGCTCATCGCCGAAGCGCGTGCCGGCAAGACGGTCGTGCGGCTCAAGGGGGGCGACCCATTCATCTTCGGCCGCGGCAGCGAAGAGGCGGCGGCCCTCGCGGCGGCGGGCATCGATTTCGAGGTCGTCCCCGGCGTGACGGCGGCCGTCGCGGCAGGCGAATACGCCGGCCTCTCGTTCACGCATCGCGATTACGCCTCGGCCGTCGCCTTCATCACGGGGCACGAAGACCCGACCAAAGACCACACGAGCCTCGACTACGAAGCGCTCGCCCGCTTTCCCGGCACGCTTGTGTTCTACATGGGCCTGCAACGGCTCGACGAGTGCGTCGAGTCGCTCCTCAAAGCCGGCAAACCCGCCGCGACGCCGGCCTGCCTCATCGCGTCGGCCACGAACCCGGCCCAGCGCACGGTCACCGCCCCGCTCGGACAACTCGCCGACGCAGTCCGCGAGGCAAACGTGCATCCCCCGTCGGTCATCGTCATCGGCGAATGCGTCAACCGCCGCGAGGCCATCGCCTGGTTCGAAAAGCGGCCCCTCTTCGGCCAACGCATCGGCATCACGCGCCCGTCCGGCCAGGCCGGCCCGGTCATCGAACGCGTGCTCTCGCTCGGTGCCGAACCGGTCCTCTTGCCCACGATTCAAATCCTTCCACCGGCCGATTGGAAACCCATCGACGCGGCCCTGTCGCGGCTCGGCGAGTTCGACTGGCTCGTCTTCACCAGCGTCAACGGCGTCGAGTCGTTCCTCGGCCGCCTGTGGGAAACCGGCGGCGACGCCCGCCGGCTCGGCAAACTGAAAATCGCCGCCATCGGCCCAGCCACGGGCGATGCGCTCCGCCCGTTCGGACTCCGCCCGGACCTCGTGCCGCCCGAATTCCGAGCCGAGTCGCTGGCGGAAGTCTTGCGCCCGCACGTTGCCGGCAAACGCGTGCTGTGGCCCAAAGCCGACCGCGGCCGCGACGTCCTGCCGCGAGAACTGGCCGCGGCCGGTGCGACGCTCGAACCGCTCGTCGTTTATCGCAATGTCGACGTACCGTCGTTTCCACCTGTCGAGTTGGCCCTCGTCGAGCGGGGCGAAGTTGATTGGATTGCCCTGGGCAGCCCGTCCATCGCCGAAAGCCTGCTGCGGATGTTAACCGAACCGGCCCGCCAGCAACTCGGTAACCGCACGCGACTGGCCAGCATCAGCCCGGTCACGACGGCCCGTGCCAAACAACTCGGCCTCCCCATCGCGGCCGAAGCGACTACGTACACCTGGGACGGGCTCATCGACGCCATCGTGAAAGCTGAAGCATAATCGTGGGGTACGCTGCTAGCGTGCCCGTATTTCGTTTTTCTGCATTCCGAGTTCAAACACAAAAACGGGCACGCTGGCAGCGTACCCCACGACGCATGCCCCTTATCACTTTAACCACCGACTTCGGTCTCACCGACAGTTACGTCGCGCAGATGAAGGGCGTGATTCTCGGCATCGCGCCGGACGCGACGCTCGTCGACATCACGCACCAAGTCCCGCCGCAGGATATCGTCGCCGGTTCCGCCATCCTGGCCGACGCGGTGCGTGCGTTTCCGCTCGACACGATTCATCTCGTCGTGGTCGACCCGGGCGTCGGCAGCGAGCGGCGGGCGGTCGCGGTTGAAACCACGAGTCGAGGCGAGCGGCCCGGTCCGCGGTTCGTCGCTCCCGATAACGGCGTGCTCACCGGGGCACTGCAACAGTTCCCACTCCGCCGGGCCGTGCGGCTGGCCGAGCGACGGTTCTGGCGGACCGATGTCTCGCACACGTTCCACGGCCGCGACTTGTTCGCCCCGGTCGCCGCCCATTTGAGTCGCGGCATCGAGCTGGCGGAGTTCGGCCCGCCGCTCGATTGGGAACTCATCCTGCTGCCGTCGGACCGGCCCGAGGTGAAAGGGGGCGAAATCCGCGGCCACATCGTGCGGACCGATTCGTTCGGCAACCTGATAACGAATATCGACGCGTCGCTCATCCCCGAAGAGGCTCGCCCGCGAGTCACAATCGAATTGGGAACGCAGCGAATCCAAGGCATCTCGCGGTTCTACGGCGAGCAGCCGACCGGCGCGGTGCTGGCCCTCTTCGGCAGCTCGGGCCGCCTGGAAATCGCTATCCGCGACGGCCACGCCGGCCAGACCCTCGCGGCCTGGTCGGGGGATGAAGTTGTCGTGCGGGGAGTGGTGTGAATTCTCGTGGGGTACGCTGCCAGCGTGCCCGTCTTTATCTTTTCTCTTTGAATTCTGAATTTCGGAAAACCAAAAACGGGCACGCTAGCAGCGTACCCCACGAAAAATGACCAAAGGCCTCTTCATCACGGCGACCGACACGGGCGTCGGCAAGACGTACCTCACGTGCCTCATCGCGCGAACGCTGCGCGCGGCGGGCGTGCGCGTGGGAGCGTACAAACCCGTCTGCAGCGGAGCCGAGTACGCCGCCGACGGCCGCGTGTCGTGGGGCGACGTGCGGGCGCTCAGCGACGCCATCGGCGGCGAGTTCGACTCCGAGCGCGTCTGCCCGTTGCGACTCCGCGCTCCGCTGGCTCCTCCGGTGGCGGCGAAAATGGAAGGACTCTGGCTCGACCTGGCTGCCATGCAGGCGGGGGCCGCGTGGTGGAACGGGCAAGTCGACGTGTTGCTCGTCGAGGGCGTGGGAGGATTCCTCTGTCCGCTCACCGAGGACAAGACGATTGCCGACCTGGCCGTCGCGCTCGGCTATCCGCTGCTCGTCGTCGCGCGGGCCGGCCTGGGGACCATCAATCACACACTGCTCACCGTCGAGGCGGCCCGCAACCGCGGCCTCACGGTCCCCGGCGTCATCCTGAACGAGGCCGAACCGCTCGCCGAAACGCTGGGAACCGACCAGAATGCCCTGGAAATCGCCCGCCGAGCCAACGTCCGCGTGTTGGGAAGCGTAAAGCACGCAGGCCACGGCGATTTGGACGCGGCCGAGTGGTTGCGGCTCATCGGATAATAGAATGACCAACGTAGGGCAAGCTGCCAGCTTGCCGCCTGTTCGTGGGGCATGCTGCTAGCTTGCCCGTGTTTGAATTGCCCGGCCAGAGCTCGTTGTAAGCCGGGCGATGCTTGGACGCCGACCTTTTGAATGTTCCAAACCAATTGACGGGCAAGCTAGCAGCTCGCCCCACGATTGAATGGCAAGCTGGCAGCTTGCCCTACGTTGAAATCCCCAATGCCGAGACTGCTGCTGCTGATTCCGACGCTCGACCACTCGGGGGCCGAGAAGCAGTTTGCGCTGTTGGCGACGCGGTTGCCGCGGGACGAGTTCGACGTGCATGCCGTCACCCTCACGCGGGGCGGGCCGTACGAGGCGATGCTTCGCGACGCCGGCGTGCGGCTCACGCATCTCAATAAGCGGATGAAATTCGACCCGCTCACCTTGTGGCGGTTGCGGTCGCTCGTCAAGGACGAGCGGCCCGATATTTTGCACTCGTGGATTTTCGCCGCCAACTCGTACGCGCGGCTCGTCGCCGGCAAAGAGCCGCGGCCCAAGGTGCTCGTCTCCGAGCGGTGCGTCGATTCGTGGAAGAGCGACTGGCAGTTGTGGCTCGACCGGCGGCAAATCGGCCGCACGACGCGGCTCATCGGCAACTCGCAGAGCGTGGCCGAGTTTTATCGTGAGCTCGGCGTGCCCGCCGAAAAACTGGCCGTGATTCCCAACGCGGTCGAGATTCCTGATGACCCGCGGGCTGACCGCGACCGCATCCTCGCCGAGCTCGATATTCCACCCAGCTCGCGCGTGGTCGGCTTTGCCGGCCGGTTGGCTCCGCAGAAGCGCGTGAAAGACCTCGTGTGGGCCATCCAGTTGCTCAAGCAGTTGCGGGACCGCGTGTACCTCGTGCTCGTCGGCGACGGGCCCGAGCGGACCAATCTGCTCGAGCTGGCCCGCCACATGAGCTGCGACCACCTGGTGCGGTTCACCGGCCACCGCGACGACGCGGCCCGGCTCATCGGCCTGTTCAACGTCTTCTGGCTCGCCAGCGATTTCGAGGGGATGTCGAACAGCATCATGGAAGCGATGGCCGCCGGCGTCCCCGTCGTGGCCAGCGACATTCCGCCCAATCGCGAGCTGGTCGTCGACGGGCAGACCGGCTTCCTCGTCAAAGTGGGCGACAGCGTCGGCATGGCTCAGTTTGCCGACCGGATTCTGGCCGACCCGGCACTGGCCGAACGCCTCGGCACGGCGGGCCGCGAGCGAATGCGGACCGAGTTCAGCGTGGAGCAGATGGTGACTCGGCATGTGGAGCTGTATCGGCAGGTGCTTGCGAGCCCCGAATCTCCGCTCCCTAACGAGCCGCCGGCTTTACGCCGGCGGTCTTCGAACGGAGCGTCGAGCGCGGAAAAGACCGCCGGCGTAAAGCCGGCGGCTCGTCAAGCGCCTACTGGCGCCGAAGGAGACGCCCGATGTGCGGAATAGCGGGCGTCGCCTGGACGAAAGGGGCCGCGCCGGTCGCCGACTCCGTGATGTGGCGGATGACTGACGTCATCGCGCATCGCGGGCCTGACGACGCCGAGATTTACCAGTCGTCCGCCGGTCGCCGACTCTCCCGCACCGATCCGCCGGCACTTGGGGTCGGGGCACCGCCCGGCGGGCCGGGGGCCGTGTTGGGGTTTCGGCGGTTATCGATTATCGACCTCTCCACCGGGCGGCAGCCGCTCTCGAACGAGGACGAGACGGTCTGGATTGCGTTCAACGGTGAAATCTACAACTACCGCGAGCTGCGGCCCGACCTCGAAGCCCGCGGCCATCGCTTCCGCACGCACAGTGACACCGAGACCATCGTCCACCTGTACGAGGAGTACGGTGCCGACTGCGTGCGGCACCTCCGCGGCATGTTCGCGCTGGCCATTTGGGACGACCGGCGGAAAAAGCTGTTTCTCGCCCGCGACCGTTTTGGCAAAAAGCCGCTGTTCTATCGCCTCGAAGCCGACCGGCTGCTCTTCGCCAGCGAGCTCAAGGCCCTGCTGCAATATCCCGGCGCGCGCGGGCACTCAACGCGGCGGCCGTCGACTTGTACCTCACCTATCAATACGTGCCGCATCCGCACTGTATTTTTGAGGGCTATCAGAAACTGCCGCCGGCGCATTGGGCGATGTACGAAGGCGGACGATTGGACGTTCGGCGTTATTGGACGCCGCCGTATGCCGAGGGGCCGTCGGCCGGCAGTTCGGGCTCAAACGGCAATGGGCAGGCGACCGCCAACTCCGCCTGGTCGCCCGAGCGGTGGCAGAAGGAACTTCGCGCCACGCTCACCGAAGCCGTGCGGCTGCGGATGCGGAGCGACGTGCCGCTCGGCGCGTTTCTCTCCGGCGGCATCGATTCGACGATTATCTCGGGCCTGATGCAAAAGCTGTCGCCCGAGCCGATTCACACGTTCTCCATCGGCTTCCCCGTCCGCCGCTTCGACGAGACGGCCTACGCCCGCGAGGCGGCGGCGTTCCTCGGCACGCGGCACCACGAGCAGACGGTCGAGCCGCACGCCCTCGCGATTCTCCCCAAGCTGATTTGGCACTACGACGAGCCGTTTTCCGACAGCTCGGCCATCCCCACGATGTACCTCTCGGAGATGACCCGCCGCGAAGTGACGGTGGCCCTCTCCGGCGACGGCGGCGACGAGATGTTCTGCGGCTACGACCGCTACCGCGCCGTCGGCATCGCCGACCGGCTCGACCGGCTGCCGCGGTGGGTGAAGTCTTTTCTTTCCGCGCCCCTCTGGCAGCGGTTTCCCAGTTCCATCGAGCAGAAATCGTATCGCCGCCGCATCAAACGCCTGCTGGCCGAGCTGGGCAAGACGCCCGAGCGGCGGTACCTGCGGTGGATAAATATCTTCGACGACGGCCGCCGAAGCGATTTATACACCGACGACTTCGCCGCCCGCGTGGGGCCGTTCGACTCGGCCGAGTTTCTGCTGGCCGCGTACGCCGAGTGTCCGGGCCGCGATTTCGTGACGCGGACGACGTGTGCCGACGCGCTCACGTATCTTCCCTGCGACATTCTCACGAAGGTCGACATCGCCAGCATGGCGTACAGTCTCGAGTGCCGCTGCCCGTTCCTCGACCACGAAGTGGCCGAGCTGGCGGCCCGCATGCCGATTGAGCTCAAGCTGAGCCACAGCGGCGGCAAACGCATCCTCATCGACACGTTTCACGACTTGCTGCCGCCGGCGATTCAAACGCGGGCGAAGATGGGTTTCGGCGTGCCGCTCGACCACTGGTTCCGCGGCGAGCTGCGGCCGTTATTGATGGAAACGCTCCTCGACCCGCAAAGCCTCAGTCGTGGCCTGTTCAAACCGGAAAGCATCCGCCGCCTGGTCGAAGAGCACGACCAACGCCGCTGGGACCACAGCTATCGGCTGTGGTCGCTGATGTGCCTGGAATTGTGGCAGCGAACGTATCTCGACCCAAGCGAGGCACCCGCGGCGCCGCTGGCGAATTTGACGGTCCAACCTCGTGGGGTACGCTGCTAGCGTGCCTTCTTTCTCTTTGAATTTCAAATACAGAAAATAAATCCAAATACGGGCACGCTGGCAGCGTACCCCACGACGTAGGGGAAGCTGGCAGCTTGCCGTACGTTTGCCGACCGTTCCAGGCCGGTTTAAGATTGGGAAGCAAAGCCTTGTAGGCCCACCACAACCGCGCATAGCAGTCTCGAATGGTGGGCCTGCGCTCGCTTTGCTCGCTGGTCCCACCCTACGTCTCTAATCCGCCAGGAGTTGCCCCGTGACTGATTCCCTGCCTCCCGTTTCGCGACGCACGTTTTTGCAGACATCGGGTGCTGTCGCCGCCACGGCCGCCATGACGGCCAAAAGCTATGCCCGCGTCATCGGGGCCAATGACCGCATTCGCGTCGGGTTTGTCGGCGTCGGCGGACAGGGAATGGGGCACGTCCATGTGATTCACGACCTGGAAAAGTCGAACAACGTCGAAGGCGTGATGGTAGCGGACTGCTGGAAGACGCGGGCGGACAAAGGGGCCGGCGTGTTCAGCGGGGCCAAGTCGGTCAGCGACTTTCGGCACATCCTCGACAACAAGGACGTCGACTACGTCACGATTGCCATTCCGGAGCACTCGCACGCCGGCGTGACGATTGCCGCTCTCGACGCGGGGAAGCCCGTCTACGTCGAAAAGCCGATGACGCACACCATCCCGCAGGGGCTGGCCGTGCAGAAGAAACAAAAGGAAACCGGCCTGCCGCTGCAGGTCGGCGTGCAGGCCATGTCGGACGACAGCTATGCGGCGGCCGGCGTCGCCATCCGCAAAGGCGTGCTCGGCAAAGTCGTGCAGGCACAAATCGAGTACGTCCGCCGCTACGATTCGCAAGGCCCGTGGCGGGTCCCCGACCTCGACGCCGGCATGCCCAAGCCGGGCGACCTCGATTGGGACACGTGGCTCGGCGTGGCGCCCAAAATCGATTGGAACCCGCATCACTACTTCGAGTGGCGGAATTACTCGCAATATTCAGGCGGCATCTGCACCGACCTCTTCGTCCATCGCATCACCCGCATCATGAAGGCGTGCGACCTGCAATATCCGCGGCGCGTCGTCGGCATGGGAGGTATCTGGCAATGGCCGGACGGCCGCGACCTGCCCGACAACTTCGAGATGATTTGCGAATACCCCCGCGGCATGACGGTCTACGTCTTGGGGACAATGAGCAACCGCGTCGGCCTCGACCACGTCATCCGCGGCTACCGCGGCACGATGTACTTCACGAAGACGGGCTGGGTCGTTCGCAACAAGGACGGCAAAATCCTCGAGCAGCACGTGGAGAAGCAAAAGCACCGCGAGGACATGCACAACCACCACACGAACTTCCACAACCACCTGCGGAACGGCGAAGCACTCAACTGCCCGATTGAGCTGGGCATGGCGGCCGTGGTGGCGGTGAACATGGCCAACGAATCGTGGCGAACAAGCCAGGTGATGGGCTGGGACGACGCACGCGAGCAAATGGTGCCGGCCAATTCGCTCCACCTGAGCCACGAACCGGATCCGTCGGCGATTCCGAAAGTCGCCGGCTGACTTCGTAGGGTGGGACAAGGTCGGCTCGGCGACCGCCGGCCCACCATTTACGAGTTGAGACGCGCGTGACGACCTCGAATGGTGGGCCTGCGCTCGCTCCGCGAGCTGGTCCCACGCTACATATGGATGACGTCATTCCACCGCGAACTTGAACTCCCCAAACCGGTCCAACAGCTGCCGGTGGGTCATGTCGATGTGGAGCGGCGTCAACGTCGCGTAGCCGGCTTCCAGCTCGTGGACGTCGGTCTCCGGTTCCATCGCGCGGCGTTCGAGCGGTTCGTCGCCGACCCAGAAATACGTGCGGCCGCGGGGGCTCACGCGCTTCTCCATCTTCTCGACGTGGCGGATGATGCCCATCGGCAAGACTTTGAGGCCGCGGGGCCAGCCAGGGCGCTGCTCGGGGAAATTCAAATTCCACAGCGTGCCGGGCCGCGGATTGTGCGAGAGGAGCTGCTCGATGACCTGCACCGCCCGGCGGGCCGTGAGGGCGTAATCGGGAGGCGAGTCCTCGATGGTCTGCGAGACGGCGACCGACGTGATGCCGAAAAAGGCCCCCTCAATCGCGGCGGCGACCGTGCCCGAATAGAGCACGTTGATGCCGGCGTTGGCTCCCGAGTTGATGCCGCTCACGATGAGCCGCGGCGTCTCTTTGCAAAATTCGAGCACGCCGAGCTTGACGCAGTCGGCCGGGCTGCCGGCGACGGCCCAACCCCACGGCCGCCCGTCGCGCGTCTCTTCATGCACCAATAGCGGGTGCCGATACGTAATCGAGAGGGCCACGCCGCTCTGCTCCGAGGCGGGGGCCACAATCTGCACGTCCCCCAGGCGGCACAGTTCCGGATAGAGCGCACACAAGCCGGCCGCTTGAATGCCGTCGTCGTTTGACAAAAGAATCTGCACGAAAACTCCTGTTTAACTTCGCGCTCACAAACTCGCTCGCGCGGTCCTGACGAGCCGACGGCTCGTTAGGTCTTGTGTCGAGTCTGAGCCCGCTGGGCGAAGGCGTCGAGTCCCACAATCGCCGCCCGGTCGGCGGACTTATTCACCAAATCACAAATCAGTTTCACCGTCTCGAAGTGCGGGTCTTCCACGACCAGGCACGACGGATGGGCCAGAAAATCGAACGTCGTGCGATGCTCGATGGCGTACTCGACCGCCTGCCGAATCGCGTCGAGAAAATAATCGAGCTTCCAGAACGTGCTGCGAAAGGCCGTCACGTCGCTGATGGGATTCATCGGCACTTCGATGAGCCCGCTCGGATAAACGTACGGCTGGGCCTTCGCCTGCGCGGCAATGATGGAGGCGAAGACGTCGGGCGTGGGCCGCTCGTGCTCTTTGCCCCGCTCGTGGGCCGGATATTTCGAGCTGACCCAGGTGAATCCCAAATCGAGCAGCATCTTCTGCAAATCGGGCCGCGTATCGAGGCCGTCGGCAAAACCGCCCGGCGTGCGGAAGCCGTCGGGCGCGACGCCGAGCCGCTGTTTCATGGCGACGGTCGTCATCTCGATATTTTCGCGGATGATTTGCGCGACGGACTTCCCGCGGACGAGCCATGGCGAGCGGGCGAAGCGGAACTGCGCCTCGGCCGGCGTCTTGGCCCGCACGTTGACGTGGTCGTACGTGTGATTCCCGAGCTTGTGCCCCGCCACGAGGAGGCCCTTGAGCCAGCCGACGTCGGGCTGCTCGAGCACGCGGCCCACGCAGAAATAATGGATGAGCCCGCCCCGCTCCTGCACCACGCGGCCCGCCTCGACGGCGTACCGCTTGGTGTCGTCGTCGAGGTTTCCCTTCTCGAAATCCCACTCCATCATGCCGCGCTTGGGATAGTGCCGGCTCATCTCCAAATCGAGCGTGATGGCAATCAGCGCCTTGTCGTCCAGCGCGGCCGCGCGACTCCGCTCGAACCCGACCGCCGCCCCCATCGTGGCAGCGACCGACCCGGCGAGAAACAGGCGGCGATTGATGTGCGGGGATGACGAAGGCACGGCTTTTTTCGTGGGGCATGCTGCTAGCGTGCCCGTCTTTATCTTTGCATTCGGAATTCAGGAAAGCGAAATACGGGCAAGCTAGGACCACAGCGTGAACTCGCTCTTGCGTCGTTTTGGATAATTAGCGAATCTGCCAGCCTTGGAGGTCTTGGCGGAGGGACAGGCATGGATGCCCAGCAGATTCGTTCTTTGGAACCCATCTTGGCGGCGTATCTCAATCGATTCTCCGATTGTTTTGCCCGACGCGATACGAGGGATCATTTCCCCGTCTACCTGCGCGGGCAGTTGTCGGAACTGCCCCGAAAGAGTGTCGAGCCGATCGCTTTGGCGGCGGGTGTTCCCGTGCGGACGCTGCAGGAGTTTCTCACGCACCTGGAATGGGATGAGGATCGCATGCGCCGGCGTGTCGCCGAGATCGTTGCGGCGGAGCACGCTCATCGGGAAACGATCGGCCTGATCGACGAGACCGGGTGGGTCAAGAAGGGCGACAAGACGCCCGGCGTCCAGCGCCAATATTGCGGGTCCGTGGGAAAACAGGAGAACAGCATCATCACGGTGCATTTGGGCTACGCGGCCGGCGATTTTCATTGCCTGCTGGACGGCGACTTGTACTTGCCGGAGAGCTGGAATCAGGATCGCACCCGTTGTCGTGCCGCCGGGATCCCGGAGGACGTGGTTTATCGGCCCAAGAGCGACATTGCCCTGGAACTGTACGATCGAGCCTGCGCCAACGGCCTGCACTTCGAATGGTTGGTCTTCGATGAATGGTACGGGAGCAAACCATCGTTTCTGAGGGGATTGCAGCAGCGGAAGCAAAAATTCGTCGGGGAAGTCCCCAAGTGTTTTATGGCTTGGATCGACCCGCCTCGGACGACACAGCGCCCGTATCGCCGGGGAAAACGTGGCCCCTTGGGCAAAAAGCCTCGGTTGTGCGCCGGCAGCGCGGCGCCTCGAACGGTGGAACAGCTGGCCAACGGGGATCCGAGCTTGAAAGATCAGAGCTGGCAAACCTGGCGCGTGAAGGACGGGCAAAAAGGGCCGATGGTCTGGAAGGTCAAACACGTGCTCGTGTTCCTCAAGGACGAGAACGGATTGCCGACCGGTCCGTTTCATTTGCTGGTCTGTCGAAATCCCCTGACGGACGTGGTCAAATACTTCCTGAGCCATGCGCCGCCTGAGACACCGCTGAGGACTCTGTTGCGTGTGGCGTTCTCCCGGTGGCGCATCGAGCGCTGTTTTGAAGATCACAAGGGCGAGGTGGGCCTGGATCATTGGGAAGGCCGCCGCTGGATCGGCCTGAAGCGGCACCTGATTCTCTCGACCGTCAGCTACCTGTTCCTCGCAAAAGCCTGCCAACGGTTGAAGGGAAAAAAATCCGGAGGTGACGGTGTGCCAGGTGCACGCGGCCGTCGACGCCATCGTCCAGACCTGGTGGCTTGATCCCAAGTCGGCGGAAACGCTGATCAACCGCGTCGCCGACCGACTCCAGTACCACCAGCAACGCAACGCCCTGGTGCGCCGAGCCCACAGCAAAACCACGAAGCGGAAATTAAGGCGAATTGGAATCAACGTCAGCACCCTCAACCGGTGCGATTTGGACACGAGTTAGCGCCGTAGTACTAGCAGCTCGCCCCACGAGGCCGAAGGATACTCCATTCGGCTACGCACTGCACAGGTTCGCGGCAATCCGCTCAGCCGCGTGGCCGTCCCACAATTCCGGCACGCGACCAAACCGCGCCGGCCCGGCGAGTGCCGCGTCGACGGCGGCCACAATCGCCGCACCGTCGCAGCCGACCAGACGACTCGTGCCGATTTCGACTGTCACGGGCCGCTCGGTGTTCTCCCGCAGCGTGAGGCACGGCACGTGGAGGGCCGTCGTCTCCTCCTGCATGCCGCCCGAATCGGTGAGCACGAGCCGCGCCGCGTCGATGAGTGAAATCGTGTCGAGATAGCCGAGCGGTTCGATGAATTGCACGCGCCCGCCGCTGGCCCGCTCCGCCAGGCCAAACTCGTCGATGCGCTTTCGCGTCCGCGGATGCAGCGGCAAGAGCACGGGCAACCGCTTCGACGTCTCGTCGAGTGCCGTCAGAATCGATTCCAAATTCTCGCGCACGTCGACGTTCGACGGTCGATGGAGCGTGGCCAGCGCGAACTCGCCCGGCCGCAGGCCGAAGCGTTCCCACGCGCGGGCCGCCCGGGCCCGGTCGAGGTTCGCCAAGAGCGTGTCAATCATCACGTTGCCGACGAGCACGATGCGCTCCGCATCAATTCCCGCACGCGTGAGGTTGGCGACGCCCGACGGCTCCGAGACGAAGAGCCGGTCGGACAGCGCGTCGGTGATGATGCGGTTGAGTTCCTCGGGCATCGTGCGGTCGAAACTCCGCAGGCCGGCCTCGACGTGTGCGAGGGGCAAGCCAAGTTTCGACGCCACGAGTGCCGCCGCGACGGTCGACGTGACATCGCCGACTACGACAACCCAATCCGGTCGCATCTCGAGCAGCACGGGCTCCAATCGCCGCAGGATTTCGGCCGTCTGCGCGACGGCGGTTCCCGAGCCGACTCCCAAGTTGGCAACCGGCGGCGGGATTTCCAGCTCGCGGAAAAAGGCCTCGCTCATCCGCTCGTCGTAGTGCTGCCCGGTGTGGACAACAGCCGCCGCCGCGCCGCGCACCGCCAAGGCCCGCGCAACGGCGCCACCTTCATGAAATTCGGCCGAGCACCGGCCACGAGACAGACGCGAGTCACTCCGTTTTTTCGGAAGGATGAAGGCGGAAGGATGAAGGATGAATAAGACAAAGGCAGTCAACGGCCGCTCGCCTTATTCATCCTTCATCCTTCATCCTTCATCCTTCCGCCTTTCCCCTCACTCGTGCTTCTTCACCAGCTGTTTGTCAAACCAATCCGCCATCACCTTCACCTCTTCGTGGATGGTGAACCACGGATGACCGCCCCCTTTTTTCACGATGAGCTCGGCCGAGCCTCCCTGTTTTTTGAGGGCCTCGACGAGCATCTCCGACTGGTGCAGCGGCACGACCGGGTCGGCATCGCCGTGGATAATCAAAAACGGCGGCTGCTTCGTCTCCACGAGCAGGGCCGGCGAGATTTGCCGGGCCAGCTCGGTGAGCTTGGCCACGTCGAATTGTTTATCGGTCTGGTCGCGGTTGGCCGTCAGCGAGCGGACGAACTGCTGTGACTTCTCCGACTTGCCGAAGTCGGCTGCCTTGCTGCGGAAGTTGAGGAAGTCGGTGGGCGGGAAGAAGATGCCGACCGCCTTGAACGGCTGGTCGAGTTTGCCGTCCTTCCCCGGCCGCGTGGAGACGACCAACAGGGCCGACAGGTGTCCGCCGGCCGAGCCGCCGGTGAGGCCCAGGTTGTGCTTGTCGATGCCGTACTCGCCGGCGTGGTCCTGCACCCACTTCGTCGCCACGCGGAGGTGCTTAATCATGTCCTGAATCGAGAACCGCGAAATCGAGCCGGGCCGCACGGCGAACACGGTGTACCCCTTCGCGCAGAAGATGTCATACACCTGGGCCATCATGTGGTCGCGGATTTTGCCCCGGTCGGAGTGCCACGCCCCCGAAGCCACGTCGATGATGCCCACGCCGTTCTTCGGCCCGGTCGGCGTGAAGATATCCATGCACAGGGCGACGCCGTCAGTGTCGGCGTAAATCACGTCCTTATGCCACTCGAAGGCCCGCTTTTTCGCCTCCGCCGCCGGCACTCGCCCCGCGGCCGTCAACACGGCCAGCGACGCCAAACCCACAACGCCCGCAAACACAAATCGCCGTCTCAGCATGGATGCTGCATCCTCGTGACAAATGGCTTGCCCGGTCGGCGAAGGGTTGTCGGCCGGTCGCCAGGGACAGAATAGTGGAGGGGAGAGGGCAGAGGGAAGAGGGCAGAGGGTGGAGAAGACAAATCGGGTGAAGGTCGGGCGATGTCGCACAGTTCTTACGAGCCGCCGGCTTTACGCCGGCGGTCTTCGAACCGGGCGCTCGCGCGCTCGGAAGACCGCCGGCGTAAAGCCAGCGGCTCGTCGGGTCCGTTCAGGCTCTGACCTCTCCCCTCTGCCCCCTGCCCTCTTCCTTCAGCGAGCCGGACAGCAGTCCGCCGCGCACGTGACGGGTTGTGGGCTTCGCAGAGACTCTTCCACCAAATCGGCGAGCGCCCCCACGAAGGCCGGGTGCGTGCCGACTGTTGCCGCTCGAATCATGTTGATGTTGAGTTCGTGGCTCTTGTCGCGGGCTTCGCAGTCGAGGTCGTAGAGGACTTCGACGTGGTCGGAGAGAAAGCCAAGCGGCAGGACGACGACGTCGCGGACGCCCTTCGACGGCAGGCTGGCCAGGTGTTCGAGGATGTCGGGGCCCAGCCACGGGTCGGTGGGGCGGCCGCTGCGGCTCTGGTAGACGAGGGCGTACTGCGACGCCGGAATGCTTAGCGGCTCGCAGACGAGGCGGCACGCCTCCTGCAATTGGGCTTCGTAGCGGCAATTGGCGGCCATCGAGGCGGGGATGCTGTGCGCGGTGAAGGCCACGTGGGCCGACTCGCGGCGCTGGGCCGGCACCTCGGCGAGCGCGACCTTGAGATGGTCGACGTTGGCGGCAATGAAGCCCGGATGGTCGTAGAAGACGCGAATCTTGTCGACGGCCGGCACTCCGGCTCCGACGGCGGCCTGCGCGGGCGATGTCTTCGAGATATTGCCGGCAGCTCGAATAGGAACTGTACGCGGCCAAGACGAGGCCCACCGCCCGCTTTACGCCCGCCTCGGTCATCTGCCGCATTGTGTCGGCCAGGAACGGGTGCCAGTTGCGGTTGCCCCAATAAATCGGCAGCTCGACGCCGCGCCGCGCGAGTTCGGGCTCCAGCGCGGCGATCAGCGCCCGCACCTGGTCGTTCAGCGGACTCTTGCCGCCGAAGTGGTCGTAATGCTCGGCCACGGCGAGCAGCCGCTCCCGCGGCACGTTCCTTCCGCGGGTGACGTTCTCCAGGAACGGCATGACATCTTCACGCCGCTCCGGCCCGCCGAAACCGACGATTAACAACGCGTCGTAACCAGGCACAAGTTCTCCACCGTCGGCCATTTTCGTGGGGTACGCTGCCAGCGTGCCCGTCTTTCTGTTTTTCTTTGAATTCTGAATTCAGAAAATCCAAAGACGGGCACGCTGGCAGCGTACCCCACGACGTAGGGCACGCAGGCAGCTTGCCGTACGTATTCTCCGCGACTCACCGCTTGGGTGGCAAATCACTTCGCTGGTGCCGGGGCGATGTACTTCGCGAAGCCGGGGGTTTGAATTGTCTTCGGGCCGCTCGGGGTCAGTTCGACGATGCGGCCTTCGACGCCCGGGACCGATTGGAGGAACTTCAGTCCCTGCTCCGGGCCGAGGATGGCGGCGGCCGTGTCGAAGCCGTCAGAGACGAGACCCGACGGGGAAATCACCGTCACGCTGATGCGGCGGGTGATGCCCAGGCCCGTCTTCGGGTCGAGGATGTGCGAATACCGCTTGCCGCCGATTTCCACGAACTGGTACGTGTCGCCGGCCGTCGAGATGCATGCGTTGTGAATGGCGACGTACTGGTCGGGGGGCGCGTCGGGCCGGCCAATGCCTTGAATGCCGATGCGCCAGCCGGGAGCATCCGGCGGAGGGTCGCCCGCGGCAATGTCGCCGGAGAGGGCCACCAACGCCCGGGGCAAGCCGTGCGATTTCAAGACGTCCCGTGCCTCTTGGGCCGCGTAGCCTTTGACGATGCCGCCGAAATCGAGCCGCATGTCGGGCTTTAAGAGTTCGACCGTGCGGTGTGGGCGGTTGAGCCGCACGAACTGGTAGCCGACGCGGGCCTTGGCCGCCGCCAGCTCCTGGGCGGTGGGCAGTTTTTTCGTGCGCCGCGCTCTCCGCCACAATTGGACGAGCGGCCCGACCGTCACGTCGAAGGCCCCCTCGGACTGGCGGGCAATTTCGAGCGACTCCTCGAGGACGTCGCACAGTTCGCGGCTCACCGGCACGGGGTGACCCGGCACAGACGTGCGGACGAGGCGGGAGATTTCACTGTCGTCGTCGTAGTCGCTGAAGATGAGGTTGAGCTGCCGAATGCGGTCGAAGGCCGCATGCCGGCCGGCGTTTGCGAGGGCCTCTTGGCGGGAATATACTATGAGCTTAACCGGCACTCCCATCAGGATTTGCTGGTACTCGTAGCGCTGCAATCCCTCCACGCCCGGCCCCGCCGGCAGCACTGACCCCACCAACAACAAAATGGCCGGCATGAGTTTCCTCAGTAGTTCCAAGTCGGCCTGTTGACGTTGAGGAACGCAAGGCCCCTCCTCAGACTGGTTTGTGTAGAGAACCAGAAGCCCAAGGAGGGAGCTCATGCGTTCAAGGAACAGAAATACCATATCGAGTAGCGAGGTTCATCAGTGGGCCCTGAGTTGGCTGATCAACTCGATGCAGTTGAAGGATCGAGGGCCGAAATGTACGGCGACGGTTGTCTGGAACATCGTCTTGCGCAGCCGCGCAAACGATCTCGGTGTTCGCGGCCTGTCGGGATTTGGCGAACGCTCCGTCGGACACCAGCGTGATGGGCGCGTTGGAGGCGGGACTGCCCAAGACGCTTCGGGTTCTGGAGAAGCGGTTGAATGCTGCGCTGACGGATCATCTGCCGCGGCGCCTCCAGCGTCGCGCTTGGACAGTGGCGATCGACTGGCACTTGGTGCCTTACTACGGGGAGCCGAAGCGCAGCCGCAACGAGATTTACTACGGCAAGCCGCGACAGGGAACCACAAAATTCCATGCCTACGCCACCGCCTGCATTGTCTCCCACGGAGTGCGCTACACTTTGGCCGCCACCTGGGTGCGGCGACACGAAACGACGGTCACGGCGTTGAATCGCCTGCTGGCGACAATCCGCGCAAAAGAGCTGAAAATCCGACGTTTTTTGTTGGATCGCGCCTTCTTCAACGTCACCGTCACGCGGTTTTTACAAGAGCAACAGATTCCCTTCGTGATGCCGGTGATGTTTCGGGGACGAATCCCCAGAAGCGGCGGAAACTCCGGGGCCTGCATTGGATCCGACGTCAGAACGTCGGATGCTACTTGCACACGTTGAAGAACAAGAAGCAGTCGGTGACAGTCTCGGTTTATGTGGCCTACCGGACTCACAAGAACCGCAAAGACGGCAAACACAAGCAACAAAAGCTCCTGTTTGCCGCTTGGCGAGTCAGCGGTTCCCCACGGGAGATCCGCGAACTGTATCGGACACGCTTCGGTATCGAGACGAGCTACCGCCAAGCCCGCCAGGCGCGCATCTACACCTGCACCCGCGATCCCCATCTGCGGCTGCTATTCGTCGTGGTCGCGCTTCTGCTGCGGAATGTCTGGGTGTGGATTCACGAAACCATGCTGGCTGAAGGGTACGGAGATTCGATGACGCTTCACCAAGAAAAATTGCGACTCCGCCGCATGCTCGAATGGATCGCCCTCGAAGTGGTCGCCCAATTGCACGATGGTTCCAAGCCTTACGTCGACTTAGACGCATGAGTCAAACTGGGAACTACTGTTCCTCGCCCTTATGCGTGAAAGATTGGCTTGTATGTTGAGCGTAGTCGATGGCAGCTTGGACCCGCAAAGCGCGCTCAATGGGGCGAGGAAACGAGGGAAGAGGGCAGGGGGCAGAGGGAAGGGGGCAGAAAAGACACAAAGCCCGCGCGCTCGGGTGGCACTGGCGGCTCGCCCGCCAGTGTCTTCGCGCACCACGCAGACACTGGCAGACAAGCTGCCAGTGCCACCCAAACGCGTCCGAAGAACGCGTCTCTCCTCCCTCTGCGCTCTGCCCCCTGCCCTCTGCCCTCTGCTAGCTCTCGCGGCAATCGCCGCGAGCAGCGTGGCTTTCGCCGCTGGATCCGACGAAGCGAAGACCGAAAAGCAGATGCAACCGTACAAACAGTTCATCTCCGGCACCGACGTCGATTTCGACATGGTGCCGATTCCGGGGGGTGTGTTCACCATGGGGAGTCCGGCGGCGGAGAAAGGGCATAAGCCGGATGAGGGGCCGCAGTATCAGGCGAAAATTGAGCCCTTCTGGATGGGAAAGTACGAGGTGCGGTGGGACGAGTACGACATCTGGAGCTTCAACCTCGATATTCAGCGGCGGAAGGTGCTGCGCGAAAAGGACGGGCCGCACGATGCGGCGGCCGACGCCGTCACGCGGCCGACCAAGCCGTACACCGACATGACGTTCGACATGGGGCACGACGGCTTTCCCGCCATCTGCATGACGCAGCTTGCCGCCAAGATGTACTGCAAATGGCTGAGCGCGAAGACCGGCCACTACTATCGGCTGCCGACCGAGGCCGAGTGGGAATACGCCTGCCGCGCGGGGACCAAGACGGCCTATTCGTTCGGCGACGACCCGACGAAGCTGGGCGACTATGCCTGGTACGAAAAGAACTCGAAAGAGAAGTACCACAAGGTCGGACTGAAAAAGCCCAATCCGTGGGGCCTGTACGACATGCACGGCAACGTGGCCGAGTGGACCCTCGACCAGTACAACGCCGACTTCTACGCCCAGATGGCCAAGAAACCGCAGCCCGTGCTCGAACCGTTGGCCCCGCCGACGAAGGTCTATGGCCGGGTGGTCCGCGGCGGCTCGTGGGATGAAGACGCGGCCCAGGCCCGCAGCGCGGCCCGCGAGTTCTCGATTCCCGAGTGGAAGATTCAGGATCCGCAGATTCCGCAGAGTATCTGGTACTTCACCGACGCCAAACACGTCGGCTTTCGCGTCATCCGCCCGCTACGCGTCCCCGACCAGGCCGAACGCGACCGCCTGAACCTGGAACCTTTGCCGAAAGATTTGTTAAAAGAGTAAGGACGAAATGACGTAGGGTGGGACTAGGCCGCTTCGGCCGACGGCCCACCATTTAAGGGTGCGGAGAGCGCTGCTCATGGTGGGCCGTCGGCCGCGGCGGCCTAGTCCCACCCTACGCCTCTCTCGTGCCGTCGTTCGTTTTGGTTTCCCCCCAGTTCCCACGAAGGTCTTCGCCATGACCAATCCGTCCCCTGAACGTTCCTCGCGCCGTGACTTCATGAAGACGTCGACGACGGCCGCTCTCAGCGCCGGCTTGTTGACCGGTTATGCGCTCCCGCGGGCATATGCCGCCGGCAGCGATGTGATTCGCATCGGTTTGGTCGGTTGCGGCGGACGCGGTTCCGGGGCGGCCCATCAGGCCCTGTCGACGAAGGGGAACGTGCAGCTCGTGGCGATGGCCGACGCCTTCGAGGACCAACTGCAAAGCAGCCTGCATCACCTCAAGCACGAATTCAGCTCGCAGCCGGAGCGGGTCGCCGTCGAGCCCGACCACCAGTTCACCGGCTTCGACGCGTACGAAAAGCTCTTGGCGTCGAACGTCGACCTGGTCATTCTGGCGACGCCTCCCGGCTTCCGCCCGATTCATTTCGAGGCGGCCGTCAAGGCGGGCAAGAACATCTTCACCGAGAAGCCGCTGGGCGTCGACGGGCCGGGCGTCCGCCGCGTGCTGGCCGCCAACGAACATGCCAAGGCCAAGAACCTGAAAGTCGGCGTCGGCCTGCAACGGCATCATCAGACTCCCTACATCGAAACCATCGAGCGCATCAAGTCGGGAGCGATTGGCGACGTCGTCGCCATGCGCATCTACTGGAACGACTGGGGCGTGTGGGAACCGCGGAGGAGCCGGAAGCAGGTCAAATCCGAAATGGAGTACCAGATGCGGAACTGGTACTACTACACGTGGCTCTGCGGCGACCATATCGTCGAGCAGCACATCCACAACCTCGACGTGGCCAACTGGATTAAAGGGGACCACCCGGTCAAGTGCTGGGGCATGGGGGGCCGCCAGGTCCTCACCGACAAGCGGTACGGCAATATCTTCGACCACCACTGCGTGCAGTACGAATACGCCGACGGCTCGCGGGCCTACAGCGAGTGCCGGCACCAGCCGGGCACCTGGCGGAGCGTCTCGGAGCACGCCATCGGCACCAAGGGGACGGCCGACGTCAGCAACTACCACATCAAGTCGGGGAGCGACGAGTGGAAGTATCGCGGCCACCAGCTCAACCCGTATCAGGTGGAGCACGACGACCTGTTCGCCGCCATCCGCGCCAACCGCTCGTACAACGAAGTGGAAAACGGAGCGGCCAGCACGCTGACGGCCATCATGGGCCGCATGGCGACCTACTCGGGCAAAGAGGTCGATTGGGACAAGGCCCTCAACTCGCAAATCGACCTGTCGCCGCAGCACTACGCCTGGGACGCCAACCCGCGGTCGATGCCGCTGGCCGACGGCAGCTACCAGATTGCGACGCCCGGTGTGACGAAGGCGGTGTGAGGCCAGGGAGCAGGGAGCAGGGGTCGGGGGTCAGGGAAAGAGAAGGCACAGCCAGGGATTTGTCACCTGCTCACCTGCTCCAATGTCGCTTTGGACCCGCCCCGTGGTTCGGCACCCGCCGAAGGCGGGATGGCGGGCTCCCCTGCTCGATTCGTGAAGCGAATTCTGGTGCTGCTGCTGAGTCCGCCAATGCGCGGTGTTCTTGCCGATTCGGGATGCACCAACCAGGCCCGAAGCACCACGGAACGGAGGGCCGCTCAGCAGTGGCACTTTGTGGAGGGGTCGAGGAGCCGGGGTCACGGAAAACGGCGGCAGCCAGAGAGGCCGCCGGACCTCGCACCCAAGGTTGGACGAGCGGCGCAGAGCCTGGGCCCAAAGCGCCGTCTTGTTGGCGGCCTTGGCATTCAGCGGGCCGGGCCTCGTTCGTGCCGATGGCGGGAAAGACGCCGCTGCGGCAGGCGCCACGGAGAAGCTCGACCGGCTGAGCGACGACGCCGTCCGCCTGCTGTTTCAAGTTTACGACTACGACCCGACAATTCCGCTCGAGGGGCGGGTCGTGGAGCGGGTTCCCAAAGAGGGCCTTCCGCGGGAAAAAATCGTATTTCGCGGCGCCCAAGGCTTCTACGTGCCGGGCTATCTGCAACTGCCGCCGAACCATTCCGGGCCCGCTCCCTGCGTCCTGTTGCTACACGGTTGGTCGGGCTCGAAGGAACATTTCTGGATTGACAACAATTACATCAGCGGGGGAAACGTGCGGCGGGCGCTGCTCGCGGAGGGATTTGCCGTTTTCGCGCTCGACGCGCAGTGTCACGGCGATCGGATTGCCCAGAACGAGTTCGCCCCCGTCAATCCCTCGGGGCCGCCGGGCGTGCCGCCGCGGAAAGGTTACTTCACGCAGCAGGAGATTTACGTCCAAACGACCATCGATTACCGACGCGCGCTCGACTACTTGAAGGGCCGGACCGAAATCGACTCGAGCCGCATCGGAGTCTTCGGCTACAGCATGGGAGGCACGCAAACATACCTGCTGACCGCGGTCGAGAAGCGCATCAAAGTCGCCGTGGCGTGCGCGGTTCCCGCCGACCGCTCCCCGAGTTCGCTCATCGCGCCGCGACATTTCGCCCGGGCGATTGGTTCACGGCCGTTCCTGTTGATTGCGGGTCGGCACGACGAAATGTGTCCGCCCGAAGAGGCGGAGCGTGTTTTCCACATGCTGGGGAGTGCATCGGCGAAGCTGTCCTTCTACGATGGAACGCACAAGCTGCGGCCCGACTTCGTGCCTCAAGTCGCCCGCTGGTTCAAGGACCACCTGTAATGCATGCCGCCGAAGAGTACCTGAAGCCCGAAGTCATCCGCACGGTTTCGCGGCTCGATTTGCGGGCGCGGTTCATCGTCGAAGGTTTCTTGAGCGGGTTACACGCCAGCCCTTACCACGGGTTCAGCGTCGAGTTCAGCGAGCACCGGCGGTATTCGCAGGGGGACGACCCGCACGACATCGACTGGCTCGTGTATGCGAAAACCGACCGCTACTACATCAAAAAGTATCAGGCCGAGACGAATATCACCGGCTACCTGGTGGTCGACCTGTCCGAAAGCATGGGCTACACGTATCGGCAGACTCTCACGAAGCTCGACTATTCCATCTGCCTGGCGGCTGCGCTCGGTTACCTGATGATTCGGCAGCAAGACCCGGTGGGATTGGTGACTTTCGACCAGCGCATCCGGCAAAGTCTGATGGCCCGCAGCCGCCGCACCCAGTTGGCAAACATTCTGGCCGTTTTGGCGCGTTCCCGACCGGGAGGGCCGACGGAGATTGCGCTCAATCTGCGGCGGACGGCGGCCATGATCCGCCATCGGTGCCTGGTGATGCTGTTTTCGGACCTGCTGGCGGAACCGCAGCCGGTCATCGACGCCCTGCATCTGCTGAAACACGCCGGGCATGACGTGATTGTGTTTCATGTTCTCGACGAGGCGGAGGTCACGTTTCCTTTCGGCGGCATGGTCGATTTGAAGGATCCCGAAACGGGGGAATCGCTGGTCGTTGACGCCGACGGGATTCGCGCCGACTATCAAGAGACGTTGGCCGAACTCCGGGGCCGGTACCGCAGCGGCTGCATGAAAAGCGGCATCGATTACGTGGCCTTGGACACGAGCATGCCGTTCGACCGGGCGCTGGTGGAGTACCTGTTGCAGCGCAAGGCGCGGTTCTAGGAGGCGCGACGGATAACGCGTCCACGAAAGAATTTCGGGCACCGGCACCGACGTCTTGGCGGACCGGTGAGCAGACCCTGCTCCTTCTCTTGCAATGGGCCAAAGGCACCCTTAAAGTGAATTCGGCGGTTCCTCTGCGGGGATCTGACGAGGCCTTCGCGCGGATCGGTCGGCATTCGGCGGCCCAATCGGACGGCCGGGTGGACCGGGTTCTTCCGGCAGGCAGCGTTCCGCGCACGGAGGGGGCGCCAGCCGTGAATCGGGCGATCGACGGAACGTTGGAGAATTCTTCGCGAAGGTCGGATTTTCCAACGGCCGGTCACGGCTCGACGTAGTGTCGGGGGATGGTGTGCACGCTGGAGTCTCGGTCAGTGGCCCGAGGTCCAGGCCGATTCCTCTCGATTCGTCGAGTTTCCCTTTCATCTGCAATCCACACTTCATCAATATTCTCGGACCGTTGAGGAAGCCCTGATGTCGACAGAGTCGGTCATCCAAATCCGGAACCTTTCCAAGATTTATCGCGACTTTTGGGGACGGAAGAAGGTCCGAGCCCTGAATTCCCTGTCGTTGGACGTCGAGCCGGGCGAGGTGTTCGGACTGCTGGGGCCCAACGGTTCCGGTAAAACGACGACCATGAAGCTCCTGTTGGGGCTGCTCTTCCCGACGGAAGGGGAAATCACGATCCTCGGACGGCCCGCCGCCGACGTCCAGAAAAACGAGCGGATCGGATACCTGCCGGAAGAGTCGTATCTGTACCGGTTTTTGAACGCCGAGGAAACGCTCGACTTTTACGGCCGCCTGTTCAACATGCCCGCCGCGACCCGCCGCCAACGGGCCGACGCGCTGATCAAGATGGTCGGCCTCGACGGAGCCCGCCGCCGGCAGCTCAAAGAATACTCCAAGGGCATGACTCGCCGGATCGGCCTGGCCCAGGCCCTCATCAACGATCCCGACCTGGTGTTGCTCGACGAGCCGACCAGCGGACTGGATCCGATCGGCACCCGCGAAATGAAGGATCTGATCCTGCGCTTGAAAGGTCAGGGCAAGACCGTCGTCATGTGCAGCCACCAGCTGGCGGACGTTCAGGACGTCTGCGACCGCATCGCCATCTTGTATGCCGGCGAATTGAAGCTGCTGGGCAAGGTCGACGACCTCTTGCAGGAGCACGACGAGACGCAGTTGCTGACCTCGCCCTTGAACGAGACCGTGGTCCGCGAGATCGAACAAGTCCTCTCGCGTCACGGGTGCAAGGTGCACAAGGTCGACCATCCGACCGTCACGCTGGAAGAGCTGTTCCTGCGAATCGTGAAGCAAAGCCAGGAACGTCCCGGCCAGCGGTTTACCGCTGGCGACCACGACGGGCAAAACGGCCGTGGTCCCTCGTCGCCAACTCCGGAACCCGCCGGAACGGCGCCCGGGCACAATTGATAGTGATTACGGGTGATGACGGGACGATTGAGGAAAAACGCGAAAGTTCCGCCGCGAACCAGTATGGCTTCGTGCGGATTGGGCGTGCGGGAACAGGTTTCTAACGTCTAGACGTTTGCCGGTGGACTCATGTATTTCGACGTGTCTCCCTACGAAGTGCTCCTGGGGCTGGGCCACTGGATCAAGGTGGTCGGGTTCATCGTCTTCCTGGTTTTGATCGTCACGACGGTTGCCGCCATCGCCTCCGTGGGTCCGCGCGGCTTCATGGCCGTCATGCGGCAATTGTTCGAGGGCGTGCGCGACGCTTCCGAGTTGTTGACCTTCGGCGCGTGGCGGCGGATTTGGGCCGTTTCCATGCTCACGATTCGCGAAGCCATTCGCCGCAAGGCGCTGTTGGTCTTTGTGATCTTCGGCGTCCTGTTCATGTTCGGCTCCTGGTTCCTGACGAGCCCCGGTGAAAAGGCCGACATTCAGATCCAGCGGCATGTCGTCTTCGTCTTCACGGCGGTGAGCTGGCTCGTCCTGCCGGTCGTGCTGATGCTTGCCTGTTGGGGAATTCCGGAGGACATCAAGGCCCGATCGATGCACACGGTGGTGACCAAGCCGGTGCGTCGCGATGAGGTCGTCCTGGGCCGCATGTTGGGGTTTTCGGTCGTCGCGACGGCGATTGTGTTTCTGATGGGGGTCGTCGGCTATTTCTGGATCGTCCGTCAGATCCCGCAAGACATCCAGGACCGTCTCGTTTGCAAAGTCCCGATCTACGGGCGGCTGACCTTCCTCGACCGCCAGGGGGAGCCGACCAAGTCGGGCATCAACGTGGGTGACGTTTGGTCCTTCCGCTCCTACATCGAAGGATCGACCAAGGCCACCGCGATTTGGGATTTCGATCACATCAACGAAATGGCCTTGAAGCGCCCCACCGAATTGGGCGTCGAGGGCCAGCCGGCCGATGAGGCTCTTGTCCAAAAGCTCAAACTTTCACCAGGCGGCGGCCTCTTCGTAACGAAAGTTGCGCCGGCCTCGCCGGCCGCCAGCGCGGGGCTGCGACCACACGACGTGATTGTCAACTTTAAGGACACGGCGATCGGCCAACCGGGCGACCTGGCCGCCGCCGTCCAAGGGCTCCAACTCGGCGAAAACTACGCGATGACGATTAATCGCGACGGCAAGCAGGAAACCCTGCAGGTGCCGTGGCAGGAGTTCCTCGCGCTGCAGACCGGCTTTGAGGCGTTTCGTACGCACAAGGGAATTATCAACAGCGGCCTCTTGTGCGAATTGACCCTCGTGAACCCCGCGACCAAGCTCCGCGTGCCGCTGCCGCCGTTTGAAGTGGCCGAATACCGAGGCGACGGCAATCAAACCCCCGTGCCGCGCTCGATCAGTTACTACGACAGCGAGAAAAAGGAAACGAAGACAGCCGACCTCATCAACGACGTCGTGTCGAATGGAGGCTTGCGGGTCGAGGCCCGTTGCCTCAACCAGGAGCAATTCCTGGGAATGGCTCGTCCCGACCTCTTCGTCCGCATCGCCGACCGGCCGTTCTTCGTTGGATTCTTCAAGGCGCTCAGCGGCGTGTGGCTGGAGGCGATTATCGTCGTGATCATCGGTGTCGCCGCGAGTTGCTTCCTCAAGGGACCGATCGCCACGCTGTTGACCTTCGCCGTGCTCATCGTCGGCCAGGGCTTCCGCGAGCTCGTCGACAAGATCGTGACCGGTCAACAGCTGGGGGGTGGCCCGGTCGAGTCGATTTACCGCATGGTGACCCACATGAACCAGACGGTCGCCCTCGAGCTGAGCAAACCGATCGAACGCGTGATCAAGCTCTCCGATCAAGGGATCGAAAACGGGCTGTGGCTCGTCCAACAGACTTTTCCGAATTTGACCTATTTCAATATGTCCCCCTACGTGGCGAAGGGTTTTGACGTCGACTTTCGCGCGGCGATCCTCCCCGCCATCGCCGTGACGGTCGCCTTCATCATTCCCTGCGTGATTGTGGGATACTACGCCCTCAAGCTTCGGGAGCTTGAATCGAAATGAACCGCCTCTCATCAAGACAGCGCAAGCTGGTTTATCTTTGCGGCATTCTGGTCCTGTTGATCCCGATTATCTGGCTGGGACGGCCCGGCGCGGGCGAGGACCAGGGGGGACGGCTCGCCCAGTTGCGCCGGAGTCACGATCTCGGGGAAAACCAGCTGGGAAAAGTCGATCCCACGAGCGCGGCCATGAACCTCGTGCTGCTGGGCTTCCGCGGCATTGCCGCGGACTTGATCTGGCTCAACGCCGACCACAACGAGCAAATCAAGAACTGGGCCGAGCTGCGGGCCGATGTCGACGCGATCATCATGCTGCAGCCCCACTTCGTCAAAGTCTGGCAATTCCAGGGTTGGAACATGGCCTACAACGTCTCGGCCGCCTGGGACCTGGTCGCGGACCGCTTTTATTGGGTAAAAGAAGGGGCCAAGTTCCTCAAGCAGGGCTGCGCGGTGAACGGAAAAGTGGCGCAGCTTCCGTACGAAGAGGGGCGGATCGTGGGCACCAAGATCGGGCGTGCCGACGAGTGGCAATTCTTCCGCAAGTACTTCAACTACAAGGATCCGAACGAAGATCTTTTCAAGGGGCGTCCCGATCCGGAGCTGAATCCGCAGTCCAAGGACAATTACCTGGCGGCCAAGGATCTGTATCTCGTTGCCAACCAACTCGAGCATAAGTTTCCGCAGAGCATCTCGATGCTCGAAATTCTCTTCCGCAGCTATCCGTACCGGTCGCAGTTGAGCTATCCCGATGCGCTGCAGCGCGAAGGGACGTTCGACGAAGTCTCGCGGACGGGTTGGCAAGAGGCCTACCACGAGTGGGTGGATCAATTTGGCCAGGAGAAGTTCGAGAGTCCTGCCGGCATTTATCACCTGGAGATGAACTACCAGGAGATCGCGGAGCAGGCGAAGGCGCAAGACGCCGACCTGGGCGACTACCGCCGCTGGGTCCAACAGATGCAGAATGAAACGCGCTACCCCTATTGGAAGACGCGGGCGCTCGTCGAGTTCGCTCAGATCAAAGAGCAAGGAGACAAAGAGCCCTGCCGCATGATCGATGCCCACAAGCTCATCTATGACGGCCAGCAGCAATTCAAAAAGGGCAATCTGTCGACCGCCCAAGACTTGCTTTATCGCGGGATGGAGAAGTACCAGCAACTTTTGGGCAAGTACGAGGTGCTGGGGACGGACGATGAATCGATCGAAGAGGCGCTGTCCGCGGTGCTTTATTGGCGCAAGATTCGCCAATTGCAGTTCCAGCCGATTCCGAACCAATATCCCTTGAAGGCGTTTTGGGACAAGAATACGGCGCGGTTCCTCGCGACGATCGAGGGCCGATTCAAACGCGAGACGGGACAGGACTGACTTGCTGCCCTACAATGGAAACTCAATCGGGGAGACCGGGAGAGGGTTCTCGCCAATTCGCGAAGGACGCGATCCCGCCAGACGTTTCGAGGACTTTATCAGCAGTCAGCCTCACATCGATGCGAACTCGGCCCGGCACGACGCAAGCATCCGTCAGGCCTGTCTTTGTGCCCATATTGCCGACGAATATCGGGGCCGCGACATCCGGGTCCTCGACCTGACCGGCGTGACGCCGATCTTCGACTTCTTCGTGCTGACCACGGGGACAAGCGCCCGCCAGGCGCGGGCCCTCGCGGATGAGGTCAACCGCGTCCTTTCCGCGGAAGGTTCACGACGCCTCTCGAACGAGGGGTCCGCCGAATCTTCCTGGATCCTGCAGGATTTCGGCGATATTGTGCTGCACGTCTTCACTGCCGAAGCACGGAAGCTTTACGACCTGGAAAACCTGTGGGCGGATGCCGTTCCGGTCGATTGGCAGGCGTATCTTGATAGTTTGAAGAGTGCATGAACCTCCTGTGGGAACTCCGGCGGCGCTTCGAGCGGGCACTCGAACCCGTGACGAAGGATCCGGCGAACCTGGCCGGTCTCGTTAAGCCGACGCAGGACGCGCGTTTCGGCGATTTCCAGGCCAACTGCGCCATGCCGCTGGCGAAGGAGTTGGGCCTCGCTCCTCGAGCGGTTGCCGAACGGATCGTCGCGGGGCTGGACGTCGCCGACCTGTGTCTTCCCCCCGAGATTGCCGGCCCGGGCTTTATCAATCTCACGCTCCGCACGGATTGGATTGAAGCGGCGGCCAGCCGGCTCGTCCAGGACGACCGCTTTGGCGTCGAGCCGACCGCAGATCCCAAAGTCGTGCTGATCGATTATTCCTCGCCCAATGTGGCCAAGCCGATGCACGTCGGCCATATCCGCAGCACGCTCATCGGTGCCGCGTTGTACCGACTTTTCCAGTTTGTGGGCCACCAAGTCGAGAGTGACAATCACATCGGCGATTGGGGCACGCAATTTGGAATGATCATTTATGGCTACAAGCACTTTCTCGATCGAGAGGCCTATCGTCGCGATCCGGTGACGGAACTCGGCCGACTGTACCGGCAGGTGAACCAGCTTGCCGACTATTGGGACGCCGTCGAGGCGATCCCGGGCCTGGAAGAGAAGCTGAAACGCCTGAAAGCCGAGACGAGCGCGACGGAACTCCGCCTGAAAGAGGCCTCCGACAAAAGCGCGAAGTCCGAAACCGAACGGAGCGTCAAGCGGCTGCGCGTGGAGCAGGAGTCCGTTTCGCAAGAACTGAGCGGACAAATCGCCAAACGCGATGCCGTCGACAAGGACGCGGGATTGCGCAAAATGGCCGCGGAACATCCCGACGTGGCGGTCGAGTCGCGCCGCGAGACGGCTCGACTTCACGCGGGCGATGCCGAGAATCTTGCGCTTTGGCAGGAATTCCTCCCCAAGTGCCTCGAAGCGCTCGAGGGCGTCTATCGTCGCCTCGAGATCGCGTTCGACATGGCACTGGGCGAAAGCTATTACCAGCCGATGCTGGGCGAAGTCGTCGACTCGCTGTTGAAGTCCGGTCTCGCCCGGCTGAGCGACGGCGCGACCTGCGTCTTCATCGACGAGAATGCGGCCCCGTTCATCATTCGCAAGACCGACGGCGCCTATACTTACGCCACAACCGATCTGGCGACCATCCGTTACCGGGCCGAGAAGCTCCGCGTGGACACGATTCTTTACGTCGTCGACGCGCGCCAGAGCGAGCATTTTCGACTCCTCTTCGAAACGGCCCGTCGCTGGGGTTACGACAAAGTCGATTTTCGCCACGTGAGCTTTGGGACAATCCTGGGCGAGGATAAGCGGCCCTTCAAAACGCGCTCCGGAGACACGGTCGGTCTGGAGAGCCTGCTCGACGAGGCGTTGCTCCGCGCCCGCCGCATCGTCGACGAAAACGACGACGGCAAGGACTCGCCCGAACTCGACGAGGAAACCCGTGCGAGCGTCGCCGAAGCGGTCGGCATTGGCGGGATCAAGTACGCCGATTTGCGCCACAATCGCGACAGCGACTATGTCTTTCAGTGGGAGAAAATGCTGGCGACGACGGGAGACACGGCGACGTACATTCAGTACTCGTTCGCGCGAATCTGCGGCATCTTTCGTAAAGGGGGAATCGATCGCGCGGCCTTGAGGCAATCGGGGTCGTGCCTCCGCGTCTCGATGCCGACCGAACGGCGTCTGGCCCTGCAGCTTTTGCGATTTCCCGAAAGCGTTGATCTGGCCCTTGAGGATTGTCGCCCGAACTACGTGACGCAATTCCTGTTTGCGACCGCCGATTGTTTCACGAAGTTCTACGAGGAATGTCCGGTCCTCAAGGAGCCGGATCCGGCTTTACGAGAGAGTCGCCTTTTGCTGTGCGACCTGACGGCACGCTTGCTTGCCAAAGGCCTCTGGCTCTTGGGAATCCGCACGTCCGAGCAGATGTGAAGCCCGGGCAGCATCGGGGCCACCCTCGTTCAGGGTCGCCGATTATTTGCTCGTGTGATGAACCTGGCGGCCGAAGATCATGCGTCCGGCACTGCTTTGCAGCATGCTGGTCACAATGATGTCGATGTCCTGGCCGATCAGGTGGCTCGTCTGCTCGCAGACCACCATGGTTCCGTCGTCGAGATAGCCGATCCCCTGCCCGGCCGCCTCGCCTTCTTTGAGGATCCGCAACCGGAGCCGCTCGCCGGGCAAGTAGCGGGGCTTGAGGGCGTTGGCCACGTCGTTGAGGTTGATGACTTCAACTCCCTGGACGCTGGCCACCTTGTTGAGATTGAAGTCGTTCGTGACGACACGGCCTCCGATCCGTTTCGCCAGATCCACGAGACGCTGGTCGACCGACATGCCCTGCCCATTCTCGTCGGCCGTGTCGCGGACATGAATGTCCGCCCGAGGATTGCTCTGCAGCTTGGAAAGGACTTCCAGTCCCCGGCGGCCCCGCGTCCGACGCATCTTGTCTCCGCTGTCGGCGACGTCCTGAACCTCGCGAAGCACGAACTGCGGCACGACGAGCTGCGAGTCGATCACCCGCGTTTCGACGAGGTCCGCGATGCGGCCGTCGATGAGGGCGCTCGAATCGATGACCAGAGGCCGATTCCCCTTGAGGTCGCGGGAGAACTCGACGTACGGAATCACGAAGCGGAAATCGTCCTTGGTTTGCAGCAAAAACGAGGTGCAGATGTAGGGAATCGCCAACATCAAGAACAACTTGATGATCTGGACGTAATACCCCTGCGATCAGATTGGTCGAAACCATTTGTTCCATGACGGGATTGAACGCCTGCACCAAGAGATAGGCCAGGATCGCTCCGATGATCAGTCCGAAGTAAATCGACGAAATGAGCTCGATGCGCTTCTTGCGGATCAGCATATCGACGAGCACGACGGTCTGGCTGATCACCAGGGCCACGACAAACGCGAAAAACGGATGCGCGTCGATCCGTGGCGGAATGCCGGCCGTCGGACGCAAAAAGGCGACAATCGCCCACCCGCACAGGCACAGGTAGGCGATCCGCAACGAGATGAGCAGCACGTTATAAGGGCCGGACAACCAGTTCATAACGGCATCATAAGGCATGACGGAGGAGGGATGAAGCAGGAATTCCGGCTTATGTCGCTTCCTCGCGTTCCCGTCCGCGCCCAGTTCGGATTGCAGATGGCCGTAAAGCGCCTGCAAAGACTGCGAAATAACCCGCACGTCCTCCAGGAGGGTCATGAAATTCGTGTCACCGTTCCACCGCGGCACGAGATGCCAATGGAGGTGGCCGGGAAGCCCCGCTCCCGCAGCCCGGCCGAGGTTGAGTCCGATGTTAAAGCCGTGCGGGCTCAGCATGCGGCCGTAAAGACCCGCCATGGCCCGCAACTGGTGCTGGCAGCCCAAAAGCTCGGCGTCGCTCAGCTCGTCCAACGTCCCTTTATGGGCCAGAGGAGCAACGAGCAGGTGGCCGTTGTTGTAGGGAAAGCGGTTGAGGACCACAAAACTCACGGGTCCCCGCGTGACGACGAAATTCTCTTTGTCGTGGCTGGGATCTTCCCGATAACGGCACAGGAAGCAGCCGTCGGCCGCTGTTCCCGACTCCTTCGCCATTTCGATGTACGAGAGCCGCCAGGGAGCCCATAACTGGTCGTATGCCACGTTTGATCCTCGTTCTTTGCGGGAACCGGTGTCGGAACGGGAATCTTACACCGAGTCGATTGCTGGTAAACCATCGCTGGCGGGAAGTATTGACGGTTGCTACCTTGCGGGACTGTCTTTTCCTGGACTTTTGCAGGCCCCTGGACCGATTCGGGACGTTCTCCGTTGGCTCAATTTCCACCCGTCGAAGAGCAGCTCGCCGTAATCCGTCGGGGGGCGGAGAAAATCGTCCCCGACGACGAGCTCGTTTCCAAGCTCAAAGAGAGCCATCGCACCGGCGTCCCCCTGCGAATCAAGTACGGCATCGATCCCGACCGGAATCGACGTGCACTTGGGGCACACGGTTCCCATGCGGAAGATGCGGCAGTTCCAGGAACTCGGCCATCAGGCCGTGATCATTATCGGGGATTACACGGCTCGCGTCGGCGACCCGAGCGGCCGCGATTCCACGCGTGCCCGCCTGACGGCCGAGGCGATCGAAAAAAATGCCGCCACGTACCTGAGCCAGTTGGGCCGCGTCCTCGATCTCTCGCGGGCCGAGGTCGTCCGCAACGGCGATTGGTTCGTCAAAATGTCGTTCGCCGAGATTCTGGAACTGTGCGGCAAGGTGACGATCGCACAACTGTTGACGCGAGACGACTTCGCCAAGCGCATGAAGCTCGAATCGCCCATCTTCCTGCATGAGTGTTTATACCCGGTGATGCAGGCTTGGGACTCGGTGATGGTGCGGTCCGACATCGAGTTGGGGGGGACCGAGCAGCTTTACAGCTTCATGCTGGCCCGCGATCTGCAGCGGGGGCAGAACCTGCCGGCCCAGATCGGCCTGATGATGCCCATCCTCGTGGGGCTCGACGGCGTGCGGCGGATGGGGAAGAGCCTGGGCAACTACATCGGCATCGGCGAGCCGCCGTACGAGATGATCAAGAAATTCATGCAGGTTCCCGACGTCTGCATGGCGATGTATTTCGAGCTATTGACCGACATCCCGCTGGAAGAGGCAAAAAGGCTGATTTCCTCCAACCCCAAAGAGGCGAAACAGACTCTCGGTCGCGCGGTGATCGGCCAATATCACGGGCCCCAAGCCGCCGAGGCCGCCGTCGCACAGTGGGAACGAGAGATCGGCCAGGGGGGCGTGCCCACCGATGTGCCCGAGGTCCGTTTGCCGGTTTCGGCGCTCGACGGCGAGGGGATGATCTCCGGCATCGGCCTGCTCAAGAGGCCTCAAACTCTGTGCGTCGACCGGCGAGGCCATTCGCCTGATCGACCAGGGGGGCGCTTACATCTACCGCGGAGAAGAAAAGGTTCGCATCGACACCGGCAGGCAGATGTTGAAAGTGGAAGACGGCACCATCGTCCGCGCCGGCCGAAAAAAAGCTGCCAAAGTGAAACTGGACCCTGAAGCATGAAAATCGGATTCGGCATCGTCGGTTGCGGCATGATTGCCAACTTCCACGCGAAGGCGATCGAGCATATCCGTGGCGCAAGAATCGCGGCTTGCACGGACACGATTCCGACATCCGCCGCGCGGTTCGCCGCGGCAAACAAATGCACCGCGTATGGCAGCGTCAAAGACATGCTGGCCGACCCGGCCGTCGACATTGTCACCATCTGCACGCCGAGCGGCTCGCACAATGAGCCGGCCGTCGTGGCGGCCAACGCGGGCAAGCACGTGATCGTCGAGAAGCCGCTCGAAATCACGCTCAAGCGGTGCGACGCCATCATCAACGCCTGCCGCAAGAACAAGGTCCTCTTGGCCACGATCTTTCCCTCGCGGTTCAGCGAGGCCAACATCGCCGTCAAAGAGGCCATCACCTCCGGCCGCTTCGGCAAGCTGACGCTCGGCGACGCTTACGTGAAATGGTGGCGGACGCAGCAGTACTACGACAGCGGCGGATGGCGCGGCACCTGGGCGCTCGACGGCGGAGGCGCCTACATGAACCAGGCGATCCACAACGTCGACTTGCTCTACTGGTTCATGGGAGAGGTCGCCGAAGTCTGTGGCGTGACGGGGACGCTCGCACATGAGCGGATTGAGGTCGAGGACGTCGGCGTGGCGGCCGTCCGTTTTGCCAGCGGGGCGCTCGGCACGATCGAAGCCACGACGTGTGCCTTCCCCGGACTCCTCAAGAAAACGGAAATCCACGGAAGCCAAGGCTCCGCCATTGTGGAACAGGACGACATCCTGCTCTGGAATTTCGAGAAGGCAACGGCCAAAGACGCGGCCATTCGCAAGAAATTCGCCCAGAAAGTCGGCGGTGGCGGCGGGGCCAGCGATCCGTCGGCCATCTCGTACGTCGGCCACATGAAGCAGATCAAGGACTTCGTGACGGCAATCGAAACGGGCCGCAAACCGCTCGTCGACGGCGAGGAGGGACGCAAAAGCGTCGAGATCATCCTGGCGATCTACAAATCGTCATGGACGGGCAAGCGCGTGCCCCTTCCGCTGGCGAGCGATCCGCGGATTCCGCCGTCGCTGTTGCGGAAATCAGGTCCCTAGCGGATTGAACTTTACGCCTGGACGGCCGTGCGTTCGGCGTGAGCGAGAATCGCCTCTTTGCCGAGGCGATGGCAGAAGTCGCCCACCGATTCGCCGTTCTGTCGCTCGGCCTTGTACCACGCCAGGAGCGGTGCCAGGGCCGAAATGACGTCATCGAATGGGACGAGATCCTTGTAGATGAAACCGAGGCGGGTTCCCGTCGCATTGCCGCCCACATAGATCGTGTATTTTCCGAGCGTTTTTCCGACCAGGCCGATTTCCGGCGTGTAGGGACGGCGCAACCGTTCGGGCAGCCCGTCATATGCACCGCGATGCGCTCCCCGGCGAGGCCCAGACGGGCCATCTCGGCTTCGAGCGAGTCGATCAACTGCGGCAGGACCCGTTCGGATTCCGTGATCGAGAGTCCGCAAGTCGGAAAAGCCGGACAGGCGATCGCGAAACGTCGCGTGAGCGAGATTTCCGTGTCCGATTTGATGCCATGCTCGCTCAGCATCCGCTCGATGGTTTTTCGCTCTGCCGGATCGATATCGCAGAGAATCACCGATTGCAGCGGCGTGAGGCGCGTGCGCAGTCCGTATTTCTCGAGAATCGCACGCAGGCCCGACTTGATGCGGAGGTCCCCTTCGTCCTTGATCCGTCCGGTTTCGATGTTGACCCCCAAAAACAGCTTGCCGTCCCCCTGCTCGTGCCAGCCGATGTGATCGTCAACCTCCGTGACGTCGATCGGATGGGGTTCCGGAAGCGAACGGCCGTAGTACTCCTCAACCTTTTGTTTGAACAGAGGCAGCCCCCAATTCGCGATGACGTATTTCAGCCGCGCGACCTTTCGGTCCTCGCGATTGCCGAAATCTCGGTGCACTTTGACGATGGCCTCCGCGACGTCGACCACCTGATCGGGCGTGACAAAGGTCATCCGCTTGGCCACGGCGGGGAACGTCTTATGGGCGCTCGGAGTTACGCCCATGCCTCCACCGACGAGCACGTTGTAGCCGACGATGGCATTCTTCTCGACGATGGCCAAAAAGCCGAGGTCGTTCGAGTAAATCTCGACGCAGTTGTCCTCCGGCAGGGCGAAGGCCGTTTTGAATTTGCGCGGGAGATACCGGGCGCCATAGATCGGCTCTTCGACCGGCTGGAACTCCGTCGCGTCGATTTCGTTTCCCGCGTCGTCTTTGAGCCAGATGTCGTAGTAGGCGGTTGTGCGGGGCTTGAGATGTTCGGCGATGCGATCGGCCATCTCCTGCATCTCGCGGCGGACGGGATTGCCGCTGTACGGAGCGGGACAGCACATGACATTCCGCTCGACGTCGCCGCAGGCCGCCAGGGTCGTCAGCATGGTCCGGTTGATGCCGCGGATGGCGTCGCGCAAGTTGTCCTTGAGCACGCCATGCAATTGGAAACCCTGGCGTGACGTGATCCGCAGTGTTCCGTTTCCATACCGGTCGCAGAGATCAAGCTCGGCCAGGAATTGTTCGGCCGTCACTTTTCCGCCCGGGATGCGGGTGCGGACCATGAACATGTACGCCTTGCCTTTGCGCGTCCCGTCGGCGTTTTTGTCTTTGCGATGGTCCTTGTCGTCCTGCTGGTACGTGCCGTGGACCTTGAGCAGCTTCGCATTGTCTTCGATGAAGCAATCGCTCGCGTCCGTGAGCTCTCGCGCAATCGTACCGCGAAGTTGACGGCTTCCCTCCTTGAGGAATTCATCTTTGCTGAGTTTCGGGTCGCCGGCATCGGACATGAACGGACTCCAAAAACGTCTGTCGACGAATGACCAAGGGCACTCGAATGACGAAGCCCGATTGCATCAACACGCGCAACGGCGAGGATCGGTTTTCGTCATTCGACATTCGTCATTTGGAATGATGAGGAGTATATTGGCATCGACTTTTGTCGGACAGGCGACCCGAGATTGCATCCGCGGCCACACAACTTGTGGGACTGGACGGCCCTCATCCTCGCGACGGGTTTGGGCATCGGGTTTGTTCCGGTGATGCCCGGAACGTTCGGCAGCCTGCTCGGTCTTCTACTGGCATGGCTGATGGGGGTGTCGGGTTGGCCCGTCGGATTCCAGATTGTCCTGGAAGTGGCGCTCTTCCTGGTAGGAATTCCCATCTGCGGGCGAGCCGCACGTCTTTTCGGCCGACCCGACCCGGGTTCGGTCGTCTACGACGAGGTTATTGCTCTCCCTATTGTATTCTTATCGGTGCCGCTGGCGTTCTCAACCTCAATGGCCATTCCGGCCGCAATTCTTGGGTTCCTCTGGTTCCGCATCTTTGACATCGCCAAGCCCTGGCCGGTTCACCGGCTCGAGCGGCTGCCGGGCGGCCTGGGGATCATGATCGACGATGTGGCGGCCGCGGTTTACGCCTCGGCGGCGCTCTGGTGTTCGCTGGCCCTCTGGACATACCTGAGGCCGGCGTGAGATCCGGTTAAAGAATATGCGGCCGCCGGCCCGCTATTTGCGGTTCTAACGTTCCAGCTTAGAACCGCGGGCATTAAACCCAGCGACGGAAATAAAGACTGAGGGAGGCTTTAAGATGAAACGGATCACCCTTGCAATCGGAACCGTGGCAATTGGCTTAGCCACGAGCGTGGGGACAGTGAACGCACAAGTGCCGGCCCCTCCGCGGCCGGCGGTCCACCCGCCAATGCAGCGGCCATTGCCCAGCCCACAGCAATATCCGGAGGCCACCCCCGTTCCGCGACCAGGTTACAGCCTTTACGGCGGCCTCGGAAAGTGAATACCCGAAGCGGGAAAGCGTGACGCCGCCGCATTTCAGTCCGCTCAATAAGATGTACGGTGTGCCTGATGAAATTGCCGCCGCCGACAAGGCCCGGGAGGCGCGTCGGAATGCGGCCGTGGAGTTCGGCATGTACCGCCACCAGTTCACAGGATCGACCGAGTTCTGGATGGATTACGACCGCACGCGGCTGGCCAAGGTTCGTTACTCCATGGACGAGCCAATGTGGCACAGCATTCATCCCGACTACGATTGGGGTGACGGTGGTTACATGTACAACACGGCGGCTTCGGTGGGTGGTCCCCAGTGGTCCGGGTCGACAGAGCGCGTCATCGTGGCACCACCGGTGGCTGCCCCAATGACCCGAACTCCGCATGTCGTACGGGTGACTCCGGATCCAGTGCGTGAAAACGTCGCACCGGCGACCCAGCCGGCAGGAGCAATTGCACCCCATATGGTTGCCAAGGAGTAGGGGGTTTTTACCCCGCGGTTTAACGCCGCTGGAAACTAAAGAGACATTTGAAAAAGACGTCGACGGGTGAGGCGGCCAAAACGGGCCGCCTCATTTGTTTTCGAAAAACGCCCCGCCGAATTCAAAATCCCCTGGCAGAAGGGCACTTCCGTTAGAATCCCGGCCTCCGTAGAATGGGTGCCGAGTCGAAAATGCACTCTTCGATCTTTTCTCGCGCTTTGGGTTCCACAAAGCGGTCCTTTATCGCTTGGCAGGTCTGAGCGAAAGGGTCTTCCATGCAAACGCTCGACGATGTCACGTTCAGGCCGTTCGCGCTGCGGGTGATCGTGCTGGCTTCGTTCGCGGCAGCGGCGACGGCATTCACGGTTTCGGCCGATGCTGCTGATACCTCCGTGGGCGCAAAATCGCGCCCTTCACCCTGAAGGACTACCACGGCAAAGAGCATTCGTTGGCGGCCCTTCTCAGCACGAAAAAGGCCGTGGCCGTGGTCTTTCTCGGCACGGAATGTCCGTTGGCCAAGCTGTACGGACCCCGCATGAAGGCCCTTGCAAAAGAGTTCGAGGCCAAGGGGGTCGCGTTCCTCGGCATCGACTCGAACCGCCAGGATGCCGTGCTCGAGATGGAAGCGTTCGCCCGGCAACAAGGCCTGACGTTTCCCCTGCTCAAGGATTTGAGCAACCGGGTGGCCGACGACTTCGGCGCCACGCGCACGCCCGAGGCCTTCCTTGTCGACGCTCAGGACGTCATTCGCTACCAGGGGCGGATTGACAACCAGTACACGTTCGGCGCCGGCGTGGGCTTCGCACAACCGCAACTGACGCGGCGCGACCTGGCGATTGCCGTCGACGAAGTCCTGGCAGGCAAGCCGGTGAGCGTGACCACGACCGAGGCAAAAGGCTGCATCATCGGCCGCGTGCGGGAGCCGAAGAAGGACGCGCCGGTGACCTATTCAAACCAGATTTCGCGGCTCTTCAATGAACGCTGCGTGACCTGCCATCGGCCGGGCGAAATCGGTCCCTTCGCCATGACGAAGTACGACGAAGTGGCCGGTTGGGGCGAGATGATCGCGGAAGTCGTCCGCGACCAACGGATGCCGCCGTGGCACGCCAATCCCGCTTACGGCAAGTTCGCCAATGAGAACGTCCTCTCCAATCGCGAAAAAGAATCTGATCTACTCGTGGGTCGACGCCGGTTGTCCCGAGGGCAATCCGGCCGAGCTGCCACCAGCCCCGAAGTTTACCGAAGGCTGGTTGCTCGACCGGGCTCCCGACAAAGTCGTTTACATGAGCGATAAACCGGTCGACATCAAGGCGGAAGGCGTCGATCCCTACCGGTATTACATCGCCGACCCCGGTTTCAAAGAGGATAAATGGGTCTATTCGGCCCAGTGCCTGCCGAGCAATCCCTCGGTCGTGCACCACATTATCGTGTTCGTCGCTCCGCCTGAGACTGTTGACCGGATCATCGAAGCACAGAAGCGTGCCTTGGCTGAACTCAGCGAAAGCCAGAAGAAAGGCGAGAATCCCCAGGCGCTTCGCGCACGCCGGCGGGCCGCACGCCTGCGCGGAAGCCGCGAAAAAGGCGACGGCTGCCAAGTCGCCCGCGAAACCAGCCGGATCGAATCCGGCAAAGGGCAAATCCGGCAAGCCCGCGAAAAACGAAAATCGCGGCGACGGTGACGTGTCGAACATGGATCTCTTGTGCGGTTTCGCGCCGGGAACGCGGCCCTTTATCGCTCCGCCTGGCATGGCGAAGCTGGTGCCGGCCGGTTGGAAGTTCATCTTCCAGATGCACTACACGCCCAATGGCTCGCCGCAAAAAGACCGCAGTGCGATCGGACTGCTGTTCGAGGACCCCACCAAGGTCAGCTACCGGCTGGCAACCGCGAACGCAGCCAACGCCGATTTCGAGATTCCCGCCTATGCGGAGGACTACAAGGTCGAAACGCGCAGAAGAAATTTGTCCGCGACACGCTATTCATCGGCATGTATCCGCACATGCACATGCGCGGCAAATCGTTCCGCTACGAGCTGAACTATCCGGACGGCAAGAAAGAAATCCTGCTCGACGTCCCGCGGTACGATTTCAACTGGCAGAACTGGTTCAAGCTCCAAAAACCGCTGTTGATTCCTGCCGGTTCCGAAATGGTCTGCACCGCGCACTACGACAATTCGGAAAACAATCTTTGCAATCCGGATCCGTCGAAGCCGGTTCGCTGGGGCGACCAGACTTGGGAAGAGATGATGATCGGCTGGTACGACGCCGCCTTCCCGAAAGCCGAAGCCGCCAAGCTCCTCCAGGAGCAACACGAAGCGGACAATAAGGCCCTGCAGGAACAGGTCCAGCGGATTCAGGCACGCCTCGCGCACAAAAATCGGCTCAGGACAAAAAGCAGCCGATTCCCGAAAAGCCCGCCAGCTAAGAAATCGCGTGCGCGGTGCCGGTTACGTGCGGATTCGGTCCGTATGACAAGGCTTTTGGCCAGCTGAAGCCGAGCTGAACTGCGATTGACAGCGGACGGCCGAGGGCATAGATTTCCGCCCTTCCTTTCCCATCCTACCCTTCACGCCTCAATTCCGGACCGCAAATCCATGCGGACGCTATGCGCTCATTCCGGCCTCTGCCTGAATCGGTTTGCGCGCGCTCGCAGCCCGCGGCGTAAGAGTGCGATTTGCCTGGTTGCCGTGGCGATCGGGTTTTTCGGCAGCGGCTGCAACTTGACCGAGGCGCGCTTTACGCCCAAAGACTTGCCTGCCAATTTGCAGTCCGCTCGCTGGCAGGCGCCTTGTACGGTCGATCTGTCTCCCGGTTTGAGTGCACCGGTCGTGGCGCATTTGGAAGCGGGAGACCAGGTTGAAGTTCTCGTGGCAACCGGCCTCAACTCGTCTCAGATGACGCGGATTCAAACCACGGTCGCGACCGACGGGACCGTGGAACTGCCCGTACTGGGGCGGATTCCCGTGGCTGGGGAGGGCGTGACCCCGGAGACGTCGCGACAGGCCGTCGTGCAGGCCTGTTATCGCGAAGGCGTCGCGCAGAAACCGCTGGTGCAAGTCTCGCTGCAAAAACCGCGGCAGAACCGCATCATCGTCAACGGCGCCGTCGGGCGACCTGGCGTCTATACGCTCTCGCGCGAGAATTGCGATCTAGTCTCCGCGTTAGCGACCGCGGGTGGACTTGCGCGGGACGCGGGCGAAAAGATCATCGTCCAAAGCCGGCCCGCAGCCAGTCGCGCTCTTCAACCGACGTCTCAAATTGTCCGCACGAGCGGAACTGGCGACCAATTCGACCCTCCCGCCTTGCTCAAGGATTCCAATTCACTAAACGATCGTCGCGAGATCCGGATCCCTCTGTCGACGAAGGAAAAGCTGGCCTCGGAGGAATTAAAAGACGGGGACGTCATCATCGTCGAGCGGCGGGATCCCCCGGGCATTGTGGTCACGGGAATGGTCAACAAGCCGGGTCGCTACGACCTGCCGATCAACCAGGAGTTTCGCATTCTGGACGCGGTATCGGTCGCGCACGGCGTTTCCTACAAGGTTCTCGACCGCGTGATGGTTTGCCGGGCCGTTCCGGGCAAGGCCGAACGCGCGGTCATCGAGATCAGCCTGAGGGAAGCAACCCGTAACCAACAGGAAAACCTGTTGCTCATGCCGGGCGACATTGTCAGCGTCGAGGCGAATATGCCGGTCCTCTTCCAAGACTGCGTCGATTTCATCGTCTCCGCAACTCTGGGTGTCGGGCCGGCCGTAATCCGGTAAGTCTCTGGCGACGGCTTCGCCGTCGTCATTCGATGAGCGACTCGATGTCGGCCGGGCCGATTGACCCATTATGCAGCGCGGAGGCGATGAGCACGCCGTCGATGATCGATTGGTCGAGGCCTTGCAAGTCGTCCCGGCCGCGGAGACCGCCTCCCGTGTAGAGAGTCGCCAGCGGATAGGCGCGACGGATTGCCGCGCAAAGCGGGAGCGTCGAGACGCCTCGCGCCGTTCCCACCTGCGCGATGTCCAGAATGATGAGCTCGGTGCAACCGATTTCAATCGCCTCTTGCGCGATGGCGAAGGGATCGGCCCGGCGCCATTTGCCGGTCTGGCCCAACGGTCGTCCGTCGAGCAGATCGAGACTGAAGACAACGCGCGAAGAGCCGTACTGCTCGACAAGTCGCATCAACTCGTGCGGACCCTCCAGTGTTTCCAATCCCGCGACGACCTGGCCCACGTCGGTGGCGAGAATCTCGGCCGCATCGTCAGAGCGGTGAAGACCGGCGTCGATCATCATCGTAAACCCCGCCTCGGTGAGCGACCGGTAAACGTTGAGGTTCGGCGCACTTCGCAGAATGGCGTCGAGATCGGCCAGGTAGAGAGTCGAGAGACGAAAATGGGAACGAAGCGACTGGGCCACATGCAAAGGCTCAGAACCGTCGATCAACACGCTCTCGATGGGCCGGTATTCTTGTCGCCGCCCGGCGACGCCGCGGACGACTCGTCCTTCCATCACGTCGAGAACGGGGATCACTCTCAATTCGTTTGACTCCCTCAACACTCTTGACGCCGGTGCGTAGAATGTCAATCAACCGTGTTGTGGGGTGCTTGCCGTGTCGGACTCACCGCTGGCCAGCGAATCGGCCGACCGTGGGACGGGGGCTTCCCCGCCGTCTCGGGCCTCGTTCGTGCGGTTCTTGGTCCCCGTTCCCCGAGGAAAGGGACCCTGGGCCAAGGCGGCCTGGGTGGGACGGCGGATCGTCCTGTGGTATGTCGTCATCCTAATCATGTTGGCATTTTTTCAACGGCGTCTGATTTATCAACCGACTCGGGTGGAGACGATTGATCCCGAGTTCAGCGGTCTCGGGCGGGGCCGCGTCGAAAACGTCGCCGTCGACACGGCCGACGGTTTGAAGCTGCACGGTTGGTTTCTGCGGGCGGTCCCTCGGTCCCCTCGGCCGGCCGGTGAACAAGCCGGCAACGGTTCTGTTCCCGCCTCTCCCGTGGTGATCTTTTTTCCCGGGAACGCCGGTCACCGCGGATACCGGGCCATCGAACTCGACCTCATTTCCCATCTCGGAGCGGATGTCTATCTCTTCGATTACCGAGGCTACGGCGACAACGCCGGCAGTCCCAGCGAAGAGAATTTCGCCGCCGACGCGCGGGCCGTCTGGAAAACCGTGACGGGCACTCGGGGAGCCAGACCGTCGAACGTCGTGTTGCTCGGCGAATCGCTGGGAGGGGGCGTCGCGACGCGGCTCGCCTCCGAGCTGTGCCAGGCGGGCACGCCGCCCGGCGGTCTGATCCTGAAATCGACGTTTTCCAGCCTGGTCGACGTCGCCGCGTATCACTTTTGGTGGCTGCCGGTCCGGGTGCTGATGATCGACCGATTTCCTTCGGTCGAGCGAATCGCGACGGTCACGTGTCCCATCCTGGTGATTCATGGAACGGCCGACACGATTGTGCCCCTTTCGTCCGGGCGGCGTTTGTTCGATGCGGCCCCGCCGACGTCCAGCCAGTCGGTTGCCAAGCACTTCTCGGAACTGCGCGGCGCCGACCACAACGACATTCTGTTCGTGGCTCGTGACGAGTACACAAAGAGCGTCGGCGATTTCCTCGGCCGAATCAAAGCCCGTCCCTGACGACCTCAGGCCGCGGTTTCATCGGCCCCGGGATTGAGGACGGCGCTGGTTTTCGCGGACTCGACCGCGGGCGTCGCGGAGGGTGCCGCGGTGGGTCCCGGCGATGTCGTGGTGGAGGCCGGCGGAGCAAACGAGTCCGCGGCGCTGGCCAGAAGTTTGTGCGTCATTCGGTTCACTCCGACGTGGGACGATGAGAGAGCTTCGCCCGCGGCCGAGGGTTGTTCCTGAAGTTGAATCGGCAGCCGCACGTTGAAGGTGCTTCCCTTGCCGAATTCGCTCACCAGCGAAACCTCGCCTCCCAGCAGTTTCGAGAGCTCCTTCACGATGGAGAGCCCCAGCCCCGTCCCGCCATACTCGCGGGTCATGGCGTCGCTCTGGCCGGGAACGGTGTGCCCCTGGCGGAACTTCTCGAAAATTGTCGCCTGCTCGTTGAGCGGGATGCCGATGCCCGTGTCCTCGACGACAAACTCGAACATCGTCTCGTCGATCCGCCGTGCACGGACGCGGACCCGGCCCCCTTCCGGCGTGAACTTGATCGCGTTGGAGAGCAAATTGTTCAGGATCTGCTGAATCTTGACCGAATCTTGCAACAAGGTGGGTATGGTCGGATCAATCTCGTACGAGAGATCGATGTTCCGCTTGTCCGCGAGAGGATTGAGCAGGCCAACTTGCCGCTCGACCAGATCGGCGAGCGAGCACTCGACGACCTGAATCTCCATCCGGCCGCTCTCGATTTTGGCGAGGTCGAGCAGGTCGTTGATCATCACCATCAGCGCGTTGCCAGACGTCTGGATGTTGCGGACGAACCGCTTTTGCTTTTCCGCGAGGTTGTCCGAGTGGGCCAGGATGTCGCTGAAACCGAGGATGCTGTTGAGGGGCGTCCGCAATTCGTGGCTCATCGTCGCCAGGAAGTCGTCCTTGAGCTTGTTCATCTCGTACAGCCGCAGGTTCACCTGGGCCAGTTGGTCGACCTTGCCGTCGAGGTCGGTGTTCACGGGCGCAGTTCGTCCTGCACGGTCACAAGGTGCCGCAGCATGCGGTTGTAGGTGTGGCTCAGTTCCTCGAATTCGTCACCCGTGCGGATGTCGGCCCGCAATTCGAGATTTCCGCGGGCGACCTGGTCGCTGACGTCCTTGAGGTGCAAGACGGGCTTGACGATCACATAACGCACGATGGCGTAGGCGGCCAGTACCGCCAGGGACGCCGTTCCAATCCCGGTTGCCAAGAGGATGGCATTGTTCTTGGCGAGGTCCTTTCGCGTCGAATCGAGGGGGACGTCGACCTTCACGACCCACATCAATTCCCCCTCTTTGACGTTGGCGTCGGCCTTCACGAGTTGGCGATGGCATTCGACGCACGCCTTACGCGCGATCACGCCCTTGAAGAACTGGTATTCGCCGCCGTGCTCTTTTTCGACCGTCCGGTGATGCTCCGGCTCGCCTTTCTCCGACGCCTGCTTGAGCAGGACTTCCACCGCGTCGTAATCCTCCGGATCGCTCGGGCGGTACTCCCCTTCGGGACTGGCCGAATCGCGTTTGAGCGGCTTGAAGAAGCTGTAACGGTTGTACTCGACCTGCGACGGACGCAAATCATTGATCATCCGCTTCCAGGTCGCCACCGTGTCTTTCGGCTCGAGCTCGGTGATGTGTTTTTCGAGAATGATCGAGGAGGCCAGCCGTTGCGCTTGCTTGTGGACCGCCTCATAGACAAGGTCGGACGTCAACTGGGCATAGACGTAGAAGCTCGCCACGATCAACAGGAGTAAGCCGCCTCCGAAGAGGTAACGGCATTTCCGCTCGAGGCTCGTTTCGCCCAGCAGACGCTTGACGGTTCGGTACGACATGGCCGCTCCAGACCCTTACTACACCATTTCCGGCGGTTCGGCGTAAAGGGCAATCGGAGAGGGGTCAGGGATCCGGGGGCAGCGGTCAGGGCCGGCGAAGACGGAGAAACGCGAAGCGTGTCCCGCCTTTACTGACCCCTGATCCCTGACCCCTGGCCCCTCTTCTGGCACTCGGGGCAGAAAAACGTCGAACGCTGGGCTTGGACAATGCGGCGGATGGCTCCCATCGAGCAGGTCGGACAGACCTGGTCCGCGCGGCCGTACACGCGATGTTTGTTTTGATAGCGGCCATTTTGATTGAGCGCCGTGCGATACGTCGCGTCGCTCAGGGTCGATCCTTCGTCGCGAATTGCTTCCTCGAGCACGACCCGCACCGCGTCGTTGAGCCGCGAAAGCTCCGCCGGTTTGAGGCGGTCGGCCCGCCGGGCCGGATGGATGCGCGAGAGGTGCAAAATCTCGCTGGCGTAAAGATTTCCGATGCCCGCCACCGTGCGTTGGTCGAGCAACACAATTTTGATCGCCCGCGAAGTGGCTGCGCATGAACGCTGCCAGCCCTCGACAGTCATTTCCAGGGCGTCCGGCCCGACCGTACCCCCGCGGAAATGGCGATCCAGCTCACCCGGTCCGAACAGCCGCACCGTTCCCAGGCCGCGTCGATCCCAGAACCAAAGCGAGCGGTACTCGGCACTTCCGGCGAGGCGCCATTCCACCCTCAAATGGTCCCGATCGGGGGGATCGGAGAGCAGCATCAGCCCGGTCATCCGCGGTTCGATGACCACGGCCGAGCCCCCCGAAATGGACAGCACGACCCTCTTGCCCACGCGGCCCACCCCTTCGATCGTCTGGCCGGCCAGGCGCTTGGCGAGCGATTCGAATCGGGGCCGGATGGAAATGGGCCGAAATCGGCAGCCGCAGCGTTTCACCGCCTCGATCTCCCGCCCCTCGACGTGCGGGCGGATTCCGCGGACCATCGTCTCAACTTCAGGCAGTTCCGGCATGTCGCTGTTGACCCTTCCCCCATTTTCCGCTCCGGCCGGCTAAAAGGGAAACCTCGCCATTGCCCAAAAGTCTTGGCGGCCTGCCCGATCCCTCTATTGCGAGCCTCCCGGAAGCGTTGAAAAGTGTCAGTTCAGATAAGTGAGATAAAGGGGGAAATGTCCTTGACGGCGCATCAGTCTCAAGGGATGCTAATACGTAGGGCCAAAGCGTCTTAGCTTGGGTCATCATCGCCGGATCCGGGCCGCTCAGCGTCGAAACAGCCTGTCACTGTCGAAAAGTTCGGGAGATGCGAATGCCACGACCCACACCGAAGCACAGCGCACGGCGTCGGCCGGCCCGGAAACGATCGAGTTGGGGACCCGTCGTTGCCACGCTGGCGGCCACGTTGACAGTCTTCGGCGTGCTGGCCTTTGTCCTCCATCATTCGCCGGCTCCGAGTGAGTCCGCCGCCCGAACGACCGCGGCACAGACTCCGGCGGCGACGCCCGTCGCTGCCACGCCGGCCACACACGCTCCTGAGAAAATGAACCTGGCCCAAGCGCCTGTCGCCTCGCGGCAAGTCGCGATGGCCAAGGATGCGGATCCACAGATCGGCACGGTCGCGACCGTTCGTGTGGCTGCCAAGCCAGCCGCTCCGAACAACAACGGTCCTCTCACGGCGGCGGACCGTGCCAAGCTTGTTCGAGACCAAATCGCGGCCGGCGAATTTGGACCGGCCTTGCAGACGGCTAAGTCGGCGACCAACGCGGTCGAACGGACTCAGCTCCTCAAGACGATCGCGGATGCCCAGGTCCAGAATGGCGACCTGCAAGCGGCCGACATGGCGATTAGCCGCATTCCCATCCCCGAAAGCCGCGACCGGGCGCGGCGCAAAACTCGTCCCGTCAATCCGCGGCCGGCGGTGCGGCTCAGGCGGCGATGCTCGTCAACCTCATCAAAAACACGACAGGCGACGAGGATGACTGGCAGAGCGAAGAGGGCCAGCGCAAGCAGCCCATCTACTGGCCGCCCGGAATTGAAGTCGATCCGAACGGCCTGCTGCGAGGGCTGACCCGTCAAGAGTCGGGTCATGTCCTCAGTTCGTTGGGACACCGTGCTCGCGAAGCCGACCTCAACACCGATTTGCGGGCCACAAGCTCTTTACGGCTCGTCTCGCTCACGCGGCTCGAAAAAGAGGTCTCGAAGCGGTTGGCCGAAGGGCGGACCATTCCTGAAACGATGCAGCACCTGGCCGGGCTCTCGCAAATCCGCTACGTGTTCGTTTACCCGGACCAGCACGACGTCGTGATCGGCGGGCCGGCCCAAGGCTGGCGCTATAACGAGAAAGGAATTGCCGTCGGCCGCGAGAGTGGCAAGGCCGCGTTGTTTCTCGACGACCTGGTGACGGTCCTGCGGACATTCGCCCCGCACGGCCCCGGGTACTTCAACTGCCAGATCGTCCCCCGCGAAGAAGGCCTGCGGCGGATCAAGCAGTTCGTCGACGAATCGAACGCTCGCGGCCCGCTTGAACCGGGCGCCGTCCGAAACTGGACCAACCAACTGCAGCAGCAACTGGGGCTGCAGGACGTCGAAATCAACGGAATTCCCGACGATTCCCGCGTGGCCGAAGTCATTTTCGAGGCTGATTACCGCCTCAAGATGATCGGTATCGGCAAACTCGCCGGCGTCCCCGGCATTCCCAGCGTGTTCGATCTGTTGCCCAAGACGGGCGAAGTGAAGTCGCGGCGGATGGATGCCCTCCGCTGGTGGCTGTCGATGAAGTACGACGCCGTCATGCACAGCCCCGACCGGAACGTGTTCGAGATCCAGGGGTCGGCCGTCCTGTGTCAGTCCGAGAACGAAAAGATCTCGGCCACCGGACAGCGGGTGCACACCGGCAAGTCCGAGGCGACGAACCGCCTCTTCGCAGCCAACTTTACGGATCACTATTCAGAATTGTCGGCTCAGGACCCCGTCTTCGCCGATCTGCAGAACATTTTCGATTTGTCCCTGGTCGCGGCCCTGCTGGCCGACAACCGCGTGCCTGACCGGGTCGGTTGGAACCTGGGTGCGTTCGCTGCGGAAGGGGCGTACCATACGGCCCATTATCAGTCGCCCAAGAGCATCATGTCGGTGGTCAACCACCGCGTGTACAACGGCAAAGACATCGTGGTGCAGGTGGCCGGCGGCGTGGACGGCCAGATCCGCAAGGTTTTGAGTGACCCGCACGTTTTCCGCGAAACAACACAGCTCGCCGACGTCCAAAACAAAGGCCGTGCCCCCGAGCTGCCAGAGGGCCGGTGGTGGTGGGACGCCAGGTCCCATTGATGCAAGCAAGCGGCGCACGGGCCGAAAGGGTCCCGCGGCGTCCGCGGATCGAGGTTTAGTGCGATCGAGAACGGCCGGCACCTTGTCGGCCGTTTTCTATTTTCCCCAGGCGGCAAATCTTCCTAGAATCGAATTTTTCCTCGACAGACCCCTTTTGGCGGACAGGTTGGAATGGCGCGACTGACTCAGGCAGACCTCCATGAGATGAACCTCACCTTCGAGCAGCGGACCCCGCAGGAATTGCTCCGCTGGACGCTGGAAGTCTTTGGCACCCGCGTGGCGGCTCTTTCCGCCATGCAAAAGGCGGGGAGCGTCGTGTGCCACATGCTGCGCGCGTTGCAATTGCCGACGAAAGTCCTCTTCGTCGATACGGGGGTCCATTTCCCCGAAACCCTCGTCACGCGGGACCGCATCGCCCGGGAATACAACCTCGATATCGTCACGCTCTCTCCCCCGCTGACCATGGAGGAGCAGACGACCCGCTTCGGCGTGCTCTACCTCTCGACCGAGGGGCAAGAGCGCTGCTGCCACATGCGGAAGACCGAGCCCCTGTTGGCCATCAAGGGGCAGTTCGACGCCTTCATCGGCAGCTTGCGCCGCTCGGAGGGGGGCCAACGCTCGAAGTGCCCGATCGTCGCCGTCGACCCGGAGATGAACTGCGTCCGCGTCAATCCGCTGGCCACGTTCTCCGACCAGCAGATGAACGACTACATCGAAGAGCACAACGTGATCCTCAACCCGCTCCACTCGCAGGGTTACACGACCATCGGCTGCAACCGCTGCACCACGCCGGTCCTGCCCGGCGAACCGCCCCGCGCGGGCCGCTGGCGACACCTCGGCCCCTGGTCGGTCTACTGCGGCATGAATCCCACCGATTTCGCCCGCGAAGAGTCCGTCGCCATCGATCTCTCTCAGGACCTCGTCGACCGCATCCTCGGCCGCCGCACCGACTTCGTCATCTAGCAGGGTCACGACCCTGCACCCGGTGCCGGCTCCGAACGGAGGCGCGCTCGACGCTGTCTCGGCTCGTGTGTCAGTCGGCGCATCGCTCCTGCCAGAACGGCAGATTGTCTCATTTACCCAAGTGTCCAGTCCGCGCTGCCTGTACTATTTTTGCACAGTTTCCCCGATTTTTCTGGTTTTTCTGCGGCGCTAAAAAAAGGAAATCGCCACAGAAAAATCACGCCGCCCGACGGCCCCCCTTGACCCCCCTATAATGATTGGTGACTGCGCAAATTGCGCCTTGCTGTCGGGCACGGTTGAGGGAAGCGGGCAGAGGGCAGAGGGCAGCGGGGAGAGGGGACAAAAAGCCTGCGTCTGTAAAAGCCGCAGCGGTAAATGCCGCGACGCTAAATGCCGCAGCGCTCTGCCGCGCCGTTGCCCTACCCGCGGCTCGCTTCTACTTGCGAGTCGTAAACGCCACGGGTGGGCCACTGGTCCGCCACCGGCGGACTTTGGGCCGCGGCTCGACTGAGCACGAACGCTTCGGTTTTCACCGCCGCTTTGTGCCGCCAGACGGCCTCATCGGGACGGAACGCGGTTAAAAAACTCCCGTCGGTCGTATTTCACCGACAGTTGGTTGACGGTTCCTACGCTTGACGCTCGCCCCGAAGACCGGAAGATGCACTCGATGCACACAATCCCGCCCAACATCGCTCGAGCGTCTCTGCGCGGGGCAACGGCTGCGACGTTGCTGCTGGCGGCCCTTGTTGTCGTCGGCTGCGACAAGGGTCAAGCGCCCGGAGCAAAGCGAGAGGGTGCCGCTCCCGGCAGCAGTCCGTATGCGGACTATCTGCCCAAAGAGCCGCCTGCCGAAAAGAATCGCGTCGCGCATCCGGCGGGATATTCCGTTGCCTCTCCGCCCGGTTGGACGATGCGCATCGTTTCGATCGAGTCTTATATGAAGGACTACGTGGCTGAGCAGTTCGTGCTCGAGGGACCGCAACCGGACGAATTGAAGCCGGTCATGACCATTCAGCGACTGGGGCCGGCGGGACAGCGTCAATGGGACGCCTTTGCGAAGCCGGGAGTCATCATCTGCGATCGGTATGTCCGCACCACGTTTCACGGAGAGACCGCTTTCTCACGGTTTTCGCCCGGTTCCGGCAAAGCCAAAACCCTGCGAGGCCCGGCACTGTCTCAGCGATTGGTGCTCAAATCGGCGGGCCAGTGGTTCTTGCTCGATTTCCGGATGCGAAACGCCGACGACGGGGAGCCCTACTACACGCAGCCCTTGAGCATCGTTCAGGCCTACTTCGAGAGTTTCCGCACGAAACCTGCGGGCGGATGACTTTCCGGTTCGTCGGATGCTGTGGGGTTTCCACAAAGCCGCACCGGCCGGGTGGCACTGCTGAACCGTTGCGGGTCAGCAGTGTTCTTTCGAGTGTCCTTGCACTTTCGAAGGCTTCGCTCAGGCCAAAATCGTGCAAAGGGTTGCCATGGCGACAGCGATTGGTGCCAGGCAACGAAGATTCAGGGTGCATTCGAGAAGAGCACTTGTAAACGGAAGCTGTTAAGCACCCGCACCAGGCGCGGAAGGAATCGTGTTCGTAGGTTCTCCGCCGTAGGGTAGAATTAAATCATGGTCGACTTCGGCAAAGGGCCATCTCTCAAAGACTTCTGCCCCTGGCTGCGGGACGATGCGGAACGTCTGCGCCGCATTCTCGACGTAACGGAGCGGGACAGCGTGATCGAAGCACTTCCGCCCTTCGACGACGAAATTCGACGTCGCATCGCGGAGCAAATCACGGCGATCGATCGAATTTCGCAGTCTCGAATACCTGTCGAATGATCTGCTCCGAGCGTTTCTTCGCGAAATCCATTGCGACCTAGTCGCTTTCGCTGTGGTACAATGCCGCCATGGCTCCAAAACTCACCGATGAACTCGATCAGGCGCTGCATGAGCATCACGGCTTTCTCAAGGCAGAGGGCCGGCAAGGGAAGGTCATCGTGATGTCGATGCCACTCTTTCGCGAGATGATGGGCGTCGGCTCCGATGAGCAGCTTGCCGAATCCGTGAAGGCCATCGAGGAGGGGCTGGCGGACGTCGCCGCAGGGCGAACCGTCCCGATGGATCAGGTCTTCCGCGAGCTCGACGAAAAGTATGGCGTTCCGCATTGAGTTTTCGTTCCGAGATGAATTAAAGGGAGATGAATTAAAGGGGACGGGAGTGAATGGCACTAACCTAAGGCGCAAATCCGCGTCAGTCAGAGGCTTGCGCGACGAATCGCACCGGATCACCTGTTAGCGGCACCTATGTTTCATCGGTATTTGTCGATCACCTGCGCTGCATAACGATTTCGACTCGCGGCTCGGTGGTCATGTAAGCTACCGCACCACAGTCAGTTGTGCCTTCCGTTAGTGCCATTCACTCCCGTCCCCTTTAATTGCCCCCCAAGGGTGCTGCGATCGGGGATCATGATGACTCTCCGAATGCTCGGACGATGGCTATTCTATCCTCATGAACTGCTCGTAGCGTCGTTCGTTCGACGTTGCCGTTGCTGGCCCATTTTGGTTGACGCGAATTATCATACGGCTGTCGTCGAGCGGCGAAGTGGCCCCGGTAAATTCTCGTGCGAGTAGCAGTCAGCCTTCGATGGCAACTCAAGAGGACCGCAGATGAATCGGATTACGAAAATCGCCGTTCGCGGCTTCCGTCGCCTGCGCCGCGTAGATCTCGAATTGCGGCCGCTAACTGTGGTGATTGGGGCCAATGGGTGCGGTAAGACTTCCCTTCTCGAAGCCTTTGCGCTGCTGGCGGCGTCTGCCAACCGCGGATTGAATCAATTTCTGAGCGAGGCAGGCGGACTTTCGAATGTTTTGACGCTCGATAAAACGTCCCAGCTTTCCTTTGAAGTATCGCTCGACATCGCCGGCAAATCGCATTACGACTACAACGTTGCTCTTGGTGCCAAAGCTCACTCATACGAGGTCGTGAGCGAAGAGCTGCAACAGGCGCAATATAGCACCGGAACGCCCATAATAGTGTTTCGCAAAGTGGCTGGTCAGCTCGAGCTGTTAAATCCAAGCATTGGAAAACGCGCCTCGTCGGATGGCCTACCTCGGCTGCGGAAACCGCGCTTGGCGTTTTTAACGACCCGGCCCAATTGTCCCCAATGTTTCGTGAACACCTCGCATCGTGTAGTTCCTATCGGCCGTTCAGCGTTGCCCGCAACGCGCCAATCCGAATACCGCAGCAACTTCGCCCAGCGACCTCGCCCGGGCAAGATGGCGAGGATCTCATTTCATGCTTGTATTTCCTCCGCGAATCGCACCGCGACCGCTTTGAGGCGATCGAAGATTCAGTCCGAGCCGCATTTCCCACGTTTCAAGGCATCGAGTTACTTCCCGTTGCAGCAGGCGTAATTGCGATGACGTGGAAAGACTCACAGTTTTCTCGCTCACTGTACATGAACCAACTTTCGGAAGGAACATTGCGATTTCTTTGGCTTGTGACGCTATTGCAAACGCCGGGGGCCACCAAGCTCACGCTTCTGGACGAACCAGAAACGAGTCTTCATCCGGAACTCCTTAGTCTGTTGGCCGGACTGTTGCGGGAGGCGTCGGAACGGATGCAAATTGTGGTGGCAACGCAATCGGATGCCTTAATCCGTTTTCTTCAGCCAAAAGAAGTGTTGGTGATGGATTTGACCGAGGACGGAACGAGCCAAGCGCGCTGGGCCGACGATTTTGACATCGAGGACTGGTTAAAGGAATACTCGCTTGACGAAGTTTGGCGCATGGGCCGCATCGGTGGGCGAGTAGGGGACAAGCAATGAGGATTGCCGTTCTCATCGAGGGCGACACAGAGAAGGCCTTTTTGCCCGTTCTGCGACGGTTCCTGATGGGGCCATTGGCCGGTCGTATGCCAAAACTGGATCCGGTTCCCTACAACGGCCGACTGCCTAAAGAGGATAAATTGAGGCGAGAGGTCGAACGTCTCCTGGCGGATAAGAAACAACCCGCTGAGGCGGTGATCGCGTTGACTGACGTCTATACAGGGGGCAGCGACTTCGCGGACGCGGCTGATGCGAAAAGCAAGATGAGGCAATGGGTCGGTTCCCAATCACGTTTTTATCCTCACGCGGCGCAGTACGAATTCGAGGCTTGGCTCCTCCCCTATTGGGAAGAGATTAGGCGACTTGCCGGTCACAATCGTGCTGCACCTGGGAGCAATCCTGAGACGGTCAACCATGGAAATCCGCCGTCGCGTCGACTCAAGGAGGTTTTCCGGACCGGCTCTCGACGAGGGGACTATGTCAAAGGGCGCGATGCCACTCGCATTCTTCGAGACCAGGATCTGGTCGTCGCGATCAACGCATGCGCAGAATTGAAGTCGCTCGTCAATACGATTCTTCAGCTGTGCGGTGGTCACACAATCGCGTAGCTCAGTTGGTAGATTCAGCCGCAAATCACCGGGAGATTGAGCGCTAAGCACCGGCAGCGATTGTTCGGGCCGTTTTGACCTCCGTGCAACCTACAGAAGCGACGCGTCCGAAACGCGCCAACGTTGCTGCCCGCATAGAGGGCCGAAAGGGTGCGGAGCCACGCGATCGAGCCAATAAGTACATCAACCCGCGCCTGCTTTCGCCAGTCACAGTCAGAAGCCGGGCGATAACCGCGGGCACGACGCCGATCTTCGAGGGCCGAAAGGCCCTGCGCAAGCCTCAAGATATGGAAGGCCGAGCATGTCGTTTAGCGTTCGCAATTAGCTTCATAGTTCGTCCATCGCACCGCTGGAAGAGCGTGTCTCGCCACTCGACGTGATCAATATTGTTAATCTCCGGCACCCCCGCCCCCGAAAGCCATTTCTTATCGTCGTAAATTACGCCAAAGCTGATCGCGCTAGGAGGCTTTTTTATATATATGCCAACTAATTGAGGCGGACCGCCGGTTGCAGGGTCTTTAGAATTTGCAACGTGATCACAAAAAGCCGAGAACACCGCGCGGCTGGTTCGTCCGACATTGCTATCTTTCCATCGCCGATTGACGTCGTCGAATATCGGTTTGCCAGAGCCGTAGGCCCCAATAACTGAAGAGACTGTCGGCATTGCCAGGGTTGTCTTTGTCCATCCTCCTTGTCGGGACCAAGCGACCGCTCCAGCAAAGAAACTGAATTGACCTGAAATGAGCGTGCGAAATGCATAGACGACAGTAAAGTCCCGTTGTTGCGATTGCGGGTACGTGTCGAAGGCGCTTTTTAGAAATGCGCTCAGAGAGTCCAATCGTTCATCTGCCGTTGCCGCGGCCGGGTAAAGTAGATTTGCGTCGATTAGCTCAAGTGCTTGGGCGATGCTAATGGGTACGGTCCCTGCATGGCTGAGGTTTATGCTGCGTTTTGCAGGGTTTCATGGGATATGTGGACGCGGGCCTGGATTGGATGGGTACTGCGTGGCGTGAGGGTGCGGGCGTAGACTTCGGTCCAGACGCCGCTCAGGACCAGCATGCGGAGGTTGAGGACGACCTGGAGTCCGTGACGTTTCCAGCGCATTCCAGAGAGCTTGACCCGTTGCGTGAAGAGTGTCTTGCAGGCGGCCTCGGTCACGCCGCTGCCGATGGGCAGCCCCGCGTCACGGAAGTGACCGCTGCAACGAGCGCGGGTTGGCGGTAGCCAGGCGCGGCCATCCTCACGAGGCAAATCGAGCGCGACGTGATAGGGAGCGGGAGTCCGGTCGAGTGGGGTTGGTAGAACTCGGGGGGCGATTAGCCGCTGGGGACGGCGGACCGTCGCCGGGCGCGTTGCTGGCGTTTTCGGGCGGCAGCGGCATGCGATTCTTGGACACGCTGCCTGACGCGGGCTTCCGGATGGTTTTGGATCCAGCGATCGGGCAGAAGCGATTCCAGTTCGGCCGGCGTCGCGGTGCGGATCCGGCGGAAGACATCCAGCAAGTACGCCTGCACGTCGATGTTGTGCCGCTTGCAGGTCATCGTCAGCGTATAGAAGACGGCCGCCGTCTCGCCGGCGTGTTCGTTGCCGAAAAACAGCCAGGCCTTTTTGCCCATGACCGGACCTTTGATCATGGCTTCGGTCCGATTGTTGTCGATCGGGATTCGGCCGTCTTCCAGAAATCGCTCGAAGGCTTCCCAGCGATTGCGGAGGTAGTTGATCCCGGCGAAGCGGCGATTTGGGCAACTCGTCTTGATCCCGCGCATCAAGCCAGGCCTTGATCCCCGTTACGATCGGCCGGGACTCGGCCTGACGCAACACCAGGCGCTCGTCGTCCGTCATGTCCCGGGCGCGATCTTCGATGTCGTACAGCTTTTGAATCTCCCCCAAGATCCAGGCCGCTTGCGGATGAGGTCCCGCCTCGATCAACGGCTCGAATTTGCGACGGGCGTGAGCCCAGCAACCCACAGCGATGATGCGATTTTTTGAAGCGGCAGCAATCAACTCGTAGCAGATGTAGGCGTCCGACTGGAGGTAGCCTTTGTAGTTCCCCACGATCCGACGAACATTCTCTTCGTCCTTGTGCGAGGCAAAGGCGAAGCACACATAAGGGTGGGCGGCGTCTCCGTACTGGGCGTACAGGTAGGCGCTGCGCGTGCGGCCGAGTTCGGGGCAGAGGATGTCACATGGCGTCTCATCGATGCCCTGCACCCAGGATTGCGTCGTCCGTTCTCGCATCAGCTCGACCAACGGCAGCGCGATGCCGGCCAAGCCCCGCATCCAACGCCACTGCGTCGCGCGGTGAATGGAGAAACCGACTCGCGCCAGAATGTCCTCTTCCCGGTAATACGGAATGTGATCGGCGAAACGACTGGCTGCCAGGTAGGCCAGAAACGCCACTCCCAAATAGCAGCGATCGATGAGCGGCTCGGGCGCGGACGCCGCCACCAAGCGGCCCTGGCCGGTCGCCTCATCCTCCCAGGCGATGACTTCTTCATAGTGCTCCAGCACCCGCACCCGTGCCTCTTGCAGTTCCACTTCTTCCCGAACGAAACGGAAGAAACGCTTCGCCCGAGGGTTATTCCACAATTCCGGCGGAACGTCCCGCTCGTCGAGCCGATGCAGGACCTTTTCACGCGGAATCGAGGCGTCCAGGACTCGCTTTTGCCGGCCTTGGGACGTACGTCGCGTTGGGCCCGCAGCCGTTGCGGCGAGCAACTCACTCGCGGACGGCCTGCCTTCCATGACGAGCATGCCGCGATTCATCGCGGAGGCTTCCGCGGCGGCTTGACCTGCCGCATCTTCTCCGTGGCCGGGCTCGAATCGTTCTCGACGCGAGCCGAACAATTGTCGTTTCAGGCTGGCCAGGTCCCGGTTGAGTTGCTCGATTCGTGCTTCGAGTCGCTCAATGGCTTCCGCCTGCCGAAGGATGATGGCATGGCAAGCCGGAAGATTGTCGGGGAGTTCCACGGGCGTGGAGACCATCGCCATGCCTCCTTGCATGCGTGATCTGCTCGGTCAGCAAGGCCCCGATTATCGCGATCCGGCTGAAGCGGGAAAGCTCAAAATCCGTCGCCACGCCTGGCCGTCGATTCGGTGGGAAATCGCCGAAAACGGAGCCGTTGCCGTGCCGACGTCAGGTCAATCCCTTCCAGCATCAGCGACAACTGGGCCGTACTCAATTCCAAACCGGGTCGCTCCTCCCCGGCAACGGCCGGCGGCCTTTGAAAACTTCCACGCGCCAATCGCTTGTACCAAATGCAAAAACCTGACCCGTCCCAATACAGGATCTTCATCAAGTCCTGGCGGCGATTGAGAAACACGAACAGATGGCCCGAGACCGGTTCCTGTCGGAGCACCCCTTCCGTCAGCAGGATCAGTCCTCGAAAGCTCTGTGCATGTCGGTCGCGTCCCGGGCGAGGTACAGCTTGGTCTGGGCGGAAATGGCGATCATGTCATTCCTCCCCGGAGGAACCCGCCGAGATGTCGAGCACGGCCAGAATCCGCTTGAACGCGACCGGGTCGAAACTCGCCGGAACGCGAACGACATGGCCACGCGGATGAACGATCTCGATCGGGGCTCCGACGGTAAAGGGAAGAGCGATGGGAAGGAAAGGAGAGGTATCCCCCTGGCCGCCGCGATCACGGCCCGAGTCCGCCGCCACGCCGTCCCCCGACGCTCGGGCTCGGTGCCGACCGCGCTGACGCAGGGTTCGTCGCCACCAATAGAACCGGTGTTCGGAAATCCCCTCCTGGGCACAGAACCGCTTCGTTCCCAGGCCACTGGCTTCCTGCCGCCGAATCGCCTCCCGCCAATACCTCTCCTTCGCCGCATCGCGTGATTTCGCCATCTCCGCACCCCGCGCCGTTTTGGTGAATTCCTGAAAGCCCACGCCTCCAGGTTATCACCCGACACAAGATGCGCCGGTTGCAACGGTCACTCACGGAACGCGTGATACCGCATCCAGACGCTGCGTCGCCGCAGGTACGAGCAGGCCGTTTCGTATGCGGCAGCCTGGGTTTTGTTCTTCGTTCCGGACCGAGATTCCAACGCCGCGGCCGAGTGCAGGATCCGGTGGACGGCGTTCGGTTCTTGTTTCAGCACCCGGCGACATGCGGCGCGCCCAGGCTGTCGCAGAGGCCTCGTCCAGGTTCAGGGATTCGGCGATTGTCGTCAGCCGCGAGGCCGCATGGTAGTAGTCCACCACCCGCTGCCACCTCAGACGCGTCTTCGTCACCGGGTGTCGCATGCGGCACAGGCGTTTGGTGTAGAACGCTTCTTCCTGATCGCCCGCATCGCTGATATACGCCAGTTGCGGGAGCGGGTCGGTCCACTGCCGCAGGATCTCCTGCAGCAGAGCCAGCAGTTCCTCGGTCATCGTCTGCTGGCCGAGTTCCGGAGCGAAGCCCAGCGACACGGTTCCCAGCCGCCGTCCCCGCCGGTCATGCACCGAAACCGTTGCGCAGGTGGCCACCTCGAAGAACCCGTGGGGCTGGTTGCCGACCGTGATCCCGTCACGGCCTACGGCCAGCGTGGGCTGGCCGCGTCCCTTCCGGGCAAAGGCCCGTTGGAGCAGGTCCCTGATCCGCCGGGCCTGCGCTTCCCGCCGCAAGGGAGCTGTGGCGTCGGACAGGCTCGAGAGCAACTGGCGTAATCGGCCAACGCCCATCGTCACTCCGTGATCGCGTTTCAACAGATCCAGAAGGGTGCGTTGCGTGGCTCCTGCCTGGCCGGCATGAAACCCCACCCGTTCGGCCAGGGCGGGCGTGCAGCCGTGCCTCAAACCCAGCGCTTCTTCCAGGGGAAACAGCGACGGCTCCCCGGCCGCATCCGAGCGGTATCCCAGCCGCCGCAGCGTGGCCGGACCAAACAGCGTCGAGATCTCGTGCGGCGTGGCTTCCGCACGACGCCGGTAGGTTTCGCCTTCGTGCCTGACGTGCGTGGGCCAGTCCGCATGGCTGGAAACTTCCAGCCGGTTCAGCACGGCCTCCAGAATCTCGCGGCCCATCTCCCGCAACACGGCCTGCAACTCCTGCTCGAATTCGAAGATCGTCTGGGGAGTGACTTGACCCTGCATCAGTCTTGCGACCAGCGGCCACAGCCTCTCCGCGTGCCGCTCTTGAAGCGCTCGCGCCTGGGCGATTGCCTGAACCACGTCTCCTTGCAACAGCAGACAGAAAACGATTCCATATGCCATGAGGGTGTCCTTTCCCTGTCGAGGCCGGTTTTTCCTGAACACAGCCTGACAGAAGGACACCCTCTTTTCATCAGCCAGCCAACTCCCGAGCCGGTGTCTCTCGAAACACCCCCCAAAACGCCGATTTCACCCGCCACAGCCGGATCGCACCCATGCTAATTGATGAGAAGACGACGTCCCCACAGTATCCAAGAACTGCAGGATGGACTCGTGAGGCGAATAGTTTGCAGCCCGAGTTCCAGGTGATGTCCTGTGACCATGTGAAACGGCTGTCCGAGGCGAGATACAGGGATGATGGGGCACGCTGATCAACACCAACCCAGGCGACTAAGGTCGTCACTATTTCACCCTCTTGTGCAAGACCGGCAACTTTTCCAATAAGAGCCTATCCGAGAACCTTCGCGGTTCGTAGAGCGACGATGGCGAATTGAAGATGCAGGAAGCCCAGGTAATTGGCCACTTTTTTTTCCCAGCGGATGAGCAGCCGCCGGGCGCGGTTGAGCCAGGAATGAGTGCGTTCAACTTTCCAGCGCCGAGGTTTCCCGACGATGCTTCGGCTTTGGGATTTGGTTGGTCTTGCACGGAACGTGAGGCGTATAGCCGCGTTTGCGGACTTGGCGGTCAACCGGTTTGCCGGCATAGCCTTTATCGAGGCAAAGATGTTGCGGCTCTTCGGGGGTGGAATCGGGGCGCTCGACCGGGATGGCGTCGAGCGTGGCGGCAACCAGTTTCTGGTCAGGCACATTGGCGCCTTCGACGGCGACGGCCAGCGGCACGCCGCGGCCATCGATCAGCGTCGAGCGTTTGACGCCGAGCTTGCCGCGATCGGTCGGATTTTTCCCGGTTTTTTTCCCCACCCAGCGGCGACTTGGTCATCGCCCCGTCCATGCTCTGCCATTTCCAGTCGATGCCTTTCAGTTCGTCGTATTCGGTCAAGGCGAGCTCCCAGAGTTCCGCGAACACGCCCAATTCCACCCATTCTTGGAAATACGCATGAATCGCGCTGCCCGAGCCGAACTGTTTGGGCATCGCCTTCCACTGACAGCCCGTGGACAACACATACAAAATGCCGCCCACGACGTTTCGCATGGGAAGCCGCGGACGGCCACCTTTACAACTGGATTTGTAAATCGGGATCACCAAATCGATCCGTTCCCACAAGGCCTCGGGGATCTGGTGAAACCTTGACGCGGATCCATCGGCCATCGACGCACCTCCGTGCAATTTGAGGAAGAACGATCCTCAAATTGCACGCCATGTGCCAATGGCGAAGAGAAGTATTCGGATAGGCTCTAATAGAAAGGCCTAAATGCGAGGGCCAACCCTGCAACTCCCGGGTGGTCCATTTCCAATTGACGGGCCACGCGGTCGGAGGACCGGCCCTTTGGTGCGCCAACGCACCAAAGGGTGGCCGGGTCCGTCTTGAGTATCCTCCGACGATTTGGCCAATTGCCCAACGGCCCTCTTGCGGCTCCCGCCTGAATGAACTCACAGAGGCCGGCGCGTAAGTCAAATGGAATGACCGTGCAGCATGTGTACGGGGAGTGCTGCCAAAGCCGACGATCGCTGCCGACGCCGACTTAAAATACGGCGCCGAAAGTTTAGGACGCACTGTGCGCTTTGGGCAACGTGGTTTGCCGCAGTGTGCTTCCGGCGATGCAGCGGATAACTGTTTTGGAATATCGCGCCGCTCCATTAGAATGGAATTGGGTCAGGTCTCTTTTGGAATCTGTCTTATGCCGGTTGGACTGCAAATCGATCGAATCACGTTCGACCCGAACGTCATGGGCGGCAAGCCGTGCATTCGGGGGATGCGCGTGACGGTGGGAACGGTTGTCGGCCTCGTCGCCAGCGGCCACACGACGGAGGAGATTCTCGCCGCGTATCCTTATCTCGAGGGACCCGACATTCAGCAGGCCCTTGCCTACGCGGCCTGGCGGGCTGACGAGATTGTCGTGCCGCTGGCGGAGCCGTGAAATTCCTTGTGGACATGAACTTGTCCCCTCAATGGTGCGCCGTGCTGGCGGCCGAGGGTTGGGACGCGGTCCACTGGTCGCAGGTCGGAGAAGTGTCGGCCGACGACCGCACGATCATGGAGTGGGCTAGAAAAGACGGCCGAATCGTCCTCACGCACGACCTCGATTTCGGCGCAATCCTAGCGGCAACGGAAACCGATGCTCCGAGTGTGGTGCAAATCCGCGTGCAGGATGTTTTGCCTACGACTCTGGGCCCGCGGATGGTGTCCATCCTGCGGACGTACGAATTGAGTCTTACGGCCGGCGCGTTGATTGTAGTCGAGCCAGGGCGCCAGCGCGTGCGCATCCTCCCCCTGTCCAACTAATGACGCCCGGTGGCACTGCTGAACCGTTGCGGGTCAGCAGTGTTCTTTCGAGCGTCCTTGCACTTTCGAAGGCTTCGCTCGGCCAAAAACTCTGCATGGGGTCGGCATGGCGACAGCAATTCGTGCCTGGCAACAAAGTCCTGGGTGCATTCGAGAAGAGCACTGCGAAACGGAAGCCGTTAAGCAGCGGCACGACGCGAATTAGGGTTTGTTGCGGTCCCAATCATTCCGATCGAGGATCACATCCTCGATCTCCGCGATCTCTTCGTCTGACAGACCCTCGTAGACGTCGCACCAGTCGGGGAACTGGTTGGTCGCCGTTCCGAGTCGCGTTTTTTCCGTCGGCGTGGGCTCGTGAGGCGTGACGACCTGCAAAATGACCTGCTGATTCTCGCACAGACGCTCACCGAGAGCCGCTTCGTAGACGCGGCGCTCGTCCTGCTTCAGGTCCCGGACATTGCGCGTAATCTTTTCCATGCTGAAAGTTTAGGACGCACTGTGCAGTTTGGACAATGTGATTTGCCCAGTTTGTGCCAAGATGGAGCCGGCCATTGATGGTGTTCACCGACAGTGAATGAGAAGAGCGGCTCTGCCGCGCCGTTGCCTTGCGAGCCGCCAGCTTGATTTCGCTCGCAAGCCCCTGCTCCGGCAAGCACCGCGGGCACGGCCTTTCGTTGGCTCGTCACTCGGAACTAAGACCCTCGGCGGTTCCCCAATCTCATCCGACCCCGACTCGTTCCCAGTGGAGATCAGGAGCTCAGTCGGACGGCGTTGATTGAGCCCACGTTTCCTTTCTTCGGCAGCAAATACGCCTGGCCCCGCCCTCCTTGGGAAACGAACACCTCTTTGTTCGCAATGATCGGGAGTTGCTCTGCGTGAGCTTGGTGGCGAAGTGTTAAGCTCGATTTTGGCAGGTGAGGCGTTCTCAATTCGGCCGCCGCGATGCCGAGAACCGCGCGAGTTGCCGCGAGCGGAACGCGTCAGCCATCGGACAAGCTCTTCTTGGCCTCCTTGAGGATCGCCGTGGACAACTTCGGGTCGGTCACGATCCGTGACATGGTCAGGCGCCGATCATGGTCGAGACCGCGACCAGAGCTCGCCGTCTTGCGACATCAGGCGGAATCTTGCCGAATTGTCCCGCCATGATCTCGACGAGCCTCTGGAATCCGTCGGTCGCGGCGGCTCGCGTCATTTCGTCACTTCGGGCAAGTTCGCTGCCGATCGCGGACAGCGGGCAGCCGATCGCCGGATTGTCTCTGTGATCGGTCGAGAGGTACGCAGTCTCAAACCCGGACCCTTTGGAAGCGGCAGCAGCCACCGTTTCGAGGATCGCGGTTTCCACGGCTTCTCGACAGGCCTCTCTGACGAGTTGGTCCTTCGACTCGAAATGCTTGTAGAAGCCGCCGTGGGTCAGACCGGCAGCGGCCATCAGCTCGTTGAGCCCGGTCGCCACGACTCCGTTCCGACGGAATTCGGCAGCGGCTGCCGAGACGATTCGCTTGCGGGTCTGCGCCGCCTCTTCTCTCGACTTTCTCATAAGGGCGAATTTTCTGCGGAATAAATATGGATGTTGATTGACATCTAATCTGACAGCGGATACGTTTTGGATGTCAACCATAATCTTACTTGGCTTGCAGGAGAAATCAAATGATTCAGGGCAAAGTCTTAGTCACCGGAGCGACGGGGGACACCGGGCGGGCGACGGTCAACGAATTGCTGGCCCGCGGCCACCAGGTCCGGGCGCTGGCCCATGGAAAAGACGAGCGGTCGAACACGCTTCAGGAGCTCGGGGTCGAAGTCGTCTACGGCGACCTGCTCGACTTCGCCCAGGTCCGCGCCGTGTTGAGCGGCGTGCAGCGGGCCTATTTCGTTTATCCCATCCGTCCCGGCATCCTGCAGGCGACGGCGTACTTCGCCCAGGCCGCAAAGGAGGTCGGCGTCGACGGCATCGTCAACATGTCGCAGAAGTCCGCGCGGGAAGATGCCAAGAGTCATGCGGCGACCGATCACTGGCTCTCCGAACGGATCTTCGACTGGTCGGGACTGACGGTCGCCCACATCCGCCCGACCTACTTCGCCGAGTGGCTGCTCTACATCGCCCCGATGATCAAGGCCGGTCTGCTCCACGTGCCGTTCGGAACCGGCAAGCACGCTCCGATCGCGGCCGAGGACCAGGGTCGGGTCATCGCCGGCATCCTCGAAGACCCCGCGCCGCACGAGGGCAAGATCTACCCGCTCTTCGGCCCGGTCGAATACACCTACGAGGAGACCGCGCAGGTCCTGAGCCGGGTGCTGGGGAAGATCATCGAGTACAAGCAGGTCAGCTTCGACGATTTCCTGGGGATGCTGAAGTCCGGAAGACAGAATCCGGCCGAAGGGGCGTCCTCCCGGAACCTTTACGGCGAACTGGGGGGTAAATCAAATGGCTCTGGCGATTCTTTCATGGTGCAGCACCTCAAAGAGGTCGCGATCGACCATCAGAACGGGGTCTTCGAGGGGACCAACGACCTCGTCGAGAAGCTCGGCGGCCGTCCGCCGATGACGCTCGAGTCGTTCATCGCAAAGCACCGCAACGCGTTCGAGTAAACGTTCCACGCTGCGGCCGAAGGCGACCGCGTGCTGGTCCCGAATCTCGTGAGGTGGATCATGTCTGGATTGCTATCGGCTGCCGGATTGCTGACCGGAACCGCGGTCGCCCTCGTTGTCTTCCTCGCACTCGGCCTCGGTCGGGCAGCCCGACAGGCGGGGCTGGCTCACCCCCGGGCTCTGGCGGTCTCTGTCGCGGCCGCACTCGTCGTCTGGCTCGGTGCGACGGCCTCGCTCGCCCAAAGCGGTCTGCTCGCCGACTGGTCGGCACTCCCGCCGCGGTGGCCGCTCCTGGCCTTCACGGCCTTGGCGACGCTCCTCTTGCTCAGCCGGACTCAGACATTTCGACGGCTCTTGGTCGAAGTCCCTGCGTGGCAACTCGTCGCCATGCAGACGTTCCGCGTGGGCGTGGAGCTCGCCCTCTGGCGACTCTATGCCGCGGGATTCGCGCCGGTGCAGGTCACGTTCGAGGGGCGGAACTTTGATGCCCTTGTCGGCCTCTCGGCTCCGGTCGTGGCCATCGGGATCGCGACTCGTTGGGTCGGCCCTCGGGTCACGGTTGCTTGGAACCTCTTCGGGCTAGCGATGCTGTTGAACGCGATCGGCATCGTCGCCACGTCCACTCCTGGCCCGCTCCACCTGGACTGGCCGGGCGAGCCGTTCACGGCGGTCGCCGCCTGGCCGGTCGTCTGGATCCCGGCGCTGCTCGCCCCGGCTGCGATCTTCCTCCACACCGTCTCGATCCGCCAGTCGCTCGGCCGCCTGACCGCAAGTGACCAGGAACATCGGAGGGGCCTTCTGACTACGGATCCACTGATCACGATTGGAGCGACGACCAAATGCTGATCCCAACTTCAGTCCTTCCGGCCTTCACGATCATTCACGTCGCCATCAGCCTAGTCGCGATTGTCTCTGGATTCGTCGTTTTGTTTGGGATGATCTCGGACAAACCGCTCGCCCGCTGGACCGCTCTTTTCCTGACAACCACGGCCGCGACGAGCGTGACCGGATTCGGATTTCCGATCAAGAGTATGACACCCGGTCTCGCGATCGGCGCGATCTCGCTAATTATTCTGGCCGCGGTGGTTTACGCCCGCTACTCCCGGTGCCTGACCGGCGTCTGGCGGTCGGTGTACGTCATCGGTGCCGTGTTCGCGCTTTACCTCAACTTCGTGGTTCTGATCGTGCAGTCGTTCGAGAAGGTGCCTGCACTCCACGAAACGGCTCCGAGACAAACCGAGCCGCCCTTTATTGTCGCACAGATCGTCTCGATGGTGGTCTTCGTTGTTCTCGGCACGCTTGCCGTGCGGAGAGTCCGGGGACGATCAACCGGTATGACTCGACACGACGTCAAACAACACGCCGAAGGCCCCGACCCACGACACTCAGTCATCTAGACCGCGGTCGCATCCCGATTGCGTGGCTCGAGAGATTCCGAGAGCCCTCGGCATCTCCCAGGGCTGTATTGGTTGCTCAGTTCGCTCGAGCGGCACTTTGTGTCGCCCCGTTAACTACTGGAGAATAATCATGAAAGTAATGGCAATTGGAACCTTGAAACCTCTTTCGCAGGAACAACGACAACGCTATCTGCCGAAGGAAGTCCCGGCGACGTTGCAACTTTATCTCGACGGCAAGATGGAGCAGTTCTGGCTGCGGGACAAGGAAGAAGGCGTGGTCTTCCTGATGAGCGTGGATTCGGTCGCCGAGGCCGACCGGCTTCTAAAAGGATTACCGCTCGGTCAGGCCAATCTGTTGACGTTTGAGCTGATGCCAATCGGGCCGCTTCTGCCGCTCGGCATGTTGATAAATGCCGATTAACGGTCCCCAGATCAGCGCGCATGGAAATACCGACCCGCTGCTGCGACTCTCCCAAAATGGGAGGGCCGCAAAACGGGTCGGGTTCGATATTGGCAAATCAGGGGGTGATTCGTTTCCCGCGCACTGCGCGAGTTGCGCCGGGCGACGCGGTGTTGGGTGTCGTGAACCGCTGCTTCGCGAGAATGCCCATCGCTGCGGATTCGAGAAACAGGCCGACAGTTCGCTAAAGCGCCATGCCCCCTGAGACTTCGATGCGCTGGCCGTTGACCCAGCGATTGTCTTCCGAGAGCAGCGAGGCAATCATCGGGCCGATGTCGTCGGGCTGGCCGGTGCGGCCGAGTGCCGTCATCTGGGCGACTTGCCGGTTCAACTCGGCATTGTCGCGGACCATGCCCCCGCTGAAGTCCGTCTCGATCGCTCCCGGTGCGACCACGTTGGCCGTGATCCCGCGCGGCCCGAGCTCTTTCGCCAGATAACGCGTCAACACTTCAATCGCGCCCTTTGCCGCGCCGTAGGCCGAGGTGCCCGGAATGCAGAATCGCGCCAGGCCGGACGAAATATTCACAATCCGCCCGCCGTCCTTCATCAGCGGGAGCAATTTCTGAGTCAGAAAGTATACGCCTTTGAAATGCACGTTGACGATCTGATCGAATTCGGCTTCCGTCGTTTGCTCGAAGGGCTTGTGCAAAGAAGTCCCGGCATTGTTCACCAAGTAATCGAATCGGTCGGAGTTCAGCTCTGTCAGCGATTGCCGCACCTGTTGCGCGAACGGATCGAAGGCGCGAACGTCGCCGGTGTCGAGCTGCAGGGCCACGGCCTTGTGGCCTGCCTCCGCGACCAGGCGGCTGACCTTTTCGGCTTCCGTTCGATTGGAATTGTACGTGAAGATCGAATCGACTCCGCGTTTGGCAAGACTCAACACGGTGCTGCGTCCCAGGCCGCGGCTGCCGCCGGTGACGATGGCGATCTTGTTGGTTTTGGTCGTAACGGATTTGCTAGCCATACATGTGCTCCTTTCCTCTCCGGTGAGTGTTCGTACGGCAGCGTTCGGTCGCGCAGTTCCTACGAGCCGCCGGCTTTATGCCGGCGGTCTTCGAGCGCGCTCGACGCTCCGTTGAAGACCGCCGGCGTAAAGCCGGCGGCTCGTCAGGGCGTTCGAGATCAAACTTCGACGGACCACATCAGGCATCAATCTGGTCTCGCATGCCGCCGGACGAGAGTACCTTCACCATCTCCAGCGAGAGCATGTCGAGCGGGAAACCGAGCTCGATCTTGCTGACTGCGTCGAGCCGTTCGGTCTGCGCGGCGGTAAGTTTGACGTCGATGCTGGCGAGATTGTCTTTCACCTGGGCCAGCTTGCGGGCGCCGATGATCGGAATGACCGGGCTGAGAGCGCTGCCGCAGCCAGGCCAGGGCGACCTGCGCCGGTGAATGGCCGCACTCACGGGCGACCGCAACAACCTCCCGGGCGATGGCTTCCTTGCGCGCGTCGGATTTCACGAATTGCCGCATCATCTCACTGCCCTGCCGAGAATCCGTGGTCCCGCCCGGCTCAAACTGCTTGCCCGTGAGCAAACCACCGGCCAGCGGCGACCAGGCCGTCACTCCCAGGCCCAGATCGGCCGCCATCGGCAAGAGCTCCCGCTCCGGCGTCCGTTCGATCAGGCTGTATTCGATTTGCAGGCCGGCGAACGAAGTCCAGCCTCGCAACTCGGCCAGCGTGTTCGCCTTGGCCACGAGCCAGGCGGGCATGTCCGAGACGCCGGCGTAGAGAATTTTTCCCTGCCGGACCAGATCGTCGAAGGCCCGCATGACCTCCTCGATGGGCGTGATCTGGTCCCAGATGTGCAGCCAGTACAGGTCGATGTAATCGGTCTTCAGCCGTTTGAGACTGGCCTCCACCGCGCGCATCATGCTCTTGCGGTGGTTGCCTGCGGCGTTGGGGTCGTTGCCGGGAGCGGCGTTGGTGTACTTGGTCGCCAGAACGATCCGGTCGCGATGGCCCGTCATGAACTCGCCGAGCAACTTTTCGCTCGTGCCGTTGGTGTAAATGTTGGCGGTATCGATGAAGTTGCCGCCCGCCTCCAGAAAGGCGTCGTAGACCTGGCGGCTTTCGTCTTTGGACGAGCCCCAGCCCCAGTCCTCGCCGAAGGTCATCGTTCCCAGGCACAGCTCCGAAACTCGCAGTCCGCTCTTTCCCAGCAGTCTGTAGCGCATGAGGCTCTCCCGTTGAGGTGAGTTCAGAACCGTGTCCGAACGAACGCGTTGCTCAGGTCTCGAAATACCGCGGCCGGTCGATATCGGCAATCAACCCGGGCTGTTTCGGTCGCCACCCCAGACGTTCCCGCGTGATCGCGCTCGAGGCCGCAGCGTCGATCGCAGCGAATTGCGTGAACCATCCGAAGTGTTTGGCCGCTTCCTCGGGAGTCTTGCTGACGACCGGCACGTTCAGGCGGCGGCCGATGACTTCGGCAATTTCGCGGAACGGCAGGCCTTCCTCCGCGATCGCGTGATACCGGGCTCCGGCCGCGGAACCCTTCTCGAGCGCCAGCCTGTAACGATGAGCGGCATCGAGCCGGTGCACCGCGGGCCAGCGATTGCGCCCGTCGCCCACAAACGCCGAGACTCCCTTTTCGCGGGCGAATTTGATGAGGATCGGAACGAAGCCGTGGTCGCCGTCCCCGTGGACCGACGGTGGAAGACGGACCACCGACGCGCGGACGCCGCGAACCACGAGCGCGGCCGCCGCCGCTTCCGAGGCACGCGGATACGTTGCGGGGTTTTGCGCCGGCGGCGGATCGTTCTCAGTCGCCGTTCGGCCCGGTGCGAGGAGCGCAAGGCCGGTGGTGACAAACAGGGGACGCTGGGAGCCTTCGAGCGCCGAGCCGAGAGCCTCGATGGCCCGCCGGTCGATCTCGCAGTTCTCCGCGAACTTCGAGAAGTCGTGGATAAAGGCGGTGTGGATCACGCCGTCCGACTCGCTCGCTCCACGGCGCAGGCTGTCGAGCTCCTCGAGCGAACCGCGATGCACTTGAGCGCCTGTCGCGGCAAGCGCCTTGGCACCCGCATCCGAACGAGCGAGGCCGAGCACCGGGTGCCCCGCGTCGATCAACTCCCGCACGATGGCGGAACCGATAAAGCCTGTGGCTCCCGTGACGAAGACTCGCATGATCGAACCTCCAATTTAAGGATGAACGACATGAATAACGACCGCCCGAATCGGGCTTGCCCGCCTTGCCCGACCGGGCATCCCGCTTCTGCGGCGGCAACGTCAACCAATCCGCCTGATTTTAGAAACTACATGGTGACGACCGCTCGGAACCTGACTTTTCCCTTCTCAACGCGCTCGTAGGCTTTGCCGATCTCGTCGAGCCGGTACGTTTCCGTCACGACGCGCACCTTACCGCTCGCGGCGATCGCCAGCGCCTCGTACAAGTATTCGCGGCCGTTTTGCTGGCTGCCGATGATCTTGATCCGCCTCGTGAGGAGATCGAACGGCGAAACCATCAGCGGCTTGGCCTCGACGCCCATGACGACCAACCGGCCATCGGGCCGCAGCCCCTGAATCGCGTCGGCCGTCGCGTCCATCGAGTTGCTCGTGCCGAGGACGATGTCCGCCCCGCCGGCCCCCGCCAGTCCTGCGCCGTCGCGGACAATCTCGTCGGCACCGAGGTCGCGGATCAGCTGATCCTTGTCCGGAGAGTGCGAGACGGCGATCGTGGGGAGTCCTGCGGCCTTGGCGTACTGCAGGGCCAGGTGCCCGAGCCCTCCGATGCCCAGGACCGCCACGCGCTCACCTGGCTGCGGTGCCCCCCAACATAGCCCCGACCAGACGGTGTATCCGGCGCAGAAGATGGGTGCCGCTTGCTCGAAGGAAAGCCCCTCCGGCAGCGGCGTCGTCGCGTCGGCGAAAGCGAGCATGTAGTCGGCGTGGCCGCCCGGAAGCTGCATGCTCGTGCCGAGCGATGCGCCGCAGAACATCGGCTTGCCGCGCAAGCACCACTCGCACCGGCCGCAGGATGACTGCACCCAGGCAACACCGACGCGGTCACCGATCTTGCGCGTCGTCACGCCGGCACCGACGGCCACGATCTCGCCGACAGGTTCATGGCCCAGCGTCCGCGGAAAGCTGCCGGGGATGCTGCCGTGCGTCTGGTGGACGTCGGTGTAGCAAATGCCGCTGGCGCGAATCTTGATGAGGACCTGGTTCGGTCCGGGCTCGGGCGTCGGCACCTCTTTGAGCACCCAGGCACTGTTAACAGAAGGGACGATTGCGGCTCGCATTGCACGGCTCCTGTTGTTCAACGACTCAAGAAACAAACGAGGGTCTGCTGTTTTGCCGTTTGGCGCAAGGTTTTTGGCTGCCTCCGCTGCACGGACGTCGGATTCGGATTTCTGAGTAATCAATGATTGACCACCGACGCGGCGGCGATCTCGTCCAATTCCGACAAGATCTGCGGCGACAGCGTCAACTGCCCGGCAGCCAGGTTCTCGCGGAGGTGAGCGACCGACGATGTGCCCGGGATCAAAAGGACGTTGGGCGAACGGTGCAGCAACCATGCCAGTGCGACTTGCATCGGCGTGGACTCGAGCCGGGCCGCGACGTCCGACAGCGTCGACGACTGCAGCGGCGTGAACCCGCCGAGCGGGAAGAACGGCACGTACGCTATGCCCTGCCCGTTCAAGTCGTCGAGCAGAGCGTCGTCGCGACGCTGGGCCAGATTGTAGTTGTTCTGCACGCAGACGATCGGCGTGATGCGGCGTGCTTGGGCAACCTGTGCGGGCGTGACGTTACTCAGCCCGATATGCCGCACCAGGCCCTTCCGCTGGAGGTCGGCCAATACGGCAAGCGGCGCCTCGATCGAGCCTTCGACGGGCTCGGCCATGCCGTGCATGCTGCGGAGGTTGACGATGTCGAGCACGTCGCGGCCCAAATTGCGAAGGTTGTCGTGCACGGCCTCTGTCAGCTCTTCGGCCGACGAAGCCGGCAGCCACGAACCCCCCTCGCCTCGGCGGGTGCCGATCTTCGTGACGATGACGAGATCGTCGCGATAGGGAGCCAGCGCGCGGCGGATGATCTGGTTGGTGACGTGCGGGCCGTAGAAGTCGGACGTGTCGATATGGTTTACGCCGGCCGCGACCGCCTCGCGCAGGACCGCGACGGCACCCTCCGGATCTTTTGGCGGGCCCCATACGCCGGCTCCAGCCAGTTGCATCGCGCCGTAGCCGATTCGCTGAACTGTCAACGATGTGCCGGGGAACTTGAATTGGCCGCCGAGAGTGACTTCAGTCATTGTCGGGCTCCCTTCCAAAAGGGCGCACGACCCGTTCCGGCCGGTCGGTCGATTCGACGGGTCCGTGAATCCGATTCCAAACAGCGTCCGGCGAGACCCCGCCCAATGCGGCGTCGAGTGCCGCAACGGCCTCCAGTTCCATGGCGGTTAAGACCGGCGTGTCGTCCGTCAGCATGTTTGCTCTCCTGATTCAGCAAAACGGTTATATTAACTAACCGGTTAGTTCTATAATAAACGTATCTAACCGGTTAGTCAATTGGTAGAATTGTGAAAAAGGGAGCCGGTCGATGCGAAATGCGGAAGCGACACGCGAGCGAATTCTCAAAGCGGCCCTGGCGGAGTTCTCTGCCCACGGCATTGCCGGCTGCGCGTTGATCGGATCGCCCAGGCCGCTAAGTGCAACAAGAACCTGATTTACATCTACTTCGAGGACAAGGAAACTCTGTTCACAACGGTGCTCATGAAGCACCTCATGCGTGTGCACGAGGAACAGCCATTCACGCCGGACGACCTGCCGGGTTACGCGGCGAAGCTCTTCGACTGGGCGATCGCCAATCCCGACCTGATGCGGTTGCTGGCCTGGTGCACCCTCGAGCAGAAACCGAACGGATCAGCCGATCGCAGTGCCGCTTTTCGCGGGAAGATCAGCCAGCTGGCGGCGGCACAACAAGCCGGCGACGTGGGGCGTGCCTTCCCGCCGGAATTCCTGCTCACGGCGGTGATGAGCCTCGGCACGGCCTGGTCCGTGGCGAGCCTCTTCGGGCCGTCCATCGATCCGAAACTCGCTGAGCACCCGGCCAAATTGCGGAAGAGCGTGATCGAGGCCGTCCGACTTCTCACGAACGCGGGCAAGCAGAGCCGGACCACGAAAACGATCAAGTCGCGATGACCTTCGGGGCCCAGACGCGCGGTCGACGGAGGCCATCTCTGGAGCCCCGCGCAGTTGCGCCGGACGACACGGTGTTTGATGTCTTGAACCGCCGCTTCGCGAGACTGTCCGTCACTGCCGATTCGAGAATTCGGCCCGCTGCCACGCTTTCGCACCCTCGCAGCCGCAGAAATCACCTGATCTCATACACTTGGTGGCCTGCCTCAGCCGAAATCCGCCCACGAATTCTGCTGAGGAGGCACTTTTCTTTCCAGCCGCCCTGGCGAAGCGGTAGCATAGGCAACGGCTCGGCCAAGCCGAGATTGCTAGTTGGCTCGGGATGGAGAGTGGAGAGAGGACATGCCATTACTTCGGTTCGACTTGATCGAAGGACGTGACGAGAAGTCCATCAAGAAACTGCTGGATGCCGCGCACCAGGCCGTGCTCAAGTCCCTCGGCGTGCCCGAGAGAGATCGCTATCAGGTCGTCCACCAGCATCCCGCCCATGAAATGATCGTCGAGGATACCGGCCTGGGCATCGAGCGAAGCCGGAATCTGGTGCTGATCACGGTCACCAGCGTCCAGAGGACCGAGGCACAGAAGCAGGCCTTGTTCAAGGCCCTGGTCGAGGAACTCGAGCGGCAGTGCGGGATCGATCCCAAAGATGTCGTGATCTCGCTCGTCACGAACACCCGATCGGACTGGAGCTTTGGCTTAGGGGAAGCTCAGTTCCTGAGCGGCAAGCTGTAGCCGAGAAGGCGCCGTTTTCACGATGGCGCCGTTTTCACGAAGGCATTATGCCGCGGGGCCGCTCCACTTGGATCGATCGCGCTCTATGGTTTCACCTTGACGTGGAAACCGGCCGCATTGAGGGCCTTGACGAGTTGAACCGCGTCGAAATTGCCGGTCACCGTCAACGAGTCCGTTTTGGCTTTCGCGGTGTCGCCCGTGACGCCGTCGACCTTCTTGATCGCGTGCTGGATGGCCTTGTTGCAAGAGCCGCAGCAGTTGTGAATCCCCGTGAGCTTGAGGCTGGTCACTTTGCCGGCGGTGACTCCGCTGTCGTCCTTGAACTTCAGCGTGCTGTTGCCCGTGTCCCCATGAAACCCATGTGCCGCCAGCGCATCGAGTGCCTTCTGGGCGGCGCTGTCGTCCGCAGCGGTAATGGTGACGGTCTTTTTCTCTTGATCGCAAGTGGCCTTGACCCCGTCGAGACCATGCACCGCCGACTTGACGCCCGCCACACACTTCCCACAGCACAGGTGGACACCCTTCAGCTCAATTTTCGTCTCGGCATGCGCGGTCGCAACCGGAACGAGCAGGGCGCTCAGACTGGCGAATAACAACGCTCGTAAGCCTCGCATACGGATTCTCCCTGTTGCGAAAAAGAGGAAAGCTCGATGAAGCGCAACTCTCAGTATTCTCACCGTTGACGAGCAAAAATGCCAGGAGCGTTCGCGAACTCGGGGTTTGGGATGGTCAAGGACGATCCCTTCAGTAACCCGCTTGAGCAACGATGGCAGGCGGGCAGCCGCAGTCGAGCAGGAACTGGCGGAATTCCGTGTTGATGTGCTCGTCTGACCGCAGGACGAGAAACTCCACGTCTTCGATCACGTCCAGGACGATGTCGGGTGCCCTGAGCGGTTGGGGCGAGACACGCGGCCGGTCGCAGTTGTGAATGCAGTCGTGACGTCGCTGAATGATCATTTCAAACCGATCCTGCATCCGCTGCCACGCCCCGTCGAGCGCGGCACCCCGCTGGTTGGGGGGAAGTGCGTTGTAGCGGTAGCCGGTGATCCCAAACACGCGTCTCCTTGCGTTGGCGTGCAACACCCAACTCTCGAAGATCTGCCTGAAGAATTTGTGCTGATCGCGGAAGAACCGGTTGAAGAGCGAGCGGACCGTTTCCAGGCTCAACACGTTCTCCCGCTCCATCATTCTCCGGGCCGCCATTCGCCACCGCCAGTTCTGGTTGTTCGTGTATTGCTCCAAGATCGCCCGGATCGGGAATTTGATCTGGTAAAAGAAATCCGGAAGAACCATCGCGGGATGGCGGTTCTTGGAGATAATGGCGGCCGCCACCACGTCCGTGAAGGCGTCACAGTCGTACGCGTCTAGCCCACCGACCGCGAACATCCATCCGCTGCGTAACAGGTCGCTGCGGAGCACCTGCTCGGGCGGCGTGCCCGTCGGCAGAGGGCCTGCGTGGTTGACGATGGCCCGCGCTCGGTTGATGTCCTGTTGGAAGTGAGCAAGGGCCGTCGTTGGCACGTTCTCCCTCACATCCGGCGCCGGGTCCTGTCCAGGTTACTTGAACGGGGCGAGCCTTCATTCGGCAGGTGTGGGCTTCGACTCGTTGTAGTGAAACCGCTCCTCTTCCTCGTCGTACCAGACGTTGCGGTGCCGCGGGAAAATGACGGACCACACTTCCACGATCTCTTCCGGTTCCAACCCGCCGTTGAGACGACCAACGATCCGCTCGACGAGCCGACTGCAATCCTTGGTGGCCTCTTCGTCGGTGAACGGATCGTCCGGAAAGAGCTCGTTGTGGACCTCCAACAGTTCGTCCACGCCGAAGTGTTCTTGGACCTGTTTCGTCAAGAGATCGACCGCTTGCTCGCTGGTGACCGTTGCCACGGACGCCCCTCCCTTCCAGTTCGCGTGCTCGAACTGGTCTTACACGATTATACCAGGACAGCCGAGCGGATCCCGATGCAATGCCGGATTGCGCGGACCGGCGGCAGTCGTCCTGCCGGCTCCATTATAGAACGGGGATCGCCCACACAATCCGGGACAGTTGCGTCAAGACTTGTCTTCCGACAGGCGTCGGAGCTCCCCGCCAAAGCAGGCGAAGCCCGGGGCGTGAGCCGTCGATTCCAACCACCGCCCCGCTTCCGTCGCCGTCCCGAGTGCACCGTTGACTTTCCTCAGGCCGCCTGCGCAGAGTCCTGGGGCGAGATGTCTGGGGCGAAAGGGGCAGCATGCCGCAAGACTTGAAGCGAGTGGTGCTACGGAAGGTCGCCTGGCGGCTGCTGCCGTTTCTGTTCCTGCTGTACGTCGTCAACATCCTCGACCGCATCAACGTCGGCTTTGCCCGCCTGCAAATGCTGGACGATCTCCACATGACGGAGCAGGCCTATGCGCTGGGCGCGGGCATTTTTTACATCGGCTACCTCATGTTCGAGATTCCCAGCAATCTCATTTTGAGCCGCGTCGGCGCCCGGCGTTGGATCGGGCGGATCTTGATTAGCTGGGGGCTGATCACGGTGGCCATGATGTTCGCCCGCGGCCCCTCGAGTTTTTATCTGCTCCGCATCTCGCTCGGGTTCGCGGAAGCCGGCTTCTTTCCGGGAATCATCCTGTATCTCACCTACTGGTTCCCCGCCCGCGAGCGGGCCAAGGCAGTCTCGTTATTCATGACCGGCTCCCCCATCACCGGGATTGTGGGGGGGCCGCTCTCGGGGGGAATCCTGCAGTACTTGAATCATCTCGGCGGCCTGCGGGGCTGGCAGTGGCTGTTCGTGCTCGAAGGAATTCCCGCTGTCGTCTTGGGAGTGGTCGCCATGTTTTACCTCACCGACCGCCCCGAAAAGGCGCATTGGCTGAATGAGGAGGAACGCCATTGGCTGAGCGAACAAATCCACGGCGAAGAGGCGTACCGGCAAGAGCGTCACGGCCTGACCCTGTGGCAAGCCGCGCTCGACCGCCGCGTCTGGATCCTGACGCTGGTGTATTTCGCGGTCGCCGGCGCCAGTAACAGCATCGGCTTCTATTTGCCGAAGTTCCTCCAACTCGGGTTTCCGACACTCGGCGAATTCCGCATCGGCCTGCTCGTCATGATTCCCAGCCTGTGTGCCGTCCCGTGCATGATTCTCAACGGCATGCACTCGGACGCGACGGGCGAGCGGCGGTGGCACGTCGCCATTCCGTCGTTGATCGGTGCCGCAGGGTGGTGCCTGGCGGCGGTGCTGAAAGCCCCGGTCCCCTACCTCTTCGCCTTCGCCCTGACGCAGATCGGCGTGATGAGCGTTTTGCCCACCTTCTGGTCGCTTCCGACGAGCTTTCTGAGCGGCCCCTCGGCGGCAGGCGGGATCGCCTTGATCAACTCCGTCGGCAACCTGGGGGGATTCTTCGGGCCCAATGTGATCGGGCAGCTTCAGGCGCGAACGGGCAGCTTCTCCCCCGGCATGTTGGTGGTCGCCGCGACTCTCGCAATCGCCGCGATGCTGGCTCTGTTCGTTCCCGTCGACCACGGCCCGGAAGCGGTCCAACTCACCGACGCCTGAGTTCCACAGGCATCAAGGCATCAGAATGAAAATGAATCCACAGGTTGATGGATATTTACGGAAAGCCAAAAAGTGGCAGGAAGAAACGGAGAAGTTGCGAACGATCATTCTGGGCTGTCCGCTCACCGAAGAAATGAAGTGGGGTAAGCCGTGTTACACGCTGGAGAAGAAAAATATCGTTTTGATTCAAGGATTCAAGGAATACTGTGCGCTGCTGTTTTTCAAAGGTGCGTTGTTGAAAGATCCTGATGGTCTTCTCGTCAAACCGGGAGAGAATACGCAGTCAGGGCGGCAGCTGCGATTCACTAGTGTTCGCCAAATCGTGCAAATGAAGCCCCTCGTGAAAGCTTACATTGATGCAGCCATCGCGGTGGAACAATCCGGTTTGAAAGTAAAGCTGAAAAAGACCACAGACTTCGCACTTCCTGAGGAATTGCAAGCGCAATTCGACGAGTTGCCGGCCTTGAAAGCTGCTTTTGAGGCACTCACGCCGGGGCGCCAAAGAGCCTACCTGCTACATTTTGCTGCACCCAAACAATCCAAAACGCGGACGTCGAGGATTGAAAAATGTGTGCGGCAGATTCTCAGCGGGAAGGGACTCAATGATTAGTGCATTCGTTGAGTCGGGGAAGCACCCTGAGGTGCTTCAGGTTGCGCGGACAGTCCATTCTCTTATTTCTGGACAGCCAGTTGACTCTCGAACTCGACCGGGCTGACGTATCCCAACGACGAATGACGACGCTCCACGTTGTAGTACCGAATGTACTCCGAGATCTCCCGGACCGCCTCCGCAGCCCCTCCGTACTCCACCAGCTCCAGTTCCGTCTTGACCGTCCCGAAGCACGACTCCATGAACGCATTGTCGTAACAGTTCTCCGCCGCGCTCATGCTCTGACGCATTCCCGCACGACGCAGCACCTCTCGGTAACGTTTCCCCGCGAACTGTCCTCCCCGATCCGTGTGATGGATCAATCCCAGCGTCGGCTGACGTTCCTTGATCGCTCGTCTCAAGGACCCCAGCACCAAGTCCTCGTCCATCGAACTCCCATACTCCCAGCCCACGATCCGCCGCGACCACAGGTCCATCAGCAGCGCCAAATAGCCGAACCGGCCACTCCCGCTCCGGGCCACCAGCGGAATGTACGTGATGTCCCCCACCCACACTTCGTTCCTGCTCGTCGGTGCTCCGCGGCCTGCCAGCAAGTTCTGGTTGTAGCCCAGCCGGTGCCGGCTCTCCGTCGTCCGGGGCTGGTACGAACGGGGCTGAATCGCTCGAAATCCCTGCGTTTTCAGCAGTCGGGCCACCCGCGCCACCCCGCACGCAATTCCCTCCGACGCCAGTTCCACCGCAATCCTCCGGGCCCCGTATCGCCGGCGATGACGCCAGAACACCGCGCTGATCCTCAAGATCAGCTCCCGATCCCGCTCTGCTCTCTGAGACTCCTGCCCACTCCGCCATGCATAGAATCCCGACCGGCTCACCTCCAGCAGATCACACACCTTCGAAGCCTGGAAGCTCTCCGTGATCACCAGCTGATCGATGCCGCTGTACACGTCCCTCACCCGCCGCGGCCGAAAATGGCCAACGCTTTTTTTAGGATGTCTCGCTCCTGCTCGACGTGCCGCAGCTCGGCTTCCAGCTCTCGCACGCGGGCCTCCAGACCGACGGCCGCCGCCCCTCCCTCGCCCACTAACTTCCGCTTCCAGTTGTACAACAGATTGGGGCTCGTCAGTCCCAATCGCTGGCAGACCGAGGCGACCGAATGGCCGTCCAGGACCATCCGTACCGCCTCCTCCTTCAACTCCCGCGTATACTGCCGACGTTCGGCGCGGGGCCGATCACCAGGCTTCCCGGAACTGCTCTTCGACATCGGACAGCTCTCCTCCAGCCGTCCAGAATAAGAGAATCTCCTGTCCGAAAAACCTGAAGCAGGTCACCCTGCCCGTGACGAACGTGCGTCACTCCGACCGGCCGAGGCGGGGCGGAAGGATTTGCGGCGAGGAAAGAACTGCGGACAAGACGTTTGAAGCGAGAAGCCGCGAATCCGCTGGATTCCAAAATGCACTCGGAGGGATTCGAACCCCCAACCCTCGGTTCCGAAGGTCGCTCGACGCGGCCACCGAAATCGGTCGTAAGTCCCAAGCCCTTTGCGAGTTTGCAGAGAATCGCGATGCTTGGCCGCGCTCCACACGCTTCACATTTTAGCGGCATTTACGGCATTCTCCAGCAAATTCTCTGACAGAACTCTGACGCGTGGGCACAACTCCATCGGCGGATGTCGCCACAGGACCTTTATCCGATTTGACTCAGAGCGAACCGATACCCACTTCTGTTAGCAGCTTCGCGATGCCAAGTTCGTTCGCCATCGAGTCTCGCACGTCGAGAACGGCGGCACGATCTTAAAAGACAGCCGTTTCTCGGCAGATCCAATTGACGGAATGGTAGCAAACGTTGCCGATCTCCAAGCCCACGGTTCTCGTGTGAGGGCCCTGGGCTTTCTTTTTTCGCTGTGCCTTCTCGTCCTTTGGGTCTCCTCCGACTACAGCGGAGGAGAGAGTGCCCGGCACGCGTGACACCATGCCAGCCGTGCGCCGCATTTTGACTCACGCTCCTTTGACCCGCTGATCGGCCATTTCCGGCTGGTCAATGGGTCGTTCTTTTTTGAGCGGCCGGACCAACATCCGGTCGCCCATTGACCTGACCGTGTTCTCGATCTGAAGCCCCGGCGCGTGCCGGGCGGTTTTGTTCCTACGAACAGGACCGCCCCGGACAAGGGCGGTCCTTCGTTTGAAAGGGTCCCCAAAATGATCGCCG
>CAWHWU010000004.1:0-715033 GCA_963833105.1 uncultured Planctomycetaceae bacterium
TGACCGTTGCAACCGGCGCATCTTGTGTCGGGTGATAACCTGGAGGCGTGGGCTTTCAGGAATTCACCAAAACGGCGCGGGGTGCGGAGATGGCGAAATCACGCGATGCGGCGAAGGAGAGGTATTGGCGGGAGGCGATTCGGCGGCAGGAAGCCAGTGGCCTGGGAACGAAGCGGTTCTGTGCCCAGGAGGGGATTTCCGAACACCGGTTCTATTGGTGGCGACGAACCCTGCGTCAGCGCGGTCGGCACCGAGCCCGAGCGTCGGGGGACGGCGTGGCGGCGGACTCGGGCCGTGATCGCGGCGGCCAGGGGGATACCTCTCCTTTCCTTCCCATCGCTCTTCCCTTTACCGTCGGAGCCCCGATCGAGATCGTTCATCCGCGTGGCCATGTCGTTCGCGTTCCGGCGAGTTTCGACCCGGTCGCGTTCAAGCGGATTCTGGCCGTGCTCGACATCTCGGCGGGTTCCTCCGGGGAGGAATGACATGATCGCCATTTCCGCCCAGACCAAGCTGTACCTCGCCCGGGACGCGACCGACATGCGCAAGAGCTTTCGAGGACTGATCCTGCTGACGGAAGGGGTGCTCCGACAGGAACCGGTCTCGGGCCATCTGTTCGTGTTTCTCAATCGCCGCCAGGACTTGATGAAGATCCTGTATTGGGACGGGTCAGGTTTTTGCATTTGGTACAAGCGATTGGCGCGTGGAAGTTTTCAAAGGCCGCCGGCCGTTGCCGGGGAGGAGCGACCCGGTTTGGAATTGAGTACGGCCCAGTTGTCGCTGATGCTGGAAGGGATTGACCTGACGTCGGCACGGCAACGGCTCCGTTTTCGGCGATTTCCCACCGAATCGACGGCCAGGCGTGGCGACGGATTTTGAGCTTTCCCGCTTCAGCCGGATCGCGATAATCGGGGCCTTGCTGACCGAGCAGATCACGCATGCAAGGAGGCATGGCGATGGTCTCCACGCCCGTGGAACTCCCCGACAATCTTCCGGCTTGCCATGCCATCATCCTTCGGCAGGCGGAAGCCATTGAGCGACTCGAAGCACGAATCGAGCAACTCAACCGGGACCTGGCCAGCCTGAAACGACAATTGTTCGGCTCGCGTCGAGAACGATTCGAGCCCGGCCACGGAGAAGATGCGGCAGGTCAAGCCGCCGCGGAAGCCTCCGCGATGAATCGCGGCATGCTCGTCATGGAAGGCAGGCCGTCCGCGAGTGAGTTGCTCGCCGCAACGGCTGCGGGCCCAACGCGACGTACGTCCCAAGGCCGGCAAAAGCGAGTCCTGGACGCCTCGATTCCGCGTGAAAAGGTCCTGCATCGGCTCGACGAGCGGGACGTTCCGCCGGAATTGTGGAATAACCCTCGGGCGAAGCGTTTCTTCCGTTTCGTTCGGGAAGAAGTGGAACTGCAAGAGGCACGGGTGCGGGTGCTGGAGCACTATGAAGAAGTCATCGCCTGGGAGGATGAGGCGACCGGCCAGGGCCGCTTGGTGGCGGCGTCCGCGCCCGAGCCGCTCATCGATCGCTGCTATTTGGGAGTGGCGTTTCTGGCCTACCTGGCAGCCAGTCGTTTCGCCGATCACATTCCGTATTACCGGGAAGAGGACATTCTGGCGCGAGTCGGTTTCTCCATTCACCGCGCGACGCAGTGGCGTTGGATGCGGGGCTTGGCCGGCATCGCGCTGCCGTTGGTCGAGCTGATGCGAGAACGGACGACGCAATCCTGGGTGCAGGGCATCGATGAGACGCCATGTGACATCCTCTGCCCCGAACTCGGCCGCACGCGCAGCGCCTACCTGTACGCCCAGTACGGAGACGCCGCCCACCCTTATGTGTGCTTCGCCTTTGCCTCGCACAAGGACGAAGAGAATGTTCGTCGGATCGTGGGGAACTACAAAGGCTACCTCCAGTCGGACGCCTACATCTGCTACGAGTTGATTGCTGCCGCTTCAAAAAATCGCATCATCGCTGTGGGTTGCTGGGCTCACGCCCGTCGCAAATTCGAGCCGTTGATCGAGGCGGGACCTCATCCGCAAGCGGCCTGGATCTTGGGGGAGATTCAAAAGCTGTACGACATCGAAGATCGCGCCCGGGACATGACGGACGACGAGCGCCTGGTGTTGCGTCAGGCCGAGTCCCGGCCGATCGTAACGGGGATCAAGGCCTGGCTTGATGCGCGGGATCAAGACGAGTTGCCCAAATCGCCGCTTCGCGCCGGGATCAACTACCTCCGCAATCGCTGGGAAGCCTTCGAGCGATTTCTGGAAGACGGCCGAATCCCGATCGACAACAATCGGACCGAAGCCATGATCAAAGGTCCGGTCATGGGCAAAAAGGCCTGGCTGTTTTTCGGCAACGAACACGCCGGCGAGACGGCGGCCGTCTTCTATACGCTGACGATGACCTGCAAGCGGCACAACATCGACGTGCAGGCGTACTTGCTGGATGTCTTCCGCCGGATCCGCACCGCGACGCCGGCCGAACTGGAATCGCTTCTGCCCGATCGCTGGATCCAAAACCATCCGGAAGCCCGCGTCAGGCAGCGTGTCCAAGAATCGCATGCCGCTGCCGCCCGAAAACGCCAGCGACGCGCCCGGCGACGGTCCGCCGTCCCCAGCGGCTAATCGCCCCCCGAGTTCTACCAACCCCACTCGACCGGACTCCCGCTCCCTATCACGTTGCGCTCGATTTGCCTCGTGAGGATGGCCGCGCCTGGCTACCGCCAACCCGCGCTCGTTGCAGCGGTCACGCATCTTCTCCGTGGCCGGGCTCGAATCGTTCTCGACGCGAGCCGAACAATTGTCGTTTCAGGCTGGCCAGGTCCCGGTTGAGTTGCTCGATTCGTGCTTCGAGTCGCTCAATGGCTTCCGCCTGCCGAAGGATGATGGCATGGCAAGCCGGAAGATTGTCGGGGAGTTCCACGGGCGTGGAGACCATCGCCATGCCTCCTTGCATGCGTGATCTGCTCGGTCAGCAAGGCCCCGATTATCGCGATCCGGCTGAAGCGGGAAGGCTCAAAATCCGTCGCCACGCCTGGCCGTCGATTCGGTGGGAAATCGCCGAAAACGGAGCCGTTGCCGTGCCGACGTCAGGTCAATCCCTTCCAGCATCAGCGACAACTGGGCCGTACTCAATTCCAAACCGGGTCGCTCCTCCCCGGCAACGGCCGGCGGCCTTTGAAAACTTCCACGCGCCAATCGCTTGTACCAAATGCAAAAACCTGACCCGTCCCAATACAGGATCTTCATCAAGTCCTGGCGGCGATTGAGAAACACGAACAGATGGCCCGAGACCGGTTCCTGTCGGAGCACCCCTTCCGTCAGCAGGATCAGTCCTCGAAAGCTCTTGCGCATGTCGGTCGCGTCCCGGGCGAGGTACAGCTTGGTCTGGGCGGAAATGGCGATCATGTCATTCCTCCCCGGAGGAACCCGCCGAGATGTCGAGCACGGCCAGAATCCGCTTGAACGCGACCGGGTCGAAACTCGCCGGAACGCGAACGACATGGCCACGCGGATGAACGATCTCGATCGGGGCTCCGACGGTAAAGGGAAGAGCGATGGGAAGGAAAGGAGAGGTATCCCCCTGGCCGCCGCGATCACGGCCCGAGTCCGCCGCCACGCCGTCCCCCGACGCTCGGGCTCGGTGCCGACCGCGCTGACGCAGGGTTCGTCGCCACCAATAGAACCGGTGTTCGGAAATCCCCTCCTGGGCACAGAACCGCTTCGTTCCCAGGCCACTGGCTTCCTGCCGCCGAATCGCCTCCCGCCAATACCTCTCCTTCGCCGCATCGCGTGATTTCGCCATCTCCGCACCCCGCGCCGTTTTGGTGAATTCCTGAAAGCCCACGCCTCCAGGTTATCACCCGACACAAGATGCGCCGGTTGCAACGGTCACGTTCGTTTGGCGTGGTTTGCGGACGAAATCCCACATTGTGGCTGTCAGTTCAGATCGGAGTGTCCACTCCCGAGGAGAGACTTCCTCGGCCGCCATCTGTACTAGAGAGATAGTACAGTGACACATCCCGGCTCAAATGTCAAGTGGGTCGATAGCACTTTTAAGAAAGGCTCTCCCTTGGCAGATTGAGGTTGTGTTGTCTTCCGGAAAAAGCGAACGAGGGGCTGGCGAAGATCGCTGGCAAAAGGAAGCCTTTTGAGCGGTAACATCGAGTACTATGCGTCGATAGGCCGGCGCGCAAAGGAAAAATCGATGCCGTCTCAATTTGAGCTCATCGAGCTGCCCGGCCGATTCGCCGTGTGTCGATTGGCCGCCGATGCTCCGATTCCGCCTTGGGCTACTGCCGGTGCATTCTTTTCGATCACCCGCACGGCGCACGAACTCTCCATCCTGATTGACGAGGCCACGGTCCCCGTAGGGTGGGACAAGCTCGCGGGTACCCCTCTCCCTTACGGGAGAGGGGCTGGGAGTGAGGGGACTTCGCGGCCGGCGAGCGCCGGCCCACCACGAGTCGCGACTGCGTCCATGAAAATGGTGGGCCGGCGGCCGCAGCGGCCTTGTCCCACCCTACGTCTGAGGGCATCCGTGGCGAGCGCGGTTGGCGTGCCCTGCGAGTTGCCGGAGCCGTTCCGTTTGCGACCGTCGGCCTCTTGGCCGACCTGCTCTCACCGTTGGCCGAAGCCGGAATCAGCGTGTTCGCCGTTTCCACCTTCGACACGGATTATGTTCTCGCAAAGGAAGAGGACTGGGCACTTGCCCTCGACGCTCTTCGCCGTGAGGGCTACAGCATTCTTTTTCACCCCGGAGGGGGTCCGAGAGCGTAGCCGTGGGTGAAATCCACGGTCGGCCGCGAAATCATCGACCAAGCCCCCGCACCCGTTGTAACGGGTGCGGGGGCTTTGAGGTGCGTATTTGTGGCGCGCATTTCACCCGGCGTTGGCACGCAGGGCTACCCTCGACGGCCCCTCCGGGGCCAAGAAAACGAAACTCAATCAAGCCTCTCGCGACAAGATAGTCTGCCATTTGGTGCCGCTGCTCAGCGGGGAACCATTTGGGCCCGGCTGAGCAATGCTCTTTCCAGCGTCCTTGCGCCGCTGAAGGCTTTCCGCGGTTCAGCCCGGCGCGGGCATAAGGGACTAGACGGATATGCGGCCTGCAATTTTGCAACGTATCGCCTACTTGAGTGGAAGCGATCCATTATGTGCGCCTTGTCCCCTTTGTCGTGTGCCTCCTGACCTCTGAGCCTGATCGCCCACAAAGCCCGTGGGAACTGGGCACGTAGGAGCTGTAGGGAAACAACCGGGGCTTGGCGACCGCCAATATGCCTTTACCAAACTCATCCAATCGTTAAGCGCGTCAAGTGTTGAGGGCGGTTCAAAATGGCGGCGCGGGGCGGCCGAATTTGGTGGCGCTGGGTTGGTGAAGGTCTCCGAAGGTCGGGAAGGTGTGTCGCGGGTGAAGTGTGAGTCGGTCTGCCGAGGGATTAATCCGTCCGGCGTCGGCGGCGTTTGGCGTCCTGCAGGCGGAAGCTCTCGCCCTTGGTCTCCAGGATGTGGCAGCGGTGCGTGAGCCGATCCAAGGCCGCTCCTGTCAGCCGTTCGCTGCCCAACACCTCGGTCCAGTTCTCGAACGGCAGGTTGGTCGTCACGATCAGGCTGTTGCGTTCGTAGGCCGAGGCGATCACGTCGAACAGCAGTTCCGCCCCGGCCTTGCTGGCCGGAACGTACCCCAGTTCGTCGAGGATCAACAGGTCCAGCTTGCCGAGTTGCTGCCGCAGCCGCAAGAGTTGCCGTTCCTCTTTGGCTTCCAACAGCAGTGTGATCAACTCGGTGACGCGGAAGAAGCGAACCTTGCGGCCCTGGGCGCAGGCGGCCATGCCCAGCGCGGTGGCCAGGTGCGACTTGCCCGTCCCGCTGGGACCGACGAACAGAACGTTCTCGCGGCGGTCGAGGTACTCTCCCTTCACGAGCTCCAGCATCTGGGGCTTGTTGACGCTGGGCCGCGCTGCGAAGTCGAACTCGTCGAGCAGCTTGTGCGCGGGGAAGCGGGCCCTTTCAGCCGGCGCTCCGCCGATTTACGTTCCCGCTCGATCAGCTCCAACTCGCACAGCTGCAGCAGGAACGCCAGATGATCGGCATTGTCCTGCGCGGCGCGGGCCGCGATCTTCTCGCACTCGGCGTGCATCGTGGGGAGCTTGAGCGCTTTGAGGTGGTGCTTCAAGAGGACCGTGCTCTTGGTCTCGGTCTGTTCATGGCAACACCTCCTCCAGCAGGGCCTGATAGGAGGAGACGTCGGTCGTCTCGACGCGGACCGCTTGCAGCCAGGGCCGGCCGTCGAGCGAGAAGATCTCGACGGGTCGGTCCGTGCGGTGTTCCACGATCGTGCGGATGCTGTCCGAATCGATCACGTCGATGTCCAGGGCGTACTCGACCGCCCCGGTCAGCTGGGGCAGGGAGAACTTCTCCAACAGCCTGAGCACGCGGATGTACGACCGTGTGCCAGAGTGCTCATCGGCAGCTTCCAGCCGGCGTCGCAACAGAGGAAAGCACTCCGGCAGCTGCCAGCTCTCCAGGGGCCGAGCGTAATCGAATCCTCCCGGCTTGCGTTCCAACAGCGCCAAGTAGTGGATCGGCTCGAAGAAGGTCCGTTCGCGATCCCAGCAGCGCCGATGCCGGGCCACCAGCCGGTCTTCGTAGACCAGTCGGACTTCCTCCACGGTCGCCACCACGATCAGCTTCCGATGGGCGTACCGCACGGGAACGGAGTAGTCGTTCGTGTCGAACCGCACCAGGGACTGCGAATCGGCCGACGCGGGGACGATGCGTCGAGCCTCGAACGGCTGCTTCGGCAGCGGCAGGAAGGCGGCTTGGTCTTCCAGGAGAAGTTGGCCCTTCGGAGCCGACTTCCCACGCGTGCGTTCGGCCAGATCGGCCAGGCAACGCTCCCGCAATTGCTCGTTGAGCGATTGCAGGGAATCCACTTGGGGCACGGGGACCAGGAAGCTCCGCCGTGCGAAGCCCAGCAGCCGTTCGACGTGTCCCTTCTCGTTGGGGCGGCGCACGAGGCAGAAGTGTTCCTGGAACAGGTAATGACTCTGCAGTCGCAGAAACTCCCGAGTCAGCTTCCGCTCGCGTCCCGTGAGCACCTCGATCACGGCGATGGCCGAGTTGTCGTAGCTGATCCGCTTCGGCACGCCTTCAAAGAACTCGAAGGCTCGTCGATGTCCTTCCAGGAACGTCTCCGTGCACTCTCGAGGAAAGACCTGGATAAAGATCGCCCCCGAGTACGGCAGCGTCATCACGAACAGGGCGACCTTGGTCTCCAGGCCGGCCAGCCGGATCGTCGCCTCACCGAAATCGACCTGGGCCTCGCCGGGCGGATGCGACAACGGCAGAAAGACTTCCTGGCGCGACTGCTTCCAGGCCCGGACCGCGTCCTTCACTACGGTCTGGCCGCCCAGGTAACCCTGTTCGTCGCGCAGCCGTTCGAAGATCCGCTGGGCCGTGTGCCGCTGCTTCTTCGGGGCCTGTCGGTCGTCCTCCAGGATCTGGTGAATGATCGGCAGGAACGGTTCCAGCTTCCGCTTCGTTCGCGGCTGGTTCTGCCGATAGCCCGGCGGCTCCTCGTGGGACAGGATCTTCTTCAGGGTGTGCCAGCCGAGGCCATGCTTCCGGCAGGCGGCACGCCGACTCAACTCGCCAGTCAGCACCTGCCGACGAACGTCTCTCCAGAACTCCATATCGGATCGCACTCCAGTGCCTTCCTGAGCAGAGGGGTCAGATCGGGGATGGCCCCCCATCTTGCCTCTTCACAGGACTGCACTCATGTGCGCCGCCAAATTGAACCGCCGCGACACTTCCCCCGCGCCGCCGTTTTGAACCGCCCTCAACATCAAGGACGGAAAGGTCACACGATCTTACGTTACAGTCGTTTTAGTACGAATTCTCGGCACAATCAGCGTGAGCTGCTTCAGGTAGATCGGACATTAGCCCGACTAATGAAGATTGGCTATGGAGCTCCACAGCACAAATCCGTTCGGTCGAGGGGACGTCAACCATCGCCTACGGCCTTATTCTTCGCGCAATGTGAAGGAGCACAGTCCGATGCGCATCGCACGCTGGAGCTTAACCTTTTTCACGTTTTTGGCGCTTGGCTGCGCAACACAGCTCTACGAGACACTACGATCGATAGCACGCGCACGATTGCCGCGTTGGAACAGCAACAGGTATTGGACAACATCGCAGAGTTCTGGGTTAATCCGGCGCTCTTCCGCATTTTGCGGTAATCAACGCGGCCACGCTGCAGATTAACGACACCGCGCAGGGCAGCACTGCGATTACATGGAATCCATTCGGTTTCGTTTCAGCGGCTCTCGGCATTATGGCCATGCGAGCCAGCAACAACCAATGGACGACGCAAAACGTTTGCGATTCCGACAAGCTCAAGAAAATGCGGGTTCTTTATCGATCCGTCACCCACCCGGAAATTCCAGACTGCCTCGACGGAAGTGATTACTACAACTCGATCCAAACCAAACCGGCATACCCGCCCGACCCAAAGAAGCCAGGACACACCATTCGAATCACGCCGGAAAACGCGATCGTATTTGACAGCTGCCACATCCCAAGCGGTTTTTTTGGACACGGCGCAAAACGGGACGTGCCAAAATGTGCCTGCTTTGTCTCGAGATGCGGCGATTGTTTCGTTTGGGTCGAACCGAGCGGCCTGGATGGCCTCAGCAGATTGACGCTCTTGATCCTAGACCTTGCGACGGTGCAGCCTCCGCAAACGAAGACAACCTTTCGGAAGGAGAGTCCAGGAGAGTCTGGAGAGAGTTGGGAGGAGGAAACCACGACCACCACAGGCGGTCGAATTCAGTATCCCGCACCGTCCCCAGGTCTTCAGTTCAGCCCGTGATTTTCGAGCGGTTTCGCGCCACTGTGCCGCGGAATGCGGCAGCAGCCTCCGCTCTCGTGGGCCTATTCAGGCCTGAACCCGGCTCTGCGCGTCACTTGGCCTTGGCCAACTGTGTATGCGAATTCCGGAGTCACAATCACCGTTTTTTCCTTGCCCTCGCACCTCATTGTCACAGCCCAGCCGACACGTGTTTCAGCTTCGTCAAACACCAGATGCGGATGCTTCACGACCGCGCAGCCTTTTCCCAATTTGGATTCCGCACTCGTGACAACCTGTTTTGAAGTCAGCTCAAGCGTGTCAAGCGGGAGCTTGCCTATAGCCTTTTCATTGGCAATTTTCTCCCCGGACCTCCGCACTATCTCAAGATTTCCGTCCAGTCCCTCTTCCACGTCGAAAAAACCAACTTGTCTTTGGCTTCTGCGGTGAATTATGGGGATACGAAAAAAGTAGTCGGTACCGTTGAATTCGGTGATTTTCTGGGGCGTACCAACTTCGACCATCTGCAGGGTGAGGGGTGCGACGATCGACGGATCACCTTCGAGTCGGCGGGCAGTGACATCCTTCAGCTTTTTCTCAAGGCAATTGGCCAAATCTGATCCACCGACCGGTTGGCCTGCGTTGAGCGCGACAGTCCCCGGGTTCATGATGAGCAAGGCGAGACCGGTAAGAATAATCCGATCCAAAAGCTTCTCTCGCATGTTGGATCCTTTTGACCTCTCGACCCCGCCCCCCGTTAACGATACTCTCTGACCGAGTTCAAATCCAGCAGCAAGTCCCGCGCCCTGCTCTAGCGTATTCATAACCCGTGTAACAGAAACGACTTACGGTCGTTGTGGTCATGTGGAATCGAGGTTTGGCCGCTATTTCGGTCGTACAAAAATGAAATTGGTGAGTTTGCGTATGAAGCATTCCCAATAGGTTTTGCCACGCTTAGTCGGCCATGGATCATAAACGAATTGTTCGTGGGAACCGTCAGCCAACTGGTGCCATCCCGCGACAGCTCGCGCGTGTTTTCTTAGACGCTCTTAAAGGGCAACTTCCGACCGCAAATCTCCTCTCGACACTTCTCAGAAGTTGGTTTGGAGTCATAAACCGCCTCAAGGGTTTGGACTGGCGGCATCCCTTTCTTCGAGAGTTCGTCGTAACCTTTGATCTGATTTGCGACCGTACAGCCATCCGGATCAACAGGATGCATCACTGCGGCGGCATCACTTTGCGACTTCGTGATCCCGTGAAATCCGAGTAACATTACAGCGGTTGCGCACGCACAATAATAATTGTTGTCCTGGCCTGCTAGACCAAGTTTGAGGCCGCAATCCTTGGTCGCCTTGAAAGCCGCCTGAGCTTTCGCAGAGAGGCTGGCCTTGCGGTGAACCTGGGCGTTTGAAAGGCGCTGCAGATTTCTGGAAAAGGCCTCTCTCGCCTGGCCTTCGAGACGTGTCCTGCTTTCCTCGATCAGGAATTCCTCGTACGGAGACCAAACCAATCCGGGATCGAGGTCCGGCTCGACCCTATACGGTTGGAAAGAGCCGATGCTGGCGTCGCCGAGGTCCACAACCATCGTTCGTAAATCGGGGCTTGTGCAAAGTAGGCCTAGCTTAGGGTAGCTGTAGCAAACTAGCTGCTTTGGGCCGCTGACTGGAACGAGCCCTTTTTCTTTTGCCATTCGACGAGCTGCCTCAAGCCACTTCCGAATCGGGAGAGGTTCCCCAATGCTCTCCTGCCAAACGGGTGTTTCGAGCCATGGGCTTGCCGCAGTGCGGAGCCTGAGCTCATCTCCGCTAGGTAGAGTGCGCGTTTTGTCTCTGAACAGTAGATTTCCGCTAACGTCGTACAGATCTTCGTTATGCCATTCCAGCCGTCCCACCTTCGGAAGATCGAGTTTCTCCACGTTCCAACGCATGTTGTCGTTAATTTCATCCGCAGCCGTTGAAGGTCGTAAAAGTAGGAAAAGGCGCTGAGTGGCAATCCAATCGGTTTCCTCCTTGCTCAACGTCGGCAGACCGACTATTGGCTTTATCACCTCCCCCCGCCAAGATTGGCCTGCGACATCATCAATGTGGCGACGGTCGAACCGAATACCCCCTTCAGCAGGTCACGGCGAGTGAGGCTGGACATAGAGTCCTGATCCTTCCAGTCGAGGTGCGCAAGATACAACACCCTTACGCTGCAGTGCGGCGAGGCCCAAGACCAGACCTAGTTCGATTACGGTTTTGAAACCCTTGGTCACGTCAGAGCGGGTGTCATTTGAGTAAGTGCTTGGTTCCCTGTGCGACCTAGTCGGCCAACTGAGGCGACGAAGTGCGCTGATGCTGACAAAAAAGCGAGAGGCCGAAGGAAGATCGGTCCGTTTCTTTGGCATGCCGGAGATGGGACGGTCGCGCGGTAAAAACGCCCCAGCAGGCTAATCCAGCCCTCAGCGGTTCGCAAGCATTCTCGGCGGTCCTCAGGAGCGGCGGACCTCAAAGTTGCGTTTGTTCGCGTACACTGAGACGGTCTCCCGCAGGTCAAAAAGGAGGAGCCGCTCGCCTTATCGGGTGGCATCGCGAGACATGGGCGTATCGCCCGGTCTGATTTTGCATCCGAGGCGATGCAGTGTGCATGGCGATTTGCTCCATTTCTTCGAACCCAATGGACGCATCCGTGCCAAAGAGTGGACCAGAGAACGGGGTCAGATTCTGGTATTTCTTAAATAGGTGATGTTACGGACCGTCGGCAACTTGGCATCGCGAAAGCTTTCGTGGCCAGCCGATGGGCAGCTCCAAGTCCAAGCCGTCTGGATTTTTAAATAGGGAGAGAGCATAGTGGAGCCTTTGGCCCAGCCTGCAGTCTCAAGGCCAAAGTCGAGCGACGAACGTCACCATACGCGCCTCTCACTATTTTCACTCACGCCGTGATTCCGTACGGTGCCGAGCACGTCATTTGGAATAGGGCAGTTCGATCGAACTGCTGTCTTTCGAACTGCGAGTATCAACAGTTTCTCGGCTTAGTTAAGGTCACACAAACAATCTGAAGCACGATTCGTCTACTTGCGTCCATACGCTTTGAGCGCGCTCTGCGCCAGGGAGCGCATCGACGGACCTTATGAGTGCATGTGTTGCTTCGAAAGTAGTTCTCTGTACTTTGCCTCATCCCCGTTTCGCCAAGCGTCGACAAGGTGCTCCCCGCGATCGGAGAGTTCGATTTTCTTCACGACCATCTGCGGTGAATGAGGAATTGGCTGAACCAAAACGTTTTTGATCCCGTGCATGTCTACATTATGGAATGGCGTTCGAGCATACGTAATTTCTGTCTGGAATGAGACAAGGCCAGCCGCGATCAAACCAGCGAAGCGAAGAAGTCCGTCACCCGAGTACCAGATGTCTTGAGACTTCGTATGCCAGAGGTACAGAAGAAGGTCCATGCTTTCACGGTCGAAAGCGTTGTTCAGGGCGATTAGCATGCCCTTCCAGTGTCGGATTGCTTCGAGCGAAATCTCGCCCTTATGGAATAGCGTATGACAGTAGGACCTATTGTCAAATGTTGTGTTTGAGATTGTGTCAGGCGGCGTCCTGCATGATTCCGTCAATGAAGAGTTTTCCTTGAAGGAGTGGAACGATGTGCTCGTGGCCGTCGAGGCGTCGCCAGCGCTTCTCGGCGGAATGAGCCAGCTTGAACATCATGGCCAGGCTCGTCCGTCGTGTGCCGCTCCCCTTCGTGCGGCGGTGGCGTAAGCGGATCGTCGAGAACGTCGACTCGATCGGATTGGTGGTTCTCAAGTGCTTCCAGTGCTCGGCCGGGAAGTCGTAGAACGTCAGCAACACGTCGCGATCTTTGGCCAAGCAGTCGCAGGCGGCGTCGTACTTCGCTCGATATTTCTCCAGGAAGTGATCGAACGCCTGGTTCGCGGCCTTGCGGCGTCTCGGCCTGCCAGATCTCGTGGAGGTCGGCCTTGGCTTTCGGATTGCACGCTCTTGGGGCATTGTTGAGCACGTTGGCCGTCTTGTGCACCCAGCAGCGTTGCTCGCGCGTCTTCGCCGAAGACCTTTCGCAACGCCGCCCAGAAGCCGAGTGCCCCATCACCCACGGCCAACAACGGGGCCTCCGACAGCCCTCGTTGTTGCAGGTCGAGGAGGAGCTCCGTCCAACTCTGCTCGCTCTCGCGGTAGCCATCGACGACGGCGATCAGCTCTTTCTTTCCCTCCGAGGTGGCGCCCATCAAGACCAACAGGCATTGCCGGCGATTCGCCTCGTCTTCGAGGCGGACATTGACGTGGATGCCGTCGGCCCAGAAGTAAACGTAATGCTTCTGCGAGAGGTCGCGTCGGCTCCAGTCACTTCGTATTCCTGCGACCATTTCTCCTTGAGTCGAACGATGACGTTCGGGCTGAGAGTGGGAGCGTTTTGCCCAGCAAGGCCGAGAGCGCCTCGGAGAAAGTCGCCGGTGGAAATTCCCTTGAGGTAAAGCCAGGGGATCAACTCGTCGACCGACTTGCTGCGACGCAAATATGGGGGTAGGACGCTGGGCGAGAAGCAAACACGGTCTTCGGACGACGGCGGCGTTGTCTCGAACCCGCGGCTGCTTCACCTGCAAAGAACCCGCTCCCGTGAGGAGTTCCCTGGAGGGAAGATAACCATTCCGGACGATCAACGTTTGCCGTCTCGCCGCGCCGATCGGCATGTTGGGCCAGGAAGCGTCGACTTCCGCCTCAATGGCCGACTGGAGCATCTTCCGGGCGCCTTCGCGAATGATCTCGTCGAGCGTGCTTCGGGCCTCGAATGCCTCCCGAAACTCGACACTTCCGCGTCGATCGCTTCGCTCGAATCGTCGCCGCTGGAATCTTGACTGTCGCCGTCGTACCGTGTCGCATGGCGTATCCTTGTGCCCTCGTTGGGCCGCTGAAGAATCGAACATAGCCAAATCATCAGCAGGATACGCCGCTTTTCTTCATCTCAAAAGAACACGACTTCTGACAATAGCTCTGACAGTAGGGGCAAAGAGCAATTAAGTTGGCAAAGGAATCGCCGCCGCCATCGCTCAGCGCGATGGTGTGATGATCTTCCAGGATGCTGATTGACAGAATCATGCGACAGGTCGGGTTCGCGCATTTGTAACCGGCCTCAATCAGGAGGTCGCGTTTGAGCGTCATTCCTAGCGCTTTGCGGCGTTTGCCTGCCATTCGCCCTTTTCCGAATCGGAATGAGATTGTAATTGCAATGCACGTTCCCTGGGAGTGTCTGATTTGCGATCGGAATAAAGAGGTTGCAATTCATTTCAGCTGAAAGCCTGGGATGAGGCGCAAAAAGGGGCATGCTACGATTTGCCCTGACCCGAGTCAGCGACGATTCAAATCAGCTGCTCAACCGCTGGGAGCACACGTTCGACTCCCGTGGCCGGCGAGTCAAAAAGAGGGCCGCGCCGACTTGGCTCCAGGAATTGACGACCGATCCCTGTATTTCGCTCCGACCCCCTTATTTCCCTACGACGCAGTCAGCGGGTCGAAGAGTTCGACATCGCCAGGAGCCTGCGGGACCAGGGTTTCTAGGCGGCCTCGGGCGTCGGTCGCGTAGAGCTTGCCCTCCGCGTCGATCAGGAACACCGTGGGGATGCCTTCCACTCCCCAGGATTCGAAGAAGTCGCCCGTAGAACTGCCCGCCAGAAACGCGGCGGAATTGCGCCCTGGAAAAATTGGGGCCAGGGAATCTGCTGCTCCGCCACGAACGCCTTGAGCGTGGCGAGGCCGCCGTCGATTTCTGAGACGTCCTCGTTCACTCCGATGAACTCGACCCCCTGCGGGTGATATTTGGCGTACAGCCGCTTCAATTCGGGGATCTCCGCGAGGCAGGGGCCGCACCAGGTGGCCCAGAAATCCACGACGACAACTTTTCCACGGAGCTTTTGCATCGAGACGGGGGCACCGGTGATCGCGTCGACGAACTCGAGCTCGAACGGTTCGCCGATCCGCTCTTTCTGTCGGTTTTGACCTTGGACGAGCCGTCCGCGGAAGGAATTCGGGTAGTCTCGGACGATTCGCTGCATGATGCGGGCCCTCCTCAGAGTGGTGAGGCCCGCATCGAGGGCCAGGCACACGGCCCAGACTGTTGAGAAAGCGATCATCCACAGACGAACGGCGGACGTCCACCGCATCGCTCCTCCGGCCGAGCGCTTCCGGACGGCAACGAACACGAGCGCGACCGTGCCAGCCAGGGCGACGGCAATCGCCGCGCGGGGCGTCCAGAGCAGACGTCGCAAATTCTCCGCGGCCACGTGCAGATAAATCAGAGCGACGGCTTCAATTTGCCGGGGGTCGGGCAGGCGTTGGAATTTGTAAAGCGCGGCCGCCACGATCTCGAGACCCAACAGTCCCAGGAGGAGAATGACCACCCACCGGCGGCGGGACCAGCCGGCCGGCCGTTTGAGGCCGGCGATGGTGCACACCGCCGCGAGTGCGAGCAGTGAGAGGACCAGAATTAACGGTGTCCAGAACGTACCGCCTGGTCGGTTGACCGCCTCGTACAGAAGTTCGGCCGAGCGGTTGTCCTCGGGCCACTGTTGGGCGAATGCCTCCGCCCGGGAGATCGCCGCCGAGTCATCGATTGGTTCCTGGATCTCGAAGATGGTTTGAATGAACAGGGCTTCCTTCTTGAGCACCGGATCGTGGGTCGTCTGTAAGACGTCGCGGATCTCGGCGCTCGCCTCGCCCCTCCGCCGAAGATAGGCCAGGGATGACCATCTCTCAGGCAAGAATTTTGCGACGCGTGGGTCGTGGGGATAGAGCCGCCCGAATTCGGCGACAAGCGCTGCGATCTTGGTGTGGGTGCTTTGAAATTCTTCCCAGGGCAATTGACGCCGAGCTGCCTTGAGCAGCGATTCGATCTCATGCACGAAGTCGTCCGCGGGCCGGCGGGAGGCCGCGCGGGTTTCAACCCGCTGCGGTGCCGCGGTGGGCTTCGGGTTGGCTGCCGCATCTGGAAGCTGTCCGTCGGCGCCGAGGACTGCGGAAGAAAAGCCGAGTGAGAGCAGGGCGATCAATTCGAACATCACGATTTGCCAATGAAGCGACGTGCGTCGATGCTGGACGATGTGCGAAGAAATGGCAAGCTGGCAGCTTGCCCTAGGTTGGCACGGGCAAGCTAGCAGCTCGCCCCACGAGAGGACACCTTGCCAGATTGCGGACACAATCCGATTGGCCGTCGATTTGTCCGTCCGTGGCAGAAAGGAACGCTGCTGCGGCGTGTCCCTTGAGCCGCATTCACTCGTTCCTGGCTCCATTATACGGGCCTCTGTGCGAATCCCGAAGATCAATCTGAGGAAAATTTGGCAGAATGGTTTTTCTGGGGTGGGGTCCCTTTTTTTACGCCGCAGAAAAAGCAGAACATTCCCGCGGGGCCAAAAAACGCGGGGCCGGCTCGCCGGTGACGGCGGCAGACAAAACGGTCCAGCGTGCCGCCACGTTAACTGTCATCAAAGCTGTTTCGACCGCCTCAAATGTTCGCCGCCAGTACGCTCACGCCCACGTTGAAGTAAGCGGCCAACTTGCGAATCATCGGCCGGCTGAACGGCCTTTTACCGGCAAGGACTTCCGAGACCGTGGACTTCGGCAGCCCGGTTTCACGGCTCAGTTGAATCTGTGATAGGCCCTTTGCGTCCATGAGATGACGGAGCATGTCGGCGTCTGAGGCCGGCTCGATGGCGTGGTGTTCGTCCTCGTAGGCCGCTACGAGATCGCTCAAGGCGTCGAGGTACGTTTCCTCACCTGCGTTAAGCCGGCCACGGGCCAAGATCCGGTCGATGACCCGCTGTGCCTCTGCAAGATGCCGCTCAGACTTGATCGACGCCAACGGGAAGTCGAGCACAAGCTCCAGGTAAGCATCTCGGCTCTTGCCCTTCAGCCGAAACGTCGTTCTGGTCGCCATCGTCAAGTCCCTCGGTTCTTTCGCTTGACAGGTGAAGGTTTCGTCCGGGTTTTTTGAGGCGGCAGCTCAAAGCACCCGCACTCTTCCTTCCACTTGTCTTCGTCGTACTCGGCGTGCGTCGTTACCTTCAGGATGAAGACCTTCTGACTCGGATACAGGATGCGAGTGACGAGCCGGTATTTGTTTCCGCCGATGTTGAACACCACGCAGTTGCCGACAAGGCTCGCCGTTCCAAACTCGGCCTTGAGATCGCCCCAGGTCTGCCACGCCACGCTTTTGTGGCTCACGTGAGTGTGCCAGGCCCGCAACGGGCCTTCCGCGTCTCCCTGGCCGCGCGCTTCCCAAAACGACCGAAGCCGTGCCTTGGAGATGACCCGCATCCCATGCTGCTCCCGTGATCGGCATCCGCAGCCATTGTAGTTCGCAAAATGCGAACTGACAAGCCGATCGTTCGCATATTACGAACCTCCGACGACCTTGTCGCGGAGTGCAAGCGCAGCGAGTGGAAAAGGACACCGTGCCAAGATGGCGGACACAATCCGATTGGCCGTCGACTTGTCCGTCCGTGGCAGAAAGGAACGCGAATGCGGCGTGTCCCCCTCGACCTGCACTGATTCGGGCCGCTCTCTTTCGTTCCTGGCTCCATTATACGGGGCCATATGCGAATCCCGAAGATCAATCTGAGGAAAATTTGGCAGAATGATTTTTCTGGGGTGGGGTCCCTTTTTTTACGCCGCAGAAAAAACAGAAAAATGCCGAGCGAGGGATGAGGGGTGCGGGGCGAGGGGTGAGGGAACGGAGCTCGAAAAGGCGGGAATTAAAGGGGTTTTTTGTAGAACGTCGGGCCGCGGGTGTTTCGGAAAGCGCGGTTTGGGGGCCGATCATTATTCTGTGGTCGAAAGGCCGTTTGGGGATTTATCTGTGGCTCTGGGGGCCTTTTTTGGGGTGGATTTGCGCAAAAAAATCGCGCGAATCCGCAGGAGTCGGCCCACTCAAGACGGCGGTTACAGGCTTTGCGTTTGGGTTTGCGTTTGCACGCTGACCGGTTCCATCGGACGGATGGCGAAAAACGTCTCGTGGATGGCGATGCCGAGCAGGTTGAGGCGGGTTTGCAGGTCGTCGACGAACTCGTGCAGGCCGCCGGTAATGATGTCATCGGCACGGGCGTACGCCAGCTCGGCACGCAGGGGGCCGAGGAGTTGTTCCGGCCGGTTGCTGAAGCTGCCGATGGCCGAGCCGGAAATCGCGTGCAGCGATTCGTTGGCCTCGGTCAGGCAAAAGAGGACCGCGCGGGGAAATTCGCGGTCGAGGACCAGGAAATCGACGACACGGGCCGGCGCGATGCGGCCGTGCCGCTGGCGGTACATCTCGAAGGCGCTGGCCGAACGCAGCAGGGCCGACCATTGGATGTCGTCGTACGGGGTGCCGACGTCTTTCGGGGTCGGCAGGAGGATGAAGTATTTGACGTCGAGGATGCGGGACGTCTTATCGGCCGTCTCGATCGTGCGGCCCAGGCGGCAGAAGTGCCACGCTTCGCCGTGCGTCATGGTGGCGTCGGTGATGCCCTGGAACTGCTGGCCGCTTAAGCGGATTTGCTCGTAGAAGTCGTACGGGTTGTCGAGGGCCGCCTGCAGTCCGCCGCTGTCTTTGAGCAGCAGGTAGAAGCGGTTGATGTGTTCCCACATTTCTGAGGAGATGATTTCCCGCACGCTGCGGGCGTTCTCGCGGGCGCCGGTCAGGCAAGAGATGACCGAGTTGGCGTTGCTGCGGTCGAACGTCAGGAAGCGGATCACGTTTTCTTTGGTCGCCGCGGGATACGCGGTGGCAAAGGCGTCCTGGTCGCCGGAGGTGATCACCAGGGGGAGCCACTGCTGCACCGGCTCGCCCGGCAAGTCGAGATTCAGGTTGAGGTTGACCGAGATGAAGCGGGCCACGTTTTCGGCCCGGTCGACATAACGGCACATCCAATAGATCGACTCGGCCACCCGGGAGAGCATGCGTCACGGTCCTTCGGCGACGACCCAGGTATCTTTGCTGCCGCCCCCCTGCGACGAGTTGACGACGAGGGAGCCTTTTCTCAGGGCCACCCGCGTCAGTCCGCCGGGAAGCACGAAGATTTCCTTGCCGTAAATGATGAACGGGCGAAGATCGACGTGGCGCCCTTCGATTCGGTCGCCCACGATGACGGGGCTGCGCGAGAGGCTGAGGGTCGGCTGGGCGATGTAGTTGCGGGGATTGGCTTTGATGCGGGCCGCGAAGTCTTGCCGCTCCGCCCGGCTGGCCCGCGGTCCGATCAGCATGCCGTAGCCGCCGGATTCGTTGGCCGGTTTGACCACGAGCTTGTCGAGGTTTGCGAGGACATGGTCACGCTGCTTATCGTCCGAGCAGAGGAACGTGGGCACGTTGGCAATGATGGGGTCCTGGCCGAGGTAGTACTTGATCATCTGCGGGACGTAGGCGTAAATGACTTTATCGTCGGCCACTCCGGCTCCCGGGGCATTCGCCAGGGCGACGCGACCGGCACGGTAAGCGTCCATCAGGCCGGGCACGCCGAGGAGCGAGTCGGGGCGGAAGGTCTTCGGGTCGAGGAAGTCGTCGTCGATACGGCGGTAGAGGACGTCGACCCGCTCGAAGCCCTTGGTCGTCCGCATGTGCAGGAAGCCGTCGGAGACGACGAGATCGCGTCCTTCGACCAGGTCGATTCCCATCTGCTGGGCCAGGAACGAGTGCTCGAAATAGGCCGAGTTGTAGGCCCCGGGGGTCAGCAGGGCGACGTTGGGCGATTGGATTTTGGCGTCCATCAGAGACTGCAGGGCGTCCAACAGTCGGCTGCAATAGTCATCGACGGGCCGGACACGGACGCGCTCGAAGACCGCGGGGAACGTCTGCTTCATCAACTGCCGATTTTGCAAGACGTACGAGACGCCAGACGGGCAACGTAAATTGTCCTCGAGCACATAGAATCGGCCGTCGCGGTCGCGGACCAGGTCGGTTCCCGTGATGTGGCACCAGATCCGCTTGGGCGGGTTGAGTCCGATGCACTGTTTGCGGAAGGACGAGGCCGTCTGGATGATGTGTTCGGGAATCACGCCGTCGCGGATGATCCGCTGGTCGTGGTAAATGTCGTCGATAAACAGGTTGAGAGCGGCGATCCGCTGGCTGAGCCCGCGTTCGAGCTCATTCCACTCGGCCGTGCGTAAAATCCGCGGCACGATGTCGAAGGGGATGATCCGCTCGGTCCCCTGGCCATCGCCGTAGACGTTAAACGTGATCCCCATGCCGAGCATGGAGCGGTCGGCCGCCCGCTGGCGGCGCTGGAGATCGTCGGACGACAGGCGTTGGAGGTGCGAGAACAGGACCTCGCACTCGCGGCGGGGGCAACCGGCCGGCTCGAACAGCTCGTCGTAGAAGTCCCCCACCTCGTAGGCGGCGAAGGACCCCGTAAGGCTCGTCGGAATTGGGCTCGCGACGCCATTTCCGGCAGCGGCCAGACCGACGGCGGCACTGTTGGCAAGGGAGGTCGCTTCGGCGGGTTTATTCATTGTCGCTGAACTTGGAGAGACCGAATCCGCCATCTTCGCGCGCTCCCTGAGCGTCAAACGGCCTGCCGATGAAAGTTAAGCACATTGTGCGCCGCGGCTCTCGGACCTCGGTCCCACTTCATAAGTAATTAAGTTCATAACGTTTAGGAAGTGCTACGCTTTGATCTGCGAGCGGCGGTTGCTCGCGGACACGCCTGGTTAGCCCGTAAAGTACGCAGACTTGACGCTCGACTCAAGACCGGAACCCGGCCGGTGCTCTGGCAGATGCGGTCTCTGGAGTTTCGTATTCGTACAGGTCCGCGGCGAGCGATCCGAGTTGCTTGACGTAAGTAGTCCTGACCCGATAATGCAGAACGCCCTTGGGCGACTTCATTTCCCTCGCGGGGGATGAAAAGCTATCTCCGAATGCGGTGGGACCGCGCCCAACCGGGTCAGGCCTTAACCGGAGCAGCCCTAAGCGTTGGCTTTCAGGTGCATGCGGAGATAGCTTTTTGTCTCCCGCGTTTTTGCGCCCTCCTGAGACAAAGCTCCACGTTCATGGATGCGTCCAGTCCTCACTATACGGTCTTGGCCCGCCGGTTTCGGCCGCAGACCTTTGCGGAGGTCGTCGGGCAGACGCACGTCGCGCAGGCGCTCAAGAACGCGATCGCCGGCGGCCGCGTCGCGCACGCGTATCTCTTTACGGGGGCCCGGGGGGTCGGCAAGACGTCGATGGCACGGATCCTTGCCAAGGCCCTCAACTGCCCGAACGCCGTGGACGGCAACCCGTGCAATGTCTGCGACATCTGCCAGGGGATCGCCTCGGGGCACGACGTCGACGTCTTGGAAATTGACGGGGCCTCCAACCGGCGGATCGACGACATTCGCTTGCTGCGGTCGAACGTCGGCGTCAAGCCGATGCGGGCCCACTACAAAATCTACATCATCGACGAAGTCCACATGCTCACGAACGAGGCCTTCAACGCCCTGTTGAAGACGCTGGAAGAGCCTCCGCCGAATGTGAAATTCGTCTTTTGCACGACCGAGCCGAACAAGGTTCCCGACACGATTCTCTCGCGGTGCCAGCGGTTCGATTTCGCGCCGATCGCCACGCAGCAGATCATGGAACGGCTGCACGAAATCGCCGCGGCCGAGGGGTATCAGGCCGAGCCGGCCGCCCTGGAGCTTGTCGCCCGCCGAGCCGGCGGTTCGATGCGCGACAGCCAGTCGCTCTTCGACCAACTCCTGGCGTTCGGCGGAAAAACAATTACGGCCGCCGACGTCCATCGGCTGCTGGGCACGGCCAGCGATGAACGTCTGATCGAGATCGCCGACGGCTTGGTAGGCCGCGAACCGGCCCGCGTCCTGGGCCTGTTCGATGCCGCCTTGGCCGAGGGCGTTCAGCTTGGTGAACTCGTCGACCAGATTCTCGATTATCACCGCGACTTGATGGTGATCGCGGCGGGGGCGGAGTCGACTGCCCTGTTAAGCGTGGCCTCCACAAACCGTGCAAAACTGGCCGAGCAGGCACGGCGCTGGGGATTGCCGACGATCCTGGCCGCCGTTCAGTTGTTGGCGGAGACCAAGACGAAAATGCAGCGATCGGGCCACGGACGGGCACTTGCCGAATTGGCGCTCGTCCGGCTGACGTTGCTCGAGACAACGATCGATCTGGCGGCGCTGGTCGAAGATTTGCGTTCCGGGGGCGGTTTGCCGGCCGACTCAAAAGCGGCGAATCCCAAGCCGGCGATCGGGGTGAATGTGCCCCGCCAGCCGAGCGTCGTTCGCTCGCTCCCCACTCCTAAAGCCGTGGATGAAATTTCATCCACGAACGATGCGGCACGCGTTGTTCTTCCCTTGGAACTGGGCCAGGAGCAGGCTTTCTGGTCGCAACTTGTTTCTCAGCTGCCGCTTAGGGACTTGCTGCGAGATCATGCAGGGAAAGCCGAAAATGCAGCAATTATTGGGCCAAATCATCTAGAAATTTTGTTCCCGGCCGCGTACCATATGTGTAAGGCGTACTGTGAGCAGCCGGCCGCGATGCAACGGCTTGAAAAGATCGCGGCCGAACTGGCGGGCCGGCCGGTGCGGATCACCTGTCGGCTCGAGAGTCCGCCCCCCGGCACGGTGCCGGCGCCGGTCAAGCCGGTCGCCCCCAAGGCGGCCGCAAATGAACGGCCACCGGCTCCGGAGACGAACGATCCTTTTGCCGAAAAGGCGCGGTCAATTTTCGGAGCCACCATCGTCCGCGTCGAAACAGGCTCCACGCCCAAGCGCGACCCGGAAGCTGCGGAGGAATGACGGAGATGTTCAAAGGGCTGACAAACTTCGCCGCGATTCTTAAAGAGGCGCAGCAAATCCAAGGCCGTGCCGAGGAAATGCAAGCCAAGCTCGGGCAGCTTCGTGTGCAAGGCTCTGCTGGCGGCGGCATGGTTGTCGTCGAAGCCAGCGGTCTCCAGCGGATTCTCTCGATCAAGATCGAACCGTCCCTCCTGGAAGGCTCCGACAGCGAGATGTTGGAGGATCTGCTCGTTTCCGCAACCAATCAGGCACTCGAGAAAGGGGCTCAAGCGGCTGCGGACGAAATGGCCAAGATGACGTCGAACCTTCAGCTTCCCGGTCTGAACGACATGATGGCGAAACTCGGGCTCGGTGGGTCGAATGAAGGCGGTTCGACGGTTTGACGTCGAGCGGGCCAACAGAACGAACAACGGCGAGTAGATCACGATGCGTCAGCGTTCCACGGAAGAACAGGCTCACCCTTACGGAGCCGCGGTGGGCCAATTGATTGACCAGTTCGCGACGCTGCCGGGGATCGGCCGCAAAAGTGCGGAGCGATTGGCCCATCACGTTCTGGCTTCGCCACGCGACGAAGCGCTGCGGCTGGCCGAGGCGATTCAGAAAGTGAAGGAGGCGGTGCATCCCTGCTCGCAGTGCTTCAACCTCACCGAAGGCGAGCTGTGCGCGATTTGCCGCGACGCGAAGCGGCAACGGCACATCGTTTGCATCGTCGAGCAGCCCCGCGACGTCGTTGCACTGGAGGCAGCGGGCGTCTTCCACGGTCTGTATCACGTCTTGCAGGGCCGAATTTCGCCGCTGGAAGGGGTCGGGCCGGAAGATCTGACGATCGGCCCGCTGATCCAGCGCGTGCGGAATACCGGGGTTACAGAGATTGTAATGGCTACAAATCCGACCGTCGAAGGGGATGGAACGGCCCTGTATATCTCGAACTTGCTGGCGGGCGAGCCGGTGAAAATCACACGCCTGGCTCGCGGGATTCCGACCGGCAGCGTACTAGAATTTGCAAACAGGGAAATGCTCGCCGACGCACTTATGGGACGGCAGGAATTTTGAACGAGGAAGGACGGACGGGAAACGCGAAAAGACGACGCAGGCACGCCACCTGAACCGTTGCGACCTGATCCCTCCAAGGCCCGATCATGCAGCTTAACCTTTCACAACAAATGAAGATGAGCCAGCAAATGAAGCTGGCTCCACGCATGATCCAATCCATGGAGATCCTGCAGCTTCCGGTCATGGCCCTCAATGACCGCATCGAACAAGAGCTGCAGGAAAACGTGGTGCTGGAAAAGGGGCCGGAGGAAGAGACCGAGGGAGAGACCGCCCAGGCCACCGAAGAGGCGCCGGTCGCCGAGAAGAACGTCGAAGAGCGCGAGCTGGTCGTTGATTCGGAGCACAATAACGAGGCCGATTTCGAGCGGCTTTTGGAAATGTCGGCCGATTGGCCCGAAGACAACCTGGCCGCCGGTTCCCGCCCCTCCTCCAACCGCATCGAAGAGGAGAGCGAGCGGAAACTCGACGCCATGTCGAACATGGAGGCCCGGCCCCAGTCGCTGCACGACAGCCTGGTCGAGCAATTCCATTTCTTCGAGATGCCGCCGCAGGTCCGCGAGTTCGGCGAATACCTGATTCAGAACCTCGATAACAACGGGCGGCTGCAAAGCTCGCTCCCTGAGATCGTGCAGGCCTACAGCGTCCAGTCGGACGGGAAGTCGGTCACGCTCGAGGAAGCGCAGCTCGCCGTATCGCTGATCCAGAAGCTCGACCCGCCGGGCGTCGGTGCTCGCGACTACAAGGAATGCCTGCTCCTGCAGGTCCGGCCCGAAATGCCGTTTCGCGACGTCGTGGTGACGCTGATAACCTCGCACCTGGAAGACGTCAAACAGAACCGGCTCCCCGTCATCGAACGCAAGACGGGTTATTCGATCGACGACATCAAGGCCGCCATCGAAGAGCTGCGCACGCTCAATCCGTGGCCGGGACAGCTCTTCGAGCCGCGGCAGGCGGAGCGCGTCACGCCCGACCTGATTGTCGACCGCGACGAACACGGCAAGTACGTCGTCCAGCTCGTCGACGAATACACGCCTCCGCTGCGGATCAGCCGCTACTACATCGAGCAGCTTCGCGGCAATCCCGATCCGAAGACACGGGAGTTCATCAAGCGGAAGATCGAATCGGCCCGCTGGCTGATCGAGTCGATCGAACAGCGCAACCACACTTTGCGCCGCGTCGCGCAGGCGATCATCGATCACCAGGCCGAATATCTGGAAAAGGGACCGCAGTTCATCGTCCCCCTCAAGATGCAGCAGATCGCGGACGTGGTGCATGTCCACGTCACGACCGTCTCGCGGGCCGTCGACGACAAATGGATCCAGACGCCGCGAGAACTCTGCCCGCTGAAGAGCTTCTTTGGAGGCGGCACGAAAACGGCTGACGGTGACGACGTTGCCTGGGACATCATCCGCCTGGCCATGAAGGAAATCGTGGACGGCGAAGATAAGTCCGATCCGCTGAGTGACGAGGCCCTGGTCGACGGACTGGCCAAGCGGGGCTACAACCTGGCCCGCCGCACCGTCACCAAGTACCGCAAGGCGATGAATATTCCCTCGTCGCGCGAGCGCCGCCACTACTGATCGCGGATCGGGGAGTGAGCGAGGCCGGTGCTTACTCGGCCAGATATCCCCGTCGCGCGTGCGGTCGACTCGACGGTCCCTCACCCGGTTCAAGACGCCGCCGCAAGAGCCGGAGCGATTTCGTTTCGACGCACGGCTCGAATGGCGGAATCGTGACGGCGTCTCGCTTGGCAAGGACCCATTCGGCGGACGCTGGAACCGACTCGGGACGCGTGAAGGGCACGCGTCGGTCGAGGAGCAGTTCCAACATAAAGACGTCATCCCCCGAAACATCCCAGGCCGTGACCTGGTCCTGATTGCGAGTGATCGACTCCGCGATGGGCTCAATCTCGCTCCAACGAAGCATGGCCGCCCGGCCTCGTGCCGAGTCCGGACCCAGCCAATAACCGACCGCCAAGGCGAAATGGGCGGCGAAGACTCCCGCAACGACCAGCCGGCGAGGCGCCGGCGCAGCAGGAAGCAAGGGAATCAGGCTCGCCGCGAAGACCGGCAGCAGCGGGATGTAAAACCGCGCACCGGCCTCGTACGGATAGAGGACGTAGAGCAACACATAAAACGGCGCCATGAGGAGCAACGCATCGCCCGTCAAACCAACGAGACGCCGCCAACCGACCGACAGGGCGAGACAGGCCGGGAGATAGACCAACAGGTTCAGATCGAGCCAGCCCCGCTCCTGATAGGCCTTGAACATGCCGGGAATGATCACGCGGCCGCTGTCACGGATTGCCAGGCGCAGACCTTCCAGATACGAGGCAACCGGGTTGGCTGCCGAATCGCTGAAATTGCTCAAATAGGTGCGTCCATGTTCGTGTGCCGCCGCGACTCGATCCATCGTGAGAAATCCCGCGATGGCGATGGATCCCGGAATCCCGATGAGCAGCGTCAGCACGATGGCCCGCGGCCACGTTGTTTCCTTTTGGAAGGCTTTCCATCCCAATTGCAGTCCGACTCCGACCGCAAGCAGAATGCCTGCCGGCCGAATGAGCGCCGTGAGAGCGAGTAAAGCCGCCGCGAGAAGGCCGCGGGGAACCGCCTGGCCCCACGACCGGCTCCGTTGCGCCCACCGCGCCGCATTGGCCGACCAGATCAATCCGCACATAAACGGCACTTCGCTCATCGTCCGCGCACAATGGATCCAGACACCCTGATTGACGACCGCAATGGCCGCAATCCACACCGCCCATTTTGGAACGATCGTGCGGGCCCAAAAATACGCGCCGATCATGAACAGAATCGCCGACGTCCACTGAAATGCCGAAAGGAGCCACAACGGATTTTCGCTGATCAGGTAGAGCGGGCTGATCAGGAGCGAATATCCAGGAAAATACCACAGATGGGCGCTGCCCATGTTTCGCATGTGTCCCTCGACAGCCAGGCTGCGGGCCATCGAAAGGAAGGACATGCCGTCTCCCTGGGGATACCACCAGGGGCGAACCTGCGCGATGAGAAACAGCGCGAGAAGAGCGAGCCACAGACGGGGCCGCTCATTGACGGCCATTAAGCCATCTTCGACGGATTTGAGCAGACTTCTCGATCCATCGACCGGCCGCACAGAAGAACTCATGAATCATCCCTGATTCTCGAACGCCCGCCCGCACAGCGGCGTATTCTCTTCCTTCGCGGCTGATTGGCAACACCAATCGCGTGGCTTCAGCAACTTTCAAGATGAAGATTACGAACTCTTCACGGCCACGCGCACGAGGAGGCCGACGGCCATGCCGCCGACGACCCAAAACGCGAGATTCGCGATGCTGCTGATCCCGTCGAAGGGGCTCCGCAGACCGTGTGTCAGGCACAGACCCGCCAGAGTCGCGGCAAGGACCGGGGCAAAGAGGACTGCGGTGAGAGGTGGCCGACGCGCCGCCGTTGTTCTTGTCTGGCGACAGGCGCGGCACATCGGTTCCCGTTCGACCAGGCGGGAACCCGAGATGGTGCGGTTGCACGATGAGCAAACAAACATCGTCATGGTTGTCGTCCTGAGTAAGCGGTTTGTTCATCATGAAGAGCCGGTCGAGCGCGGGCAAGAGACTTTTCGCACCATTTGTCGCATTCGTTTTGAGTCGGCGTTTCCTTTCGGCAACACGGCTGAACATCCGCTGTGGCAAGGCCCCTGGCGCCGCGGCAAGACCCCTTTTCGCTCATCGATTCTGCTATCATCGTGTGTTCACCCTCGAATTGAACAACACCTTGGATTGACCCGCCTCGAGAAGCCGCCATGCTTGCCACCCTCCGTGTATTCGCTTTCCGTACCGGGGCTCTTGCCGCTTTGCTGCTTGCCGGCACTTTCGTGCCGCGCGTGGCGATGGCCCAGTCGCCGGAGGATCCCAAGCAGCTCGCCGAAACAAAAGCGCACTACACAAAATACGAGTACCGCATCCCGATGCGGGACGGCATCAAGCTGTTCACCGCGGTCTACGTTCCGAAGGATGCGAGTCACAAATACCCGATCCTGCTCACTCGGACGCCGTACAGCGTGCGGCCTTACGGCGCCGACCAGTACCGCGCCAAGCTTGGCCCGTCACTCCTCTTTGATCGAGCCGGCTACATTTTCGCGCTGCAGGACGTGCGCGGCTGCAACATGTCCGAGGGTCAATTCGTCAACGTGCGGCCCTACATCGAGCAGAAGAAAACCGCGAAGCAGATCGACGAGAGCAGCGACACCTACGACACCATCGACTGGCTCTTAAAGCACGTGGCGAACCACAACGGCAAAGTCGGCATGACGGGAATCTCCTACCCCGGCTTTTACACGGCGGCGGGAATGATCGACGCGCATCCGGCACTCAAGGCCGCCTCGCCGCAGGCGCCGGTGACCGACTGGTTTGTCGGCGACGACTTCCATCACAACGGGGCATTTTACCTGGGGGACAGCGTTCACTTTCTTTCGATCTTCGATCGGCCCCATCCGAAGCCGGCCAAACCGCCGAGCCTGAAATATGACCCGGTCGCGCCCGACGTCTACGCCTATTACCTCAAGCTGGGCCCTCTCAACACGGTCAGCGATCGCCTCTTCAAGGGTCGCACGGCTTTCTTGAAAGAGATGACGCAGCACGGCACGTACGACGACTACTGGAAAGCGCGGAACATCCTTCCGCATCTCAAGCACATCACGCCCGCCGTAATGACCGTCGGCGGCTGGTTCGACGCCGAGGATCTTTTCGGCCCGTTGCAGGTTTACGCACACATCGCGAAAGACTCGCCGGAGACAAATAATCGGCTCGTGATGGGACCGTGGATCCACGGAGGTTGGGCCCGCGGGGAGGGATTGAACCTCGGCCATGTCCCCTTCAACGCGAAGACGTCGGAGTTCTTTCGCGAGCATATCGAGCTGCCGTTTTTCGAGTACCACCTCAAGGGAAAAGGCTCGCTCGACCAGCCGAAGGCGTGGGTCTTCGAGACGGGAACCAACGTCTGGCGAAAGTACGCGGACTGGCCGCCGAAGCAGGCGAAAGCGAAAACGTTTTACCTGCAAGCGAAAGGTAAGCTCACTGAAACTCGGCCTCCCGCCGACAAGTCGTCGGAGAGCGATGCGTACGTCAGCGATCCGGCACATCCGGTTCCGTTTATCGACGGGACGGTGAACTCCATCGCCCGCGAATACATGGCAGCCGATCAGCGTTTCGCGTCGCGGCGCTCGGACGTGCTGGTCTACGAGGGGCCGGTGCTGGAAGACGACCTCTCGATCGCCGGTCCGATCAAGGCGCACCTCACCATCTCCACCTCCGGCACCGATTCGGACTGGATCGTCAAAGTGATCGACGTTTATCCCAACGATTACCCTGATCCCAAACCGAATCCGCGCGACGTCAGCATGGGCGGCTACCAGCAGCTCGTCCGCGCGGAGGTCATGCGGGGGAAATTCCGCAACAGCTTCGAGAAGCCGGAACCGTTCAAACCGAACGAGCCGACCCCCGTGAACGTCACGCTCAATGACGTGTGTCACAACTTCCGCAGCGGCCACCGCGTGATGGTGCAGGTGCAGTCGAGCTGGTTCCCGCTCATCGACCGCAACCCGCAGGTGTTTCTCGACATTTACGCGGCCAAAAATGCGGATTATCACCCGGCGACCGAACGCGTGTTTCACTCACGCGAGCGGCAATCGAGCGTGACCGTGCTCGTCGTGCCCTGAAGCCGTCAGACGCGGTAATAGACGTCCATCACTTGCTGCAGCATGCCGTGGACGAGCGAGCGGTCGGGAATCGTCGCGGCCAGGCCGTAAATCGGCGCCATTCCCCCCATGAAATCGGGGTTCTCCCGCACGAAGGCCACGGCCTCTTTCAGGTCGGCCGCAAACCGCTCGGCCACTCCGGGCTCCGTATGGCGCAGCGTCGGGCTGACGTGAATTCCCGCCGGCCGCTGCAGCCCGGTAAGGCTCCAACCCCGGGCGGAGAGCTGGTCGAGCACCTGGTAGATGTTGAGGCTGTCGTTCGTCGACGTGAAGGCGAACACGCCGATCGGCCGGCCCATCAGCTTGAGGTCAGGGATCTCGGCGATCCCCTGCTTCATGACGGCGACCGCGTCGAGAATCCTTCGCGTCGCTTCGAGGTACCCCCGCTCTCCGTACGAAACGAGGGACGCCCAGCACGCCGCGCTCAGACCGCCGGGCCGGCTCCCCGAAAACGTCGGCGAATAATACAGCCCGCCCGGCCAATCGGAGGTCGTGAAATACTGAAACCGCCGGAGGGCCGCTCCGCGATAGAGTACGACCGACGTCCCCTTGGGGGCGTAACCGTACTTGTGCGTGTCGCACGACATCGACGTGACGCCGGGCAGCCGGAAGTCGAAGGGAGGCACCGGCGCGCCGAGCTTTTCAGCCCACGGCAGGAAAAAGCCGCCCAGGCAGCTGTCAACATGCAGGCCCACGCCGTGCCGTTTGGCGATCTCGGACAGGTCTTCGATCCGATCGATCGTCCCATACGGGAAATTGCACGCCGAGCCGACAAGGGCGATCGTGTTCTCGTTCACGGCCTCTTCGACAGCCGACGGCTCAACGCAAAATTCGTCGTCGACGGGAACGATGCGGAGCTTAAGATTGAAGTATTGAGCCGCTTTGTGGAAGGCCGCGTGCGCGGAGACAGGGACGACCAGCTCCGGTTCGATGATGCCCTTGGTGGCCCGGGCCCAATCGCGATACGTCTTCATCGCGAGCAGAATGCTCTCCGAGCCGCCCGACGTGACCGAGCCGCAGACTCCGTCCTCGCTCCCCACCGGGGCTCCGACCTCGGCACCATGCAGCATGTGGGCCGTCATCGAGATAATCTCCGCCTCGAACTTGGCTGCACTCGGCCACAGGTCGGTGTGGAGCGGGTTGGCCTGTGAATGCAGGGCGTAGGCGCGATTGACGAATTCGACGTGCTCCTGGTCGCCGTTGTATACCGCCCCCGACGCGAATCCGTTTTTCCACTTCGCCTCTTCACTTGCCCGCAGCTCCTCCATGGTTCCCAACACCTCGCGGCGTGGCAGGCCGGCCGCCGGCAGACGCGTGAACTCGACCATCTTGCCGCGGTACGGATGCATCATCTGGTCGATCATGTCGGCCATACCGTCGGCAGGCGCGTCAGTTGTCGTGGCCATGGCAGTTCTCCTGTTCGTCGTTGCGTCGTCGGTTCAATCGCGTGAAAAGTCCCCGTGTTCGCTTGTAACACGCCACGAACGCCGAGAAAAGCTCTTCGTACGTCTTGCGGTTCGCTCGGATCGGCTGAAAGACACCGGAAATGGGGACCAGGGCCGAAATCTCGTCTCGGCGGCGAACGCCTAGCGACAGAAAGGCGTGGAGGGCCGCCCCGCGAACGGTCGCCATCCGCGGCTGATCGATGCGGTGGATGGGCCGATCGAGGATGTCGGCGCAGATTTGGCACCACAAGTCGGAAGAGGCGGCCCCCCCGACGAACCGCACGACGTCAAACCGTTTGCCCACGAACCGCTCGACGTGCGGCAACAGCCAGCGGAGATTGAACGCCACCCCCTCCATCACGGCCCGGGCCGCCTGAGCCCGGGTCGTCCGCAGCGTCTGGTTGAAGAATCCGCCGCGGACCTCGCCGTTGGCGGCCGGCGGTCCCGAGCCGTTGAGCCACGGCAGGAACAACAGCCCCTCACAGCCGGGCGCGACGCTGGCCGCCTGTGCGAAGAGTTCCTCGTACGCCTTCGCCCGCTCGGCCGCGTTGGAAAAGTCCCGGTCGGCAAACAGCCATCGCTCGGCCACCGCCTCCAGGCAGCGGCCGGCCGCCCCCTGCTCGGCGACGACGATGTTCCGGCCCGGAATGGCCGAGGGCATCGTGGCGATCGAGCGCACGAGATTGCATTTTTTGAACGGAATGTGGCAACTCAACCAGGCGGTCGTCCCCACGGAAATGTAACCGCAGCCGTCATCAATCGAGCCGGCTCCCAAGGCGGCCGTCTGGTTGTCGGCCGTCCCGCACACGACTTGCGTCGTCGCCGGCAATTCCCAACCTTGTGCAACCTCGGGGAATATCGTCCCCAGGACGGCGTCGACCGGCACGAGATCGGGGAGCTTTTCACGCTCGACGCCCGTCAACTTCAGCAGCCGCTTGCTGTAGCAAACGTCGTTGACGTTGCGATTATCGGTGAGCAGGTACGGAAAGACGGTCGCGTACGATGCCGAAAACCGCCCCGTCAGCCGCAGGTTGAGATAATCCATCGGCTCCAGCAGCTTGTACGTGCGGGCGTAGACGTCGGGCCGCTCACGCTTGATAAACAGGATATGCGCGAGCGCGTCGGCCCCCGCGTGTGTCGGCACCGCGCCGGTGATGCGAATCCATTCCAAAAGCCGCCGCACACCGTAACCCTCGATCTGAACCAGCCCGCTTGTGAGAGCTTTCGTGTACGGCGCCCCGCGAGAATCCATCCAGTGGACGGCATTCATCAGCGCCCGGCCGTCGCGATCGACCGGCACCGTCACCGACCATTGGCCCGTGCAACTGACGGCCACGATCTGATTGCGATCGACCTCTGGACCTTCGAGAGCGGCCCGCACCGCCTTGTCGACGGCCCGCCACCAATCGGCGGGATCCTGTTCCGCCCCGCCGCCGGGCGTGAACAAGGACAAAACCGATTCGCTGGCATGCGAGAGAATGCGGCCCGTCTCGGACACGATGGCGACTTTCGGTCCGCCGCTCCCCAGATCAATCGCCAGCACGCTGCGTTCGTCGTTCATTGAGCCATCGTGTCGGTTATGCTGACAGCAGAACCGCCACGTCGAACGGCGCTCTGCGGGACAAAATTGGGCTGCCGCATACCCTACCAAAACCGGGCCGTTTTAAAATGCCGCACGGCGTCCGCTGCCAAAACCCCGAGAACGACCGATGTCCCACCATTTCTTGAACGAATTGCGAGCCACCTTCGCGAGCCGAGCGGCCCATCCGGCGATCATGTACCAGGGGCGCGCGCTGACCTACGGTGAATTGGACAAACAGGCGCGGCAGTTCGCCGCCCGGTTGCAGGCGGCCGGCGTCATGCCGGGCGACCGCGTCGTGCTCTATACCGACAAAAAGCTCCCGTTTCTCGTCGGCCACCTGGGCGTGTTTTTCGCCGGCGCGGTCCCGCTACCTCTCAATCCGCGGTTCACCCGCGAGGAAATGCGGTATTTTCTGGCCGACAGCGAAGCCCGCGCCGTGCTTGCCGGCGACGAGCAGCGCGGCCTGGTGGAAGGTCTCGCGCCGGAACTCGCGCGTCCTCCGCAGGTGATTCCCGATGCGTCCGTCTTCGAGGCGGGAACGACGGCGTTCCGGGAGCCCGATCTCCGTGGGGACGATCCGTGTCTCATGATGTATAGCTCGGGGACGACCGGCTGGCCAAAAGGAGTGGTGCACACGAACGCCGGCGTGGGAAGTGCCTTGCACGGCCTCAAAACGTGCTGGCGGATGACGTCGGACGACGTGGTCGTCAACGTGCTGCCCCTGTTTCATATCCACGGGCTGGCATTCGCCACGCATCTCACCTGGCTGGCCGGCGGGTCGGTGCGGATTGAAGAAAGCTTTGAAGTCGCTCGCACGCTCAAAGCGATCGACCAAGGGACCGTCTTCATGGCCGTCCCCGCCATCTACGTGCGGCTGTTGGAAGACCCAGCCTTTCGCGCGTCGGCCGGGCGCTGGCCGAACGTGCGGCTCTTCACCTGCGGATCGGCCCCGATCCGGGCGGAGCTGCTCCCGGTCCTCGAAGGTCTCTTGGGACGCCCGGTGATCAATCGCTACGGCATGACCGAGTCGTACGTGATTACGAGTCTGCCCCTCGACGGCCCGTGGCCGACGGGTTCGGTTGGACTACCGCTCGATGGCATTGAGCGAAAGGTCGTAAGACCCGATGGCACGCCGGTTCCGCCCGGCGAAGTCGGCACGGTTGTGATCCGAGGCCCCAACCTGTTCCGCGAATACTGGCGGAAGCCGGAGGCCACGCAGGCCGCGTTTGCCAGCGGTTGGTTCGACACGGGCGACTTGGGCACGCTCGACGAGGCCGGCTTCCTCACGCTTGTCGGGCGGAAAAACGACCTGATCATCACCAGCGGCTACAACGTCTACCCACAAGTCGTCGAACGCGTGATCAGCGAGTGCCCGGGCGTGCGCGAATGTGCGGTCCTCGGCGTGGCCGACGCCAAGCGGGGCGAACTCGTGGCGGCCGCCGTCGTCGCCAGCGACCCGAGCCTCGACGAATCACGGCTCCGCGCCTGGTGGAGCGATCGGCTCGTGCACTACCAACAGCCGAAGCTCGTCTTCTTCGTTGATGCCCTACCGCGAAACAGCATGGGCAAGGTCCTGCGTCGCGAGCTCCGCGAAAAAGCCGAAGGCGGAAGGATGAAGGATGCGCACATCGCCTTTATTCATCCTTCATCCTTCCGCCTTCATCCTTCCCCCTCTCACCCTTCCGCCACTTTGACGAACACCTTGAGCGCACTGTGGTCTTCGACCAACAGCCGCATCATCTCGCGATAGTTCTCCAGGCCTTCGACTGGGTGCGTGAGGATTTTTTCGATCACGCCGGGGTAGGTCATTTCGCCCAGGGCCATGTCGGCGATCCCGATCTCGAAGTGGCGGAAGTTGGCGTTGACCGAGCCCAGAAGAAGTTTGTTACCAAGCACCCAGTTGAGATTGATGTTGTCCGAGGGAAATTCGATTTTCCGCTGACCGCCTGTGATGCTGGTCCAGACGACGGCGCCGTTGTGGCCGATGATTTCCATCGCTTCGAAGGCGACCGCGCTGCTCCCCGTCGCCTCGATGATCAGGTCCGGTTTGCCGACGCGAGCGGCCAGCTCTTTGAGCGGCGTCTCGCGCGTGCTGACGTAGGTGGCGCCAAAACCTTCGGCAATCTCCGCCTTGTGGCACGGTTTGGCCGTCCGCGCCACGGTGAAGACCTGCAAGCCGCGGAGCCGCAGGATCAACGTCGCCAACAGGCCGATCTGTCCCGCCCCGGTGACGAACGCCAGCTTCGGCTCCCAGACTTGCAGGCGGCGTTGCGCCTCGAACGCCTGCTGGACCGCCTTGGCCGCGCAGCTCATCGGCTCGGCCAGCACGTGCAGGTGCTTGAGACCGACCGGCATCCGCACGACGAACTGGCAATCGTCGACGTAATGCTCGGTCAAGAAACCGTGCAGCAGGTTGATGCCCCGTTCGTAGTAGGTCTCTTCGCTCGTGATGTCCGAGCGGCCGATCCGGTCAAAGATCGAATTGCCGGGGCGGCGGACGGTGCAGGTGACGTAATCGCCCGGCTTGACGTTGGTCACCGCCGGGCCGACGGCTTCCACGCGGCCGAACGATTCGTGACCCAGCACGAGGAAATCAAAGCCGGGTGGCGCGTTGCCGTAGAGTGCGTCGTTGATTTCGCGGTCCGTGGCGTCGACGCCGATGCGGAGCACTTTGACGAGCACGCCGCGGCCGCCGGGGACGTCGTCGATCCGCGGCATCGGCAATTCGGCCAGGTGCACACTGTCCTTTTTGCCGGGACGGACGGCAACGGCTCTCATGGAAGAACATCTCCGGGAGTGAAAAATGCGAGAGTGAGGCAGACGCTCACCCATGTCGATGCGCGGAAACTCGAAACGCCCATCTTATCCCCGCCCGCTGCGAATTTCGACAAGATCGCGGCCTGTGAGGCGAAGCACAAGGAAGGGACGGTGAAGCGTCCCCAGTTCTGCGGGACAGTAGGGAGGAAGAGCGATGACCACCGAGGAGTTCAGACGAAGACGGGGAATTGAACAAAAGGAAACAAAGGCAACGAAGTAAACCCGCCTTTGTTGCCGTTGCTACCTTCTCTTCAAATTTTTGGATTTATTGACTTTTCTTGGTGCTCAATCGTCTTTGCTTGGTGCTTAGTGGTAGAGAATTGGCTCTCGGTGCTCGGCTGGCGGTGGGGGAACAGTCTCCCCGGTGCGGATCGAATCGTGGGCCGAAACAACGTTTCAAGACACGCGTCGAGCTGGTGCGAAGATCCTCCGGCCGGGTTTCTGCGCGGGCCAACCCGGGCGGCTTCGCGCCGGCGGCATTGCGCAGGGCGCCGAGAAGGAAAAAGAGAGTGGCCCTATGGAACACAGCGGGCGAACGAAGCAAAGACCGGTTTGGCCTTGTTTGCCGCGCTTACTTCGGAGTGTGCGGGCACTGGCCGTCGGTTTCGGCCATCGATTCCTTCTTCTCCGTGATCACCGGGCATTGGGTCGCCAGTTCGGCGTTGAGCGCCTTGTAGTCGGCCCATTCGGCGGGGAGGTTGTCTTCGTGGAAGATGGCTTCAACAGGACATTCCGGGACGCAGGCTTCACAGTCGATGCACTCGTCGGGATGAATGTACAGCATCGACTGCCCCTCGTAGAAACACTCTACGGGGCAAACCACAACGCAGTCGGTGTATTTGCAATTGAAGCACGGCTCAGCAACAACGTGGGTCATTCTGGTCCCTTTCCTCGGAACGGGCGGCTCCCATACACCGGGAGTGCCCCTCAAAGATGCGCGATCTTAGTAGTGGCCCCGCGCTGTCAAGCGAGCGATAAGGCCCGAATTCGCCGGGGTTTCCGCGAAATTTCGACTGGCGTTTCCTGGACGAAAATCGGTGCAGTCTCTGTCATATAATGCGGCGCCCGTTTTGCAAAGATTCGCGCGTAAAAGACCACGCGATTTCTTCGCTTGCCGTCAACCGCCGCCCATATCGGCACGTTGCGCCTCCTAAGTTGAGGTTGATTGGCCATGCACCAAAACCGTTCCAGCCGTGTCTTGCCGGAAGCGGGACGGCCGTTTCAAGGGGGGCTGCAAAGGGGCCTTCAGTGCACGTTCAGGCTGGCCGATCGCTATTGCCCAAAACCGGGACGAATCGTAAATAACGTATGGTCGACGGATTGTGTCTGCGTTAAGATTGGGAAAAGTTCCATTTTTGCTCGACTCGCCACTGGTCCAACGGACGGTGAGGACCACCAGAAGCCTGCTGAGGGCGGCTTGGGCGATCCGGTGCCTGTGGGTATGGCCGTCACATGACCCTCACTGAAATCGACCGCAATCTGCTCAAACGTTGCCTGGCCGAAGAGCCGGGGGCCTGGAAGGACTTTGTCGACCGCTTCATGGGCCTCTTCGTGCACGTGGTCACGCATACAGCCAATGCGCGCAGCGTCCGCCTCGTCCAGGACGACATCGACGACCTGTGTGCCGAAATCTTCATGGCCCTTTTGGCCAACGACTACGCCGTCCTCAAGCGGTTTCGCGGCCAAAGCTCGCTGGCTACTTACCTGACCGTGATTGCCCGCCGGGTCGTCGTGCACACCATCGTCCGTCGCCGCATGTCCGAGGCTCTCGGCCACGTTGCCGCCCAGCACCCCGACATGAAACAACAGGCCGATTCGCACCACTTCGATCTCAAACGAATCGAGGACCAGGACGAGATCCAGAAGATGCTGATCGACCTGCCGGCCGACGACGCCGAGGTGGTCAAGCAATACCATCTGCAAGGCCGTTCGTACCGGGAGATCAGCAGTCACCTCGGCATCCCCGAGAACACGATCGGCCCCACGCTGACCCGCGCCCGTCAGAAACTCCGCCGCGGCGCAACATCGTAGTCCAGGCCTAAAGCTTGCCCGACATCGTGGGGTACGCTGCTAGTGTAGTGTCTCACGCAGTTGGGATCTTATTGAGGGCGGCTCTGGCCCGGCGGACTTTTTCGAGGATGTCTTCGGCTTTGGCGGTCCAAACGAACGGCTTGGGACCTGCGTTGTGATGGTTGATGTAGTCTTGGATCGCTGCTTCCAACTCGGCAACGCTACGGAACACGCCACGGCGAATGCGTTGGTCGGTGATGTCCCGGAACCAGCGTTCGATCACGTTCAGCCACGAACTGCTCGTCGGGATGAAGTGCATGTGAAACCGCTTGTGGCGCTTCAACCACGATTGCACCTTGGGATGCTTGTGCGTGGCGTAATTATCGACGATCAGGTGCAGGTCCAACTCGGCCGGCGTTTCGGCGTCAATCTTCTTGAGAAACGTCAACCACTCCTGATGGCGGTGCCGTGGCATGCACTCGGCAATGATCCGGCCTTCCGCCAGTTCGATCGCCGCGAACAGCGTCGTCGTGCCGTTGCGCCTGTAGTCGTGAGTCATCGTCTTGAGACGGCCCGGGAACAACGGCAGGCTTTTTTGAGTGCGATCCAAGGCTTGGATCTGGCTCTTCTCGTCGCACGACAAGACCAGGGCATGTTCGGGCGGATCCAGGTACAGCCCCACGACGTCGACCAATTTCTCCGCAAAGCGAGGGTCGTTCGAGACCTTGAACGTCTTGGCCAAGTGGGGCTTCAGACCGTTGTCCCGCCAGACACGCTGGACGGTCGAACGGCTCACGTTCACCGCAGCCGCCATCGTTCGCACGCTCCAGTGCGTGGCGCCCTCCGGCGTTTCCTGTGTTGTCTTGGCGATAATCGCGCCCTCCTTGGCGGCGCGAACCGACGCGGTTCGTCCGCCGCGGGGAGCATCTTTCTCGATCCCGGCCAGCCGCTGTTCAGCAAAGCGATTCCGCCAGGTGCCGACCGTTCGCCGCGTGCAGCCGAGCTCGCTGGCGATCTCGTCGTTCCGCTTCCCGTCGGCCGTAGCGAGAATGATCTTCGCTCTCTGCACCAATCGAGCGGGTGTGCTGCGTCCGCGCGACCACTTGGTCAACGTGACTCGTTCGTTCGCGGTCAAGACGATGGCTCTCGCAATACGCATGGCATTGATCCTCCGTGTTCGGAGAATTAGACGCCAGCGAGCGAAATAAAATTCCCGTATTTCTGTGACACTACACTAGCGTGCCCGTTTTTAGGGCCCCCTCTTGGCACCCGTCGCGCCTCGTGACCGTCTCGGCGACATTCTCGCCGACGGCAGTACATCACATTGCAAGTCCATCACGACCTCCTTCTCGCCCTTGATCTCAAACTCGTGGGCGCCTTCGCGGAGGATCTCTTTGACGTCTTTCACCCTTCTGAAATCTCCCAAGGCCACATGCCCCGCGCCAATCAGGTACGCTCCGGGAGCGGCGTCGAATTGAAAGCGGCCCTGTTCATCGGTCGTCGTGTGCAGCGGCAGGTCCATCGTCACATGCGCGAGATCCTTGGGGGAAATGGTCCGCGGCAACCGCTCGTCCTCCGGCAACCTGGCATAACAATCCGGATCGCGCTCGATCAGTGTCACCGGCTGATTCGCGCCCGGCAGTCGGTCCTTTCCCACCGTGAGGGTGCCGCGCATGCGCGTCGCCGGCCCTAACACGAGATGCACGGGTCGCATCGGTTCGCCCATGCGGGCCACGCGGGCTTCCATGTTTGACGTAAATCCCTCGATCGTGGCGCTCACCACGCAGTACGCATCGCCGTGGAACACAGTGACCACCGTTTCGCCCGGGGCGTGATACAAAAGCTCACCCATCGAGGCATAGGAATTACGGCTGTAATGCCGCGCGGCAAAGTGTATCCGAGCTCCCAGAGCGGGCCGGCCGTCGAGATAGGTCACTTGCACACGGAGCACTGGGATCGGTCTGAGAATGACCGTGACTTCGGTTTGCGGCGCGGACGATTTGAGGGCCGCATAATCCATTTCATAAAAACCAACGGTGGCGCTCTTAAAGGCCGTCTCGGGTACAGCCTCGCTGGAGACGGCAGTGAATTCGGCCGTTCCCGTCGAGTCTGCCGTCGCCACGAATTCGTCGATTTCCGCAACCGTCACGCCGTCGCCTCGCTGCGGCCGTTCCAGGTAACGCATGCAAATCCGCACGCCCGGCAAGGGCCGCCGCCGCTCATCCCTGACGTGCACCCGCACCTTCTGCACGCCGCCGAACACGAACGCAATCGGCCGGCTGTCGTCCTGAGCGCGCATGGCCGGATCAGCCGGCGGCTGCTGTGCCCGTCGAGACTCTTCGATCGGCCTGCGATAGAGCACGTAGTCGAAACCGGCCCCCGCCTTGACCGCCCAGATCGCGTCCAAGGGAACCCCAGACGGCAGGTGCAGCGCGGCCTGCCCCTTCGCGTCGGTTTGTTCGGCGACGAGTTTTTGACGCGTGCGGTCGACAAACAGCACCCCATTCCGATTCCTGAAGTCGACCCCGATTTTTGCGCCGACGATCGGTTTTCCCTTGCCGTCCACGACGGTGACCGGAATCGAACGGGCGGCGTGCAGCACGATCCGGGCCGGTTGGTGGGTCTTGCCGGGAACATAACGCCGCGATCCAATCCGCGACCCGGCCGCATCCTTGGCCCACAAGTTCACCTGAGTCTGCCACGTCGGCACATTGAGCGTGAAGTTTCCTGCCGCGTCACTGACCGCCGCGAGATCGACGTCTGGATCGCGGCCTGCCGCTGTGACGACCTTAACGTGCGGGACGGGAACCCCTTGTTCATCGACGACCGTGCCGCGAAACGGAAATGTCGGCACCTCGCTGCCGGGTGGCCGCACGGTCTTGTCGGCGGCCTTTTGAATCGCGGCTGGCGGTGCTGCGCCATCAGCGATCAGCTCGGCAGAGTGACAAAGGGAGGCGAAGCAGCACAGGCTCGCGATTTCGATCACATTCTTCCACAGCATGAAAACGCCCTTCACCCGCGTCAGTCTGGAAGCCTCTTCGTCGGCGCCACGCGTCGTTTGATCGGTATCTGTTGCTCGCGATGGAGGTTGATCTCGATGTCTTTCTGGTCCTTGATCTCGAACTCGTGGGCACCGTCGGGAAACAGGTCTTTGAGGTCTTTCGCTTTGACCAGGTTGCTCAAGTAGACCCAACCGGCGCCGATCACATAGCGGCCCGGGGCCGCATCGAATTCGAATCGGCCTTGTGCGTCCGTGGTCGCGTGAAAGGGGATCTCCATTGTGACGTGCGTGCGCTCCGCGAGGGGGAGAGTCCGCGGCAATCGCTCGTCCTCCGGCAGCTTGGAGTAGTTACCGTCGTCGCGCTCGATCAGCGCGACGTATTCGTTCGCTGCCGGCCGACGATCCTTGCCCACGGTCAGCGTGCCGTGCACGTGCGCGGCGGGTTGCAATACGAGATGCACGGGCCGCAGCGGTTCGCCCATGCGGGCGACGCGCGCCGTCATGCCCGAGGCAAAGCCGCGGATCGTGGCGCGTAACGACGCAATAGGCGTCGCCGCGGAACGAGTGCACGTCGCGTTCTCCGGCGGGATAAGCAGAAAGATCGCCGATTGTGAAACCACCCGACGCACCATAGTTCCGTGCCGTGTAGAGGACGTGCGCGCCCAGCGCGGTGCGGCCGTCGGGATAGGTCACTTGGATCCGCAGCACGGGCAGCCGCGTGGCCACCACCGTCACATCGGTGAGGGGCTCGGCAGGGTCGAAAGTCGATCCCTCGTAAGCGAAATAACCCATCGTCGCCGTGCCGAAGTACACGGGATGAGTCGTCTCAGAGGGAATCGCGTCGAACTCGGCGATTCCCAACCGATCGGAGACAACGATCAATTCGTCGATTGCCGACACCGTCGCTCCGCCGCCCCGATTGGGCCGTTCCAGGTAAATGACCCGAACGCGGACTTCCGGCAATGGTCTGCGGCGGTCATCGACAAGATGGACACGCATCTTGTGGACGCCCCCCAGCACGAACTTGATCGGCCGGCTGTCATCGGGGACGCGTTTTGCAGGGTCGGGTGGGAGCCGCTTAGTCAGTCGACGCTGAACGAGTGGCGTGCGATAGAGGACGTAATCGAACCCGGCGCCCGCCTTGACGGTCCACACACATTCCAAATGCGCATCGGCCGGGAGGCGGAGCACAGCCTGACCCCGGGCGTCGGTTCGCTCCCGCAGGAGGTCTTGGCGCGTTTTGTCGTAGACGACGTCCCCATTGCGGGGCGCAAATGTGACACCGACCTTCGCGCCGGCAATCGGGCGCCCCTTGCCATCGACCACGCCGACCGGGATCGTTCGCGCGGCATGGAGCACGATCCGCGCCGCCGGCCGCGTCTTTCCCGGAACATATTTCAAAGACCCGATTCGCGATCCGGGCTCGTCTTTGGCCAGCAGGATCGCTTGAATCTGCCAGGTCGGCAAAGGCAACGTGAAGTTTCCGGCGGCGTCGGTGACTGCCGCGAGATTGACGTCCGGATGGCGGCCTGCCGAAGTCACGACTTTGGCTTTCGGCACCGGAGTGCCTGATTCATCGACAACCGTGCCGCGAAGCGCGAACGTCGGTACCCCGTTGCCGACGGACGGTGCCGGACTTTCGGCGGCCAGCGTGACTGCCTGCCAGAGCGACGCGAGCCAGCAGAGCATCGCCAATCCGATCAAATGACCGCGCGCGATGATGCAAGGACGTTTTGTGGGGTCCGTCAACAATCGCATGCTCGCCAATAAGCTGAGCGCTCGCGTAATAGATCGTTTTCTCACCTGCTCTCCCGTCGCTTTGGACCCGCCCCGTGGCTTGGCACCCGCCTAAGACGGGATGGCGGGCTCAACTGCTCTATCCAGTGTCCCGCCCGGCAGGCGTGACCTACTTCAATTCCGTTGCACGTTGATTTCGATGTCCTTTTCGTCTTTGACCTGAAATTGCTTGGCCCCGTGTTTGAGGAGTGCTGGGAGCTCATCGGGATCCGATCCGCGGCTGCGCGATAAGGTTTCCGGAACGAGAACGTAACGGCCGGGGGCGGCGGAGAACTCGAAACGTCCCTCGTCGTCCGTGCCTCTGCGAATGGGGATATTGGCTGTGATCCGGCGGAACTGTGGCAGCCGGTTGCCTGCCGGCAGCTTGGAGTAATTGTCCTCGTCTCGCTGGATCACGACGAAGCCTTCATGGGCGAGGGGTCGACGGGTCTTGCCTCCGGTCAGCATACCGTGCACGCGGGCGGCGGGCTTCAAAATCAGATGGACCGGTTCCACCGGATGCCCCTTGCGGGCGACGCGGGCCACGACGGCCGAGGCGAAGCCGTCGCTCGTGGCGCTCAGGACGCAATAGGCGTCGCCCGAAAGCGGGATATGGCCCCCGCCGCTGCCGCCGAAGCCATTGGCGGTTGTCTGGCGGGCGCCGGCGACCGGGCATAGAACAAAGTGCGTTCGCGCGTCCCCAGCGGGCCGGCCGTCCGGGTGCGTCACTTGCACGCGAATGCGATCAAGCCCGCGCGGCCCGGCGGCTTCGCGCGACGCGGCCGATGAGAGATCCTCTCGCTGCAAGTTGATCTCGATCTGCTTCTGATCCTTGATCTCGAATTCCCGCGTCGCCTCGTCGAACAGGAGGGCGACGTCTTTGCTCTTATCCACGCCTTGGCTCATCTGGTAAATCGCTCCGGCGCCGATCACGTAACGGCCCGGAGCGACCTCGAAATCGAAACGACCCTGGGCGTCCGTGGTCGCGTGGTGGGGGATGTCGATGACGACGTGAGCGAGCTCCGCTCGCGGAAGCGTCCGCGGCAAGCGCTCCTCCTCGGGCAGCTTCGCGTAGTGGTCGTCGCGTTCGACAAGCGTGACCGCGTCGTTCGCGTCGGGCTGATGGTCCTTGCCCCAGGTGAGCCGGCCGTGCACATGGACCGCCGGCTGCAACACCAGATGCACCGGCCGCATCGGCTCATCGATGCGTGCGACGCGGGCCTCGGTCGTCGAGACAAATCCCTTGCTCCTGGCGCTGACGACACAATAGGCGTCGTTTGAGAACGAGGCGGCAGCGATTTCCCCCGCGACATCGTACGACCGCGCGATGCCGGACGAGAGTGATCGTCCGCGGCGGTTCGCCGGGTAATACCGCGTCGTGCCGTCAATCCGCGCCGAGTGCGGGCCGGCCATCGGGCCAGCTGACTTGCACGCGGAGCACGGGAAGCCGCGCGACGACGAGCGTGAGTTCGGTTTGGGGATCCCCGGGGTCGAGATTCGCAGAAACGCCACCGGAGTAACCGCTCGTCATCGATTGCAGGCTCAGCCAAGTCGCCTCGGCGGGAATAGCCCGGAATTCGGCGATCCCCGCCTGGTCGGAGACAACTCCGAACTCCGGAACTGCGATAAGAAAGCCTGCCCGCCCACCCCTGTTTGGCCGCTCTAACACCAGGGCTACGACGCGAACCCCGGACAACGGGCGGCGGCGTTGGTCGACAAGGTGCACGCTCAACTTGTGGACGCCCCCGAGCACAAATTTGATCGGCCGATCGTCGTCCGACGCCCGTTCATTGAGATTCTTCGGCCGTCCCCGTTGGTTTCCATGCGCCCTCTGCACTTCCGGGCGGTGGTAATTCACGTAATCGAATCCCGTGCCCGGCTTGAGGCACAGGACCTCGTCCAAAGGGAAATCCGACGGAACTGCGCAGGACAACTTTTCCATCGGCGCTTGTCGACTTTTCCAGCAACTGTCGCGGCCCGATGCGGTTGGTCGTGTAAAAGAAACCCGCGAAGACCTTCGCGCCGGCGACGGGCCGATCCCTGCCGTCGACGACGGTGACGGGGATCGCCCGCGACTTACGCAGCACGAGCCTCTGGCGGTCCCGGGCTATGAAGGAATTGATGAGAAAACCCATCCGCTCGCCGGTGGCATCGCTGGCCACGAGCGCGACCCTAAACCGCCCCGGCAAGTTGAAGTCGAAATTCCCGGCGGAGTCGCTCTGTGTGAAGAAGTCGGGCATGAGCCCGAATCCGTCCACTGCGGCAACGCGAACGTTCGGGACGGAGGCTCCGTTTTCGTCGACGACGGTGCCGCGAATCGCCAATCGCAGCGGCGGGCTGCCGGTTGGGTCGGCAGGCTTGATCGCGGCGTGACTCAGGGACACGAGCGAGCAGACGATTGCAAATCCGATAAAATGACGGTGCGCGATCGTGCGAAACGAGCCGCCGGCTTTACGCCGGCGGTCTTCCATTGGCGCACCGTGCGCGGCAGAAGATCGCCGGCGTAAAGCCGGCGGCTCGTCGCACAACCCCTTAGATCTGTCTCGATTTCTCGGAATTTCGCACGCCATCTTTCGTCCCTAAGGTACTGCGCTGAGATGGTCATTTTTACTGAAAGGATCCCGCCCGGTCGGCCGCGGCCGACGGGACCTACTCCAGACGCACGTTGAGTTCGATGTCGTTCTCGTCCTTGACCTGGAATGCTTTCGCTCCGTTCTTGATCAGCGTGGGGAGTTCCTGAGGATTGAACCCGCTGCCGAGGGACCGTCTTTCAGGAATGAGCACGTAGCGGCCGGGGGCCGCGTAGAACTCGAAACGCCCCCTGCGGTTCGTCGCGTTGGAGATGGGAATGTCGGCTGCGGCCGGGCTGTTCTGGGTCGTACGGTCATCGGGGGGCCGCTCGCTTGCCGGCGGCTTGGGGTCACCGTCTTCGTTTCGCTGGATTACCAGGAAGCGCACATTGGTGGCCGGCTGGCGGTTCTTGCCCACGGTGATCCGGCCGTGCACGCGGGCGGCCGGCTTCAGAATGAGATGGACCGGTTCCACCGGTTGTCCCGTGCGGGCGACGCGGTTCACGATGGCCGAGGCGAAGCCGTCGCTCGTGGCGCTGATTGCGTAGGTGCCGTCGCGACGGAAGGGAATGCTGGACCGGTCCGCGCGGCTCGTGCCGACGACGACGTTTCGGCCCGGGAGATCAAGTCGCGCGGCGTACTGCGTTCTCGCTTCCGGTGCGGGGCGGCCGTTCGGATAGGTCACCAGCAGGCGAATGCGATCGAGACCGTGCGGGCGGGCCTTCTCGCGTGACACAGCCGCGGAGGGATCCTCGCGCTCTAAGTTGATCTCGACCTCTTTCTGGTCCTTGATCTCGAATTCCCGCGCCGGCTCGTCGAACAGGTCGGCGACGTCCGTGATTTTTTCCGATTCTGCGCTCAAGTAAACGGCTCCGGGGCCGATCACATACCGGCCGGGAGGGACCTCGAAGTCGAAACGGCCCTGGTCATCCGTGGTCTCACGCAGCGGGACGTCGATGGCGACGTGCGCGACATCCGCCAGCGGATGGGTCCGCGGCAAGTGTTCTTCTTCGGGCAGCTTCGCATAAAGATCGTCGTCCCGTTCGACGAGCGTCACCGCGTCGTTCTCGTCGGGACGGCGGTCCTTGCCCCAGGTCAGCGTGCCGCGCACGTGGACCGCCGGCTTTAGCACGAGATGCACGGGCTGGATCGGCTCTTCCATGCGGGCGACGCGGGCTTCCATGGCCGAGGCGAAGCCGTCGCTCGTGGCGGTGACGACGCAGTAGGCGTCGCTCGTGAAGGAGACGAGATCAAGATCGCCGGCGGCATCGTACAAACGCGTGCTTGTGTGCAACGGTCCGATGCCGCGCAAAGTAAGGCCGCCACGAGTAGTGGATCCGCGCGCCGAGAGCCGGCCGGCCGTCGGGCCAGGTGATTTGCACACGGAGCACGGGGAGCTGGCGGGCGACCACCGTGAATTCAGTGACCGGATCGGCCGGGTTGAAGGTCAACTGCGCGTACAGGGATTGACCCACGGCGGGCGTGCTCAAATTCATCGGCGTCATGGCGTCGACGGGAATCGCATTGAATTCGGCGAGCCCCTGTTGATCGGAGACGACGTCGAATTCCGGAACTCCGTAGAGGATCGCCTGCCCTCCCCTATTCGGCCGCACGAGCGCGTCGGTCTGCACCCGGACTCCCGGCAAAGCCCGCCGGCGGCCATCGACGACATGCACGCGGACCTTGTGGGCCCCGCTCAGCACGAAATTGATCGGCCGGCTGTCGTCGGGCGCCCGCCGAAGGGGATCGATCGCCGCCGGGCGTTGAATTCGAGCCCTCCGTTGCCCTTTCGGACGGCGGTAAATGACGTAATCGAACCCGGCGCCGGACTTGACGGCAAAGACGTAAGCCAGGGGCATGTCGCTGGGGACGCGGAGCAGGGCTTTTCCCCGAGCGTCGGTCACCTGCTCGATGGGCTGTCGAGGGGCCAGGCGAGGCCCGAGCACGTAGAAATTGGCACCCACTTTCACACCGGCGACCGGTTGCCCTTTGCCATCGACAACCGTGACGGGGATTGCCCGCGATTTTCGCAACGTGAGACGCAGCGGCCCTCCCCGGCGGTCCCTCACATCGTAGAAGGTGAGAAAGCCCATCCGCTCACTGGTGGCATCACTGGCCACGAGCGACACGGAATACCGGGCCGGCAAATTAAATGCAAATTTTCCGGCGGCGTCGCTTTGCGTCAGGAAGTCGGGCGTGCGTCCCAAGCCTTCCGCAGCCGCAACCTTGATGTTCGACAGCGGGGACCCGCTTTCATCGACGACGGTGCCGCGGATCGAAAACGCGGCCGCGTCGCGGCGAGACGGGCGCGCGGTCCGCGGAGCGACGGAGATCGCCTTCGCCGCGGCGGGTGTCGGTCCATCGGCCGCGGGGCTCGCGATGGGGCAAGAACACGCGAGGAGTCCGACAAGGAAAGCCACAAGCACGTTTTTGCCAGGCAAGGGTCGAATCTCCCCCGCAAGCGAAGCCGAGATAATTTTGCGTGCGTCGTTGTCACGCATTCAGGCTGCGATGGCACGTCCCCCGTTGGTGGCGGGCGTGTCCTCGTTCTGCGGGCGCACCATCGGAGCGCCAACAATTTGAGATGGCCACGAATTTCCGCGGCAGTCGATGCCGGCGTCTTCTCCGGCAGCAGGAGCATCCCGATTGAGGCCGCGCTGCGCCGGCCACATTTCGACCGGGCCGCGCTGCGCCGGCCACATTTCGACCGAGCCGCGCTCGCGACGTCCGCCTCCCCTGCGGCACCGAACCGGTTTCGCGGCCGGGTCTGGTGGGCCTCGAGCGTGGTTCGTGGAAGATCCTCGCTCAAGCAATTCTACGCAGCGAGTCAACCCCCCTCAATGGGTTCGACAGCCATGGCGCGGCCAAAAAAGATGAAATTGTGGTCGAGCGATTTTTCTGTGGTCGGGCCCCCCTTTTTTTAGCCGCAGAAAAACCAGAAAAATCGCTCCGGTGGCGTTTTGTCCGGCGATTTCTATCGTCTCCGCACGGGCCGTTGTCGACTTGGGGGTTCGCCACGGTACCAGAAGGGCTTTTCGCGCCTATAATGTCGGCAAAGTGACGCGCACAGGACGTGCCGCCGCCAGCCGAATCGTTGATTTCGACTCGGCCGATGAGCCGGACGCTCCCAAGATTGACTCCAACCGCCTGTTCGTGGAAAGGACGCTCTCATGGGTCGCCTGACTCTTGTTTGCCCTCAATTTCGCCCTCGGCTTCGCCCCCAGTCTCACCTGTGGCGCGGAGTGCTGTTTGCCCTTCCGCTTGTCGCGTGGTTTGTCGCAACCGAAACGCCGGTGCTGTGGGCTCAGGGCCCGCAGCGCGTGCAACACCGGGCCGCCGACGGCTTTGTCACGCGGATCTTCAAGGATGCGGCGGGCCAGCACAAATACGTCCTCTTTGTGCCGCAGGCTTACAACGCCAGCAAGAAATGGCCCGTGATCCTGTACCTTCACGGTGCCGGCGAGCGGGGGACGGACGGCGTGTTGCAGACGACGATCGGCCTGGGCCCGTACGTGCGGGAGCGGGCGGCCACGTTTCCCTTTTTTGTCGTGTTTCCGCAGGCGGAAGATACGCAGGGGCGGATCCTGACCGAGTGGTCTCCCACAAGTCCGGATGGGAAACGGGCTTTGGCGATCCTCGCTTCGGTCGAGCGCGAGTTCGCGATTGACGGCACTCATCGCGTCCTCACCGGTTGGTCGATGGGTGGTTACGGCACCTGGAGCATCGGAGCGGCGGAGCCAAAGCACTGGTCGGCCCTGGTTCCCTTGTCCGGCGGCGGCGACCCGGCCTGGGCGTCGAGCCTGAAGGACGTTCCGATTTGGGCCTTCCAGGGGGCGACCGACACGGTCGTTCCGCCGAGTGCCGTGCGGCCGTTGATCGATGCGATTCGAAAGGCAGGGGGACATCCGCTTTACAGCGAGATCCCCGATGTGGGCCACGACGTGTGGAAAGTGGCTTACGGCGACAAGCATCTTTACGAATGGATGCTCGCGCCCACGGCGACAAAGCCCGTGGAGGCGGCGTCCTCCGGATCGCCCAACGCGGCGACGGTACAACCCCGAGCGCCGACCGGCCATCGTGCCGGCGGAGGAGGGGCCGTTCATTCCGGCCGTCACCATTCCTCACGCGCTGTATGTGCGGCTGGGGAACGAGGCGATTCGCGCTTTGGCTCATTCGGCTCCCCGGCTGATTCCGCCCAATGCACTGGCCGGCCGGATCAACGACATCGCCTCGTCGACTTCCACCTCGGGTTACACATTCGGCGTGCAGTTTTCGGGGATTACGTACTCGGCCCAGCTCGATCGCGTGTGGGCCAAGGCGTATGCCAAGGACCTGCTCAACATTCAGTTGGGGCTGCGGAATGTCACCCTGGTGATCGGGACCACCTACGTGAGCGGATCGGGGCGCTCGGCCGTGGCGGGGCCGATTTACGTCGTCATCGGCAACCGCTATCCGATCTGGTTGAGCTTCGACGTCACGCCCTACGTGCTCGACGGCAAGTTGCGACTGCAGCTCGTGGGAACTCACTTCGAGATTCCCAACGACGACTGGTACGTCACACCACCGTACGGCGTCAGCGTCAGCGGATTGGGCATGACGCAGGAACGGGTTTCCAGCGGCCTGGTGGAAGGAATTTACGGTCAGAAATCACGCATCGAACAAGAGGCGGCCCAGATCGTTCCGTCGCTCTTGCCGATGTTCGAGCAGCGGCTGGCCTTTGAGGAGGTGACGCAGTCGGCCTCGGCCATCTGGCCCCTGCCCGTTTATCGGCCGCGGCTCCGCGTGTCGCCCTCGAGTGTTGCGGTCGATGAGAAGGGCATTTCCTTTGTGATGGATGTCACGGCCGCGGCGGCCGATCCGCGAAAGGCGCCCGAAACGCCGCGGGAGGAACGCCCCGCGGGAATCACGCTCGATTCGGTACCGCAAGACACGGAGCTGCGGTTGGGCATTGCCCCCAATATTCTCGCCCCGCTGACGCGGATGCTGATCGACGAAGGGGTCGCCCGCGTGAACGTGCTCGACATTCCCGATAACAAGTTCGCCGTTTTCGCCGATCGCAAGGCGCTCGAGGACGTTCTGCCCGACGTGGCTTCCCTGCCGCCGAATACGGAAATCAACGCCGATCTCGTGCTGTCGAGTCCGGTTCAAGTTCGCGACGCGCAGTCGCAGACTCCCGCCCGCATCGCGGCGGCCACTCCAAAATCACCAAAGCCCGGACAACCGATCCGCGTGACGGCATTGAAGGCCAACGCCGCCGATCCCATCGCGAACCCGGCTCCGAAAAGTCCCGCGGGTTCCGCCAGCGGTCCGCGCCCCTTTGAATTTCTCGTCCCGAAGGTCGTGATCGAGATTTCGGTGCGGGACAGCCAGTCGGGCGGAAAATGGAAGCCGTACGCCGACCTCGATTTCGATTTGACGCAGACCGCCGACGCCACCGTTCTCCGCCGGAATTTCGCGGAGCGGGCTCTGCGGATTGGCTGGACCGGCGAGCCGTCGGTCAAAGCCTCGGCTAAGTTCGCGAGTGGCTATACGGCCAAAAACTCCGAAGTCCGGACCGATAAGCTGCGGGAGCTCTTTACGTCCGCTTGGAGGGCGTGGACTCAAAACGGCAGCGCCTCCGAGGTCCCCGTTCCCGACGTCGATTTGGGCTACGCCAAGCTCCGCCTGGACGGCGTCCAGTGGTCTCCCCCCGTGATTTCGGTCTTGTTTGACGAGCCGGGGGTGAAGATCACGAATTCCAGCAAGATCGATCTCGTCTACGAGACAAAGGATCTCTACAGTCGCTGGAGCGAGCCCTACCGCCTCAAGCCGGGCAAGTCAGACGAGTTCAAGGTCTTCGATCCGCTCATCTTCCGGCGGGTGGTCGGCGACCAGTTCGTGCAGAGCTATACGCTGCCGGTCGGTTCACACTGCGATTTCCGCGCGGGGGCTCGCGGAGGGCCGCCCGATTTGTTTCAGATCTCGCCACGGCCGCTCGCTGAGAGCAAATGACCGCGAGCGCCTTTCGATTCGACCTCGAGCACAGTGACGCCACCTCGCGCGGTCGAGCCTGCTTGTGGAGCACGCCGCACGGCGTGGTCCAGACGCCGGCTTTTATGCCGGTCGGGACGGCGGCCACCGTCAAAGGGCTGACACCCGAGCAGCTCAAGGCGGCCGGCGTCCAGATGGTGCTGGCGAACACGTACCATCTGGCGCTGCGGCCGGGAGCCGAAGTTGTCGAAGAATTGGGCGGTCTGCATCGGCTCATGGGCTGGAACGGCCCCATTCTGACCGACAGCGGCGGCTTTCAGGTCTTCAGCTTGGCCAAGCTGACAAAAATTGACGACGAGCAAGTCGTTTTCCGCTCGCACATCGATGGGAGCCCGTTCACGCTGTCGCCCGAAACGGCGATCCACATTCAAGAATCGCTCGGGGCCGACTGTATTATGTGCCTGGACGAGTGCCCGCCTCATGGCGTGAGCGTAGACAAGTTGGAAGCGGCGGTCGACCGGACCACCCGTTGGGCCGCACGCTGCAAGGAGGCACAGCGACGAACCGATCAGGCCCTGTTTGGCATTGTCCAAGGCGGAACCAATCCGGAGCTGCGGGCCCGATCGGCCGAGGGGTTGCTCCCGCTGCAATTCCCGGGCTATGCCATCGGCGGTCTGGGAGTGGGGGAAGAGCCCGCCGCGATGTATGCGGCCTTGGATTCCACCGTGCCGCTCTTGCCGGCTGACCGACCGCGTTACCTGATGGGGGTGGGGCGACCGATTGACCTGGTGGAAGGAGTGTTGCGAGGCGTCGATTTGTTCGATTGCGTGATGCCGACGCGGAACGGGCGCAACGCGACGGCGTTTACCAGCCAGGGCCTATTGCGGCTGCGGAATGCCTGCCATCTGCGGGACACAAGGCCCCTCGATGAAGCGTGCGACTGCCCCGTTTGCCGGCAGTTCAGCCGCGGCTACTTGCGGCATTTGTTTCTCGCGGACGAGATGTTGGGGCCAATCCTGCTGTCGCTGCACAATGTCGCTTTCTATCAGCGTTTGATGCGAGACCTGCGTGCTGCCCTCTGTGCGGACCGCGGACTCGAGTTCCGCTCCCTTCAGCTTGCTCGATGGGAGATGTCCGTCTAAGATTACGGCGCAAGAGCCGGTTCCGGGCGGCGTTGCGCGCCGGGAGTCATTCATTTTGGCCTGGAAATCGGCTGCCAAGACACGCCGTGCCGATCAATGCGGCAAAGGGAAGGAATCGCATGGGGGATCTCGTCGAGCATTTTTTGTTGCTGGCGGCCAATGCGCCAAAGGCGACGGCGCCCGGAGCGGCGCCTGACGGCGCAGGCGGGATCTTGGGGTTCGCGGCGCCCCTTTTTTGATCGCGATCATCTTCTATTTTCTGCTGATCCGTCCTCAGAAGCGGGAGCGGGAAAAACAAGATCAAACCCTCAAGGCTCTCAAGAAAAACGATCGCGTGGTCACCATCGGCGGGATCATCGGGACGATCGCCAACATTGAGCCGGAGAGCAAGGTCGTGACGCTGAGAATCAACGACAGCACCCGCATGGACTTTCTGCGGTCCGCAATCCAAGGTCCGTACGCCGAGGCGAAGGACGATCCGTCGCTCAAGGACAACAAGACTTAATGGCCAACCGCCCGGTTGTCGCCAACTGACACTATTCGTTGGAAAACTGAACGATGCAGTTTTCCCTCAAAGGACGCTGATCGATGTTCGAACGATTATTGAATGGGCTCACGCTGGCCCAGGCCGTAGTCCCGGCTCAGACGACGGCCGACGCCGCGAAGGCAGCCCAGACGTCGGCTTGGGTGCTGTTCCTGCTGGTCGCCGCCGTGATCGTGCTTCCTTTCGTGATTGGGACTTTGTTGGCTCGGGCCCTCCGGATGAAAGACGTCTCGATGCGGATCGGGCTCGTCCTCTTCACGCTCTTCCTGGCCGTGACCCCTTTCGCCTGGCGACTCGTGCAGGGACGAAGTCTGAAGGACGCACTCCGCCTCGGAATCGACCTGGCCGGCGGTTCCGACCTCATCTTCCAGGTCGACACGGAAAAGGCAGCGCAGGAAGAAAAGAAAATCACGCCGCAGGTCATGCAGCGGCTGATCGGTGCCGTCACGCGGCGACTTGACCCGGCGGCCCAGGAGCAGATTACCGTTCGCCAGGTCGGCAGCGACCGCATCGAAGTCATTATCCCAGGCGCCGACCGCGAAGTGGTCGAACAGAAAAAGAAGCAGATGACCCGCCTGGGTACGCTCGAATTCGCCATTTTGGCGAATATGCGGAAACACCGCGAAATCATTCGCCAGGCACAGGCGAGCCCCGACCCCGTCCTGCGACGTGAAGGCCAGGTCGTGGCGGCGTGGCGCGAAGTCGGCTGGGAAGAAAAGAACGGAGTCCGCACACAGAAGCCTGTTTATGCCGACCCCGGATCGGAAACGGTGCAACGGGAAGTCGAACGCGGGGGCCAGAAGGTTCGCGAATTGTTGGTCGTCTACGAACCGCAGAAACGCCGCGTGACGGGACAGTATCTGACGCGCGCCTATCAAACCGTCGACCGCAGCGGCGGGATCTGCGTCGGTTTCACTTTCAATTCGACCGGAGCCTCCCTTTTTGGACGCCTGACCACCGAAAATGGCCCCTCCGCTGACGGCTTTCACAGCCGGCTCTCGATTCTTTTGGACGATCAAATCCAGTCGGCGCCCGGCATTAACGAGCCGATCACAGGGGGGAGCGGCATCATTGAAGGGCATTTCACGACGGTCGAGGTCAATGAGCTGATTAACGTCCTCAATGCCGGAGCACTCGAAGTCCCGCTCATTCCCGAGCCGATCAGTGAGCTGACCATCAGCCCCACCTTGGGACTCGACGTGCAACAGAAGGGCATGCGCGCCATCGTGCTATCGTCGATTCTCGTCTACATCTTCATGTTGTTCTACTACCGGTTCTCCGGCATGGTGGCCGACATCTGTTTGAGCCTGAACCTGGTCCTGCTTTTCGGCAGCATGGCCGTCATCGACTCGGCCTTCACGCTGCCCGGTCTCGCCGGTATCGCGCTCACGATCGGTATCGCCGTCGACTCCAATGTGCTGATTTACGAGCGGATGCGCGAAGAACTGGAGCGCGGCTCGAGCTTGCGGATGGCGATCAAAAACGGGTTCGACCGGGCCTTTTCGGCGATCATCGACTCGAACATGACGACCCTGATCTCCGCCGTCATCTTGTACATGATCGGGACCGACCAGATCCGCGGCTTTGCCGTGACGTTGTTTATCGGCCTGGTCGTGAGCTTGTTCACCGTGTTGTACTTCGGGCGGCTCTTGTTTGAGATCGCCGAGAGAAAACGGTGGATCACGAAGCTCAAGATGGTCAAGCTCTTGGGCCACACCGAGATCGACTTCATCGGCAAGCAGAAGTACTGCTGGTTTGGCTCCGCCGTGATCATCATCGGTGGTCTGGCGTGCTTCGCGTACCGCGGTGTCGACAACTACGACGTCGACTTGAGCGGCGGCACGATGGTGACGTTCCAGTTCACGGAGCCTCACAACATCAGCGAGGTCCGGCAGAAGCTCGAGAGCCAGCTGAAAGACATTTCGCTGGAACGCCTGACGATGCCCGGCGAACCCCAGACGGGCGACGAAGGCAAGCAATTCCGCGTCCGCACCAAGGAGCAGGATCTGCGGAAAGTCCGCGAAGAGGTCGCCGCAGCCCTTGCCGGGACAGGACTCCGCCGCGTGACCATGCAGTACGGTGCGGTCACCGCGATTCCGGCGACCCCCACGCCTCCCGCCGGAGGAAAAGAGCCGGTGGCTGCCATCGACCCCGATGCCGCGCGGTTTGCCGGCGGAAATCAAGTCGCCGTTGAAGTTCAGCTCCGAAATCAACACGGCAACGGCCCACGATTATTTCATGGGCGAACTCAACAAGCTGCTGGGCACGAAAGTCGAGCAGGCGTCCAATCTTGTCGAGTTTGTCGGCACCGCGGGGCAGGGAATGAAGGCGGGCCAGTTCAGTGTGAAGCGGTTTTCCGAGATGGAACTGAAGACCGCGGCGGCGATCCCGAAAGCCGAAGTGCAAAAGGCGCTGGCGAACATGGAAAAGACGATGGCGGCTTCTCCCGCCTTCGATCAGGTCAATACATTCGAGGGCGGTGTGGCCGAGGAAATGAAGCAGAAGGCAATCGAAGCCCTGGCCGTCAGCTTCGTGGCCATCATTATCTACCTCTGGTTCCGGTTCGAACGCGTCGTCTACGGCCTGGCCCTGATTCTGGCGTGTATCCACGACTGCCTGCTCGTGTTGGGGATGATTGCCGTCGGCGCGTACGCCAGCCGCTTCCTTCCCTTTACGCATTATCTCGGCTTGCAAAACTTCAAAATCGATATGGATATGATCGCGGCCTTCATGACGATTGCCGGCTATTCGCTCAACGACACAATCGTTGTGTTTGACCGCCTGCGCGAAATCAAAGGCAAGAACCCGATGATCTCCGGGAAGCTGGTCAACCTGGCGGTCAACCAGTGCCTTGCCCGTACCTTCCTGACCTCGTTCACCGTGTTTGTCGTCGTGTTCGTGCTTTACGTTGCCGGCGGGGAAAGCCTGCATGGTTTCGCCTACGCTCTGTTCTGCGGCATGATCACCGGCGTCTACAGCACGGTCTACATTGCCAGCCCCGCCGTCCTCTGGATTGCCGGCCGGCAGGAGCACAAGTCGACCAAGCCGGTTCCTCCCGCTCCTGCCGCCGCCATGCGCTAACATCAATGATCTTCCGCGGGAAATGCGTCGCTGCCGGTATTTCCGAGGGGCGGATCCACGTTGTCGACGTCGGCAGCTGGCTGGCGACCGCGCTGGCGCGCGAGAGCGTGCACAGCGCTGACGAGGAAGTCGACCGGCTCGAAGGCGGCCCGCGCCGCGCCGCTCGTGAGCTCGACAGCGTCCGGCACTTGCTCACGCAGCGGGGCCGCGCAGGATGCCGGCATTTTTGCCGCCCAGGCGACGATTCTGGGCGATCCGAAGCTCACGGCCCGGATCGAGGAGGAGATCCATAAAAACCTGCAGTCGGCCGAAGCCGCCGTCGCACGCGTCGCCATCGAGTTTCACAACGCGTTCAAAGACAGCGACGTCTCGATGGTTCGTGACAAGGCGGCTGACATTCTCGATGTCGGCCAGCGGCTGGTGCGGTGCCTGGACGACACGGCGCCCCCGAAGCGCCGACGGCCGATGTGATCGTCGCTTCCTCGGTGGTGCCGAGCCAACTGGTCCGCTACGTCCACCAAGGCGTTGTCGCCGTGATTACGGAGAGTTGCGGCTCGAAATCGCATACCGCGATTCTGGCCCGCGGCCTGGGCGTTCCCATGGTGACGGGAATTGAAGGGGCAGCAACACGCATTCGCGACGGCGCACCGGTGGTGATCGATGCCGCGGCCGGCCTCGTCATCGTCGATCCGGGACCGGCCGACGAAGAAACCGTCCGCCGCATCCGCGAAGCAAAAACTCCGGCGCCCCTCTCGCACCTGGCACGCGTCCCGAAGACGACGCAGGACGGCGTGAGCGTTGCCCTGCTGCTCAATATCAGCGATCCGCTGGAAGCCGAAAACGCGACCGCGGCAGGCCTTGCCGGAGTCGGCCTCTTCCGCACCGAATTCCTCTACATGGACCGCGCCTCCTGGCCGGAGGAGGAGGACAGTTTCCGGGCGTATCGCCGCGTGGCGACGGCCTTAGGCGAAGGCGAACTGAATATCCGCCTTGCCGATTTCGGGGCGGAGAAATGCCCCGCCTATGCCGATATCCCCGTCAACCGCAATCCGAGCCTCGGCATCCGCGGGGTCCGGCTGCTCCTGGCGCGTCCCGATATTCTCGAACCGCAGGTGCGGGCGCTGGCCCGCCTGGGACGGATGCGGCCGCTGACGGTGTTGTTGCCGATGATCGATACGCTCGACACGCTGCTGCAGATGCGCGGCGAGCTGGCCCGTATTTGCGGAACCGCGGAAGGCGACGCGTTGCCCTTTCGGCTGGGGACGATGGTGGAGGTTCCGTCGGCCGCACTCCTGATTGAGGACATGATCGGCCACGTCGATTCGATCTCTGTCGGGCTCAACGATCTGACGCAATATCTTTTGGCGGCCGATCGCGACGACGAGTTCGTCGAGTCCTATCATGATCCGCTTCAGCCGGTCGTCCTGCGTTTGCTGCACCGGATCGTCGAAGTGGGAAACGCTCACAACACGCCCGTCACGATGTGCGGCGAGCTGGCGGGAGAGCCGAAGCTGACGGCTCTCATGCTGGCTTTAGGCGTGCGTCGAATCAGCGTTTCCCGATCCCATGTCAGCCGGATCGCAGAGGCACTCGGGAATCTCTCGATTCGTGATGTCTCGACGCTCGGCCCGACCGTGCTGCGCTGTTCGACTGGGCGGGAAGTGCGGCAGTTGCTGCAAGCCCACGGCATGATCGCTTAGCGGAGGCCACAAGCCGAGGGCTCTCAAGAGCCCCGCCGCATCTCCAGAGTTCGGGCCCGCTCTCTCGTCGCGTCGGCGTCGTTTGGTGAGAGGTGCAATACGTCGTCGAAGTGACGGATCGCATCGTCGAATCGACCCTGGGCCCGCAGGGCCAGAGCCAGATTGTAGTGACCGAGCGACGACCCGGGGTCGAGTTCAATTGCGCGCTGGTTGTAGGCGATTGAGCCGGCGAAATCGCCCATCTGACCGCACAAGGCGGCCAGGTTGACGTAGGCGCTCACGTGGTCCGGGTCGATCTCAATCGCGCGAAGGAAGTGCTGCCTGGCCTCCTGAAGTTGGTTTCGTTTCCACAGGATTCGGGCCAGATTTGTGTGTGCCCGCGGATCCCAATCGTCGAGCGTCAGTGCCGTCTCGTACTGCCCGGCAGCCGCGTCGGTTTGTGCAGATTTCTCGAGTCCGACGGCCAGGTTGAAATGAGCTTCGGCGTCTTTGGGCGCCAGCCGGACGGCGGACTCAAGTAGCGCAAGACCCTCTTCCATTCGCCCCGTTTCGACCAGCCGGCTTCCCAGGGCGCTGGCAGCCACCGGATTGTCCTCGTCACATTCATACGCGTGCCGAAAGAGGGCGATGCTATCGCGCCAATAGCCCGCTTGAACGAACGTGGCGGCGGCACAGACAATCAAAACCGTGACCGCGGCTCCTGCCAGCACGCGCCGGACGCGAACGCCGCCCCGCAGCAAATCGGCGGCCAGCCAGACGAGGGCGAGGAAGATTCCAAGGAGTGGAAAATAGGTGTAACGGTCCGCCATCTGCTGGCGGCCCGCCTGCACAATGCCGATCATGGGGACCAAAGTCCCCAAATACCAAGCCCAGCCGACAAAAAGGTACGGACACCGGCGAATCAAAGCGATGGCCGTCACGCTGACTGCCGTCAGCAGGGCCGCCGCGACCACGACGGCCAGCGCAAGAAGTGCTCGCCCGGATGGGGATAAAAGACCGACAAGTGATACGGAACGAATGTCTTCGCCAGGTATGTCCCATACACGACGACGGCGTTCAGGAAGCGAGTGAGGAGCGAATAGCTCGTCAGCGACGCGACGTTGTGGCCGCTGCGCTGGGCCGTCACCGTAACGGCACACGCGATGACCGATATTGCCAGCAGTGGAATTTTCTCGGCGATGAGCCGCAGACGGGCCGCTCGGTCGGAGAAACGGTTCAAGGGCCAGAAATCGAGCAGCAGCAGCACAAACGGCAACGTGACCAAGGTCTGTTTCGACAGCAGGCTCGCGACGAAGCAGATAACACAGGCTGCGAGATTCCAACGTCCTCGTCCCGTCGCATAGTTCACGTACGTCACAATCGCCAACAAGCCAAACAAGGTGCTTAACACGTCCTTGCGTTCCGTGACCCAAGCCACGGATTCCACATGTAGCGGATGCAGGGCAAACAAGGCCGCGACGCACGCGCTTCGCAACGGGTTGCCGGTGGCCCGCGCGAGGAATGCAAAGACGAGCACGGTGTTGGCGAGATGCAACAGAACATTCGTGACGTGGTAGCCCGTCGCATGGAAGCCGAAAACCGTCGTATCGAGCATGAGCGACAGCCACGTGAACGGGATCCAGTTGCCGTCGCGAAAGGTGGTGAAACTCCAGGCGATGTTCTCGAGTGAGAGGCCCGTCTGCACGCGAGGATTCTCGCTGACATAAGTCGGATCGTCGAACAGCACAAACCCAAATCGCCAGGCCTGCGCATAGACGATCAGGGTGGCTGTGATTAAGAGAGCGGCCAGCGTCAGCGGACGCCGCCAGCCGGCAAATCGCTCAGCGGCTGTTAACGACGCGGGCGCTCCGCGACCAGCCGTGCTGCTTTCTTTGGCAGAGCGGTTGCGCGAGCGGCGTTTCTGAGACGGCATCCATCTATTGTGGCGCGTCAACCGATCGCGGGGCAACCGGCCAACTCAAGGGGCATCTGTCGATTGCAATTGCGTGCTGGCCGGCCCTGGAAGGCGTTAAACGCCGTCCGCGATGCGCTTTGCCGTTCGTTCCAGCAACGGGACCAGATCGCAGCCGGTCCGATCGTGATGGGCAAGCGCCGTCACGAACACCGACATCGCGTGAAGGCCCGTGCGTTCAGGGAGGTCGGCGAACGCCGTTTCAACGTCAACCCCCATCCGCAGTCGCCGGATAGCCAGCCCAATTTCATCGGCGAGCGGCGCGGGAGTGTCGGCGGACCCTGTCTCGAGGCCGACGGCCAGGCCCCGTCCCTGTCGAGCCGCCTGGAGAAGTCCGTCGATCAACACGGGCAATTGCCGCCGCAAAGTCCGGCGTCTCTGCATCCGCATCCAGGCGAGCGCAGTGATTGGCAAGAGCGCTCCGATTGTGAGGCCGGCCGCCGTCCCCAGAAGATTCTCCGTCGCGACGAAGATGGTCCCGCCGCAGGTGATTCCGGCCAACATGCACAGTCGCAAGACGACCCCTGGCGCCGTGCTCGACCCCGACTGAATCATCAGGCGGTCAAAACGGCCATTGATTTGCGCCGCAGTCGAGCCGCTGTCGGGCGCCGCGTAGGAATCGTCGATGCGGACGATTTTCGCAAATTCGGGCCGCGGCTCGATTCGGGGCCGGTTCGCCGTGCCGGAGCTCATCGCTTAGCCCTTCATCACATAGTGGCCGCCGACGTTCAACTCGCGAGGCATAAACAGGTCGCGTGAAACTTCGACGCCGAGCATCGCCAGACGTGAGAGCGAGTCCGGCTCGATTCCCGTCGAATAAAACGAACCCTGCACGCGTCCCTCGTCGTCGCGGCCGGCCATGCGGAAGACGAAGAGGTCTTCCACCTGGTACTGGCCGTCGAAGACTCCGCGCAATTCGGAGATTCGCAATACTTTCCGCTCCCCCGAGTCCAATCGACCCACATGGATCAGGATCCGGACGGCCGATGCGATATACGCGCGGGCCGCCGAGGGTGGAAACTCGATGCCCGACAAGTTGGCCAGAAGTTCGATTCGCGAGAGCGCATCGCGGGTGTCGTTCGCGTGCACGCTGCACATCGAACCGTCGTTGCCCGAATTCATGGCCTGTAACAGGCCGAGCACTTCGCTTCCCCGTGCGTCCCCAAGCAAAATGCGATCAGGCCGCAACCGCAAACAGTTTTTCAGCAGATCGCGCGGCGTCGTCTCACTCACGTCCGTCGCGGTCAACGGCCGCGTTTCGAGTGAGAGGACGTCGGGCTGGTCGAGCGAGAGCTCGGCCGTTTCTTCGATCGTGACGACTCGCTGCTTGCGGGGAATCGCCCGGCCGAGATTGTTGAGTAGCGTCGTCTTGCCGGCTCCGCTTCCTCCCGAAATCAGGATGTTGAGCCGTCCGCGGACGGCGGCAACCAGGAAGTCGACCATTTGTCCCGTCAGCGTCCCGCGCCGCACCAACTCCTCAAACCGCAGGGAATCCAAGGGACAGCGGCGGAGAGAGAGCATCGGGCCGCGAACCGCCAAGGGGGGAATGATCGCCGTCAATCGTGAGCCGTCGGGGAGCCTGGCATCGACCATCGGTGAGCGTTCATCGATCCGCCGCCCCGCCTCTTCGACGAGACGGTGAATGAGCCGCAGCAAATGGGCTTCGTCGGCAAACCGGACCTCCGTCCCTTCCAAAAGGCCGTTGCGCTCGATCCGCACGCTGTCGGGACCGTTGACCAGGACCTCGCTCACCGTCGGGTCGGCCAGCAGCGGTTCGAGAGGACCAAGACCGTAAATCTCGTCGAGGATCTCGCCCACCATGGCTTCACGGGTTTCGCCCGCAAGGTTCACGGGTTCAGCCGAGCAGATGTGTGTCACCAAGGCCCGCAATTGGTGCCGCAATTCCTCTTCGTCCAACGCGGCGCTCCGCGACGGATCGATCGCGTCGACCACACGGCGATGGAGCGTCGTCTTCAGTTTTTGGAACGATTTGCGGTCGTCGATCCGAACTCGCGGGCCGGCAATCATTTTTGGGTCATTTTTCCAGTGAGATTCGGATGTCGGGGTCTGGCTGACGTGTTTCGGGTTTTCGGCGGTCTCTGCCGCGCGTCAGTCGTTGCGGTTTTCAAATTCCAGCGTGGTTCGCTTGGTCCCTTTGAAGAATTCGCTTGTGAATGGGGCCCGGTTGTCGTGCGCTGCGGGAGAGGGTGATTCGGCTTTTCCCTGGCCGAGGATTTCGGCCATCGTGGCGCGCTCGCTGTTTTTCGCGGCCACTCCTCCTGTGCCCTTGCCGTCGGGGTTGTAACTCAGCGCGATTTCCCCCTTTTCGCGGGCCAGGATCAGGATGTTGGCCTGTTCGGGAGTCAGTTCGAGCGTCACCGTATTGAGCGATCCCGAACTGGAAGAATCGGCCGCAGCCGTGTCGCCAACGGCGAGCACGCGAACCCCATTCAGGAGGGTAATCGTTAGACCGGCCTGAATCTGCGAGTCGCTCGACTCGCTGGTGCGAGGAGTCAGATAGACGTCGACATATTCTCCCTTCCGCAAGAGCCCGCCCACGAACGAGCCACGATGCGAGAACGTGATCGAAACCGCTCGCATTCCCGGCGCGACCTCGAGGGGGGGACGTTCGCCTAGCTGATAGAGTTGGCTTGAGCGGATCGGCATGCCCGCCTGAATCGGCTCTTTCACGAAACGGCCAATGAGAGCGCGTTCAGAAAGGAGCGTCTCCGGCTGCACGGAATCGGCCCGCACGCGTCCGGTGCCCAAGAGCGCGGCGGTGACTTGGGTTCCCGGATCCATCGTCCCCAGGGCCATCGGAATTTCGCGGAATTCAACAGGCGGCGTTTTGGGCGCGTCGGTCAAATGCTGCCGCGATTCGTTGGCTGACGGCGCTTGGGCAGCGTCGAAAAGCCTCGCCTTCGGTTCCTCGGCCAGGAGCACCTTGGCGAAGTAGGCGGTCACCAATAGGCTGACAACGACAACCGTCATCAGCGTGACCGCCGCAGGCGTTAGTCGCTTCATTGCCGAAACTCCCGGCACGTGGGAAGGACGAGAGCGCAAGGGCCAATGTGCCCGACCGAGCGCTGTCCTTCTTTTCGTCATTCCGGCGGCGGTATTCGTGCTTTGTGCGGCGCGGCGGCATAACCGCGTTATCGGCCACGAGTTACCTGCTCCCTCCGATTGGATCGCGCCCGAACGACCGAAAGGATGAACATCTCCGGCACATCCGAAGCAGGCGCCACGGCCGGAACGGCGTGCGCGATCGAGAGAGTTGCCGGGCGTCGCGTGCCCAACCGTTGTCCCACGCGTTCGGGTTCGGACGGGGCCGGCCGTTACTTCTTCTTCGGCGCGGCAGGCGTGGCGGGAGGTGCAACTTTCAAATCAAGGGGCTGCGTGATGGGGACTTTGCCGTCCGCCAAAGCCACGGTGACCGACACGTTCGGTATGGAACGGGCAGTTCCCTCCTTGGGAGCGGTCATCGGGATTTCAAAATCCGTTTTGTCGCCGGCGACCGTCACTGGTGCGGCGCCGTATCCCGCTGGCAGGCCGGTAATCGCCACATTGACCTTCTGCCGAAAGGCCGGATGGCGGAACAGTTTGCCGCGTACCTTACCCCCGGTTCCTGCGACAAGTTTCAAGCTGGCCGGGTCAATCCGCAGGCCGAGCGCATCCTGCACGAGCACTCGGAACGGCTTGGAGTAACTCGTCGCGAGGACTCGGTTGGAGTACGGATTGGAAACCACGTCCGCCTTGATGACGAAATCGATGGCCGGCTCGGCGATGTCGAGCGGGACAGAGACTTTCAGGCTCCCTTTGCCCATCGCCGTCGACAGTCCCTGATCGGGCAGGGCGGCGATCAGCCGTTTGACCTTGCGTCGCTTTCCCAGCTGATTGGGCCGAGCTGTTTCGGTCGAAATGAGCGAGAGTCTCAGCCAATCGCCGGCTTGTTTGGCGATCGGGGCGGCCGCCACCGGCCATTCGGCGTCAACGCCCTTGAGCACAAAGCTCGGCAACGTGTCCATCTCAATTTTCGCGGGAGATTCCGCCGTGGGTGCGACAGGGATTAAATCAAGAAATCCGGCTAATTGTGCCTGATTGGGCGATTCAATGACCGCCACACGGCGGACGGGCGGAGTGATCCCCACCGATTGGCCAACGATCCGCAGTCGCTCAACTCCGTCAAGCGGCTTCGCGGTCGTGTTGAATGTCACCAATACTTTCCGGCTTCCACCTTCGGCCGGAAGCTGTGAAGGAGCGATCGCGATGTTGTCGTTCCCTTCGATTTTGAGATCGATCGGCCCCGCGTAACCCATGCGGTCGACTCGCAGCTCGACCACCGCGCGACCGTCGCGCGGAACGTTGATCCGCGAATCGAGACAGGTGAGACGGAAGTTTGGCCGCCCGGCCGGCGCAATCCGCAGTCGATAAACAAAATGAGGCCCGCCGCGTCCGAGCAGATCGCGGACGTCCACCTCAATTGACGCCACGTCGGCCGGTACCCGGTACTGCATTCCTTTGGCGGCCGCACCGGGTGTTCCCCCGTCCGTCGCCAGCACCTTCGCACCCGGATAAGAACGGACCGAGATCTCACCGTCGACGGGCGAGTTCAACGATCGACCGTCGACCGAAAGTGCGAGTGGCCTGCCGGGAGTTACGGCCAAGAGGTAGCGGTCGATCTGTCCCGTCTTCGTCAGTCGTCCGTTCACGGCGACAGGCGCGGACCGCTTGTCGGCAAACCGGGCGTCGATCGTCTGCAATTGATGGCCGGGTTGGGCCACTTGCACAATTTCAATCCCGTCGCTGATTCGTAGCGGCGGCAGCGGACCGGACGCGTGCAACTCTCGCGGCACTGTCAAAAACGTCGCCAGACCGGCATGACTGTCCTTGAGGTCGGCGGGAATCACCGTTCCTGTCGGGAGCCCAGTGCCGATCGGCTTCACACTCAGTTCGCTTCCGCGCTCGGCAACGGCGGGGAAGTATTGGTCCACGGCCGAAAAGTCACCAACGAGCAGTCGGAACGGGCTGTCGCCCGGCGCGCGGTATTCCAGGTCGTGCAGCTCGACAAAATAAGTCCCGTTGATCGGCAACGTCGCTTCAATGCGGGCATCGCCGCGGAGATAGGCCTTGCCCCATTCAATTGCGACCGTCGTGCCGGAGAGATTCTTGAGTTCGAGGACCGGGTCCATGCCGGAACCGATGCGTTTGGCTTCGACCTCGGCAACAACGTGGGCACCCGCCTTCCCGTTGAAGTAAACGCGGCTTTGCCCGGCTCCCGACAAAAGGCCCGAAAAGGCGGCCGGAAGCGACGACGGATGATCGGGCGTGCTGTCGCCGACGAGCCATTGTGGCAAGCCGTCCACCGCGATGCCGACCGGCTTGCTGAGACCCTGTTTCGTCACCACGCTCAGCGGATAGATTCCCGGAGGCACGTCGCTCGGCAACGTGAGATCGACCATGAGGTGTCTTTTATCCGAGCCGTGAACGACGGTTTGCTTGATGCCGGCAATGGGAAGATCGACCCGCGGCTCTCCCGTCAGGCCGTTCCCTTGAATCGACAAGCGCGTCGTCTGACCGATTTGCAAGCCAAGTTGCGAAATCGACTCGATCACCGGAGGTGCGACAACAGGACGCGATTGCAGTTCGCGTTTCGCCAATTTGGGTCCGTCGGGCCCGGCCATTTCGAGAAACAGGCGATGTGCTTCCGACGGCGAGAGAGCCCGCGTGAAGAGCAGAAACTCGTCGACGAGGCCGCTCGTAAATTCCGTTTGCGGCGTGCTGCTTCCCAACGTCAAAGGAGCGTCGTTGAGCAGGCCGGCGACATTGAGTTTTGTCAACCAGACGTCGGTGCCATGCAGGACGCCCCCCGTTACGGATTTTGGCCGCGCCGCCTCACCGTTCACAAACAGCCGCACGAGGAGATCATCCCGCTTGTTGTCCGCTTTCGGCGACGGAGCATCACCGACCTCGAGTGTGGCCGTGAGATGGACGAGCCGACGCGTCCCGATGATTTTGCGGGCGCTGTAATTGGCGATGTGAAATCCACGGCCGTCATTGACGTACACCTGAAAGATGTCGGAGGCCGGGATGTAGTTGATGCCGTAGTTTGTCCCCCGCGGACCTTCCGAACGCTTGCCCAGGATGCCGTGCGGATTCTGATCGGCGGGAGTATGAAGGCTCAAGAAAAAGAGGCTCAGCGTCACCGCGTCGGGACGATCGAGGTACGGAATATCGGCCAGCCGCACATATTGCCTTTTGGACGCATCGAGGAGCAGAGCGCTTTTGCCCGCCTGGCTCCAGAAAGGACTCGGCACTGCGCTTGGGGCTGCCGACCAGTTTGGCGCCGAAGGCTTCGGAGACTCCGGTTACAGCGACCTTCGCGTCGCCCGCGGATTCGTCGAAGGTCATCGAAAGGGCTGCCTCAGACCGCAGCGGTTGGTCCGCCGCCGCGGTTGTTGCCGTCCACGTGCCGCAAACGGCAGTCGCCAGCAGCAAAATCCAAGAACGGAGCGGCTTGTGTTGGTTCCGAGTGTGCGCTTGTCGGACCATGGAGGAGAGACCTTCGGGAAGGCAACGTGGCGGGAAATCTCAAACTTTTATTCTAACCGGCCTCCCGACCGATTTTAAGTGGCTCGTCCGCGTCGGCTCGTTCGTTGCTAGAATGCGGTGCCCAATTCAAAAAGTCTTTCGGCCAACGAGTTTCCGTTCCGATTGGTGAAAGGTTTTCGGATGCCTTTGCATAAGACCAGGTCAAAAGAGTCGAGGCTCGTCGATGACATCTATGCGACCGCCGAGCTTGGCGCGGCTTTGCCCCGTTATCAATTTCCGAAACACGAGGCTCCCGCCGCCCAGATCTATGCCGCGCTCCGGGACGAGCTGCTTTTGGACGGCAACTCGCGCCAAAACCTGGCGACTTTTTGCCAGACCTGGGTCGAGCCGGAAGTCCGCCGTTTGATGGACGAATGCGTCGACAAGAACATGATCGACAAGGAGGAGTATCCCCAAACGGCCGAGATCGAGGCGCGCTGTGTCCACATGCTGGCCGACTTGTGGAACGCTCCGGACGGTGCGCGAACAATCGGATGCTCGACGACTGGTTCCAGCGAAGCCGCCATGCTGGGTGGACTCGCCCTCAAATGGAAGTGGCGTGAACAGCAAAGGGCAGCCGGCCGATCAACCGAGCGGCCCAACCTCATCACGGGCCCTGTCCAAATTTGCTGGCACAAGTTCGCACGCTATTTCGACGTCGAAATTCGCGAAGTGCCCATGGAACACGATCGGCTGCTTCTCTCTCCCAAGGCCGTGGTCGAACGCTGCGACGAGAACACGATCGGAGTCGTGCCGACGTTGGGCATCACGTTTACCTTGCAATATGAGCCGGTGGAGGCGATTTGCCGGGCGCTCGACGCGTTTGAACAGCGAACCGGGTTCGACATTCCTGTCCACGTCGACGGGGCGAGCGGCGGATTTCTGGCTCCCTTCCTGCAGCCCAAGCTCGCTTGGGATTTCCGCCTGCCGCGGGTCAAGTCGATCAACGTCTCCGGCCACAAGTTCGGTCTGGCACCGCTGGGCTGCGGATGGATCGTCTGGCGTGAGGAGCACGATTTGCCCGCGGACCTGATCTTCGACGTCAATTATCTCGGCGGCAACCTGCCCACCTTTGCGCTCAATTTCTCGCGGCCCGGCGGCCAGGTGATCTGTCAGTACTTCAATTTCTTAAGGCTGGGCCGTGATGGCTTTCGGAAGATCCAGGAGGCGTGTTCCGAGACGGCAGTCTGGCTCGCCGATCAAATCGCCAACCTGGGCCCGTTCGAGCTTGTCTACAATGGCCGGGGCGGCATCCCGGGAGTCACCTGGACTCTAAAGCCGGGCGCCGCTTTTTCCGGGTCGCTCTATGACCTGGCCGATCGGCTGCGCACGCGCGGCTGGCTCGTGCCGGCTTATTCCATGCCTCCGAACTGCCAAGACATCGTTGTGCAGCGGATCCTGGTCCGTCACGGATTTAGCCGGGATCTGGCCACTTTGCTGCTCGACGATCTGCGTCGTTCCCTCGAGCATTTCCAGACACACCCTGTCTCCAAACCGTTAACGGAGCAGGAAGCCGGCGGCTTCAATCACTCGGGCGTGCATCGCCGTTCGAGCGCGAGTGAACCGCATACGCCAAAGTCACGAAATTCGGGCTCCAGCACGTCCCGGACGCGGAAACGCCGTTAAATCCGTTGCAGGCCGTCCTCGGAGTGCCCGTTCCGGGGCGATAAACTTGGCGTAAATCCGCACGGCCTCGACCGATCGAGTCGGTCGCCGCCGCCATCCGCGATATACTTACCGGCAATGACCGCTGAACATGATCGCTTGGAGGAATCCCGGAACCGAACTGCCAACTGGCAGCGGTGGGGCCCCTATCTCGCCGAACGGCAATGGGGGACCGTGCGCGAAGATTATTCGGCAACCGGAGAATGTTGGACGTATTTTCCCCACGACCATGCCCGCAGCCGCGCCTATCGTTGGGGCGAGGACGGCCTCTTGGGGATCTGCGATCGCGAGTGCCGATTGTGCTTCGCGTTGACGTTATGGAACGGCCAGGATCCGATCCTCAAGGAACGTCTCTTCGGCCTCACCGGCCCCGAAGGCAATCACGCGGAGGACGTCAAAGAGATCTATTTCTACGTCGATTCTTCCCCGACACATTCGTATTTAAAGGGGCTTTACAAATATCCACAGGCGGCCTTTCCCTACGAGTGGCTGGTGGCCGAGAACCGGCGCCGCGGCAAGCGCGACCGCGAATTCGAGCTGGTCGACACGGGAATCTTCAAAGGCAACCGCTACTTCGACATCGTCACGGAGTATGCGAAGGCGAACACCGACGACATCCTGATTCGCATCACCGTCGCCAACCGCGGGCCGGAGTCCGCGACGCTGCATCTGTTGCCGACGCTTTGGTTTCGTAACTCGTGGTCGTGGGGGTGCACGCACGAAGGCTGCGAAATCAAACCCCGCATCGAAATGGATGCGGACGGCGGTTTGCGGGCCAAGCACGTCAGTTTGGGAACGTTCCGTTTCTTTGCGGAGACGATGCCCGGCAGCCAAGCACCGTCGTATCTCTTTACCGAGAACGAAACGAACTACGAGCGGCTCTTCCAGCTTTCCAATGGCGGTCGGCCGGTTAAAGACGCGTTTCAGGATTTCGTCGTCGATGGCAAGAAAGAGGCTTTAAGCCCGCGTCCCGTCGGCACCAAGGCCGCGCCCTACTATGTGGTCAGCGTTCCAGCGGGCGGCGAGACGGTGATTCATCTGCGGCTCTTTGCCGAGGACCAGGCACCGGCCAAACCGTATTTCGGGGCTGAGTTCGATCGCATCTTTGATCAACGCGTTCAGGAGACGAATGAGTTTTATGACAGCCATCTCGAGTCCGACATGCAGCCCGAGGGGAAAAATATCGCCCGCCAGGCGTATGCCGGCCTCCTGTGGAACAAGCAGTTTTATCACTATTCCGTGAAGGAATGGCTCTTCGGCGATCCGGGACAACCTCCGCCCCCGGCCGGACACGAGCACGTTCGCAACGCCGATTGGCAGCACCTGTTCAACCGCGACGTGATCTCGATGCCCGACAAATGGGAGTATCCGTGGTACGCCGCCTGGGACCTGGCGTTCCACATGCTTCCGTTCGCCAAGATCGATCCCGAGTTTGCCAAAAGCCAGCTTCTGCTGCTACTACGCGAATGGTACATGCATCCCAACGGGCAGATCCCGGCGTACGAATTCGCCTTTTCGGACGTCAACCCACCGGTGCACGCGTGGGCGTGCTGGCGCGTTTATAAGATGAGCGGCCCGCGAGGCCAGCGTGACCGTATCTTTTTGGCCCGCGCCTTCCACAAGCTGCTCATCAATTTCACCTGGTGGGTGAACCGGAAAGACCTCGAAGGGAACAACCTGTTCAGCGGCGGCTTTCTCGGCCTCGACAACATCGGCGTCTTCGACCGGTCCAAGCCCCTGCCAACCGGCCAACGACTCGAGCAGGCCGACGGGACCGCCTGGATGGCCTTCTACTGCTCGACGATGCTTTCGATGGCGCTGGAACTGGCGGCCCACTCGCCCGAATACGAGGATGTCGCCTCCAAGTTCTTCGAGCACTTCGTGGCGATCGCCGACGCGATGAACACGTTCGGCGGAAATGGCCTGTGGGATGACGGGGACGGATTCTATTACGACCAGCTGCATATCGACGGACGCTCGCTCCCGATGCGCGTGCGTTCGATCGTGGGACTGATTCCGCTGTTCACAGCCGAGGTCCTCGACGACCGGCAAATCGAACGCCTTCCCGGCTTCAAGAAACGCATGGAATGGTTCCTGAACCACCGGCCCGATCTGGCGAAGAATATTTCGTACTGCAAGTATCGATCGAACGGAAACGGATCGAAGGACGGGACCTCGTACGGCCGGCGCTTGCTGGCGATTCCCTCTCTCGAACGGCTCCAGCGCGTGCTCCGCTATGTGCTCGATGAAACGGAGTTTCTCTCACCGTACGGCATCCGCTCGGTTTCCCGAGTTCACAAGGATCGCCCGTACGTGCTCCGCGTCGACGGCCAGGAACACTGCGTCGATTACGAACCGGGTGAATCAACGTCGGGGATTTTCGGCGGGAATTCCAACTGGCGCGGCCCGATCTGGATGCCGATCAATTTTCTGCTGATCGAGGCGCTCGAGCGGTATCATCACTTCTACGGTGATGAACTCACAGTCGAATGCCCTGTTGGATCGGGGCGGAAACTCAATCTCAAGCAAGTGGCGCAGGAACTCGCCTCGCGCGTCGTGCGGATCTTTCTACCGGACAAAAACGGGCGGCGCCCGTGTCACGGTGACGAGCGATTGTTTGCCGAAGATGCGCAATGGCGGCCGTATCCCCTCTTCTACGAGTATTTCGACGGCGACACGGGGCGCGGATGCGGAGCCAGCCACCAGACGGGCTGGACTGCTCTGGTGGTCCCACTGTTGCGCGACGTCGCTTGCCCGTCCCGAGTGGAGAAGACGACGCGCTCAAACGATCCGCGTCGGGAAGCAGCCCGGGTTTAGGGGCGCAGTCGGACGGTGCATCGCCGCAATCGACTGTTCAGGCGAACAACTTGTCGACCACTTCCGCGCTCGTGACCACGAAGTCAGTCAGCGTGTCGTCCCGACCCTCGTGCGGATAGGACAGCTGTTCGTGGTCGAGGCCGAGCGCGTCGAGGAGGGTGGCGTGCAGGTCGTGTACCCGCACCTCATCGCTGGCGGCCTGGTAGCCAAAGTCGTCGGTCGCGCCGTGGACATAGCCTCGCTTGAATCCGCCGCCCGCCAGCCACAACGAGAAACCGCGCCGGTTATGGTCGCGACCGTCGGTCCCCTGCGAAACAGGAAGCCGGCCGAATTCGCCCGTCCACAGGACGATCGTGTTGTCGAGCAAGCCGCGCCGTTTGAGATCGTGAACGAGCGCCGCGCTCGGCTGGTCGGTCTTCGCGCAGAGGCTTTTGAGCGTTTCGGCGTTCTTGTTGTGCGTGTCCCAGGGCTGTCGGCTCAAAAAGACTTGCACGAATCGCACGCCCCGTTCGATGAGCCGCCGCGCGACCAGGCAGCGTTTCCCGTATTCGGCCGTGTCCGGTCGGTCGAGGCCGTAGAGCGCATGCGTCTCCTTCGATTCCTGGCTGACGTCGAGCGCTTCCGGAACGGAGGTCTGCATACGGGCCGCTAGCTCGTAATTCGTGATCCTCGCTTCGAGCTCGGAGTTCTCGGGATGGCGTCCCAAATGGTCGGCGTTGAGCGATCGCAGGAATTCCAACTGCCGCCGCCGTGCCTCGGGAACCACGTCACGCGGCGTTTCGAGGTCGAGCACGGGAGAGCCTGACGGCCGGAACGGGGTCCCCTGGTAGATGGCCGGAAGAAATCCGGCCGTCCAGTTTTTTGTCCCGTCGGTGGGCAGACCGTTTGGATCGGAGAGGACAACGTAGGCCGGGAGTTCTTCCCGCATCGAGCCGAGACCATAGACGACCCACGAGCCGACGGTCGGTTTGCCGGCGAAGAACGACCCGGTGTGGATCAATCGCAGGGCCGACTCATGGTCGACCGAAGTCGTCGTCATCGACCGCACGAGCGTCATCTCGTCGGCGATTCGCCCGGTGTGCGGCAAGAGTTCGGAAAGCTCGATGCCGCTCTGACCGCAGGGCCGAAACTTGAAAGGCGAACCCAGCAATAAATTTTTCGACTGTCCGGCGAAATGAATTTCCAGCTTTCCGGGATAGGGCTTGCCGCTGTGCCGCGAGAGCTGCGGCTTTGGGTCGAAGAGATCCATCTGACTCGGTCCGCCATGCTGGAAGAGGCAGATGACCGATTTGGCTCTTGGCTCATGCGTGGGCGCAACCTGTGTCAGTGCGCCGCCGTGGCGCTGCACCGTTTCCCCCGCGCTTCCCGCTGCAACAGGTGGGCCAGCGCGAAGACGCCGATTCCTCCCGCGTAATTCGCCAGGAACGCGCGACGGTTGATTCCGAACGGGTTCAAATTAGCTCCCATCGAAGTGACGGTTCCAATCTCACTCGACGTACAAGAACGCGTTACTGGCCAACAGCATCTGACAAAAATCGTTCCACGCGCGTTGCGGTGCGTTTTTCACGCCGCGATAGGCACCGATCTGCTGCTGCACAAATCGGACCGAGGTCTGCTCTTCGAACGCCGTGGGGGATCGTCCGAATGCCACCGCGATCGCGCGGCGAACTCCGCCGGCGAGGTCGTTCCCCGCACCGGTCGTCGCCGCGAAGGCCGCCGCACGGCTGCGGACGAAGTCCGAGTTCAACAGTTCCAGCGACTGCAAGGGGACCGTCGAGGTTCCCCGCACCGCGCAGTTATTGACCATGACCGGAGCATCGAAGAGTTCGAGCAGTGTGTCCACCTGCGTCCGGCGCTGCTGCAGGTAAATCGCCCGGCGACCGGATCCCACGGCATTTTCAGGAACGACCACGCCGCCATCCTTGTCCCGCTCGGTCGCCACGTACGGCCCGTACAACCGCTCCGAAAGCTCGCCCGACACGGCGAGCATCGCGTCGTGAATTGCTTCACCATCGAGGCGCATCAGCGGATACCGCCACAAGAGGCGGTCATTGGGATCGATGGCCAATGCGTCCTTTCGTCCGGCGCTTGCTTGCTGATACGTGGCCGAATGGAGGATCAGCCGGTGCAGGGCCTTGAAGCTCCAACCGGACGCACGGAATTCCGAGGCGAGATACTCGAGCAGTTCCGGGTGCGTCGGCGGCGAGCCGGAAAGGCCGAAATTGTCAGGCGTCGCGACCAGGCCCGTGCCGAAGTGTCGTTGCCAGACGCGATTCACGATCACGCGGGCCATCAGGCTGCTCGCCCGCGATCGCGTGTCGGTCAGCCATCGGGCAAAGGCCAGGCGGCGTCCCGTCGAGTGAGAGCCCGGAGAGGGAGTTTTCACATCCAGCGCCGCTGGCCCGTCACACAGGACCTTCAGGCCGGCCGGAACGACCGGCGGTCCGAAATCGCCGTAATTCCCGCGAATGAGCACGCGCAGAGGCGGAAGTTCGTGCACCAGATCCGTGACGCACGCCAGTTTGGGAGCATTCGGGTTCTGGACCTTTTTGGCGCGTTTGCCGGCTTTGCCCTTCTTTTTGGTCCCCGACAGCGTGGTCGACGCGACAACGGGCGGCGCGGTTCCGGCATTTGACAGATCGCGGAGCCGATCGACCGGTTTGACCCACCGGTGGGAGTCGTACGCCGGAAAGGCCGGATAGAAGACCGATTGCAGCGAATAATAGTCAATCTGTGAAACCGGCTCGAACTTGTGATCATGGCACCGAGCGCATTGAACCGTGATGCCGAGCAGCGAGTTCATCGTGATTTGCAGAGCGCCTTGAAGCACGGTCACCCGATCGGTCCGCTGCTCGTCCGGATTGCCGTCGCTCTCGCTCGTGCCGTCCTGCGCGTTTCGCAGGTAGTGGGTCGCCGTCAGCAATTCGACCATTTCCGGCGTGAGCGACCGCGAGGCGGTCTCGCCGAAAAGTTCATCCCCTGCGAGTTGCTCCCGGACGAATTCGTCGAACGGCTTATCCGAATTCAGCGAGCGAATCACATAGTCGCGGTAGCGATAGGCATACGGACGATCGGTGTCAGCGTTGAAATATCCGTTGGAGTCGGCGTAGCCGGCGACATCGAGCCAATACTTGCCCCAGCGTTCTCCATATTTTGGCGAGGCCAGCAGACGCTCCACCGCGCAATCGTAGGCGTCGGGTGAACGATCGGCCGCGAACTTTTCGATTTCTTCAGGCCGCGGCGGCAGCCCGATCAGGTCGAACGTCAAACGCCGCAGGAGCGTGGTCCGATCCGCGTGAGGACCAAGTGACAAGTTTTTTCGCTCGAGAGGGGCCAGAATGAAGGCGTCGACAGGAGTTCGAGCCTGTTCCCAATGCTTAATGGCCGGCACGGCGGGACGCGAAACCCGCCGGAAGGCCCAGTGATCGGCCGCCGAGCGGGCCGGCATTTTGGTGCCGGCGAGGGCACCAGTCACCTCGGCGCATGCCAGTGCTGCGAACAACACCGCCGTGACGCGTTTGGAGCAGCAGGGCAACATGATCACCGAACCCTTGCGGCCACGCGAAATGCGCAGCGCCAAGGCTATCTTTACGAGAGTAGCACTCGTTCCGAGGGCGGGCAATCTTAAGGGGCGCAATCCTTTACAACTTCGTTTCGAGGATTTAACAACTTTAAACCAGTCAACTCGACACGGCCTGTGACCGATTGCAGGGATTGGCGCAATCCGCCGAGCTCCTTGAACTCGGATTTCGGTCGAGCGATAGTCGTCGAGATGCGGCTTCTCGATGCCAACAATGTGGACGATTACCTTCGCGCGGCCGGGCGCATCAAGCCCGACGCAAAGGTCCGCGTCGAGTTGCTCGGTGGTGGTGTCTCAAATATCGTGCTCCGCGTTGAGCCGGAAGACTCGCTCCCGTTTGTCATCAAGCAGGCTCGGGAGCGCTCGCGCACAGAGGCCGCCTGGTTCAGCCGTCTCGATCGGATTTGGCGCGAAATGGCCGTCCTGGCTGTCGTGAGTCGGCTGTTGCCGGCGGGTGCCGTACCGCAGATTCTGTTCGAGGATCGCGAGAATTACCTGTTCGCAATGGAGGCGGTCGATCCTGAGCATGTCGTCTGGAAAAAGGAGTTGCTGGCGGGCTGCGTACGGCCCCAGGTCGCCGTCCGCCTGGCCCAATATCTGTCCGCGATCCACGCGGGGACACATCGCGACTCGCTGATCGAGCAGGAATTCGAAGACCGAACGGTGTTTGTCGAGCTGCGGGTCGATCCGTTTTATCGGCATATCGCCCGAGTGCACCCCGATCTCGCTCCGCGAATCGAGGCCCTCATCGACGAGATGGGGCGCACGCGGGCCTGTCTCGTGCATGCCGACTTCAGTCCGAAAAATGTGTTGCTTGTCGATACCGGCCTCCCTGCAAACGACCGTCTTCAGGTTACTCTCGTCGACTTCGAAACCGGGCACTATGGAGATCCGGCATTCGACTTGGGCTTTTTTCTGAGTCATCTGGTGCTCAAAGGAATCCGCGCAAAGGGTGCGGCCGAACAATACCTGCGGCTGGCGGGCATTTTTTGGGAAAACTATCAGGCCGGGGTCGCCTGGCTTGGCAACGATCCGGCGTTCAGTGCTGGTTCGCTCGAGCGCCGGGCCGTGGCCCATCTTGCCGGCTGTGCGCTCGCGAGGGTCGACGGCACGAGTCCGGTCGATTATCTTCCGCGCACCGAGCAGCGAGAGATCGTCCGCCGTCTCTGCCGCCGCGTCCTGCTCGAAGGAATTGGGGAGTTGGGCGCGGTATATTCTTTGGTGACGTCGTTGGGGCATTAAAAAGACGAAAAGATGACGCGCATCGAATCGGTTCACGGCCGCGAGGTCTTCGACAGCCGCGGCAAACCGACCGTCGAGGTCGAAATCCGTTGCGAAGGCGGATACGTCGGCCGCGCGATCGTCCCCAGCGGGGCCAGCACGGGAACCCGGGAGGCGGTCGAGCTGCGCGACGGCGACGCGGGCCGGCTCGACGGGTTGGGCGTTCGCCGCGCCGTCATGCACGTGAACAGCGAGATCGTGTATGCCGTCCTCGGGCAGGAGGTCGAGGACCAGCAAAAGCTCGACAAACTTTTGTGTCGGCTCGATCGATCGCCTGATAAATCGCGTCTCGGAGCCAATGCGATCTTGGGTGTCTCATTGGCGGCCGCACATGCCGCCGCGGCCGTAAAGGGGGTTCCGCTCGCCACGCACTTGTGGGAGATTTGGCAGCGCGTGCTTTGGGCGTCGAAACGGCCCATCGTTCCGCCCGCCGGGACCGAGAAACTCGGCAGCCGACTGATCCTGCCTTTGCCGATGGTGAACATGATCTCCGGCGGCAAACATGCCGGCGGAAATCTCGATTTTCAGGACTTTTTGATCATCCCGGTCGCCGCCCGTTCCTATCGGCAAGCGCTCGATTGGGCCATCACCATCCACCGCCGGCTGGGCCGCCTGCTCACCGACGACGGTTACGAAGGTGTGCTCGTCGCCGACGAAGGGGGTTACGGCCCCAAGCTCAAATCGAACGAAGAGGCCATCCAGTTCATCCTCCGCGCCATCGAAGCCGCGGGCCTCCGGCCGGGGGACGATGTGTGCCTTGGCCTCGATGTGGCCAGCACGCAGTTTTATTCCGACGGCCACTACCAGGCGCACGGCCCCAGCGGCGGCGAACTCACGGCCGACGAAATGATCGGTCTCCTCGAGACATGGTGCGACTGGTATCCGATCATCAGCATCGAAGACGGTATCGCGGAAGACGATTGGGAGGGCTGGAAAACGCTCACCACTCGCTTGGGCGGCCGAGTGCAGCTGATCGGCGATGACCTCTTCGTCACCAGCCGCGAACGCATCTTGCAAGGAATCGCCGAAGGAGCCGCCAATAGCGTCCTCATCAAACCGAATCAGGCGGGAACACTCTGGGAGGCGATGACCGCCACGCAGGTGGCCCTGGATAACGGGTACCGCCCCGTGATCTCGGCCCGCAGCGGCGACAGCGAGGACACGACGATCGCTGACCTGGCCGTCGCGACCGGCGCCGGGCAAATCAAAATCGGCTCGGTCGCGCGATCGGAGCGGCTGGCCAAGTACAATCAGCTCATTCGGCTCGAAGAGCATCTGGGGGAAGACGCCATCTGGCTGGGAGGCTCGATTTTCGGCGATCGCCGCCGTCGCTGACAGACCCGCGCCTTTTTGCCGGATGCGATTCCTCGCGAGACGCTCGCATGCCTGCCGCATCGCCCGTATTTTCAGAGATGGCGATTGCCGACTACGGCGAAGTTCTGGCACTCTGGCAGGCGACGGAAAATGTCGGCCTGAGCGACGCGGACTCGAGAGAAGACGTCGAAGCCTATCTCGCGAGAAACGCCGGTCTCAGCCTGGTCGCGCGGCACGAGGGGCGCTGGTTGGAGCCCTCTTGTGCGGACACGACGGTCGCCGCGGCTATTTGCACCATCTGGCCGTGGCTCCGGACTTTCGACTGCAGGGCCTTGCGCGGGAACTGATCGACCGTTGCCTGGCCGAGCTCGCCAGCATGGGCATTCAGAAATGTCACGCCTGGGTCTACTCCGAGAATCGTGCGGGGCTCGAATTCTGGAAACGAACGGGATGGATCCCTCGAATGGAATTGCAGGTCGTCTCACGAGACATCACGGCGGCGGATTGAACGATTGGACGACTTCAACATCCACAGAAACTGAGATCGTCGTGGAACCAGACGCCGTCAATCGTGAATTGATCGAACGGGCGCGGGCCGGCGACCGGGCGGCCTTGGGCGAGCTGTTGGAGAGATACCGCAGCTTTCTGCGGGGACTGGCCGATCGGTTGCTCGACGATCGGGCCGCGGGGCGGATCGATGCGTCCGACCTGGTGCAGCAGACGTGCCTGTCGGTCCACAAACACATCGCCGAGTTTCAAGGGGACAGCGACGCGCAATTTGCCGCCTGGCTGCGGCTGATTCACGAACGCAATATTCGCAACGTCGCCCGGGACCAGCTTCACGCCGGCAAGCGGGCGATCGAACGCGAAAATCGCCTGAACGAGGACGACGCCTTCCTGGCCCAACAAACTTCTCCGAGCCAATTTGCCGCGCGTAGCGAGGAATCGTCCCGTTTGGCCCAGGCTCTTGCCCGGCTGGCTCCCGACGAGCAAGAAGCACTTCGGCGGCGCTATCTCGACGGCCAGTCGATCACCGAAATCGCGTCTGCCATGCGACTCACCCGCAGTGCCCTGGTGTGGCTCATGAACCGCGCCATGACGGATTTACGGCAAAACATGGGCGAGCCACAGTAGCTCCGAAAGCCGCACAGCTTCTCATTTGGCCCTCCATCTCTTCCGGAAGCTCCCTCTCAGCATGGGTTTACGGAATTTTCAGAGATTTCGGAATTCTCGCCGGAAAGTCACGGTCATTTCCCTGAAAACGGGGCTTCTGAAGTTGTTCCGTTAACAACCAAGCCAACGAGGGGGCATGATCATGACGAAGGGACATTTGCTCGGATTCGCGGCGGTCACGGCATTGATGTTGTCGGCGGCAGCGCCCAGCTTCGCCAAAGGGGGAGGACATGGCGGCGGTCACGGCGGACATGGTGGCGGGCATCACGGCGGCCATGCCAGCGGTCACGGGCATCACGTCGGGCACGTGGGACACGCGCACGCGGCGGCCCATGTCGCGAGTCACGTGCATCACAATGCCGGTTTCGCACATAACACGGGCCGACACTTCGCGGCCAACCACGCCTATGCTCACAACTACGCCGGTTGGAACCACGGTGCTTGGAATCACGGAGCTTGGAACCATAACGGCTGGCGAAACGGATTGGCCTACGGTAATCGCGGCTGGTCGGGGACGGGTTGGGCTTACGGACGTCCCGGTTGGTGGGGACGGCGCTATGGCGTTGGGAACGTCGGCTACTGGGGCGGAGCGGCTCCCAGCTACATGCCCTATGGCTACGGTGTGGCCGATCCCTCCTACTATTACCAGTACTACAACAACGTGACCGTCCCTAACGTCTACCCGTCGATCACGACGTTGTCGCAAACTGGCGGCAGCAGTGCGATTGAGCCCGGCGCGCTTGCGGTGCCGCCGGCTCCCGCCGATGTACAGCCCGACGTGTGCGACTCGTCGGTTGCCGATTCGACGATCACCCCGCCGGTCGCGACGGCAGACCCGTCAGTGACCGAGTAGCCCGCAAAAAAGAACGCAAGAACGCCAGGATTCGTCCCGGCGTTCTTGCGTTGCGCCTGGCAGAACATCGAAACTGGAATTCGGCGGGGCCCTACCCGATCTTCTAAGGCGTCTTGCAGCAGTGATCGAAGGAAGTCACGCGAGTCGGTTTGTCCTCGCGAGGTACCCGTCCTGCGAAAGCCGAGCCATGAACGAGTCCGCTCCAAAACGACCGAACGATCCGCGGCTCGAGGCCGCGCTCGAAGACTATTTCAATCGTCTTGATCGAAAAGAGTCGGTCGACCGCGAATCGTTCCTGGCGGAGCACCGGCAAATCGCGGCCGAGCTGCGGCAATTTATCGCAACCGAGGACGAGCTCCGGAAACTCGCCGCCGAGTCGCGAGGCGACATCTCGCAGGAATCCACCGGTTCCTTCAGCGAGCACCCCAACGAAACGCTTCCTCCCCGACCGTCCGACGCGGCTGGCGGCACGAAACCGGGCGAGCTTTCCGGCAACTTCGGGCGCTATCGGATCCTGCGTTCGCTGGGGCAAGGCGCGATGGGGACAGTTTATCTCGCCGAGGACACGCAGCTCCGCCGGCAGATCGCGCTCAAAACGCCGCAGTTTGCAGGCGACGATCAGCGGGAGCTGCTCGAACGCTTCTACCGCGAAGCGCGGGCCGCTGCCACGCTGCGGCATCCGTGCATTTGCCCCGTCTACGACGTCGGCGACATCGACGGGAAGCACTACATCACGATGGCGTATATCGAGGGACGGCCCCTCTCGCACTTCGTCAACCCCGCGGTCCCGCAGACCGCGGCGCAGATTCTGATCGTCGTCGGCAAGATTGCGCAGGCCCTGCAGGAAGCCCACGACCACGGGATCGTGCATCGCGACTTGAAGCCCGCCAACATCATGATCGATCGCCGCGGCGAACCGGTCATCATGGATTTCGGCTTGGCACGGCAAGCACAGCAGCCAGACGACCTGCATCTGACGCAGACGGGCGTGATCATGGGCTCTCCGGCCTACATGCCGCCGGAACAGGTCGAAGCCGACCCGGAAAAAATCGGGCCGGCGGCGGACCAATACAGCCTGGGCGTGATCTTGTACGAGTTATTGACCGGGCGAGTCCCCTTTCGCGGATCGCTGGCGTCGGTGATGGGCCAGATTGTCTCCCAGGCGCCGACCCCTCCGCGCGAGCTGTGCCCGGGTCTTGATCCGCGGATTGACGCCGTCTGCTTGAAAATGATGGCGAAAAATCCGCCCGAGCGGTTCCCGTCGCTTTCCGCCGTCTCGCAGGAACTGGCGGCCATCGTCCGCAATTCCGCCGCGAGCCCGGCCCCGGCACAAGGCGGGAAAAAAGGCAGGCGGCGCTGGCTCATGGCGGCCGTCGCTCCGCTGGCCTTGTTGGCGGCGGCCATCGTCTATTTGAAGATCGGAAACACGACGATCGAAATCGAGATCAACGATCCCGGCGTCCAGGTCGCGCTGCGCGGTTCGACGATCACGGTCACCGGGCGGGCCCGCGAAACGTTCACCGTCGAGCCGGGCGAGAACGACCTGACGATCACCCACGGCGACCTGAAATTCAAAACGGAAAACTTCCGACTGGAAAAAGGGGACAAAGAAATCGTCACGATCAAGCTGGCCGGCTCGGCAGTCGCCGCGACGCTCGGCGATAAGGACCTGCGCGTGCTCCCCCTTCAGGCAACTGCGAAAGCGAATGAGCCAACCGTGACGAAGTCGGACGCCCAGCCCCCTTCCGCCGCCGGCTCGACCGGAACCCAGGCGCACTCGATCCGAGCCAGCGGTAAGCCGATTCGCGACGCGTCCGGTCTCTTTTTACTCGGACCGGTATTTGGCGCTCCCTTGGCGCAAAGAGCCCAGGAGATTCTGGGCGCACTCTCTAAACGTGCCGATCGAAAAAACGAACTCGCTCGGGATGAAGCTCAAGCTCGTGCCGCCCGGGCAGTACATGATGGGACCGTACGAGGGTCATTTCGTCCGCATCACGCGTCCGTGTTATTTCGGCGAGTGCGAGGTGACCCGAGGTCAGTTCGCCCAGTTCGTCGCGGCCACCGGTTTCCTGACCTTGGCCGAGGACGCGACCGGAGGAATTCTCCTCGAGAATGCCGAAATGCCCGTGAAATTTGTGCCGAAACGTATCTCGACCTGGCGCGATCCGGGTTTTTCGCAGGAGGACGACCACCCCGTCGTGCAGCTCGCCTGGACGGACGCAACGTCCTTCTGCGAGTGGTTGAGCAAAAAAGAGCACGCAAAGTATCGTTTGCCGACCGAGGCCGAATGGGAGTACGCCTGCCGCGCGGGGACCTCCGGCCGCTATTACAACGGCAGCCTAGCCGAGGAGATCGTCCACATCGCCAACGTCGCCGACGCCAGTGCCAAGAAAGTCTTTCCCCGCTGGAAAGAGACCGTGAAATCGTCCGACGGATATGTCTATACAAGTCCCGTGGGGCGATTTCAGCCGAACAACTTCGGCCTGTTTGACACGCTCGGCAACGCGGCCGAGTGGTGTTCCGACCGCCAAGACGCCGATTACTACAAGCACTCTCCAGCGGACAATCCCCAAGGTCCGGACTCTGGCGAGGCGCACATCGGGCGTGGCGGCGGCTTCACCAGCGTCCCCGGGTCGCGATACCGTTATTATGGAACGAAAACGTTCCGGCGACCCGATTGGGGCTTTCGAGTCGTGTGCGACATCGACGCCGCGGCCAATGTGCCCGTGCCGACACAGGTCCGGCCGATTCACCATTCTGCCAAGAAGCCGTGAACACGATCGCCGGCATTTCGGGCAGTGCCGTTCCGACGGCAGCGGAAGGTCACTCTGCCGGAGCTTTGACCGGCGCCGACCGTCCGCCCACAATAGAGCGCCGTCGGAAACCGGGCCGTTTCTCACATCGCGGCCCACTTTCACTCATCGTTGATCCCGCAAAACAGCTCGCGGATCGCCCCAACCAGGCGCCTCCACTATGTGCATTCTCGCCCTCGACCAGGGAACGACCTCCAGCCGGGCCATCGTCTTCGGCAAAGACGGCCGGCCCATTGCCGTCGCTCAGAAAGAATTCGAGCAGATCTTCCCGCAGCCGGGCCACGTCGAGCACGATCCCGAGGCGATCTGGAAGACGCAGTCCGACGTCGCCCGCGAAGCGCTGACCAAAGCAGGCCGGCGGGCGAGCGACGTGGCTGCCATCGGCGTCACCAACCAGCGGGAGACGACGATCCTCTGGGAACGTTCGAGCGGCAAGCCGGTCGCCAACGCGATCGTCTGGCAGAGCCGCGTGACCGCCGGCCTGTGCGATCGCCTCAAGGCCGACGGCTACGAAAACACGTTCCGCGACAAGACGGGCCTCGTCGTCGACGCCTATTTCTCCGGCACCAAGATCGCCCACCTGCTCGACACGATCCCCGGACTGCGCTCGCGGGCCGAAAAAGGCGAAATCCTCTTCGGCACCGTCGACACGTTTTTGACCTGGCGGCTCACCGGCGGCAAACGGCACGTCACCGACTACAGCAACGCCAGCCGCACACTGATTTACAATATCCACACGCTCGACTGGGACGACGAACTGCTGCGGATTCTCAATATCCCGCGAGCCCTGCTCCCCGAGGTCCAACCGTCGAGCACCGTCTACGGCCAGACCGATCGCGCGCTCTTCGGCGAGAGCATTCCGATCGCCTCGCTCATCGGCGATCAACAGGCGGCCACGTTCGGCCAGGGCTGCTTCGAACCGGGGAGTGCGAAAAACACCTACGGCACGGGCTGTTTCCTCCTCTTGAACACGGGCGACAAACCGGTCGCCTCGAAGCACGGCCTGATTACGACGATCGGCTGGGGCCTGGGCGACAAGCTGACCTATTGCCTGGAGGGCTCGGTCTTCATCGCCGGCGCCGTCGTGCAGTGGCTCCGCGACGGCCTCAAGATGATCGGTACGGCCCCCGAGATCGAAAACCTCGCCCTCGCCGTTCCCGACGCGGGCGGAGTCTATTTCGTGCCGGCGTTCGTCGGCCTGGGCGCCCCGTACTGGAACCAACGAGCCCGCGGCACGATCATCGGCCTCACGCGAGGCACATCGCGCGAGCACATCGCCCGGGCCGCCCTCGAATCGATGGCGTACCAGACCCGCGACGTGCTCGAAGCCATGCAGCAGGATTCGGGAATGACGCTGGGCGACCTGAAGGTCGACGGCGGCGCCGCGGCCAACAATCTGCTGATGCAGTTCCAATCCGACGTCCTCGGCGTCAACGTGCAGCGTCCGGTCGTCCACGAGACGACGGCCCTCGGTGCAGCGTACCTCGCCGGCCTGGCCGTCGGCTTCTGGAAAGACCAGAACGACGTCCGCCAGAACTGGGCCCTCGACCGCGAATTCAAACCCTCCATGCCCAGGGACCGCCGAGAACAACTCTACGCCCGCTGGAAACAGGCCGTCACGCGATCGCTCGATTGGGAATAGATTGATTTCGCCCTCATTGGACCGGCGCGAGCGTCAGGTTCAAGACTTGATCCTGGATGATCTGCGGGCCCTCTTTGAATGGCGGCTTGACCTCAACCGTTTGCGTGAGTGTTTCGGCCCCGGGAAACGAGGCCGACAACCGGTAGGAGCCGGGCGGTGCCGTGAACCAGACGTGCGCCCCTGCGACCGGTCCTGTTTCAGCTCGCCCTCGGGGCCTGTCAGGCGGACCTCGCATCCCGGTAGAGGAATACCCTGAGGTGTGAACACCGAGACGGCCAGGACTTGCTTCGAGAACTCCGCCGCCGGAATCGCGTCGCGCGTGATGTCGAGATCTTTCGTCTGCCCGTCGGCCAGCCGAATCTGTTTGAGCGTGAGGGGCATTGTTGCGATTGACCGAAACCAAATCATAGTCAACGTGTACTCTCCCGCCGGAATCCCGGAGAGCTTGTAATGGCCCTCCGTGTCAATTCGCACCGGCGCAAACCAGCGAACGTCGCGGTTCGCAAGTTGGATGCGACCGTGACGCAGCATGTCGCGGACGTTCTGGTCGATCGTGCCGCGGATCGAGGCCGTCCCTTTGGGCCATTCCACGGTGACCGTCGGATGCAAGTCATCCGGCGAGAGCGTGAGCATCTGCTGGATGCGCTGCGGTTCATTGTCGAGGGACACGGCAACGTCGTATTTTCCGGGTGCCACGTTCTGGAAGACAAAAGGAGAACCGTTGGCGTGGGGATAGGGACCGCTGCCGGCCGGCCGTACCAGGAAGAGACTCGGATCATAGAAATAGAGTTCAACCCTGGTATCGTCCTTGGGTCGGCCTGCGACTTGGACCGTCACGGTTCCCGTGCGATGGTCGATCCGCCCGAAATTGCGGGCGGCCGTATTGACCTCAAGCGTGCGGACTGCGACCCATTCGTCCCATCCGCGGCCCCGCGTCCTGGCGGAATAGGACAATCGGCGCTTCCCCGGCGGAACGCCGGCAAAGACGAACGCCCCTGTGGAATCGGTGGTTGTCTTGGCCCCAAAATCCCACCCGTGCGAGTCGTCGGTCAGTTGCAATTTCGTCGAGGCAAGCGGCGCGCCGTTGATGAAGAGTTGGCCGGAAACGGTCGACCCGGCGCCAAAATCGACGGTTCGCGTCTTTCCGTTGACCGGAAGCACGGCCTGGTGGAAGACGCCCAATGAATCACCTCGCGAATCCGGCAGAATGTGAATCAGCTCTTCCGGTAAGTGATGTACTTCGTAGTAGCCGTTCGCATCGGTTACGGCCGTGGCGAACCGACTCGAAAACCGCTGCCCCTCGAAGACGCCCGCACGTCTTTGAAAGTGCAGCGAAACGCCGGCCATCAGCCGGCCTCGCTCATCCTGGACGTGGCCGCAAACGGTCCCGCCGCGCTTCATTACGATCCGCAGCGGCTCCTCTGGCGGCGAGCGGACCTCGACGTTTGGCAGCGTCGCCAGCGCGTAGTCACGGTGGGCAACCTGAAACATGTCACTGCCCGGCGTCAGTCCTTCGAATCGGAAGCGGCCCGCCACGGTTCGCACGCCGATTTCATCGGGAGTTTCGGCGGCCGTGACAGGCAATTGGCCCCCCGCCTTGGCGAGCGACATGACGATCGCCCCATCGATCGGCCGCCCCTCTTCATCGACGACCGTCCCCGCGACCGTTGCCCCCTTTGACAAAGTGATCTGAATTGCTTTTCCGGGCATGTGATTGGTGTCGATCGGCTCGCTGCGGACGGTCAAAAAACCGTCGGCCGTCGCTTCGACAGCATAGATCCCGGGGCCGGGCACCTGTTCAATAAATTGCCCGTGGAGACCAAAGACCCTCTCCCACCGTTCGCGGGGCTCCCTTCCTCGCTGCTGCTTTAGTCTGACGACGCGGACGAGAAACTCGCGGGCGGGCTCGGGTCCCTTTGCACCGGAAGGTTGACAGAGCCGCGGACCACAATCGGTCCACGCACGTGAATTTCGACTGCCAGATCTTTGACAGTCGCCGTATCAACATCGATCTCCTTGGTCTCGATCTCCGGCGAGTCGAAGATGAGGTGATACTTGCCGCCGGGCACCGGTCCCAGCGAAAAACCGTCACCGCGCTCACCGCGAGGCCAGAAGCTGTCGTTCAATCGTCCCGGCCCCGATGTGGTGATCCAGATTGCCTGCTTCGGCCGTCCTCCGATGAAGCGCAAATGCCCTTCGATCTTGACCATTGAGCCGGGCGACGGAGCATCGACATGCAAGACGAACGGGCCGTGGCTGGCCAGCTCGACGTTCCTCAGCAAGGACCACTCTTCCAGGGTGCCGCGGCGTCCCCTCGACATCTGGACCGTCACGTCGAAAGCACCCGGGCCGATGTGCGGCAGCACGAATGTTCCGTCCCCCTTGATTGGTTCGCCCCGGGGGGACGAAGGAAAATCCCACCACGTCGGCAGCGCGGACGCGCCAGCCTGCGGCCGGTTTGCCGTCGGAGCAGAGAACCCGACCGCGGACGGCCACGCCACGCTTCAGCACCAGCTTTCGTTCGAGAATCGTTTTGGGCGATTCGATTTTGACCGGCAGACGCATGAGGACGAATTCGTCGCTTTGGAATACGAACAGATGGTCGCCGGGCAGCAGTCCGCCGATGGTCATCCGACCCTGGTGGTCCGTCGGTGCCTGATAGGGATTGCTCGGCCCCTCCTTGAAGAGGCGCACCCTTTGGACCGGATGTCCCTCTTCATCGATCGCCTGCACGCGCACCTGGCAGGCGATCTTGAGCTTGAAATCCTGCACACGCGGTTTCTTGGGATCAATGACAATCCGCCGTTCGCTAATTTGGACAGTCGAAATGAGGCCGAGACAGCGATCGCTGTAGATCTTGATCTCGTGCGCGCCGGGAAACCAGACCCGATCGAAGTGGTAGCCGCCGTCGCGGCCGGTCGCCGTCTCCTGGACCAGGCGATTGGAAACGTTGATCAGCCGGATCGTCGCGCCGATGACCGGTTTTCCGTCCTCGTCGGTGATGCGGCCACGCAGTGGCGGATCCGGCGCCGGCTTGGCTTCCGGCTCGTTGACCGCGGCCGATGATTTGGCCGGTGCCTGATCCACGGGTTTCTCCGCCGGCCGCTGTGCGACCGCGCGCGGGCTTCCAGCCATCGGCACGAGCGCCAGGCCGACGAGGGCGACCGCCGCCAGTCCTCGCAGTCCCAAACGGGCCGATTTCGGACGCGGGCCGCTGGCCATGCGGCCAATCCGTTGCGCGAGTGCCTTGCGCGATTCGAGGATGCCGACGAGCCGCAGGCTCAGCTCGACGGGCCGCAGCGATTGGGCCGCCACGTCGAGCAGCGTGTTGCTATAGGCCTCCTGCTGGGTGCCGAAGGCGATCAGCACGGCGTCGTCGACCGCCTCCTCGCGCAACCGCCGCAAGTTGGCGTTGGCGATCCAGACAGCCGGGTTATAGAAGTAGGCAATTTGCAACAGCGTCTGCAACAGGTTCAACTGCAGATCCCACCGCTTCCAGTGCCACAACTCGTGGGCGAAGACGAGCTGAAACTGGTCTTCGCCAAGCTGCCCCACCAGCCGCCGGGGGACGAGGATGGTGGGCCGCCAGAAGCCGCAGATCGCCGGGCAGCCGACCTCGTCGGAAATCCGCAACCGTACGCGGGCTGGCGACAAATCCAAGAGCGAACAGGCGACTTTCAAGGGGATCTCAAGGTGGCGGGGCGCTTGGGCGGCTTGCCGCGCCAATTGCCACACCTTCGCCGCCCGGCGGAAGACCATCATGCCGAGGACTAGACAGCCGCCGCACCAGGCGAGGAACAACCAGCCGGCGCCTGCGAGTCGGGGAACTCTCGCCGCGCCGAGATGGCGACGGGCGCGGACTGCGATGGGGTTCGTACTTGACGTGGCGGCGATTGCGGCACGGGCCGCTGATGCGCGCCGACCGGCCGGCGGGCTCCAACTTGCCGTTCAATTCGGGCGGCCACGCCTCGGGAGTCTCGAACGAATTGGCTGAAGATGTCGAGCGGGCCGGCGGCGTTCCCTGCGTCTCAAGCGGTGGCATCGTCGAGGCCGTCGCCGCGGGAGCCGGCTCGCGCAGGAGCCAATAGGCAGCACTCGCCGGCGTGCGGAGCGTCACAGGCAGCAATAGCTTCAGCAGCATGAGCGCCCACAGCCAGTAGCGGACCGCGGCGCAGGCGCCGCCGCAGAGCAAGGTCGACCAGGAACAGGACGACAACCAGGACCAGCGTCTGCACGAACATCAGCGAGGCAAACGGCCAGAAGAGGCGCCGGCCCGGTTGACGAGATCGATGACAAGAAAGATCGCGTCGTTCATGTTCCCTCTCCCGCGGATCGCGTCGAATCGTTCCTACGAGCCGCCGGCTTTACGCCGGCGGTTTTTGAGCAGCGCTCGACGCGCGGTTGAAGACCGCCGGCGTAAAGCCGGCGGCTCGTCACCAAACGTCGCGCTGTCGTACTCAAAGTCGCGTCAGGATTGGGCCCGGCGCTTGATCAGTTTGCGAAGTTCGGCGATCTCGTCCTTGGTCAGCTCCTCTTCCTCGACGAGAAACTGAATCATCGGCGAGAGCGCGCCGTCAAAGGCGCGGCGAATGAGCCGCTTCAGCTCGCTCCGCTGCGCGTCGGTCCGGCTGATGCGGGCCGAGAAGAGCGTCAGGTTGCGGATCGGCTTGGTGACCAACAGCCCCTTGACGACCATGCGATCCATCGTCGTTTTGACGGTGCTGTAGGCCCAGCAGTGCGACGATGCCAGCGCCTCCTGCACGGTGCCGGCCGCACAGGGCTCCTGCTCCCAGACGACCTTGTGAGGATGTCCCATTCCGCCCCGGTCAACCCGTTGAGGGCCTCCGGCTGCTCGGCCCCCCGTCGCGTCTTGGCCACGTTCGTCCCTCCGTGATTTACATGAGTCGAGTATACACTACAAGTGTCGTATGAGTCAAGAGCAGAGGGGTCAGGGGTTAGGGTTCAGGGGTCAGTGAAAGACAAAAAACAAAGCCACGCGAAGCGTGGTTTCCTTTGAATTCCCTGATCCCTGGCCCCTGACCCCTGACCCCTCTTTCAACTACAATCAACCGACATGGTCCGCGACTTCTCCAAAGAAAGCCTCTCGCACGATCCGGTTCACGGGTACATTCCCTTCATCTCGAAGTCGGGGCTGCCGGCGGGCGAGGTGGCCGAGCAGGCGATTATCGATCATCCGTGGGTGCAGCGGATGCGGCAGATTCACCAGTTGCAGACGGCCTGGTGGGTCTTTCCCTCGGCCGAGCATATGCGGTTTCAGCATGTGCTGGGCGTGATGCACCTGGCTTCGGTGGCCTGCGATCACTGGTACGAATCGCTCCGCGACGCGTGTGCCAACGTCCCCTCGCGGGCGTACGTCGAGAGCCTGCTGCGGATGGCCGGCCTGTTGCACGACGTGGGGCATGGGCCGTTCGGGCATTTTTTCGACGACCATTACCTCGACCAGTTCGGCATCACGCACGAGGACATCGGCTCGCACGTGATCGAGCACGAATTGGGCGAATTGTTGCGAAAGGTCCGCCGCAATCCGCGGGGCCAGTTGCAGCCGCTCGAGGAGCTGGAGCCCAAGCAGATCGCCTGGCTCATCCGCCGGCCTCGCCGCGAAGATGGACCGGCCGACGGACAGCCCGACTGGCTGCGGAAATTGCGGGCACTGTTCAGCGGCATTTACACGGTCGACAACATGGATTTCGTGCTGCGTGACGCCTACATGTCGGGCTACAACACGCGGGCCTTCGATTTGTGGCGGCTGATGCACTACACGTTTTTCACCGAGGCGGGGCTGACGATCCATTCGCGCGGTTTGCCGACCTTGATCACGTTCATCGAGACGCGGGCCAACCTGTTCCGCACGATCTATTTCCACCGCACCGTGCGGGCATCGACCTGGCCCTGGAAGAGGTCTTTCCGCAAACGATGAAGCGGCTGTTTCCCGGCAATCCGCTCGAGCATCTCGACTGCGTATCGCAATTTCACCGAGTCGTCGTTCCTGGTCGACGTGGGACGGTGGGAGACGAGTGCGGAGCCGGAGCTGCGCGAATTGGGAGCGCAATGGTCAGCCATCCTCTCGCGGAACGTCACCTGGAAGATGGCCTGCGAGCGGACGATCAACTTCCACAACAGCACCGCCGAGCGGACGACGATTTTTTCCGAGCCGGACCTCGTGGAACACCGCCTGCGGGGGCTCTTTCCGAAGGAGCTGCGGGAGATTCCACTCCGCGTCGACGTGGCCCGCCACTATCACCGGCCCAGCGGCCGACGGCCGGCAGGAGGCCAGAACTTTTTGCTCAACCCGGCCGACGGCTCGGTGCAGGAGCTCAACGACGACGAACTGTTCCGGTCTTTGCCGACGAGCTTTGCGATCTTCCGCGTCTACTCGAAAGATCATCGTCACGACGTGCCGATCCTGCAGGCGCTTAATTCGCTCTTGGGCGACGCGGGCGATACGAAAACAAATATGTAACGTGGGGCGAGCTGCTAGCTTGCCCGTCCTTTCCGAATTCGTTTCAGATTTCGAATCCAAATACGGGCAAGCTGGCAGCTTACCCCACGATGACGGAATTGCCTCCGGATGACGCTGATCGAGGAAATTGTCGAGCGCCTGCAGAGGTACCCGCAGCTTTTGTTTCGAGTGCAAGGCGATTCGATTCGGGTCGATCCTCCCTCCCCCTCCGGATTCTCGATCTCGTTGATCTGCGGACGAACTGGTTACACCGTCAGCTTTGACGGCTGGCACGAAGAATTTTCGTCCGAGGAAGAGGCAGTTTATTGTTTCGCCTTCGGACTGAGCGACGAGTGCCGCCTCAAAGTTGCCCGGCGCGGCCGAATGGAATCGAGCTGGACCGTCGAATATCGTGACAACCTGGGCTGGATCGAGGACAGCACCGTGGGGCTTCTTTTCTTTCCGTTTTGGCGTCGACGAGAATTCGTGTATCGGCAGAACGACATTATTCGTCGAGACGGCAATGTTTTACCCACGTCGCGATCAAGCTGGCGAAAGGAGCCGGAATGACACCGGCTGGCGAGGGCGAATGTCAGCCCTTCGTGGGGCGAGCTGCTCGCTTGGCCGTTTTTCAATTGCCAACTGCGCACGAGTGCAGAAAGGACGGGCAAGCTGGCAGCTTACCCCACGAGGCGAGCGCCGGTCGCGCTGTTCTTACGAGCCGCCGGCTTCACGCCGGCGGTCTTCCGAACGTGCGACGTGCGCGGTTCGAAGACCGCCGGCGTAAAGCCGGCGGCTCGTAAGATCAACATGAGAGATGACCATGGCGGCACGACTTCAGTGGGCTCGAATCGTTTCGATTTGCTAAATTTCTCCGCTCTCCACAGAATTCGCCGAGATCCGTTTCGCGGTGTTTGTCGTTTTCGCCTCCGGTCTCCTTCATGATTCAACTTCAACAATTGACAAAAATGTTCGGCCAACAGGTTGCCGTCGACGAGCTGTCGCTTGAGATCCCGGCCGGGCAGATCGTCGGATTTCTCGGGCCGAACGGGGCGGGAAAGACGACCACGCTCAAAATGTTGACCGGGATGCTCGAGCCGACACGGGGGACCGCGACGATTTGCGGCTTCGATCTGCGCCGCGACGCGTTCGAGGTCAAACGGCACGTCGGTTTCGTCCCCGAGTCGGGGGCCGTGTTCGAGTCGCTCACGGGACTCGAATATCTGGAGATGGTGGCCGCCCTCTACAGCATTCCGCGGACGGCCGCCCGCGACCGCATTCGGCAGTTCACCGCCTTTTTCGACCTGAGTTTCGACACGCTCAATGAAAAGTTCTTGGGGGCCTATTCCAAGGGAATGCGGCGGAAGGTCGTGATCACGGCCGCCTTGCTGCACAATCCGCCCGTCGTGTTCTTCGACGAGCCTCTCGACGGCCTCGACGCCAACGCGGCCGTCGGCTTCAAGGCCCTGATCCAGACGTTGGCCCGCGAGGGAAAGACGATCGTCTACAGTTCGCACATTCTCGACGTCGTCGAGCGGGTCTGCCAGCGGGTGTTGATCATCGACAAGGGCAAATTGCTGGTCGACGGCAAGCCGGATGAGCTGGTGGCGTCGCATAACTCCGGCACGCTGGAGGCACTGTTTACGCAATTGACCGGTGGCACGGAGCTCGAACGCCGGGCCGAGGATTTTGCCAAGACGTTCCGACCATGAGCGACCCGGCCGTCCCGCCTGTTTCCGGCGAACGAGTCCCCAGCGCGTGGCGCACGCTGCGACGCTTGTTCCTGGCCTTGTTTCTCCGCGGCCGCACGTCGCGGGGCTTGCAAAAGAAATTCTTGCCCAAGTCGGTCGGCAGCCGATTGGCCGGCACGCTGGCCACCTATGCGCTCTTCGGCCTGATTGGATGCCTTTTCGGCCGACTCGGTATTTTCGGGCTCTCCCTCTATCAGCACGTGATGACGTTCAGCTTCCTGGCGCTGTTTGTGGCGTCGTCCTCGGGGGAGATGCTGTTCAACAAAGAGGAGGCGGACATCCTGCTGCACCGGCCCGTCGGGCCGCGGGATCTGTTGTGGGCCAAAATCAGCGTCCTGGTCGAGGTTTCCTTGTGGGTCGGGCTCGCCTTCAACATCGGCGGCTTCATCACCGGCTTCCTGGCCAAGGACGGCGGAGTGGCCTACCCGTTGGTGCACCTCGTTTCGGTGGCCCTCGAGTCGGTGTTGTGCGCGGCCAGCGTGGTGCTGGCTTACGAGGTCTGTTTGCGGTGGTGCGGACGAGAGCGGCTGGAAGCGTTGATGACGACCACTCAGGTCGTCGTCGCCGTGGTGGCGGTCGTCGGCAGCCAGTTGGTCCCCCAGTTGATCTTTCGCACCGACAACGCGGGCCAATTCCTGAAGGTCAGCCGGCCGGCGTGGTGGATGGCGATCTTTCCACCCGTCTGGTTTGCCGGGTTTGACGACGCCTTTGCTGGGGCAAGGGAACCGGGCTCTTGGTGGCTGGCCGCACTCGCGGTCGCCGGGACGGCGTTGGTCTCCTGGCTGGCGTTTGCCCGGCTCGCGGGGGGATACGAAGCGGCGGTGGTCCGCGTCACCGAGGCAGCACCGACGAAAGTGGGGAGCGGGAAGGGACGTCGCTGGATCGAGGCGCTGATCGATTTGCCGCCGCTGCGGTGGTGGCTGCGTGACCCCGTCGTGCGCGCGTCCTTTCTGCTGACGGCGGCCTACCTCTACCGCGACCGCGATGTGAAGCTGCGCGTGTATCCGGCCGTCGCCCCTTTTTTGGCGATGCCGTTGGTTTTTTTGTTGGGGCCGGTGGGGGCGAGGCCACATGGTGTCGCCGGCTTCGCCGGCATGGGCGCCGCGTTTTCCGGATGTTATCTCGCCCTGGTTCCGATGATGGCGATCGGCCTGGTGCACTATTCACAGCAGTGGCAGGCGTCGGACCTCTTCCGCTGGACGCCGCTGGTGAGTCCCGCCCCCTTGTGCCACGGAGCGCGGCGGGCCGTGCTGTGCTTTCTGGGCGCTCCCCTGCTGGCGATGTACGCGGTCTTGATCCTGGCCATCCAACGCGATTTCACGGCGTTGCTGCTCTTGCTCCCGGGCGCGATCGCCATGCCGGTCTTTTCGCTCGTGCCGAGCCTCGACGGCAGCGGCGTGCCGCTCGTCTCGCCGACGGAAGAGGCGAAAGGGGCCGGGCGCGGCCTGGCCGTGATGGTCTTTTCGCTGATTTCGTTCGCCCTGGTGGGACTGACGATGTGGTCCTGGAAGGAGGGCTGGTTTGCGTTGTTTGTCGTCGGCGAGGCGGTCGTGGCAGTGATTGTTTACTCCACGATTCACCGCAAATTCGCCTACATGCGCTGGCGGAAGTTGGAGTAGGGCAGTCGTGGGGCATGCTGCTAGTGTAGTGTTGCTTAATTAATGGAACTTATTTGAGTTCGCTGGCGTCTGAATCTTCAAACACGGAGGATCAGTGCCATGCGGATTGCGAAGACGATTTTGTTGAGCGACAGCGAGCGACTCACGTTGATGAAGTGGGCGCGAGGACGCAGCACGCCGAGCCGCTTGGTCCAGCGGGCAAAGATCATTTTGGCTGCTGCCGGTGGAATGCGGAACGACGAGATTGCCGGCGAACTCGGCTGCACGCGGCGAACGGTCGGCACTTGGCGGAATCGCTTTGCAAAGCAGCGGCTGAAGGGAATCGAGAAAGATGCTCCCCGCGGGGGACGCACGCCGTCGGTCCGCGCCGCCAAAGAGGCCGAAATCATCGCCAAGACGACGCAGGAAACGCCGGTAGGTGGCACACACTGGAGCGTCCGCACGATGGCGGCTGCGGTGAATGTGAGCTATTCGACCGTGCAGCGGGTCTGGCGAGACAATGGGCTCAAACCGCACCTGGTCAAAACGTTTAAGCTCTCGAACGACCCCCGCTTCGCCGAGAAACTGGTCGACGTCGTGGGGCTGTATTTGAACCCGCCGGAACATGCTCTGGTTTTGTCGTGCGACGAGAAGAGCCAGATCCAAGCCTTGGATCGCACTCAAAAGAGCCTGCCGCTGTTCCCAGGCCACCTCAAAACCATGACTCACAGCTACAAGCGCAACGGCACGACGACGCTGTTTGCGGCGATCGAACTGGCGGAAGGCCGGATCATCGCCGAGTGCATGCCGCGGCACCGCCATCAGGAATGGTTGGCGTTTCTGAGGAAGATCGATGCCGAAACGCCGGCTGAATTGGATCTGCATCTGATTGTCGACAATTACGCCACGCACAAGCATCCCAAGGTGCAGTCGTGGTTGAAGCGGCACAAGCGGTTCCGCATGCACTTCATTCCGACGAGCAGTTCGTGGTTGAACGTGATCGAACGCTGGTTCCGCGACATCACCGAGCGACGCATTCGCCGCGGCGCATTCCGCAGCGTCGAGCAGTTAGAGGCGGCGATCGAAGACTACATCAACCGCCACAACGCTTCTCCGAAATCGTTCGTCTGGACAGCCAAAGCCGAAGACATCCTCGCCAAAGTCCGCCGGGCCCGAGCCGCGCTCAATAAGATCCCAACTGCGTGAGACACCACACTAGCTTGCCCGTCCTCTTAAAGATTAAAGAACAAGGGCAAGCTAGCAGCTCGCCCCACGATGGGCCCTTACTCGGCCAGTTCAGAGTACTTGCCGCTGTAGAAGAGGAGCGGCTTCTTCTTGTGGTCGTGCGTGTCCCCCGCCACGATTTCGCCGAGATAGATCTCGTGATCGCCGCCGGGGAAGATGTCCTTGACGCGGCAGTCGACCCAGCCGATGGCGTCGACGAGGATCGGGCAGCCGGTGACCGCCGTCTTGGTTTTCAAATCGGAAAAATCACGCGGACCCGGTCCCGAAAAACGGGTCGACAGGTCACGCTGGTCGTCCGACAAGATGCTGACGGCGAAGCAGCGGCTCGCCTTCAGATAACCGTCGGTCGATGTGTCGCGGACGACCGCCACCAGGATCAGGGGCGGGTCGAGCGAAAGGGAGGTGACGGCGTTGGCCGTCATGCCCCAGGTGTCGTTCCCCGCCAACGTGCTGACCACGGTGACGCCGGTCGCGAAGTGTCCGAATATCCGACGCTGTTCCTTGGGATCAAACGCCACCGGTGGTGTTCCTCTCGGTTGTCAGGACGTCACGACGTCACGATGTCCGGATGCATGGCTGCCGCCCGCACCATTATGCGCGGACTTTGTGAGCGATGCACGCGGCTGCAACGACTGCCAAAATGACGCCCGTGACGGCTCGAATTTTCTGTGGTGCCGGCGAGGCAGCCGCCCCTTTTTTTACACCGCAGAAAAACCAGAAAATTTACCGCGCGCCTGTCAATTTGACAGGTGGCAGTCGCTCTGGGGGCGGCTTACGGCTTCTCGTAGAGGGGAATGCCCCGCTCTCCGCCCCCCAAGGTGACGGGGACCTTGAACTCGCGCCCGTCGCGGATCACGGTCAGCACGATGCTGTCGCCCGGATGTTTGCTCTCGATGGCGGTCAGGAAATCGTCGGCATTTTTGATCGCTTCCCCGTCGACGGCGATGATCAAGTCGGCCGACGAGATGTCGACCGTCTTCCAGGAGATCGGGCCGCGCGACTTGGTGGTCACGCGGGGGCCCCGCAGGCCGGCACGAGCGGCCGGGCCATCCGGGGTGAGCCGGGCGATCAGCAGGCCCTTTTCCGTCTGGTGGACCATCTGGATCCCGATTTCGGGCCGAATCACCCGGCCATGCGCAATTAATTGCGGCACGACCCGGGCGATGAGCGTGCTGGGAATGGCAAAACCGACGCCGGCGCTTTGCCCATTGCGGCTGGCGATGGCCGTGTTCATGCCGACCAGCTTTCCGTGGGAATTGAGCAGCGGTCCCCCCGAGTTGCCGGGATTGACGGCGGCGTCGATCTGGATGATCGACTTGATCGAGCGGGTGCCGCGGACCTGCAGCGAGCGATTGAGACTGGAGATGATGCCGGTCGTCATGGTCCGCTCGAGACCGAACGGGTTGCCGATGGCAAAGACCCGCATGCCGACGCGAAGGTCGCCCGAGTCGCCGACTTCGATCGGGAAAAGGACTTCGCGGGGGGCGTCGATCTTGATGACGGCGATGTCGTTGTTGGGGTCGGCACCGACCAGCTTGGCGTCGTAGGCTTTACCGTCAAAAAGCGTGACGCCGACTTCCTGGGCCTCTTCGATCACGTGGAAATTGGTGAGGATGTGCCCCTCCCGGTCGATCACCGAGCCGGAGCCGGAGCCTTCCGACGAGACGTCCCACACGAGGACCGTGTTGACGCTTTTCGTGGTGATGTTGACGACGCCTTTGTTATTGCGGTCGTAAACGGCGACGCCGACCGCCTCGTCGGGGGTGAGACCGTCGGCATTGAAAATGAGTGGGGCGGGGCGCTGCCGCGTGGGGGCGGGCGGCGGCTGATCGATGCCGGGAATTCGCGGGCCGGGGGTGACGGCCGGTTCTTGCTGGGCGAATGCGGCGTGACGGCTGCCCGGATCGGCCAACCAGAGCACAAAGAGTCCACCGAGCACCGACGAAACGACACATGCGGCTACGTATCTCATCGCCGAGAGCCTCCCCCAATCATCGGAATGAACGGCCGCCGATTGAGATCCGACCGGGCGGCCAGCGCCGCCCTTATATATGTTTTTCGGCCAAAACGCTCAAGGGGAGGGGGCCGCGGGGTCGGTTGCGGACCTTTGCCGGGACGATTAGGCTGGCACCATGCCCGAACCCACTTTGATCCGCGTCGGCCACAGTCCCGATCCGGACGACGCGTTCATGTTCCACGCCCTGGCGAACTCGAAAATCGACACCGGGCGGTATCGTTTCACGCACGAGCTGCAGGATATCGAGACGCTCAATCATCGGGCCTTGGCGGGCGAGCTCGAGCTGACCGCGGTCAGCTTGCACGGTTACGCTTACGTCACCGACAAGTACGCCCTGTGCTCTTGCGGGGCGAGCGTCGGTGACAATTACGGTCCGATGGTCGTCTCCCGCGTCCCCGCGGAGCCCGATTGGCTGATCGACCGACGGATTGCCGTGCCCGGCGAACTGACGACCGCTTTTCTCGCGTTGCGGCTGCTGTTGGGCGACCGTTTCACGTACGACATTGTGCCGTTTGACCAGATTCTCGACGTCGTCGCCCAGGGGAAGGCTGACGCCGGCCTGATCATCCATGAAGGACAGCTGACTTACGCCAACCAGGGTTTGTCGCTGGTGGTGGACTTGGGAAAATGGTGGCACGACGAGACGGGGTTGCCCCTTCCGCTCGGCGGCAACGCGATCCGAAAGGACCTGGGCCGTGAGGCGATGGAAGAAGTCACTGGGCTGCTCAAGCAAAGCATTCCATACGGCCTGGACCATCGTACCGAGGCACTCGCTCACGCCATGCAGTATGGTCGCGACCTCGATTCGGCGAAGGCCGACACGTTCGTCGGCATGTATGTGAACGACTGGACGCTCGACTTCGGCGACCGCGGCCGCGAAGCGGTTGCCACTTTGTTGCGTCGCGGTTTTGAAGAGGGGATCATCCCCCGCCCCGTGGAACTGGAATTTATCGGATAAGCACCATGATCGAATCGATTAAATCGCGACTGGCCCGTAACGAAATCGTCCTGGCGGCGGGCGTCGGACGCGTCATGAACCACAACATCGTGCAGATGATCGGCATGGCGGGGGGCTTTCATGCGATCTGGCTGGACCACGAGCATTGCGGCCTGACGATCGAGCAGATCGAGGTCAACACGCTGGCCGCTCGGTCCGTGGGGCTCGATACGTTCGTCCGCATTCCGCCGACCGATTACGCGCTGGTGACGCGGTGCCTCGAAGCGGGGGGCGGCGGCGTGATGGCGGCCCAAATTTTTTCGGCCGCGCAGGCGGAACAATTCGTCCGCTGGGCGAAGTTCATGCCGCGCGGTGCCCGGGGCCTCAATAACGGCGGCTTCGACGCACAATACGGCCGCATTCCGCCGGCCGAATTCTGCCAGAAGGCCAATCGCGAGACGTTCGTGGCGATCCAGATCGAAACGCTTGGAGCGGTCGAGGAATGCGACGCGATCGCGGCCATCGACGGCGTCGATCTGCTGTTTATCGGGCCGGTCGATCTGAGCCAAAGCCTGGGCGTGACGGGGGACTTTTTCCATCCGAAGTGCATCGACGCGCTCGACCGCGTGGCGGCCGCCTGTGCGAAGCATGGCAAGCATTGGGGCGCCGTGACCGCTAATCTTGAGCATTGCGATCTTCTGGTCGGCAAAGGTTGCCGCCTGATTTCGCCCACCAACGACGTGCGGCTGTTCAGTATCGGCCTGCAGGCCTTTCAGACGGCGTTTGCGAAATACGTTTCGAAGTAGGCGGCCCGCGGCAATTCAAGTCCGCGGCTGTTGAGGTCCGCATGGTGTTGGGCTGGCTGCGCCGTCGGCGTCGGCGACGCTTTTTTGAGCGGCCCCTCCCCAATGCGTGGCGCGGCTACCTCGATGCGAACTTCGCGCATTACGCCTGGCTGTCGGTCCCTGAGCGGGTCCGGCTCGACGGACTGACGCAAATCCTCGTGGCCGAAAAGAACTGGGAGGGGTGCAATGGACTCGTGATGACGGACGAGGTCAAAGTGACGATCGCCGCTCAGGCTGGCCTCTTGGCGATCGGACTGGTCGAAGAGTACTTCGAGGCGATCCTTTCGGTGCTCGTTTACCCCAGCGGGTACGTCGTCCGGGAAACGGTGCAGCAGCCCGGCGGCGTGGTGATCGAAGGGCACAGCGCGCGGCTGGGCGAGGCATCGTCCATTGGTGCGATCGTCCTCTCTTGGCCGAACGTGCTCGAAGGGGGCCGCATTCCGGACGACGGCGTCAACGTTGTCTTCCACGAGTTTGCACACGCCCTCGACCTGCAGGGGCATGGTTTTGACGGTGCCCCGCTTTTGGAAAGCCAGGCTCAGTATCAGACGTGGGCCGAGGTGATGACCGAGGAGTATCACCGGCTGATCCGCCGCACGCGGCACGGCTACGAAACGCTGCTCGACCCCTACGGAACGGTCAGCGAGGCGGAATTCTTCGCGGTGGCGACCGAGTCATTCTTCGAGCAGCCGCTCGATATGGAAATCGAGCACCCCAAGCTCTACGAACTCTTCCGCAACTTCTTCCGCCAAGACCCGGCCGAACGTTTTCGCCGGGCCGGGCACCGCTAAGGCACGGGCACACGCATCGCCAAGAACCAGGAGACGACCTCGTAGGCCCCCAGGATGAAAATCCACAGAATGCCCAGAATGTGCCAGAACCAGGCACACACGCTCACGCCGAACGAGTATTCGTGGTCATAGCGATCCGATAACGCCTGCAGCGTCACGTACGACAGGACCATGAGGGCCACGATCACGTGCAGGCAGTGCAGGGCCGCCGCTCCCAAAACGGCGGCGGTCGGGCCAAGCTGGGCTTCGCCCGCGTTCCGATCGGGCTTCAGATGCTCCACGATCGACCACAAGCCGAAGACTTGAACGCCGACAAACAAGGTCCCGAACGCCAGGGCCCAGAGCATGGCCCGGCGGAAGGGCCGCTGCCGTTCGCGCCGCACCGAAGTCACCGCCCGCCCCAACTCGGCACTGCACAAGATCAAGAAGAGCGTGCTGAAGGCGAACGCCACAGGCACGACGAATGTGCCGTCGGCGCGGCGGCAAAAACAGGCGACTCAAGAGAAACGCCAATCCCGCGGCCGACGCGAAGATTCCGACCGTCAGCAAGAACAGCCGCAGCACAAAGCGGCTCTCCGCAACAGAACGCCGATCCAGCGGCGGCCAGCCGATGGCGTCGTCCACATCGCGCTTGTCTTTCGGCCGCATGGCGATTCTCCGGGCGCCCGAGGACCGGTCACTGGAAGAATGCTAACGCGCAGCGCCGATCGAAGGGAAACCCGACTGCACATTTCTCCTGCATTTTTCGGGCCGATCGAGCCGCCAGCGTGCCGCGACTACATCAGGAGGGGCTGCAGATAGCAGAGCCACAAAGCCGTCCCCTCGTTGACCAGGAAGGGACGCAACTCCTGCAGGCGCAGTTTTGCGGAGACGGGCAGCGTGTGCACATCGAGTCCCGCCCGCTGGCAACAGAGCTTGATGCGGGGAAGCTGATAAAATGGGGCCGTCACGAGGACGTGGGCCAGCTTCTGCTCCTGCAAAAGCTTCGCCGTCGCGGCGACCGAGGCGTCCATCTCCACGCCCGCCGAGGTGAGCAAAAGATCCCCGTCCGGAACGTGCTCGCCCGTGGCGAGGCGGTGGAGCGTGTTTTGCGTCTCCTCCGACGACTCGCCCCGCCCCGCCAGAACCACTTTGTGCACTTTGCCGTCGCGATAAAGGGCACAGGCCGAGCGGACCTCGTCGGCCAGCGCCTCCGGGTGCTTTCCCGCCTCGGCCCCGTCGGCAAAGACCACCACCGCGTCGGCCCCACCGCGATCGGCCGTCTTGCCCAGGCACACGAACTGTGCCAGGGGAAACCCGACCATGCAGGTCGCGATCGTCACCGTGCCGATGAAGAAGTCTTTAAAGAAATTCGACCGTTCCCAGCCGGCCGCCAACAGGCCGGGCAAAATCACGATCAGGCAACCGGCCACGTGCAGGGCGAAGAGGATTGGGATTTCGCTCCCCGAATGCCCCGTGTAGTGACGGTAAAACTGCCACGCATTCCACGATGTGAGACCCAAGAGTCCCACCGTACAGACCGCCCCCAGCTTGCGCAGCCCGGAGGCGGCCCGTGGAAAGAACGAAAACAACAAAAACAGCACGGCCGTGAGCGCGAGGAGCCCGCGGGCCGCCGGTCGCGGCAGCGGACGCAGATCGAGCCACCAGCCGCTCCCGTTGAAATGCGGAAACCGCAGCTCGCCCAAGAGAATCAGCAGCGTCACGGCACCGAAAAAGCAGGCGGTCCCGCGGCTGACGGCAAACCAGCCGGGTGCGGCCGGTTCATCAGCCGATTCTTCCTCTTCCATCTCCGGCGGCAGATCGTGGAGCGAGCGACGCTCGTTACCCATTCCGTTCCCCTCCCGGCCGAGGGCCCCCCGACCCGGCGGCGGAAGATTAACGGCAAACCCATTTCGTGGCGAGACGAAACTGCCGGCCGGAATTCTTTGTGCCGGCTCCCGGCGTTCGTCTATCATGGGGCGGGCATTTCAGGGGGAGCGACATGAAAATTGCCTTGGGTTCCGACCACGCGGGATTCGAATACAAACAGGCCATCCAGGAACTTCTGGTTGCCGCCGGCCATGAAGTCCACGACTTCGGCACCTACTCGACCGAACCGGTCGATTACCCCGACTTTATCCGGCCGGCGGCCCAGGCCGTCGCCAGCGGCCAGTTCGAGCGGGGCGTCGTGCTGGGCGGCTCGGGCAATGGGGAGGCGATGGTCGCCAACCGGCTCCGCGGAGTCCGCTGCGCCCTGTGCTGGAACCTCGAAACGGCCCGCCTCGGCCGGCAGCATAACGATGCCAACGTGATCTCACTCGGCCAGCGAATGATGACCAAGGAGCTGGCTCTCGAGATCGTCCGCGTCTGGCTCGAAACTCCATTCGAGGGGGGGCGACACATCGCTCCGGCTGCAAAAGCTCGACGCCCCGACTTAGGGGCCGAACCGCTCAAAGCCGCCCCGATTCCAGCCAAGATTCGGTTCCCGTCAGCGAATCGCAATAGAGTGCGACTGCAAAAGCCGGCTCCGTCGGAGAATAAAATGTCCCTACTGGGCAACGTCATTTGGCTCGTGTGTGGCGGCCTGTTTTCGGCCCTGGCCCACATTGTGGCCGGAATCGGTCTGTGCCTCACGGTGATCGGCATTCCGTTCGGCTACCAGGAGATCAAGATCGGCGTTGCCACGCTGACGCCGTTCGGCTGCGAACTGGTGGAGAACGCGGACGCCAATTCGCCGCTGTGGTTGGTGCTCAACGTCATCTGGCTCATCTGCTTCGGATGGGTGATCGCCCTGCATCACCTGATCTGGGCGACGCTCCTGGCGCTGACGGTCGTGGGAATTCCCTTCGCGCTGCAGCACATCAAGTTGCTGCCGCTGGCCCTGCTTCCCTTCGGCCGCGATCTCGTGCGAACCAGCGAGCGCTACCAGGACCCGCGCTTTTACGGATCGCAGTGGGATCACGCCGGTGCGGTCCGCAACTAAAGAAAAGCCGGCTCTCGCCGTCGAAGCCTACTCGGCGGCCATCTCGGTGAGTTCGAACCGCACCTTGTGCCGTCGCTCGACCGATTCCTGCTGCACCATGCGGCCGCTCGCGTCGTACCACAGGTCGACGTTCACATCGCCCGTGATGTGGTAGTGCGAGCAGACTTTTTGTTCGCCGGCGACGTTCAGCGTTTCGTCGCCGACGCGCACCAGTTTTCCGCGGATCAGGCGGCCCTGGTCCGAATCGACGATCGACAGCAGCCGCACGCCGTTGGCCTCGCGATCAGTGGCGGTACTCGACTCGCCCGCCGTGCGGTCGGCCACTTCCCCCTGGGCCAAATGCTCGGGGGATTGCCAATATGAGGAGAGCCACGCGTCGGGCGGGACCTTGGAAACAGTCCCGTCGGCGGTCACCTCCAGGCTCTTGGCCGTGGCGGCGGCCTTCACCTGATACTGCGTGCCGTTGTAATCGGAGACATTTTTCATCCCGAGCAACCGGCCGTTCTTCCAGACCTCGGTTCCGGACGAGGTGTAGTTGTAGCGGTACACGAGATAGTTGATGCGGATTTCGGCCTCGCTCCGCATCCAGATCGTTCCGTCGCTGCGACGGCGAATCTGCATCGTGCACGTGCCGCGATTGGTCCCGTCGACCGAGATCGTAAATTGCCGCCGCTGTGCCTCGATGTTTCGCACCGGCTCTGCCGCCCGAACGGGCAGTGCCGCGCACAACACGAACGCTCCGCAGCCGCACAGAGCGATGACCGAAGCAATCACGTCAGCTGTAGCCGATCTTCCGGAGACGACGTTCCGGGCGTGCGGAGGCGCCATGGTTGTTCTTCTCATTCGGGTGTTGTTTGAAGACGATATTGAGGGGGCCGGGACCATACCCAAATGGCCCAAAACGGCCAAGACCAACTGCGTGAAAAGCGGGACAGGTCGGCGGCGAGGCCCGGCCGGAAAACCTTAAGGTGGCCAGAAACTGGACGCTGTGTCGGCGATTCGGGGCGGCGATTCGGGACTTGACGAACAGGCCGCGCGATCCGGCGGTCCGTATTTTTCCGGTTTGGCGGAATAGGCCTTGCAGGGAAGGGGTCTGAACGGGAAGACTCGAATTTGGCACCGCTGTGGAGCCAGGAGTCCTCTCGGCGACAGGGGAGGTCACGGGCGCTTATCTTCGCGGGAAGAGCGCTTTGATTGCGACTCAGCCACTTTGTGAGACTCTGCCTGCGATGGCAGCTCCCTCGGATCTGCCTTCGGCCGGTCTGCGCGGCAGGATTGACCTCCCGGACGGTTCCTCGGACGGCTTCACCGCGTCCGACAGGTCACCGGCGTCAGCCGCCCAACTCGAAGAGCTTGCCTATCGCTACGGCCGCTCCTACGAGTCCTATCTCGTCGCCGAGCCGGATCGTGAATGCTTCTGGCTCCCTGATCGTCGGGGCGCGGTCGCGTTCTTGCGGCACGGCCAATACCTGCACGTGGGGGGCGGATTGCTGGCGGCACCAGGCGATTGGTCGCTGCTCCTCAAATCCTTTGTCGTGTGGGCCCGCTCCCAACGCCTGCGGATGCTGTTTTACAACATCGACCCCGAGCAGTTGCCGCACTTTTGTGCCGCCGGCTTTCAAGCCACGAAATGGGGCGAGGAGCCGATCCTCAACCTGCAAGACCTCACGTGGAAGGGAAGCCAGTACGAGTGGGTCCGCCGGCAGAACAATTACGCGCTGCGGCACGGCCTGGAATTCCGCGAATGTAAACCGGATTTGCTTTGTGCCGAGGAATGGGACCGCGTCGCGGCGGAAGTTGAGGCGATTTCGCTTGGCACGAAAGCCGAGCGGCCGCAAGCGGGTGACATCGGTTTTCTCAACGGCCGGTTCGACGCGGCCCACCTGGGACGCCGCCGCCTGTTTCTGGCACACAACACGAACCGGTCGCGGATCGATGGCTTTTTGCTGTGCAACCCGTGCCAGGGCGGGACCGAGTGGGCGCTGGAACTCTATCGCGACCATTCCGACGCCGTGCGGGGGACGATCCCGTTTCTGATGTACCAGGCTCTGCGGCAGTTTCAACAGGAGGGGGCAAAGCGGGCTTTCCTCTGCCTGGTGGCCGCCTCCCGCTGCGATCGCAAGCTGCCGGGCGATAGCGCGATCATCCGCCATGCGCTGTCGATGAGCCGGCATTTCGGCTTCATCTTCGACGTGGCCGGCATGTATCACTTCAAGAGCCGCTTTCGCCCGCGCTTCGAGGACCGCTTCATCTGCGCGTGCCCGGCGATGACGCTCGGTGCCGCCATCTCTTTCGTGCGCGTCTGCGGCGCTCTCCGACTCGACGCAGTCAAGCTCGGGCGCAGCTTCTGGAAGCAATTCACCCACGCCCGCGTCCGCTTGACGCTTGCTCATCCCGAGTAGGTGCCGCCTGCCGGGCGGCACACTTCTCTTCTTTGGCTTTTGATTTGTAGGGCAGGCTGTGCCTGCCGATCGCGACCAAAAGCGTGTGGGCTCAAAGGCGGCGGGCACAGCCTGCCCTACGGCGCTACGACTCGTGATATTTCAGACGGCGCTGTCCTGCGGCATCACGCATGGCTTTTTCGTTGCCAAAAAACAACACGGAAAAAGAGCCATTTTTTACCAAAAAAGTTTGACTCACTTTCGGGGCGACCTAGATTTTTATTGTCCAGCACGCAACTGCGTGCGACAGCCATCCGATCCAAACAACTATAGAAAGGGTCTCCCATGAGCCAAATGATCAACAGCGTGAAGCGTTTCTTGGGTTCCGAAGATGGGCCGACCGCCGTCGAGTACGCGGTTATGCTCGCCCTGATCGTCGTGGTCTGCTTGACCGCCATTCAGGCCGTCGGCACGAACGCCAACACGAAGTTCAACGCTGTTTCGACCGCCCTCGGTGGTTGATCAAGCTTCCTGAGGACGGGCCTCGGCCCGTCCTCCAGGAAATTGGCAACAGCGAGCGTTTGAAAAAGCGGGGACGCACAGTCGTCCCCGCATTTTCATTTCGAACGAACGGATAGCGGAAGGATGAAGCATGAATAAATCGGCCTTTATTCATCTCATCCTTCATCCTTCCGCCTTCATCCTTTTTTTGGACGAAGTGCGAGTTCCGAACTAGGTTTAAGGGACGTTCCGAGGCCGCTCCCGCGGTCCTCTTCGGGCGTTGCCAAAGAACCGCCAGGAACAAAGAGAACACGATGACTTCGGTAAAGTGTGCCCCTGCCCCTGCCCTGAGCCAACCAATTGCCTTGAGCGGCCGGACGGCCTTGCTCTTGGATACCGGGGAGCGGCTGTTCGTGGTGGGGCTCTATATCTGGATGGTCGGCCGTATGGTGGGCAGCATCATGGCGGCCGCCTGGCTGGGAAACGTCCTCCTGCTCCTGGGTGAGGGGCTGGTCGTTTTCTTCTCCGCCATTCGCCGTCGCACGACCGACATTTCGCACTCCCCCTTTGAGTGGTGCCTGGCCCTGGCGGCCACGTCGGCACCCCTGCTGGTCGTCGCCGGTGACAAGCAAAACGCCTGGCTGCCCGGATTCTTCACACTGGTGATGGTGGTCGGCTTGCTGGTGCAGTTTGCCGCCAAGCTCACGCTGGCGCGGAGCTTCGGCCTGGTCCCGGCTCACCGCGGGCTCAAGATGTCGGGGCCGTATCGCATCGTGCGGCACCCGATGTACGCGGGCTACCTGATCATGCAGGTCGGGTTTCTCGCGCTCAATCCGACGTGGTGGAACATCGCGGCGTACATCGTCTGCTGGACGCTGCAGGTCCGGCGTCTGTTGGCCGAAGAAGCCTTCCTCGGCCGCGACCCCGCGTACCGCGAGTACCAGGGACGAGTCACGTACCGTGTGGTACCGGGACTGTTTTGAGAAGGCGGAAGGATGAAGGATGAAGGATGAAATAAGGCAGCCGCAGGCTGCGAGTCTGATTCATCCTTCATCCTTTCCCTGTGTCGCTTCGAGGCCGCCGGCGTCGGTGACGTTGTAGCCGGGTAGCTCGCTGAGGAGTTGCCGGTACGCCGCCGATCGCACGACGCGGACGAGGGCCTCGACTCGCGGATCGGTTTGCGACGACTTCAAAAAGCTCAGGTCGTAGTTCTCGGTCCGCACCAAGAGAAATCGCAGCCCCGCCTCTTCGCTTACCAGTCGCACGCACACGCCGGCGTCGGCCCAGCCGCTGGAGAGCGCCGTCGCCACCGCGCGATGATCAAACGCGATTCGCGACGGTTTGGTGTGGGGCGGGAGCAATTCGTCGAGGCACTGGCGGGCCCCCGAACCGGGCTCGCGTCCAACCCATCGCAAGCGTTTTCGCAACAGACCGCGGATCGACGCGACCCGCTGGCTCGTGGAAACTGCGATCCCTTCTTCCCACTCTGCGAGACGCAAAAGTAAGACCGGCAGACCGATTTCGCGGCTGACAATCTCGGAATTGCCGTGGCGCTCGCCGGCGGCCGACAGGTGGACCCCCGCCACATGCACGCGTCGCTGCTTGAGCAGCCGCAGCGCGGCGCCGCTCGAACGGCGGAGGACGATCATCCGCTGCCCCGTCTGGCGGGCGTACTCGGCGGCGAGCAGGCTGGCCGCCGGATCGCAGCCGGCGACGACCAGCGTCCGCGACGGATCGCCGTCGGACGAGGCTCCCCCGTGCCGGGCGACCGGATCCCGCGACGCGATCCCGTCATGCGCGAGCACGCCAGAGGCGGTCTCCTCGCACGGATAATAGAGAATGCGTCCGTCGACTTCGGACTGCCAGAAGCGGCTCTGCGGGGCGTGCGGAGTCCAGGCCCATTCGTTGCGCCGGCCGGCGGCGCGTGGCCGAACAGGTTTTCGACGGTGCACTCGAGGCAGGCGGCCAGCTTGAGGGCCGCCGCCACCGAGGGAACCATGCGATTGATTTCGATCGCGCTCACGGCCGCCCGCGAAATGCCGGCCCGCCGCGCCAATTCCCCCTGCGTCCAGCCCCGCCGCATGCGGAATTCCTTGAGACGGGCGGCGGCGCCTGGATCTGACAACATCCTGGCATTATAGTGATACGATTCTGTCATGACCAGCCGACCGGGGGACTGGACACGCTCTGAAAGGGGGCCGCACAAATGACCCGCAGAATCTCCGTTCCATGGATGCCCGCTCAAGTGATGCCCGTTCACGTGAAGTCGCTGGCGAGGCGCACCGAGCGCTCCGTCGACGCGACACCGATCGCCGCGCCCGAGGCGCGAGTGCGAACGCGACGCGGCTTCACGCTGATCGAACTGCTCGTGGTGATCGCGATCATTGCGATTCTGGTGTCGCTGCTGTTGCCGGCCGTGCAGGAAGCCCGCGAAGCGGCCCGCCGGACGCAGTGCCGGAACAACATCAAGCAACTGGCCCTGGCCGCCCACAACTACAACGACGTCTCCCTCGTGTTTCCGGCGGGGCAGATGGTGATGAATTTTTCGACCAAGCCGAAGTTCCGCGGATACGCGCTCTTCGTCTACCTCTTGCCGTACGTCGAAGCCAACACCGTTTATCAAAAATGGAATTTCAACGGCAATCCGTGCTGCAACACGGTCGGCTGCGCGTGCGTCTCCCTCACGGGAAACGTGATTCCGACTTACAACTGCCCCTCCGACATCATTCCTCAAAACCCGTATCAGGAGGGGACGGCCGCGCCGTATAAGTACTACGGCATCACGAGCTATGGCGGGAACGGCGGGACGCGTTCCTATCCGCCGTGCCTGGAAACGGCCGACGGCATGTTCTTTCGCACGGGCCCCGCGGCGCCGACCAATCCCCAAGTCAGCATCGAGATGGTGGCCGACGGCACGTCGACCACGCTCTTCTTCGGCGAGCGGAATCACTTGGATAGCAATTACGACACGTTCTATGCCCCGGGTTGGAGCATCGACCCGATGGGGGGCTGGGGCTGGTGGGCCTCCACGGGAGGGAATTACGGCGGAGGCGATCTCACGCAGAGTTCGTTTTCGCCCATCAACTACAAGTGTCCCATTACCTACACGCAGGCCGTTGCCGAGGGGATGACCAACGCCACCTTCACGAACACGCTCGACTCGCTCCGCGTGTGCGCCTGGGGCAGTCAGCATCCCCAGTCGGCCAATTTTGCAATGGTCGACGGCTCCGTCCGGACCATCGGCGACAACATTTCGCAAACCATCCTCGTGTCGCTGAGCACGCGCGCCGGACACGAGGTCCTCGCCGACTCGCAGTTTTGAAATTGCGGCACGCTCCCTCCCAAGCCCAGGCACGGCCGTGCCTGGGCTTGGGAGCGCGACATGGATGGCTCCTTCGTGAATCACTTTCACCCATGACAATCGCTTTCCGGAGTCGACAGGGCCTGGCGCTCGCCGCGTGCGTGTCGATTGTCGCATGCGGCGGCTGCAGTCGATCCGCGCCGCTCGGGCAGGTCGACGGAACCCTGCGGCTCGACGGCCAGCCGATCGGCCAGGTGATGGTCCTCTTCGTCCCCGAAAATAAGGGTCTGCCACAATCCTTCGGCGTGACCGACGATCAGGGACACTTCAAATTACGCTGCAACAACGGCCGCGTCGGCGCGGCCATCGGCCAGAATCGCGTGACTCTCGTCGATGCGGCGACGGCCGCCGTGCCGAAAGGGCGCGAGGAAGATCCTCCCGACCCGAGCCAGATTCCCCCCAGCCGCATCCCGACGGTCTATAATCGTGCCACGCAAACGCCGTTGCGGCAGACGGTGGCCGCCGGTTCGCAGACGATTACCATCGACATTCCCGCCGACAAAAAGCCGACCTGACTCTCAGGTCGGGCTTGCATCGCCGCAGCCACGACCCCTAACTGATGATGCGACCCATCGCCGGGTCGCTCGTCGTCCATTTGCCTGTTTCGACCCGCCCCGCGTAGCGCTTGTGGAATCGTGCGCCGGTGACGGTCCGTACGCTCACGTCGTACCAGCCGGAGGACTTTTGCGCGTCGATCGTGAGTGTGACACGTTCTCCGGCGCGAGCCGGCGCGACTGGGTCGGATGCTTGTAGGAATTGTCTCGGACCTCGATCGTGCAAACTTGCCGGCGGTCGCGATTGGCCGCGACGATCTCGATGTCGCCGCTCAATGCGGTCCCGCCGTCTCGATTCCGAGGAGAGTCGAAACGGAAGTCGACGGGCGGGTCCGCCTGGCTGCCGATGAATTCACGAAAGAATCCGTTGGGTCCATAAACCCGCAGGTGGTAGATGCCACCCTCGAACTCGGCGACGTTCCACGAATCCTCCAGGCGCTCGCCCGCGGCGACCGCGTAATTTCTGATCTTCATCTCCCCGCGCGCCGTGCGGGCGTAGACGGTGAACGGCGATCCGGCCGATCGTGTTCCGAACAGTTCTTTCCGCGCCTCGAAACGGATCGTGAAGCGGATTCTCTCCTCATTCAGTCCTCCCTCGACGGCGAGTTCGTAAGGCAGTGCGCACGACCTCCGCACGCCCGCTTCCTGGCGGGGCAAGAGCGGCGAAGCTCCGGGATCGCGGCGGATCTGCTCGATTTCCTCGCGGGTCAGAGCGCGGTAGCCCGCGGGAAGGTGCTTGAACTGAGCCCGGTGAATTTCTTCGAGGAAAACATCGCGCGGCGGCGGCTCGAGAGCGGCGACCTTGTCCCCCTGGAACGATTGGAAAGCGGAAGTCAGATCGCCGCAGACGGTGCGCCGCCAGCGGCTGATGTTCGGTTCTTCGACTTTTGTCCCCGTCTTGTGAGTCAGAAAGGTCTCCAGGAATTGCAGCACAGACGTGTGGTCGAAGACCTGAGAGCAGACGCACCCGCCGCGACTCCAGGGGGAGGCGATAATAATCGGCACGCGGTATCCCAGCCCGATCGAACTCTCGCGTGCCTGGCCGGCCGGCGCTCGCTGTTGATCTTGGTCCAACTCGACGTATTCGACGCCGACATCGATCCCTGTTGTGACCCGTCCGGTCTCGGGCCGGCGGGGATGCGGGGCGACAAACGGCGGGACGTGATCGAAGTATCCGTCATTCTCGTCGTAGGTCACGATGAAGACCGTCTTCTTCCACACCTCCGGGTTGCCGGTCAGGATGTCCAACACTTCCGCGATGTACCACGAGCCGTACCAGGCCGACGAAGGATGGTCGGAAAATGCCTCGGGACTGACAAGCCACGACACCGTCGGCAGGCGGCCTGCGGTCACATCTTGGCGGAAGCCATGCAGCACGTCGCCTTTGGGCACTTTCAATCGGCGTTCCACTGCACCGTCGTGATAGGCGATCTGGGTGAGTTGGCGGTAAAAGGGATCGCCGACATTCGTGGCAAAGGCCCGCGTGTGCAGGCTCTTTTCACGCGGTGAAAGCTGGTCAAACCGATCCTGCGTCCATTCCAAACGTTCCGCTTGATAACGTTTGAGTGTGGCCGAGAGATGGGCGACGCGTTTTTCCAGCTTGGACTTCCCTTGGGCCGTACCGGCCTGAGCGATTTGCTGCTGCAATCCAGCGATCTCGCCAGGAAGTTCCCGCAGTCTTTTGTCTCGATACGTTCGGTGCGTGGCGGCCAGCCGCACCTGGTATTGAGTGAAGTATTCGAGGGGATTGTCACCGAAGTTCGCCAGCCACGCGTCTTCGCGTTCGCTGAACCCGGATTCGAGAGTCAGTTCGTTTTGGTAGACCTTCCACGAGATGCCGTGCTCCTCCAATCGTTCGGGGAAGGTCGTCCAACTCGCCCAACGACCGTAATCGACATCGTCATTGCGAACGTTGGCCCGCGAATCGGCCGCCTGCCGTTCGCGAATCGTCCCGGACCAAAGGTAGAGACGATTGGGAGTCGTCGGCGTCAGGCACGAGCAGAAATGCTGGTCGCAGATCGTAAACGCATCCGCCAGGGCGTAGTAAAAGGGGAGATCCGCCCGGGTGTAATATCCCAGCGTCAACGGCATCTCCGCGTACGCCGGATGTCCCGACCGCTTGGCCGGTAACCACCGGTCGTGACGACCGTGATTTCGCGCGTCGACCTGGTCGGCCCGGTCGTGCGGCAGACTTCCGGTCCAGGTCGACTTGCTGTTCTTGATGTCCAAGCGAAACGGAACGTACCGCTCGCCTTTGGCATTGGCCTGGATCCAAACCGGATTTCCATCCGGAAGGGTCATCGCGCGGGGATCGTTGAATCCGCGGACACCCTGCAGCGTGCCGAAGGCGTGGTCGAAGGAGCGGTTCTCCTGCATCAGAATCACGATGTGCTCGGCGTCGAGATAGGTGCTCCCCGCCGCCGGCTCGACAGCGAGCGCCCGCTCGACGGAGGCCGAGAGCGCGCCCAGACTCCCGTGGCACCGGCGAGGAGCAGATGTTCGATGAATTCGCGTCTCGTTTGCATGATTTCTCCCGACAATGAGCGGCCGCCTTGAGGGTGAGCAGATTTGCGTGGCTGATCAAGTGATGCGAACGGGGGATTCCAAATTTTCACGCAATCTTGATTGGAACCGCATTTCCCCTCGACAGAGCCTCGGAATCGCCTTAACACGCGTGAGTACACGGTCCCGGAGAAAACGTCATTCATCGGTGGTTTCTCGGCCTGTCCCGAAACGAATGAATTGATGAAACAGGAGGACGCCGGATCGGCACGCCCAAAGGTCGCGACGCGACGCCCTGATCGAGCAGTCGACAAGATCCCGCCGATCGGAACGGCGCTTTATAATCGGAAGTCGTCGGCAGAACCGTTTCGACAACCTGTGAGAGCTGCCGTGCCGATGCCAACTTGGCGGAGTTCATTCTACGAATGGTCAAAGCGTGCCCAGCCTGACGGTTGAAAACTATCTCAAAGCCATCTTGCAGATCTCGATGCAGAGCGGATCGGCATCGGTCTCCACAGGCGAATTGGCCGACGCGCTCGCTGTCTTGCCGGGCACCGTCACCAGCATGCTGAAAACGCTCGATGAAGCCAAGCTCGCCCGCTACACGCCGTACGTGGGTGCCGTGCTCACCGACGCCGGACGAAAACTGGCTATGCGGATGCTCCGTCGGCACCGGTTGATCGAGCTGTTTCTCGTGCAGACTCTGGAGATCCCCTGGGATCAGGTCCACGAGGAAGCCGAACACATGGAACATGCCGTGAGCGATCGGCTCGTGGACCGAATCGACCAGTTCCTCGGCCGACCCGCTTACGATCCTCATGGAGATCCGATCCCCGCAGCCGACGGCAACCTGCGTGGCCGCTCGAAACGGGCTCGCCCCTTGACCGAGTGCCCGGCGGGAACCCGCGTGAGGTTCGTCCGCGTCTTGAACCAGGGGCCCGAGTTCCTGCGGTTTCTCTCCGGTTCGGGCCTGGCGGTCGGAGTCGTCGGGGACGTGGTGTCCAATATTTCGGAGGCCGGGACCGTCCGCGTGGAGTTGGACGGACGGGCGATCGATCTCGGCTACTCGGCAGCCGACAAGTTGCTGGTCGAACCTGTCCGCAGCTGACACAGCCCCCGCCTCGACGTCGAAGGTCGCCGAGCCTTCGCTTCTGCCTCCGACGGGAACGCCCCCCACGATTGACAAATCTTGCGCACAGATATTTTGATTAATCAAAATTATTAATTAGAGATTATGAACTTTGTCTTGATCGACTGCCTTGATCAATGATTTGTCTAATCAAAGGAGAACCGATGGGACTCACGGCCGCGATTGCCCCCCGCCCACGCCGCGGATTCACGCTGATCGAGCTTTTGGTGGTCGTTGCGATCATCGGCATCCTGGCTTCCCTGCTGTTGCCGGCGGTGCAGGCGGCGCGCGAATCCGCGCGGCGGCTGCAGTGCCTCAACAACCTGAAGCAGATTGGCCTGGCCTTCCATAACTATGCGGACGCCAATCTCTGCTTCCCGCCGTCCTACATCCAAGGATCCGGTACCCAGACCGGCGTCTCTTATGGCATCAGCTATCCCGACTTGGGCGACAACGGCTTGTCTGGCTGGGGGTGGGGTGCCTTGATCCTGCCCTTCATGGAGCAGGGAAACCTCTATCGGAACATGAGACTCGACCTCCCGTGCTGGGCAACGGAAAACGCGACATTCGTCACGACCCAAATACCGCTGTTCCTCTGCCCTTCGTCGTCCAAGCGCGGTAACAGCGACCCATTCGCGCTGCAACAGTACACGGCCGGCACGAACGAAGACCCCCTGAATCCGGTTCCGTACAACCCCCCGATCTTATTTTCGCACTGCCACTACGCGCTCAACGCCGGTCAAAACGGGCCTTGGAATCGCACGTCGGCGTATTCCATCGATTTCACGGTTCCGGAACCTGTCGCAGTCCCGCCGAGCGGGGCAATCGAAATGGACATCATCAATGGTCCGTTTTATCGGAATTCCCGCACGCGCCCGCGGGACGTCACCGACGGCTTGTCGCAGACCGTCTTCGCCGGCGAAGCCGACCCGATCCTGTGCAACAAGACCTGGGTCGGCGTCGTCCCGTGGTGCGTGATTCCACCGCAGGTCCCACCCATCGGCATCGGCGACACCAACAGCGGCGGATGCATCGTCGGCGTCCACAGCGGCCCCGACGTCCACGACCATCCGAACATCATTATCCACGCGCCCGACAACCCGTTCGGACACACCGACGAGATGTATTCGGAGCATGCCGGTTGGACCGGCGGCAATGTGTTGTTTGGGGACGGTTCGGTGCGGTTCGTTAGCGCCTTCATCAGCGGCGACACCTGGTGGACCCTGTCGACGATGAACGTGGGCGATGTGCCGCAGCTCACAGGAGACGATTGAATGGCCGACGACAAGATCGCGACAACGAAACGACTGGCCCTCGCGGCAACCGCCGGCGGTTTGCTGCTGTTGGTGTGCTGGTTTGTCTGGTGGGGGAGGCCGCCGCAGATCGGGCCCGACCAAGAGGCCGTCAAGACCGTCGACGCGCTCTTTACCGCGTTCACCTCACAAAATACGACGCGAGTCGCGGAATGCGAGGAGCGCCTGCACGCGCTCAAACAGGCCGGCAGACTGCCGCGTCCGGTTGCCGACTATCTCGACGGCCTGATCACGACGGCACGTGGAGGCAATTGGCGGAGAGCCGCACACAAGCTTTTCGACTTCATGCAAGGCCAACGTCGTGAACGCTCCTAGTGGACTGCCCGATCTGAACTGACAACTCCAATGTGGGATTTCGTCCGCACACTGCGCTAAGCGAACATCGCATTCCAGGGTGGTCGCACCACTAGCCACGTCAAACTGCGACGAAAAAAATTTGCAATCTGAACAAGGGTTACCCGTGAGCGATGCGTTCGAGCCGGCGAATGGCGACGCCGTTCCCCCAGGCGGCCATCGCTCCCTCGAAGGCCTGCACTCGACCGTCGAAGTCCCGCATCACCGGGCGAGATTCTGGCCGCAGTGGCGGGCTTACGTCGGGCCGGCCTTGCTGGTCAGCGTCGGGTACATGGATCCCGGCAACTGGGGCACGGATCTGGCGGGAGGAGCACAGTTCAAGTACGGGCTGCTCTGGGTGGTCGCTCTGGCCAGCCTGATGGCCATCTTTCTGCAAGTCACTTCGGCTCGGCTCGGCGTGGTCACCGGGAAGGACCTGGCTCAGTGCTGTCGCGACTGGTATCCGCAGTGGACGCGTTGGCCCAATTGGCTGCTGTGCGAACTGGCCATTGGCGCCTGCGACCTGGCGGAGGTGCTCGGCAGCGCCGTCGCGCTCAACCTGCTGTTTCACATCCCTTTGCTGGCGGCCGTCATCATCACCGCAGCCGACGTCCTGCTCTTGCTGGCGATGCAGCGGCTCGGGATCCGGACGATCGAAGCCATCGTGCTGCTCCTCGTGATCACGATCGGGGTCTGTTTCTTCATTGAGATTTTCATCCTTCCCCAGACGACCCCAAATTTCCTGGAAATGGGCCATGCTTTGATCACCCCGGGGTTTCGCCACAGCGGAATGGCCTATATCGCCATCGGCATCATCGGTGCGACGGTGATGCCGCATAACCTCTATTTGCACTCCGCCCTGGTTCAAAGCCGCAAGATTCAGCAGGACGAACGCTCGATCCGCACCGCCCTCCGCTTCAACACGATCGACTCGACCGTGGCGCTGGCCATCGCGTTCTTCGTGAATGCGGCGATCCTGGTTCTGGCGGCCACGGTCTTCTACCACAAGGACAGCGTAACCGTGGCCGGCGGCCAAATCATTCGCTTTGGCGAGGACACCGACTGGATTCGGATTGCCTACCTCACGCTGGCCCCGCTCTTGGACACCGCCGCGGCCAGCATTTTGTTCGCGGTGGCTTTGTTGGCCAGCGGCCAGAGCAGCACGATCACCGGCACGCTGGCCGGGCAGGTCGTGATGGAAGGGTTCATGCACTGGAAACTCACCCCTTGGATCCGGCGGCTGATTACGCGTGGCTTGGCCATCCTGCCCGCGGTCGTCATCATCGGCATTCGTGGGGACAGCAGCGTCAACGACTTGCTAACATTGAGCCAGGTCGTGCTGGCTTTGCAATTGCCCTTCGCCATGTTCCCGCTGTTGCATTTCACCAGCTCTCGCCAGCGGTTGGGCCAATGGAGGAGCGGTTGGTTCCTACTCACCACCGGATGGAGCAGTGCCATCTTGATTACCGCAATGGATCTTTACGGGCTCCCCGACTCTGTCCGGTCGGCGTGGCAGGTGATCCTCGGCCACTGAGTCGCGAAGACGGATGCGAAGACGGACGCGAAGACCACTCGCGTCGGAGACGACGTCGATGTACGACACGATTCTGTTAACCCTGGACACCTCTCCGGCGGACCGTGCCATCATCGAGCACATCAAAGCGCTCGCGGGTCTCCTGCACAGCCGGGTGATCCTGTTGCACGTCGCGACGGGCGTCCCCGCTCAATTGGGCGGGCCCGCTGCCGGAGGCGAAGAGATCGAAAAAAGTCGGGCCTACCTGGAGAGCGTCCGTTCCGAGTTCGAGGCCGTGGGTGTGCGGGCGCAGGCGGAACTCACCTTCGGCGTTCCGGTTCGAGAAATCGTGAAGTGGGTCGAAGAGCGCGGGTGCGACCTCCTCGCCATGGGGACGCACGGGCATGGAATTGTCGGCGATTTGTTCTTCGGTGTGACGGCAAGTCGAGTGCAGCACAGCATCAGCGTGCCGGTCCTCATGCTCAGGTCGCATTGACGATCGACATCGCCGGCCAGTCCGCCCGATGCGCTCCAAACGTTCAAACGACCGCGCAAATGTGAGTCTTTCGAATATGGTCGAACCGCTGGATCTCCCGATTGTCGCCGTACCGAGCGCGCCGCCGCCAAATCGGCCGGCGAGGGCCGCCGATGTGCGAATCGCACTGCGGCTGACCTATCTCACGCTGGTCTGGATGACAATTGAAGGCATCGCGTCAATCACGCTGGGCTTTTTGTCCCAGAGCATTCTGTTGGAAGCCTTCGGAATTGACAGCGCTATCGAGCTCTTCGAGCGCCCTGGTTCTCCTGTGGCGGCTGCGCGTGGAGACGGGCGGCAAAGTCGATGAGGCGCATGTCGAGAGAGTCGAGCGGCGGGCGTCCCAACTTGCCGGTTACGCGCTTTACGTTCTGGCCCTCTACGTTTTGGCAAGTTCCGTCTTCGGATTGACGGCCCATCGTGTCGCCGACACGCAGCAAAGTGCCTGGGGGATTTTGATCGGCGTCGTGGCGGCTGTCGGAATGCCGGTCTTGGCCAAGTATAAACTCAAAGTTGCCGCCGCGGACCGGCTGAATTCCCAGGCGCTGCGGGCCGATGCGATGGAAGCCTTCACCTGCGGCTCTCTGTCAATCGTGTTGATTGTTGGCCTGGCGGCAACGCGATTGTTTGGATGGTGGTGGCTCGACAGCGTGGCGGCCTTGTTGCTGATCCCCTGGCTCATTAAAGAAGGGCGCGAAGCAATCAAGGGAGAGTGCGCTTGTGGCCAGTGTGAAGGTGAGCGTACTTCGATTGTGATGGCGGATAAGAGAATCAGTCCCGTCCCGCAAATCGACGACGTGTAAGTGAATCAGACTGGAGAGGTGAACCGTGAAAACTGCATGCGCCACGATCGCGCTTGCCTTGATGCTGGCGAGCGAAGCTTTTGCTCAAACCAGGCCACAGGACGATCTCGCGGGACTGCCGTTCTCGCACGGTTATCCGACAAAAGAAACGCTTGCCGCCGCGAAGGATGAGTTGTTCTTCCAGAAAGCCGTGCAGTCGTATCTGTGGGCGCTGCCTGCGCTTAACATGCGCGGCATGAAAGAGGGATCGGAAGCGAAGTTCGGCAAGGGATATAACGTCTTGCCGATCTGGAAAAAGCGGCTCAGCGCCAAAACGCTGATCACGACGCCCAACTCCGATGTGATCGATGCAATGGGGTATCTCGACCTGAAGTCCGACGGTCCGCTCGTGATCGAAGTTCCGCCCGGCCTGCAGGGAATTTTGGATGATTTTTTTCAGCGGCCGATTCATTCCGTCGGCGACATCGGGGGACGTCCGTGGAGCGGCGACGTCGGACTGCCCGGACCAGACAAAGGCCAAGGCGGGAAGTACCTCGTCCTGCCGCCCGACTACAAGGGCGAAGTCCCCGGCGGATATTTTGCCTACCGTTCGCGGACCTACGGCGTGTTCGTCTTTTGGCGCGGCTTTTTTAAGGATCCCAGGCAGCTCGAAGGCCCCGTGAGGGTCATGGAGCAGACACGCATCTATCCGCTCGGAAACGAAGCGAGTGCCAAGACGATGCAATTTCCCGACGGCTCCGGCGTACCGGTCAACATGCTCTATCCGACTGACGGCACCGCGTTCGACATGCTCAAGCGGATGATTGACAGCGAATACGTCGACCCCGCAGATATGGACATGCGCGGCATGCTGGCCGCTATTGGAATCGTCAAGGATCAGCCGTTCAGCCCAGACGCGCATCAGCGCGCGCTACTCGACAAAGCGGCGCGCACCGCCGTGGCGATGAGCAAGTGCGCTGTCTGCGAATTCACCGCCCAGCAGCCGGGCGGCCTGTGGTGGACCGATCGTCAGTACGTGAACGCTTTTCCGTCGACGCTCACGCCCGAGTTCATGTCACCCCCCGGGACGCCGACCTACAACAACACATTTCTTCGCAGCGGTTTCTTCGCCGTCGCCTATTCTGCCAGCCCGGCGATGGCGATCAACCTGGTCGGTATCGGTGCGAAGTATGCTTCGGCCTTTAAAGACGCAAGCGGCGAGTTTCTGGCAGGCGACAACTCGTATCGCTTGCATCTTCCAGCCGGAATCCCCGCGAAGATCTTCTGGTCCGTCACTTTGTACGACGCGCAAAACGCGTCGGGCCTGGACAACGGCCAGCCTTTTCCCTCGATCAATACGATGGACAAACCGTCCACCAATGCCGACGGCTCGACAGACATCTTCATCGGCCCAAAACCGCCCGGCGAAGGCAAGAACTGGCTCGCGACGGTTCCCGGCAAGGGCTTCTTCTTGATTTTGCGTCTCTACGGGCCAACGCAGCCGTTTTTTGATCGCACTTGGAAGCCAGGCGACTTGGAGAAAATGAACTCGTAGCCGGTTCTGTGCAGGGGCGCGGCAGGCTCAGTCGCGCACAAGAAACGCATGAGTTTCCGGCACTCGCCGGGACACCGCAATTCGGTCGATTGATTCCTGCGAAAGAAAGCGTTGGGATTCCTGAGAGCGGCGGCGGAGCGTCAAGTTTGCGAAGGCCACGATTCTCTGGCCGCGCTCTGATCGGACTTCCCGGCCCACGCGATATCAACGTGCCCGCAGTACCGGGGGCGGCGTCCATTTGCCGTCGCTGATTTCTTCTTTCGGCCAGTAAGCCCTCAGGTACAGGACGAACTCCGAATCTTTGGGCGAGGGCAACCAGTTGCTGACTTGCGCGGGCGCGTCGGCCTGCACGTAAATCGTGAGTGACCCGTCGGAGTTGAATTTCAAATCTTTGTTCTTCGTGCCGACCGAATAGCGTTTGATTTCGTTCGGTGCAAAGAAATGATGCCGATTGTAGAGCGTCAGCGACCAGAATCCTTTGACGGGTGGCAACTGGCCTTTGGCGAAAGTCACCGTGAATTTCGTGCCACCGTTGAGTTGCGCGCCTCGCTCGTCGAAGTCCTGGTAAAAGTACTTCGTCTCATTCGGCTTGTTGACGAAGATGTTGGCCTTGGCGGCCGCGGTGCGATTCAGGTAATCGACGCCGAAGGCCGCCCCGTTGTTGATGGTTGACCAATGGTGCGGCAACTGCAGGCCGGAGTTGCTGAACTGGAACAGTGGTCCGACCAGGTCCTTGTCCGCGTCCAACGCGGCCTGCTGCAGGGCGGCTTTCAATTTGTCGTCCGTCGCTGCGGCCGCAAGCACGGAACGCACGTTGGCGTAAATCGCCTCCTCGCCCGGCAGCGGGGGGACCTCATCCAGCACGACCGCCAACTCGCCAAAGAACTTTTCCGGCACGACCCATTTCGTTTCGCTCTCGCCGGTGCTTTCGTTCGGAAAGTGAGGCACTTTTCCCCAATCTTTCGTCTTCATCGTGCCGTCAAACTGGCTGAGGGGATACATCAGGATCTGGCTCACCAGCGGTTGTGCGGCCTGTTTGTCTGTCACGTCATCGTTCACGAACACGCGCGGGATCACCACGCCTAAATCGGTCGATGAGCGGAAAACCTTCTCAATGCCGCGCGGCGTCTTGCCAATCCAGTTCGGACCGGCGAGCAGATAGAAACCGGGCTTGCTGGCATACATCTTGCCGAGCGAACTAAAACCGTCCGTACGCTGGTCGCAAATCTGATAGACCCAGAAACGGTCGCGAAAGTCCGGCACCTGGATGACGACAGGCTCTTTCTCCAGCGACAGGATACCGAAGCCATAAACGACGTCCTGGTTCGGACAGGCGACAAGCCGCTCCTGCGGCTCGATGTAATCGCGCAGCATGCAAAGTGAATTGGGGGGCGCGATCGGGACGATACCGCCCATGAGTCCCGGCTCGGGCGTTTTTGCCAACAGCAGGCGGCGGTTGTGCAGGTTCACCAGTGGCCACGCCCATAAATAAGCGAAACGTCCGATCTGCTGCACATAAGCTTCGGACATCCGCGTGCCGGGAACGGGCTGCGGCGGGTAGGCCTTGTCCGCGGCATTGATTGCGGAATTTCCAGCCAGAGAAGCCGCCAGCAAGGCGACGAGGACTGTCTTCGTTTTCATAATCGGTTTCATTTCGGGCGGCTCACTTCCCTGGTTGCAGAGCAGGCCTCTCTTACCGACCAACGATCGCCTCGAATTGAGAATCGCCTGGTAAAGGCGGAGGGCTGCCAGCCCAAACGGCATGCAGCCGACGATTCCAACCCGCAGCGTTTTTCGATCGTGGCGGAGATTGACACGCGAATTGAGCGAAAGGTGATATCCGTCCCGCCGTGCAGTATGCGATTGCCGCGAGCACATCGCAATCAGAGTCAGCCAACGACGGGGCAGAGATCGGGTGCTCGCAGCATCGGTCGCGCTGCGCATTTGCAAAGGGTCTCTCACAGCTCGACGGGAAATTCTGAAACTGTACGTGAGGCTCTGTTGCATCGAAACGTCGAGCGTTCCGGAAAACGCTCGAATTGTGCCGTCGGCCGGCGGGCACGATGCCCGTCCTTGTGGCTCGCCCGATGAGGAGCAGATTGGGTCGAGGCGGGTTCCCGGCCGGGCCCTGGCGCGGCCTAGCTGAATCTTTTGGAGTGCCGGGAACGGTGGAGACCCAAGGTCAGGAAAACGTTTATTTTTCTCCGGCTCGAGCCGGGCGCTCCGCGCGGGTTGAAGGGGCCGGGGCCGCGTGTTAAAGAAGAGAGACACGCCGCGGATCCCCCAGGGCTTCTAACTCGAGAGTTCTTCCATGCACGATTTCTCGCGCCGCCGATTCTTGCAAACAGCCTCGCTCCTGGCGGCCGGCGGTTATACGCACAACATCCTGGTGAAGCGATCGCAGGCGGGCCAGGACGCGCCGGCCGCCCCCGCGGCCGTGCCGGCGTTTGCCGCGAAGCCGACCTTCGATCCCTCCGCCCTGTTCCTGACGTGGCAGCGCGATCCGACGACGACGATGACCGTGCAATGGGTGGGCGAAGAGAAAGACGCCGCCACGCGGCCCATCTGGTACGCCAAAGAGGGTTCGAAGGAGTGGAAGAGCCAGACCTGGTCGTCGCGGAAGTTTCCGCTGACCGATCGCACGATTTTTCGGACCGAGCTGGCGCGGCTCGAGCCGGGGACCGATTACCGCTTTCGCGTCGGCAACGACTCGGCCGAGCAGCGTTTTCGCACGATGCCTGCCAAGGCGAACGACGCGATTCATTTCGTCTCGGGGGGTGACTCGGGAATCGGCCTGCATGCCGTGAAGACGAACCATGTGGCGGCCGCCCAGTCCCCGATGTTCGTCGTCATCGCCGGCGACATTGCCTACGAAAACGGAAAGTCACCGGCCATCTTCTACCAGTTCCTCAAGAACTATTCGCGCGACCTGCGGGACGACCACAAACGGCTGATTCCCTTGCTGGGGTGCATGGGCAACCACGAAGCCACCGGAGGCTACGGAAAGACGCGGAAGGAGGCTCCCTTCTTCTACTCGGTGTTCGACGGTCTGTTTCCGGAGACGGGGTACGCGAGCCTCGACTTTGGAGATTACCTATCGCTGATTTTGCTCGATTCGGGCCACACGTCGCCCATCGAGGGAGCGCAGACCGATTGGCTGGCCCGAACGCTCAAGGAGCGGGAGGAATGTCCGACGGTGTTTGCCTTCAATCACGTGCCGGCGTACCCCTCTTACCGCCCCATGTCGACGGGCTCCGAAGGGGAGGGAGGAACGGGAGCCGGTAACCGCAAGCACTGGGTGCCGCTGTTCGAGCGTTACAACGTCGACGCCGTTTTCGAGCACCACGACCACACGTACAAACGCACGCATCCCCTGCTGGGCGGCCACGTGAACGACAACGGGATCGTTTATTTAGGGGACGGCTCGTGGGGCCAGCTTCGGCGCCGAAGTCGCCCGAAGAGCGGCCGTACCTGGCCGTCACCCACAAGGCGTACCACTCGTCCTTGCACCGCATCGAAGGACGCGAGCGGTTCCACATGGCGCTGTCGGACGTCGGCCAGGTCGTCGACGTCTGCGTCACCACGAAGCGCAGTCACCGGCGGACGACGTAATTTCCTAGAGCACGTTCGATCCAAGTGAAGCGGTTCCGCGGCACAAAGCGTCGGTGAAAACGAAGCTTTCGTCGCGTCACCTGAGTGCTCGTAGCACTAATTACGCAGCCACCCCGTGCCGCTGGCGATCGAGCCTCGGCAATCCGCCCGGCGAATCTTGTTCGCGGTTCGTCCGGGATCGAGACGCGCACACTCGCATCTTTCAATTCTACGGCAAGGGTCAAGGGGGGCTCGCGCGCGGGCGATTTTTCTGTGGTGCTTTCCCTTTTTTTGCGCCGCAGAAAAACCAGAAAAATCGGGTTTTCTGTGCAAAAATTGTTCAGGCCGCGCGAACTGGACACTTGGGTAAATGAGAAAAATGACTCCCGAGCCACTGATTGGACCCGCGCGATGACGTTTCGCGATGCTCAGAGATAGTCGTTGATGATGTTCTCGAGCATCTCTTGCCGGCCGCTCTCGTTGGGGGCGGCGTTCCCCTTTTCGAGCAGGTACTTTTCCAGGCTGGCGAAGCTCGCTTTCCCCTGCTCAATCTCCTGCCCGATCCCCGAGTCGAAGCTGCGATAGCGGTTCTTCACGAAATCGGCCAGCACGCCGTCGGCCCGCATCTTGGCCGCGATCTTGAGCCCCCGGGCGAAGGCGTCCATGCCGCCGATGTGGGCGTGGAACAGGTCGATCGGCTCGAAACTCTCGCGGCGGACCTTGGCGTCGAAATTGATGCCGCCCGGAGCCAGTCCGCCCTGCCCCAGGATCACCAGCATGCACTGCGTCGTGAGATAGAGATCGGTCGGGAACTGGTCGGTATCCCAGCCGAGCAGCATGTCCCCCGTGTTGGCGTCGATGCTGCCGAGGGCGCCTTGGATCGAGGCGTAGATCAGCTCGTGCATCATCGTGTGGCCGGCGAGCGTCGCGTGGTTGGTCTCGATGTTGAGCTTGACGTGCTCCTTGAGTCCGTATTGCGCGGATGAAATTGAGGCAGGCCGCCGCGTCGAAGTCGTATTGGTGCTTGGTCGGCTCTTTCGGCTTGGGCTCGAACAGGAACTGCCCCTTGAAGCCGATCGACTTGGCGAAATCGACCGCCATGTGCATGAAGCGGGCCAGGTGGTCGAGCTCGCGCTTCATGTCGGTGTTGTAGAGGTTGGAGTACCCCTCGCGGCCGCCCCAGAAGACATAATTCACGCCGCCCAGTTCGTGCGTGACTTCGATCGCCTTTTTTACTTGCGCCGCGGCGTAGGCGAATACGTCGGCGTTGCGGGCTGGTGGCCGCCCCGTGCATGTAGCGGGGATGGGAAAAGAGGTTGGCCGTGCCCCAGAGGAGCTTGATGCCCGTGCGTTCCTGGGCCGCTTTCAGGTGCGGGGACGATCGCCTCGAGGTTGCGATTGGCCGCCAGGAAGGTCGAGCCATCCGGAGCGACGTCGCGGTCATGGAAGCAATAAAAGGGAGCCCCGAGTTTCGAGATGAACTCGAAGGCCGCGTCGACACGCCGCTTGGCATTTTCGATCGACTCGCTGCCGTCATCCCAGGGGCGGTGGAGGGTCGGCGCCCCGAACGGATCGGCCCCTGTCGCTCGAAAAGTGTGCCAGTAACAAACGCTGAACCGCAGGTGGTCGCGGAGCGATTTTCCGTCGACAAATTCGTCGGCGTTGTAGTAGCGGAAGGCGAGCGGATTGCGGCTCTTGGGGCCTTCGAACGGGATCTTTTTCACGTCGGGAAAGTGGTCCATGATGCATCCGCTCCTTGAAAGCGCACCCCGTGACGGGGCTGGCGCGGCGATACGAGATTGAGTCGGCAGGAAGGCGAGTTTACGCCTCGGGGGGCCGGGTCGCCAGCATCGGGTCCATACCGCCGCGGTGTTCCGCAGCCATTTGCATTGCAGCCGGAATTTGGTATTCTGCGAGACCACGTGGGTAGTGCTGCGCCTCTATCTCGGCGCCTACAGCCGTCCGGCCCACACCCGGACTTCCGCGGCTGGCGCGATTTTCGCCGGCCGTCGCCGCTGTGGCCCAGGTTCACCCGACACCGTGTGCCAAATTGACACGGGGGTGATCGACGCGGTCTACCGGTACCGAAATATTCCTGAAAAGGAGGACTTTGTGGTCAAGCTGCGTTTGCGAGAACATGAATCGATCTCAGATGCCGTCAAGCGGTTCCGGAAACTGGTGGAACACGCGGGCATCAAGAAGGAGATGCGGCGGCGAGAATACTATGAGAAGCCGAGTGACCAGCGTCGCCGTGCACGCCGACGGGCCGAACGGCGAGCCCGCCTGCTGCGGCTTCCGCCCGGCACATGAGACCGACAAAATCGCCTGCCGTCATGGGCCTGTTTACAATTTGATGAAGACAGAAAAAACCCCCGGGAAAAATCCGGGGGTTTTCGTTTCAATTTCGCAATCCGACGGCCAGGCCTGCGACACGGAGGACGGGGCACCCGATTACTTGGCGCCGACCTCTTCGGCGGTTTTGGGCGTGGCGGCGATCGTTTCCTTGATCGTCTGGATGAAGAAGATCTTCTTGGGTGATTTGAGTTTCAGCTGCTGAACCCGCTCCTCCGCCGCGTCCCGCTGGTCGAAGGAGAACCGGCCTTCCTCTTTCATGCTGCCGTTGAAGACGGCCCACATCAGACGCTTTCTCTCGGCGACCTTAGACTTCGTGCGGCGCGTGGTCTTTTTTGTGGGGTCCTTCTCGCGCTTTTTCTTTTTTGTCGCCCCGTCGGTCGCTGGGGCCTGACCTTCGGCGGCCTCAGCCTGTTTGCGTAACTCAAGTCGGCTTTGCGTTTTGCGAGCCATTTTTTAGCGGTCCTTTTTCAATCCCGGTCGCGCACCGAACTGCACTCGAGTGGCGAAATCCCGCAGCCCTCTTGCAGAAATCGCGCTTCTCGCGTCGTCGGCGAGAATAACAAATGGGCTGTTTGGCTGCCAGGAAGCCGACGCGCCGACCGGAAGGCCGTAAATCGGCACTCCGCAAGCAGCTTGCGCTGGCGTCTCTCGGGCGGGCCGCAAATCTTCGAGATCCCGCCAATTGTGTCCAATTCATTTCAGCGGCACGATCAATTCGTCCGAAAAAGGCAGAATAGTTTATCCAATCGGAGCGGTACGACCGATCAATATAACCGCGGGAGTGGTTCCACCGACCGCGCTCCCTTGTTTCACGGACGTTAAGGAGAGCACTCGATGCGTAGGTATGGGAAGTGGGTATTGACCCTGGGAATCGTGGCGGTGGCTCCCGGTCTGGCGCCGGCCGCTTCCTTTCCGTGGCAGTCGAATGACACGGATGCCAGCTCGGGTGCGCCTGCCCAAAAATCGAAAAACCAGCAAGTCGCCGAGAATATCGCGCTGGCCTTGAAGAAATCCGCCTTCCACGGATACGAGATCGACATCGAGTTCCGGAACGGATTGGCCACGCTTCGCGGCAAGGTCTCCGATCCGCGGCAGATGGCCCGGGCCAGCCAGGTCGTGGGAAACGTGCCGGGAGTCCGGCACGTTGATAACAGGCTGGTCGTCGTTGCGACCGGCAACGGCCCGGTCCGTCAGGTCACGGCCACTGAGGCCGATGTCGCCGGCTCGCCCCCCACTCAGGCCGGTGGCGGCCAGCCGACACAAATGTCGGCGAACCAAGAAAAAGCCATGCAAATCGGCCACGCACTCCAAGAGGCGGGGCTGAGCGGCTACGACATCGAAATCATGTTCCAGAACGGCCACTGTGCCCTGCAAGGAATGGTTGGCACTCCGCAGCAGCGAGCGGCTGCGGCTCAAATCGCGCAGTCGGTGCCGGGCGTTCAGTCGGTCAGCAACCAGCTGCGGCTGCAGGGCCAGGGCCCCCAGACCGCCCAGAATTCGCCATACGCGATGGCCGGCTATCAGGCTCCGCCGTCGGCTCCTCCGGGACCGCCTCCGGTTGGTCCTCCGGGCATGCCGCAGGTCCCTGGTTCCAATCAGCCGATGCCGGGCGGAGTTCCGCCGATGGGTGCCCCGATTCCGGCCACCGGCCCTGGTCCGCAATCGAGCGGTCCGGCCTACGACAACCCGAATTTGCCGCAATATGGCTGGCCCTCGTATGCCCAGTATCCCAACTACGCCGCTGTGACCTATCCGAACCAGTACAGCGCCAGTGCCTGGCCGTACATCGGACCGTTCTACCCCTATCCGCAGGTTCCCCTGAACTGGCGGAAAGTGACGCTGGAATGGTCGGACGGCCACTGGGACCTCAACTTCGACTCGCGGACCGATCGCTGGTGGTGGTTCCTGAACCCGAAGAACTGGTAGGCCGATTCGCCGGCCCGACCGGCAAAATCGGGAAATCCGTCAAAGTCTGCGTCCTTTAACACCCGATAAAGAAGTACCTGCCGTGGATTTGGTCCTCCTGCCGTAACGATGGCCATCCCGCTTTCAGCCGTCACGCATCGACACCGAAGGAACGAGAGAATGCCTAGCCTCGGAAAATATGCGAAGCGGATCGTCCTGGTCGCCGCCCTCTTTACGGCGGCCATGCCGAACAGCGGATGCGTCCTGGCTGGCGGATTCCTGCAGGTCATGTGGGACTACATGTGCTTCTGGTACTGCGGCCCATTCATCCCGGTCAGCCCGTACTGGAGCCAGAAAATTGAGGACCGCATCTATTGGGAACAGCGGTACGGAAAGGTGCCGATTCTGGACCCGGTGGAAGGTGAGCACGCGCCTCTATTCTGCCTCGACAATCCGTCGCCGGACGAGGTCATGCGATCCCTGCCCGACGACACGGCCGGCAGCTATGCCTTCCTGGCCGAAACCAAGCGGAACAACGTACGGATGGTCGTCGAGCCAATCGTGGACAGCATCGGCGAATGCCGGTTCTATCCGCTGGTGGGACCGGCCCGCCTGAAGAAGTGCCACTACAAGTGCACGGTGTATTTCGACAAGACTATCCGGTCGGACTGGCCGATTCCCTTCATGAACGTCCATTCGACGCAGGAAGTGGTGTACATCGACCACGACCACCTGATTCGCTGTGCCGGACCGGAGACCGCTCCGTAACCCTGTCGCTCGAGACCTGGTCTCGCGGCAAAACAACGGCCAACAATCCACAAAAATTTCCGGTAGCGTGCCCGGTTCGAGGGTCCGGGCAAGGGCTGCCGGAAATTTTTATTGCGCCTTGCGGGGTCTGCGTTTACCGCGTTTTCGCCCCCGGCAGCTCCTCTTGCCCATTTTCGCCGCTGAGAGGTAACATCAGGAGTCGCGCAGCGCCGATTCGACCCCGACCCATTCGAACGCCGGTTTCGGGGCGGCCCGCGCCACTCGTTCGGCAAGGCTGTCCGAATGCGCTTCGGTCCGGGAACAATCGAGCGGCTCCGGTTGCCGCCAGGCCGCTTTGCGTTGACGCTGGCGGTTCTTATCGCCGCCACTCCCTTTGCCATTTTCGTCCAGGCCGCCTTTGGACAAACGCCGGCCCTACCCGAGGATTACCGCTTCGCCGCTGGCCTCTACAAGCAGCAGCGGTGGGACCTGGCGGCCGACGCCTTCCGCCAATTCATCAAAAAGTACCCCAATCACGAGCGGGTGCCTTACGCCCGGCTTTACCTGGGAATGACGCTGGTCAACGCCGACCACCTGGCTGACGCGCGACAAGTTCTCCGCGAATACGCTCGCGACTACCCGCGGAGCAAGAGCCTTCCCGACGCGCTGTATCGCGTGGGGGAATGCAGCTACTTGCTCGACGATCTGAAGGCGGCCGACGCCGAGTTTCAGCAATTCCTCACTCGATATCCCCAGCACGAGCTGGCCGAATGGGCCCTTCCGTACCTTGCCGACACGAAACTCCGTTTGAAGCAGCCCGAAGCCGCGCGCGACCTCTTCAAAAAGGCGCTGGCGCAATATCCGCAGAGCCGTTTGACCGAAGACTCGAAGTTCGGGTTGGCTCGCGCTGACGAAGATCTGCAGGAGACGGACGCGGCCGCCGCGATCTACGCGGAACTGGCGGAGAATAAGACGGCCGGCACCCGTGCGGTCCAGTCGCTGTTGAATCTCGCCACCCTCCGCTTCCGGAGCCGGCAATACGAAGAGGCGTTGAAGTTATTCCAGCGCGTGGCCTCGGAGTTTCCCAAAAGTCGCCTCGTGCCGCGGGTCCAGCTCAACGCGGGTTTTGCTCTCTATCAGTTGGGGCGCTATGCGCCGGCGATCGAGCAGTTCGACCGGGCCGCTTCCGACAAGAAACAAGCGGCAACAGCCGGCTATTGGAAGGGGATCACCTTCAAGGCGATGGGCGACATCCCGCAGGCGACGAGCATCCTCAAGGCGGCGTACGAGTCCGATCCGCAGGGACCGGTCGCCGAGCAGTCTCTTTTTTATTGGGCAGATTGCGAGTTGCGATCGGCCCATTACGACGCTGCCAAAAAGCTCTTTCTCGACCTCGTTGCGAAATGGCCCCGTTATGAAGTCGCCGACGGCAGTCTGCACTTCGCGGATAACTCGCTGCATTTTGCCGCCGAGGCGGCACTCCTGGGCGGCTCCCTCGACGAAGCGGCACAGCTCGTCGAGCGTTTCGAGAAGGAGTATCCCAAGAGCCCACTGGCCATGCATGAGGAAATCCTCAAGGGCCGCGTCCTTGACGCGCAGGCTGATGCGCTCCTGAAGCAAAACAAAGGCCCGGAGGCCGAGAAGAATCGCCAGAAGGCGAAGGAGCTCCGTCGTTCGGCAATCGGGCATCTCGAAAAGGTTGTCGCAGCCAGCCATCTGCCGCGCACGGTCACTCTCGCCCGTTTTCACTTGGGCCGCATGCTGCAAGAGGCGGGCGAGAACACGCGGGCCGTCGACGTTCTGGCTCCGCTTGACGAACAGGCCGAACAGTCGGACGCCGCTTCGGAAGCGATTGAATCGCTCGTCGTCTGGGCGCGGAGCGAGGACGCACTGGGCAAAGAGCAGCCGGCAATCGCCGCGTTCTCGAAGTACCTTGCCTTGCGACCCAAGGGCGAACAGGCGCGGCAGGCGCTTGTCGGCCGTGCGTTGGCCAACGCCAAGCTCGGCAAGCACGAGGCAGCGCGGGCCAACGCGCTCCTCTTGATCAAGGATTTCCCGAAAGACTCCCTGGGGGCCGATACGCTCCGCCGCCTGGCCGAGCGAGCCTACGATGCAAAGGACTGGACCCACGCGGCCGAATTCTTCGGCACGCTCGCCGAGCAGGGGAGCCCCGACTCGGACCTGCGTCGGATCGGTCTCTCAGGGCTGGGCTGGGCAAAATTCGATTTAAAGTCCTACGACGAATCCGCGACGGCGTTCGAACAGGTCGTCGAACGATTCTCCGCGACCTCTCCTCAGGTGGCCGAAGCGGCTTACATGCGGGGCCGTGCTTTGCAAATGGCCGGTAAGCAGGCCGAGGCGGCCAAAGCGTACGCGGAGGCATTTCAAAAGTTCTCTCCCGCTGCGCTGCTAAAGGACACGGAGCCTGCGCCCGGCAGTCCGGCTCAATACGCCTTTATGGCCGGCGTCCAGGCGGCGAGCCTGTTGGCCCAATCGAAGCACTACGACGAGTCCGACGCGGCCTACCGCCGCGTCGTTGAACGCTTTCCGAAAGCGCGGGAGACGGGTCATGTTCTCTTCGACTGGGCGAACATGCTGTACGTCGCCAAGCGGGATCCGGACCAGCGCCGCCGCATCCGCGAAATCCTGACGCGAATTGTGCAAGAGTTCCCCACGAGCACCGCGCAGGACAACGCGCGTCTGTTTCTGGCAGAGCTTGATCTGGTCGACGGCAAAGCCGGTGTGGCCGAGAAGACATTCCGCGAAGTCCTTGCCGATCCCAAGGCCGACCCGAAGGTTCGCGAAGATGGCCTGTCCCGCCTGATTGCCGTTGCGGCCGACAAGGAAGATTGGGCAAGCGCCCGGGAGCTTGCCGAAAAGTTCGTAGCCCAATTTCCCAAGAGCGCGGACCTGTCGCTCGTGCGAATGAATCTCGCCGCCGCTCAGTTGGGCCTGAAAGATCCCGCCGCGGCCGAAAAAACGCTCCTCGAGCTGAAGCGACAGATGAGCGGTTCGGCGGCGAGTGCCGAATGGTCGGCCCGCGTGTGGGTCCTCTTGGCCGAGGCTTTCTATCAACAAAAGAAATACGTCGACGTTGAGGCGACCGTCGACGACTTGCGGCATCGCACGCCCCACTCACCCCTCTTGTACCAGGCGGACGAGGTCCTCGGCCGCAGCTTCAAGAATCAGGCGAAATGGGACAAGGCGATGGCCGCCTTCCAGCGGGTAATCGACAACCGTCAGGGGGAAGAAGACGAAACGGCGGCCAAGAGCCGGCTGATGATTGCCGAATGCTGGTTCTTGCAGAAGAACTTCGCCCAGGCCCGCAAAAACTACCTCAAGGTTTCCGCGCTTTACGATAAACTTCCCGAGTGGGCGGCTCCCGCGCTCTTCCAAGCGGGGCAATGCGAAGAGGCACTGAAGCAACCCCGTGACGCCGAAAAGTCGTACCGCGATCTGATCGCCGGCTATCCGCGGAGCAAATACGCCGAAGAGGCAAAGAAGCGGTTGGACGAGCTTCAACACAGGCCCGCAGGCTGAGGACGGCATGCGCTTTTTCAACAGTTTTCAATGCGACCGTTTTGTTTCCGCACCGCAAACACGCGGTTGCGGGCAACTGCGGCTCACCGGTGCCGCATTGGCCGTAGCGGCGACGGCGTGTCTCTTGAGCTTTCCCGTTGTTTTGCCCGCACAGTCCGCTACGCTCGCAAAGGAACCGGTCGTCGCGGTGCGGCCTTCAGAGCAGGCGGAGACCGCCAATGCCGCTTCGGGTCAGGCAGCTCCCACCAAGGCGAAGCACCGTCAAATTCCCACGACGCCGATCGAAATTGCCGAAGCGCTTGGATTGCCTCTCTTGATCGCGTTTTTGGGCACATCGGTGATTGCTGTCTGGTTCACGATCGAGCGTCTCGTCGTTTTGCGGCGCGGGCGCGTGATTCCGCGGCCATTCGTCGAGCGGTTTCTGCAAAACCTCGAGCAGGGGAATCTCGACCCGGAGCAGGCACTCGCCTTGTGCGAAGAGAACGGCAGCTCGATTGCGCTGGTCTTTGCCCACGGCATTCGCAAATGGGGCAAGTCGAGCGTCGAAGTCGAACAGGCAATCATCGACGGCGGAGAGCGGCAGGTGAGTCATCTTCGCAGTCACCTCCGTGTGCTCAATGCCGTGGCTCAGATCACGCCTCTCGTCGGACTCTTGGGGACCGTGATCGGAATGATCCAGTGTTTTAACGTCGTCGCTACCTCGCAGGCGATGGGGAAGGCCGACCAGCTCGCCGGCGGAATCGGGATTGCCCTCTTGGCGACGGCCGCGGGGCTCGTCGTCGCGATTCCCTCGCTCACCATGTACATGTATCTTGCCGGGCGCGTTGACGCGCTCGTGATGGATATGGATCTTCTGGCTCAAAATATTGTGCACCTCGTCTCTGCCGAGGCTCTGGCCGACGGAGCTCAGCTCGTCGCCAAGGGACGACCGCGACGCACGCCTCCGACGGCGCCGGAACCGAAAGAACGCAAAGCGGTCTAGCCGGCGCGGATTGCCGTGAAGCGGAAACTGTGAACGGATGGAACGAGCGCCAAGCAGGCGTTCCCTGGATGGAAATGGCTGTCGGATGCAGCTTGACGTGTTGATCTTCGGCGGCGGTGCGGCCGGACTTTGGATTCTCGATACGCTCTTTTGGCGCGGTGCCCGGGCCCTGTTGCTCGAAGCGGACCGTCTGGGAGCGGGACAGACGATTGCCGCCCAGGGGATCATTCACGGCGGTCTCAAATACACGCTGCAGGGAGTGCTCACGCCTTCGGCCCTGCAGATTCGCGAGATGCCCGGGCATTGGAGGGAGTGTCAGCAAGGCCGCCGCCAGCCCGATCTGCGCGGCATGAGGCTCCGCTCGTCACATTGTCATTTGTGGCGGACCGAGTCGTTCGCCTCGCGCCTGGCGATGATGGGGGCCCGGGTCGGTCTCAACGTCACGCCGCAACTTCTCGACGACGACGACCGCCCGGCCGTCTTGGCCCATTGTCCGGGGCCGGTCGCCCGACTCGACGAGCCGGTGATTGCTCCCCACTCGTTTTTGGAGGCACTCTTCGCCCGCCATCGCGGCCGCATCCTCAAAATCAATGCATCTGACGTCGTTTGGGAACTCGATTCGCATTCGACTGTGCGGCGAGTTCGCCTGTCGCACCCGGCGTGGGGTCGGCCTCTCGTCTTGCATCCGCGGCATGTGGTCCTGGCCGCCGGGAAGGGAAACCTGGCACTCCGCCGACAAGTGGGACTGCCCGAGGGGGCGATGCAAACTCGCCCATTGCACATGGTCCTTGCGCGGGGCCGCTTGCCCGAACTCAATGGGCACTGCGTCGACGGAGCCGCAACCCGCGTGACGATCACCTCGGATCGAACGTCCGACGGACAAACGGTCTGGCAACTGGGCGGGCAAATCGCCGAATCCGGCGTCGCGCTCGACGAAAGAACGCTCCTCCTCCGCGCCAAAAACGAAGTGAAAGCGACCATCCCGGGCATTGAACTCGCGGATGTCGAATGGTCAACCTATCGCGTCGACCGCGCGGAAGGCGCCATGCCCGGTGGCTCGCGTCCCGAGACCGTGCAGATGGTGGTCGAAGGAAATGTGTTGACGGTCTGGCCCACAAAATTGGCGCTCGCCCCCGTGCTGGCCGAGAAAGCCGCCGAGCGGCTCCCTGCCTTCAATTCCAGTTTGACCGTGGACTCCGACCTGCTCGAAGACTGGCCGCGTCCGGAGATCGCGAGACCTCCCTGGGAAACCGTTGCCCGCTGGTTTACGTCAGACGAATTGGACACCAAGCTGCGAAAAGCCGCTTAACACCACAAGTCCGGCACACTTTCAATGACGCCCCACGGATCAGGCGCGAAAGACGACCTCTTGATACCGAGCGCCGTCCACGGAACGAGTGCCGGCACCCGCGCTGCCCCTTGTCCGCGGCGTTCCTTGGGTTCAACGGGTTTCGTGATTTCGTCGATCGGCTTCGGGGCTTTCAAGATTGGTCGCAATCAGAAGACGAAGTATCCAACCGCCTACGACTTGCCGAGTGACGCCGACGTCGAGAGCCTGTTGCATGGGCTCCTGGAGCTGGGGGTCAATTACATCGATACGGCCCCCGCTTACGGACTCAGCGAAGAGCGCATCGGGCGAGTCTTGGGCCATCGCCGCAGCGAGTACGTCCTCGCGACCAAGGTGGGCGAGACGTTCTCCGAGGGCGTGTCGCACTATGACTTTTCCGGAACCGCCGTTCGCGCGAGCGTTGAACGCAGCCTGAAATGCCTGCGGACCGACGTCCTCGACGTCCTCTATCTCCATTCTGACGGCCGCGATCTATGGATCCAGAAGCAAACCGACGCGGTCGCCGCTTTGGTTGAACTCAAGCAGCGCGGCCTTGTCCGGAGGATCGGACTTTCCGGAAAAACGGTCGAAGGCGCACGGCTCGCCCTCGAGTGGGCCGACGTCCTGATGGTCGAATACCAAGTCGAGAACCGTTCGCACGAAAGCCTGATCGGCCAGGCCGCCGAACGGGGGATTGGCGTGGTCGTCAAGAAGGGCCTCGCCTCGGGCCATCTCCCGGCGGAAGACGCCATCCGCTTCGTGCTGTCCAATCCAAACGTCGCATCAATCGTCGTCGGCGGACTGAACCTGCAGCACTTTCGCGAGAACGTAAGAGTGGCGAGCGGCCTATCGGCGGGCGACCCGTAGCGAGTGCCAAGACTCGAGCACACCCGATGCGTGCCATCTCATGGCTCGCCACTCACTGTTTATCGGATTTCGATCGTCCAAGTCGCGCCGGTCCGTCATCCGGTCAGGCATTGAGTATTTCAACCGCAGCCGTCAGCCCGGCCCACTGGAGAGCTTCGTTGTCCAGATCGGTCTCCACGTTGTCGGCCGTGGCGCCCGCCAGGAGATCGACTGCGTTTGTCACCCCCGCTCCTTCGCTGTACGTGTCTTTGCCCCCCTGGCCAAAGATGATCAGCGGGCCGCTCGTGCTGAAGGTCCCTTCCGAGACTCCGTTGAGCTTGACTGTGATACTTTTGCCGGACGCCGCAAAACTCACCGTGTCGTTCCCCGTGGTGCCCCCAACAAATAGCGCCGTCTGACTCGTATTGAAGGGGTTTGTCTCGACGGCTACCGGCACCACCTTGATGGTGAGAGTCGCTGCTGCGCTCTTGTGCCCGAATTCGTCGGTCGCCGTCACCGACACGGTGAACGTTCCCGTGCGCGTGTAGACGTGATTGACGAGCAGCGGGCTCCCGGACGAGGTGGTCGTCGAAGTCCCGTCGCCGAATGAGATCGTAAAGCTGAACGAAGCGGCCTGTGCGGCGGCATTCGTGTCGCTGACAACGATCACCAGGGGCACCGGCTCACCCGGCACCGACGTCGTGTCCGGCGTCTTGACCGTCACCGTCGGCTGAGAAGCTGGTACGCTCACCGTGAGGGCCACGGTGGCCGATGCCGTCAGTTTGTCAAACGGATCCGTGATCGAGATCTTCAGCGAATCGGAGCCGGAATAACCGGCCTTGGGCGTGTAGGTCAGACCGGCGAGCGCCGCATTCAGGTTGCTGACCGTCCCCGTCACGGTTATCGACGCCGAGCCATTCGTGCCGGACGTAAAGGTCAGGCCGCTTGTCGAGCCCAGCGTCAACGTTCCATGACTTACCGTAAGCGTCAACGAGTCGGCATTGCTGCCGGAATCGGAGTCCGCCACCGAGATCGCATTGGACCCCGAGAAGACCAACGAGGAGTCTTCATTGAGCGAAGCGCTCGACGAAGCCGTAAATTTGGGCGCAACGAACGCACTGACCGTCAGTTTCACCGAGGCCGAACCGCTCAGGCTGTCGCCCGGATCGGTGATCGACATCGTCAGCGAATCGGAGCCGGAATAGCCGGTCTTGGGCGTGTAGGTCAGACCGGCGAGAGCCGCATTCAGGTTGCTGACTGTTCCCGTCACGGTCATCGACGCCGAGCCGTTCGTGCCGGCCGTAAAGGTCAGGCCGCTCGTCGAGCCTAACGTCAGCGTGCCGTCGCTGACCGAAAGCTTGAGCGAGTCCGCGTTGCCGACACCCGAGTCCGACATCGTAATCGCGTTTGTTCCAGAAAAGACGAAGGCGGTGTTCTCGATCGTCGTCGCGGTCGATGGTGCGGTGATGGTTGGGGGCGTAGGATCCTTGACGGTGAGGCTGACCGAGGTCGCAGCGCTCAGATGGTCGCCTGCATCGGCAATCGAAATCGCGAGCGAATCGGAGCCGGAATAGCCGGTCTTGGGCGTGTAGGTCAGGCCGGCCAATGCCGCATCGAGATTGCCGAGCGTCCCCGTTACGGTCATCGAAGCCGAGCCGTTTGCGCCGGCTGCAACCGTCAGGCCGCTCGTCGATCCCAGGGTCAACGCGCCGTCGCTAACCGAAAGCTTCAGTGAATCGGCGTTGCTGCCGGCCTCGGAGTCCGCTACGGAGATCGCGTTGGACCCCGAGAAGGTCAGCGAGGAGTTTTCGTTCGTCGTCGCGGTCGCTGGCGCGGTGATGGTTGGGGGCGGAGGATCGATGACGGTCAGGGTGACCGAGGTCGAAGCGGTCAGGGTGTCGCCGGGATCGGTGATCCCAATCGTCAGCGAATCACCTCCGGAAAAATTATTGCCGGGAACGTAGGTCAGACCGGCCAGCGCCGCATTCAGGTTGGTGATGGTCCCCGTTACGGTCATCGAAGCATCGCCGCTCGCGCCGGCCGTAAAGGTCAGGCCGCTGGTCGATCCCAATATCAACGTACCGTCGCCGACCGAAAGCGTCAGTGAGTCGGCGTTGCCGCCCGCGGCGGTGTCCGCCACCGAGATCGCGTTGGCGCCCGAGAAGACCAGCGAGAAGTTTTCCTCCATGCTCCCGGTCGCCGGCGCGGTAATGACTGGGGGCGCATTGATCGTCAGGCCCACCGACGTCGAATTGCTCAAGGCGTCGCCCGGATCGGCGAGCGAAATCGTCAGCGCGTCGGAGCCCGCGTAACCGCTCGTCGACGTGTAGGTCAGGCCGACGAGTGCCGCATCGAGGTTGCCGATCGTTCCCGTCACGGTCATCGAGGCCGTTTGATTCGCGCCGGCCGTGAAGGTCAGGCCGCTCGTCGATCCCAGCTTCAATGTGCCCACGTCGACCGAAAGCGTGAGCGAGTCGGCGGTGCTCGTGACGGCGGTGTCCGCCACCGAGATCGCGTTGGCTCCGGAGAAAGTCAGCGGGACGTTTTCATTCGTGGTCGCGGTTGCTGGCGCGGTAATGGCTGGGACCGAATCCGGATTGACCGTCAGGGTGACCGAGGTCGAAGCACTCAGGCTGTCGCCCGGATCGATGATCGAAACCTTCAGGAAATCGGGCCCCGTGAAGCGGACATTGGGCGAGTAGGACAGCCCGACGAGCGCCGCATTGAGGTTGCTGAGCGTCCCCGTCACGGACATCGAAGCGGTGCCGTTCGCGCCGGCCGTGAAAGTCAGGCCGCTCGTCGATCCCAGGGTCAATGTTCCGTCGCTGACGGAAAGCGTCAGCGAGTCGGCGTTGCTGCCGGCCGCGGCGTCGACCATTGAGATCGCGTTGGCTCCCGAGAGCGTCAGTGCAACGTTTTCAGTCGTGGCCGCAGCCGCGGGCGCGGTGATGACCGGGAGCGCATTCATCGTCAGGTTCACCGAGGCCGAAGCGTTCAGGCTGTCGCCCGAATCGGTGATCGCAATCGTCAGCGAATCCATGCCCGTATAACCGCTATTCGGCGTATAGGTCAGGGTCGCCAGAGCTGCATTGAGGTTGATGAGCTTCCCCGTCACGGTGATCGAAGGCGAGTCGTTGGCGCCCGATATGATCGTCAGGGAAGCCGTCGATCCCAGAGTCAACGTGCCCTCGCTGACCGTAAGCGTCAGCGTGTCGGGGTTGCTGCCAGCGACCGAGTCGGCCACCGAGATCGCGTTGGACCCCGAGAAGGTCAGCAAGGAGTTTTCGGCGAGCAGAATGCTGGACGGAGCCGTAATTTTCGGGGCAGCATCGATCGTCAGTCCCACCGAGCTCGTTGTGGTCAGGCCGTCGCCCGGATCGGTGATCGAAATCGTGAGCGAATCGGAGCCGGTATAGCCCGTTTTGGGCGTGTAGGTCAGGCCGGCCAGAGCCGCGTTGAGGTTGCTGACCGACCCTGTCACGGTCATTGAGCCCGTCCCGTTCCCGCCGGTCGTGAAGGTCAGGCCGCTGGTCGACCCCAGCGTCAACGTGCCCACATTAACCGAAAGCGTCAGCGAGTCGGCGTTGCTGCCGGCGGCGGAGTCCGCCACAGTAATCGCGTTGACTCCGGCAAAGACCAGCGTGGAGTTTTCGGCCAGGATCGCGGTCGAAGCCGCCGTGATCGTTGGCGCCGAATCCGCGTTAATCTTCAAGCCGACCGACGTCGCAGCGCTCAGCCCGTCGGAAGGATCCGTGATCGAAAACTTCAGCGAATCGGAGCCCGTGTAACGGCTGTTTGGCGTGTAGGTCAAGCCGGCGAGCGCCGTATCGAGGTTGCTGACTGTCCCCGTCACGGACATCGAAGCGGCGCCGTTCGCGCCGGACGTAAAGGTCAGGCCGGTCGTCGATCCCAGCGTTAACGTGCCGTCGCCGACCGAAAGCGTCAGCGAGTCGCTATTGCTGCCAGCGGCGGCGTCGATCACCGAGATCGCGTTGGACCCGGAAAAGGTCAGCGCGACGTTTTCATTCGCGGTCGCGGTCACTGGCGCGGTGATGGCGGGAGACGCATTGACGGTCAGACCCACCGAAGTCGAAGCGTTCAGGCTATCGCCCGGATCCGTAATCGCTACCGTGAGCGAATCAGGGCCCGTGTAACGGTTCGTCGGCGTGTAGGTTAAGCCGGTGAGCCCCGCAATAAGGCTGCTGAGGGTCCCCGCCACGGTCATCGAAGCCGAGCCGTTTGCCCCGCCCGTGAAGGTCAGGCCGGTCGTCGATCCCAGTGTCAACGTGCCGTCGCTGACCGCAAGCGTCAGCGAGTCGGTGTTGCTGCCGGCGGCGGAGTCGGTCACCGAGATCGCGTTGGACCCCGAGAAGCTCAGTACGGTGTTTTCGACGGCCAAAGCACTCAGCGGAGCCGTAATTTTCGGCGGGGCATTGATCGTCAGCTTCACCGAGTTCGAAGCGGTGAGGCTGTCAGTCAGATCCGTGACTGAAATCGTCAGCATGTCCGAGCCGGTGCCGCTGGGAGCGTAGGTCAGGCCGGCGAGCGCCGCATTGAGGGCGCTGACCGTTCCCGTCACGGTGATCGAATCCGTGCCGTTGGTGCCGGGGGGTGTGAAGGTCAGGCCCGTCGTCGTTTGCAGCGTTAACGTGCCGTCGCCGACTGAAAGTGTCAGCGAGTCGGTCCCGCTGTTGCCGGCGGCGGAGTCGGCGATCGAGATCGCGTTGGCCCCCGAGAAGACCACCGAGACACTTTCGTTCGTGGTCGCGGTCGCGGTCGCGGGCGCGGTGATGATTGCGGGCGAAGGTCCGCTGATTGTCAGCCCCACCGAGGCCATAGCGCTCAGGTGGTCGCCGGAATCGGTGAGCGAAATCGTGAGCGAATCGGAGCCGGTATAGCCCGTTTTGGGAGTGTCGGTCAGGCCGGCGAGCGCCGCATTGAGGTTCATGAGCGTCCCCGACACGGTCATCGCGGCCGAGTTGTTCGCACCCGACGTGAAGGTCAGGCCGCTCGTCGATCCCAACTTCAAGGTGCCGTCGCTGACCGACAGCGTCAGCGACTCGGCGTTGCTGCCGGCCTCTGAGTCCGCGACCGTGATCGCGTCGGGCCCCGAGAAGGTCAGCGCGACGTTTCCGTTCGTGGTCGCGGTCGATGGCGCGGTGACGGCTGGGCGCGCATTGATCGTCAGGCTAATCGAAGTCGAAGTGCCCAGGGTGTCCCCCATATCGGTGACCCCAATCTTGAGCAAATCGAGGCCCGTGTAGTTCGAAGTGGGCGTGTAGGTCAGCCCGGTCAGCGCCGCATCCAGGTTGCTGAGCGTCCCCGCCACGGTCATCGAATCCAATCCGCTGCCGCTGATGGACACCCCGGTGCTCGTCCCCATGCTGAGCGTCCCTTCACCGACCAACAGCGTCAGCGACTCGGTGCTGCTGCCGGCCGCGGAGTCCGACACGAAGATCGAGTTGGGCAGCCCCGAGAAGGTCAGCGAAGAGTTTTCATTGGTGGCCGCGGTCGCTGGCACGGTGATGACTGGGAGTGGATTGATCGTCAGGCCGACCGTGGCTGTTTTGCTCAGGGTGTCGGCCACATCGGTGATCACAACCGTTAACGAAGCGGTTCCGGTATAGCCGGTCGTGGGCGTGTAGGTCAGGCTGGCCAGCGCCGTATTGAGGTTGCTGATCGTCCCCGTTGCGGTGATCGAGTTCGTGCCATTGCCGCTGAGCGACGTCAACCCGCCCGTCGCCACCAGGGACAGCGTGCCGTGGGTGACCGTCAACGTCAGCGAGTCGATGCCGGTGCTGCCGGCGACGGAATCTGCCACCGTGATTGTGTTGGGAGCCGCGAAGGTGACTGACTCGCTCTGGGCGACAAAAACGTTCGACGGTGCCGTAATTGTCGGCGGTGGGTCGACCGTCAGGTTCACCGTGGTCAGAACGCTCGTCAGGCCGTCGGTCGGATCGCTGAGAGAAATCGTCAGCACAGCGGGGCCGATAAAGTTCATCGTGGGAGTGTAGGTCAGACTGGCCAGCGCCGCATCGAGGTTGCTGATCGTCCCCGACGCGGTGATCAAATTCGTACCGTTGCCGGTGACCGTCAACCCGCTCATCGTCCCGAGGGACAGCGTGCCGTGCGTGACGGTCAACGTCAGCGAGTCGATGCCGCTGGTGCCGGCGACGGAGTCCGCAACCGAGATCGCGTTGGTTCCCGTGAATGTCTGCGTGGAGTTTTCGGCAACAAAAATGGTCGATTGTGGCGCCGCAATTGTCGGCGGTGGATCGATCGTCAGGCCCACCGTGGTCACAACGTTCGTCAGGAGGTCGGTCTGATCGGTGACCACAATCGTCAACGTATCGGAGCCGGGGAAGCCCGGAGTGGGCGTATAGGTCAGGTTGTTCAGCGCCAGATTGAGGTTGTTGACCGTTCCCGTCACGATGATCGTATTCGTGTCGTTGGCGGTGCCGGGCTCGAAGGTCAGACCGGTCAGCGATCCCAGTGTCAACGTCCCTCGGCTGACAAGCAGCGTCAACTGGTCGAGACCGCTGCTGCCGGCCGGAGGGTCCGTCAACGTGATCGCATTCAGCCCCGAGAAGATCAGAAAAGAATTTTCCGCGACCACTACGCTCAATGGCGCGGTGACGACAGGGGGCCCATTGACCGCCAGGGCCACCGTGGCCAGATTGCTCGTGAGGTCGTCGATTGGATCGGTGACTGATATCGTCAGCGAAGCCGAGCCGGTAAAGCCCGACGTGGGAGTGTAGGTGAGTGCGGACAGCGCCGCATTGAGGCTGACGACAGTCCCTGTCGCGGTGATCGAATCTGTGCCGTTGCCGGTGATCGTCAATCCGTTCGTCGTCCCGAGGGACAGCGTGCCGTTGGTGACGGTCAGCGTCAGCGAGTCGGTGCCGCTGCTGCCGGGGACGGAGTCTGAGATCGTGATCGCGCCGAACGGGAAGAGCAGCGGGAAATTTTTGTTCGTATTTGCGGTCGACGGCGCGGTGACGACGGGGGGAGGATCGACCGCCAGAGTCACCGAGGCCGTCTGGTTCAGGACGTCGCCCGAATCGGTGATCGAAATCGTCAGCAAAGCGGATCCGAAAAAGTTTGCCGTGGGACTATAGGTCAGACTGGCCAGTGCCGCATTGAGGGCGCTGACCGTCCCCGTCACGGTAATCGAAGCCGTGCCGTTGGTGCCGGGGGGCGTGAAGGTCAGGCCGCTCGTCGATCCCAGCGTTAACGTGCCGTGGGTGACGATCAGCGTCAGCGAGTCGGTGCCGGTGCTGCCGGCGACGGAGTCCGAGACCGAGATCGCGCTGGTCCCCGTGAAGCTCAGCACCAAGTTTTCACCGACCGTCGCGTTCAGCGGAGCGGTAATTTGCGGCGGGGGATTGATCGTCAGGCCCACAGTTTTCATAGCGCTCAGGCCGTCCGGATCGGCGATCTTGATTGTCAATTCGTCGGTGCCAAAGACATCAAAATCCGGAGTATAGGTCAGGGTCGCCAGCGCGGCGTTGAGTTCGGCAAGCGTTCCCGTCACGGAGAACCCAACCGTCCCGTTGGTGCCGGCGAAGATCAAGTTCGTCGTCGTTCCCAGCGTCAGCGTCCCCACGGTCGCCGACAGGCTGACCGTGTCGGATCCGGTGCCGATGGCGGAGTCTGCCACCGAGATCGCCAGGGGGCCCGGGAAGTTTAGCGCAACGTTTTCGTTCGTAGTCGCGGTCGCGGGCGTAGTAATCGTGAGCGGGTTAACCGCGATCACAGTTTCGAGCTCGGGGGGCTCAACTCGAAGAGTGTGCCGTCGCCGGAGGCCCCTCCGCCACCCGTCTCGCCGTAGAGATTCCCAGCGGAGTCGATGATTAAGTCGCGGGGACTTTGACCATTTGAGCCCTGAAAGGAAGCCAGCACGCTGATCGTGCCGCTCCCTTGTAGCAACTCAAAAACGGTGCCGTCACCAAATGCGCCTCCTTGTTGCGCCGTGCCGTAGAGATTGCCGGCGCTGTCCATGGTCAGGCCAGCCCCCGGAAATTCTCCATTCGTGTCGTTGAAATTGGCGAGCGTCGTGATCGTGCTGCTGCCATTCGGCAACTCAAAAACCACACCATAGCTGGAGCTGCCGCCCGAATGCGTCGTGCCGTAGAGATTGCCGTTGGTGTCCATGACCAGGACGCCCTCGGGCTCGGCTCCGTTGCTGCCATTGAACGAGGCGAGACTGGTGATCGTGCCGCTGCCTTTGACCAGCTCGAAGATCGTCCCGTCGCCGCGGGCGCCTCCAAATGCACCTCCAGCAGTAGTCGTGCCGTAGAGATTTCCGGCGCTGTCCATGATCAGGCCAGCAAACGGATCCGATCCGTTACTCCCTGAGAAGGAGGCCAGGACCGTGATCGTGCTGCTCCCTTTTGCCAATTCAAACACGGTCCCGTCACTACCGGCGCCTCCCGCCTGAGCCGTGCCGTAGAGATTGCCCACGCTGTCCATAATCAAACCGTTAGCGGGACTTGCTCCGTTGGTTCCATTGAAGGAGGCCAGCGTGATGATTGTGCTGCTCCCATTTGGCAATTCAAACACGGTCCCGTCACTATCGGCGCCTCCCGCCTGAGTCGTGCCGTAGAGATTGCCCGCGCTGTCCATAATCAGGCCGCTAGCGGGATTTGCTCCGTTGGTTCCATTGAAGGAGGCCAGCGTCGTGACCGTGCTGCTGCCATTGGGCAATTCAAAGATCGTTCCATCGCTGGAGCTGCCGCCCTGCCGCGTGGCGCCGTAGAGATTGCCGTTCGCATCCCTGAACAGGGCGCCATCGGCGGGCTGCGCCCCGTTGCCGCCATTGAAGGTGGCGAGAGTGGACAGATTTGGCGTAACGACAGGATTGTTAGCGCTGTCACCGCTATAGGTGACGCCCCACTGGTAGACGCCGGCTGCCGCGGGAAGGAATCCGTTTGGTGTGGTGTACGTGCCGTTACCGTCGACGGCATCCGTCTCGGTGTCGACCACGGTGCCGTTCGGTCCCGTAAGCGTAAACGTGATCGTGCCGGTGGGATTGTTCCCTCCGGCCAGCGTGGCCGAGTCGGTGAGACTGGTCCCGCTGCCCAGCACGACGATGCCGCCTGCGGTCGTGGTCAGCGTGGGAGTGGCGGGCGGCGGGGCGACCGTTTCGGGCTCGCGGCTGACCAACTCAAAGACGGTGCCGTAAGTGCCGGCCTCGGTACTAACTCCCTGCTGCGTCGTGCCGTAGAGATTGCCGGCGCCGTCCATGACCATGGTTTGCAAATAGGGATTGAATCCGTTGGCACCGTCGAAGTTGACCAGGTCTGTGATGGTGTTGGCCCCTTTGGTCAACTCATAGACGACGCCGTCGCCCGACGAGTCACCGATCAAGCCTCCTCGGGAAGTCGTTCCGTAGAGATTGCCGGCGCCGTCCATGAACAGGCCGCCATAGGGATACAGGCCATCGTTGCCGTTGAAGGAGGCCAGCGTGGTGATCGTGCCGCTCCCTTTTGGCAACTCAAAGATGGTGCCCGCGTTGTCTGTGCCTCCCTCGATCGCCGTGCCATAGAGATTGCCAGAGCTGTCCATGATCAGGCCGGCATAGGGATACATGCCGTCGGTACCGTTGAAGGACGCAAGGGCGGTGATCGTACTGCTCCCTTTGGCCAACTCAAAGATCGTGCCGTCATTCGACGCGCCTGCCAGAGGAGCCGTGCCGTAAAGATTGCCGGCGCTGTCTATGATCAAGCCGGCAAAGGGGCCCGATCCCTCGGTGTTGCCGTTGAACGACGCCAACGTGATGATCGTGCTGCTCCCTTTTGCCAACTCGAAGATCGTCCCCGCGCCCACTCCTCCGGCCCATGTCGTGCCATAGAGGTTACCGGAGCTATCCATGACCAGGCCGCCGATGGGAAATGATCCGTTGCTGCCGGAGAAGGAGGCGAGGATGGTCGGCGTGTTGCTCCCTTTTGCCAACTCAAAGATTGTGCCGTCGCCCGAGGTGCCTCCCTGGTCCGTCGTGCCGTAGAGGTTGCCGGCGCCGTCCATGATCAGGCTGTCGAGGGGATCATTTCCATCGGTGCCGTTGAAATTGGCAAGCACGTTGGGCACGTTTCCCCCCTGTGGCAACTCGAAGATCGTGCCGTCGTTCGGCCCCGCCGTCGTGCCGTAGAGATCCCCCGTGCTGTCCAGAATTACTCCAGCGTCGGGCGTTTCCCCGTCGCTGCCTTGGAACGAGGTCAGGGTCGATAAGCTGGCCGCCCCGGCCGGATTATTGTTCGAATCGCCGCTGTAGTTGACGGTCCATTGGTAGGTGCCGGCCGTGGTCGGAACATAGCCGGTGGGCGTGGAGTATGTGCCGTTGCCGTTGACGGTGACCGTCTGTGTGTCGACCACGGTCGTGCCACCAGGCGCAAAAAGCGTAAAGATGATCGTGCCGGTCGGGTTGTCCCCCTGCGTCAGCGTGGCCGAATCGGTGAGCGTGCCGCTGCCGCCAAGGACGACCGATCCTCCTGGGGTCGTCGTGAGTGTCGGGCTGTTGAGGATCACCGATTCCGGCTCGTTCCCCTCAGGGCTGCTCACCGGGGCGTTGTTACTGTCGCCGCTGTAGCTGACCACCCACTCGTAAACGCCTTGCGCGGTGGGAACATAGCCGGTCGTGTAGTAGGTGCCGTTGCCGGCGACGGTGTCTGTTTCGGTGTCGACCACCGTCGTGCCATTGGGCGCGTAGAGCGTAAAGGTGATCGTGCCGGTCGCGTTGTCCCCCTCCATTAGCGTGGCCGAATCGGTGAGCTTGTTACCGCTGCCCAGAAAGACGGTGCTGCCCGTGGTCGTGGTCAGCGTGGGGGTGACGGGGCTCACCAATTCCGGCCCGCTTCCCTCAGGGTCGCTCACCGGGTTGTTATTGCTGTCGCCGCTGTAGCTGACGACCCACTGGTAAGTGCCGGCCGCGGCGGGAACAAAGCCGTTGGGCGTGTTGTAGGTGCCGTTGCCGTTGACGGTGTCGAACTCCGTGTCGACCACCGTCGTGCCGTTGGGAGCATACAGCGTAAACGTGATGGTGCCAGTCGGGTTGTCGGCCCCCGACAGCGTTGTCGAGTCGGTTAGCGTGGCACCGCTGCCGAGAACGATGCCGCCCCCCGGGTTGCTGGCGAGCTGCTCGCCGCCTACCAGAGCGGGAACCAGTAAGTTGGCGACCGGCGTCCCGAGGCCGGTTTCCGCCTGGTAGCCCGCCGTGGTGGTGCCGTTGCTTTGGGTCACCTCGTGGAAATCGGAGCTCGACAGGTTATAGAGCGCGGAAAGGGTCTGATTGCTGTCCAGAGAATTCCCTGATCCGCGACCCTGGTCGGCAAGAGCGATTAGCCCCGCGAACATGGGAGTGGCCAGACTGGTTCCCCACGCGCCATAGCTCTCTAGGGTGGAGTTGTCTCCGTCCAGGGAGTCGATGAAATCCATCAGGGTTCCGGCGTTCATCGACACATCGGGCGCCGTCCGGTTGGTTGCCGAGATCCCGTCGACCTTGCCGTTTTGGTAGCTGGGTTGGCTCTCGAATGTGCTGGTTCCATAACCCCCCTCGCCGTAGCCGTTGTCCCAGTAGGATTCACCGAGGTAGTCGCCGCTGGTGTCCACGTTCAGCGACGTGCCACCAACGGCCACGACATTGGGTGAATACGCGGGATATTCCGCCACGCCCAGATCGCCGGCGCACGCCAAAAACGTCACGCGGGGCTGGTTCGCGACCGAATCGTAAGCCGTCTCGCCTGCGAATTCACTCTGGCCCCAGCTCATTGAAACCACGGAGGCGCCGGACGTGGCTGCCGTGCTCACAGCCGTAAATAGGTCGCTGTTGCTCTCAGAAGTGGCCTCGTAAAGGACGATATTCGCATCGGGCGCGACGGCGTGGGCCCATTCTACATCGATCGATTCCTCGAGAGCCCACTCGCTGCCGTCGATCGTGCCCTGGCGCTCGGAATTCCCGCAAGCGACAGTCCCCCATTCTCATTGAGCACGGTCAGCGTCGGTTCGCCGCTGCCGTTAAACCCGGGCAGACCGTAGGCTGTGCTAAAAGCGTTGGCATCCGGGATGATATCGGCGTCGTTGTAGGCGTCGACGATCGCGATCGTTTCCCCCGCGCCATTCAGAGTTTGGCCATGGGAGGTAATCTCAGTGATCCCGTAGGCCGCCCTCAATTCAGCCGGACTGATGAAATTGACGGGGGAACCTCCGTTCGAACCGTTCGACGCGGCGCCTGTGGACGATGCCACGCCGATGGGTGCGATTATGCCGGAGCCGCCGGCCGACAGGCTCGCTGTAACGGGTGTTGCGGAGAGGAGCCAACGGTCTTCCAGGCATTCGAGAGACGTAGCGACTCGCTTCGAGAGCTCCGTCAGTCGTCGGCTGCGGCGCTGTGCTCTCTTGAGTTGGCGATGAGGCCTCCGGCCATGGGTCAAGAGTTTGCCAAGGAACAGAGCGCGTTTCGACAACATGCCCGGCGGCCCTCCAACTGCTAAATAATTGCGACGAGTCGTCTCTCGAGAGCGGTCGATGAAATGGGGAAGACTGGCAAAATAATCGCCGACGCGACTCGGAGGTGCAATCTACAACAGTTCAGCTTCGAATTGCAATAATTAAAGTGCTGTCAGCGAGCGGATCTCTAAATATCTTTCGCGTGAAATGCGCATCAGAAGTGCGCGAGCGATGACATCGCGGGGCGGTCACGCGGAGCTGCGGAAACAAAAGATTTTCGTCGTCAGCGGCGGCGGTCCCGCGACGGGACGAACGCCGCCTGGAGGGCGACAACGTCTCCGGTCCAGCGTCGACCGTGCGGGGCCGCTTTGCCTGGCCTGAGTCCGAATTACACTTCCAGCGTCCAGGTCGCTCCGGTGGCCAGTTCGGCAAAGACGATGTCGTCGTCGCTCGGGTTGCTCATTGCCGGATCAGTGATGACGCCGTTGAGCGAAACCTCTTCATCGACGATGAATTGATCCAGTCCATTCGACGTTGTCGCGCTGATCTGGCCGCTGACGCCCGAGAAGACGCCGAGGTCTTCGCCGTCGACCAGCACCTCGATCGCGCCGGAGCTGAGCTGATCGATCTTAAAGACGTCGTTTTGCGACGGATCGTTGAGCGTGAGCGTTCCACCGCTGAAGCTGGCAGTCGCCTGGATGGCCGCGGGAGGCACGGCATTGATGGTGCCGACGCCCGTGCCGATTTGGACCGGTGCGCCGCTGGCGCTCGAGAGCTGCAGGATGACCGTCTTGTTCGAGCCGGCCGTCGCGAGGACCGGCACGTAGACGGTCTCTTCCGTCTGGCCCGGTGCGAAGATCAGCGTTCCGCTCACCGGCAAGTAATCGGTGCCGGCGGTCGCTGTGCCGTTGGCCGTGGTGTAGTTCACGACGACCGTCGAACCAACGGGATGGCTGAGATAGACGCGGAAGGCCAGCGTCGTGTAAATCGTCTGGTTTTGCAGGATCGAGACGCCGTCGGCACCGCCGGTTCCGTAATCGTTCGCAGATGCGATATCGATGGCGCCGTTGTTGAAGAAGTCGCCGGTCACGACGGCGACCGGAATCGGATTCGTGCCGACCGACAGCGCCACGGGCGCCTGGAATGTGCCGTTGCCGTTGTTGAGCAGCACCGTCAGTTCGTTGGTCGTCAGGCCGTTGTTCGTGACGATGATGTCGGGATGCCCGTCGCCGTTGACGTCACCCGCGGCAATCGACCAGACGGAGGGCCCGGCGGCGTAAGCACCGGCCGGCAGCGGCTGCCCGCTGATCGGAACCGCCACCGGTTGGAACGTTCCGTTGCCGTTCCCGTAGAGGATCGAGACCGTGTTGATGTTCCCCGACATGGTCGGATTGAAGCCGACGTTGGCGACGGCAATATCGAGGATTCCGTCGCCGTTGAAGTCGGCAATCGCGATCGAGTTGGGTCCGACGCCGGCCGTGTACTGCGTCTGCGTGAAGCTGCCGCTGCCGTTATTGATCAACACGCTGACCGAGTTGGCTCCGGTGCCGTGGTTGGCCACGACCAGGTCCGTGATGCTGTTGCCCGTCAGGTTGGCGGCCTTGATGTCGACGGGGTCGGTCCCGACGGCGATGTTCACGGCCGTTTGGAAGGTTCCGTTGCCGTTGCCGTAGAGGATCGAGATGTTGTTGGAGCCGGCGTTGGCCACGGCCAGGTCCATGATTCCGTTACCGGTGAAGACACCGGCGGCAATCGCCGAGGGACCGGTTCCGGCGGCGTACGTCCCGCTGACAGTGAATCCGCCGTGGCCGTTGCCCAAAAGGACCGTCACGCCGTTCGAGGTCGCGACGGCGATGTCAACGTTGCCGTCGTCGTTGAAGTCAGCCGCGACAACGCCCGTGGCATCTCCGGCGACCGTGTAATTGGTCACCGTAGGGCTGGAGCTCGTGGGATTGAGGATCACCGAGATCGTATCGGTGCCGCCATTGGCGACGATCAGATCGAGCTGTCCGTTGCCGGTCAAATCCGCCTCGGCGATGGCATCGGGTTGATCCCCGGCCGAGTCGTAGATCGGCGTGCTGTTGAACGAGAGACCCGAGGAAACCGAGCCGGAAACCTGCGATGGGTTGTCGACAACAAGTGCCGTCGTGCCACCGCTGGCGTCGGTGATCGCCTGTTCGGCCTCTGCCGTGCCATTCGTGCTCGCGTTGGTCACGCTCACGACGTCGAACGTGAGCGTTTCGAGCGTGCTGGTCGAGTCGCCGGTGGCCGTGATCGTGTAGGTCGCCGCCGTTTGGCCGGCCGGGATGGTGATGGTGAAGGTCGAATTGCTCAGGCTCAACGGCACGCTGCCATTGGGACCAACCAGGGTGTAATCACCGTAAGGCGCGGTTCCGCTGACCTTAATCACGGCGGTGACGGCCAACGCCGTCGTCTGAGAGAGCTGGACGGTGAGTGTCGACGTACCGCCGTTGGAGGCGATGCTCGGGTTCGAGAGGCTCAGCGAGAGGTTCGGGTTCGTGAGGGCCGCGTCGCCGAAGGTGATTTGGCTCGCCTGGCTGCTTGCCGTGTTGATGTTGAAATAGTAAGTCCCGCTGGGGTTCTGGAAGACGTTATCGGCGTTGTTCACCGGTGGGCCCGTCTGCACCATGTTGGCGGGCGCCTGCTGGTAGACGTTGTAGGTGCCCGGCGTCAGGCCGTCGAATTCAAAGGCGCCCAGGCCGAGCGTGCTGCCGCTTTGCCCGCTGAAGGTGAAGTAATCCACGGCCGGGTTAAAGGTGGTGGTGCCGTTCGGCCCGATGTAGATCAGCGCGTTGGCGAGGTTGGGTTCGCCGGAATTCTGGACGCCATTGTAGTTGTTGTCCTGGAAGGCGATCCCGTTGATGACGCCCGTCAGCACGTCGGTTTGCTCGAGGATCGTGGCCGTGACGGTCGAACTCGACGGCGTGCCGTTGATGACCGAAGCAATGCTCACGGTAAGCGTCGGGTTCGTGCTGTCGTTGTAGCCGTGCTGAAGCCCAGTCAGCGTGATTGAGCCGGTCGTCTGTCCCGGCGTGATGACGATGAATTGGCTGCTGGCGACGTAATCGGTGCCCGCGATGGCCGTTCCCGCGAATCCGAGGTTGATGATCACGTTGTTCGTGGCGGCTTGCGGCAAGGTGACCACGATCAGGATCTGGCCCTCGTTCTCGCTGAAGGACGGGCTGGTCAGCGTGTTGCCGCTGAGGTCGGTCGCACTCAGCGTGATGATGTTGCTCGTCGGCGGCGGCGTGTTCACAAAGTCGACGCCCGTCGCTTGCTCCGTCCCGGTGAGGGTCACCACTTGGGATCCGCCAACCGGTGAAGTTTCGCTGAATCCGGAGGGAACGATTTCCCGCAACGTGTAGGTTCCGGCGGTCAGGCCGCCAAAGAGGTAGGCTCCCGTCGAACCCGTCGTCGTGAAGGGATCGGCAATGATTCCGGGCCCGGCGACCGGCTCGAACGTATCGTTGTTATTTTCATCGATGTAGACGATGACTCCGGACATTCCGGGGTTGCCGGCCGTGCTTTCCTCGACCTCGCCGCTGATCGACGCGCTGGTCACGGTGATGTTGGTGAGGGTTGCCGATACCTGCTGCGGAACCTGGCTGTAGGCGCCTGTGATCGACGTCGCCGTGACGACGACCGTTTCGTTTCCAGACAGCAGATTGTCGTTGCCGGTGAGCGTGATGCTTCCCGTCGTGCTGCCGGCGGGGATGAAGATCGATTCGCCGCTCACGCGATAGTCGAGTCCAAAGTTCGCCGTGCCGCCGAACGAAAGATCGATGACGGTGCCATTGGCGTTCGGCGCCGACAGCGTCGCCGTCAGCGTTTCTGACGAGGCGCCGGATTCCGGGAACGAGCTGGCCGCGAGACCGAGGGTCACGATCGACGGCGGCGTGGTCAAGGTGGCCGTGACTTGCTGTGCCGCGTTCTCGACGGCCCCTTCGAGCGAGCTGACGCTGACCACGGTAATGGCCGTCGGTTCTCCAAGGCCGGTGAGCGTGACGCTGCCGGACGTTTCTCCGGCCAGAATCACGATCTGGTTGCTGCTGGTCAGGAAGTCCGTCCCTTCCACCGATCCCGCGTACGAGAGATTGACGACGATGTCGTGCGCACTCGCCTGGGACAGCGTGGCCGTGATGGTTTCCGTCTGAACCGCCGCGTTCGTATCCGTGCCGAGGGCGTAGGGAGCGACGTTGAAGAACGTCGACCCTGTGTCGCTCGGAGTCACGCCGGCATTGGTCAACAGTTGTTCCTGAGTGATCGGCGTCAAATCGGCGGAGAATCCGGCGTCGGCGGCGTCGATCACCATGTCCGCGATGAGCCCCTGCACGATGGCCGACGGATTGAAGTTGTCGCTGGAGAACAGCGGATCAGTGGTCGACGTGGTGGTGTAGGTGACGCCGTCGACCGCCAGCGAGCCGGAGCCCAACAGGGCCGACCACGCGGAATACAGGTCGATCACCGCGACGCCCTTCTGCACGGCAAAGCTGGAGATGGCCGCATTGACCTCCTGGATCACCGCTTCGTCGGCCGCGATCGTCGAGGCGGAGAGGCCCAGGCCTTCCACCAGCGGCGTGACGAAGATGTCGGGAACCGTGCCCAGGATCAAATGGTCGTTGGGCGCCTTGGCCTGGAGGGCCGTGATCGCGTTCTCGATGTTGGTTTCGATGTTGCTCGTGTACTGGGCCGCCGTCTCCGCAGAATCCGGGGTTCCGACGAGGTCCAGCGCGTCGTACTCTCCGATGATGATCGTGGTGTAGTCGAGGGTCGGAGCCAGGCTCTCAATTTCCGGCAACTGCGAGGCAAGGCCGGCGGCCGTGGCGCCATCGACGGCCTGGTTCGCGCCGACGGAGACGCTGAAGTCGCCGCTCGTCTTCAACTGGGACACAAAGCCCGGCGTCGCGCCGGTCGGGGTCGGGGTGCCGGCGCTCAGAGTGTCGCCCAACACACCGAGGGACAGCGGCGTGAGGGCGGACGGCGGACCAGAGACGCTTAACGTGATCGACGGTTGATCGATCGAGATCCGCGTCGTCTGCACGCCCCAGGTCTCCGATGTCGCCCGCGAAGACTGGGCGTCGGCGAACGACTGGAACGTCCAGAACTCGTTCGGGTTCGACGGGTCGATCATGCCGTGGTGCTGTAGGCGCCCACAAAGATCACGTTGGCGGCGCCGCGCCTTGCGACCTCCGCGGGCGGAAGTGCCGCTGGCGGCGCCCCCGGCGCGGGCGGAGACGGCGACCGGTCCAATCGGGCCCGGCTCGGGCTGCCGACGTCAATGCCTTCGTAAATTCGCCCGCTCCCGCTTTGACGAGCTGGGGCCGTGAACGTCGTGACGCCTTGAATGGTCGTCCCGACGGCCGTATAGCTGCTGATGAACTTGTCTGAATCCGAACCGTCAAATCCGATCACGACGTCGCCGGCCGCGTTGACGGCGATCGACGGGAAGTAGAAGAACAGGTTCGGGTCGCTGATCAAGCCGGACTGAATCGACCGCTCGCGGCCGTCACCGAACGCCGCTCGACGTCGTGAGTTTGATCTCGTACCAGGCGATGGCATCGGTGCCGGTCGTCGGATCGAGCACCGTCTGCGTGGTCCACAAATCGCCGTTGATTTCGACGACATTGCTCAAACGCGTTGGTCGATGCCGTCATCCACAAGGCCGGGCTCGAGCGCGGAGTTCTGTTGATTGCGTCGTCCTGGGCCGCTCTGGCGACGTCTCGGTCGAAACGCGCGACGTCGGGGGCGTGGTTGGGCTGCGGGGCGGGGATCGGCGGCTGGAGAGGCCGAACGTGGCCGGCAGCGTGATCGAGAGCGGACTGCCCGAAACGCCGAAGCTCGTCCCGCTTTGCCAGAATCGTCGTCAAATCCAATTCCGTCGTTGTTGAGCAGCGCCGGTCGACTGGCTGGCAGCTTGGGCCAGCACCAGCGCGGGGCTGTTGGCGTCGTAGCTCACCACGGCCTGCGGGTTGATTCCGTACGTCCAAGCTCCTTCGCTCACCGAGGTGAAATTGTCCATCACGACCGGGTCGTTCGTCTCGGAGGCCGAAAGGAGATCCTCCTTCGGAATCGAGAGGATCATGGTCGAAACCAAGTCGCCCGGAGTCGGATCGGCGCCTCGGTTGGCGGCGGAGGTTTCCCCGCTGCCGTCATCGTACAGGTTGGCGGTGATGCACGAGCGCGGTCGAATTCAGAGCCGCATTGAATCCCAGCGTATCGGAGTCGGCCCGCAACGGCCGGTGGTCGGGAACATTGGGGGATAATGCCAGCGGGTCGGGGTTGAGCCCGAAGAGGTCCTCGTCGGCGGGAATCACGAATTCGACCCAGCCGTCGAGCAGGATTGGAATCCTTGGAGACGGCCAGCAGGATGTCGTTGGCCGGCAGAGGGCGGAGTGGTCCCCGCGAAGGGCGTGTAAAGGCGGATTACTGTCGTCGAGGGCCGTCACATACCAGCGGCCGCTCGCCGAGTCGTAGACGACCTGCGGCTCGTAGGCATTGAACAGGACGTCGTCGAAGCCGGACCCGTCGCCGTCTTCGGCTTCCTGGTTCCAAGCGGCCAGCCAGAACTGGTCGAGGGTCATCGACTCTTCGACCGTCCCGCTGATCTTGTTGTAGACGATGAAATTGTTATTGTCGGCTTGAATGATGTCGTTGGGGCCGACGGCGCCCGCAGGATCGGCAGGTCCCCCCGGCTCGTTTTTGAACACGATGTTGTACGTACCGCCGTCCTGGGTAACGGTCGTAGCGACGCTGTTGATGTCCAGGAAGTTGCTGACGTAGGTCAACCCGGTCGTCGTGGAGAAGGTGACGTTGACGGCGTACTGGTTTCCGTACGGAAACTGTGCGACGTAGCCGGCCGGAACGAGTTCGCTAATCGTGTAGTTGTTGCCGGGCGGATTGGCAACCGAAAGCCCTGTGAACTCGAAATCTCCGGCGGCGTTGGTGACCACATAGGGTTCACCGGGAACGTAAGCCGGATCGTTGGGTTCGTAGACGTTGTTCGCTTCGGGCGTGGCGAGGTACACGTAGACGCCGCCCATGCCGACTCCGTCCTGATTCACGACGCGGCCCGCGATCATGCCGCCGCCGCCTTGGTCTTGCGTCGGCTCGGTGATCGTTTCCGTAAAGCTATTGAGTGATCCTGGTGCGAGACTGGCCCCAGGATGCTCGTTGCCGTGACCGTAAATGAGCCGGTCTGCTGATCGTTGGCCGTGATCGTGACGGAACCGATCGTCTCGTTCTCCGGAATCACGATGACGTCGCCGGTCGTCGTATAGTCCGTCCCTTCGGCGGGGCTGGTGGCCGCGCCCTGGGGTGCGAACTGCAACACGATCACGGTCGAGGACGTCGTATTGGCGGACGCCAGCGTTGCCGTAAACGTCGTTGAGTCAGTCGTGCCGCTCGAAGTGATCGTGGTCGCCCCGAGGGCAAATGAGACATTGGGACCAAAATTTGGAGTCGGTTGCGAGTTGAGCAAGTAGACAGTGCTCGGATCGTTGTCAACCTGATTTATGTTTAGCGCAACGCCGTTAGAGCTGAGTCCGAGAAATACGACGGAAAACGTCTCGACAGAGGGCAGCGTCTGATCGATCAGCGTGATGGGAATATCGACCAGGGTCGCGTTTGCCGGGACGTTGACGGTCCCGGTGCCGCCATCAAACTGCAATCCGGACGTGGCGGCCCGTCGTGCCGTTGCCAGGCGTGCCGTTCAACGTCTCATAGGTGAGCGTCCCGCCGTCGGGCAGGCCCGCGGAGAGCCGCACAGGGACGTCGACCGTCGTCTGAGTTTCGTAGCCGACGGCGTTTTCGAGCGAAACCGTTGGTGTTCCCACGGTCAGGTTGAGGGTGTTCGACAAACCGGAGGCCGGACCAAGATTGATTCCGTCCGTCTCGGCAACGCGGACAGTCAGCGTCTGGGACTGCGACGAGTTTCCAAAGAAGATGCTGTTGTCATTGAACGTGGTGTTCGTGATGAGCACGGTGCCCTGGGTCTCGCCGGCCGGAATAATGAGTTCCACCGGCGCCCGATCCACGAAGGACGCGTTCAGTTCGGGCGTGACCACATAGTTGACGTCGCCGACTGCCGATTCGCCGATACCGTCGCCGAATGCGAGGTAAATCGTCGTCGTGGTCGTCTGCGGTGCGATTGTCGCCGTCACAACCACCGGACTGCCGGAGGCGACGAGGGTCGAGGGATTTCCCCCCTCCGTCGTTGCCGTCAGGGTCACCGGAATGTCGAACGCTTCCGGACCCTGGTTGCTGGTATCCGAGGTGAAGTTGGTCACGGCGAGCTGCGTCGCTTGCACGCCCCATGTGTTGAAATCGAGGGCGGACTGATCGTCATCAAATGCCTGGAACGTCCAGAAGACGCCCGGGTTTTCCGGTATCGAGGGCCGTCGCACTGTAGGCACCCCAAACGGCCGTTAGCGAGTTGGCGAAATTGGTGCCGTTCACCTGTTCGCCTTCCGTCGAGGGTGACGGGACGCTTGATATTACCGGTCGGGGCTGGTCACCAGCTCGTTGGACGGAATCAGCTCGCGGACGTGTAGGCACCCGCCGGTCCGGCAAGCCCGGTAAAGGAGTAGTCGCCGTTGGCATCGGTCGTCGTGAAAATGTTGATCGAGGGATTGAAGTCCCCTCCGTCCCGTAGAGACTCGGTGACGAGGCAGGCGTCGGTGTAGGTAAACGATGATGCCCGCCAAGCCGCGCCGCGCTGCCGGTCACCTGGCCGCTGATCGAAGATGTCGCGACCTGGTGCCCGGATTCAAAGTGGCGCGTGACCGGTCTACCGGAGGGGTTGCGCCGGCGACGGAGGTCGAAATTGATTCTCGCCGAGCTCGACAGGGAACTGGTGGCCGATCGCCACATCGTTCCCGGTAAGCGTGATGTTTCCGGTTGAGCGAGCCCGCCGGGATGAAGATCGATTCACTCGTCGTGACGTAGTCAGTTCCGAAGGTCGCGGTTCCACTGAAGGAGAGGTTGACCGAGCGTGTCGGTCGTGCTGGCCGCACTGAGCATCGCGGCTACCACCGTCACCGTGCTGCTGTTCTCGCTGAAGGTCGAGCCGCCGGACGAGGGTCAGCGACAGGCCCGGGTATTGCCCGCGGTCAGTGGGTTGCCGTGGATGAGGAGGGTGACGGTCGCTGATGTCGTGGCCAGCGTGCCGCGACCGTTGGCCGGGAGCGAGAAGTCACTGACCGAGAATGTCTTCCCTCGGCCGCCGGATCGTGGGTGAGGAGCGTGATGTCGATTGTCGCGACCGTCTGGCCAGGCGGCGAACGTAACACTTTGATTGCTGACCCCGGTGTAATCGGTGCCGGCCGACCGCCGTGCCGTCTGCGCGTTGGGTAATCGACGGTGACAGGGGTCGAGACCGGCTCGGAGAGGCGCACGAGCACCTGGGCGGTCGACGTGCCCGACGACTCGGCTCGGGACGGCCAGGTTTTCGGCGATGATCGTGGGCGTGGCCGTGTCGAGGAGGGTCAGCGAGGTCGACGTCGTTGTCGGCCGGCGGGTGCCGTTAATCGACGTGACGGAGACGTTCACCGACTCGTCGCCGAGGCGGACGTGTTATCGAGACCGATCAGAGTAATCGAGCCGCTCGTTTGTCCGGCGGGAATCAAGAGCTCGATCGGCGCTCCCACTGCGTTGACGACGGCGTTGGTGCCGGTGCGATGCTGTAGTCGCGGTTGGCCACGGCCGTGCCGGAGAAGCCCAGGTCGACGACGTCAGCCGCCTGAGCCGGCTGGCGAACCGAGCTGAACCGTGATCGTGGCCGAGTCGCCGTGCCGGTCGTGAGTTGAACGTGTTCGCGCCGAGAGGCGAAGTCGATCGTGGCGCGAGGCGACGTTCGGGTTGGCTTCGGAGAAACCGGCGTAAATACCCGTTCCCTGCTTGAGCAGGATCGGGCTGGTGAACGTGGTCACGGGGTCCACCGTCGTCGTCCCGTAAACGGCGTAGCTCGAGATTTGCTGCGTGAGGCTCGAACCCGAAAAGCCGATCACGACGTCGCCCAGACGTGTCGACCGAGAGAGACGGGTAGTAGAAGTTGAGGCCTCGATACTGGTGATCAAGCCGTTTGCTGTGATGATCCGGTCGAGAGTTGATGCGTACCACGGGATTGGCGTCGAGTTCCATCCGGGTTCGTCGATGACGTCCGCTCCGCCGACGCGAACAGTCTGGGCCGCCCACAATTAAATCCCGTCGTTGGACAATGCGTGCCGGTGAAGTTGCTGCTGAGCGCATCGAGCTCAGCGCCGGGGTCTTCGACGTCCCGGCGGTCTGGACCGTCGGGCCGGTCGTCAGCGGGGACGCGCCGGCCGGCTGTGGGGCCGGGACGGGAGCCGTTGTCACAATGGTCCCAGTAAGAGGAGTCACCGGCGTCGGCGAACCCACGGTTACCGTCGGGCCGCCGCCACCGGAGACGGTTTCGATCACCGGGCCGCTGCTGGATTCTGCCAACAGAGGCATTCGGTCGTTGACGAGTCGTAGTCGACCGCGGGATCGAACGTGTTCGTCGTGGTGGACGGAACCGGCGGCGACGTGAAATCGGTCGAGGCCCGGGCGACGGTCGGCGAAGCGCCGGTGAGGTCGGCTTTGGGCACCGACAGGACGGCGTTGTTCACGAACGCACCGCTCGCGATGCTGTAAATGTTGGCCGTGACGACGACCGAGTCGTTATTGAAACCAAGCGTATCGAAGTCGGCCCGATTTTGCGCTTGTGTCGACCGCGAACTCGAAGCCCACCCAGCCTTGCGTGGGGTCGGACGTTTTCGAGACGGCCAACAGGATGTTGTTCGTGACGGCGGCCGGCCCGTCCGAGCCGGGGGGAATCGATTGGTCGAGGGCCGAGGCGTACCAGCGACCGGTCGAGGGATCGTAAACGACGTGCGGCTGGCCCACGTAATCGTTCGTGCCGAGAGTGATGCCGGCCGAGGTCCAAAATTGGTTCAGCGTGCTCGTTTGCAACACCGAACCGGTCGATTTGTTGAACGCCTGATAGGTGTCGCTGTCGAAGACCACCAGGTCATTGGGACCGACGGCTCCCGACGGATCGGCCGGGGCAAACGGGCCGCTCGCGCTCGTGTCGGCCGTGAAGTCCGTTTCGCCTGAAGCCGTGTCGTATTCGTCCGGCGGCTGGCTGCCCGGCTGAACGTTGAACAGGGTCACGGTCGCCGTGCTGCGCTCGATCGTGCCGAACGACGGGTCGGACAACACGACGTTGAACGTCTCGGTCTGCGTCTGGTCGGTGTCGCCGAGAATGGGAATGTCGATCGTCTCGGTTGTGGTGCCCGCAGCGAAGAAGACCGAGTTGCTTTCCGAGATGTAGTTGGTTCCGGGAATCGCCGTTCCGCCAGTCGTCTGGAAGTTGACGGTAACCGGGGACGCGACCGGCTGCGACAGTTGGACAGTCAATTGAGCCGTGGTCGGGCTCGTGTCGACGACGCTTGTATCCTCGATGGAGATCTCGGGATTGTCTTCGACGAGCGTGACTGTCCCCGTGGTGGCGGCGGATAACGTTGCGTTGGATGGAGTCGAAAGACTAACGCTGAATTGCAGCGCACCCGTCGCGGCCGGATTGACGAGGATATTGACGGGGATCGTGGCCTCCGTGACGCCGGGCGCGAAGGTAAGCGTTCCCGTGTCGCTCGCGGGCACCGAGAAATCGGTCCCGTTGAGGGCCGACCCGTTCGCAAACGTGTAGGCAACGGTCACGGTATTGGACGACGCGGAACTCAGCCGAACGACGACATCCGCGGTCTGCGTGGCGCCGTTTTCGACGACCGTGAGGTTCTCGATCGACACCTGAGGCGGCGTCTGGTTGGCGATCGACAACACGACCTGGCTCGACGTGGCGGGCACCGATCCGTCAACTGACACGATCGAGACTTCGACCGTTTCGCCCCCCGTCACCGACGCGTTATTCTTGCCCGTCAGCACGACCGAGCCCGTGAGCGACCCGGCGGGAATCACGATCTGCACGGCGGAGTTGCCCGCCGCGGCCCCCGGATTGCTGATCGTATAGGCGACGTTCGCGATGGCCGACCCGCTGTAACCCAAGTCGATGGTGGTGGCGATCGAAGAGACGGCCGAGAGGGTCGCCGTGACGGTGACGGAATTTGTTCCATTCTCGTTGATCGAGGCACCGGATGCGGAGAGCGTCACGGTCGGCTGCGTCTGGGTCGGCACACCGAAGGTGATCGCGAAGAATCCGACGCTCCATTGATTCGCAGCGGAAGCGTATTCCTGGAAGGTGTAGAACGTGTTCGTGGGGCTGTCGCTGCTTACGACCGTGTCACTGTAGTTGCCCCATTGGTTGCTGGCGGTGCCTCCGGTGGGATTGGCCTCCGAGACGTTGTAATCGGCGACTCCCTGCTTGAGCAGAATCGGAGAAGTGAACGTGGTCACGCCGTTGGTTGTCGTTCCCATGACGGCGTAGGCGCTGGCGAACTGATCGGTGCTCGAACCCGAGCCGCCGAATCCGATCACGACCTGGCCGGCGGAATTGGCGGCGATCGACGGATCGTAGAAGTCGAGGTTGGAAGCGCTGATCAGCCCGTGCTGCAGGATGTTATCGGTCGAGTAGCTGATCTCGAACCATTGGATGTCCGAGTTGCCGGTCGTGGGATCGGCCACGGTCTGCACGGCCCAAATGTCGTCTCCGACCTGGTAGAGGGAGGCGGCAAACGTGTCGGTCCCGGTGTTGAGGGTGGTCGACGTCCCGGGCTGGGCCGCTCCGGGCGGAGTCGTAATCGTTGAGGGGGAGACGGAAATCGGCGTTGGACCGGTGACGATCGCCTTGGTCTGCGGGTTTCCCTCTGTCGTGATGTCGAAGCGGTCGATCGTGTTGGCGACATTCTCGTCCAGACCGAACACGGCGTTCGTAGGCTCGAATCCGGTCAGGTTGGTGGTCGGCTGCAGCGAGAGTTCCGACTGTCCGGTCGTGTTCTCGCTCGTCACATTCGCAAGCACCGTGTCGCCGCCGTCGCCCGGAGTCCCTGTCGCGGGGAACAAGCTGATGGTCGGAATGGTGAGAATCGACTCCGTCAGGTTGTTAAGGTCGATCGTGATGTTCGCGGCCAGCTCGTCGACGCCCAGAGAAATTGCCGTCGCATAAGCCGACGTGTTGCCGTTCGTGTTGCTGGCAATCACCATGCCCGTCCATTGCAGCGTCGGACTGGCCGAATCGGAGACCGCGATCAGGACGTTGTTGCCCGCCTGCTCGATGCCGCCGCTAATATTCGTATCGAGACTGACGACAAGCCATCGGTTCGCGTTCGTGTCGTAGATCAGGTGGGTGTCGAACGGAGTTCCCGTCGGGGTTTCCCCGGCGTTGGTCCAGAATTTCGTCAGCGTTTCGGAGAGGACCTCCTGGCCGGAGGAGGTGAAGACGTTGAAGAGGCCATTCACCGCCACCACGACATCGCCGTCGCCTTCGGCGCCGGAGGGATCCGGTGGCGACGTTCCCGCGAGCGAGCTCGTGGCCGCCGTGACGTTTTCCGACAGCTGCACCGTATCGAGCATGGTCACCGTCGCCGCGAATCCCGTACTGGCGTTGTTGGCGATTTCGACGCCGACGCCGGCCGGAGCCGCACTCGTCGGCACGTTGAGTGACGCGTTCTCCAATTTGATGTAGAAGTTCTGAGTCGCCGGGTTGTCGTTCGTGATGTTGTCGTTCGTCGGGATATAAATCGTCTGCTCGGTCTGTCCGGCCGCAAACGTCACGCGCACGGGCGTCGATTGGCCCGTATATGCGGTGCCGGCGCTTGCCGAGCCGTTGACCGTCTCGTATTCGACACTGACGGGGAAACGGCAAACGCCTGGTTGATCGAGAGAGTCACCGCGGCGACGCCGCCTTCGGCAACGGCGGTGTCCTGGGCCGAGAAGATCGACCGGCACCGTGGGGCCGACCAGGTAGGCCGTCACGCTCTGCGTGTTGACCGGAACGGCGTTTGTCGCGCTCACAATGGCGACCGTGACCGTGTCCCACGCCGCGGACAGATTGGTCAGCGAAGTCGCGGTCGTGCCGTCCAAGACGAGCGAGCCGGTGAGCGACCCGGCGGGAACGAGAATCTGCAGCGGATCGAGGGATTCGCGGTATTGGTGATCGTGTAGTTTTCGTTCGCGATCGCCGTGCCAGCGAAGGAGAGATTAACGTAGACATTCTCGGTGAAGGTCTGCAGCAGCGTTGCCGTGACGGTCAGCTGTCCCCCGTTCTGCGTAAAGACCCCAGCCGAGGTCGACAGCGTCACGCCCGTCGACGTATTGGCGTTCGTAATTGCTCCCGTGACCTCATTTGCACTCGCGGAGATGAATCCGTCGAACACCGCGCCGAGGGCAACGGTGAAGATCAGGTTGGGCGTGATCAGATGATCGTTGAGGCCGGTGATCGTGATCGTCGTGCTCAGGCCGTCCAGGAAGACGAAGCTTCCGTTCGTCAATACGTCGCCATTGGCATCGGTCACCGTGTAGTTGGTTCCCAGGATGGCCGTGTCGGTCCCGTTGGGGTTGAACAGGACCTCGACGGAGGAGGAACCGTCGAAGGCACTCGTCCGCGAAATCGTGAGGACGATCGTGCCGCCGTTTTCACTGGCGGAGGGGCTGGACGCCGTAATCGAGATCGTGGGGAGCGGATTACCGACTTGGTTGTAAACGATGTACGCCGCCGCCGTGCCGCTGCCAACAACCGTCGTCGCAGCGTTGGCAGGGGTGATGCTCAAAATCGTCACATAGACCGGCTGGCTGGCACCCGTCGTGGAATCTTTGTTGCCCGTCAGCGTGATCGAGCCGGTGGTTTGCCCTTCGTCGATCGTGATCGATGTGGCCGCATTGGGGCCGTGTAGTCGGTCCCAAAGACCGCGTCTCCTGAGAAACCCAGGTTGATCGTCACGTTGAATGCGAGCGCCTCGGTCAAAGTGGCGGTGATGGTGACAGTGCCGCCGTTTTCGAGGAACTCGTTATTGCCGGGACCAAAGCCGCCGCTGGTCGTCAGCGCGACCTGAGGAACGTTGCTCTCGATTTCGATGAGCGTCACCGATTGGGAGCCATTGGCCGGCGTGCCATTCACCACGGTGACGGCGGAGACGACGATCGTCTGATTCCCCACGTTCGAGTTCGTGTTGATCCCCGTCACGGTGATGCTGCCGCTCGTCTGGCCCGCCAGAATCGTGATCTGCGTCGACGAGACGGAGTAATTCGTGCCGAGCGTTGCGGTCCCCGAGAACGAAAGGGTGATTGTGATGGGGAGAGTCGACACTTCGGAAAGGGTCGCCGTGATGGTCGCCGTGCCGCCGTTCTGGGTTATCGGATTGCCCGAGACCGAGAGGGTCACGGCCGGGCCCGTTGTCTGGGGAGCTTCCGCCAGTGCGGGAACCAGGAGGTTGGCGACCGGAGTCCCAAGGCCGGTGGCCAGGTCGTAACCAGACCGTGGTCGGAAAGCCGTTGTTGCCGGTGGTAATGTCGTGGAAATCACTGCTGGGGAGGTTGTAGAGGCGCGGCAATGTTTGCGTTGGGCCATCCAGCGTCGACTGTCCGTCGTTGCGCGCGGACCTGATCGGCCAAGGCGATCAAACCGGCCCACATGGGGGTGGCCAGGCTGGTTCCGCCGACCTGCAGGAAGGTCGACGTGCTTCCCGTCAAGAAGGAGTCGACGACGAACACGCCAGTGTTCGGGTCGGCGTCCATCGACACGTCGGGATTGGTGCGGTTGGTGCTGTTGGCGCCGTTGACCTTGCCGATCTGGTAGGCCGGCTGCGGCTCATAACTGCTGATCGCCGCCGGCTCCGTCGGTCCAAGCGCTCTCGCTGACGTAGGTCCCATTCGTCTGGATGTTGAGCGTCGTCCCGCCCACCGCGACCACATTGGGAGAATACGCGGGATATCCGGAGGGCGGTCCGCTGTCTCCCGTGGCGGCGAGGAACGTGATTCCCTGGTGTCCCGCGGGAGTCGTGAAGATCGGATCAAAGGCGGTCTCGCCCGAGAAACTCCGACGTTCCCCAGCTATGGAAACGACCGAAACGTTCGTGTTCTGCAGCGGCAGTAGACTACCGCCGTCAGCAGGTCGGACTCAGCGAATCGGAATTGGCCTCGTACAGAACGATGTTGGCGTTCGGGGCAATGCGTGTGAGCCCACTCCACGTCCAGCGAGATTTCGACGTCCCATTCGCCCGTGCCCGCGGTGGCATTGGTGGGAAGCGTCGTGCCGCCGGTCTGGTTCAGCACCGTCAGCGTCGGGCCGCCCGTCGTCGTTGAACTGCGGCAGGCCGAATTCCGAGCTGAACGCGTTGGCGTCGGTGATGATGGTCGGGTCGTTGTACGCATCGACGATGGCGATCGTGATGCCGGCGCCGCTGTCCGGGCAGGAGATTGACGCCGTAGGCAGTCCGCATCTGAGCCGGGTCGATGGGAGCGACGACGGTCGACGGCGACTGCGGCGCCGAGACATCGCCGACGACAGTGTCATCGGGCGTACGCGACGGAGGCGGGAATGGCCGAAACCAGCCCGTGCAAAATGGCGGCATTGGCAAGTTGAGAGTACGGCAGCCAGCCGGTGATTGTCGTGCCGGAGGTGATCGTCACCGTCATTCCCAGCGATTCCAGGCTGGAGGTCAGCTGGCTGACAGTGGTTGATTCCGACGTGACAAAGATCGAGACGTTCGAGCCAGAAATATCGCCCGCGTTGATGCCCGCCTGGGTGAGGTTCGGCGTGAATCCGGACGTGCTGCCGCTCTGCTGGTACTGCAGGTATTGATAGTAGAGCGTGGCCAGGTTGAGCCCGATGCCGCTCATGTAGCCGGGCGAACCGCTGGTCCCGTTGACGGCCGCCGTTGCGGACGTGACGGGATTCGTGATTGTCTGTGTGCCCGAGACCCGATCCGCCGGTGCCGGCCGTCGTAATCGACAGCAGGGGCCGATCGGCGACGGTCGCAAATTTGCTCGAGTCGAACGTGATCGAGGCGCTGCCGTTGTACTCGCGTCTTTGATGATAAAGCCGTAGTTCGACGAAGGATTGCTCAGCCACGTTTTGCAGATCGGCGATCCCGGCGGCGTTCAACGTGATCGTCGCCAGTCCGGTCGCGGTCGGATTTAGGGTGCCAAGCACCGTCGAGTTGTAGTCCTTCGAACCGTTGGCACCCGCCATCTGCCAAGGCGTTCCGTTGGCCGGCTGGTCAAAGGTCACCTGGCTCTCGTTCCAGGGGGTGCTAAGGGCATAGAGGTTGTACGTGTCCGTCGAGCCGCCCGTGACGTCGACCTGGATCGATGCGGATTGAATCGTCGCTCCGGTGAGTCCTGCTGCCGTCAGATTCCACAGCAAGAGCGCATCGGCCTCTTTGCTGTTCGTGCAGGGCCGGTGACAGAAAGCGTCGTCGATGTCGAATAATTGGTCGACGTCGTCCCCTTTGGAATCGTTCAGATATACGTATCCGGTTTCACCGGTAGTAGCCGTTGGTCCCATCCTGCAGGTTGAGTCGTCGTCGGCTGCGACGCGGCGATTGACCGTAATAATCGTGTAACTCTGATCGCTCACTCCGGCGTACGTGGCAAGCAGGCGCAGATAGTACGTTCCGGCGGCGCTGAAGGTGGCTGTCGTCTGCGGAGAGGCACTATTGGCGAAGGTGACCGTTCCGGGGCCGTTGGCAACCTGCCACACGGTTGAGAGAGTCGCACCGGATTGGGCCGTATATGTCACGGTGCCACTCAGGGTGGCCGCGGCAGTCTGGCTAATGGTCTGGTTCGATCCCGCCGAAACCACAGGCGGCGTTGTTGTCGAAGGTGTGGATGCAGGATTGACGGTGATCGTCACCGACGAACTGCCGGCCATGGTGCCGTCGGTCGCCGAAAGGTCGAGCACATAGGTCCCGGCCGCCGTAAATTGAACGGTCGTGCTGGGGGATTGGGCGTTGGTCGAAGATCGCCGTGCCCGGGCCGCTCTCCTGCGTCCATTGGTCCGTTAAGGGGTTCGTCGTCGTCTGCGTCACAGTGCCCGACAGAGTTGCGACCTGGCCCAACGTGATCGTTTGGCTGGAACCCGCACTGACGACGGGCGGCAGATCGGACGGCGGAGCCTCCACATTCACCGTCACCTCACTCGACGCGGAGTTGAGACCGTCCGTGGCCGAAAGCTGTAAGACGTAGGTGCCGACCGTGCTGAAGATCGCGTCCGACGTGGGCGAACTTGCGTTCTCGAAGGTGACCGTTCCGGGACCGCTCACTAGGCTCCAGGTCGACGTCGCAGTCTGAGACTCGTTGTCCTGAACGGAGCCGTCAAGCGTCAAGACTGAGGTCTGTGTGACGGCCGTATTGGGTCCCGCGTTGACCGTGATCGGCGGGTAAGCGTACGTCACAGAAAGACTCGGGCGGACCGGCGGCGCGGCGTCCAGATTCGAGGACACGAATATTTCGCCGGAGGTCGATCGCAGGATGAACCCGTAATTCAATGACGGGTTGTCCACCCAAGTTTGCAGGGCCGTGATTCCGGCCGCGTTCAGGGTGATGCTCGCCTCCCCCGTGGAGGTCGGATCGAAAGTGCCCAAGATCGTTGTGCCTGCATCGGTGGCACCGTGGGCGCCGGAACCTCCCAGGGCAGGCCCGAGGACGCTTGCTCGAAGGTGACCGTATCTGCATTCCACGGCTGATCGAGCGCATACAAGTTGACGGGGCCAGGTGTTCCAGCCAGGCCTTCCACGTTCAAAGTAATACTGGCAGACTGGATCGTTTCCGAAGGACTTAACGCGGTCAGGTCCCAGCGGAGCAGAGTATCCATCTCGCTGCCGGCAGCGCCATCCACATACAGGGTCGGGTTTTCGGAGTAATTCGTTGTCGTCTGACCGGTGGCCCCGTTGATCCACGAGTTCGTCATGCCGGAATAGTTGTTGGTGCCCTGTTGCAGGGCGACGCTGGCAGTGACGAGCGAGCTGTCGTTGGACACCACGTCACTGTTGCCGCTGGGTGGGTCGCTGTTGGCCGTCCCCGGGCTGATGCTGATCGCGCCGGAAGTCGCGCCCGTCAATCCGGTGTCAACCGCCGCGAGCGTGTAACTGCCCGATGTACTGAGAACCAGATCGCCGAACGTCGCTATGCCGTTCACTGCCGCCGCGCTGGCGTTGCTGCCGGATGCGATTCCACCCGGTCCGCTCGCGATCCCCATCGAGACAGTGGACGTGTTGCTGGTGACCACGTTACCGAAGGCGTCTTCCACGGCCACTGTGACAGATGGGCTTAGCGCCGTGCCGGCAGTCCCACTTGTGGGGGTTTGCTTGAACGCCAACTGGCTGGCCGCCCCCGGGCTCACGCTGATCGAACCCGTGGTTGCGCCGGTCAATCCGCTGTCGCTGACTGTCAGCGTATAGCTCCCCGAGGTGTGCAGAACGAGGTTGCTGAAGGTCGCCACCCCGTTCATCACGGTCGCGCTCGTCGTGCTACCCGTTGTCCATCCGCCCGGTCCGCTGGCGACTGCAATCGTTACGGTCGACGTGTTGCCGGTGAGCACATTTCCGACGGCGTCTTCCACAGCCACGGTGACGGATGGGCTCAGCGCCTGGCCCGCGGTGCCGCTCGTGGGAGTTTGCTCGAGGACCAACTTGCTGGCCGCTCCCGGGCTCACGTTGATCGTGCCCGTGGTTGCGCCGGTCAACCCGCTGTCGCTGACCGAAAGCGTGTCGCTGCCCGGTGTGTCGAGAACCAGATTGCTGAACGTGGCCACACCGTTCACAGCCGCCACGCCGGTCGTGCTGCTGGCTGCGAGTCCACCCGGTCCGCTGGCGACGGAGATCGTGACAGTCGACGTGTTGCTGGTGACCACGTTACCGAAGGCGTCTTCCACGGCCACGGTGATCGACGGGCTCAGCGCCTGTCCCGCGGTGCCGCTCGTGGGAGTTTGCTGGAGGACCAACTTGCTGGCCGCCGCTGGGCTCACGCTAATCGTGCCCGTGGTCGCGTTCGTCAAGCCGCTGTCGGTGACCGTGAACGTATAGCTCCCCGAGGTATCCAGAACGAGGTTGCTGAACGTCGCCACACCGCTGGCCGCCACCGCGCTGGTCGTGCTGCCCGATGTCAGACCGCCCGGTCCGCTGGCGACCGCAATCGTCACGGTCGACGTGTTGCCGGTAAGCACATTGCCGTAAGCGTCTGTCACGGCCACGGTCAGTGTGCCGAGCGCCTGACCGGCCGTACCGCTCGTGGGGGTTTGCTGGAGGACCAACTTGCTGGCCGTCGCGGGGCTTACGCCGATCGTGCCCGAGGTGGCGCTCGTCAGCGATCCATCGGTCACCTTGAGCGTATAGCTCCCCGAGGTATCCAGAACGACGTTGCTGAACGTGGCCACGCCGCTGGTCGCCGCCGCGGTGGTCGTGCTTCCCGATGCCAATCCGCCCGGTCCGCTGGCAACCGCGATCGTCTCGGTCGACGTGTTGCTGGTGACCACGTTACCGAAGGCGTCTTCCACGGCCGCGGTGACAGACGGGCTCAGCGCCTGGCCCGCGGTGCCGCTCGTGGGAGTTTGCTGGAGGACCACCTTGCTGGCCGCTCCCGGACTCACGCTGATCGTGCCCGTGGTCGCGCCGGTCAAACCGCTGTCGCTGACAGCGAGCGTATAGCTCCCCGAGGTGTCCAGCACGAGGTTGCTGAACGTGGCCACGCCGCTGGCCGCCGCCACGCTGGTCGTACTTCCCGATGTCAATCCCCCTGGTCCGCTGGCGACCGCGATCGTGACCGTCGACGTGTTGCTGGTGACCACGTTGCCGAAGGCATCTTCCACGGCCGCGGTGACAGACGGGCTCAGCGCCTGGCCCGCGGTGCCGCTCGAGGGAGTTTGCTGGAGGACCACCTTGCTGGCCGCTCCGGGGCTCACGCTGACCGTTCCCGTGGTCGCGCCGGTCAATCCGCTGTCGGTGACCGTGAACGTATAGCTCCCCGAGGTATCCAGAACGAGGTTGCTGAAGGTCGCGACACCGCTGGCCGCCGCCGCGGTGATCGTACTCCCCGATGTTAGTCCGCCCGGTCCGCTGGCGACCGCAATCGTCACGGTCGACGTGTTGCTGGTAAGCACATTGCCGTAAGCGTCTGTCACGGCCACGGTCAGTGCGCCGAGCGCCTGACCGGCCGTTCCGGTCGTGGGGGTTTGCTGGAGGACCAACTTGCTGACCCCCGCAGGGCTTACGCTGATCGTGCCGGTGGTCGCGCCGCTCAATCCGCTGTCGCTCACCGCGAGCGTATAGCTCCCCGAGGTGTCCAGAACCAGGTTACTGAACGTGGCCACGCCGCTGGACGCCGCCACGCTGGTCGTGCTTCCCGATGTCAATCCGCCCGGTCCGCTGGCCACCGCGATCGTCTCAGTCGACGTGTTGCTGGTGACCACGTTGCCGAAGGCGTCTTCCACCGCCGCAGTGATCGACGGGCTCAGTGCCTGGCCCGCGGTGCCGCTCGTGGGAGTCTGCTCGAGGACCACCTTGCTGGCGGTCCCCGCGCCGACAACGATATTGCCCGAAGTGGCGCTCGTCAGCGACCCGTCGGTGACTTTGAACGTGTACGTCCCTGACGTGTCCAAGATCAGGTTGCTGAACGTGGCCACGCCGCTGGCCGCCGTCGCGGTGGTTGTGCTTCCCGATGTCAATCCGCCCGGTCCGCTGGCCACCGCGATCGTCACGGTCGACGTGTTGCTGGTGACCACGTTGCCGTAGGTGTCTTCCACGGCCGCAGTGATCGATGGGCTCAGGGCCTGTCCTGCGGTCCCCGTCGTCGGAGTCTGCTGGAAGACCACCTTGCTGGCCGTCGTCGCGCCGACAATGACACTTCCCGAAGTGGCGCTGGTCAGCGACCCGTCGGTGACTTTAAACGTATAGGTCCCTGCCGTGTCCAAGATCAGTTTGCTGAACGTGGCCACGCCGCTGGCCGCCGCCGCGGTGGTCGTGCTGCCCGATGCCAATCCGCCCGGTCCGCTGGCCACCGCGATCGTCACGGTCGACGTGTTGCTGGTAAGCACATTGCCGTAGGCGTCTGTCACAGCCACGGTCAGTGTGCCGAGCGCCTGACCGGCCGTTCCGGTCGCGGTGGTCGTTTGGACGACCAACTTGTTGGCCGCCCCCGGGCTCACGCTGATCGTGCCCGTGGTCGCGCTCGTCAGCGATCCGTCAGTGACTTTGAGCGTATAGCTCCCCGAGGTGTCCAGAACCAGGTTATTGAACGTGGCCACCCCGCTGGCCGCCGCCACGCTGGTCGTGCTTCCCGATGTGAATCCGCCCGGTCCGCTGGCGAGCGCGATCGTCTCAGTCGACGTGTTGCTGGTGACCACGTTGCCAAAGGCGTCTTCCACGGCCGCGGTGACAGACGGGCTCAGTGCCTGGCCCGCGGTGCCGCTCGTGGGAGTTTGCTCGAGGACCACCTTGCTGGCCGCCGCCGCGCTGACGGCGATATTGCCGGAGGTGGCGCTGGTCAGCGATCCATCGGTGACTTTGAACGTATAGGTCCCCGCCGTGTCCAAGATCAGGTTACTGAACGTGGCCACGCCGCTGGCCGCCTTCGCGGTGGTCGTGCTTCCCGATGCCAATGCACCCGGACCGCTGGCGACCGCAATTGTGACGGTGGACGTGTTGGTCGTGACCACGTTGCCGAAGGCGTCTTCCACTGACGCGGTGATCGACGGGCTCAGCGCCTGTCCTGCGGTTCCCGTCGTCGGAGTCTGCTGGAAGGCCAACTTGCTGGCCGCGGCCGGGCTGACGGTGATGTTGCCCGAAGTGGCACCGGTCAGCGATCCGTCGGTGACTTGGAACGTATACGTCCCTGCCGTGTCCAAAGCCAGTTTGCTGAACGTGGCTACGCCGCTTACCGCCGCGACGCTGGTCGTGCTGGCGGTTGTAAATCCGCCCGGTCCGCTGGCAACCGCGATGGTGACGGTGGACGTGTTGGTCGTGACGATCGCGCCCGTGCTGCTTTCGATGTCGACTTTCACAGAGCCGAGCGTTGTCCCGGCGGTCCCCGTCGTGGGGGTCGTTGCGAAAACCAACTTCGTCGCCGTTGCCGCCAGTAAGAGTCGGTCTTCTAAGCATTCGACCGCCGTGGCCGGCCGGCCACGCATCCGATCTCCTTGCCGCGCAGCTCTTGAACTCCGGACCCTCCGAGAGAGGCTGATCCGATGGCGATCCAAGTACCTTTTCCAGATATTAATCACGGCGATGCCTTATGAGCGCGATGTGACGAAGCGCGAAATCACTCCAAGCACGATGTCAGCCGCATGATTCCCTCCTCCGATGAGCAATTGGCTAGGGGAACGAGTTCGGAAGATTGTCTCATGTCGATGACCACAAACGTGTTTCGGCGTGCAGCCCTCCGGCGGTTTTTGCGCATCTCCAACTCGGCCCAGAAAACGCGCGTCTTTCCAGCTTGCAGAATGTCTTGCACGTTTGGAATATGAAAAATGGAGAATTTGTGCCGATTTCTCAAAAACGATCGAAAGCTTTATTTACGCTGAATCGGGGGTGCGGGGCGTCTGAAACCCGCTGATCCCAACAGCTTGTGATTGCGCCACGGCACTCTTCCCTTTGCGCAGTGTTAGCAACGACTCAGGGGGCTTCCCACTTCCGTCCCGAAACAATGTGCAGACAAAAATGGACTTCTCTTAATGACGCTCCAGATGTCCCAATCTGTTCGATTTATTGTGCAAATTCCGCTTTTTTTCACAATTACCTCAACTTTGGCCTTTGGCGACACTGAGGCAGCTTCGCCTCGCATCATCGAGCAGGTTCCCGTATATGCGGTCGCAGGACGTTTCGGCGGCTGGCCGGCGAACCACGGGATCTGGAGTTGGGGCAACGAGATTGTCGTCGGCTTCAGCGCCGGGTACTACAAGGACCTCGGTCCCGGGATCCACGCCATCGACCGCCACAAACCCGAGTACCACCTATTGGCGCGCAGCCTCGATGGCGGCCACTCCTGGACAATTGAAGACCCCAGCCGGCAAGGAGAGCTGATCGGAACCAAGGGAATGCGGCACGGCACGGTTCCGCCGGGCGCCGTGGAGAAACCGCTGACCGACTGCCCGGGCGGGATCGATTTCACGCACCCGGACTTCGCCATGACGCTCCGCATGTCCGAGGTGAACGGCGGCGTGTCACGCTTCTACGTCTCGAATGACCGGGCCCACACGTGGAAAGGTCCCTACCGGCTTCCCCTCTGCGGTCAAATTGGGATTGCCGCCCGCACCGATTACCTGGTCAACGGAAAGCATGACTGCATGGTCTTCGTCACGGCCTCCAAGCGGAATCACCGCGAAGGGCGGCCCATCTGTCTGCGGACGGCCGACGGCGGGAAATCGTGGAAGTTTGTATCGGCAATCGGCCCGGAACCAAGCGGTTATTCGATCATGCCGTCGACCGTCCGTCTTTCGCCGACCGATATCCTGACGATGATCCGCTGCCGCGAGGCAGGCGAGGAAGTCCGGCCCGACAGCGCGTGGATTGACGCCTATCTCTCGCATGACAATGGCCAGAGCTGGCAGTACCTGAATCGCCCGGCGCCGAACCTTGGTGAGGGGAATCCTGCCGCCCTCTTAAAGCTCCATGACGATCGTCTCTGCTTGATTTACGGCGTGCGAACGCCTCCCTTCCGGATGGAGGCGAAATTCAGCCACGACGGCGGACACTCGTGGAGCAAGCCGTTCGTATTCCGGGGCGACGGAGCCAGCCGCGATCTCGGCTATCCGCGGGCAATCGAGCGGCCCGACGGCAAGATCGTCGCCGTCTACTACTTCGAAGACACGAGCCGCGTCGAACGGACCATCCAGGCAACGATCTGGGATCCCGGCCACTAACGCGGATCGAACCCGGCCATCTCACGGCCCGCAATTGCAGGGGGCGGCCGGCGCCGGCGCGGGGGCCGTCGCGGCCGCGGGAACGACCATCGGATCGCGTCTCGCCCGAGCGCTCTGCTGTGGCACCGAGGCTCCAGTGATCCGGCAGGTCGCCTTGGCGCTCGCGACCGAATGGCCGTCGAGCAGCAACTCGGCGTGGATTTCGACGGCCCCGGGAGCGGCGGCGACGGCCGACAGATAATCCTCCCGCGACTCATTTTCATCGAGACTGCCCACTTTGTATTGCAGTTTCTCGCCACGCTGGAAATGAATCTCTGCCGGCAAGTCGAGATGCAATATCAAGCCGGCCGATTTCGGACCTAAATTTGTGGCCCGGAAGCCGATCCGGCACGTTTCGCCCGTGTGCAACGACGCGGGCGCAATCAACTCAAGCTGCAAGTGGGGCACCTTTTCCGGTTCCTCCGCCTTGACCGTTTTGGGGAGCTCTTCGTCAACTCGGTCCGGCTTGGGAAGGGCGGCTGTTCTCAAAAGCGGTTGCGGAACAGGAAGAGCGGCCAGCGTGATGGCGACCGCCCGCTCTTCGTGCGGACCTAGGTCGTGCAGGCTCCAATGCAGTGTCTGATCATGGGTTTCCGCGGGAGGTTCCGTCGTCTGCACCATTCGGTCCGCCGGCATGGACTCGTCGATTTCCACGAGTTTCACCGGTTTCGCGCCGTTGTTGCGGACGACGATTTTGTACGTCAGCGAACTGCCCGCATCGATTTTGTCAGGCATCCGGCGGGCAAACGAAAGCGTCGCCGGTTGCGATTCTTCTTCGGGAGCCGGACGTGGGACCAGGTTGGCCACCGGCGGATTGACCGCGGGACCCTTGGCCGGCGCGGCCGCTACACCTTCCGGTTTCGGCTCGGATTTCGTCGGGGGAAGATTGCCGTCGAGCGACGGCTCGGGCAGGGCGGAGACCACGGACGGCTTCGGCTCAGCCGCTTTATTCACGGCCGGCTTGGGCTCGACTTGTGGTGGATCGAGTGCGACCGACTTGGGCGTATCCGTCAACGTGGGAAGCACGTCAGACGGAACCTTTGTTTCCGGTTTGCCGGCGGGGGCGGTCGTTGGACTCGGTTCGGCCGTCAAAGCGGGTCCAGGTGCCGGCAACTCCGACTCGGGTGATTTTTTCTTTCGGCGGCGATGATGGGGCACGGGGTTGGGCGGATTGTCGCCGACGATATTTAGCGGTTCCGCCGCTTTGATTTCGTGCTCGTCAGGCTTTGGCGGCGACGCGTCCTTTAAGGCCCCGAATGCGTCATGGTCGGCCGCAAGGGCCGGCTTGTGTTCGGGTTCAACGGGCTTCGGCTCTGCGAAATGGTCCTTCTCTTTATCTCTGTGAAGCGGCATGTCGCCGGCAGCAACCGGGGCCGCGAATTCGTCCTTCTTGTGCTCGAATTCCGGGCCTTTCGGCGGCTCAAGCGGTTTTTTGGCGTCCTCCGCCTTGATGGAGTCGTGAAGCATCGCGTCGGGCACCGGCTCATTCGCCGGTGTTGCGGCGGGATGGAGCGGGTTGTCAGAGGCGACCTCCGTCTGGGGCGGTTTCCTCTTCCGTCGCCGTCTGGGAGGCGCCGCATCGGGGGGAGTGCCCAGGCTATCGCCGGCCGGAGGAAGGGCCTTTTCCGGCTCCTTGAGATCGTGTTTTTCGGCCGGCGGATCCTGGAGGGCACCGAAGACGTCCGGCCCCGACGGAGGAGCGGCCGGTTTCTCGGCGGAATGTTCTCCCTTTGGTTCCAGCGATGCGTCCTTCACCGGCGCATCATGATGGATCGCGGGGGCTGCCAAATCATCCCTTTTGCCGGTGTCGACAGGACTTGACGTCGTGGTTTGCGAGGTCAGTAACGGGTCATTTTTTGACGGCAAGGACGGCCCGCGGTCGTCGCTCCCACCTAGGCTCGGTCCCGACGCTGCATCCGTTTTGTGCGCGGAATCGCTCGACCCCGAGGGCGTGTCATTGAAATTCGGGAACGAGCTGTCTCCCGTCGCGGCCACGGCCGGATCCGGAGTGTGGTGGCGGCGTCGATGCTTTGGCGGCGGAGCCGTCGAATCGCCGGTGGGAGACGGTGCAGACAGAGTCGCATGATCGTCGCCGGCCAGAGCCGGGCCGGCATCCCTCGGCGGGTCCAGTTTATTGTCCGACAGGCCGCCTTGTGGCGGTTCGGCATTGCCCGCGACGGCCGACGTCGACGGGGGCTGCGACGTGCTTGCGGAAGACGACCAATCGTCTCGTTTGACCGTGTCAAGCGGAGCGTTGTTGTTTTGACTCAGGGCCGGTTCGCTTTGCTGAGGGGGCGAGGCGGCCCCATCGGCGTGCGGCAGCGCCGGTCCGGAATCACGGACCGAGTCAATGGGGCGTTCGGCCACGGCAACCGTTTTCGAATGCGAATGACTCCGCCGTCGGTGATGAGTCTTTTTTGGCGTTGCGTCCGAAACGGGATCCACGGCGGCCACCGCTTGGGTCGCCGCCGCGTGCAACGGTCGCTTGAATTGGTGGTGCAGCACCAGCAGGACGGCCGCCGCCGCCGTGATGACGGCAAAATCCCACGCCAGTCGGCGCGTGCTGTGTTTTTTGACGGGACCTTCCGCACCGGCCGCGGTCGCAGGCCCCGCGGACCGTCGCGAGAACGAAACAGGGAACCTCAGTCGCTTGCCCGTCCCCGCCTCGCCTTCCGCCGTTGAATTCGGCCACCAGCGGCTGCGCAGCGAACCGACGAGCCCGTGCACAGCCTGCGGCGTGCGAATCCGCTTCAAATGGCGGCGGACGTGATGTGCGCCCCGCCCCATCCAGATCGAATGGTACCGGGCGGCCCGGGAAAAACGGTCCGCAATCGTGGGACCCGGCTCGGGCGCGGGACTGGCCTCGGGGCGCAGTTCGCGTTTCGGCGACGATTCGGGTTTTGGGGAGGGACTGCCTTCCGGCGACGGGGGGACGACGCGTGGTTTCACGATTTTTTGATCCGGAAAGAGGCTTCGAAGGGCCGTCGGCAAGGTGACGTGGCAGCCGACGGTGTTCCGGTCTTGAAGGGCGCAGGACACCGATTGGGGGGCGTGGCATATCAGATTTGGAAAAACGTGGGAAGACGGCCTTAAGCGGGCCGCCACGTCGCGGCGAGCAAGTCGACTTGCGGGAAAGGACTTAGCACGTGCCGCTGGTGCGCCGAACGGGCGAGTGACTTTTTTGCGTTTTTTGGCCGCAGGCCTTGACTGGACACTTGGTTTTCAGTGTATCACCGGTGATCATTCGCCCGGTTTTTGTGCGCCAGTGATCTATTTTTCTGGTTTTTCTGCGGCGCAAAAAAGCAAAATGCACGAAGCGGCGGCTTCCTTGCAGGAGGAGCCGCGCGCACCAAAACTTGCCTATGATTGAGATTAGCTACGGTGGTAGAGTGCGGCCCGTTGCGGGCATCATCTCGGGAAAATAACGCAAGTCACTACCGATAATAAACTTGCGTTATTTCGGCGCCATGCGGATCGCCCCGTCGAGGCGGATCGTTTCCCCGTTAAGCATCTCGTTCTCGACGATCTGCTCGACCAGGGCGGCGAATTCGTCGGGACGGCCGAGCCGCGCGGGAAACGGGGTCTGCTGACCCAATGACTTGCGGATCTCTTCGGAAAGCTGCCCCAGCATGGGCGTCTCGAAGATGCCCGGGGCGATCGTCATCACACGGATTCCGAACCGAGCCAGCTCCCGGGCGACCGGCAGCGTCAGTCCCGCGACGCCGGCCTTTGACGCCGCATAGGCGGCCTGGCCGATCTGGCCGTCGAAGGCCGCCACCGAGGCCGTGTTGACGATCACGCCCCGCTCGCCGCTGGTCGACTCCCCCGCGGGGAGCGCGGCATTCTGCGACATGGCGGCCGCCGCGACCGAAATCATGTTGAACGTGCCAATCAGGTTGACGCCGATCACCCGCGAAAACGACTCCAGGCGATGCGGCCCCGTCTTGCCGACGACCCGCTCGGCCAGGGCGATGCCGGCGCAGTTGATCAAACCGTGAATCGCCCCGAACTCGCGCACCGCCGATTCGACGCACCGCTCCGCCGACGGGCGGCTGGTCACGTCGGTCTCGGCAAACCAGCCGTGGTCCCCGAACTCGGCTGCCAGCCCCTGTCCCGCCTCTTTCTGCACGTCGGCAATCACGATCTTGGCGCCGCGAGCCGCCAACCGCCGCGCACAGGCCGCGCCCAACCCCGATCCGCCGCCCGTGATGACGAACGTCCGCTTGTCGATTTTCATGCGCGCTCCAATCCGACGCGTTTCAAATCCGTTCGATGACCGTGCAGGTTGCCATGCCGTGGCCGATGCACATCACTTGCAGGCCGACCGATTTGTTCGTGGCTTCGAGCCCCGTCAGCATCTTGGCCATCAGGCCCGCACCGGTCGCCCCGAGCGGATGCCCGTGCGCGATCGCACCGCCCCACGGGTTCACCCGGTCCATCGGCGGCTTGAGCTCCTTCGCCCAGGCGAGGACGACGGTCGCAAACGCCTCGTTGACCTCGAACCAATCGATGTCGTTGATCGACATTTTCGCCCGCTCGAGGGCCTTCCGCGTCGCGGGAATGATCCCCATCAGCTGCAGCATCGGATCGTCGCCGACCGCCACGCGGGCGAGGAACTTGGCCCGCGGCCGGAAACCCTCGGCCTTCGCGACCTCCCGCTCACCAATCAGGATGGCGGAGGCCCCGTCGGAGATCTGGCTCGAGTTGGCCGCCGTCACCACGCCGTTCCCCTGCGGCCGGAAGACCGTCGGCAGCGACTTCATCTTCGCCGGATCGATCCGGTCGCGAATCCCTTCGTCTCGCTTCAGTTCAAACGACTTGCCTTCCGGATCGAGCCCGGACATCGGCAAGATTTCCCGATTCGCCCCGGCCGCCGCCGCCGCACTCGCCCGCCGATGGCTCTCGGCGGCGAATGTGTCGACGTCGTCGCGCGAGATCTTCCAGCGTTCGGCCACGCGCTCGGCACTCTCTCCCTGATGGATCAGCTCGTGCCGTTCGAACAGGGCCGGATTGAGTTTCTCGTACCCGCCGCCGATGTCGCAGAACATCGGAACGCGGGTCATGCTCTCGATGCCGGCCCCGATGGCGTAGTTCATATCGCCGGCGGCGATCGCCTGCGCGGCGAAGTGCACGGCCTGCTGGCTCGAGCCGCACATGCGATTCAGCGTGACGGCCGGCACGGTCACGGGAAAGCCGGCCAGAAGAACGCCGAGCCGCCCAACGTTGGCCCCCTGCTCTCCCGCCTGCGTGACGGCCCCGGTGACGACGTCCTCGATCTTGGCCGGATCAATCCCAGCCCGTTTCACCAACCCCGCGAGCACCTTGCCCAACAGAGCATCGGGCCGCACTTCACGAAACGCCCCGCCTCGCCGACCAAACGGCGTCCGCGCCACTTCCAGAATGACAGCTTCAGCCATGACCTTCCTCCGCTCCGAACATTGGATCCGAATTGCCTAGTCTAATAATACGTAACCGGGCAACACTCTGTCGTGGGCCGATGGCCCGATTTGGCGAGGAGTCGATTCGAAGATATCGGCGGCTGGTCTTGTCGCTCCTTTGCGCGAAGATGAGAATAGCGGTACGGCCCTGAGACCTGCCAGGATTGCAGGGAACGATGCAACCGACGACGGCTCGTGATTTCCTGAAAGCCGCACTTCAGCGACTGGATGTCGCGATTGAAATTATGGTAATCCTCCGCCGATCACTTGAAGCGCAATATGTCGGAGGATACTCGGTCGAATGCTCGTTGAAGGCGCTGATCTTGGAGAAGACAGCCGAGGCGGAGAGGCCGGCGATTTTGGAGCGGCTGACGCAAGGGGCTGCTTCTCACCGGCCTGAAGTTCTGCTCGACCGGTTGCGTGAAGTGGGAGTGGCTCTCACTCCTGAGCTTGCACGCCGGATGCGCCGATTCGACTGGACCACCGATTTGCGATACGAAACGGGACGGAAAGACACAGGCGAGACGAATGCCCTGCTCAACACAGCTCGGGCAATCTATGAATGGGTGGAGCCACAGATAACATGACAACATCCACCAGAAACGCTTGGGAATCGAAGCGAACGCCCGAAACTCGCGGCATCGAGGACCTTCTGAGGCGGAATTTCCAGCAAGCGGACTCGTATCGTTACAACTCGGCATCGATCCGCATCCGCGTGATCGACGAACGCTTTGAAGGCATGCCGCGCGAAAAGCGAGATGCGCTAGTCGAAGAGCACATCGGCAAGCTGCCGCCGGAGACGCAGCGTGATATCGTGACGCTGCTCACGTTCGCTCCGTCGGAAATGTCGGACGCCAAAAAGAGCTTTCGGGAGTTCCTACTCAACACGGAGTTCGAGGACCCGAGTCCATCGCAGCTGTGACCGACAATGCGGTTCAGAAGTGACTCACATCGAGCCAACTAAACGCGCAGGCTTCAAGTGTGTGCAATCGGCGATCGTTCGGGAATCGTGGAGATGTCCGGTCCCATAGGGGCGAAGAAAGGGGACAGGCGCATATTCTGCGGGCAGAGGGGCCTCATCGGGGCTTTGCTGCCTGTTTGCGGGGACGGCCGCGCGGGCGGAGAGTCGATTCCAGGCCGAATTTTTGGGCGATGCGTGTGGTCCACGCTTCAGCGCCGTACGGCCGGCCGCGGCGAAGGCAGCGACGGATCGCTTCCAGTTCCCCTTCGGTTTGCGGCTGATTCACGTGTGTTGTCCACCGCGATGGTCGCGGCAGGGGCCAGGTACTTATCGGAATGCGAGCCTCGGACGCCGTCCGCCGCGAGAGGCTGCTCCACGGCCAATCTTCGGCCCGCGCGACAAGGCCGGCCCGCAGCGCGTTCCGCTCGACATACCGCACGAGCGATTAGAAATGGTCATCCGAGTCGACGGGGAAGGACTTGAACCGACCCTGGTAGAGATGCCCGTACCCCACGCCCCCCGGCGAAGAAGTCGAGCACGAGGTGATTACTGACTGACGGAGCGGCAGTTGGGTACGTGGTCACGATGCCGAAATACCCGGACTCCCGCCGTCTGCGCTGCCGAGCCGTTTCTTTTTGAACCGGGACAAGAAACACCCACCCAACCACAGAAACGCCATGATTGCCACCCCTGACCACAAACCGACATCGGACGCCCAAGGTAGGAGGTGGCGGTCAGCCAGGATTGAATCACCATTTTTCTGATCAAGCACTTTGAAAGAACGCCAAAGGATCGCAAGGGCGTACACGATCTGTGACGTCAAGAGCGTCCATGCCCCCAAAGTGCTGATGAGGGTCCAGCGCGGATCTCGCCTCCAGGTAAAGGACGCCAAGACCAGGATCACGAGGAGCGCAGCGGTTGCGCTCACGCCAGTCGCAACATATCCTTCAAGATAGTCAGTCGCCGTATCGGCGTCGCGAGGCACGCCCAGAAGGTCGCCCACGAGCACACAGAAGGGGCTGCTGCGGGACACCGCCGATATGGCGATCAAATAAAAGGCCAGTAGAATCCAGATACCCTTCAAACGGAGCTGATAATCGGCGCGAACGCGCGGCATTGCGTGTCCCCCGGTTCTCCAGGAAGCCCGTTGGCCCCACAACTTGCCAAGATGGACTGGATCAAACAGCGATTGTAGTCGGGCGGCTACGGACTTGGGAGCGAGGGAAGAGAAAGGGGGCATTCTACTTTTTGTGAATGCTTCGGAGGACGGCCGCGAGGGCAAAGGGAGGATTCGAGCCTCCGGCGATGGGCGGTAGACACTTGTCATCGGCGCGTTTCCTAAGGCGTTCCGCGGGCACGTGCGGTTCGACGCATCCGAGCAGACCGACCCCCCCAATGGCGCATCTGTCAAGAAAAAAGTAGAATGCCCCCTATTTGTCCCTCTGCACGTAACGGGGGCCGTCGTAAACCTCCTGCACGAGGCGCTCGTCGCGACTGCCCCCCCTTTTGTTTCCCATTGCCAACCGAATTCTTCGGGCTTCGGCTAGTGTAGGGTCAACTTTAATTTTTGGGGTTCACGGAGTCGCAAGATTTCTCTCCAATTGCGGAAGTCATTCGGACCCAAGGAGGGGAGTCATGAACAAGCGGTATCTTGTCAAGCTCGACAAGGATGAGCGCAAAGAACTCTCGCAGTTGGTGAAGAAAGAGAGAATCGCGGCGAAGAAACGCACGCACGCCCAGGTGTTGCTGTTGGCGGATGCCGGAAATCTTGGGCCGGCCTGGAAGGATGAAGCCATTGCCAATGCCTGCCAAGTGAGGGTGCAAACGGTCGAAAACATCCGCAAGCGTCTGGTGCTGGACGGCTTGGAGGCGGCCTTGAACCGTAAGAAACAAGTGCAGCCCTCGCGTGCCAAGATCCTCGATGGCGAAAAGGAAGCCAAGGTCATCGCGCTGTGCTGCGGCGCCGCGCCGTCAGGCCACGCGCGTTGGACGTTGCGGCTGTTAGCCCAACGCGTCGTCGAATTGGACATCGTCGAAGCGGTGTCACACGAGACGGTGCGGCGTTGCCTAAAAAAAATGAGTTGAAGCCCTGGCAGAAAAGCATGTGGTGCATCCCTCCGAAGCACAACGCGGAGTTTGTCTACCACATGGAAAACGTGCTGGAAGCTTATCAACGCCCGTACGATCCGCGCTACCCGCTGATTTGCATGGATGAGCTGAGCAAACAACTGACCATCGAAACGCAGACTCCGCTTCGCGCCACGCGAGGGCGACGTCAGTGTTTCGACTATGAGTACGAACGCAATGGAACGGCTAACGTGTTCGCGTTCACGGAGCCGCTGATCGGCTGGCGGCACCTTGTGGTCACCGACCAGCGCACCAGGTCCGATTGGGCCGAGGCCGTTCGCCAGTTGGTCGATATCCATCGGCCGCAGGCGAAGCGGATCACGCTGGTGATGGACAACCTCAACACGCACAGCCTCGGCTCGCTGTACGAAGCCTTTCCGCCCGAGGAGGCGCCCGGCTGATTCGGCGTTTGGAGGTCGTCCACACCCCCAAGCACGGCAGTTGGCTCAACATGGCTGAAATCGAATTGAATGTTCTGACACGGCAATGTCTCGCCCGGAGGATCCCTGACAAACAAACGCTCGCCAATGAAACCGCTGCTTGGCAGAACGAACGAAACTGCAGTCAGGCAGCAATCGATTGGCAGTTCACCACCAAAAATGCTCGAACAAAACTGAAGCATCTGTACCCCAAAAATCGAAGTTGACCCTACACTAGCTTGCCATTTGATGGGCGTTCGTTGCCGCTCGAATGGCAAGCTGGCAGCTTGCCCTACGCAACTCTGGATCAGCCCCGCGAGGGGCGGCAGTCTGTCCGTGGGGTAAGCTGCCAGCTTGCCCTGTTTTTGGGCCTCTTAATGATTCATTCGAAGGGCAAACAAGCAGCTCGCATCGACGGCGATACCAGGTAACTCGCATGTACAGATTTTTGCTTGATCCAGCGCGGACGATGCGAGATGCTGGAGGCCGTTCAGACACGACGATTCATCGAGGGCCAGGCCGTGCTGACCGTTTCCTGTCCGCAGTGCTCGCAAAAACTCAACGCCCCCGACGAAGTTCGAGGGAAGTTGGTCAAGTGTGCCAGTTGCGGCCATCACTTCGCAGTCGAGAAGCCGGCCCGCGGCCAGGGCGCTGTGAACTCGACACGAGCCGCGCCGTCCCCTGTCGCGGTCGCTCCTTCGCCTCGGCGTCCGACAAAGTCCGCCTACCTGGTTGTGGGACTCGCATCGGCGGCGGCCGTTTTTATGCTGGTGCTTGTCGTGGTGGCCGTATTATTCGCCAGCTCGTCCGTCGGGCGAACGACGCCGGTCGCGAAGGCGGCCAATGTGCAACCCGATCAAGCGACCGACGAGTTGCAGGCCGAGAATCAGCGGCTCAAAGCACAGCTTGCGCGACTTGAGGCTTCCGCGCGTCAGGCGGACGAATTGCAGGCCGAAAACGCGCGGCTGAAGTCGCAAGTCGCGGCCCTCGAGACGGCGGTTCAAAAAGCGCAGACCGAACGTGCCACGGCCCCAACGCCCGTGGTCGACACGACGGAAACCAGTCCACCGTCGAGCAATCCGATCGTCCAACAATGGCATCTGGAAAATGCGGTTGTGGAAGTCCAAGTGCTCAAGGTTGTTCCCGCATCGATCGGAGCGAAGATCAGCATCCATGTGACGAACCGCTCAAAAGCGTTCATCACGTATTGGCAGGTTGGTGCGTCTGTTTACGACCGCGCGGGTAAATTTCTGGGAAACGGCACGAAGGTCGGCTCAAACCTTCGTCCGAATAACTCGGTGGATGAAGAGATGCTGTTGATTGACATCGATGCAAGTGCGATTTCTCGATGGGTTCTGAATTTGAAAGGATTGACCCTCGAAAGCGAAAGTGGCGAGAACCTCTTCGACGCGGACAAGTACTTCACGCTCAAAGAGCTGAAAGATCCGTAGTGCTGCAACGAGAATTCGGCGTGCCAAATCGTGGGGTACGCTGCCAGCGTGCCCTGTCTTCGGCCCTGAATGATTCATTCCAAGGGCAAGCTGGCAGCTCGCCCCACGAAATCGGACCCGCCTGCGAAAAGCATCGCGGCCCTTCAGGCCTCTTCCGGAATTCGTGGCGGCCGAACACCCGGGCGGCGAAAGTCGAGCGGTTTGGGGAATTGTCGTGCCGCGAGCATAACAAGTAAAATCTGAGTCGACTGGCACGTTGCGTGGGCGGCGATTACCTGGCCGCGCCCCGGCGATCGAACTGCAGTTTGCGTCAACTCCAACGCCTTTGGATGCGGGACTCAATCCATGTCGGATACCACATTCCAAAAGTGTCCGCGCTGTGGCAACAGCCTGACCGCCGGATTTGCCCACAAGGTACTGGGGCTGTCGTTCGTCGCTCCGGAAAACTTTCGGAGTTTCATTTCTGGCGACGAGGAGTTGGCGAGGGCGGGGTGGAGTAGGTTCCTGCCTTCCCGCGCCGCATACTTCCGCTCCTATCTCTGCCAGTCTTGCGAGCTGTACATCGTCGATTACAGCGGGACTTTGAATCGTGCCCAGGCAAAACAGGCGGCAGAGACCATGATCAGTTAGGGCGCGGCAGGGCCAGCAGTCGGGAGAAACGCTGAGCGAACCGTGGGGTAAGCTGACTCGAACACATGGATTTCGCGCCTAGCAGTTCCTGAGAGATCGTCGCAGGGCAGCCTACGGACAATGATTGCCATTCGCCCTCAAATCGCGATCGCACTGCTGCTCGTGCCATGCTTCGCGGCAGGGTGTCAACGCCACAGCGGCGCGGCCAAGACCGTCGTTCGTGTCAATCCCGCGAAGCTCTCGTCGAAAGAATCCAAGCGACTCCGATCGCAGAATGGTGTGGCCACCGCACAGATCACGCTCGAGCACGGCGGTGAGCCAATCGATGTTGTCATGACCGTCGAGCTGCGGCAGAAGGGCAAATCGGTTCCCCCGATTCAGTCTTCAGCCTGCCGCGCGCCGGATGACTACACGCTTTCCGCCACAAGAAGCACCGCGCTGGACGGCAAGCCGCAAATGGAAATCAGGGTCAACAGTTTGACCTTCCGCCACTCCATCAACTGGGTTTTCGGCTTACTTCCCGTGCCCACCACATTCAGGAGCTCACCGAACCAGCTGATGTTCTATCCGATTCCATCGTTCCCGCAGGACGCTGATCCTGGCACGATCAAGAGTCTGGAGGGGCCCGCCGAATTGACGGCCGACCATCCGCTCGCCATCTGGGCCTTTGTCGCCGGCGGCCGAGCCGAAAAGAAAAGCGCGGACGAGAGCATCGACACGGCAGCCGCTCATGCGGAGTGGGCCATTGTGGTGACGGTGTCGCTTCCGAAAAAACCGTGACAGATGACTCCTTGAGCACGCGATCAACGGTCGGCTCCTTCCTAGCCCCGCGAGGGGCGGCGGTCTGCTTGCCACTAGCGCGAGCTAGTGGAATCCAGGTCGCGCCCCCGATTCAAAAGCCCCGGCAGGGGCGACAGACTTCGCGCAAGTCTGTCGCCCCTGCCGGGGCTTAAACCGCGAGGAGAGGCATCGCGTCCCACGGGTTTGCACCCGTGGCAAGCGGACTGTCGCCCCTCGGGGGGCTTGGAGCAGTCGCACCCGGCGAATCGTGGGGTACGCTGCCAGCGTGCCCTGTCTTCGGCCCGGAATGATTCATTCCAAGGGCAAGCTGGCACCTCGCCCCACGAAATCGGACCCGCAGGCGAAAAGCATCACGGCCCTTCAGGCCTCTTCCGGAATTCGTAGCGGCCTCAAACCCGGGTTTGGAGCACGTCGCCTTCAAACGCCTCAACCCGACGTGTTCAGAAAATAGTGCAGGAATCCAAGTAGAAAGAAGAGGCCGAGCATTGCGCCTTCCAAAACCGACGATCGCAACCAGCCTAGATGTTTAGATTGGGGAGCAATCGAAAGAATTCCGTGGCGCAAAAATGCCGCGAGCACGATAAAACCAACTGGGTTGGCAAGTGCGGCTTCGTAAAAGTTGCCCTGACAAATCAGAAAAAGGGCGCGCGTTGTGCCGCAGGTCGGACAGTCGCGATGGGTCAGGGCTTTAAAAGGGCACAAAGGGATCTTCAGCGTGTGCGACAAAGCCACAACGCTGACGAGACCTCCAAGTGGAAGCCACCCAGCAATTGATCTGGCGGCGAATCCTTTCCAATCGTTCAAGTTGTTGGAAAACATTCCCATTTTGATACGGGCTTGCCTGCCCTCAATTTCTTCGCAACCATGTACGCATCGATTCCCATTAGCGGCCAAGTAACCAAAATGGAAATTCCCGCTGTAAGAACCCCAAGAACCAGAGCCCCCGAGCAAAAACGCACAGCCTTTCGCGACCTGTCCCATTACCATTTGACCCGCCCCGGCGATGACGCAGCCGCTGAGAATCGCCATAAGAATTGGACTTTCCGGCTTGGCCTTCGGCCAAATAAGCTGGTCGTCGTCGCGTCTCCCGCTCGCGTTGGGCATTGGGACAAGCATCGAACCACAAAACCGGCACTTGATCGCCTCTGCAGCGATCTGCTCAGCGCAAAACGGGCATTTCTTAAATTGCTTGCCGTTTTGAACGCCCTCGAGTTCGACGAACATCGAGGACTCGACCGGAGCGTCGCAATACGGACAAGTGTCCGTCGTACCCGCTGCTGTTGTCGATTTCTGAAACTGTTTTCCGCAATGGGAGCAGTACATAATATTTGCCCGATTGATTGAGTCGTCGAGCGCGTTTGGACGTGGACGACCCCGGAGATCCTCCAATGGGCCGGCTTTGGGACTTCTACTTTCACCGTTTGGTTTTCGCGACGCTTTTGAGCCGCGAAGAGAGTCACCGCTGAATTTCGAAACGAAGGTCTCAAAGTCATTTTCACCGGAGCCTTCCTCCGAAGACGAAAGCCCGCCGTCTTGGCACTTTGGACATTCCGCGGGGTCATACCCTTCCGGAATGTCCCAACGTCGTCCGCATTTTGGGCACTGCCATCTGCGCCGGATGACCATGGCTGACATTGAACACGGCCAATGTCCGAAACGCAATCTTTATTCGCTCGAAAGAGTCCTACTTGTACTTCCAAGCCCCGCGAGGGGCGGCGGTCTGCTTGCCATTGGCGCAAGCCAGTGGAATCCGGGGCCGCTCTCATCCGAAAGCCCCCGGCAGGGTGGCGACAGTGTCGCCACCCTGCCGGGGGCTTAAAACGCACGGGGAGCATCGCGCCCCACGGGTTTACACCCGTGGCAAGCGGACCGTCGCCCGGGTACCCGTTCCAACGGGTGCGGGGCTGGGAGCAGTCGTGCCCAGCGAATCGTGGGGTAAGCTGCCAGCTTGCCCTCTTCTCGGCTGCTTAATGATTCCAAGGGCAAGCTAGCAGCTCGTCCCACGAAATCGGGCCCGCATGCGAAAAGAATCCCGGCCCTTCAGACCTCTTCCGGAATTCGTGGCGGCCTCAAGTTTTTAGAGCGGCCGTGTCGCCCAGTCCGGTGCCGGCTGCGGATCCGGTCTGAGGTTGGTGAAATCGGCGATGAGAACGTCACCGGCCGAATGCCGGCGAAACAGTTGACCACCCCGCGTGAAAATCGCGTGGCCCCGCTTGTCGACTCCCGACCAATCGGCGTCGGCGATCTGGCCGTCCGATGCGTGCAATTCGGCCGGAGCATCCGTCGTAAAGTCCAGCTGGCGAAACGGAGCATCGGAGTCGGGAACGAACGGCTTCGCGTCGGAGCGAACGACGAGCCGAAAATTGTCGAGAAAACGGCCGCCTCCGCCGTACGTCATCCCCTGCGGCCAAACGGCCAGTGCCGTCAGCCAGGGCACGCGGCTGACGGCCGTCCAAGCGTGCGTGAACCGAGTCCCGGACCGGCTTCCTTGAAGCACGAAATAGACGAACAGACGACCGTCAGGCGAGAGATCGCAATGGTCCTCGTAGATCCGTCCTTTGATCCAGGCTCCATGAATGAACCTATCGTTGTCCGTGTTCCATTTGATCAAATGATACCAGCGCGACGGCCCGCGCCGCAGAATCACGGCGACGGAATCATCTCGCGCCTGAATCACGAACAGTCGGCTCATCACAAGCCGATTTTATCGCCGTCCGGCAAGCCTGTCGTCGCGCGCTTTCGGAAGCCCAGCGCGAACCGGGCGACCAAGGCAGGACAAAAAGACAGATGCTTTTAACAGGAGCTAAGGGAGGCAACAGAGGGCGGACAGCATTTCTCCGCTACCTCTGTGACCTCCTGGTGCGTCAGGCGAAGCTTGACGGTTCTTGTCAGTTGAAAGGAACTGATCCTGGTAGTTGTTCGTTCGCCATGTAGCTGCCCGAGCGGCTGCCGGAGTAATCCGGCGGTCGGAGCCTCGGAAGGCAATGGCGTCAGCCGTAATGCGCAAGCGTGAACCCGAACTCGGCCTCGTTAAACACGTGAGAGTGGCCAGCCCCCCAGGAGGGGTGAAGCCTGTCATCGATCGCGAAGCAACGAACGCTTGCAGCGGTCGGGCTCTCCGGGGTGAGAGGGGACGGCGGATGCCGACAGAATCGTCAGGAACCTGAGAGACCCGTTCGAGTAACAGCTCGCGCGTAGGCGAGATGTCAACGGGTGCGGGAACCCATAACCGCGCCGCGGCTCGATCGGGAGTCGGAGGGGCTCATAGTAGCGGTGAAGCGGGGTAATGCCCGTGGAGCGAAGGGGCCCTGTCGAATGGGTGTTCCCACAAGAGGGGGAGAGCGCCGCTTGGATGAATTTCATCCCACTACGGAGCGCAGCACGATCTACGGCCGGAGCGAGCCGCCGGACAAGCCGGAGGTCCGCCACGACGTCACGTTCGTGCTGGCCGTCTCTCTTCTGAGGTGGAAGCTGTGGCGAAAGGCCAAGCAGGAGCCGAAATTCCGGTTCTATACGTTGTATGACCGGATCTACCGGCTCGACGTGTTGACGGTGGCGTGGTGGCTGGTGTGGAAGAACGACGGCGCCCCGGGGATCGACGGGATGTCGTGTCGCGACATCATCGACGGCCCGGGAGCCGGCAAGTTCCTGGCGGACCTCCAAGAGGAACTGCGTTCCAAACGCTATCGACCACAACCCGTCAAGCGGGTGATGATCCCCAAGGCCAACGGGGGCGAGCGACCGCTGGGCATTCCGATCGTCAAGGACCGGATTGTCCAGATGGCGACGCTGCTCGTGCTGGAACCGATCTTCGAAGCGGATTTCCATGAGTGTTCTTATGGGTTCCGTCCGGGAAAATCGGCCCACCAGGCGGTGGACGCGATCCGCGCCCACCTGCAAGCCGGCCTGCGGGAGGTCTACGACGCGGACCTGAAGGGGTACTTCGACACGATTCCTCACGACCAGCTGATGAAGTGTCTTCAGATGCGGATTACCGATCGCTCGGTGCTGCATCTGATCCGCTCGTGGCTGGAAGCGCCGATCGTGGAACGGGACGAGCGAGGCCGCACAGCGGCCCACCGCTCGGAGCGAGGGACGCCGCAAGGGGGAGTGATCGCTCCTCCAACAATGTTGCAAAAAGCTGGTTCGTTTTCGATACGTTAATCTCCAGAAGTCGCTTGCAGCCGGTGGATCGCCGGAAGCGACGGCCGGGCTAAGTCGATGTCGCAGGCCGGCTTACATTTGGAGAGTCGAAGCGAGGACGAAGCCATGGAAGGGACGGGACGGAAGAAGTGCGGATTGGGAGCCATTGAACGGCGGTTTTCGGGTGGGCGACTGGAAAAGCAAATTCTTGCTCGGGCCTTCGAGCTGGCGGTTCCGATGCTCATTCGCCATCTCGGTCGACGAACGACATCGGACCCGGGTGGCGTGCCAGACCGCTCGCCAGCGGTGGGTTCGGCGGCGAAAGGAGCGTGATCGTCATGAAAAGCCATGACATTCGAGTGGCGATTTACGCGCGGGTTTCCTCGGAGCAGCAAGCGAAAGAGAACACGATCGGCAGCCAGCTCGAAGCGCTCCAAGAGCGCGTTGTCACCGACGGCTGTTCTCTTGCGGAAGAACTCCGATTCGTCGACCAGGGCTACAGCGGGGCATCGCTGGCGCGTCCCGCGTTGGAGCGATTGCGCGACGCGGCGTACGCGGGCGCCTTCGATCGCTTGTACGTGCATTCCCCCGATCGCCTGGCCCGGAAGTACGCCTACCAGATTCTGCTTGTCGAGGAGTTGAGGCGGTGCGGTGTCGACTTGATCTTCCTGAATCGAACCATCGGCGACAGCCCCGAAGAAGATTTGCTGTTGCAAATGCAGGGCATGATCTCCGAGTACGAACGCGCCAAGATCCTCGAGCGAAGCCGTCGCGGCAAGCGCCATGCGGTGCGCCGAGGGCTCGTGAGCGTGCTTTGCGGTGCGCCCTATGGATACCGGTATGTCTCGAAGCGGGACGGCGGAGGCGAAGCTTTCTACCAGATCGTGCTCGAACACGCCCAGGTCGTGCGACAGATCTTCGAGTGGGTCGGCAGGGACCGAGTGTCGCTCAGAGAGGTGTGCCGACGTCTGGAAAGCCAAGAGATCCCGAGCCCACGCGGCAAGACATGGTGGGATCGAACGACGGTGTGGGGAATTCTCAAAAATCCCGCTTACAAAGGAGAAGCGGCCTTCGGAAAGACACGGATCGGTGAACGCCGCGCCCGACTTCGTCCGCAGCGCAATCAATCCGAGTCGCCTCGTCGCACCTACTCGATCTACGATACGCCGTCCGAGGAACGCGTCTCGATTCCCGTTCCGCCGTTGGTCGACAAAGAACTGTTCGAGGCGGTTCGTGAACAACTTGTGGAGAATCAAAAAGGGAGCCGCCAGCGCAAGCGCGGCGCAAGGCATCTCCTGCAAGGTCTGGTCGTGTGCGACTGCTGCGGCTACGCCTACTACGGCAAACCCGTCAGCCGGGCTTCCGCCAAGGGAAAAGTTCCTTATACCTACTACCGTTGCGTGGGAAGCGACGCTTATCGCTTCGGCGGCCATCGCGTCTGCCACAACAAACAGGTACGGACCGACGGTCTGGACGCAGCGGTCTGGAGCGACGTCAGCGCACTGCTCCGCAATCCCGAGGTCATCCGACGGGAATACGAACGGCGGTTGACCGAACCTTACGGGCAAGAGAACGACCGCGATCAGTTGCGGCGACAGATCCAAACCGCCCGTCGGGGAATCAGCCGACTCATCGACGGTTACGAGGAAGGTCTCCTGACAAAAGCAGAATTCCTTCCACGCATTGATAAGGCGCGGGAACGGCTCAAGCGAGTTGAAGACGCCTCAACAGAAATCGACCGTCGAGAATCAGAAGAAGAGGAGCTTCGGCTGGTCATCGGCCAACTCGACGATTTTGCCAAACAAGTTCAACATGGCCTGGAAGATGCGAACTGGACGACCCGTCGCGAAATCATTCGGGCCATGGTCAAAAACGCAAAGATCGGCCCCGACCAAGTCCGAATCACGTATCGGATCAGTTCGCTCCCTTTTGCTGAAGGCCCCCGTGGGGGCCAATTTTTGCAACATTGTTGGAGGAGCGATCTCCCCCTTGCTGGCCAACCTGTACCTGCACTGGTTCGAGCATCGGTTCCACCGGTCTGACGGCCCCGGCACGTGGGCGAAAGCCCGCCTGGTGCGGTACGCGGATGACTTCGTCATCCTGGCCCGTTACCAGAGCCGACGGCTGCAGGAATGGGTGGAATCGACGCTGGAAGGCCGCTTCCAGTTGTCGATCAATCGCGACAAGACGCGTGTGGTGAACCTGAAGGAACCGCGTGCCTCGCTGTCCTTCCTGGGCTTCACGTTCCGGTACGACCGCGACCTCAAGGGCCGTGACCGCCGCTACTTGAACGTGTTCCCCTCGGACAAGTCGCTGGCACGGGTGCGGACGAAACTGCGAGAACTCCTCCATCGCCGACGAGTGACACCGATCCCGACGCTGATTGCGGAGGTGAACCGGATGCTCGGCGGCTGGTCGAGGTACTTCGCGCATGGCTATCCGCGCCGGGCGTTCCGCAAAGTGAACCGCTCCCTGGTCGAGTCGCTCAGGAGTCACCTGCACCGCCGGAGTCAACGACCCTACCGGCCACCGGCCGACCGATCCTTCTACGCCCAGTTGCAACGCCTCGGCCTGCGACTGTTGTAAGGACTGCCGTGGACTCACTGTGCATGCCATCGCCGAAACCGTTCGAGCAAGCCGGATGCGGGAAATCTGCACGTCCGGTTTGAAGAGGGGAGCGGAGCCATCTGGCTCCGCTCCTACTCGACTTCAATGATTCATTCCAAGGGCACGCTAGCAGCGTACCCCACGAAATCGGCCCGCAGGCGAAAAGCATCCCGGCCCTTCAGGCCTCTTCCGGAATTCGTGGCGGCCTCAAACCCGGGCCTGCGCTTTGCTCCAACCCGGGCTCTAGATCCCGCCCGCCTTGGGGCTGAGGACGTAAGGCATGCTCTGCATGCCGCTTCGATATGGGACCCTGTCACCAACGTACACCGAAGCGGCATGGACAACATGCCCTACGATACGTTCAGAGCCTTGCGCACCCGCTTCGTTACGCGGTTGATCGCGACATCGCGAGCCGCTTGCTTGAGGAGAACAGCCGCCCTTTCTGGATCGGCTGAGGCAAGCGATTCAAAAGCGTCGTAGAGGATCGCCTTTCCAAACTCGGAGACGATCGTCTTCAACAGATTTATGCTCCCGGGGCCAATATCGAGATGACGCCCTCCATAGCTCAAGGTCGTCCCGTACATGTTCAATAGGTCGTAAGGGTTCTTCATTCTGCGTTGCTGCAATTGCTGTTGACGGCGGTTCAAAATGGCGGCGCGGGGCGGCTGAATTTGGTGGCGCTGTGTTGGTAAAGTTCTCCGAACGTCGGGAATGGTGTGTCGCGGGAGAAGTCTGAGTCGGTCTGACCGAGGGTTTAATCCGTTTGTCGTCGTCGGCGTTTGGCTTCCTGCAGACGATAGCTTTCGCCCTTTGTCTCCAGGATGTGACAGCGATGCGTGAGCCGATCCAAGGCCGCTCCTGTCAGCCGTTCGCTGCCCAACACCTCGATCCAGTTCTCGAACGGCAGGTTCGTGGTCACGAGCAGGCTGTTGCGTTCGTAGGCCGTGGCGATCACGTCGAACAAGAGTTCCGCTCCCACTTTGCTGGCCGGGACGTAGCCAAGTTCGTCGAGGATCACTAAGTCCAGCTTGCTCAGTTGCTGCCGCAGCCGCAAGAGCTGACGTTCCTCTTTGGCTTCTAACAGGAGCGTGATCAGCTCGGTGACGCGGAAGAAGCGAACCTTGCGGCCCTGAGCGCAGGCCGCCATGCCCAGCGCCGTGGCCAAGTGCGACTTGCCGGTCCCGCTCGGTCCGACCAGCAGAATGTTCTCCCGCTTGTCGAGATACTCGCCCTTGATGAGTTCCAGCAAGAGCGGCTTGTTGATGCTGGGGCGGGCAGCAAAGTCGAATTCGTCGAGCAACTTGTGGGCGGGAAAGCGGGCCACTTTCAGTCTCCTTTCGGCGGCTTTGCGTTCTCGTTCGATCAGTTCCAACTCACACAACTGCAGCAGAAACGCCAGATGGTCGGCGTTGTCCTGCGCGGCGCGGGCCGCGATCTTCTCGCACTCGGCGTGCATCGTGGGGAGCTTGAGCGCTTTGAGGTGATGCTTCAGGAGCACCGTGCTCTTGGTCTCCGTCTTGTTCATGGCGACACCTCTTCCAAGAGAGCCTGATAAGAGGAGACGTCGGTCGTCTCGACGCGGACCGCTTGCAGCCAGGGCCGGCCATCCAGCGAGAAGAGCTCGACGGGCTGCTCTGCGCGGTGTTCCACGATCGTGCGGAGGCTGTCCGGATCGATCACGTCGATGTCCAGGGCGTACTCGACCGCCCCCGTCAGTTGCGGCAGGGAGAACTTCTCCAACAGCCGCAACACGCGGATGTACGAGCGTGTCCCAGAGCGCTCATCTGCCGCTTCCAGCCGGCGGCGCAACAGGGGAAAGCACTCCGGCAGTTCCCAGTTCTCCAGGGGCCGGGCGTAATCGAACCCGCCGGGCTTGCGTTCCAACAGCGCGAGGTAGTGGATCGGCTCGAAGAGGGCTCGCTCGCGTTCCCAGCACCTTCGATGCCGGGCGACAAGTCGGTCTTCGAACACCAGCCGGACTTCCTCGACCGTGGCCACCACGATCAGCTTCCGGTGGGCATACCGCACGGGCACGGAATAGTCGTTCGTGTCGAACCGCACCAGGGACTCCGAGTTCGCCGTTCCCTCTTCGACCCGTCGGGCCTCGAAGGGTTGCTTGGGCAGTGCCAAGAAGGCGGCCTGGTCTTCCAAGAGCAGCTCGCCCTTGGGAGCGGGCTTCCCGCGGGTTCGCTCTGTCAGGTCGGCCAGACAACGCGCGCGCAACTGCGCGTTCAGCGACTCCAGGGAATCAACATGCGGCACGGGCACCAGGAAGCTCCGCCGCGCAAATCCCAAGAGCCGCTCGACGTGTCCCTTCTCGTTGGCGCGACGCACCAGGCAGAAGTGTTCCCGGAACAGGTAGTGACTCTGCAGCCGCAGGAACTCCTTGGTCAGCTTCCGCTCGCGCCCCTTCAAGACCTCGATCACGGCGATGGCCGAGTTGTCATAGCTGATCCGCTTGGCCACTCCTCCAAAGAACTCGAAGGCCCGGCGGTGTCCTTCCAGGAACGTCTCCGTGCACTCCCGGGGAAAGACTTGGATGAAGATGGCTCCCGAGTACGGCAGCGTCATCACGAACAGGGCGACCTTGGTCTCCTGGCCGTTCAGCCGAATCGTCGCCTCGCCGAAGTCGACCTGGGCTTCGCCGGGCGGATGCGACAGCGGCAGAAAGACTTCCTGGTGCGACTGCTTCCAGGCTCGCACCGAGTCCTTCACCACGGTCTGGCCGCCCAGATAACCCTGTTCGTCGCGCAGCCGCTCGAAGATCCGCTGGGCCGTGTGTCGCTGCTTCTTCGGGGCTTGGCGATCGTCTTTGAGAATCTGGTGAATGATCGGGAGAAACGGTTCCAGCTTCCGCTTCGGCCGTGGCTCGCTCTGCCGGTAACCCGGTGGCTCCGCGTGGGCCAGGATCTTCTCAAGGGTATGCCAACCTAAACCATACTTACGGCACGCCTCACGCCGGCTGAGCTCGTTCGTCAGGACCTGACGACGAACCTCTGTCCAAAACTCCATGTCGGATCGCACTCCGGTGCCTTCCTGCGCAGAGAGGTCAGATCGGGGTTGAACCCCAATCTTCCCTTCTCACAGGACTGCACTCATGTGCGCTGCCAAATTAAACCGCCGCGACACTTCCCCCGCGCCGCCGTTTTGAACCGCCGTCAACAATTGCCCAGGAAGGCGCTCTTCAAAATGTTCTAGGTGGTCGCGCCCGTCTACACGGTCGGAGAGGAGCCGCTTGTATTGTCTTCGCACGAGTGCGGCACGATGTGGCCGAGTCGTTCGAGTGATATAGTCGATCAATTTTGAAATCCGCGCCCAACAGATCAAATAGAAATGAGTATCTTCAAAAAGCATTGAGCCGTCCGGTGACCTCAGTCGCCGACCAAAACTCGCTTTCGCTCGCTCGATGCGGCGATGCTGCCGCCGTGCTGCGTTGAGGTATGAGCTGATTCGGTCAAACGCGATGACTGGTCCGTAGGCATCGTCCCGCTTTTGCGCGAGGAGCGATTCCAGCAAAACCGTCGAGGGATCAAGTCTGCTGATGACCGCCTTTGGTAAACCAAACATGATCTCCGGCACATCGGGCCGCTGAACGTCCTGGGTTGTCATTTGTCTTGCTCCTCTGGCTATTTTCGCTCGCGACCTCCCAGAATACCGAACGACACTTCGGAGCGCGAACGATCAATCTCAGCGCAAAAAAAGACACGGGCGGGCAAATTTCGCCGCCAGTGTCTTTTGAGTGTCGGATTCTTGGCGATCGGAATGGCAAGCTTGCAGCTTGCCCTACGGCTGAGGCTTGACCTGGCTCAGTGCGCCATCGCCAGCCGCTCTTCCTTCTCCGCTCGTCGCCGAGCCACAACCTCGTCTTGCAGGCTGCTCGGGACTTGTTTGTAGCGGGAGAACTCCATGCTGAAGGAGCCTTTGCCCTGCGTCATGGAACGCAGTTCGTTGGCGTAGTCGAACATCGTGGCCAGCGGAACCTCGGCTGAGATCACGCTGACGGCGCTACGGACTTCCGTCTGCGTGATGATGCCCCGCTTGCTGGAGATATGGCCCGTGACCGGGCCTTGGTATTCTTCGGGGACTTCGACTTCGAGCTTCATGATCGGCTCTTGCAGGGCCATTTTGGCCTTCTTCAGCGTCTCACGCATGCAGTTGAAGCCGCAGATGTTGAACGCCATTTCGGACGAGTCGACGTCGTGGTAGCTGCCGTCCTCGAGGAAGGCTCGCACGCCGACGACCGGGCACTCGCAGAGGGGGCCTTTGACGAGGGCCCGCTTGAAGCCTTCGTCGACCGGCTTGATGTATTCCTTCGGAATGCGGCCCTGCACGACTTCGTTTTCGAACTCGTACGTTTCGGGCGAGTCTTCCGGCAACGGTTCGAGGTGGCCTACGACATGGGCGTATTGGCCGGAGCCGCCGGTTTGCTTCTTGTGGCGGAAGTTGAACTCGATCGGCTTGGTCGGGCATTCGCGGTAGGCGACCTTCGGCTCGCCGATCAGGCATTCGCACTTGTACTCGCGGCGAATCCGCTCGACGTAGATTTCGAGGTGCAACTGGCCCATGCCGGCAATCAGCGTCTGGCCCGATTCCTGGTCGGTCATCACGCGGAAGGTCGGATCCTCGCGGCGGAACCGCTCGAGGGCCTTACTGAGGCGGTCGGCCCCGTCGCGCTTCATCGGCTCGATCGAGAGGCGGAGCACCGGCTCGGGAACGAAAATGCTTTCCAGGGCCACATTGACGCCGTGGCCGCAGAACGTGTCGCCCGAGGCGCAGTCGACGCCGACGACGGCGACGATGTCGCCTGCCTCGGCCTTATCGACGTCTTCCCGTTCGTCGGCGTGCATGCGGACTAAGCGGCCGAAGCGGATTTTCTTGCCCGTTCGCTGGTTCGTGTAGCTTTCGCCTTTGACGATCGTGCCCTGGTAGACGCGGACAGTAGGTGAGCTGGCCGAACGTCTCCACGACCGTCTTGAAGGCCATGCAGACGAGCGGATCGCTGGGGGACGTGGTGAGCGGCTTGCGCGGGCCGATGGCCGACACTTTGGCCACGGAGGTTTCCTGCTCGTCTTCGTCTTCCTCCTCTTTCTCGACGGCCTTGGTCTGGCCGGAGAGGTCGATCGCCTCGATCTTGCGGTCTTCGGGGCTGGGGAGGAAGGCCAGGACGGCGTCCAGGAGTTCCTGCACGCCCTTGTTGCGGAAGGCGGTCCCCATCATGACCGGCGTGAGTTCCTGCGAGAGGGTGGCTTCGCGGATCAGGGGGCGGATCTTCTCGGACGGGACCGGGCGCTCTTCCAAGCAGGGCGACCATCAGGTCGTCGTCGTAGAGCGACAGCGTTTCGAGCATGTGGGCGCGGGCCTTTTTGGCCTCTTCCAGGTATTTCGCGGGAATTTCCTCGCGGCGGACGTCTTCGCCTTGCGGGCCGTCGAAGTAGACGGCCTGCATGTCGATCAGGTCGATCAGGCCTTCAAATTCGGAGCTGGCGCCCATGTTGAGCTGCAGGGGCAGTGGGGTGACGCCGAGCTTTTCCTGAATCTGCTTGATGACCGATTCGGGGTTGGCGCCGATGCGGTCCATCTTGTTGATGAACGCGATGCGGGGGACGCGGTAGCGCTTCATCTGCCGGTCGACGGTGAGCGACTGGCTCTGCACGCCGCCGACGGCACACAGGACGAGCACGGCTCCGTCGAGCACGCGGAGGCTGCGTTCGACCTCGACGGTGAAGTCGACGTGGCCCGGGGTGTCGATGATGTTGATCGAGTGGTCGTCCCATTCAACCTGGGTGGCGGCGGAGGTGATGGTGATGCCCCGCTCGCGCTCGAGGTCCATGAAGTCCATCGTGGCGCCGTCGCCGCCCCCTTTGACCTCCTGCATGCGGTGGATACGGCCGCAATAGTAGAGCATCCGCTCGGTCAGGGTGGTCTTCCCCGAATCGATGTGGGCGGAGATGCCGATATTGCGATGGTGTGTCAGGCTTTTCATGGAACCAACTTTGTCGACTCGAACCACGGGAACCCCGCCGCCGCCTCTGGCAACGGGATCAGCCCCGAAAAAATTGTAAGACGGAACGCCGTGACGACTAGCTGCCTCACGGCAAGCCCGCGTTCCTCGCCTTGTGTGTCGCGACTCTAGCGCACGGTCGCAGGACAGGCGAGGACGACCGCACCGCAACCATCACCACGAAATGCAATCATAGCGGTCCGCTCAGGTGGGTCAGGGTGAACGTAACATCTTATCCGCCGCCCCCATCGGTGGAAAGGGGAATTTGCATAAAGCTTGAAGGGGATTTCATGAAGGATCGGTGAAGGGGGCTTTTCGACTGCAGTAAAAATTCGGGTTAGGGGGGGTGTACGAGCTCGTTTTTCAAACTGTCAGATGTTCACACAACCTCTTCTACGCCCGCGCCAGGCTTGGCGTGGGTTTGCTGGAACGCTGGGGGCGATGGGTCAAAAATTACGAGGACGTGACGAGACGAATGCGCGTGTTTCCCTCGTCGCGGTTCGCAGTCGACGTCGTGTCGACGTGCGAGTCGCTGGGAAATTGCTCATCACCAATTATACGGGGATATCGGTGGTCGCGGTGGAGGAAAAAGGAGGGGCAAATCTGGCGAACGGGGCGTATTCCCGGGGTGGGGTGAGTGTTGGTTCCCGACCCGCTTGCGCTGAGTCCCCGGGCATTTTTCTGTGGCCTAGGCGATTTTTCTGTGGCGGGGAGGCCCCTTTTTTAGCCGCAGAAAAACCAGAAAAATCCCCGGCTGAAGTCGGCCGGGGGCGCGTTTTGGCCTGTGAGGCGCCGTCGCAAAAGACGGGCGGGATTCGGTTTAGCCGGCCCCGGTTCTGCCAATTCCCGGTTTTGCTCGATCCCGGCTGCCAAAAGCCGTTATTTGGCCAAAGCGGCCTGGGCGGCGGCCAGACGGGCGATCGGCACGCGGAACGGCGAGCAACTGACGTAGTCCAGACCGATCTCGTGGCAGAACATCACGCTGGCCGGGTCGCCGCCGTGCTCGCCGCAGATGCCGATCTTCAGGTTGTGCCGCGTTTTGCGGCCCTGCTCGACGCGCGATCTTCATCAGCGCGCCGACGCCGTCCTGATCGATCGTCTGGAACGGATCGTTGCGGGATGATGTCGTGCTCGCTGGTAGTAGTTGATGAAGCCGCCGTAGTCGTCGCGGCTCATGCCCAGCGTGGTTTGCGTCAGGTCGTTGGTGCCGAAGCTGAAGAACTCGGCGGCTCGTGGCGATCTGGTCGGCGACGATGGCGGCCCGGGGCACTTCGATCATCGTGCCGACCAGGTATTCGACTTGCATCCCCTTCTCGGCGAAGACCTTCTCGGCCGTCTCGCGGACGATCTTTTCCTGGTTCTTGAACTCGGTGAGCGAAGCCGGCCAGCGGGATCATGACTTCGGGATGGACGTCGATGCCGTCCTTCTTCACGTCGCAGGCGGCTTCGAAGATGGCCCGGGCCTGCATCGCGTGATCTCGGGATAGACGATGCCCAGCGGCAGCCGCGGTGGCCGAGCATGGGGTTGAACTCGTGCAGCTCGTGCACGCGGCGGGCGATCGCTTCGGCCGCGATGCCGATCTTCGTTCGGCCAAGCTCGGCCTGCTCCTGCGGTGCGTGTGCGGCAGGAACTCGTGCAGCGGCGGATCGAGCAGGCGGATCGTGACCGGCCGGCCCTTCATCGCGCGGAACAGGCCGTCGAAGTCGTTCCGCTGGAAGGGCAGCAGCTTGGCCAGGGCCTTTTCGCGGCCTTCCAGCGTTGTCGGCCAGGATCATCTCGCGGAAATCGTCGATGTGGTCGAAGAACATGTGCTCGGTGCGGCACAGGCCGATCCCCTCGGCACCGAAGGCGATCGCCTCGCGGCGCCTGCTTCGGGCTCGTCGGCATTGGTGCGCACGCGCAGCTTGCGGTGCTTGTCGACCCAGCTCATGAGCTGGTCGTAGCGCTGATAGGTCTCGGACTTCTTCGGGCTTCAGGGTCTTGGTGATCAGCACTTGCAGGATTTCGCTCGGCCGGGTTTCGACCTTGCCCTCGAAGACTTCGCCGGTGAAGCCGTCGATCGAGATCCAGTCGCCCGGCTTGAGCGTCTTGCCGCCGACCGTGACCGTGTCCGGCGTGATAGTCGATGTTCGAGTGCGCCGCAGCCGACGATGCAGGCCTTGCCCATCTGCCGGCTGACCAGGGCGGCGTGCGAGCTGGCCCCGCCGAAGGCGGTGAGGATGCCCTTGGCGATCTTCATGCCGCGCAGGTCTTCGGGGCTGGTTTCGCGGCGGACGAGGATCAGCTCGACGTTGGTGATCCTTGAGCCATTATCGGCTTCGGCGTCGGAGGCGTGGAAGCAGATCTTGCCCGAGGCGGCGCCCGGGCCGGCGTTGATGCCCTTGGCCAGCAGCTTGCCCTGGGCCTGCGGCTGTCTTCTTGGCCTTCGGGATCGAAGATCGGCTGCAGGAGCTGATTCAGGTCGTCGGCCGGAATCCGCTTGGTTTGGAGGGCTTCCTGCTCGGTGATCAGCCCTTCGTTGACCAGGTCGACGGCGATCCGCACGGCGGCAAAGCCGGTCCGCTTGGCGTTGCGGGTTTGCAGCATCCAGACCTTGCCGCGCTGGACGGTGAACTCGACGTCCTGCACGTCTTTGTAGTGCCTTTCCAGCTTCTTGCCGATGTCGTCCAGCTGCTTGAACGCCTCGGGCATGTCCTTGGCCGAGCGTTCTCTTCGATCCGCTTGGGCGTGCGGATGCCGGCCACCACGTCTTCGCCCTGGGCGTTGATCAGATAGTCGCCGTTGAAGCCGGGCAGGCCGAGGGCCACGTCGCGGGTCAGGCCACGCCGGTGGCGCAGTCGTCGCCCAGGTTGCCGAAGACCATCGCCTGCACGTTGACGGCGGTGCCCCATTCGTGCGGAATGCCGTATGTGCGGCGATAGACGACGGCCCGGTCGTTCATCCAGCTGCCGAAGACGGCGCCGATGGCACCCCAGACCTGCTCCATCGGGTCGGTCGGGAAAATCCTTGCCCGTGCTGGTCCTTGATCGCCTTTTTGAACTCGGCGACCAGCTCTTTGAGCTGGTCGGCCGTCAGCTCGTAGTCGTAGTTTGACGCCGGCCTTGTGCTTCTTGGCTTCGAGCAGTTCCTCGAACGGGTCGGTGTCGTGCTTGGTCTTGGGCTTCATGTCCAGCACGACGTCGCCGTACATCTGCACGAAGCGGCGATAGCTGTCCCAGGCAAACCGCTCGTTGCCCGACTGCTTGGCCAGGGCCTCGACCGTTTTGTCGTTCAGGCCGATGTTGAGCACGGTGTCCATCATGCCGGGCATCGACTCGCGGGCGCCCGAGCGGCAGGAGACCAGCAGCGGGTTCTTGGTCGACGCCGAACTTGGCCCCCATCTCCTTTTCGACCTTGGCCATCGCCGATTCGACGGCTTTGTTCAGCTCTGGGCGGATAGGTGCGGTCGTGGGCGTAGTAGTAGGTGCAGACGTTGGTGCCGATGGTGAAGCCGGCGGGGACGGGCAGGCCGATGTTGGTCATTTCGGCCAGGTTGGCCCCCTTGCCTCCCAAGAGGTTACGCATCGAGGCATCACCTTCGGCCTTACCCGCGCCGAAGGTGTAGACGTACTTTTGCTCTTTGGCCATTCGTTTAATCCCTTTTGCCGAGCCGGTCCCAACGAAGGCCTTGATCGCAGGTCCCTGTCCGGTGCTGCGGAGAAGCTATCAGCGCTCAAATGGGTCGTCAAGCGACCGCGAAAACGGTGAGATGGGGGGCCGCAGAGCGGAAATAGCCTAGTTGATTGAGGTTGCGGCGGCCGGCTTCAATTTCGCCAGGCGACGTTCACCCCCCTGTTTTGGCGGCTTGACACCGTTGCCCGCTCGTGGAGAATCGAGGTTGGCACTGGAAGTGCGGCGCCAAGGAGACCTATGCAAGCCAAACTTGTTCCCATCGACGGGGGTCCGGCGATCGTGATTACCCGGGACGTCACCGTTGTTGGCCGCGGTCGATCCTTGTGCGACGTGTTGCTGCAATCAAACAGCATCTCGAAGCTGCAGTGCCTGATCGCCAAGACCGACGGTTTGCTGTTCATTCGCGATCTGGGAAGCACCAACGGAACCAAGGTCAACGGGCAACGCGTCACTCGCGGGGCCCTGCTTCCCGGCGACGAACTCGCTTTTGCGAGCCTGAAATTTCGCGTCCACTTGGGGCCCAGCGTTCCCGGGGAAGAGAGCGTCATCGGTGCCGACGAGCGGACCGAGGTCCTCGATGGGATTGGGGAAGCTCCCAGCGAAGAGTACGAAGTGGCGGACGCCGACCCCGCTCAGAGCAACAGCGACGTGCGGTTTCTTTCCGACGACTCGGCCGCCTCGTAATTCTTTTTTGTCCCGCGGATGCGTAAAAAAACCCGCGAGTCGGGCATTTACCCGGTCTGCCGTCCGGGACGCGCTGCGTCTGCATGCGGTCGCTGGTCGCAAAATTGGCCCGCCTGTTTTAGACTCGGGGCACAAATTGGACCCAGATTTGCCTGCCTGAATCAGGATGAGCGCGCTTATGACCCGCGAGCCGATCTATGTCGGGATCGATGTCGGCGGGACTAATATCAAAGCTGGCATTGTCACGCATTCGGGCAAATCGTTGGCCAAGACGAGCTTGCCGACCGAGGCCGAACGCGGCATTCAACACGGCCTCACGGTCATCTATCGCACCGTCGAAATGGCCGTGGCGAGTGCGGGCCTGACGCCGGGCGACATCCATGCGATCGGCCTGGCCACTCCGGGGACCATGGATATCCCTGGTGGATGGCTGCTGGAGCCTCCAAATCTGCCCGGCTGGTGGAACTTTCCGATCCGCGACACGGTCCGAGAGCACTTTCAGAAACCGACGCTTCTGCAAAATGACGCCAACGCGGCCGCGTACGGTGAATTCTGGGTGGGAGCCGCCCGCGACGCCCATAGCCTCGTTTTCTGGACCCTCGGGACGGGAATCGGCTGCGGGATTATCGTCGACCATGTCATTATCGAAGGCGAACACTCGCACGGCTCCGAATGCGGGCACATCATTATTGACATGGACAGCCACCGCCTGTCGCCCGCCGGCCAATATGGAACACTCGAGGCGTTTTGCGGTGCGAAAGCGGTCGTCACGCGCTGCAAGGAGGCGCTCGCCAGCGGCCGCCCATCGGTCCTCGCGGACCGCCTGGCGAAAGGTGCCGAACTGACGCCCCTTTTAATCGGCCAGGCGGCCGGGGAGGGAGACCAGGTGGCCGACGAGGTCGTGATGGAAACGGCTCGTTATCTCGGTGTCGGCACGACGACACTGATGCACACGATCAACCCGTCCATGTTTCTGTTCGGCGGTGCGATGACGTTCGGGCGGAACGAAACGCCGCTTGGCCGTCGGTTCCTGCAGGCGATCAAGGACGAAGTGAAAAAACGAGCGTTCCATGTCCCCTTCGAGCGCACGGTCATCGACTTCGCCACATTGGGGGGCGACGCGGGCTACATCGGCGCCGCCGGCTGCGCTCGGTTGAAATTCGGGCCGAAATAAAAAGCCGTCACGTCCGTATAATGGTCAAGAGGCGGCTGTCAGGCCGTCCCGGAAACACTTTCATCGAACGATCGTAAGGAACGGAGATCGGCCATGTTGGGTCAGTCGCGGCATTTCCCGGAGCTGCCCATGAGCAGTGCGGGGATGCGCCGCCATTTCTGGATGCCGGCGGCTGACGTCTACGAAACGACGCACGGCTGGATCGTGAAACTGGAACTGGCCGGCGTCCGTCCGCAAGACATTGAAGTGACCGTGCAGGGCCCTTTGTTGCGAATCGGAGGCCGCCGCCGTGATTGGATTGTCCATGAAACGCGCTGCTGCCGTTCCCTGGAGATTTGTTACGAACGGTTCGAGCGGCTGTTTGAGCTGTCCGACGAACTGCAACACGGGACGATTTCGACGGAATATCGCGACGGAATGTTGTTGGTGATCATCTCGACCGAGGAGTCCGCAACGTGACCGACACGATCTCGCTGCCGATCCTGGCGCTTAAGAATTCGGTCCTGTTTCCCTTTGCTCTCATGCCCGTCTCGATCGCGCGACCGCAAACGGTGGCCGCCGTCGAAGCGGCCGTCCGCGGCGAAGAGAAGCTGGTCGCGGTCTTTACGCAGCGCAACTCGGCCGTCGACGATCCCCAGCTCAACGATCTCTATCCCGTCGGCACCAAGGCCGTCATTCGTCGGATGGGACGGGCGGACGACACGATCCAGGCCCTGATCCAGGGGACGGAGCGGATCCATCTCGACGGGCTCGACATCTCCAACGGCTATCCCCGCGGCAACATCCACGCGCTACCGATGCCGGCCGACACGGGGACCGAGGTCGAGGCCCTCGAGCGCGAGTTGATCGATCTGGCCAGCGCGATCCAGGACTCCTCGCCGGGCGAGCCCAAGATCAACATTGCCCAGTTGGCTTCTCAACTCGAAAACCCGATCGAACTCGTCTATCTGCTGGCGGCCATGGTCGGCCTCGAGGGGGAAAAGGCGATGGCCGTTTTGTCGGCCGGCACCCGCGTGGACGCCATGCGCCTGCTGCATGAGGAACTCGTCCACGAAAAGCAGGTCACCGAAGTGCGGAGTAAAATCGCCCGTCAGGCCACCACGGAAATCAATAAAGAGCAGCGCGAATACCTCTTGCGTCAGCAGTTGCGGGCGATCCAGGAAGAATTGGGCGAGCGCAGCCCCGAGCAGGCGGAAGTCTCGCAGCTCCGCAAGCGGTTGGATGAGATCAAGCTCCCCGACGAGGTGCGCCGCGAGGCCGATCGCGAGTTGACACGGCTCGAGTCGACGCCGGCGGCTGCCCCCGACTTCCAGGTGACGCGAACGCATCTCGAGTTGATCCTCGAATTGCCCTGGAACGAGACGACTCCCGATAATTTCGATCTGGCCGGGGCCCGCCGCGTGCTCGACGAGGATCACTACGGGCTTAAGGACATCAAGGAGCGGATCCTCGAACACCTGGCCGTGATGAAGCTGAATCCGCAGGCCAATGCGCCGATTTTGTGCTTTATCGGTCCTCCCGGCGTGGGAAAGACGTCGCTGGGCCAATCGATCGCGCGGGCCCTGGGCCGCAAGTTCGAGCGGCTGAGCCTGGGCGGCATGCACGACGAGGCCGAACTCCGCGGCCATCGCCGCACGTATGTCGGCGCCATGCCCGGCCGCGTGCTGCAGTCGATCCGAAGGGCCGGCGTAAAAAACCCGCTCTTGATGATGGACGAGGTCGATAAGCTGGGCCAGGACTTCCGTGGCGATCCGGCTTCGGCTCTGCTCGAAATTCTCGATCCGGCGCAGAATTCCACGTTTCGCGACAATTACCTCGACTTGCCGTTCGACCTGTCCAAAGTTTTCTTCATCACGACTGCGAACGCCGCTGACACGATCCCGCGGCCGCTCTGGGACCGCATGGAGATCATCCGCCTCAGTGGTTATAGCGACGAGGAAAAACTGCAGATTGCCCGGCGCTATCTCCTTCCGCGGCGATTGAAAGAGGCCGGATTAACCGTCGAGCAGCTCACGGTCCCGGACGAAACGATCCTGGCGATGATTCGCCGTTACACGCGCGAATCGGGCGTGCGCGAATTGGAACGGACGCTGGGCGCACTGGCCCGCAAAGTGGCCTTGCGGTTCGCCCAGGGGGACACGCGGAACGTCACCGTGCCGCCGACCGATCTGAAGACGTTTCTCGGTGCCGAACGGTTCTTTCTCGAAAACGCGCGGAAGATTCTTCCGCCCGGCGTCGCCACGGGTCTCGCCTGGACTGAATCGGGGGGAGACGTGCTCTACATCGAAGCGGTCCTTCTGCCCGAAAGCGACCGCAGCGACCGGCTCACGCTGACCGGGCAGCTCGGCAGCGTGATGCAGGAATCGGCCAAAGCGGCCCGCACCTATGTCGTCTCTCATTTCAGCTCGCTGGGAATCGAGCCCAACGCGGGTGGCGTGCACATCCACGTGCCGGCAGGCGCCATTCCCAAGGACGGTCCCTCGGCGGGCGTCACGATGGCGACCGCCCTGGCATCGCTTTACAGCGGCTATCCCGTGCGAAACGACACGGCCATGACGGGCGAAATCACGCTCACCGGCATGGTCCTGCCGGTCGGGGGCATTAAGGAAAAAGTCCTGGCCGCCCGCCGTGCCGGCCTGAAACGGGTCATCCTGCCAAGGGAAAATGAAAAAGACGTGGCCGAACTCCCCGAGGACGTGCGCAACACAATGGAATTCGAATTCGCCGAGCGCATCGAGGACGTCCTCGGGGTCGCCATCCCGCAACTGGGCGATCCGCTCGCTTCCGTCTCGGTGAAGTGAGAATTGAGCGCGACGGACGGGCGGAAGACGGGCGCGGCGTTCCACGCGACCGGTCCCTATTTTTTTGGCCGGAATGCTTTCAGCTTGGTCTCATCGGTCGTCAGGTACGGGCCGCCGATCAGGTCGATGCAGTAGGGAATCGCCGGAAAGATCGCGTCGAGGCACTCGCCGATCGCCCGAGGCTGTCCGGGAAGGTTGACGATCAGCGCCTCGCCGCGGATGCCGGCCGTCTGGCGTGAGAGGATTGCCGTCGGCACCTTTTCGAGCGACACCTTGCGCATCAATTCGCCGAAACCGGGCATCATCTTGTCGCAGACGGCCTCGGTTGCCTCAGGCGTCACGTCGCGCCGGGCCGGTCCTGTTCCGCCGGTCGTCACGACAAGGCAGCACTGTTCCTCGTCACAGAGCGAACTCAGCACCTGCTCGATAAGCGGCCGCTCGTCGGGGATCACCTTGGCGACGGGGGTCCACGGGGAAGTCAGCACGTTTTCGAGATAGGCCCGGATCGCCGGTCCGCCGAGGTCCTGATATTCCCCGCGGCTGGCCCGGTCGGAGACCGTGACGATTCCAATTCTTGCCGAAACCGCAGAGGTGCCGTTCGAGGTATTGTTCATAGGCAAGGTGCTCCGTTCTTGGACGCCAGTTTACAGCATGGACTCCGCCGCGTCGGCCTGGCCTTCAATTGATTTATTTTCGGGCGTTTTTCAGTTAGATTGGCACAGAACCAACCCGTGCCATTCCCGTCCCTCCTGGAGATTTGACAATGTCCCGCCTCGCGTTTGCCACCCTACTTCGGCCTGTCGTTTTCGGCCTGTGTTGCCTCGGCGGTCGCCGGGGAAAACTCGAAGGATGTTGCCCCCGTGCTGCAATTCAAGACGAAGACGCTCGACGGCAAAGACGCTGATCTGGGCCAGTACAAGGGAAAGGTGCTCCTGATCGTCAACACGGCCAGCCACTGCGGTTTCACACCGCAATACAAGGGTCTCGAGGCGCTCCACGAGAAATACTCGAAAGACGGCCTGGCGGTTCTGGGTTTTCCTTGCAATCAGTTCGGCCGTCAGGAGCCGGGCACGCCGCAGCAGATCCAGGAGTTTTGCACGTCCAAATATAAAGTGACTTTCGACCTGTTCGAGAAGATCGACGTCAACGGTCCGAACAAGGCGCCGCTCTACAAGTGGCTCGAATCGCCCGAAGCCACGCCGAGCGATCCCGGCCCGGTTGGCTGGAACTTCGAGAAGTTCCTCATCGGACGCGATGGCAAAGTCGTCGCCCGGTTCCGCAGCCCGGTTCGCCCTTCGGATCCAAAATTCGTGGCCGCCATCGAAGACGCGCTCGAAGAAGTAGATCCCGCGCGTAGGCGGAGTTGAGCCCACGGACCCCGTCCGTGGGTTTTTTCTTTTCTCGGCAAGCCGGGAGCCCGCCCATGGCGTTCAACCTGCGACCGCCGCCGTGCGAAACGATCGACGGTCTGCGCCCACCACTTGCCGGCTTTCCGTACTTTGCGGGCGCCGGTGAATTTGCCTTTCAACCCGAAGCGACCGGCTACTCCCAGGCTAATGCCTGGTGGCTGGCCGACGCGTCGTTTCTCGTCTACGGCGACGCGGCATTCGTCGAGGAAACGATTCGTAACTCCCCCTTGCCGGACCAAGGCTTTCGCCTCGATTGGTTGGGAACTGCGGACGACAACCGCGGGATGGTCCTTGCCAGCGACGGGGCCTTGGTTGTCGTGTTCCGCGGGACGCGGCTGCAAGTGCACAGCGTGCTCGACGCGGCCGAGGTCGTCCTGATTCATCAGGACGACTTCTTGATCGACGGCAGCTTCTTGTTCAAACCGGCTCATACGGGAGGAAGGGTCCATGCTGGCTTTCTGAGCGCGTTTAACGAGATCCGCGAGCGATTCGACGCGATTGTCGCAGCGCGGCGCCCCGGTCAGCGTCTCTGGTTGGCCGGTCATAGCCTGGGAGGCGCTTTGGCCACGCTGGCCGCGGCGCATGTGGGTCCGGCGGCCGTGCAAGGTGTGTACACATACGGTGCGCCCCGCGTGGGTGATTCGGCATTTGCGGCCGTTTTGCCTCAGCGGTCCTATCATCGTTTCGTTCACCGCGACGATTGGGTGGTCAACGTTCCCCCCGCGGTTTTGGGCTACCTGCACGGTGGGAAATTGCAATCCGTGAGCGGCAGTCAACCCCGCTGTTTTCGCGGCGATTTGGCGACCGGGCTTCAGGCGGTTCGCGACGCGCTGCTCAGCACCGCGCGGAATTTGCGATTCAATACCGGCGATCTCCCTTTCCAAATCGGCGGACTGGCTGATCATTGTCCGATCTACTATGCGACTTTGCTTTGGAACGCACTTGTCGCAGAGGGATCTTCGGCGCTGCCGGACGCCCAGTCGGGTTAAACCGGCGGAAACACGCGAGTCTCGCTTGCGTAGTTTCCAGCTGCGGTTGTGCGTTATATCGCCGTATAATGCTCGCCTGTTTCCTGAAGGACGACAATTCAATCAACAGGTCGAGACGATCCTCCTCTGTCGCGGTTTTCGAGGGGAGGATGTTCGCGGCGAAAGGGTCCAATATGAGTGAACCTTCCAGTTCACAACCTGGTGCGCGGCTGAAGCGCAGCCGCTTTGTGGCCCCCCTACTGATCACGACGATCGGAACCGGTTGGCTGCTCACCGTCCATCACGTTCTGCCCGGCGTGGAATGGGCATGGGTTCTGTTGCTGGCCATGTTGGGCGCGCTCGTCCTGTTCTTGAGCGTCGACAAGGTATCGATCGTTGTTGGCCCCTCTCTGATCATTGGCTCTGGGTTGTCGTTTTTGCGGCAGAAGGGCTGGATCAGCGTCGATACGGAGATTCCCGTGCTGACGATCGTCGTGGGAGCGCTTTGGACGGCGGCTTATTTGCTGCCGTTGACGGAGCCGAGTTGGATCCTGGCCGATCCGCGAGGCACGGCTCCGCGCTCCGCAGACGCGAATTTCTCGCAGCCACCGGCGTGAACGGCCTCGCTCATTTTTTTCCGGGAAAAACGTCGTCGATCGGTTTGCCCGCTTTCGGCACAGCGGCGCAATAGTCCTCGCCCAGGAAGCCGGCCAATGTCGCCGCGATCTGGTTTTGTGCGAGCGGTGCCGTATGGCTCCGCTCGCCCAATGGAGGCGTGTCGGGGCCGATGACGGCGATCCAGATATTCTCCGACCCGGGATATTTATCGCTGTGGCTCTTCCAGCCTGTTGGACCGTGCCCGCGGCCGTGGTCGGGGGAATAAATCAGCGTCGTCTGATCGCGGTAGCGCGGATTCGATTGCAGCATCCGCCACAGGTTTTCCACGTAAGCGTCGATGCGGTGGGCCGACATCAGATACTCGTCGTACCGCCCCTCATGGGCCCATTCGTCCGACTCTCCCATCGAGAGATAAAACACGCGCGGCTCGTGCAGCCGGAAGTACTCGCGGGCCGTGTGGAACGTGAGCGCGTCGAACGGCTCGCCCGGCCAGTGCCGCGGCACCTCTTTTTTCAGCTCATTTAAGAGTTCGATCTTGGGCGTGATCTCGCCTTCGAGCATCGGCTCGTAGCCCGCGTTGATGTAAAAGCCGCACCGCTCGCGATTGAAGATGTACGGAAAGACATCCCACGCCCCGAATGCGGCGATCTTGCCCTCAAAACGCGGCTTGCGATAGAGCCATTCCAGCACGGTCTGGTTGGGGTTCAACCGCTTGGCGTTGCTGTTGGCCCAGGGATCGGCAAAGCCGCACAGCGTCTCGGAATAGCCGGGATACGAAAAACTTTTCCCGTTGCTGACGCGGACGATGCTCGCCTTGTCCTGATTGCCGAACAACTGTCCCTGGTGGGCGACGGTCTTCCACAAAAAGGGAAAAAGTGCATCCCGACGGACCTCGACGGTGGGTCCGTCATATTCGCGTTTCAGACGCGCTCGGTTGACGTCGCTCACGCCTCCGGGGTTGCGGCTCAGCAGCATGCGTTCGGCCCCGCGAAACACCTCTTCCCACCGCAGCCCGTCGGTCATCACGAAGACCACATTTCGCGTCTTGAGCGGCTGCCTGAGAGGCGAGTCGGCCCGGCAGAGGCCCTGGGAAAGTTCGACATAAAGGATGACGCAAAAGGTGAAAAAGCCCGGTCGGAGAAATCGTCGCATCGGTGGCTCGTGCGGGTGGGTTGTGAACGGCAGCGGCGGGTCAAACAGGCCGTTCGCAGTATAACGGCACCGGAGTTCGTTCAGCGACCGACGGTCGCGGGCTGCTCAGCCGCCGTCTCGTGCGGGATCGCCTGGCGGAGACCGTCGTCTCGCAGACAGCCCGTTTGCAGGAAGCGGACGGTGGCTTCGATCACTTCGGCGTTGGCGGGAATGAAGCGGTGGAAGGCGCGGATCGTCATCGAATCCGTCGCACCCGGAAGGTGGGCGCTGGCGACGGTGACCAGAATATCGTCGTCGCCAGGAATGAGTGGATTGAAGCCCGCGCGGTGGCCGCGTGCCCCGGCGATTGTGGCAAACTCGAAATCGGGGATCGGAAGACTTGAGATGAGCCCCTCGGGTCCAGTAACGAGTTGCTGCCCCGCTGGCCCGAAGACCAGACGGAAGGCGAAATTCTTTCGCACGAAATCGGCCATTTCGGCCCCGCGGTTGGGAACGCCGAGCATGACCATCCGCTTCATCCGCGGATCACGCTCTCCCTTAAGGTACGCCCGCGTAACGAGACCTCCCATGCTGTGAACGACGAAATTGATCTCTTCAATTCCCTCGAGGGAATCGATCACCTGCTTGAGGTCGGCAGCGGCGGCACCAATCTCGATCCGCGAGCTGGGATAGTCGAACCCGACGACCGTGTAGCCCGCCTGTTCGAGTGCGGGAGTCATCGCCGCAAATACCCGGGAGGAGTTCAGAATGCCATGAATGGCGATCACGGCCCGGCCCGACATGGGCGGGAGTTTTCGCGCCGTTTGATTTCTTCCAGCGTGGCGAGGCACGTTTCGAGTGTGCCGAAGGCGTGGCGATGATTGCGCGGATCGAGCAGGCGAAAATGGCCCGTGAAGACATTCCGCTGGATCCGCCAGCTGCGAAAGAACCGCACGTCGGACCAGAATTGCCGGCCGCCTAGAGTCTTCATGGATTGCTCTCGAACTCCGTAAATGCCGCCTCTCCTTGATCGGCGTCATTCGTTCGTCCGTATAACCGCGTAAACGGAGGGCCGCACGTCACAACCGTCACAAACTGTGTTTTCGCACTCAGATCCCGGTCTCTTCAAGCCACTTGAGGTCCGTTTTTGCCGATTCGGCTCGGGGGCCGGTTATTCCGAGCTAGACATGAATAGGGAAAAGACGGTCGCTTCCTTTTCCCTTGATTCCGTGGCTTTTCGCAATTTCGACGTCGAGCGATGCCGCACGGGCTGTTCGACACGGAGAGGCTTTTCCAATGGTTTTTCGTCGCGCTTCGCGTCTTTTCCGTTTTGGGCTCTCAGCGGCTTTGAGTGTTGGTCTGACCGGGGCTTCTGTCGTCGGAGTATTGGCCGACATGCGTGCTCCGGACGGGGCTCAAAGCGGGCAGTCGACGGAACTGTTACTTGCCGATAGCGGATCAACACACCAGTGGCACAAAAAGCCGACCCCGAAAAAGGGGCACGTGCGGCCGAAGTCGAAAAGGCCGCTGAAGAGCACGAAGTACTTGCATAAGGGCAGGAAAAACTCGCTGCACGGCAAGTCCCGGCCCAAAAGGCCACCGCAGAAATCTTTCGGCGGCTCTCAGACGCGCACGACCTAGCAGAACATGCCCGCGGAATGAACGCCAGGCTTCGGCAATCGGGCCGAACGGGTAAAGGCTCAGTGTTTCAGGTGCTTGTCGAAGAAATCGAAGAGCGCCCGCTCGGCTGTCTCGGCGTCGCGTCCCTTGAAACCGTGACCGGCCCCTTGCAGCGTAAGGAGCTCGGCTTCGACGCCCGCGGCTTTGAGCCGGTCGACGATCCACACGGCCTGCTCGTGGGCGACGTATTTGTCCTCGGTCCCATGGATGCACAGCGTGGGAGCCGCGTCCGGTGTAACCCAATAGAGGGGGCTTGCCTTAATATGTCGCAGCCGGGCTGTCTCGAGATTGCCCCCCAGCCACAAAGGGAGCACCTGGGCCGCATCGACGCTCTTGCCGTACGACTTCGTGAAGTCGCTTGGTCCGTAATAGTTGACGACGCAGGCGACGCTGCTTGATTGCTCGGGATTGCCGCCCGTCCCCTCGAATTCGGGGACATGGGCCGTCACTGCCAGAAACTGGGCGAGGTGCCCGCCGGCCGAGCCTCCCGTCACGCCGATTTTCTCCGGATTGATCTTGAACAGGGTCGCATTGGCACGGAGCCACCGGACCGCCGCCTTCGTGTCGTGGACCGCCGCCGGGAACTGGTATTTGGGGGCGAGCCGATAGGTGATCGTCGCCGCCACGTATCCGCGCTGGGCCAGCTTGATACACAGGCCGTCGTATCCGTCCCGCGTTCCCGCCCGAAATCCGCCCCCATGGATGCACAACACGGCCGGAAAGGGACCATCGCCCGATTTGGGTCGCGCCAGATCGAGGAGCAAGTTCTCGCCGACCGGATTGGAGTACTCGACACCCGGTTCCCAGATCACCCCTTCCGGAACTTTGGGGCCCTTGGCCGCGGTTGCGACAGTGGGTGCGCCAAGGGAAACAACAAGGACGATTCCCAGAACGGCAGACAACGACAGCTTCATGTTTGGACTTCTCCTGGTGAATGGAACCATTCCCGTTTTAACAGAAGTCGCCGCATGACCGTTAGCAAACCAGCCCAGAGCGTAAGCATCAAATGAAACAAGATCGAAAATGGAATAGAATTGCCTGAAAGCCGCGCGGGTAGCTTCAATCCGACATCTTGTGAGACCTATGAGCCAGCCGGATCTCGACGTCGCCGCGAATTCTCGAACCCGTTGGGCGGCGTATGTGGTCATCCTGGCGCTCACCTGCGGCCTGGTCACTGCGGCTGTCTGCCGCGTGAAACCGCTCCTGAGTGCAAACGATCGGTCGCGTTGGTGCACCGTCTGGTCTCTGGTCGAGCGCGGCACCTATCAAATTGACGAGATCGACGCCGTTCCCGGTTGGGGAACAATCGACAAAGTGCGGCACCAGGGGCACTTTTATTCGACGAAGCCTCCCGTGTTGTCGACGATCGTGGCCGGTGTCTACTGGCTCGTGCGGGCCGTCATCGGCTGGAATCTCGACGACCAGACCGACGAAACGGCACGGGTCATCTTGTGGATCGTCAATGTCCTGCCGCTGCTCGCCGGCGTCGTGGTGACGATCCGCCTGGCGGAGCGCTATGCGCGAACCGATTTTGCCCGCATCTTCATCGTGGCCACGTTTGCCCTGGCGACGTTTTTGACGTCGTACTCGGTGACACTCAACAACCACACGGTGGCTGGCCTGGCGGTTCTGTTTGCGATTTATCCGGCGTGTCGCATTCTGGCCGACGGGTCAACGTGTCCGGGACACTTCGCGCTGGCCGGCTTTTTCGCGGCTTTTGCCGCCGCGAACGACCTGCCCGCCGCCTCTTTTGCCGCGGGGATTTTTGCGTGGCTGTTGTATCGGGTTCCGCGTCGAACACTGATCTGGTTCGTCCCCGCGGCGTGCGTGCCGCTGGCCGCGTTTTTTATCACGACGTACGTGGCGACCGGCGACTGGAAGACGTTCTACTTCTACTATGGCGGCGACAAATACAAGTACGTGGTCGACGGCGTGCCGAGCTATTGGATGCACCCAGCCGGCCTCGACGCCAACGTCGAAAGGCCGATCGTCTATCTCCTGCATTGCACATTCGGTCATCACGGCATCTTTTCGCTTTCGCCGATTTTTCTCCTCTCGCTGGCCGCTTGGGTGGTACCTGGTCTCTCGCGCCAATTTCGGCTCCGCGGCTGGCTGTGGCTGTCGGCAGGTCTGACCCTGATCGTCCTCGGCTTCTATCTCACGCGAACACAGAACTACAACTACGGCGGCAACACAAGCGGCTTGCGCTGGACTTTCTGGCTGATTCCGCTGTGGATCGTGTCGCTCATCCCGGCCCTCGACGCGAGTGCGGAGCGCCGCTCACTCAAATTCCTTGCCGCGCTTCTCCTTGCCGTCACGACTTTTTCGAGCTGGTATGCCATCGAAAACCCGTGGCAACATCCGTGGCTCTTCCGAGTCATGGAGCGCTGGGGATGGATCGATTACCGCCACCGCGTCGAAAACTTCAATCGACCGGTGACGACGTTCTTTCCGTTGCTTCCGCCCGACGGGTCGGCCCACGAATGGATCGAATTTGAATCGCCGGATCCAACCGGCGAAACGACCCGATTGCGACTGGCCGACCAGGGAACGATCGAGCACGCGGGACGCAAACTGCGCAGAATCGCAGCCGTCTGGAAATTCGGTCCCGGCCAGGAACGGACGGTGACGCTCACAATTGACCCGACCGCATTCGGCAAAGGAGATCCGCCTGCCAGATTTCTCGTCTGGTCGCCCGATCAATCGCCCGCCAGGGCAGCGAGGAAGGAAGCTGAAGGATTTCTTCAAGGCCTCCCGTCGGTTCGAGCCTATCGCCGTGGCACGGTCCGCTATTTGAAAACAGCCCTGCGGCACAACGCATTCGAGTGCCGTCAGGCGGCCGCCCAGGTTTCCCAGGACGAATTCTCGAAGCCGGGCGACGAAAGCGAGCACACCAAACTGTACCGCATTGACGTTTGGCTCACCGCGGCTGTCCCGTTCGGCCTCTTGCAATTTGACCAGACGGTACGGGACGGCGATACGGGCGAGGTGCTGAGCAATCGCCGTTTCACAGCCGTGGCCACGAGCCGGACTTTCGATGCTAAAGCGGAGCGAAAAAACACATCGCCCCAAGCCGCGTCGGCGTTGAACATTCCAACGCATTGACTCGCAGCTGGTGGTCCGAGTGATCGTTAATAGTTCAACCGACCCGGCGTGCCGCGGGCGATGGGGACGTCGAGGAGAAGCGGAGCTTCGCGGCCAAAGGAGTCTTTCACTCGCTGCGAGAGTTCGTCCAGATCGCTGACCCGATGGGCCTCCACCCCGAAGGATTTGGCGAGGCTCACCATGTCAATTTCCGGTCCCGTGAGATCCATCCCCTCAAATCGGCCTTCTTTGGCACGCGGCAACGCCATGCCCTGGGCACCGATTTTCAGGATCTGATATTGCGCGTTGTTACAAATCACGAACGTGACAGGGATGCGGTATTTGGCTGCGGTCCACAGTCCTTGAATCCCGTAGAGGGCGGCCCCCTCGCCCAGGACGCCAAGGACCGGTCGGTTGGGCCACGCGAGTTTGACTCCAATGCTGCAACCGAGGCCCCAACCGAGCGCCCAACCGCGATGCCCGAAATAGCCGGTGGGATCGTGGATCGCGCCCAGACGCTCCAGGGCCGTTCCGGTCGTCGTCACGGCCTCTTCGATAACCGCTCCGTTTTTCGGGAAGACGCGGGCAAGAGCGGACATCGTGGCGAGCGGCGTGAGCGGACGCACGTTCCACTCTTGGGCCGCCCTGGCTTGTAACTGCTCGCGCATTTTGCGATGGGTTTCGCCCCGTTCGCGGCCTCGCTTCACGGCCGTCTCTCGCTGAGTCGGGGTCATCGTCTCGCGGAGGATCGCCTCCAGCTCTTCGAGGCCCGGTTTTGGATGGCCGCAGACGCTGACTTCTGTCGGATAATTCTTGCCGAGCTCCCACGGGTCCTGATCCATGTGGATCAAGCGGATGTGGTTCGGCACAACACGAGCCGGCTCGAAGTAGACGTACAGCCGGAAGAGATCCATGCCCACGACGAACAGCGCATCAAATTCGCTGAGCCGCGGGTGAATCTCGGGTGCGTAAACCGGCATTCCCGGGGCTGAGAGGGGATGCGTGCAGGGAAAGGCGAGCCGGCCGTGCGTCGTACCCGATTCCGCGAGGACGGGCGCTCCGAGCAGTTCGGCGAATTTGACCAATTCCTCAACGGCATCGCTCTCGAGAACGCGGCTGCCGGCCAGGATCGCCGGGTTTTTGGCCTGGGCCAGGACTTTGGCCGCGCGCTGCAATTCGTCGAGTGGCGGCCGTACGAGCGGGTTGATCGGCTGTGGCGGGGAGAGATCGAAATCGCCGATTTCGCGCTGCACATCGATAGGGATCGAGAGAAAGACGGGGCCGGTCGGCGGCATCAGTGAGGTTTGCACGGCCCGGCGAATGGCAAGCGGCAGATCGGCCGCCCGCTCGACTTCCGTGGCCCACTTCGTCCATGGGCGCGCGACGCGGACCATGTCGGACCAGAGGATCGGCTCCTCGAATTTGAGCCGGCGGTCCTGCTGACCGGCGGTCAAAATCAGCGGCGTTCCAGCGCGGTGGGCGTTATACAGCATGCCCATCGCGTTGCCCAAACCGCAGCTGATGTGGACATTCACCACGCCGGGTGATCGCGAGGCCTGCGCGAAGCCGTCGGCCATCGCCATGACGGGAACTTCCTGCAGGCCCAGGACGTACTTGATCCGCGAATAGTCGACCAGCGCGTCCGAAAGCGGCAGCTCGGTCGTTCCTGGATTGCCGAAGAGATACTTCACGCCGGCTTCCGCCAGGAGATGAAGCATGGCGTCGCAAGCGCTCATCGTCATGTCATCACGACCTTTCGCCAGCAGTCAGAAGCGTTCGTCCCGGCTCGCGCGGCCGGGGATCCAGTCGTCCCGGCCAGCGGAACGCGGGCCATGGCGGCCGCCTCAATCGTGAGAGCCACGAGGTCTTCCGGCTCGAGATGGTGCACGTTCGACTTGCCGCAGGCACGGGCGAGCGTCGTCAGCTCCATCGTGAGGACATTGAAGTAGTTCCGCAACCGCCGCGCGCCTTCTTCGGGCGCCAGCCGCTGTTCCAGTTCCGGATCTTGCGTGGTGATTCCGACCGGGCAGCGGCCGGTGTGACAATGGTGACAATATCCGGGCGATGTGCCGAGGGCGGCGTAATCGGCACGGGCATCCCGCGGGCCGTCCGTCGCCTGGTAATCGGGCCGGTTGCAGCCCAAGGCCATCAACACGCCCTGTCCAATCGACACGGCGTCGGCCCCGAGGGCCAATGCCTTGGCAACGTCGGCCCCCGTGCGGATGCCTCCCGAAATGACAAGTTGCACTTGTCCCAGCATTCCCATCTCATCGAGTGCCTCGACTGCCAAGGGCAGGGCCGCCAGCGTGGGGATGCCCGTGTGCTCGAGAAAAACCTGCTGCGACGCGGCCGTTCCGCCCTGCAAACCGTCGATCACGACCACGTCGGCACCCGCTTTTACGGCCAGCTTCACGTCGTCCCGCACGCGGGTCGCCCCCATTTTCACGTAGATCGGGATTTGCCAATCGGTGATTTCGCGAAGTTCTTCCAACTTGATTGTGAGATCGTCGGGACCGACCCAATCGGGGTGCCGGCAGGCGGAGCGCTGATCAATCCCCTCGGGCAGCGTCCGCATGGCGGCGACGCGGGCACTGACCTTTTGCCCCAACAGCATTCCGCCGCCCCCCGGCTTCGCTCCCTGACCGACGACGAGCTCAATGGCGTTTGCCTTGCGGAGGTCGTCCGGATTAAAACCGTACCGCGACGGGAGACATTGATAAACGAGCGTCTTGGAGGAGTCGCGTTCCTCCGGCGTCATGCCGCCGTCACCCGTCGTGGTCGACGTTCCCAAAGCCGTGGCAGCGAGGCCGAGCGCTTCCTTGACGTTGGCCGAGAGCGCACCGAAGCTCATCCCAGCAACGGTGATGGGTATCTCCAACTCGATCGGTTTCTTCGCGAAGCGCGTCCCGAGCACCGTTTTGGTCGAGCACTTCTCGCGATACCCCTCCAGCGGATACCGCGACACTGACGCCGTCAGGAAAACGAGATCATCAAACGTCGGCACGCGGCGTTTGGCGCCCAAGCCGCGGATCTCGTACAGCCCCGACTCGGCCGCCTGATGAATGTAGGCGAGCACCCGGCGGTTAAAGGACGCGCTCTCTTCCAGGAAGGCCGATGGCTGGTGATTCTCGTTCGACATTCGCTCAGTGGCTGATTTAGTAGTGTTGAGAACGATCGATGTGCCAGTGATAGAGCGTGCGGGCGGAGGCAACACGCTTGAAGCTGTGCGGGTCGTGATTGAAGTTCGCGCGGCCCAACAGAGTCGTCAGCTTTTCGATATCGTTCGGCCCGAGTGGCTCTTCGCGGGCATCGGTTCCCAGGCCCTCGATCGATCCGCGGACATAGATTACGGCTTCATAGAGCGAGTCGCCCAAACCGTGAGCCGCGTCGCCGCAGACAACCAGCGTCCCGGCCTGCGCCATGAAGGCCGACATGTGCCCCACGCTTCCGCCGACGACGATCTCGAGTCCTTTCAGCGAGATGCCGCAGCGTGACGACGCATCCCCCTCGATGACCAGCAAGCCGCCATGTCCGGACGCGCCGGCACATTCGGAGGCATTGCCCCGAACGCGAACGGTTCCCGACATCATGTTTTCGGCCACACTCCAGCCGACGTTTCCGTCAACGGCCACGTCGGCCTGCTTGTTCATTCCCGCGATGAAGTAGCCGGCATGTCCGACGATATCGACGGAGAGCGGCGCGTCGAGACCGGCGGCAATGTGGTGCTGACCATTGGGATTGTGGACGCGAACCCGCGAGATGCCGGTCGCGACGGCATCGTGGTGCAGAAATTGATTGAGAGCGCGGACGCCGCTTTGCACGAGATCCCAGTCGATCGTCCCCGGTTCGCGGAGGCGGGTGCCGTCGGGCGTCTCGCTTGATGGATGTACGCTGGTCATGCGGGGCGACGCGACGCGGTCCATGAATAGATTCGTTCCGGTCCGGGCTCGAACAATTGAGCGTCTTTCACTCCCGGCAAATGGGCGAGCGAACGGAACTCGGAGCCGATGGCGACGTAGTCATCGGTTTCGGCCGCCACTGCCGGTTTGCAGGCGAACGCATCGCGGACGAGGACCAGCTTGTCCGCCGTCGCCATCAACAGCGTGTAAAACCCGTCGAGTTCGATGATCGCCTGCTCGAGTGCGGCCTCGAGCGAATCCCCTTCGCTCATTCGCCATTCGAGAAAGCGACAGGCCGCCTCGGTGTCATTGTCGGTTTCGAAGCGGATGCCACGACGCTCAAGCTTGCGACGGATGCTATAGGGATTCGATAGCGAACCGTTGTGCACGAGGCAAAAGTCCTCGCCCGCCGTGAAGGGGTGTGCATGCGCCGGCGTCACGGCCGACTCGGTCGCCATGCGCGTGTGGCCCACGGCATGCGTGCCGGTGAGTTTCGGGAAGCCGTAGCGCTTGGAAATCTCCCGCGGATGGCCGGTATCTTTAAACAGATCGATCGATCGGCCGACAGAGAGCAAGTGCAGTCGCGGATGGTTGGCCGCCAGCCAACTCCGCACACGTGAAGGTTCCAAATTGGCGGTCAAGATCGCGTGGTTTTCGCGAACGAGCAGTTCCGCCTGACAAGCCAAATCCCGTTCGAGATTTCGCTGAATCTGAGCCCAGTCGATCGGCTCCGCGCCCGCGTAGAGACTGTAGCGCCTCCGGCCATCAGCCGCTGGTTGCGAAAAAACGGCCAAACCGGCCGAATCGGGGCCCCGATCGCCCATGCAGACCAACATCGGCGTCAGCCATTCGCCGAGCGATTCGCGCAATTCGTGCCGCTTCACAAGAATGCCAACAATCCCGCACACCGGCGCGAGTCCCCGCTCTGTATCAGATGGATCGGTCGATGAAGTCTCCGACTCTGCGAAGCGCGAACCTCAGTTTAATACGTCGCGTCGGCCGGATGAAGCATGAAAGGAGCAGCCAGTCGAGCTTTTTAACCCGGATCACTCTGCGACCTCACAACTTGACAACTTGCGACTCCTGCGGCCGGGGGCCGTGGAATTGATAGAACGTGCAGGCAATGCGGCCGTTGTAGAGTTTGCGGCGTCGGTCGGCGCTCCGCTGGCAGAGACGCTCGAAATTGGTCAGGGCGGAGAGAACATACAGCGACCAGGTGTCGAACCTGCGAAAGACCGTGGCGGCCTGACGCGCCAAATCCTCGGCTTCTCCCACATCACCTGAGCGCTCGCCATAAGGGGGATTACAAATCAGGCAGCCGAAGTCCGCATGCGGCGAGGTTTCCGCGAAGGGGCGGGACGCAAAGCGAATATCAGCCTCGACTCCCGCGTTCCGCGCGTGGCGATGGGCCATCGAGAGGCTGGCGTCGTCGATGTCGCTCCCAACGATCGACAGCGTGCCACCGCGAACGGCGGCGTCGCGCGCTTCCGTGCGTGCTTCGTGCCAGAGACGCTTGGGGATCGCGGGCCACTCTTCGGCGGCAAAAGCGCGGTCGATTCCCGGAGCCAGATTGCGTCCCAAGAGAGCCGCCTCGATCGGGATCGTGCCCGTGCCGCAGAACGGATCGAGAAAAGGTCTCTCGCGGTTCCAAAAACTCAGCTGGACGAGCGCGGCCGCGAGAGTCTCCTTGAGAGGGGCAGGGCCCACGAGCGTGCGATATCCGCGCTTGTGCAAGCCGGGACCCGTCGTGTCGATTGTGAGAGTGACGAGATCCTTTAAGACGGAAACTTCGACCCCAAAGAGTGCTCCCTGCTCGGCAAACCAGGGCGTTCGGTGAGTCTGTTTGAGCTTTTCGACAATTGCCTTCTTGACGATTGCCTGGCAGTCCCGAACACTATGAAGTTGGGAACGGACCGATTTTCCTCTTACCGGGAACTGCCCGTCGACCGGGATCCATCGTGCCCAATCGAGGGCGGCCGTCCGGTCGAAAAGCTCGCCGAAATCACGCGCTTGGAAGGATCCCATCTTTAATAACACGCGATCGGCGCTGCGCAGCCAGAGATTTGTCCGGCAGACCGCAGGCTCATTCGCGACGAAAGTCACGCGACCATCGGCGACGGATTGGCGTTCGTAGCCCAAATCCTTCAATTCACGCGCAACGACGGCTTCCAGGCCGAAGCTCGCCGTCGCTATCAATTCAACGTCATTATTGCTAGACATCGTCCAGCGCGCATTGTAAAGAATGGCGTAGAACAGGTAAGGGTAACCCTTTTTTGGGGATATTCTTGACCTGCTGGGCCTCGGTTTCGGGAAGAAGGTGCGATGAGCGAAAACGGCAATCGGGCGGTGCCTCGCGATGGCGGCGCTCCGATGATCGAGGCGATCGGCCTCAGTAAATTCTTCGGACCGTTTGTGGCGACCAAGGACGTCAGTTTCGCCGTTCCACGGGGACAGGTGGCCGCATTCCTGGGGCCGAACGGAGCCGGCAAATCAACGACCATGCGGCTGTTGACCGGCTATCTGGCTCCGACGCAGGGAGAAGCCCGCATCGCCGGTTTCAACGTCGGCACCGACCGCATCGCCGCCAGCCGGGTGATCGGTTACCTGCCCGAAAACGGCCCTCTTTATAACGAAATGACTCCCGTGGGGCTGTTGACCTACCTCGGTCGAGCCCGGGGAATGAGCCCCGACCAGTTGAGCAAGCGGCTCGGTTTCGTCCAAGACAAGTGTTCCTTGGACGAGGTGTGGCACAAGCCAATTGCCAAGTTGTCCCGCGGCTTTCGTCAGCGCGTTGGCATGGCACAGGCCATCCTGCACGATCCCGATGTCCTGATCCTGGACGAGCCAACCAGCGGACTCGATCCCAACCAAGTCCACGAGGTGCGCCAACTGATCCGTTCGCTCGGGGCCGTCAAGACGATTTTGCTGTCGACTCACATCCTGCAGGAAGTGCAAGCGGTCTGCAGCCGCGTGATCCTCATCAATGAGGGACGCATCGTGTTCGACGGATCGGTGCAGGACATGGGAGGTTCGCAGAACGACATGGACAAGCGGTTCCGCGAATTAACCGTGCACTCGGGCGCGACCCATTAATCGGCCGTCTTACCTTTCGAATTGATCTCGCCGACCAGGAGTTTGATTGTGTTTCGCTGGCATGTCGTCACCGCAGTCTTTCGTCGCAACGTCGCCAGTTATTTTTCCGGCGTTCTCGGCTACCTGTTCATCATCGCCTTCGTGATCGTGGGCGGGCTGCTGGCGTTCCAGCCGCAGTTCTTTACCAACAACGTGGCCAACCTCGACCAGTTGAGCAACGGCTTTCCCATGCTGTTGCTCTTCCTGATTCCGGCCGTCACGATGAGCGCCTGGGCCGATGAGAAGAAACTGGGGACGGACGAGCTGCTGTTCACGCTGCCGGCCTCCGATCTCGAGATTCTGATCGGCAAGTACCTCGCCGTGCTGGCGGTTTACAGCATCGCGTTGGCGTTCTCACTCACGCATCTCTTGGTGCTGCGGGTGATCGGAAGTCCCGATCTGGGCGTCGCTTTCACGACTTATTTCGGCTACTGGCTGGCGGGCGCGGCTCTGCTAGCCGCGGGAATGTTCGGCTCGGTCCTCACCAATAGCACAACCGTGGCGTTCGTGCTGGGTGTGCTGATTTGTGCGGTCCCCATCTTTATTGGCGCGATCGCCCCGTCGAACGATCTTTTGCGAAATCTCAGTGTCCGCGAGCAACTGCACGATTTCGAGTTGGGACTCGTTCCGTTCAGCGGCATCCTGTATTTCGTGTCGCTGACCGTGTTCATGCTGTATCTCAACCTGGTGATGATCCGGAAACGGCACTGGAGCACGGGGCAGCAGACCTCGATGGGCGTTCAGTATGTCGTCCGCGCGATTTGCCTGTGTCTCGCGCTAATCAGCATCGCTTACATTGCCACGCACACGAACGCGCGGGCCGACTTGACGGCCGAGCAGATTTATAGCCTCTCGCCGACGACGCGGGACGTATTGAAGAAAATCAATCCCGAGCATCCGGTCAAAATCGAGGCCTATGTCTCGACCGACGTGCCCCGCGAATACGCTGCCGTCCGCAAACAACTCACGGGCCTGTTGCGGCAATACGGACAGCTCGGCGGCTCGGCGATGGACGTGCGGCTGATCGACGTGGAGCCGTTCAGTAAAGAAGCGGAAGCGGCCAAGTTGCTGGGCATCACGGCCGAACGTGTCCATTCCGAACGCGAAGGTCGCCGCTACGACGACACCATTTACTTCGGTGCGGTTGTGAGCAGCAGCTATGACCAGGTCGTGATTCCCTTTTTCGGCCCGACGAGCCCCTTGGAATACGAACTGACACGCTCCGTCCGCACGGTCGCCAATCAGAAACGACTGACGGTCGGAGTCATGCGGACCGATGCCGACGTCATCGGCGGCTCGCACGAGTGGCAAATCGTCAGCGAGCTCAAGAAGCAGTACAGCGTCAAAGAGGTTTCGCCCGACAGTCCCATCGACGAGGGAAAATACGACGTCTTGATGGTCGTGATGCCCTCCTCGCTGACGCAGCCCCAAATGAACAATCTTGTGGCGTATGTCAAAAAGGGGCATCCGACGCTGCTCTTTGCCGACCCGCTGCCCTGGGTCTTCAACTCGGGATTCGGCGTGACTCAAGCGCCGCGTCTCCCCAAGCCGGCGCCCGGTTCGCAATTCGGCATGATGGGCGGCATGCGTCAACCCGCGCCTCCGAAAGCCGACGAAGGAAAAGCGACGAGCCTGCTCGAAGCCCTGCATATCGCCTGGGATAACGGCCGCGCCGTGTGGGATGCCTTTAATCCACATCCTGAGTTCGCCAGCGTGATCCAGGAATTCATCTTTATTTCTCCCAAGAGCGGCACCCGCGGCGCTTTTAATCAACAGAGCGAAATTACGAGCGGCCTGCAGGAAATGCTGGCGGCCTTTGCGGGCGAGGTCCGGCCCACTCGCGGGACCGAAGGCAACGTGAAATTCGAGCCGCTGCTGCGCACGAGCCCGCAGTCGGGCTACATGGAATGGGACGAGTACACCGAGCAGGGCTTCGATTTCCAGCACGGTTTCACGCCGACCGCCCGTCTGAAAGAGGACCGGCCTCACTTGTTGGATCCGCGCGGCGGAGCGCTCGTTCTGGCCGCCCACATCACGGCCGACCCGCCCGAGAATCCCTACAAGCTCAACGTCGTCTTCGTGACCGACATCGACCTCATCTCGGACTGGTTCTTCTACAATCGCAGCCACGGCGAGACAAACCTCGATTTCGACAACGTGACGTTCGTGCTCAACGCGGTCGACGTGCTGGCCGGCGATAAGACGTACCTCGAACTCCGCAAGCGGCGGCCCGAGCTGCGAACGCTGACCGGCGTCGAAAAGCGCACGGCCAAGTTCGTCCAGGACCGCATCAATAAGACCAAAGAGGCCGACGACGAGGCGAAGGCGGCGCTGCAAAAAGCGCAACACCAGTTCGACAACAAGCGGACAGAGATCGAGAAGGATCCAAAACTCTCGCCCCCGGAAAGGGACGAACTGATCCGCCGGCTCAAAGAGGGAGAAGAGCGCCGCCTCGAAGTTCAAAAGGCGCAAATCGACCTCAGAAAGCAGCAGGAAATCGACGAGATCAAGAACGCCACCGAGCGCCGCATTCGGGAAACCGAACGGCAGGTGATGGCGATGGCCGTCATTGTTCCACCGATCCCGGCGATCGTCTTGGGGGTGGTGCTGCTCCTGCTGCGGCTCGGACGCGAACGGCAGTACATCGCGCCCGAACGCCGCGTTGAACAAAAGCCACGCAAAAAGTGATTGCACAAGACAGAAGCGGTTCAATTGCCTGTCCAGCGGACTGCCGGCAACGAACCGTGCAAAGCAGATGACCGCACAACGGTAGGTAGTTGCAATGAAGCTGAATGAAACCAAACGCACGCTGATCTACATCGGCGTGGCCATCGTCTCGGTCGGAGCGGCTACGCTCACCCATTACGTGACACGTCCCCGGCCCGACGCGGAATATCAGGGGGTCGGAGGAGAGTTCTATCCACAGTTCACCGATCCGACCGCGGCCCAAGTTTTGCGCGTCGTCGCGTACGACAAAGACACGGCCTCGGTGAAGATTTTCAAGGTCGAATACCGCGACGGCAAATGGCGGATTCCTTCGCACCACGACTATCCGGCCGACGGCAAGGATCGCCTGGCCCGAACGGCCGCCTCGGTCATCGGCACATCCAAGAACGCATTGGTTTCGCGCGTCAAAAGTCAGTGGGTGAAGTACGACGTTGTCGATCCTGAGGATCCGGATCCAACGATCCTCTCGGGCCGCGGTCAAAAAATCACGATTGCGAAAAACGACGGAACGGTTCTGGCCGAATTCGTCATCGGCAAACAAGCGGAGAATCAGCCCGACGTCTACTATGTCCGCGGCACCAAGTCCGAAGACCCCAACGCGATCTATCTCGCCAAGCTCAAGATCGACCTGTCGACCAAGTTCGGCGACTGGATCGAGCCCGATTTGCTCAAAATCGATCGCGACAAACTGACCGACATCCGCAGCGACAACTACTCGATCGACGAAGGCCAAGGCGTGATTGTCCAAGGCGAAGTCACCGAGCTGGAGCGCAAGTCTTCGAGCGATCCGTGGAAGCTCGTCGGCCTCAAGGATAAGACGGAAGAGCTCAAGACCGACACCGTCCTGAAGATCGCCAATAACATCGATGGTATGCGGCTGATCGGCGTGCGTCCGAAGCCCCAGGGGATCAACCCCGATCTGTCGATCGACAAGAAAATCGTCGATTCGCGAGAACTGGCTGCCGTCCTCTTGGGCGATATGGCCAGTCGCGGTTTCTATATTGCCTCAGACTCGCGCGGCGGAAACAAGAAGCTCGTCTCCAAGGAGGGCGAATTCGAGGCCGGAACGAGCGAGGGGGTCCGTTATGCCTTGCACTTCGGCCAAATCTTCACCGGCACGGAATTTGACATCGAAACGGGACTCTCCAAATCCGCCGACAAGGCGAAGAACGCCAAGAAAGGGACGGACGCAAAAAGCGCCTCCGCTGACAGTAAGGCCAGCGAAAAGGCAAAAGGACCGGAGAAGAAGGGACGCTACCTGATGGTCTATGCGACCTTCGACCCCAAGCTCGTGGGTGAACCCCCGAAGAAGCCCAGTGAGCCGAAAAAGCCGAACGGACTTGTCCTCGATACGCCGTCAAAGACAAAGCCCAAGACCGCCAAACCGAGTGCCGCGTCAAAGTCGGGACCCGCCGCCAGTCAAAAGGCCGGAAACAAACAGTCGTCGAGCAAACCGCACGAGGGGGAACTGATGGCCCTGGCCTTGGCCGATCCGAAAGCGGAAGCGAAGTCCGACGCCAAGTCCACCAATGCTCAGAAACCGGGTGCAAAGGCGCCCGATAAACCGGCGGCAAAATCGCCGAACTCCAAAGGACCGGAGGCCAAGAAGCTTGCCGTCCCGTCAAAACCGCCGGCGAAGCCGGATCCCAAGGCCGAATACGAAAAGGCCATGACGCAATACAAAAAGGACCTCGAACGGTTCGGCAACGACAAATCCGAGTACGAGAAAAAGATCAAAAAGGGACAGGAGAAGGTCAAGGAGCTCAATGACCGCTTCGGTCCGTGGTACTACGTGATCTCGGCCGAAAGTTTCGAGAACTTGCGGCTCACGCACGCCAGCCTCGTCAAACCCAAAGAGGCTCCGGGCGCCAAGAAGGAGGGCCCTGTCCTTCCCGGCCACGGCGCTCCCGGATTTCCTGGAAAGTAGCCCAGCGGCGCCGAGAGCCTCCGCCTGTTTCGGGCGGCGGGTCGAACATTTCACGGCACCGCTCACCGGGCTTTGATGATGGAGCCAACGTCTGAAAAGCGCGATGTCTTGCTCGTTGCGGCCGAGCTGAGCGAGCGGCGGCTGCTTTTCGGAGAATTGCTGGAGGCGGGTTACGACGTGCTCCCGGTGGCCGGCTTCGCTCCGGCACTCGGATTGTTGTTGCAGCACGCCGTCAATCCCCGACTGATTTTGCTCGACGTTCAGAGTGATGAGCACGCCACGCCTCAATCCGTGGAGCATCTGCTGGGGCTGATTCCGCGAGCACGGTTGCTGTTGCTCGTCGGAGCGATCGACGCCGCATTGTGGAAGCCGCTGGAAGGCCGCGCCGCGGCCGTGCTCCATCGACCGATCACCATTGGAGGGGTGGTCGAAGCTGTCCAACAGATTCTTCTGCCTTCCGAGGAGAATCCGGATTCGCGCGAGATGGCGAATTGAACGTCCCGATCGTGCAACGCGCATTAGCCGAGACGGCGCGCTTCACGGCGGTAAACGGCCGCCAGAAACTCCGCGAGAAACTCGCGGCGATCGTCAACGTCCGGCGGAGGAGTGCCCAGGCGGCGGGCGAGCGGATCGCTGATCAATTCCAAAAGTTCAAATCGCTGCCGTGGCGCGATCTCCGCCCAGCGTTCCAAAATGCGTTCGGCGGCTTCGATGTCGACCGGGAGCGCCCGGGCAAGCATCGTCCCGTCGAAACGGAACTTGCTCTCGACGACCGGACGTCTCAGCAGGGCCGTCCGCAGTTCGCCCAAGTCCTCCCGCGCCTCGCTGACGACGATTGTCCCGGCGACCATGTCCCCAAAACGCTGACTGCGCGGTGACAGCACGGGCACGATCCACAGCGCCGGCAACTGATCGACGAGGCGAAAAACATTCCGCAAAAGGATGCTGACCGCGTCGAGCGAAAAACCGTCGGTCTTTACGACCCGCACGCGCGAAACTCGTTTGCCGATCGTCTGCCCTCGACCGAGGAGTTCGCACAACGTGAAATAGAGGAAACTTCCCAGGCCCCAAAAGAGCCACGCGAAAGCGAAAAAATAAAGCGAAATCTGACGCGCCTCTTTCTCATTCGCAGGGTCGAGATTTTCGAACCGTTTCCAGGCGACGCCCGTGGCCGAGGCAACAACCATGGCGAGGATGAAGACGGCAATCGACACAAGCAATACGAACACCGTATCGAGCATCCACGCGCTGAACCGCGTGCCTAACCCGGCCGGGCGATAGGCAATCTGCACGTTCTCGGGCGTCTCAAATTCGAGCGGGCTGGCCATCGAAGATCACAGCGGTCAAACTGGTGAGCAATCCGGTATCGATCATGGGCGATTTCGTCACACGCAACAAGCCCGACTGGGACGAGTTGGAACACCTGCTGTCGCGCGCACGGCGCTCCGTGCGCGGATTGAGACCGGAGGAACTCAATCGACTCGACGTGTTGTATCGGCGGGTCGCCGTCCACCTGGCGCAAGTCCGCACGCGGACGCGCGACGAGCGGTTGGCAAGTTATCTCAACGGTCTGGCCGCCGCCGCCCACAGTGTGATTTATCTCCCGCCGCGGCATGGCGTCCTGGGCAGGATCACGGCCTTTGCCGCCTACGGCTTTGCGCAGACGATTGCGCGGAACTGGCGCTACCATCTGGCCTCTGTGCTATTGCTGGCTGCGGGGGCGTCTTGGCGTATCACGCCGCCACGCACGACGTGCTGGCGGCGTATGCCTTATCGGCGCCGGGCGATCCGCGGCAGCCGGGCGCCACGCCGGAGCAACTTCTCGAAGTGCTGCGCTCCGGCCGCGACGAGGGAAGCGGTTACAAATCAGCCTTCGCGTCGTTTCTCTTCACGCACAACTTGCAGGTCGGGCTGATTTCGATGGGGTTGGGCGTGTTGGCCGGCGTCCCGACCGTGTTGTTGCTGTTGTACAACGGCATGATGTTGGGGGCCTTCGTCGCCTTGCACGTTCGGGCGGGCATCGGACCGGAGATGTGGGCCTGGATCCTGCCGCACGGTATCACCGAACTGTCGGCCATCGCGCTGTGCGGCGGAGTCGGCCTGATGCTGGGACGGGCGGTCGTCAGTCCCGGCCTCAAAACGCGGATGCAGAGCCTTGTGGATGTAGGCGGAGAAGCGGCTCGCACGGCCGTCGGGATAGCGGGGATGCTTTTGATTGCCGCGCTCATCGAAAGCTTTGTGCGTCAGAGCCACTTGTCAACGCGGGCGCGGCTGATTTGTGCCGCCGCGACTGCCGTCTTCTGGTCGCTCTACGTGGCGCTCGGTTTCTTCTGGTACGAGGAAAACGATCGGTGACGATCTGTGTCACTCATCCTTTCGATCGCACCTCCAGATAGCGGTTGACCAGAGGAATCGTCAATTCGTTGGGCAACACGTCGAGGACCTGGACGTTGTGCCGACGCAGGACCTGCAGCGTCCGCTCCCGTTCGTGTAAGAGTCGATAAGCGACCGCCTGTCGAGCCGCGTCAAGCCGGTCCGTGATCGGGGCATGCGTCTGCGCGAGGAGCAGCGGCGTTTGGATCGCGGCAAAGATCACGACGTGCCGTCCCGCCAGGCTGGAAAGGGCGACGCTCGCGCGGCGGCTGGTCTCCTCGTCGCCTACGTCCGACAACACGATGATCACCGCCCGTTTCTGCCTGCGGGCCTGCAAGTGGGCAAACATCGGAGCAAAGTCGGTCTCCTGCCAGCGGGTTTGCACGTCGTACAAGCTTTCGACAACCGTGTGGAACGTCGACATGCTCGATCGGGGAGCGAGATATCCCTGCACCTTGTTATCAAAGAGCGCCGTGCCGCAGTGGTCTCCGTTGCCAAGGGCGACGCGGGCCAGCAGCAAAGCGGAATCGACGGCGCAATCGAGCTTCGTGCCGCGGCCCGCGGCGGCCCCCATTAGCCGTCCGCAATCGATCAGGATCAGCACGTCCTGGTGTTGCTCGACTTGAAACCGCCGGATGACGAGGCGCCGCGTCCGTGCCGTCGCTCGCCAATCGATCCGGCGGGGATCGTCGCCCGAACGGTATTCATGAATCGACTCAAATTCGGTGCCGGCGCTGCGTCGCTTGGCCCGCGACCGGCGATCGAGGATCTGAATCTCCGCCAGAAGATGCTGGGAGAGGTCGTCCTGGGCCACCAGTCCCTCGGGGAAGACTTTCACGGCGTTCGTGCCCGTCGCTTGCCAAAGTCCTTCGAGCATCCGGCAGGGACCGACGAGGCGGACCCACGCCGGGCCGAATGCGAATTGGCCCCGCACCGCAATCGCGAACGATTGCCGAAAGTCGGCCGAATGAGTGATCCCCTCCGCCGGAAAGTCGGTCAACCACCAGCGCGGGAGTGCCTCCGGAGGTGCCACTTCGCGGACGCTGCCGCGGAATCGGCTTAATCCTGTGTTCGTGCAGCGGAGCGTCACGTCGAATGGCACGTCGCGCCCGGCCAGGGAAGGCAGGTCGCGCGTGATGACTAATTCGGATTGGTGCCGCCGCAGCCAGAGGGCGTCGAACATCGAAAGGGCAACGGCCGCGACCAGGAGCGGGACTAACAGCCACGCCGTCGACGGCACGTAAAACGCGACCGCCGAGACGAGGACACCGGCTGCCGCCACGCCCAGCAGGTTCCCTCCGGGTCGAAGGATCATCGCGGCACTTCGACGGAGTCGAGCAGCGTTTCCAGCACCTGGTCCGTGCTGGTCCCTTCCAATTCGGAGTGCGGGCCCAAGACGACGCGATGCCGTAGCGAGGGCAGAAAGGCCCGTTTGATGTCGTCCGGCGTGATGAAATCGCGTCCGGCGAAACGGGCCAGACTTTTGGACCCCATCAAGAGCATGAGCCCCGCGCGGGGGCTGGCCCCGACGCTGAGCGAGTCGTCGCGGCGTGTGGCGTCGATCAGGCGGCGAACGTAACCGATGACCTCCTCGCGCACATGCGTTTGGCGAATGGTTTCCCGTGCCTTGTGAACGTCGTCGCCGTCCACGAGGGCCGGAATACCGAGCGCCTGCGGGCCGGTCGCGGCGCCGGTCGCGTGGTGCTCGCGGAGCACGCGCTCTTCCGACTCGCCGTCGGGATAGCCGACGAGGATCTTGAACATGAACCTGTCGAGCTGGGCCAGCGGCAACGGATAGGTTCCTTCCTGCTCGATCGGGTTCTCCGTCGCAAAGGTGACAAACGGGCTGGGGAGCGGATAACTCAACCCGTCGTGCGTCACTTCGAGCTCTTGCATCGCTTCGAGCATGGCCGCCTGCGTGCGAGCCGACGCCCGATTGACCTCGTCGGCCAAGAGAAAATTGGTGAACACGGGCCCGCGAATAAACTCGAACGTCCCCGTGTTTTGCCGGTAGACCGACGATCCCGTGATGTCGCCGGGGAGCAGATCGGGCGTCATCTGCACGCGGCGATAGTCGAGCTTCAAAGTCGCCGCGATGGCCCTCACCAGCAGAGTTTTCGCGACCCCAGGAGGCCCCTCGAGCAGCACGTGACCGCCGCTGAAGAGGGCCGCCAAGGCGAGTTCGATCGCCTCGTCCTGGCCGAAGACGACTTTTTTAACGGCGTTCCTGACGGAATTATACAGCGTGTCGAGGGACACAGAGGGATACCTTTGCGAGAGTCGTCTCGAGTTGCGTGGATGAGAGAGTGGGTTTGGCCAGCGAATCGTCGATGGCCCGAAGGGCGTCGCGCGCCTTCACGGCAAGCTCGGGATCCCGGCGTTCAAGCAACCGCACGACCTTCTCGGCGTCCTCCTGCCCGGGCGGCAGCCCGAGGTCGTGCCGGATGCGCCACAAGAGCCCCTGACGAATCTGACTCAAGAGGAACGGCGCCGGATGGTGAGCGCGATCGAGAAGTCGCGCCATGGCTTCGATGTACTCCGCAAGTGTCCGCCGCGACGCGGGCCGCGGCGCGAGCGGAGGCCCCAAAAAACGAGCTCCGCGCCAGCCGGCAAGCAACGTGATTGCCAGAACCGTGACCGTCAGGATGTTGTAGGGAAATCGTGTCACCAACCACAGCGGATTCGAGCGAATCGTCAGGCCGTGGTAGAACTCGTCGAATACGATCGGCTTCTGCGGTCCCGCCAGCAAATAACTGACGAGGACCGGATTATCGCCGCGCCCCACGAGCCGGTTTTGCGCCAAACGCGGGTCGGCCAGGACGGCAATCGAACCATCGCCCACGTGATAAACGGCGGCCAGAGTCTCGGGGTCGCCGCCGGTTTCCAACACGGCGCGGATCCGCCCGGCGGGCAAACTGCCTGCCGCTTCCGAACGTGATCTTTTCTTTTGCGTTGCGGAGAACTTCGCCGTCGACGCGTGACCGCGAGCACTTTTTGCCGTTCCGGCCGACCGTGAGACCTTCCGAGGAGTCTCAGTCGAGATGCCGTACAACTCGGCGTCCGAGTCGAGCACGCCACATCCACGATACGGAATGACCAGGTCGAGCCCTTTGGGGAAACGTGAACTCAGCGTACCCTCGGCCGTCGCATGCACGAAGGAGACCGGTACGTCAATTTGATGCAGAAAGAGGTTTTCGAGTTGACGTGCGCTCCGCTTGGCATCCGCGCCGAGATTGTCACTGTCGCCCTTCGCGCGATTCGAACGTCGCACGGCGGCCGGTTCCTCCAGGTGCATGCTGACCCCTTTCAGGCCCAGCTCCACGAGCACGTCGTTGTCGAGGCCGCCTCGGGCCGGCGTCTCGGGCCCGCGGAGCGACGGCGCGACGACGACCGTCCCCCCGCGCGCCCAGCGGCCGACGGCGTTCAGATAAGCCGGTTCGGTCGACACGATCTCGGGGCTCGGTTGAATCAAAGCCAGGGTCATGTTCCGGTCGAGCATGCGATCGGGCGGCACGGTCGTCCGCTCGACGGGAATTTCAAGCTGCTCGAGGATCTCGAAGAGCCCGCGAAAGCCATGGCCGCGCGTGCCGTAGGTGTCGACACCCAGCCCACCGCCGGTCGGCGATCGTAAGAGTGAGACGCAGGCGCCAACCAGCGACAGAAACATGACGATCAAAACTGCCGCCAGGACATTACGCGTGTTGAGCATGGTCCCTCCTGGCTGCCAGCGAGCAGATCCGCTCGTACGCATCGCGACACTCGGCAAAGTCGGTGGGGAGGCACGCCCCCTGGCCGTACCATTTCGAGTCAATGACCCAGACGATCCGCGCCAGCCAGTCATAAAGGGGCGTTTGGCGGTAACGGTTCAAGTGCTCGCGGTTGGTGGCTCCCGGTCGGAACCGTTTGCCTTCGCGCTGTTCCAGGTGCGCCAGGCACGCCCGAAAGAGAAGCCGCACCCCCAAGATATAGTCCCCCTGGGCACGTGCCGTTTCGGCCTGATGGGCGAATTCGGCCGAGCTGAGTTCGAGAACGGCAAAGGGATCCGCGGCGAGTCCCCGGCGTCGACCACGGCGCAGGAACATGAACATCGTCCACACGATGTGCCCGAGAAGCACCGACACGATAAATACGAGCACGGCGATAAACAGCCACGCCAGGACCGGGGACATCCGATACAGGAACTCAAAAGAGCTCCGCAGGCCGCCGATTATCTCGGCAAACAGCCGATGAAGGAGGGCCCACAGACTCTCCCCCGCCTCCGTCGACCCGTCGATTTGAAATTCGGGCCGCGCCAGGACCTGTCGGGCGGTACGACGAACGGCTTCCGCATCGGGCAGGGGGTGCGACCCGCCTCCCGCGATCAGTGTCGTGGCCAAAAGCGCGAAGTCGGCCATCGTCAGGTCTGCTCCGAAAGCCCGAGCGGTCGTGTCGGTGCGGCGGCGACTTCCTCCGCCAGTCGCACAAGGTCAAAGTTTTCGACGCGGCAGCGGCACGAGAAATAAAAAACGACCGCGACGATGCATGCAAACGCCCGCGTCACCGCCTGCAGCAGCGATCCGACAACCCCCGCCAGGTGCCGCTCGAAAACCACGGCCGAACCGACTCCGATCCCCAAATTGATTGCGGCAACCAGAATGCTCAAGAGAAAGAATGCCAGATAATGCTCGATCCAGGCCGATCGCATCAAGTACCAGCTCCGCCGCAGCGCCCCCAGGCCCGAAGTCCCCTCCAAAACGACAATCGTCGACGCCAAGGCAAACCAAAAACCCATTAAAATTCCGGGAAGAGCGCATAAAGCCAGGCCGCCCACCATAAACAGACCCAAGAGCGTCCACGTCCAGAGCAACGGCAAGGTCCGAAGAATTCCCGCGCGGAAGGCGCGGCGCACCCCGACTGGTTTGCCCAAATAGACGCGTGCAGCTGCGTGGACGAGGGCGCAATTCATCACCGGCGTCACAATCAGTAGCATGAGGAAGCTAACCGGTATCATGACCGAAACGAGAAAGTTCAACTGCGTCTGCAACGACTCGGCCAGCTCCTCGGGGCTGGGATTGGGAGCCAGCATCGGGACCTTGTCGGTGATGATCAGATTGATCACGATCGACACTGGAATCTGCAGGCACAGCAGGATCGTGAGGAAGAGACCAAATCGGTCCTTCAAAATCAGGATGGCCTGGTCGAGAATGCCACCCACTTTGAGCGGTTTCAGCTCGTATTTCATCGCCATCTCAGAATACTGAACGATGTATCGAGATCCAACGACGAACGAACCAGCCGCCACGGCGCAGCCGGAAACGCTGGTCTTTTCCGAGGAAGGCCTGCGTCAGCGGCTCCGGAACGATCGTCAGCGCGACGTCGCTTTGCTGAGTGGCACGATCGTGCTTCTCGCAGCCGGTTTTCTTGTCGACGTGAACGCGGACGGCGCGATCTTCCTGCGGGGATGCCCGCGCGTCACATTTCCCGTGATCTGTCCCATGCGGCGATTTTTCGGCATCTCGTGCCCCACCTGCGGGGTAACGCGGAGCGTCGTCTATCTGCTGCACGGGCGCCCGTCGGACTCGTTTACGGCACACCGATTAGGTTGGCTGGTGCTCGCCCTGATCGTAATTCAAATCCCGTATCGTGCATTCTGCGTGACCGGCCGAGGCCGTCTGTTCAATTTCTGGGCACATGGGCCAGAGATTGTGCTTACGGTTTTTTTGCTGCTCCTTGTCCTTAATTGGCTGGTCCCGTAAAGATTAGGAAATGCGATTAACGCCGGTCGAATGTCGGCAGGTTTCGCTGTTGCTTTGCACGTCGATCCGAGATCGAGAGGCTCTTCATTGAGACGGTCGACCGTAGCGCATGCCGCGGCGCTCCTGCGAGTTCTCGTCTGCGCAGTCATCTTGTCTGCGACCGTGCTGGTCCATCGTGCGCCCGGTGCCGCCGCCCCGCGCCGCTTGAACGTCCTGTGGATTTGTGCGGATGACCATGCTCGGTACGTGATCGGGACGTACGGCAACGCAGCGCGTGCATACGCCGAACCTCGATCGCCTGGCCCGCGGCGGCATGCGGTTCGATCGCGCCTATTGCAGCTCGCCGGTTTGCACGGCCTCGCGTGATTCTTTCATCACCGGCCGCTATCCGCGCACGATCGGCGTGACGCAGCTCAACACGCCCTTGCCGGAAAGCGAAACCACGCTGGCTCAGGTGTTGAAGCGGGCTGGCTACGACACCGGCGCCATCGGCAAGATGCATTTCAACAGCACGCATACCTACGGTTTCGACTTCCGCCGCGATCTCGGCATGTACGACAAAGAATTGTCGAAGCGGGGCAAAAAGCCGATCCCGAAGGACATCGCCGTCCAACCGCGGTGGAAGCCGTTTCGCGATCCCGCGTCGATCTGGCTCAATTCGCGCGACCTGCCGAGCGCCGCGGTCGACGCCGATATGGATGCGTCCTATTTCGTCGAAGAGGCGAGGCGTTTTCTCTCGCAGCCGCACGCAAAACCGTTCTTCCTGATGGTGAGCTTCTACGAGCCGCACTCGCCGTATTATTTCCCGATCGAGGACCGAGGCCGGTTCCAGCCCTCGAGTTTCCAAGTTCCGCCCGTCGGTCCCGAGGATGCCAACCAGATTCCCGCCGTCTTTCGCGACCTGACTCCCGCCCAGAAGCAGGGAATCGCGGCGGCGTACTACACGTCGGTCGAGTTCCTGGATCGAAAAGTCGGGCAGGTGCTCGACGCGCTCGATAAATCGGGACAGGCCCAGAACACGATCGTCCTTTACACGGCCGATCACGGTTATTTACTGGGACAGCATGGCCGGTTCGAAAAACACTGCAGCTACGAGCAGGCGATCCGCAATCCCCTCATCGTGCGGTGCCCCGGGATCGTACCGCCGGGTTCGTCGACAACCGCGCTCGTGGAATTCGTCGACATTTTTCCCACGCTGCTCGATTTGTGCCGGGTGAAGGTTCCGGAAAATGTGCAGGGCCGCTCGTTCGTCCCTCTGCTCGAAGGGAAAACAAAGACGCACCGCAACGAGGTGTTCATCGAGTACGCTCCCAACGAAGAGGCGGCCGTCCGCGACGAACACTGGAAACTCATCTTCGAGCGCGGCAAGCGGCGACGGGCCGACGGCTACGACACGGGGCTTCCTCTTCCCGGTCGCACGATCCGCCTGTACGACCTGGAGCACGATGCGGCAGAGATGCACAACGTCGCCGCCCGCCCCGAAAATGCCGAGCGCGTGCGACAGATGCTGCGAGATTTGGCCGACCACATGCGGTCCACCGCCCGCGAGCCGGCACTGGTCCCGCAATCAGACGATCCGCTCGAGGTGCTCGACTACTGCGTGCAGTCGCACGACCTGGGAGGCGTGGCCGCGGATGAGATCCGGCCCGTGCCTCCCGTCAGACTGCGTCGGCCCTTCCTGTTAGCCGGCGGCTATTCGCTGGCGGTCGTGCTGGCCTCGTTGGCCGGCGGCTGGCTCCCCGTCATGGTCCGCCTCACCCATACGCGACTGCAAATCGCGATGAGCCTTTGCGGCGGCCTGATGCTGGGCGTGAGCCTGTTCCACATGCTGCCTCAATCCGTCGGGATTTACGGTTCCCTCGACAGGAGCGTGCTGTGGATGCTGGCCGGCTTGCTGGCGATGTTTTTTCTGATCCGCGCGTTTCATTTTCATCAGCACGAGCCGGTCGGACACCGGACACAACCCCTCGGTTGGATCGGACTCGGCGTGGGGCTCGGCTGTTACACGTTGATCAACGGCATGTCGCTGGCCGCCAGCGTCCAGGCCGACGCCGTCCACGGCGCCTGGAAGCTCGGCGCGGGGACTTTCGCGGCCATCTTTCTGCACAGACCGCTCGACGCGATGCCCGTCTCGATCCTGGCCAGCGACCGCCTGCCCGTGACCCGCTTCAAACAGTTCGTCAACGGCTCGTTTGCCATCTTGTGCCCGCTGGGTGTCGCCTTTTTCTTCGGCGCACTCAAGCAGTTTCCCTCGCACCAATCGGTGATGGTGAGTTGCGGCCTGGCCTTCTCCGCCGGCGTCTTTCTCTGCATTTCGCTCTCGGATCTTCTCCCGGAACTCGAGTTTCACGCCCACGACCGCGTCGCGCTCTCGCTGGCCCTCATCACCGGTATTGCCCTGGCGTACGCGATTGTTTGAGCGGACCGTTCCGCCCCTCGGACCAGACGGCGGCCTGCTGCCGCGCGTACAATGCGTCAGGAGGACAAGCATGCTCACATTGCGATTCTCGCAGGCACTCGTCTACGCGGCCGATGCACATCAGGACCAGACTCGGAAAGGGACGAACGTCCCCTACGTCGCACACGTGCTGGCCGTCGCCGCTTTGGCCTCGAAAACGGCGCTAACGAAGACGAAGCGATCGCCGCCCTGCTCCACGACACGGTGGAGGACTGCGGCGGAGAGGCGAGGCTCCGCGACGTGCGCGAACGGTTTGGAGCGACGGTCGCCGACATCGTCTGGGGCTGCAGCGACACCATGGAAACTCCCAAGCCGCCGTGGAGGGAGCGCAAAGAGGCCTACCTGCACCGCCTCGACGCGGAGTCGCCGTCGGTGCTGCTGGTCTCGGCCTGCGACAAGCTGCACAACGTCCGCTCCCTCCTCGTTTCCGTCCGCAACGACGGCGAGGCCGCCTGGGCCCGCTTCAAAGGGGGCAAGGAAGGAACGTTGTGGTATTATCGGGCCGCGCTGGCCACGTTGAAGCGCTTGGGCGTCTCGCCGCGGCTCGCGCACGAATTGGAAATCTCGCTCGAGGAACTGCACCGGGCGGTCGACTCGAAGGTGCCCCTCTCCGACGTCCATTTTCCCGATGCCTGAGAGCGCCCTGTCACCTCTTCCCATTGACGCGGTCCTGCCGCAAATTCTCTCCGCGCTCGGTTCCGCGCCGAATGCCGTGATCGGCGCTCCGCCCGGCGCGGGAAAGACGACGCGCGTTCCTCCCGCCCTGCTGGACCGGTCGCTCGCCATCGACGGTCGGATCCTCGTGCTGCAGCCGCGGCGGATGGCGGCCCGCGCGGCAGCCCGCCGGATCGCCGCCGAACAGGAAACGGCACTCGGCGACACCGTCGGCTACCAGGTGCGGTTCGACCAGCAGATCGGCCCCCGCACGCGGATCGCCCTCGTCACGGAGGGGATCCTGCTGCGAATGCTGCACGACGATCCACTGCTCGAATCGGTCGGCGCGGTCGTCTTCGACGAGTTCCACGAACGGAATCTCAACAGCGACCTGGCCCTCGGCATGGTCCGCCGCATCCAGCAGACCGTGCGGCCGCAGCTCAAAATCATCGTCATGTCGGCCACGCTCGATGCGGCCCCCGTGGCGGCCTTTTTGGGCAACTGCCCCGTCATCGCCAGCGAAGGGCGAATGTTCCCCGTCGAGATCCGTTACGCCGGCGGCTTCGACAAGCGGCCCTTAAGTGCGCATCGTCGCCTCCGGAGTGGAAGAGGTGGCGAAGCGAACGCAAGGCGATATCCTCGTTTTCCTTCCGGGCGTGGGGGAAATTCGGCAGGCGAGCGGTGAGCTGCAAGCCTTCGCCGCGCGCCACGATTTCAAGCTGTTTGAGCTCTACGGCGACCTGCCTCCGGAGCAGCAAGACGCGGTTCTCGCCGACAGCGATCGCCGCAAGATCGTGCTCTCGACCAACGTCGCCGAGACGTCGCTCACGATTCCCGGCATCACGGCCGTCGTCGACAGCGGACTGGCCCGTCAGCTCCGTTTCGATCCCTCGGTGGGCCTCGATCGGTTGTCGCTCGTCCCCATCTCGAAAGCGGCCGCGGATCAACGGGCCGGCCGCGCGGGGCGGACGGCCGCCGGCGTCTGTCTGCGGCTATGGGATGAACGCTCGCATGTCCATCGCCCGGCTTTCGAGCAGCCGGAAATCCACCGGGTCGATTTGGCCGCTCCGGTGCTGCAATTGTGGAGCTGGGGCGAAACCGACGTCCTCGCATTTCCGTGGTTTGAGGCGCCCGAGGAGCCGACCGTTGAGACGGCCCTGGCGCTCTTAAATCGTCTCGGTGCCATCGAGGGGGGCAGAATTACCGAGATCGGCCGCGTGATGGCCCGCCTGCCCGTCCACCCGCGGATCGGACGCCTGCTGATCGAAGGCCTCCGCCGCGGATGCGCCCGGCGCACAGCCCTGACCGGCGCACTCCTGTCGGAGCGCGATCCGTTTCTGCGTTCCGGAGGCAACCCGCGCCCCAGGACCGCGGTCCACGCACCGCCGCGAGCTACGTGTCGCGTTCCGATGTGCTCGACCGCCTGGGCGCCCTCGATGAATTCGAGTCGACCGGCCGCGGCGACTCGAGCTTCGGCCCGATCAATCGCGCGGCGGCCGGCTTCCTGTTTCGCGCCAGAGATCAACTCCTGGCCGAGCTCCGCCGCGAGCTGGGCCGATCGAGCGATGATCAGAGCCCGCAGGCCGAGGCGTTCCTCAAATCGCTGCTGACGGCGTTTCCCGATCGCCTGGCCAAGAGGCGCGATTCGAGCGGCGGCAAAGGCGTGATGGTCGGTGGCCGCGGCGTGCGCCTGGCTCCGCAGTGCGCGGTGACGGCGGCGGAACTCTTCCTCTGCATCGACGTCGACGCAGGCCAAACCGAGGCGATCGTCCGCCAGGCCTCGGCCGTCGATCGCGACTGGCTCCCGGCTGACCAGCTCCGCACGGCCAACGAGGTCTTTTTCCATCCGACGCAAAAAGCGGTCGTCGCCCGCAGGCGGACGTACTGGCTCGATTTGGTCATCGAAGAGGTGAATGTCCCCGTCACGCTCGGCGAAAGCTCGGCAGCCGTGCTGGCGGAGGCGGCCTGGCGCGAATGGGACCGCGTCTTCCCTGCCGACGATCCCGCGTTGAACGGATTTTTAACCCGCGTACGATCGCTCGCCGCCTGGATGCCGGAACTGAATCTGCCGACTTTCGACGAAGGACAACTGAAGGCATTGCTGACCGACCTTTCGATGAGCTGCCGCTCGTTCGACGAACTCCGCCGCGCCCCGTGGCTCGACTTGCTCAAGGGCCGCCTCACCTACCCCCAGCGACAAGCCGTCGATCGCGAAGCACCCGAGCGATTGACGGTCCCGAGCGGCAGCCAGATTGCGTTGACCTACGAACCGGGCCGGCCGCCTGTGTTGCCAGTGCGGATTCAAGAAGTCTTCGGCCTGCGGGAGACGCCGCGGATCGCCGGCGGCCGTGTCCGTGTGGTGTTGCACCTTCTGGCCCCTAACATGCGCACGCAGCAAATCACTGATGACCTGGAGAGCTTCTGGGCCAATGGTTATCCGCAAGTCCGCAAGGATTTGCGGGCGCGCTATCCGAAGCATTCGTGGCCCGAAGACCCGTGGACGGCTGAACCCACGCACCGCACAAAAAAACGCAAATGATCGTGGGGCAAGCTGCTAGCTTGCCCGTCAACGGTGAATTCCGATGCCCAGAATTATCGCAGCCCTGACGCTGGTGCTCTTAGTCGGAATGGTGTTGACCCGCGTCTGGCTGATGAAACGGCGTGGGACCAAGGCGATGCATTTCGGGAATCTGGACAAGAAGGATTTTCTGATTCCCCCGTTTGCTCTCTTCTACTTCTACGTCGTGTTCGCCGCGGCGTTCGATTGGCCTGCCGTCACCACGCAGGAGTTCTTCCAATCCGAGGTCGTCGCGTGGTTCGGAATCTGCTTCTATCTGGCGGGGCTCTTGTGCTTCTTGTGGAGCCTGATTTCGTTTGGAAAGAGTTTTCGCGTTGGCATCGACACCGATCATCCCGACCGGCTGGTCACGACCGGCATTTTCGCGTTCAGCCGCAATCCGATTTACGTCGCCTTCGCGACGGTCTTGATCGGCCAATTCCTCGTATTCCCGAACTGGATCCTCTTGGTCTATCTCGCCGCTGCCACATGGTTGTTCCACCGGCAAGTGCTGCGTGAAGAAGCGTACCTCAAAGATCATTACGGTGCTGAATACATCGAGTAGTGCCAACGGGTCCGGCGGTATTTATGAACCCCGCAGTTCCGAGGATGGTCCTGTCGATGGTGCATCGCCCTATTGCGCTCAGTTTGGCAACCTATGCTTGTTGTCACACCACCAAACGTCCCTACGAGCCGCCTGCTTTACGCCGGCGGTCTTCGCGCACTGTACTTGCAGGGCGACCGGGAGAAATGCCGCTATCGGCTCAAACTCTAAAACTCTCGGAAGCAACAGCGGAAGAGCCCGGCGCGAAGCGCCCGTGCTCCTCGCGGGCGGTGCCCGATCCAAGTTTCCTCACCACCAAAACAAAGAGTCCGAGCGAGATCGCGAGCGTGCCGACCGAAGCGGCGAAGTTCAGGTCGATGCCTGTCTCGGAGATCGGTCGCCGGTTGTAGTCTCCGAGCAGGTGCCACCACCAGTAGCCAAAGTTGAACACGTCCATGACGGCATGGCCGATCATGCACGGGATGAGCGAGCGCGACACATAGGCCAAGACGCCCAGCATGACGCTGGCCAAAATGGCGGGGAACAACAGCGCGCCGATCCAAGTCTGGTTCAGATGGAGGGCCACGAAGCCGATTGTCGCCAGGACGATTGCCGGAGCCGGGCCATACCGTTGCTCAAGCGGCTGTTGGATGTAACCACGAAACCCCGTCTCCTCACAGACGCCGGCCACGATCGAGGCCAGGATCACGTACGGCCAGAGCAGATTCACGGGTATCTTTGCCAGCACAGCCGGCACCACGAATTGCTCCGCCGGGTAAGGCACCAGTCGGAAGAGCGTAAACACCGACGCCTGAAACGCGATGACGAACAGCCCCGCGCCGGCCAGACCCCACATCCAGGTCGACCGCGAAAGTGAGGTCGCGCGAAAAGCCTCGCGACGAGCGGGTTTCGTGGCCGACCAGAAGAGCGACCCGCTGCAGAACAGCCAGTAGAGCACCAAGAGCAACGGCATCGCCAGAAGAGGAACCAAAGGCTGCTCGTACCGCAACGCTCCGAGCACCAGGCCATTCCACACCTGCACGCCCAGGCCCATCACGACGAGCCCGACGATCGCGGCCCGGACAACGAGCGGCACGCGGTTCCACAGGCTGGCACGCGGAGCAACGGAGGTTTGTGTGGACATCGTGGGACTCGTCAGCGGAACAAACGGAGCGGCCAAGATTTGTCGGGCGATTGGATTCTCACCCTCTCGAAAGAGGATTCTTTCTCGGGTCGCCGAGGCCGCAGGCTGCCCGAAACCCGCATTCCCGGGCGCGTTGTCAGAACTCGCCGCATCCGTCGACGAAGATCACTTCGGGCCCCTGGCGCTGGTGAGGGCTGTGGCGTCTCGTGAGTCGCACGTTCGTGGTGTCGGTTTCTCCAATGCCGAATTCGCCGGGCGGCCTGATGTCAAGTCGCACCACAGCGCCGCGCTCATGAGCCACATTGGCCGCACGCACAGATCAATCGAATTCAAGTACCAGAACATTTCTGCCGTGCTTGACGAGCTAGGAATGCCTTGGATTCCCGGCTACAAGCCCCAAACCCACTACCAGCTCATCGTCGCCAGACTCCTTTCCGCTGGCAACGAAATTCCCGACCAGAACGGTGAACAGCGAGTCGATGTCGTCCTTCGACGGCGACTGTTCGTTCAACGACCGGGAGACTGAGTTCGGATCATTTGCATCGCTCGGGCTCCGGCGAACTTCGTTAGCCGTTGCCAACAGCCTATGCCAGGACACCCTCCACGACTCGACCGTACACATCGGTCAGTCGATAGTCACGTCCCGCAAAGCGGTAAGTGAGTCGCTCGTGGTCCAGCCCCAGCAGATGCAGGATCGTCGCGTGCAGGTCGTGGACGTGCACCCGGTTTTCGACAGCATCCCAGCCGAATTCGTCGGTGGCGCCATAAGTTGATCCGCCGCGGGTCCCGCCGCCTGCCAGCCACATCGTGAACCCGAACGGATGATGATCACGACCGTCGGCCTTGCCTTCACGGGCTGGGGTGCGGCCGAACTCGCCCCCCCAGATGACAAGGGTGTCGTGCAGCAGGCCGCGCTGCTTCAGGTCCCGCAAGAGTCCGGCAATGGGAAGGTCGGTCGCGAGCGCATTTCTTCCATGGCCCCCCTTCAGGTCACTATGCTGGTCCCAGGGCTGAAAGCCGCCCGTCGTGTGGTAAAGCTGCACGAAGCGCACCCCCCGCTCGATCAGCCGCCGGGCCAGCAGGCACTGCCGGCCGAAAATCCTGGTCTCCGGCCGGTCCAAGCCGTACTCCGTCGCGGTGGTCGCGGTTTCCCGGGCCAGGTCGAAAGCCTCGGGCGCTTCGCTTTGCATGCGATAGGCCAGCTCGAAGGATTCGATGCGGGCGCTCAGGCGGCTGTCGTCGGCGCGGGTCGCCAGGTGCAACTGGTTCAGCCGGGCCAGTGTGTCGAGGTCGCGCCGCTGCTGATCCCGACCGAGCTGTGGATTCTTGAGGTTCTTGAGCGGCTGCTGCATGTTCGACACGAACGTTCCCTGGTAGGCGGCCGGCAGAAAACTCGCGCCGTACTGACGTGCGCCTTCGATGATGGGTCCCGGGCCGATGGCCACGAAGCCGGGCAGGTTCCGGTTTTCGGTCCCCAATCCGTACGTGACCCACGCCCCCAGACTCGGTCGCGAAAAGACCCGTTCGCCCGTGTTCATCAGCAGGCAGCCGCCGGGATGGTTCGGATCGTCGGTGACCATCGAACGGACGAGGCAGATGTCGTCGATGCACTGTGCCGTGTGCGGGAACAGTTCGCTGACCTCAATTCCCGACTCGCCGTGCCGGCCGAACTTCCACGGCGATGCCAGCAGGTTCCGGCGCTGGCCCAAGTACAGCTTCGGCGCCGGCCGGCCGTCGTTCCGCGCCAACTGCGGCTTGGGATCGAACGTATCGACCTGCGAGGGGCCGTCCGGGCATGAACAAGAAGATGACCCGCTTCGCCCGCGCCGCGAAATGCGGGCGTTTCGCAGCCAGCGGATCCGCAGTTTCGCCGCAACGGCGATCGGCCGCCGGGAGCGACTCGTCGGCCAAGAGGGCCGCCAGCGCAATCGCGCCGAACCCGCCCCCGGTTCGCCGCAAGAGTTCGCGACGGTTCATGTTAATCGACATAGATAAACTCGTTCGTGCACAGCAATAAATGACAATAGCGACGCCACGCGTCCGCCCCGGCTCGGTCGGCGTGATCGGCGAGAAATCGCAAGCCGATTTCGGTCTCGGCCGGAGTTGGAAGACGGCCCAAAGTGATCTCGTACAGTCGACCGATCCGCTCCGGCGGCGTGCTCCTGGGAATCTCGCGGGTGATGCGCGCCCCCAGGTCGGCGGACAGGTCGATCATCAATCGGTCGTTCAGCAGGAACAGCGCCTGCGGAGCGACGACCGATTCGTTCCGCCGTTCCACGATGGCGCTGCAATCGGGCGCATCAAATAAAGGACCGAAGTCGGCCGTTTTCGCCCCGGTTCGCACCGACATCAGGTACAGGCTGCGTCGCGGTGTGGCGACATCCGTATTTCCCGGCCCTCCAAGCGCGTTGTCCAGCCGGGCCGACACGGCGAACAAGCTGTCGCGAATCGCCTCGGCCTCGAGCCGCCGCCGGTTCATCCGCGACAGCAGGCGATTCTCGGGATCGACGGTAAGTGCGGCCGCGCTCGCCCGCGTGCTTTGCTGGTACGCGCTGGAAAGCATCATCAGCCGATGCATCGCTTTCACGGACCAACCCGACGACACGAACCGTCGGGCCAGGTAATCGAGCAGCTCCGGATGGCTGGGGCGTTCCCCCATCACGCCGAAATTCGCGGAAGTTCGCACCAGCCCGAAACCGAAATGGTGCTGCCAGACGCGGTTGACCAGGACCCGCGCGGTGAGCGGCTGATCGGGTCGCGTCAGCCAGCGGGCCAGTTCCCGCCGACCGCTGCCGTGGCGAATCGGCGGTTGATTGGCGCCCGCCAGGAATTTGGGGAATCCGCGCCGCACGGTCTTGCCGGGATTGGCGGGATTGCCGCGGAGGTAGACCTGGGCGTCATGAAAACCCTCATGTTTCGTTCCGGGGGGGCCCCCATCAAGCACAACGACGGCGCGGGGGATCTCCAGCGGTGGTTTCTTTTTGAGGGCGTCCCGTTCCGCACGCAGCGCGGCGAGCCGGGCGCGGACGTTGTCCGACAACAGCTTGTCTCGTTCGGCCGCGTTCACGCGGAAAGGACCTTGCGGCGAAACAAGCTCGTCGTACAAGTCGACCACCGGATCGCCGGCCGCCCGACGACCCGGCGCGGCGCACCAACGCTCCTTGAGTTCGGTTTCAATCTGCACGCGCCGGGTCGTCAACCGGGAGGGCATAGACTCGCAGCTCCGCCAGGTCGCCATGAAATCGCGGACTCGATCCCGAGCCCGGGCCGCCGATCGTCAATGCGGTAATCGCCGGGTCTGACGACACCGAATCGATTCCCTGATTCGTGCCGATTGCCTCGCCATTACGAAATACGTCGACGCCGGCGGGTCCCCAGGTGATGCCGACGACCTGGAACCCGGTCGGGGCAGAGGCGGAAGTCGCGACGTCGCCGCTGGCGCCGTTGTGACGAAGAACGGCGTAGACCGCGCCGAAGCGTCGGCCATCAACCCCACTCCGTGTTGCCCCACCGACGAATCCTCCCAGCCAAAAAGACGTTGTCCGGCGACGGAGTCTTTGTCGGTCCGGAAGACCGCGAACAGGCTGCCGACCGGAAGCGCGCTCTGCGAAACGTGCAGCAGTTCGTTGCCGGAAAATCGGACCACCGGGCGTGTCTGACCCTGAATTGTCGTCGTGGCGAGCACGGGCGCCCGTGTGCCGGGAACCGGCAGCGCATCGTCGGCCAGTCCGCCACGGTTCGGCCAGAGCCGGACCCGGCGGCCCGCGTCCGTCACGATCCGCCGATCGTCGGCGCGAAATTGCAGGACTTCGGCAGCGGCCAGGGTTCGGGCGGCGGGATCTCGGATCGTCCTCGCCCGGCGCTCGGCCCCAATCAGCGACAGTTTCTTCCCCAATTCGCCTGCCATCCGTTCGGCGGCGGCACCGTTGGGCGCGGCGAGCAGGGCCGCAATTGCCGGCTGCGGAGGGTCTTTCTCCAGATACTTGATCCACCGTGCCAGCGCCGATTTGTCGAGCGCGCGGGCCGCGGCGAATTCACCGAGCGCCGGCCGATTTTCGCCTGCCGGAGGATGAAGGAAATGCCAGCTGGCCAGCAAGTAACGCGGCGCCTCTTCATTCAGCCGCCGTTCCCGGTCGGCCAGGAATTCCCGGTCGGACAGCGTCGATAATTCCTTGGAGAGCTCGGCCAGACGCACTTTGTCGCGCACCGCTTGGGCTCCGGCGGCTTGCAACTCGGCGGGCGACAACAGCGGCACCTTCACCAGAGGCGTATTCCCTTTGACCGGACCGGGGATCAGCCGGCTGCTGAAGAAGATGCCGGCGAGAGCGTAGTAGTCCTCGGTGGAGATCGGATCGAACTTATGGTCGTGACAGCGGGCGCAGGCCAGCGTCAGGCCCAGAAAAGCGCGACCCACCACATCGATCTGGTCGTTGACGTAGTCGGCGATCATTCGTTCCTTGTCGACGTCGCCCGGCACAAAGTCGGCGAGGGCCAGCATGCCCGTCGCCACGAGCGCCGCTTTGTCGATCTTTGTCGGGTCGGCCGGCTGGAGCAGGTCGCCGGCCAGTTGGCACGTGACGAATTCGTCGTACGGCAAGTCGCCGTTGAAAGCGTCGACCACCCAATCGCGATACCGCCAGGCCTCGCGGAAATCGCTCTCCGCGGGCAACTGGATCAGGTCGCGGGCATCGGCATAGCGAACTACGTCGAGCCAGTGACGGCCCCACCGCTGGCCATACTGGGGCGAAGCCAGGAGTCGATCGACGACTTTGGCGAAGGCCGTGGGTGCTTCGTCGGCCAGGAATTCTTCGATCTCCTGCGGCTGGGGAGGCAGGCCCGTCAAGTCGAAGGTCGCCCGGCGAAGTAATGTTCGTTTGTCGGCAGGCGGCGCGGCGCAAGATTCCTTTCTTCAAGTTTTGCGAGAATGAAGGAATCGACCGGCGATTGGATCCACGGCTTTTGCCGCACAGCCGGGGGCGCGACATCGCGCACCGCACGATAGGCCCAATGAGATAACTCTGTCGGCCAGACGGCGCCCGACTTGACCCAGCGAACCAGGTCGGCGATCTGGTCGTCGGGCAGCTTCTCCTTCGGCGGCATTTCGAGACCGCCTTCGTGGCGCACCGCCTGAATGAGCAAACTCTCTTCGGGCTTCGACGGGACGACGGCAGCGCCGGATTCCCCGCCGCGTCGCAACGAGGCCGCTGAATCGAGCCGCAGCCCCCCCTTGGCCTTGGCGCCGGAGTGGCACTTATAGCAGCGTTCCATCAACACGGGACGGACACGCGTCTCAAAGTGCCGAATCGCCGCCTCGTCATTGGCGGCCGCGAGCGAGACAAGACTGACGCCGAGAACCGTGAATGCTCCAGGTAACCAGCAGAGCGTCTTTTTTTTGAAGCGGATGCTCACCAATCTGCTTCCCATCGATCGAGCCATCGAATACGTCGCCGGCGCCCCAATCGGTAAGCGGTCGTCAAGCAGTATAAAGAATCGGGACGATCCGGGCCTCGCCGGAGGGAGGAGGATCTGCAAATTCCAGTTCGTTGGACCGCAATTCCGATTTTTCTTCCAGTAATTTCTCAGGCATACCGACCTCCCGACTGTTGCGGTGTAGGCAGCGAGATGGTCGCCAAGAATTCGTGCGACCTTGCCGTTAGGCCGGGATTTCCCAGATGCATTCGCTTCCAACTCTTGCACACACCGTCGATATCCAGAGTACTTTGATCGGGTCGGTGACCCAAGGATTTTCCCTGCCCCGGAACGACTCCGAGCCGCCCCTGGGCCTGAGTTTTGTGGCTCGGTCGGTCCACGGCGCGAACCTCGAACGCTGCTGTCGCTGACAGTACGACGATTCGGTCAGGAATCTGGGGAATCCGGGATTAGACGGTCGATTGCTGGTTGCCAAGAACGACCGCCACGTGCGCGCGTCGAGTCACATCGGTGAGGGTGCCAATTACGGTCAGACCGGGGGGCTAGGGGGATGACATTCCAACGAAAATCTGGATCACTCATATCTGTTCGGAATGTCCGGCCCCAGCTTCGCTTTGGCGTCTTTCCATTTGTAGGGCAGCACGTCTGGGACGACGCTGACTTCGGTCGTGAATTTGAACGGGTATTTGCCGCCGCTGTCGTAGACGAGTTCGACGAAGAAGGCCGTGTAGCCGTGCGACGGCTTGGGGACGCGGCCGATGTACCGGCCCGGTTCGTCGGGGGTCAGTCGGGTGGGCGTCTACGTCTTGCCGGGGGTCGCAAAAGGGGACAGGCGCATATACGGCCCGCAATTGTGCAAGTTGTCGCTGCCTTGCGCGGCAGCAACCCCCTATATGCGCCCGTCCCCGCTTTACTTCGTTGCCGGCCAACCCCGCACTTCCGCAGGGCAAGCCCTGATCTCCTTGACGTCACGCCCAGCCGAGCAGCGATCCCGACACCTCGAACGGCCTGGGCCGGCTAGACGACTGTCGAACGGCTACGCAGACGACCGGCCAGTGTCGTCTACTTTTTCAGCGCGCGAGCGGGCGTCGCGTTCAACGATCGTCCAGCGCTGCTGTTCGCCCGGCGACAGTGGCGCCGGGTCATAGACGAACGGGTGTCGGTCCATCTTGGCGGCTGCCACGAGGCCCGCGGGACTGCGTGTCAGGTCGCAAACCTCGTTCATAGCGAAAATTGCACCTACTTTGTGGGACTGCTCAAATGTACTCGCGCCTTTGTGCTCGGCGCGATTGCAAATAATGATTGCAACCCATTTGAAGCGAGCAAGCTGACCGCAGTCCCTTCCACGCATTTGCAGAATCGCGGCTTCGAAACCATCCGGGTTCATTCGTTTGGTCGTAGTGGTGTTCTTCAACATCGTACGTGCATAACAGGTAGCCAGAGTAATAATCCCTTTCCTCATAGAAATTGATCCCAGTGGGCAACCAGAGGCCGGGTCCCGTGGGAAAGTTCGGTGAAGGGATCTGTTTGGCAGTCGGATTACGCAACCTCTCCTCGGTCTGCTTATCTGCAAATGCAAGCGCTTCCTCCTTGGCTTTCCGATATTCATCCTCGCTGACTTCAGGAGTCTCCTTGCGACCAGGAGCTGGTCTCGAGGCACCTGGCTGGCTTGACCGATCTGAAGGACTGTCACCGCCCTGAATGCAGCCACTGAGTGCGATGCAGTGAAGTCCTATGAGAAAAACAAGATATTTGATGCGCGTCGTAGCAGTGCCCTCCGCTGCAACGGACCTGTTATCTGAAGGCCATTCCGTCGCAATTCGTGCGGCTTCTGAGAATTGTCATTTGACACACATACGATCACCAATGAACCGCAGTTTGCCATGCCCGTCTGCCGGGCTGAGTCACTCGTACCTGTTCGGTATCTCCGGGCCAAGTTTCGCCTTGGCGTCTTTCCATTTGTAGGGCAGCACGTCCGGGACGACGCTGACTTCGGTGGTGAATTTGAACGCGTATTTGCCGCCGCTGTCGTAAACCAGTTCGACGAAGAACGCCGTGTAACCGTGTGAAGGCGGCGGGATGCGTGCCGTGTAATGGCCCGGCTTTTCGGGAGCCAGCCGCGTCGGCGTCCAGGTTTTGCCGATCACGTCGAGGCGGAAATCGCGGGCCGCGGGATTCGTGGCTTGCCACAGGTTGACCTGGCGCGGCGTTTCTTCGACCGTCACCACGAGCGAGCCATCGGGTCGTTTCTTCCAGGCGTATTTTGGGCGCGGGTGGTTGTCGAGAACCGCCTGGTAGAACGCCTGCAGGCTTTCCAGGGTGTCGCTCCCTTTGAGGTTGTGCTTGGCGTTGGGAACGTAGCGGAGGTGTTTCTCCGGCGGCATGTCGGCGAAGTAGAACTGCGAGCCGTCGGGGAGGAAGAACTGGTCGCCGGCCGCGTTGATCAGGAATTTGGGGATCGTCAGCCGCTCGCGATGGCGGTAGCTGTACGGGTCCTCGATGGCGAGCACCTGGCGGTACTCGGGCGTGCCGATGCGGTAGGGGAAAAGGCCGTGATGGACGTAGTCCTTGAGGGCCGGTGAGAAGAATCCATACGCTTCGAAATGGTGCCGCGTGATCTGCTCGGAATTGAGGGCGTCGATCACCAGCGGAATGATGGCGACGACGCGCGGATCGACCGTGCCGACGAGCCACGTCGTCCAGCCGCGCTTCGAGGCGCCGGCGACGACGAAGTGCTCGATTTTGAGCGGGCCGGCCTCGGTGCCGGCCAGGAATTCCTGCACGCAGTCCATAGCCTTCACGGCACTTTTCACCATGGCCAGCCGCACGAGCCACTCTTCGTCCTTGGTGATGATGTACTTCACGCGGCTGTAGGCGACGAGGTCGTCCTCTGAACGGGCGTGATGGCGAGAGTCGGAAAAGGAGAGGGGCTGGTTGGGGACGAGGCTGAGTTCGGCGACGACCGTGTTCGTGCCGGCGGCCAGGGCGGCCGCACGGGCACTTGGGGCCGCGGGTGGCGGGTCTTTGAAGCTGCCGCCGCCGATGTAGAGAAAGGCCGTTCCCGCTCGGGTTTTATCGGGCCGCGTGACGGTGAGCCAATGCGTCCAGACGGGCTTGTCGACTTCGTCGGCACTCCGCCAGGTCTGGCTGGTGAGGGCGATGACGTACGTCGTCTGGCCGCGGCCCGGGTAGCGCCCCGCGAGTTTCCAGTGATAGGCGGGATCGGACTTGGCGATGTAGCGATCGAGGGCGGTCTGATCCGCCGGAGCGTCCGCGGCCCGACAATTCGTGTCGAGCAGGCAGACGCCGAGAAACAAAATCACCGGTGCCAATCGGGAATATGCGATTCGCATGCAGGAAGTGCCTTGGTGCGCAGGCCGGACGATCGCCGGCTTCGCGCGAGTGGTGTGCCCTGGCCCCATTATGCGCAGGGATTGCCGTTCGTTCACGATCAGTTTTACAGCTCCTGTAAAAGACAGGTCGGAAGTCGGTCCGCACGAATCGTTTCTGGCTTCCGGATTTTTATCCACTCCCTCTTCCCCGGGTACTCGCGCTTCGTGGGTGCCTCTACCCTCAAGCGCAGCGCCCATTTTTCTGTGGTTTTTCGGTGATTTATCTGTGGTGGAGAGCCCCCTTTTTTAGCCGCAGAAAAACCAGAAAAATCGCCGATGAGGAACGAAATGGGCCTTTCGAGCGGGCACATGTCGCTCGTCGCCCGGCGGGTGGCACGTTGGGTCCACTCGCGGTACGATCGCGAAGGCGATTTTGGCGCCAGGAATTCGGATGAATCTCTCAACAAGGTGACTTCAGTGATGGCCACAAACGTGATGCGAAGAGGGTGGTTGAGGCGGCCGGCGGTCGTTCTCGTCTTTTTTGGTGTGATGTCGACCGGCGTGTTGGTGGTGGCGGCCCATGAGTACGAGAGCGGGATCAAGTGGCTGGAGCCGAAAATCGTTGATCCGGGCCCGGTCGGCGGACATCCTTCCGATGCGATCGTCCTGTTTGACGGCAAGGATCTGTCGCAATGGAAGGGGGGCGACGCTTGGGAGATCCGCGACGGCTATGCCATCACCCGCAAACACGATATCAGCACCAAAGAAGCCTTCGGCGATTGCCAGCTCCACATCGAGTGGGCCACGCCCGACAAGGTTGTGGGATCAGGCCAGGGTCGCGGCAACAGCGGCGTCTATATGATGGGGCTCTACGAAGTCCAGGTTTTGGACTCGTACATCAACAAGACCTATTTCGACGGGCAGGCGGGAGCCATCTACAAGCAGCATCCGCCGATGGTCAACGTCTGCCGCAAGCCGGGCGAATGGCAGAGCTATGACATCATTTTCAACGGGCCGCGTTTCAATCCCGACGGGTCGGTCAAACGGCCGGCGGTCGTGACCGTGTTGCAGAACGGAGTCGTCGTCCAGAACCACTTCCACCTGTTGGGCGCGACCTATTACGATCGACCGCCGAAGTACGCGGCCCATCCGCCGAAATTGCCGCTGACGCTGCAGTTCCATCACAACGCCACGCGGTTCCGCAACATCTGGATCCGCAATATCCACGAGCCGCCCGTCGCCAAAGACGGCTCGAAGGCGTAATTCGCGTCAGACGAAATGATCGCCGCGCTCCAGGCTCTGCAGATCGCGGATGCCTGGAGTGCGCGGCATCCAGGCGCTCGTTTGCCAGTTGTCGGCCTTCAGCCGCTCGGGGAAAAATCCGGGCAACTTAAAGAGGAAGTGCTGGGCGAGCCCGTTGACGAACGGCTCGTACATGGCCCGCAACTCGGCGAGCTGCGCGACGGTTGCCGGTCCGTCCGGGAAGATCATCCCCTCGAACTTGAACGATGCTTTGATCTGCTCGAAATCGGTTTCTGTCAATCGGTTCGGTTCCGGTGCGACCGGATTGATTCGGAACACGAGACTCAAGTCCACGGCAGCATGGCGGGCGATCGCGAACGTCAGCCGGGCCTGATAGCGGCCGGCACACGAAGGCCCACAGATTTCGAGGGCGCACGTGTCGAGAATCGCGGTCAGTGCGGCAAGCCATGATTGGTTGTCGTGCTGGGAACGGTAATACGCCAGCATGGGAAACGACAGACAACTCTCGAGCAGTTCGGCCGACCAATGCTCCCATTCGATCAGGAACGAGTTGATGGCATCGTCGCGGCCCGACTGCCGCGCTCGCAGCAGGATTTGCGAGGCGGTCGGCGGCGAGCCGCCCCGCGCATCGAGCAGGGAGATCGTCGCCTCGCGGCGTGAGAAAGCCTGCGTCAGGACCGGATGATAGCTAATGATCACGGCGAGAAAGCCGAATCCAAGCCCGGCTTCCAGAATGGCCAGGACTTTGCCAAGCGGCCTGAGCGGCGTCAGATCTCCATAACCGAGCGTAAAAAAGGTGTCGCCGCTGAAGTATCCGTAGGAAACCGCTGATTGCCCGGCGACGGTGGCGGTGAGAGGCGTGTGCAGCGACCAATGCAAAAGGGCAAAGCCGACGACGAGCCCGAAGGCCCAAGCCCCGAACACCACGAGCACCGACAAGGGCCCGAAAAAACTGAGAAAGGACTCGCGGAGCCGCGGCGAGGTAATGAGTCGCGCGAGCTGCGCCAGATTCGCCAACTACCTTGGTAGAATAGTCGGATCAGGCGATAGCCGTGGGTCACCCGCCTGGGAAGCAGGACGGTCTCGAACGCGTCGACGAGCATTACGGCGATCAACGCCAGGCCAGCCAAGCCAATCACAAAACTCATTCGGAACTCCTCAGCGAATCCGGCATGACGCGCATTTTGACGATCAACAGCGGTTCTTCCAGCGTGAAGTTCGCCCTGTTTCAAATGGGTCCGACCGAGAGTCTCGTTTTGTCGGGCCGGATGGAAAGGATCGGTTTGAGCGGCGGCGTTTTCAAGGCCAAGGGAGCCGATGGGGCCACACTCGTCGAACAGAAGAAGGATCTGCCGGACCACGCCGCGGCGTTCAAGACGCTTTTCGATTGGTTGCAGGGTCGAGACGCCGCGAAAAACCTGGACGCGGTGGGACATCGCATCGTGCACGGCGGTGCCGAGCACACGCATCCGGAGCGCATCACGCCGCAAATGCTCGAGTCATTGCGGGAATTGATCCCTCTGGCCCCCGATCATCTGCCGCACGAAATCGAGGCGATCGAAGTTGTCAGCCGGTTGTACTCTTCCCTCGCGCAAGCCGCCTGTTTCGATACGGCCTTTCATGCGGACATGCCGCGGATCGCCAGGATTTACCCCCTTCCGTCGCATTTTGAAGAGGAAGGAGTCCGGCGTTACGGGTTTCACGGTCTGTCGTATGAGTACATCCTCGGCGAGTTTAGGCGCGATTGTGGGCCGGAAGCGGCCGACGGTCGTGTGGTCATCGCCCATTTGGGGAATGGCTCCAGTATGGCGGCCGTGCTGGGAGGCAGATGCGTCGACACGACGATGGGACTGACGCCGACCGGCGGTCTGGTGATGAGCACCCGCACTGGAGACCTCGATCCCGGCGTCCTGCTGTTTTTACTCCGGGAAATACGGATGTCGGTCAGGGACGTCGACGAGCTGGTGACTCAGCGTGCCGGTCTCTTGGGCGTCTCGGGAACGAGTTCCGACATGGCCGATCTCCTGGCTCAGGAGGCCACCGATTCCCATGCGGCCGATGCGGTCGCGCTTTACTGTCGCCAGGCGAAGAAATTCCTGGCGTCGTTTGCAGCCGTGCTGGGGGGACTCGACACGTTGATTTTTACCGCGGGGATCGGCGAAAACTCGCCGGCGATCCGTGGACGGATTTGCCAAGGCCTGGAATTTCTCGGTGTCCAAATTGACGTCGACCGGAACGCCAAAAACGCGGACGTTATCTCCTCGGAACGAAGTCCTGTCACCGTTCGCGTGATGAAAACAAACGAAGAACTGATGATCGCCCGGCACACCAACTCGCTTCTGCACGCCTCCGAATCACCGCACCGGGGTCTGACAGCGCGGTAAACTGCATTCTTCCCTGCCGAAATGGTATGTTAAGACGAGTCGAAGATTCCTCGCCTGAGCGGAGAGTACGTTGGCCTGCCGATATCGAACGACGCTAGTTTCGCTCGGCTGCACGCTCTGGGCCATTCTTGGCGGCGCGGCAACGGCTGCCCACGGCGGTTCCAGCCGGCTCAGTTATAAGCACGACGTTCGGCCAATCCTCGCCCGGCACTGTTTCGATTGCCACGGTCCCGATACGCAGGAGAGCGGTCTTCGGTTAGACCAGCGCGAGGCCTTGCTCAAAGGGGGCAAATCGGGTCGCGCGGCAATTGTCCCCGGGAAAAGTGCGACGAGCCGGCTCATCCAGGTTGTCGCCGGTCTCGACAAAAAAGTGTCGATGCCTCCCGACGGACCGCGGCTGTCGAACTCCGACATTCAGACGCTCCGCACGTGGATTGAACAAGGCGCTCCGTGGAACGTGAACGAGGAAGTTGGGGGAAAAACCGCGTCGCAGGTCGCTTCGGCACCTTTGCCGAGTGCCGATTTTTGGTCCTTCAAGCCGGTCGTCTCTCCTGTTCCTCCCCGAACGGAACAATCTTGGGGAAGCGGCCCCATCGATGCGTTTTTGTCGGCCAAACTGAAGAGTACCGGCCTCATGCCATCGCCTCCGGCTGACCGCCGCACACTCATCCGGCGGTTGTACCAGGACGTGCTCGGCCTGCCGCCGTCTCGCGAAGAAATCGCCGAATTTGTCGCGGACCGCGATCCCCTCGCCTGGAACCGGCTCGTGGACCGTGTGCTGGCCAGTCCGCATTATGGCGAGCGCTGGGCGCGTCACTGGCTCGACATTGTGCGGTTCGCGGAGACCGATGGTTTTGAAACGAACGTGGAACGGGCCGACGCCTATCCTTACCGCGATTACGTGATTCGCGCCTGGAACGACGACAAACCGTATGACCGGTTCGTGTTTGAGCAACTGGCGGGTGACGCGGTCGGCGAAGACGCGGCTACCGGCTTCCTGGTCGCGGGTCCCTGCGACAAAGTGAAGAGTCCTGATCCTACGCTGACTCGTATGCAGCGGCAGGACGAGCTGACCGATATCGTCAACACGACAGGAACGACTTTTCTGGCACTGACGCTCGGCTGCGCGAAGTGTCACAACCACAAATTCGATCCGATCCCGCAACACGACTTCTACGCGATCCAGGCTGTTTTCGCCGGCGTCAAGCACGGGGATCGGCCCCGGCACGATGCGGCCGACTCAAGGCGCATCGCGGAACGATCTCGAATCGACGAGCAGATTGCCGACACGCTCCGTGAATTGGCGGCACTCGGAATGCGCCCGGCGGTCGATTCATTGATGAACGTCGACGATTTCGCTCCCACGGCCGTTCGCCGCATTCGATTCACGATCCACGCGACAAATGACGGCACGGAGCCCTGTCTCGATGAGTTGGAAATCCTGGCGCCGGGCGGAAAGGGGACTCTGGAGAACGTTGCGCTGGCCTCAAAAGGGACGAGCGTCGCGGTTTCCTCGGTTTTTCCGGGATCGGATTTTCACAAGCGCGAGCATCTGAACGACGGGCGGTACGGCAACGAGCGGAGTTGGATCTCAAACGAGCGCGGGCGCGGCTCGATTACCGTGAAATTCAGCCGCGTCTACAAGGTCTGCCGCGTCGTTTGGAGTCGTGATCGCAACGGTCATTACCGTGATCGCCTCCCAGTGAATTACACGATCGAGGCTGAAACGTCGCCCGGTCGATGGGTGGTGATCGGAGGTTCCGAAGGACGGGTCCCGGCGACTTCCGCACTCGAGTACTGCGGAATCGTCCTCGCAGGGACCGAATGGTGAGAAGAGACGCCAGGCGGTGAAATTGCTGGCCGCCTTGAAGCGAGAGCAAGTCGAACGGCGAAGCCTCACGGCGGCATCGATGGTTTATGCCGGTCAATTCGAAGAGCCGGCCGCCGTGCATCGCCTGTTCCGCGGAGATCCCGGCTCGCCGCGCGAGATGGTCGGACCGGGCGGAGTTGGCGTTCTGGGGTCTCTCGAAATTCCGCCCACGTCCCCGGAACAAAAACGGCGCATCGCGCTGGCAACTTGGATCGCGCGGCCGCAAAACCCGCTGACGGCGCGAGTGATGGTCAACCGGCTGTGGCATTATCATTTCGGCCGGGGCCTCGTCGAGACACCCTCCGATTTTGGACATAATGGGGGGCGTCCGTCGCATCCGGAGCTCCTGGACTGGCTCGCGACCGAATTGGTGCGAGGGCGTTGGTCGCTGAAACACATGCAGCGGCTGATCCTGACGTCGAGTGCCTACCAGCAATCCTCGACTCCGCGGCCGGACGGCCTCAAGGTGGACGCGAATTCGCAGTTGCTCTGGCGGTTCGCTCCCCGACGACTGGAAGCCGAGGCCATTCGCGACTCGATGCTGGCGGCCAGCGGCGCTCTGGACGAACGCATGGGAGGACCGGGGTTCAGTGCGTTTCAGCCCAATACGAACTACGTGCGCGTCTATTTGCCGAAAGAGGAGTTTGGACCGACGGAATGGCGGCGGATGGTCTACATGTCAAAGGTGCGGATGGAACAGGACTCGGTCTTCGGAGCCTTCGATTGCCCTGACGCGGGGCTGATTGCTCCGCGCCGCACGCAGTCGACGACGGCACTGCAGGCGCTGGGACTCTTCAACAGCCGCTTTACGACCCAGCAGGCCCATTTGCTCGCCGAGCGTTGCCGCCGCGAGGTTGGCGACGACCTCGATCGCCAGGTGGGCCGCGCGTTCGAGTTGGTACTCGGCAGGACGCCTGACGATGTCGAAAAAGCGTCGGCCCGGAACCTGACGGAGCGATTCGGTTTGGCCGAATTGAGTCGCGCCCTGTTCAACGCAAACGAGTTTCTGTTCCTTCCGTAAGAAAAACGCATGTCTTCGACCCCGAAACAAAATTCGACATCGATCTCGCACGCTGGTCGCGGGCTGCTCGATCGCAGGAGTTTTCTCGCGCAGACGGCCACGGGACTCTCGGGCATCGCGCTGGCACATTTGTTGCGCGGCGAGGGCGCGCTCGGAGCGTCGAGCTATCGGCCTGCGATTGATCCGGCCCATGCGCTCGCGCCGCGCCGGCCTCCTTTGGAAGCGAAGGCGAAAAACGTCCTGGTGATCTTCTGCTCGGGGGCTTGCAGTCACCTCGACACGTGGGATTACAAGCCGGAATTGATCCGCCGTAACGATCAGCCGATGCCGGGCGGAGCGCAGCTCGTCACGTTTCAGGGTGCCAACGGTAATCTCGTCAAGAGTCCCTACACGTTCCGGCCGCGCGGCGAATCGGGAAAAATGACCTCCGATTTGCTCCCTCGCCTGGGGGCCCTCGCCGACGAGATGTGCTTTGTGCACTCGCTGACGAGCCAGACGAACACGCACGGACCGGGCGAAAACTTTCTCTCGACGGGTTTTACGCTCGACGGGTTTCCCAGCATGGGCGCCTGGGTGAGCTACGCCCTGGGGACGGTCAACGGCGATCTGCCTGCGTTCGTGGCGATTCCCGATCCGCGCGGCGTGCCGCAGTCGAGCGTCAACAACTGGGGGCCCGGCTTCCTGCCCGCGGTCTTTCAGGGGACGCCGTTTAACAGCAGTCAGCCGATCCGCCATCTCGAGCGGCCCCGCGATGTCAGTCCGGCCGACGACGCGGCCACGTCGGATCTGCTCCGCCTGTTGAACGATCGGCATCTCGCGCACTTTCCCGGTGACACGGAACTCTCGGCCCGCGTCGCCAGCTACGAAATGGCCGCCAAGATGCAGCTCAGCGTGCCGCGGATTACCAATCTGGCGACCGAGTCGCGCTCGACGCTGGCGCTCTATGGCGCTGATGATTCGCAGAATCCGCTCAAGGCGGCGTTCGCGCGGAACTGCATCCTGGCCCGTCGTCTGATTGAGTCCGGTGTACGTTTCGTGCAGCTCTTTAACGGCGCCTACGCGATGGGCGAAGGTGTCGGGAATTGGGACGGCCATCGCTTCCTCAAAAAGCAATACGACATTCACGGGCCGGTTCTCGATCAGCCGGCGGCGGCCCTGCTGACGGATCTCAAACAGCGCGGCTTACTCGCGGAAACGCTCGTCGTGTGGTGCACCGAATTTGGACGGATGCCCACGTTCCAGAAAGGGGCCAGCGGCCGCGATCACAATCCGCAAGGCTTCACGGCCTGGCTGGCGGGTGCCGGCGTCAAACGCGCAGTTTTCTTACGGAGCGACCGACGAGTTCGGACATCGGGCCGTGGAAAACGTGCTCTCGATTCACGATCTCCATGCGACGATCCTCTGGCTCTTGGGGCTCGATCACCGGCGATTGACGTTTTATCACAACGGCCTGGAACGGCGTCTCACCGACGTGCACGGCCGCGTGATCACCGAGATCCTGGCCTCTTGACCCCTCTTTGTGCGTCGCTGCCCTCGCGAATGGCTCGCCATTTGCAGGAAGGAGAGCGTTGTGGCTTTCCCAAGAACTTTGGCGGAATGCACCCATGTCTCCGCTGGAAGACGAGGAACTCGAAGCCTTGATCGCTTTACTTCGCAGCGACTCGAGTCGTGGCGAGGGCGATCTCTATCGGCGTGCTCTCGAACAATTTGACCGCGTTATTGTCAGCCACGTGATGGATCAGGCAGGCGGCAATCTGACCAAGGCTGCCGAGCGACTCGGATTGTCGCGCGTGACCCTTCGATCGAAGTTGCGGGCAATGCGGCAAGGCGTGCAAAAAGTGATTACGCCGCCGGCCGAAGAGCAATGCTGCTGATCTTTCTCGTTCTGCGGCTTGGATCGCGGGCGATCGGCGCGGACACGCGTTGACCGATTGCGGCGGCCGCCTGAATTTCTGGGCGTTGCCCGGGAAAGGCGACCGCAAACTAAGCCCCGCCGCATCAAGCGGTTAAACCCTCTCGGCGACTTTCCGACGGCCAAAAGGCACGCCAGTTGCGTGAACTGGCTCCGTCTGAGTCGGACGGGCCTTTTTTAAGGCAAAAAGAATCCGGTTCGTGGCCCGCGTTCTTCTCCCAAGGATCAGGCGCCCACGAAAAAGGAGCGACTTACGATGGTCACGAATTATGAAGTGGTCCCGGTCAGGAGAACGCATGTCGGGCTGGTGATTGTCCTGCTCGTCGGCCTGGCGTGTGCTTTTGGCTTCTATCGCGGCTGGTTCAGCGTTTCCGAACATCGAGAGGCGGTTACCAACCGGGTCGACGTCAACCTGAAGATCGACCCTCACAAAATGAAAGACGATGTTCGCCGGGCAACCGACTCGACTCAACAGAAGGCGGCCGAACTCTCGCAAAAAGTGCAGCAGGAAGCCCATCAAATTAAGGGGACGACGACCACCAAGTGAGCCACGCCCCGCCAGCACGTCGCCAGGGACCGCGGGGATGATCGCAGCGGCCCCCTTCGTTGCGGTGTTGAATTTGCTCTCACGCAGAGGCGGTCCGCGAATCTGACGTGGGAGACCAGGATGGATTTTCTTGACGCCTATATCGAGAGACGCGAGGCGGAGCTGGACGAGCTCGACGCTGAGATCAAGACGTTTGAGTTCAAAGCGAGCAACGTGCCTGCAGACCGGCAGCTCCAGTTCTATGACGACCTGCAGGCGCTGCGTGCCCAGTATGGCATCACTCGGCAGAAGCTCGGCGAAATGCGGAAAGCGTCCGGCCACCGGCGCAACGAACTCAAGGAGGTCTTGGAAACGGCTTGGAAGGACTTGCAAAACGGCATGCAACGGGCTCAGCAAAGCCTGCACTCGCTGGAATGATTTTGGATTTTGGATTTTGGATTGAAAAACCAGATGGCGTCGAATGCCCAATCCAAAATCGGCAATCCAAAATCAAAAATGGCACCAGGAAACAACCATGCACCAAACGGTCGCTGATCCCTCTGCCGCCCGCTCCGCGGCGTCGCCCCGAAAGGTCGATGAATTGACGTTTCGGGGTTCGCCGGAGGCCACGCTGGGCGTGGAGCTCGAACTGATGGTGCTGGACCGTGACACGGGCAATCTCGTCTCGGGCGCTCCCGGGATCCTCAAGGGCTGTGCCGAAGAGGCGACCGTGCGGGATTTCGTCTCGGCGGAACTGATGCAGTCGATGATCGAGGTCAAGACGGGCGTGTGCCCGAACGTTCGGGAAGTGGCGGCCGGCCTGTTTCCCGTGCTGAAGCGGGTGCGGAACATCGCCCGCTCGATGGGTTACGACCTGGGCCTGTCGGGCACGCATCCCTTTCATCGGCATTCGAACAACGCCGTCTCCCCCTCGGAACGCTACGACCGGATTTACGACCGCCTGGCCTACATGATCCACCACCGGGTGGTCTTCGGGCTGCACGTGCACGTGGGCGTTCCCAATGGGGACACGGCGATCGCCGTGATCAACGGCCTGGTGCAACACCTGCCGCATCTGCTGGCGATTTCCGCGAATTCCCCCTTCTGGCAGGGGATCGACTCGGGGCTGGCGTCGTGCCGCACGGCTCTCTTCCGCTCGCTGCCGCACGCGGGAGTTCCGCGATATTTCCCGCACTGGAAAGACTTCCGCACGTTCTTTCGCGTGATGCGCGATTGCAAGGCGATCCAATCGACCCGCGACATCTATTGGGACATCCGTCCGCGGCCCGAACTGGGCACGATCGAATTTCGCGTGTGCGACATCCCGGCCACGATCGCGACGACGCTCAGCCTGGTGGCGCTGATCCGCAGTCTCGTGGTGGCGACCGAGCGGCTGTTTGAAGAACGGCCTCACTTGCGACGCGGTGACATGCGGCGGCATTGGATCGCGGTCGAGAACAAATGGCTCGCCACGCGCTACGGGCTCGGGGCCATGTACATTCGCACGCCGGGAGGCAAGCGGCGGCCTCTCCGCCAGGATGCGAACGATCTGATCCAACGGCTCTTGCCCATTGCCCGCGAAAACGGCGACGAGGACTACCTGGCCGCCCTCTTGCCTCTCGAACAGTTCGAGACGGGCGCGGAGCGGCAGCGGCGGCTGTATCGCGACGCCGGCAACTGGCAGGCCCTGATCGCCGACATGACCGAGCGCCTCTCGCAGGAACTCGAGGCGGGCACAAAGAAATCAACAAATCAACCGGAAACGATCGCGGCGCAGGCCGGCGAACGAGTCGTTCCTACGAGAACGGCACGTCCGCCACAAGCCGCGCCGCAGAAATTAAACGGAGACCAGACCGATGACTGAGCCATTTGCCGTCTTTGACTGCAGCTTGGCAAGCATGCCGATTGGGCGAAGTTGCTCCAACCTGCGGGAACTGCTCGAAGCGATCCGCACGGTCCCCGACATGGTGATCGAGCACCACATGACGCGGTGCGCCTGGCGGACCATTTCGATTTGGATGAATTCCCCAACGACCTGGCCCGCTGGTGTTGGGACATGCTGGGCGACCACATGCTGGCCGAGCAGCTCGGCCTGATCGACCCCTACCAGTACGAATCGATCGAATCGCTGCGGGCCGATCTGATCAATGTCATCGAAGAGCGGGTGTGGGGCATCGACCGCGTGCCGTCGTGTCCGCCCGGTTTGGAACTGCACCTGGTCGGTTCGCGGCTCATCGCTTACGACACGGGCGAACGACTTTCGACGCCTGCCGCGTTGGCCGAGGCGATTCCTCTCTTCTCGCTCCGGTCGTTCTTCTATCACGTGCACATTGCCCGGCTGCGGACACCGGGCCGTTCGGACGATTTCTCCAATTGGCTCGAGTCCTACGGTGCCGATGCGGGACTCGTCGCGCAATTGCGGAAAATCGACGCGCAATTCATGAACCTGAACCAGGTGCGGGAGCAGATCATCGACGTGTTTCGCGAATGTCTTCCGGTCCCGCAGCCGATGTTGAAGGCGAGCGCCTAGTGGACCGCCCGAGCGGAACTGACGGAGAGACTGTGGGGTTTCGCCCGCAACAAATGCAAAAAGGGAGAGGTCATTTTGGATTTTGGATTGCCGATTTTGGATTGGGCATTTGAGGCCATCTAGTTCTCAATCCGAAATCCAAAATCGCCTATTTTGGAACATCGCCTTCCGGGGTGGTCGCACCACGAGAAGCAATTCAACAGAAATCGAGGGGAAACCAAACCATGCAACTTCTGGATCGCTACGAAGAAGTGGTCGGACATCATGAGGTCGATCGTCTGCGCCATCTGGCATCGCGATTGGCGGGACGGCGGCTCGTGCACGTCAACTCCACGCGCGTCGGGGGAGGGGTGGCCGAGATTTTGGGCTGGATGGTCCCGCTCATGCAGGAGCTGGGACTCGACGTGCACTGGGAGGTGATCTCCGGGCCACCCGACTTTTATCGCGTGACGAAGGCGCTTCATAACGGCTTGCAAGGTCTGCCGGTCGTGCTGCGGCCCAGCGACTTCGAACTGCATCACGAGGTCAACAAGCAGAACGCCGAACGCTTGAACCTGGCGGGTGACGTAGTGATCGTCCACGATCCGCAGCCGATCTTCCTTCCGGCCTACACGCCCAAGGGACAGGTGCAGCGGTGGATCTGGCGCTGTCACGTTGATGCCTCGAAGCCCAACCGCGTGGTCTGGAAGCACTTGGCGGGAGGAATCCAGCGCTACCAGGCGACGATCTTCTCGATGGCGGCCTTCGCGCGGCCTTTGCCGTGTCCGATTTTCATGATTCCCCCCTCGATCGATCCGCTTTCCGACAAGAACGGGCCGATTCCCGAGGCGGAACGGCTGGAAACCTTGAATCGGCTCAACATCGACCCCGAGCGTCCCTTGTTGCTGCAGGTTTCCCGGTTCGATCGTTTCAAGGATCCGCTGGGCGTCATTGCCGCCTATCGGATGGTGAAGCCGTATTATCCCGAATTGCAATTGGTGCTGGTGGGCGGCCCGGCCGACGACGACCCCGAGGGGGCCGAGGTGCTGCGGGAGGTGATGGAGCAGGCCGGCGAGGACAAGGACCTCAAGGTCCTGATGCTCCCTCCCGATTCACATCGGGCGATCAACGCCCTGCAGCGGTCGGCGGTCATCGTGCTGCAAAAATCGCTCAAGGAGGGATTCGGACTGACGGTGACCGAGGCCTTGTGGAAGGGAAAACCGGTGATCGGCGGCGCCTGCGGCGGGATTACGCTCCAGGTGCACGATTATCACACCGGCTTCCTGGTCCACTCACCGGCCGGCGCGGCCTACCGCATTCGTTATTTGCTGCGGTATGCGGACAAACGCGAACGGATGGGCCGCACGGGTTTTGAATTTGTTCGCGAGCACTTTTTGCTGCTGCGGCACCTCCGCGATTACTTCAACTTGCTCTTGTGTCTCGATCATCCAGGAGAGGCCGACCTCGTCGCCTAAACATGAGCACGGTCCGACCCCCCTTAGCACCGAACGAACTTCAGGCTGGGATGCCGCGTTGCGGCGCGGTGACCCAGTCGGGGGGATCGGTTTGTTGGCGCGTGTGGGCGCCTGCGGCCAGAACGCTTGAGTTGGCGCTGTATCCCGAGCCGGGCGAGTGCCGCATCTTCGAAATGAAACCCGAGCCGGGCGGATATTTTTCCCACACCGAAACGGAAATCGAAGAGGGGCAGCGGTACGCGTTCCGCATCGACCGCGGCCCCGAGCGGCCCGATCCGATGTCGCGGTGGCAGCCGGACGGCGTGCATCGGCCGTCGGCCGTCATCTGGCCCGATCGCTTCGAGTGGTCCGAAGGGGACTGGACCGGCCTGTCGCGGAAAGAACTCGTGATTTACGAGCTGCACGTCGGCACGTTTACGCCGGAGGGGACGTTCGACGCGATCACGAGCCGACTCGAAGAGCTGCGCGAGTTGGGCGTGACGGCGATCGAGCTGATGCCGGTGGCCCAGTTTCCCGGAACGCGGGCCTGGGGCTACGAGGGGGTCTATCCCTTCGCCGTCCAGAACAGCTACGGCGGGCCGCGCGGGCTGCAGCGGCTGGTCAACGCCTGCCATCGCACGGGTCTGGCCCTGTTTCTGGACGTCGTTTACAACCACCTCGGCCCGGAAGGGTGCTATTTCGCCGAGTTCGGGCCCTATTTCACCGACCGCTATCGCACGCCGTGGGGACGCGCGATCAACTTCGACAGCCGCGGCTGTGACGCGGTGCGGGCCTTTGTCCTCGACAATGTGCGGTACTGGATTCGCGACTTCCATGTCGACGGCCTGCGGATCGACGCGGTCCACGCGATCTATGACGGCAGCCCGCGGCACATCCTGCGGGAGATCAAAGAGGCGGCCGGCGAAGAGGCCCGGCGGCTCGGCCGCCGCGTGCACGTCATTGCCGAGAGCGATCTCAACGACGTGCGCTTGCTCGATCCGCCGCAGGCCGGAGGTTACGGTCTCGACGCGCAGTGGAGCGACGATTTCCACCATGCCGTGCACGCCCTGTTGACCGGCGAAAGCTGGAGCTATTTCGCCGACTTCGGGCGCCCCGAGCAGATCGTCAAGGCACTCAACCGGACGTTCGTCTACGACGGAGTTCACAGCGCCTATCGCGGCCGCCGTCACGGCGACCCCGTCGGCTCCCATCCGAGCGACCGCTTCGTGATTTCGCTCCAGAACCACGATCAGATCGGCAACCGGCCGGCCGGTGAGCGGCTGAGCGCGCTGGTGGAACCCGACCAACTGCGACTGGCGGCCGGGCTGCTCCTGTTGGCTCCGCATATTCCACTCATCTTCATGGGGGAAGAATACGGCGAAACGCGGCCGTTTCCCTACTTCTGCTCGTTTCAAGATGCGGAGATCGTCGAAAAAACGCGGCAAGGTCGGCGCGACGAATTCGTCGCCCTGGGAGAGGCGGACAAGGTCCCCGATCCGGCGGCGGAAGCGACCTTTGAATCCGCCAAACTGAGTTGGGCCTGGCAGGAAGGCTCCCGGTACGCGGGTTTGCGGCGGCTGTATTACGATCTGTTGGAGATCCGCCGCTACTGGTTGCCCCTCAACGAATCGCAGTCTTCGGATTCGTGTCTGGTGGAGCACTGGCACGACATGTCCCCCGTGCTGCGGCTGGTGCGGAAGATGAACGCGGACGGGCAAACGACCGAATTGACCGCGTTTTTCAACCTGTCGCGGCTTTCGCAGCCGCTCCCCGAAGCCGATCATCCGAGCGCCAAACTGCTCCTCGCCTCCGAAGAGGCGCGATTCGGCGGGGCCCGTGGTCGGCTGGATCCCGTGAATGTCCTCTTGCCGTTCGAATTCTGGGTGTTCGGGCCGTCATCGTGGAGTACAACATGAGTTCCACCCTGACCGACACGGGCGAGCAGACGTCCGAAATCGCCTCGACGAGACGCACGATGGTCGACGAGATCCTGGAGGCCGTCTCGCGGCGATTGGCCGAGCGGCGGATGCCCGAGGCGACCTACCGCTTGCAGGTGAACCACACCTTCACCTTCCAGGACGCGACCCGGCTCGTCGAGTATCTCGCGGCGCTCGGAGTCAGCGAGTGTTATCTCTCGCCCTGCGTCAAAGCGTGTGCCGGCACGATGCACGGCTACGACATCGTCGACCACAACACGTTGAACCCGGAGATCGGCAGCGAGGCCGACTACAACGCCCTTACGCAAGCCCTGCAATCGCACGGGATGGGACAGGTCCTCGACATCGTCCCCAATCACATGGGCGTCGCCAGCGACGACAACGCGTGGTGGATGGACGTGCTGGAGAACGGGCCCGGCTCGCCGTACGCCTCGTTTTTCGACATCGACTGGATGCCGCTGAAACCCGACCTGGCGTACAAGGTCCTGTTGCCCATTCTCGGCGATCAGTTCGGCAAAGTGCTCGAAGAGCAGCAACTTGTGCTGTCGTTTGAGGAGGGGGCCTTCTGGCTGCACTATTTCAGCCGCCGCCTGCCGATCGAGCCGCATTCCTGGGCGATAATTCTCAACCAACGAATCGAAGAACTCGCTGCCCGCCTGGGGAACGAAAACCCGCACCTGCTCGAGTATCAAAGCGTCCTCACGGCGATCAGCCATCTCCCCGCCCGGAACGAGACGGATCCCGAAAAAGTCAGCGAGCGGCGCCGTGAAAAAGAGGTCATCAAACGCCGCCTGGCCGAACTCGCCACCGCTTCCCCCGAGGTCAACACGGTCCTGCAGGAGAATGTCGCGCTCTTTAACGGCATCCAGGGGGAACCGCGGAGTTTCGACCTGCTGGATCAACTGCTGCAGGATCAGCCTTATCGACTCGCTTATTGGCGGGTGGCCGCGGATGAAATCAACTATCGCCGGTTCTTCGACGTCAACGAGCTGGCGGCCCTCTGCATGGAGAGGCCCGATGTCTTTCAGAAGACGCACGGCCTGATCCTGCGGCTCCTGGCCGAGGGAAAGGTCACCGGACTGCGGATCGACCATCCCGACGGGCTGTACGATCCGGCCCAGTACCTGTGGAGATTGCAGCGGGCCCGCTTCCTGCAGCTCTGCCGCGCGGAGTTTGAGTCCCGAAACCTGTCGCCCGATTCGCCCGCCGCCCACGGGGAGCCGACGGACGCCGCGCAGGCCGCGACCTGGGAAGAACTGGAGGCCGAGCTGGGGCGCCGTTTTGATGCGCTGTCGCAGGGAGAAAAGCAGGAGCCGTTCTCCCAGTCGCTTTACGTAGTCGTCGAAAAAATCCTGGAGCCGGGCGAACGCCTCCCCGAAAACTGGCCCGTTGACGGAACGACCGGTTACGACTTCCTGAACGTGCTCAATGGCATCTTCATCGATCGGACGCAGGCCAAGAACTTCGACGCTTTGTATGCGCGGTTCGTCCGGCACCACCTCGATTTCAAGGAACTGGTCTATCGTTGCAAGAAGCTGATCATGCAGTCCTCGATGGCCGCGGAAATCAACGTCCTGGGGCACCACCTCGATCGGATTTCCGAACTCAATCGCCGCAGCCGCGACTTCACGCTCAACAGCCTCACCGAAGCGCTCCGCGAGGTGATCGCCTGCTTTCCGGTCTATCGCACGTACGTCACGCCGGAGGGAGTGAGCGACCGCGACCGCCGCTATATCGAATTGGCCGTCGGCCGCGCCAAACGGCGGAACCCGGCGACCAGCGCCTCGATCTTCGACCTCGTCCGCGACATCTTGCTCCTGTCCAACGCCTATTGCCCCGACGAGGCGGGCAAGGCCGAACAGCAGCACTTCGTCGGCCGCTTTCAGCAGGTGACCGGCCCCGTGATGGCCAAGTCGGTCGAGGACACGGCCTTTTATCGCTTCAACCGGCTCATCTCGCTCAACGAAGTCGGCGGCGATCCCGAACGCTTCGGCACTCCGGTGGCGGCCTTCCACCAGCAAAACCTGGAACGGCAGGCCCACTGGCCCCGGTCGCTGCTCGCCACGGCCACGCACGACACGAAACGGGGAGAGGACACCCGGGCGCGGATCGACGTCCTCTCGGAACTGTCGAATGAGTTCCGCTCGCGCGTCTTTAAATGGGCCCGGATGAATCAAGGCAAAAAGCGGACGGTGGAAGAGGAATCCGCACCGAGCCGCAATGACGAATTCCTGATCTACCAGACCCTGGTCGGGACCTGGCCCCTCGCACCGCTGGACGCCGACGGACGTGCGAACTACATCGAGCGGATTCAGCAATACCTGCTCAAGGCGACGCACGAGGCGAAGGCCAATACGAGCTGGGTCAGCCCGAACGAAGCTTACGAACAGGGGACGCACGAATTCATCGCGGCCCTCCTCGACCCGTCGCGGCGAAACCCGTTTCTGGCCGACTTCGAGCCGTTTGCCAAACGGGTCAGCCAGCTCGGAATCTGGAATTCGCTTTCTCAGACGGTGCTGAAGCTCACCTGTCCGGGTGTTCCCGATATTTATCAGGGGACCGAGCTTTGGGACTATAGCCTGGTCGATCCCGACAACCGGCGGCCCGTCGATTACGCCCATCGGCAGGAGATTTTCGAGCGGCTGCGCCAGCGTTCGGAAGGGGGGACGGCGGGCTTGCCGAACTGGCTCGCGATCTGGTCGAAAAGCGGATCGACGGCAGCATCAAGCTCTACGTGATTTGGAAGTGCTTGAGCCTGCGCCGCGACCATGCGGGCTTGTTTGCGACCGCGCTATATTCCCCTCGAGGCAAGGGGAGCGGGCAAAGAGAATCTGTGTCTTTTTGTGCGAAAAACGCCCCAAACAAAGGTGCTGGTCGCCGTCCCGCGGCTCGTCGCCCGACTGATCGGCGATACGGACCGCCCCCCCATCGGCCCGGAGATCTGGTCCGACACGGAAATCGTGCTGCCGGCCCAGGCGCGGGGGACGAAGTTCCGCAATCTCTTCACGGGCGAGACGGTCGACGTCCTCTCCACGGACGAAGCGGGCGGGTCCTGCCGCCTTCCGGTCGCAGCGGTGCTGAGCCAGTTCCCCGTGGCCGTCCTCGAGCACGTCGACGGAACCGCTACCGAGCTTGCCGCCTCATGAGTTTGCGTGTCACATCCGTCCGCACATGGCACGCATCTTGCGTAGTTTCTCGGGCAAGTCGTGAAACCGTCCACGAGGCGAGGATTCGGAATGACGACAATCGTCGGCAAACCACGGATTTCGGCCCGGCAGGCTTCGCTCGGCGATCTGATCCACGAGCGGCTCGGTGCGGCCGAGGTGCGACGACGCGCACATCATATGCTGCCGGGGTTGATACCCCTCGTGCTGTGGGTGATTCCGCATCCGCACCGCTGGATCGTGGCGACGTCCGTCGGGGCCGCCGTGGTGGCGGGTGCCGTCGTGACCTTCGTCCGCTTTCACTGCATTAAACGGGCGGAAGAGGGGCAAACCGACTGCATCATCGCGGTGACAAGTTATGCCGGCAGCATCCTGGCCACCCTGATCTTGTTTGCGCCACGGGTCGAGGTGGCATTTCTGGTCCTGGGCGTGTTCGCCTTCGGCGACGGATCGGCGACGCTGGGGGGAATGCTGTTCGGTCGAAGGCCGCTCCCCTGGAACAAGCACAAGACGATCGTGGGAACGGCCTGTTTCCTGCTGATCGGCACTCCGATGGCCGCTTTCCTTTACGGCATGGAGACGCGAAACCTCTGGGCCGCGGCCTATCCGAGCCTGGCTTGCGCGACGCATCCCGTCGCTTTTGGCGTGGCACTCACCATGGCGGGGGTGACAACCCTCGCGGCGGCGATTGCCGAATCGCTCCCCTCGCGGACCAACGACAACCTGCGGGTCGGCATCACGGCCGCGGTTGCCGCCAGCGTGATGCAGATCATGCTTGTCGGCTGGAATTAGTGCCGCAGATTAGCACGCCGGGCACTGAGCAGCGGCACGTGCGAAGGGGAATTCGGCAAACCCGTCCAAACTTCGGATTTGACTTGCCTTTTTCCAAAAGTAGGGTTGAGTGTCCCTCCTGTGTGGAGTTGAGGTCGGCGATCTTCAATTGAGCATCGCGATGACCCGTCGGAACCGGCTGAAACGCTTCTTGATCGGCGAAAGCGGTGCCGGTGCCACCGAATATGCCGTGATGCTGGCCGTCATCATCCTGATTTGCGCGACGGGCGTTCAATCACTCGGTCGCTACGCGACGAACACATTCAACGCAGTGAAAGAGGCTCTCGCGTTGCCCGAAAGCTAGTGCGATGCGCACCGCGGCGAGGCGACGAAAGCATGCGCACGTCAGCCCGCGAATGGCTCGACGCGGCGAGAAGCACGCCTTTCGTGCCGGCACCGGCCGCCAAATTTGCCATCAACAATTATGCGGCAGGCGTCAAGGGGGCCTACCCGCGGGTGGGAATTTTCTGTGGTGGTATCCCTTTTTTTATGCCGCAGAAAACACAGAAAAATCCCCAAAAACGCAGATAAATCGGGGTCAGTGTCCAAAGAATGTACAGCTCGCGCGTACTGGACACTTAGAAAAACGAGAAATCTCGAGCCAGCGTGAGGCCGCCGGCGAGGCCCGACACAATCCCAAGCCGACGCGTCTTGCGTCGGGCTTGGGTGGGTCAGGGATTCCTCAAAAGTCTGGACTCGAACCGACCGGGGTCAGTTGAGGATCTTGCTCGTGTCATGGAGGATCGCTTCGATCGACTGCTCGTTGAGCTTGCCGTCGGAGGAGAAGGCGTGGTTGACCTTCACGTCGCTCTTGACCCACATGAGCACGGTCGTCTCGGCCTTGGGAGAAAGCTTGTAATCGAGCGGTCCCAACGGCCCGTCAAAGATCGTCAGCGGGACGTTCTTGATGTTGTTCGTTTCCGCCAGCTTCTTGAGCTGCGGCTCGGCCTTGTCGGGATCGTCGGTCAACAGGACGACGAACGCCTTGAGTCTCTTGTCCTTGTTCTTTTCGACTTCCGCGTCGACCTTCTTGACCAGATTGGTCAGGTTGGCATCGAGCTTATGAGTGAAGACCGCGACGACGGGGTTTCCGCCGTAACGGCAGCGGTAGCAGAGCTTCGTCCCGGCGGCCGGTCCGGTCGCGTCCTGCACGAGAAACGCGGCGGGCGCTTCGCCCGGCTTGAGACCCGACTTCACCTCGTCCGCACGCACGCTCGTTCCGCACGCAACCATTCCCATTCCGATGATGGCCGCGGCGGTCAAAGCCGTCGGCAGTCCGAAATGCCTTCTCATCACGTTCTCCATCTGTGTCAATCGAACAGAACCGACGCCCTCGAAAACGTTCCGGGCGTCGCGGCATCGGCACATGGTAGACCAATCCCCCCGGCCGAGCCAAGTAAATCTCTGCGGTTTTCCGGCGTCCTAGGTATTCTGGCGGATCAACGGTTCACTGGCAAAGCGTTCACGCCGAGGTCAGCGATTCGACGGCTTTGAGGACCGCCTTGCTGTCGCCGGGGGCGTTCACCTTCGTCTCTTTCAGCACGACTTTCCCGGATTTGTCGATGACGAACGTCCAACGGGCGGTTGTCACGCCGCGCTTGAGAAGCTCCACCTTGCCGTCGATCTTGCTCTTAAACACGCCGCCCGCCTTGAGGGGCACGCCGAACGCCTTGGCCACTTTCCCGTTTTCGTCCGAGAGCAGCGTGAAGTTGAGGTCGTGCACTTTTTTAAAGAACTTCAGATTACGGACTTCGTCGCCGCTCACCGCGACGACCTCGACCCCTTTCGCCTTGAGCGTCTTCATGTCGTCGCGAAAACCGCACGCCTGCTTGGTGCAGCCCCCCGTCATGGCGGCGGGATAGAAGTAGACGACCAACACGCCTTTCCCGACGTGGTCGGAGGACTTCCAGGGCTGGCCCTGATCGTCGGTCGCCTCGAACTCGGGCACCTTCTGGCCGACGTCGACAGCGCGGGCAGCATTCATTCCAAACCCCATGACGCAAACGGCAAGGGCGAAAGCAACTGGTCTCATGGTGGCCTCTCAAAGGAAGGAGCAAGGGCGGGGGAATGCTCCGATTGTGCCGCGCCGCCGAGCGGGCCGTCAACCAAAGGGGCGTCAGGACGAAGGCTAACCGCAGAACGAAAACACTCAGCCGAGTTTGCCGGCCGGGGTGTGGCGGTTCAGTTCGGCGATCATCTCTTTGGTCGCCGCCTCGACCGCCTGCTCCCATTGCTCGTCGCCAAACGTTCCGCGGTACGGCTCGCGCACGTGGGCGAAGTTGATCCCGCGGGAGTTGTTGACGAGCGCCCCCAAGCCGTCTTCGCCGAAGGCGCCGGCTACGTCGGCCGCGGTGCCCCCCTGGCTGCCGAAGCCCGGCACGAGCAGGGGCGCATGAGGCATCGCTCCGCGCAACTCCCGCAGCTCGCGCGGATAGGTCGCCCCCACGACGGCGCCGACGCAACCATACGCGTCGGCCCCGGCCGTCGACGCGGCCAGCTTCTCTACGACGCTGGCGACGTGGCGGTAAATCGGCTGCGAATCGGCCACTCGATCCTGAAAGACGCCAGCCCCCTTGTTGCTCGTGCGCACGAGCACATACACGCCCGCTCCCCGCTCATGGGCCAGCCGCACAAAAGGATCGAGCGTGTCCTCACCCAGATACGGATTGACGGTGAGCGCATCGGCGGCAAACGGGGCGGCATCGGGGTCTTCGCCCGCTATGTACGCCGCCGCGTATGCCTCCGCCGTCGAGCCGATGTCCCCCCGCTTGGCGTCGCAAATGACGATCAGCCCGGCCTCCCGGGCCCGCCGGATCACCCGCGCCAGCGTCCGCACGCCTTCCGGGCCGCATTCCTCAAAAAATGCCGACTGCGGCTTGACGGCCGGCACCAGGGGCGCGACGATGTCGATCAGGCGAAAGCAGAATTCCTCGTAAGCGGCAGCGGCCAGGGCCCGCGGGTCGCGAATCTCCCGCTTCTGGGCAGAGCGGACGATGGGTGCCGGCAGGTCGCGGAAACGCGGATCGAGACCGACAAGAGCGGCCGTCTTCTTGGCTCGTACGGCCTGGTGGAGCCGATTCGCGTAGCTGGTCATGGCAAAGAGGACTTCTGCAGCAAGCAGGAGTTCAGCACGACTTTAGCGGCCCGCCGCGGTCCTGGGAAGTCGCGGCCGGGTCGGAACAAGACCCCGCTTGGCGCTGGCTCAACGACCGCCTTTCCCTCGACCCTGTTTCCCGCATTTCTCAAACGTGGCCGTCAACATCTCGACGAGGTCTTCAAACTTGAGTCGCAGGGTCGACGAGGAGATGTTGATAGGACTCCCCGTCATCCGCGTGTTCGCCGCGTTGGCCATTCGCGTGAAGAACGGTCCGCGGCCGGCGTATTTCTGCGGGTCCGTGACGAGGATCGTCAAAAATCGCTGGCCGGCGATCTGGTAGACCTGCAGTCCGACGATTTCGTCCCAGCCGATGCGGCCGGCGGCCACCCCGCTCGAGTTGTCGATGATTCCTTCGCCGTCGACGATCAAGCCGGGCCGTTGGTCAAAGAGCTTGACGCACGAATAGATGGCACAGAGTGCGAAAAAGGCGCCGGCTAATAGCGCCACCCCCTTCACATAGAGCGGTGGATATCGCGGTTGAATATCGGCGTTTGACCACATCCAAATCGAGCCGGCGACGAACGCCAGACTGCCGAGAAAGAGCAAGGCGACCTTCCGCTTGCCGAGGGGGACGACGATCGCGGCCTCAATTTCGGGTTTCATCGGCGTTTCTCCCGAATGGACTGTCGATCGCTCACAGAAGGTCGCGCAGCCGGAACTGGTGCGGACCGAGTTTCCCGCCGTAATTGCCGGCCGTGATCAGGGTCAGCTCCTTCGAGGCGATAAGGGCACGCAGTCCGGCGCGCATGGCGGCCTGAACGCTGTCGAACGAAAGGCCGTCGATCACAATTTCATAAACCGCGGAGGTGCCTTCGGGTAAAGCACTTGTCGTCAGGGCGAGGAGGGTCGGGCAGTAGGCGTCGTTCGTGCTCGCTTTGAGCTTCTTGTAGCGGGAGCCGACCTTGCTGCCGCTGCGGACGATTCCGCCGGGAAAGGGAAGGATCACGTCGGAGACCGTGCCGATTGCCGCGACGGCCCTTTCCGACGCCTCGAGAGCGGCGGCCTGTGTTCTGCCGCAAATAATCAGGTTGCCCCCCGCCACTCCCTTCGCCGTGCCGAAGCGGTCTTCGCAGGTGAATTCGCCGTCCATGACGGGAATTCGCCACAAGCGGCGGCCCAGGATTTTTTTTGACGATTGAAACCCGTCGCCGAAATAGCGGAGTTGGCCGCCGACCGCGATCTGTTTTTCCTTGGGGCAGCCTGGCAGGCCGTCGTAGCAGGCGGTGGTCGGACAGGTGAGGATGCACTGCCCCACACGGGCGGCCACCGCCTTGCCGAGGGCGTCGCGGCTGAAGGCGAAGGCCATCAGGCTCACGCCGGGGCGTGCGTCGGGCGTTTCGGCCGGCAACAGGGTTCTTTCGATGGCCGCCTCGACGTCGCAGGCGATGACGCTGGTGGCGTTGCCGCAGAAAACCGTGGCTGCCGTCTGGGCCCACGGGAGCGTTTCGGCCGTCACAATCAGTCGGGCGCCCGTCACGGGAAAGGCTTCGGCAAACGTGTCGGCGACGCGGACGCCGTCGATCTCGAATGTTTCGTGCAGTGCGTCCAAATCTCCGCCCGTCGCCACGCAACTTGAGGCATGTGTGAGGTTCGGCTAGTTTAACGTGTCGATGCACCAAGACGCAGTACCAATCACGTGGGACCTCCGCGGTCCGAAAACCAAGGCCCGGAGAGTGTTTCCGGGGACTTTGATCGCATGCGCAGCTGTCCTGCTCGTGGGGACGTGGTTTCAAGCGGCACCGGGCGGCGAGACAGCGGCTAAGCCGGCAAGCGCCAATCCGTATCCCCTCTCGACCGAGTTGGCCGTCCTGGAACGGGACCTGACAAGCCCCGACTACCGGGCCGTGATGGGGACCATGATTCCGACCGACCTCGAGGCCGAGTGGCAGCGGGTCGCCACCTCCGACAATTACCTCGTCTTCGCGGAACAGCACGGTGGTCCGGCGAAGATCGCCGCCGATCCGACCCTGCGGGCCGCTTATGAGCGTCGCCGGCACATCACCGATACCTTTCTGGCAATGATCCGCGCGGCGTACGCCAAACGCCATCGCCGGCCTCCTTTTGAAGATCGGACGAAGCTGGAGGCGGCGCTCGACAGCGCGGCACGCCGTTCCCGACGCGAGGGCGAGCGGAAGGTGATTTCCGTCCGTGCGTTGATGCCGAGTGCGGGCGCCGAGCGGCAATGGCCCCGCTTGCGGGGTCCCGACGGACAAGGGACGACCTTTGACACGGAACTCCCGCTCCACTGGGGGCCGAACGAAAACGTCGTGTGGAAAGTCGACATTCCCGGTCGCGGCAACAGTTCACCGGTGGTGTGGGACGACCGGATCTTTATCACGACCGCCTCAGCGGACGGCAAAGAGCGAAAGATCGTCTGCTACGCCCGCCCCGACGGGAAGTTGCTTTGGCAGACGAGCGCGCCGGCTTCGGCCGCACGGGAGAGTCTGTACACGAAAAATACGTTCGCTTCGTCGACAGCCGTGGCGGACGGCCAGCGCGTGATTGCCTTTTTCGGCAATGGCGGCCTGTTGTGCGTCGACTTCAACGGCCACCAGCAATGGCACGTCGACCTCGGGCTCTTTCCCACTATGCACGGTCCGGGCACCAGCCCCGTCCTCTACAAGGACGAAGTGATTTGCATTCAATATCAAACGCGCGGCAAGAGCCTGTTTGCCGCTTTCGACAAGCGGACCGGAGCCAGGCTTTGGCAGCAGGAACGCGAGAATGCGGCCTGCTGGTCGACGCCGGTTGTCGTTCGCATCGGCGATCGCGATCAGTTGGTCTATAACGGCTCGGGCTTTATCGCCGGGTACGAACCCGAGACCGGAAAGGAACTGTGGCGCGTGACGGGGACGTCGCGCGAGGCGATCCCGACGGTCGTCGTGGGAGGCGGTCTGCTGATCTCGGCCTCGGGCCGCAACGGGCCGACGATGGGCATCCGACCGGGAGGGCGGGGCGACCTGACGGAGACAAACGTCGCCTGGCGGAACCTGCGGGGCGGTCCACACGTTCCTTCCCCCCTCTACTACGAGGGCCGGATTTATATCGTCAACGACACGGGGATCGCGACGTGTATCGACGTCGTGGACGGGCGCACGGTGTGGCAACACCGGCTCCGTGGTCGGTTTTCGATGTCGCCGATCGTGGCGGAGGGACGCATTCTGGTCACGAGCGAAGAGGGACGCTCCACCATCTTCCAGGCGGGAGAATCGTTCCAGGTCGTTGCGGAAAACGACCTGCAGGAACCGGTCCTGGCCACGCCCGCCCTCCTCGGCGGCCGCCTCTACTTCCGCACGGCCTCGCACCTGTTATGCGTCGGCGGAAACGCGGCGAAGTAGCCCCTGTCGTGGGGCAAGCTGCCAACTGAACGATCGCCGTTTGGCGTGAGTCGCGATGCGCTTTCAACGAAACACGGGCAAGCTCGCAGCTTGCGCCACGATTTACGGCCGGGGAGTGGTCGCGTCGAGCGAGGAGAACTCTTCCCGCTGCAGATTCGCTGCATTCGTCGTATTGGACGAGACGACAATGCGGACCAGTTGAGCGACGCTCTCGGCCTCCATTTTGCGCATCACCTTGGCACGATGCGCCTCAACCGTCTTGAAGCTGACCGTGAGGCGGCCGGCGATCTCTTTGCTCGAGAGTCCCTCGACGACGAGATCGAGAATTTCGCGTTCGCGCGGCGTCAGGCGGCCCATCCGTTCGTGAACGACCTCACGCGCCCGCGCTGGCTGCGGCGGAGCGTGTCGAGAGCGAGGGCCTTGCGAATCTGTTCCAAGAGAACGTCGTCGTTGAACGGCTTTTCGAGGAATTCGACGGCACCGTTCTTGAGTGTGACGACGGCCGTCGAGACGTCGGCATAGCCGGTCAGCACGATCACCGGGATGTCGATGCCGCGATGGAGCAGCTCCTTTTGTAGTTCCAGGCCGCTCATGCCCGGCATCATCATGTCGAGCACAAGGCACCCTGGCATCGACGGGTCGTACGCGTCGAGAAAACTCACCGCGCAGTGAAACGTCTGCACGGGAACACCCAAGGTTTCGACGAGCCAGCGCAGCGACTTGCGCGTCGCCAGGTCATCGTCGACGATGTAGACTGTCGGCTGCGGAGTGGTGGTGGTCGTCATCGGCGTCCCCGTCTGCAAAGTTGGCCCGGACGTAGTGCCGGATTTGAGGTCCATCGACACCGTTGAACTATCCACAGACGTACACTAAATCCGCCGGAAATGCCACGTCGTTTTGCCAGATTTCTTTAGGTCGCTCGGTTTCCGATAGAGAGGGCGCCAACGCGTGGATCGCATGCCGACCGCCATTGCCGACTGGCTGGCCCAGGCCATCTCGGCCGTCGTCTTTACGGGCGCCGGCGTCAGCACGGAAAGCGGTATTCCCGATTTTCGCTCTCCCGGCGGGGTCTGGTCTCGCCGCCGGCCGATCCTGTTCGACGAATACCTCCGCGACCCGGAGGCCCAGATCGAATACTGGCGTCAACGGGCCGAGACGCATCTGCAATTCGCCTCCGCCGAGCCGAACGTCGCCCACCGGGCCTTTGCCCGCTGGGAAGCGGCGGGGCGGCTTCGCGGCGTGATCACGCAAAATATCGACGGGCTGCACCAGTTGGCCGGCAGCCACAATGTGCTCGAGCTGCACGGGACGGCCCGGCAAGTCGGCTGCCTGGAATGTGCCGCGCGGTACGACGCCGCGGAGATGTTGGAACAGTTTCACGCTTCGCAGGCCGTTCCCCGCTGTGCCCGTTGTGGCGGGTTGACCAAGCACGCGACAATTTCGTTCGGCCAGTCGCTCTCACCGCAAGTTCTGCAGAGTGCCATCGGTTGGGCGCGGGAGGCCGATCTGTTTTTGGCGATCGGTTCCTCGCTCGTAGTGACGCCGGCCGCCGAGCTACCCGCCCTCGCCAAGGAATCGGGGGCGCGGCTCGTGATTATCAACCGTGAGCCGACCTCGCTCGACGGGATTGCCGACCTCGTGGTTCGAGGGGCGATTGGCGAATCGATCGGCCAGATTGACGGATGCATTGGAAATCTTGAAGAACGGAAGACTCCATGACCGAGAGCCCGCGGCGCTTCGTGACACAAGCAGAAATGCAGGTCGAGCGATTGCCGTGGGGGCCGCATGACTGGCTGTGCCGCCCCGGATTAACCGACGCCAAGGACCTGCTCCTTGTTCGCGTCCATATGCCGCCGGGAGAAGCGCACAAGTTTCACAAACATCCCGAGATGGAAGAAATCCTCTATATTCTGGCCGGCTCGGCCGAGCAGTGGGTCGACCACGAAAAGAAGGTTTTGACGGCTGGCCAGGTCGCCCACATCCCGAAGGACGTCGTCCACGGCACATACAACGCCGGGAGTACGACGCTCGAGTTTCTCGCCATCCTCTCGCCCGCCACGTGTCGCGGTCCACTCGTGGTTGACATGAGCGACCAAGAGCCGTGGAAGAGCCTGCGCTCCTAAGGCGGTAATTGCGGGAACCCACAAATTCGCACTGCCAAGGGTCCGGCGGCGCGGTCCGGCTGGTTCCAACTGCGCGGTTCCTGCGGCGTTTTCCCGTCATTCGGGATCTGCCCATTGCCGTGTTCGCAACGTATTCGCTGATTGACCGCTGGGATCGGTCTTTTTTGCGTTCACCCTTTTTGCTCGGCCGATTGGTCTTAGGGGAAATCGGATCGGGACTCAATGGAGTGTCAAAGCCGATCGTGCCAGGGCCATCGATTTGCGCGGTTTTCAGCGACCCAATTCGTGAAGTAAGGGAGGATTGTCACAATTGGGCGAATTCGGAAGACTGGATCATTGAGAAAAGCTGTATTGATCGTACAATCTTTCTCGCCTGCGTTCTACCGGCCGCGTGAACCGACGACGAAGGCGGAGCTGCCGCAGCGATTGGACCTGCCAGGGCGAGCGCACGCCCGCATTTGCACAAGACGAGCGAATATCGCTTCAGGAGATTGACAGACCGATGAGCCTCTCGAGATTGCGCAGATGGACGATGGTGCTGGCCGGAGCGGGGATGCTGGGGTTGGGCGGCATCGCCCGCGGAGCCGACGAATCAAAGACGATCTCTCCTCCCCCGCTGGCGAGGATTGCTCCCGAACCGGCACCTGCGCCGTCGATTGCCGATCCACTGGCCGGACAGGTTGACGAAGCGATTCGGGTCACCTCCCGACGCTTCCTCGACGCCGACGTTCACACACCGTGGCAAATCATGCACGGGATGCTGGCCTATCGCCGGGACTACATGCTGCGACTCAAGGGCCAGAAGGTGAACGCCCTCGAGTGGATCGCCAACGGTGCGGCCTATCAGGGACAGCCGTGGTTTGAAAAGACGTCCTACGGCGGGCACGCCCATCCCTACAACGGGACGCCCTACGCCTTTCAGGGGCATCCCTGCCAGTTCATGGCCTGCCTGACGATGTGCGATCTGCCGCTCGATTTCAAATTCAAAACTGGATCCGGCGAAACGGTGACGGTGAGCGATTTGATCCGCGGCGCCCAGATGGAAGTGAACGACCGGGAAGAGGTCACCTGGGTGCTGTGGTTTTTGACTCACTACCTGGAACCCGATGCCCAGTGGACGAACAAAGACGGCGAGCCGTGGAGCATCGAACGGCTGGTGCAGGTGGAGACGGGCAAAACGGTGACGGCGGGTGCTTGCGGTGGGGCGCACGGGCTTTTTGCCCTGGCCTACGCTCGCAACGCCTATCTGACCACGGGGCGCCCGCTGTATGGAGCGTGGCTCGAAGCCGATCAGAAAGTCCGCCGATATGTCGAAGAGGCGCGGACGCTGCAGAACCCGGACGGGACGTTTTCCTCGAATTTTTTCCGGGGACCCGGCCAGTCACAGGAATTCGAAAAGCGGCTCGGATCGACCGGGCACATTCTGGAGTTCCTCTGCGTGGCACTTCCGCAGTCTCGCATGAACGAGGAATGGCTCCGCCGCGCGGTGGGCGCCATTGCCAACGATCTGAATCAAAACCGCCTGGCGCCGTGCGAATGCGGCGCGATGTATCACTCGGTCGACGGGCTTTCCTTGTATCGGACGCGCGTTTGGCCGGAGTTGGACCCGGCTCGGCGCACGGTGACGACGGCCAAACCGGTCATGACTTCCGTTCCGTCCGGTTCGGGCTCCGTGACCAAGACGTCGGCCAACGGCACCCCGACGGCCGAGGCCCCGACCGACAAACCTTCCCAGGATCAGCCTGTTAACGGCGCGGCAAGGTAGAATAGAATCTCCGAGAGAGTTTCTTTTCGGCGGACTGCGGGCGTGCGAAGCGGTTTCACCCTGATTCGAGGAATGTTCGTGCTCTTGGCGGCGGCGTTAGCCGGCTGCAGCGAAGGCCCTCCCACGCGTGCCGAGTTGGACGCGATTGCCGCGATGCAGCGCGTTCACGGTCAGGTGGAGACGAACGCCGAGGGACATGCCGTCAAACTGATCCTGGCCGGATCGGAAGTTCACGATGCCGAATTGGCGCCGATCGCCGAGCTGCACGATCTGAGTTTTCTGGATCTCGGGCGTACGCCGATCACCGATGCGGGGCTCGCGCATCTGGCCGGACTCACCGAGTTGCAAACCTTGAGCCTGGCGGGAACGAAGATCACCGACAGGGGGCTGGCGAATCTCGCGAAGTTGTCGTCGCTCGAGATCCTCGATCTCGAAGGGATGCTGATAACCGATCAAGGCCTGGCTGAGTTGGCGACGATCACAAGTTTGCGCAAAGTGTATGTGAGCCGCAGGGGAGGTCCGTCGCAGCGAGGCATCGACAACCTCGAAACCGCCAACCCGCGCCTGCACGTCACGCGGCAGTGACGCGGGACGTTGTGTTGCTCACCTGTTCACGCGATTTTATAATCCGATCACCGCCATCGTTTTGACAAATGCGGAGCTGTGGAAGGGGTGCCCACGACACCGAAAATCCCGGACGCCGGCCCCAAAATCACGGAAGCTGGCGGTAAAGGCTTGGTGCCGCCGACCGAAGGCGCCGCCGATAAGCGCCTGGCGAGCACGCCAAAGATCGACGCGGAGCTCGAGTTCTCACAGTTGGCCGAAGACGGTATGGCTGTTTCGCAACACGACCATTCGTCCGTGGCAAGCATTCTGCACGCCGGTGGAATTCTGGACCAGCTTCCCGACGGCGTCTCGCTTTTGAATCACGAGCTGCGGATTCTTTGGTGCAACCGTCTTTTGTACGAATTCACACTTCGGAACGATTCGGGCGCAGCCCAGGCGCCGGGCGCGACGTCTTACCGAACGAAAAGCTCCCGGGAGCGGACGATCCGTCACAGCACCAGCCGATGGATTCGCTCGTCGGTAAGACCTTTTACGAAGCGTTCGGCACACCAGAGATCATCGGGCCTGATTTTTGTCCCCTCCACACGGCCTTGGGCTCGGGCGAGTTGGCCAAGAGCAGCCTGCGCGTGGGGGAAAAGACGTATTACGAAGTCCAGGCGCGCCCGATCGCACCGCAGGGAGTCGAAAGTCCCAATCTGCTCTTGGTCACCGTGCGCGATATCTCGGCCGAGGTGTTGCAGCGGCAGAAACTCAACGCGATTTACCAGGCGGGACTGGAGCTGGGGGATCTGTCGCTCGACGACATTTTGCAGATGAGCGTCGACGAGCGCATCGACCTCTTGAAATCGAAGATCCTGCACTATACGCAAGACCTGCTGCGGTTCGAGACGGTGGAGATCCGTCTACTCGACAAGTCGAACAAGCAGTTGGAGCCGCTCCTGGAGGTGGGGATGGATCCCGGCGCGGCGTCACGCATCCTGAGAGCCGACCCGCAAGGAAACGGCGTGACCGGTTTCGTCGCGGCGACCGGGAAGAGTTACTTGTGCGAAGACACGACGACCGATCCTTTGTATTTGCCGGGGGCGCCGGGTGCGCGCAGCTCGCTCACCGTACCGCTCATTCTGCACGACGAAATCCTGGGAACGTTCAACGTCGAAAGCCCCAAGCCGGGCGCTTTCAATGAGAATGACCTGCAGTTCCTCGAACTCTTTTCGCGGGAGGTGGCCGTCGCGCTCAACACGTTCGAGTTGTTGGCCGTGGAGAAGATGACCACGGTCAATGCCAGCACCGAGCGCATTCTGCGAGAAGTGGCGACGCCCGTCGATGAAATCCTCAACGACGCGGCCTGCATTCTCGAGCGGTATATCGGGCATGAGCCGATCGTCTCCGAGCGGCTGCAGCGAATTCTCAAGCACACGCGCAACATCAAGCAACTGATCCAGAAAGTCGGAGAAACGTTCGCGCCGCGCGCGGCGCACGTGCCCCTCATGCCGCGGCAACAGCGCCCCCTCCTCCGCGGAAAGCGGATCCTCGTCGTCGACGCCGACGAAGGAGTGCGTAGTGCCGCGCACGAGTTGTTGGGGCGTTACGGCTGTGAGGTGGAGACGGCCCACAATGCCGAGGAAGCCTTCGTGATGGTCCGCAGCTTCCATTACGACGCGGTCCTCGCTGATATTCGTCTCCCCGATATGACGGGCTTTGACTGTTTCTATCAGCTTAAGCAGATCAACGAGCATCTGGCCGTCATCCTCATGACGGGCTTTGGCTATGATCCGGCACATTCGATCGTCAAGGCGCGGCAGCATGGGCTGAAATCGGTGCTGTACAAGCCGTTCCGGTTGGAGCAGCTTTTGACCGAAGTGGAAAAGGCGGTCGCCTCGCCGGCCGATGTCGCCAGCTCGAGCTGAATTGCCGTGCGCCCGCGTACCGTCGTTGTTCGCGACTTGCCCGCTCGCTTGGCGATGCTCCCATGATTGGCCGCTTGCTCCGTCGGGCGCGTTCCCGATTCGGCTCTTTCCGAGATGCCCGGCGACTCAAACCGCTCGTCCGCCGCACCCGGCCGCTGCGGATTGTGCTCGGAGCTTCGGGAATCTTTGATGCCGGCTGGATTCCGACCGACATCGGCGTCCTCGACATTCTCGACGAGCGGCAGTGGAAGCGATTGTTCGATGCGAATCCCATCGACGCCATTCTGGCCGAGCACGTCTGGGAACACCTGACTCCCGAGCACGGGCTTCGCGCGGCCCGGCATTGCTTTCAATTTCTCAAACCGGGTGGCTATCTTCGAGTCGCCGTTCCTGACGGCTACCATCCTGATCCCACTTACATTGAGTGGGTCCGCGTGGGGGGGAATGGTGCGGGCGCGGATGACCACAAAGTCCTCTATAACTGCGACAGCTTTCGCAGGCTGTTCGAGGCGGCTGGTTTCGACGTCGAAATGCTCGAATATTTCGACGCGGCAGGAGCGTTTCACGGTGTCGACTGGGATCCGGCCGCCGGAACGATCCACCGGTCGCGCCGGTTCGACGAACGCAACCGCGACGGCCGGCTCAATTACACCTCAATTATTCTCGACGCTCGAAAGAAGCAGCAAACGGCGTGACGCCTCTGCCCGCGCGGGACGGCCGACACGACCGCCATACGGTGCACTTTGCTGCCGACCCTTGACCGCAATGCGATAAACGCCGACGCTGATCGTCACTTGTGACACACAACCAGCGAGGATCGATCCGTGAAAGCCGCTCTTGTCCCGATTTGCCTCGGACTTCTGGCCGCTCTCGGCATAATTGCCAAACCCCCGGCCAGGGAGAAATGTCCCGTGGTCGACGTCTATCACGGCGTCCGCGTCGTCGACGACTACCGCTGGCTCGAAGACTGGAACGACAAGCAAGTCCGCAAGTGGAGCGATGCGGAAAACGACTATGCACGCGCATGGCTAAGTCGGCTGCCAAACGTGAAAGCCATTCGCGAACGTCTCACCCAGGTGATGACGGCACGGACCGTCTCCTATGGACTGTTGGCCCATCGTAAAGGCCGTTTGTTTGCGATCAAGCGGGAACCGCCCAAGCAGCAACCGTTCCTGATTGTGCTTCCGTCGGCCGACGCGGTCGACCAGACGCGGATCCTCGTCGACCCGAATAAGATCGATCCCAAAGGGACGACGGCCATCGACTGGTATGTCACCTCGCCTGACGGGAATCTCGTGGCCGTTTCGCTGTCGCGCGGGGGAAGTGAAGCCGGCGACGTGCACGTGTTCGACACCGCATCCGGATCGCAAGTGCACGAAGTCGTTCCGCACGTCAACGGCGGGACGGCAGGGGGCGATTTGGCCTGGCTGCCGGACGGAAGCGGATTCTTCTATACCCGCTATCCTAAAGCGGGCGAGCGTCCCGCCGCCGATCTCGATTTCTACCAGCAGGTCTATTTCCACAAACTCGGCACGCCGCTGTCTGCCGACCATTATGAAATGGGAAAAGATCTCCCCCGCGTGGCCGAGATCGAGTTCGAGATGGAGAATTCCACCGGGACGCTGTTGACGACCGTGCAGAACGGCGATGGTGGGCAGTTTTCCCTCTTCCTGCGCTCCGCGTCCGGCGAATGGACAAAAATCTGCGGCTTCGACGATCAGATTGTCCAGGCGACTTTCGGCCCGAAACACACGCTTTACATGATCTCCCGCGCAGGGGCACCCAAAGGCAAAATCGTCCGCGTCTCGGTTTCGCATCCCGATATCAAGCAGGCGGAGACCATCATCCCGGAAGGTCCCGACGCGGTGGTCACGAGCTTCTATAAAAGCCCGCCGAGTCTCCTGCCGACGGAGAACCGGCTTTATCTCCTGTACCAGTTGGGCGGCCCGTCAGAGTTGCGTGTTTTCGACCTGGACGGAAAGCGGTTGTCAGGCCCCAAGCAGTTACCCGTCTCGACGGTCGGCGGTCTCACGCGATTGGAAGGAGACGACATTCTGTTTGGCGATACGTCGTTTGTCGCGCCGCCCGCTGTCTATCAGTTTTTCGCCGAGCAAAACCGGACAGAAAAAACTCGCCTGGCGACCGATTCGCCGGTCGACTTCAGCGACGTCGAAGTCGTGCGGCAATTCGCAACTTCCAAGGACGGCACCAAGATCCCCGTCAACATCCTGTTTCCCAAGGGCCTCAAGCGGGATGGGAAGAACCCCGCCTTCGTGACCGGCTATGGTGGCTATGGGATCAGCATGACGCCGACATTCAGTTCCGTCCGACACGTCCTGCTCGAACAGGGCTTTGTCTACGCCATCGCCAACATTCGCGGGGGAAGCGAATATGGAGAGACGTGGCACCGGCAGGGAAATCTGACGCATAAACAAAATGTCTTCGACGACTTCACCGCGGCGCTCCACTACCTGATCGACCAGAAATACACGTCGCCCAGCCGGCTGGCGATCGAAGGGGCCAGCAACGGTGGCCTGCTCATGGGAGCCATCCTGACACAGCACCCGCACCTGATGCGCGTCGTGGTCACTCACGTGGGCATCTACGACATGCTCCGCACGGAGAGGTCGGCCAACGGCACGTTCAATATTGCCGAGTTCGGCACGGTGAAGGATCCCGCGGAGTTCCGTGCCCTTTACGCCTATTCTCCGTACCACCACGTGAAGGATGGCGAGCATTATCCCGCCGTGCTCTTCCTGACGGGCGCCAACGATCCCCGCGTGGATCCGATGCAGTCGCGGAAGATGGTCGCCCGGTTACAGGCAGCCAATGCCTCAAACGAGCCGATCCTGCTGCGCACGAGTTCCACGTCCGGCCACGGGCTCGATTCGGCCCTGTCCGAGCGAATTGCGGAGAACACCGACGTGTTCGCTTTCATCTTCGATCGGTTGGGGATCGAGTACCGCCACGCGCCCTGAACGGGGCCGCCGCCGATCGTCTGGTTTCCCAAGTGTCCGATCGACTCGGCGGTCGTCAGGTACTGCGGCTAACGCGAAACGCCGTGAAAGATGCCAGGCCGAACCACAAGACGTCGAGCTTGCGAAAGCTCGCGATAAATGCGAAAACCGCGAGAAACAGGGTCGGCACCTGCGCCACGCCTTGGGCCTCATTCCTTAATTCCTTTTTCTCTTCGGCCGTCATCTTTTTCCAGCGGCGCTCCGTTTTCTCTTGCACGCCCTTGGGAAGCTCATCGAAGGTCGCCGCATTCCCCAGGTTGTGATCGGTCCCTTTCCGGCCTGCTGCTGCCTCATTGAGCGCCTCTTGTGACTCCGTATGCATCGCGAGAATGAACTTGACGCCGTCGTCGTTGTCCTCTGCCGCCACGTTGTTGACGAATTTCGTGGTCAGCAGGTAGGCCACCGTGAACTTACAGCTCAGAATCACGAAGAATGAAATCGCGATGGCCATCAGCGCCGCGCCGATTCCCGAGCGGTCGCGTGCGGCCAGCCGCACGCCCAACCCGACGCACAATCCCACCGCCCAGGCGATGTATCCCACTTCCCAATGAAAGAAATAGCCGACCGCCACCCAGATCGCGCCGGCGACAACGCCGCCTCCGAAACCGAATACGGGCCAGAGAATCATTGGCAGCGTGTCTTGTTGCGGACCACGCGGGCGCGGTTGTTTTTTGGGGCTTTCCCCCCGTCCGTCCCACCGCTTGAGTTGGCTGTCGAGGTGCGCGGCCGTGTTGTCCGCTTCGGCGCCGCCGGCAATTTGGCGGAAGGCAGCGCGTCGCCAAAACCGTCACCGAACGAATTCAGATTGTCGAGGAACTCGTCGTCTCCCTCCGGCGGCGGAGCCTCGGCGACGAACGGCTCCGCACATTTGGGACATTTCACTTTCTTGCCAAGAATGGCCGGATTCTTGGCATTGAGCTTGGTTGAGCAGTGCGGGCATTCGATGCGAAGTGTTTGTGTCATCGCGGATCCCCAGAAGAGCGGGATTGATCACACTGGAGCGCAGAGAGGAATCGGATTCGAATGGACGGAACCATGCTAACCGCCGGAATCGAAGTTTAAAACAATTTAATTCTGGAAAAACCATGAGATCCCGTTGATCGACGGTCCGCACCATTTGGCCGGGTTCCCAACGAAGATGTTTTTAGCAGCAGATATGGCCCGACCGGCGCGACGTCGGTCGGCACGTCTGAAAAGGAATCGAAATCGCGCACAGGGTGTAAATATCGAAAAAAGGAGTGTCGTTTTCCGCGGCGCCTGGCCATACTGATCGGATCGGCCGACGCGGCGGATCGGCTTCCTGCGTGAGCACCATCGCATGCGGTACGTTTGGGCAAGCGTCGTCGCCATTGCGGTCATCGCGTTCGGCGTCCACTTCGTCCGCCACACGCACGAGGCCGTGAAGCAGATGGTCCGAAAAGCCGCAGCCGACAGCGGCCAGCCCAAGCCGGATCTCGCCCCGTCTAACAGGCCGGACATCGGCATTGAGATGTCGAGTTCCCGCATCTTCCAAGTCGCGGTTGCCGACCTCTTGGCCAAGTTTTGGTATGTGTTCATCCTCCTTGTCTTGTTGGCATGTTTCGGAACGGCCGCATTTGTGGGCCGCGGGTCGAAGTCCTCTCCTTTAAACTCTCAAACGTCGGAGTCTTGAGCATGTCAAAATCGTCCGCTCGCCGATTGGAGGGGTGCCTGGACCGTCGGGGGTTCTTGAAGTCGAGCGTCCTGGCTGGAACGGGAGCGGCCGTGCTCGCGCGTGCCGGTGCCGTGCTGGGAGCGGGCTCGCCCTCGTCCGTGCAGCAGGCGGCCGCGCCAATCCCCGTGCGGCCATTCGGCAAGACCGGTTGGAAGCTGCCGATCTTGGCGATGGGCGGCTCGGCGATGGTCAAGCGGTTCATCAGTTCCTACGGCGTCAAGCTCCTCTCAACCGAGGAACGCGTGGCCATGGTCCGCCACGCCTACGACCGGGGCATCCGTTATTTCGACACGGCCCGCGTCTATGGCGAAAGCGAATCGATCATCGGCAAGGCGCTCAAAGACGTCCGGGGCAACATTTTCCTGGCGACGAAAATCTACGTGACCCGGCCCAGCGACACACGCAAGTGCCTCGAGACGTCGCTCAAGGAATTGGGGACCGATCACGTCGAAACGGCCCAGATTCACAGCCCGATCATCGAAGCCATGGGATTCAAGGGAGCGATGAAAGTCCACACCGAGCTTCTCAAGCTCCGCGACGAGAAAATGCTCCGCTATATCGGACTCACCACGCACGTCGCCTTCGAGACGGTGCACCGCATGATCGCGACGGGCGGCTTCGACCAGTGCCTTTTGGCTTACGGCTACTTCCGCAAGGGAATGGACACGCTGCTCTCCAATCAGAATGTCGAATTCCGCGAACTGTGCCTCGCCAAGGCCCACGAGCTCGGAATGGGCATCGTGGCGATGAAGGTGATGGGGGCCTCGGTCTTCGGCCATAATGCGAAAAACGTCGTCGCGGAGTACGGCACGAAGCAATGCGAGCGACTTCCCGGCGCGGCAATCCGCTGGGTGCTGCAAGATCCGCGCATCTCTCTTCTGAATATCGGCGTCTCGATGCCCCACGACGTCGACGCCAATATTGCCGTCCTCTCGGCCGACCAGCGGTTCACCGACGAAGATCGCCGGCTCCTGGCGGACTTCTCCCGGCGGGCCTACGAATCGGAGGCCTTCAAGGCCATGCGCGTCGTGTAGGCGACCGGACGGGATCGCATGCGCCGACCTGAACATTGATCGACGACCCCTTCAGGCTCTTGATTTGAAATCGACCAAGGTTTTGGTCTTTGGTGCTGACACTCGGCCCCAAAATTGCTAGAACCTCCCTGCACTCAGGGGAGCCGCGCTGAGCGTGGCGGCCGTGCGGGCCGCAAATTCGAATCGATGAGTCGACAAACCGGGAGACAGCAGGGATGGGGGTTCCCGTTTCGCAGATGTGGACCGTGGCGCGGTACGTTCTGGGCAAGACGCTCCGCCGCGAGCAGCGCTATCCGCTGGTCCTGATGCTCGAGCCGTTGTTCCGGTGCAATCTTGCGTGCGCCGGCTGCGGCAAGATTCAGCATCCCGCCGATATCCTGCGAAGGCAGCTCACTCCGGAAGAGTGCTTCCGCGCGGTCGACGAGTGCGGCGCCCCGATGGTCTCGATTCCGGGCGGCGAACCTCTGCTGCATCCGCAGATCGACAAGATCGTCGAGGGACTGGTCGAGCGGAAGAAATATCTCTACCTCTGCACGAATGCCCTGTTGCTCGAGAAAAACCTCAGCCGGTTCACGCCGTCGAAGTTCCTGAGCTTCTCGGTCCATATCGACGGGCCGCGTGAAGAACACGATCTGGCCGTCTGTCGCGAAGGGGTGTTTGACGTGGCGATTCGAGCGATCCGCGTGGCGGTCGCCGCCGGGTTCCGCGTGACGACGAACACGACGATGTTCAACACGGCCGATCCCGAGCGGATGCGCGAGATGTTCGACATTCTGATGGGTTTGGGCGTCGAAGGAATGATGATTTCACCCGGTTACGCCTATGAAAAGGCGCCCGACCAGGATCATTTTCTGCACCGCAACCAGACGATCGACCTCTTCCGCCGGACGCTCGCCAATCCCAAACGAGGCTGGGTCTTCAATCAGTCGCCCCTGTTCCTCGAATTCCTCAAGGGAAATTGGGATCTCGAGTGCACTCCCTGGGGCAATCCGACCTACAACATTTTCGGTTGGCAGCGGCCGTGTTACCTGCAGCAGGACGGCTACTGTGCGAGCTACCGCGAGCTGCTGGAGACGACCGACTGGTCGGGCTATGGCCGGCAAAGCGGCAACGCCAAGTGCCGCGATTGCATGGTGCACTGCGGATATGAGCCGACCGCCGTCACGCAGACCTTCAGCTCGCTGCGGGGACTGGCCGGAGCCGCACGCCTCGTCATGCTCGGCCCGCCGCGCGACAAGACGCCGGAAAAGAAGCCTCCGGCTGAGCGCACCTCGACGACCCGCTGGTTCGCTCATTCCAAAGGTTGAGGCCGCCGTCGACTGGCTCGCCCAGATCGCCGCTCCGCGTCCCGAGCGCAAAAAAGACGCCCCGAACGGCTGGGTCGTCCGTTCGGGGCGTAAACCGCTTCAATAAGCCGAGCGTAAGGGAACCTCGATCGTACCATCCTTGGCGTGAGTCGTGTTCTAATGTGACTGCAGAAAAGGACTGGCGTACTGGAGCGGATTGGCTGAAAACGCTTCGAGACTTTCAGGACTGCTGAAGAGGAACAGGCGGTCCTTGTACCAGACAGCGTGGTCCAGAGTGCCTTCGACGCCGTGATCGCTCGTGGCCTTGACGACGACGTCGATCCCGCCGGCAACCGGTGCGTATTTTTGAGGCGCCTGGTCGAAATGGCTCTTCGCTTCGGCCGACGAGAAGTAATACCGCTGCGATTCAAAGGTCGAGCTGTAGATCGGCACGGCATCGACCAATTCACGGTGTTCACGCAGCGCGACCGGGCAAAAGCCTTTCAATCCCCGCTGCCCCACGCGCTCGCCGATTTGATGCATCTTGGCGTCGGTGCTGTCGGAGGCGTGAACCTGGCCGGCCGGTTCTTGCGCTGTGAACGCTTTCGGCGCCAGCGGCGCGGCCGGTGCGTGTGAAAGTGCGGGCGAGCTCTGTGCAACGTGCTTTGGCATCGGCTGTGCATCCGGATGCTGAGCGGCGATCGCGGGGGCGGCCGTGCTCGCTTTCTGAGCCGGGCTGTGTGACGGTTCCACATCGACGGCCGGCGTCGGAGCCACACGCGGACGGTCAGCAGGTTCGCTGTCGTTGGCGGTGGTGACCTTGGACGGATTCGGTCCCGCCACGGCTTCGTCGGTGTCCTGCAGCGAGACTCCGCTGTAAGGACCCGCCTTCTTATCGGCGTTCGATTCGGATTTGCGGTCAAACGGTGTTCGTTCCGAGGCAGCCGCAACCTTGGCGGGCACGGCCAGTCGAGCGGCCGCAACCGGCTGCGACTGCGGTGCCGGCGACTTGGCCGCGACGGCAGGAGCCGCCGGCGCACTCGCCACGGCCTTTGCCGGCGGTGCCGGGGTCGACGGAGCGGCGGTTCGGCTCGCCACGGACGGCTGCGGGCTCGTCGCTGCGGGACGGAGCGTCATGGGCTTCGAGCTATCGGATGCGGGCCGCTGGGTCGAGCGGATTGGAGCGCTCTGTCCCAGATCAACCGTCATGACAGGAGGCGCAGGTCGGGCCGGCGCGTGAACGACTTGTGGCTGGCGGGGGCCGAAACGGCCGGCGTGCTCGAATAGGTCACGCCGTTTTGAGAGGACATCGACTGCGAGGGCGCTTTCCCGTAGCCTGCGAGATTCGAGGACGGCAGCGTGCTCGCTGTCGACGGCGAATAAGCGGCCCGCGGCGCCGAGTAGCTCGTGACGGGAGACGGGGAGGACGTTGCCGAAGGCGTCTCTTGCGAGTCATCCTTGTGCCAGAAGCCGCGAAACGGATTCAAACGTTCGATGAGCGGCTGCTGAGGTGTACTTGCCGCGGCGGAGCCGGATTGGGCTCCTTGGCCGGCGTCCAAGGCGACAGGCTGGCGCGGCGTATCCGCGGAGTTCCACGTCATCCGCGTTCCGGGCATCGTTTTGCCCTGACTCGCATAGTATTCGGCGAGTTGCTGTCGGATGCTCTGTTGCGACGACGACTGGCTCGCCTGGGATTCCTGGATGGGGTACGGCGAGGCCAGCGGGGCCGGCGGTTGGGCCGGATAATACGGAGCCGGAACCGGCTGCGCCTGAGCCTGCTGGTGCGGGGCCTGCTGGTGCAGAACCTGTTGCTGCGAGGCCTGCTGCTGCGTTTGTTGGATTTGCTGCGGCTGCTGGCGTTGCGTCGGTTGGGCCGCCGGCTGCGCGCTGCCTTTGGCGGCGTCTTTGCGCATATAGTCGGGCAGCGGACGGTTGTCGCGGCGATAGAGCTCTTCGAGCCTTTGCTGGACCGCCGATTTGGACGGAGGCGACGCGGCATCCGGGTTGGCGGGGGCCGCGGGATTGAGTTGCTTCTCTTCGAAGGGCCATCCCTCGGGCGATTGTGCGAACGCCAGTCCCGCCTGGCACAAAAGTGCGAAGGTCAGTGTCGACGGCAGGAGGGTCGCACGACGGTTACGGAAGCGGATCATCGGACTGGGTCTCCTCGGAATCGGCGGAGGCGTGTGGAGCGCGGTCGGTCCTGCGCGTTCTTCAAAACCGCTAGATTGCACTCCTCTGGGCAGCGAGGGATAATCGGCAGAGCAGGAGCAATCGGTTTTGGCAAAGTATCTATCGACGCGCGATCAGCGCGGTTTTGACGCGCCTGCGGGTTTTGCAATCGATTCGACGGGGGCCTGACCGCAGATTGGGAACGACCGGAAAAGCGATTGCAGCTTGCTCGGTTTACCAGGGTCACCAGGAATGAACGTGCCGATTCAGCAAGGAGTTGCGACGGGCTCGCCCTCGGAGAGTGGCCGAGCACCGTTGGTTGTGGTCCAGCAAGTGCCTGCCCGTCGCCGCTGGAGGACGTGGCTGCTCTCCTTCGTGCTGGTGATCTCCGTCATTTTCAACCTCGTGCTGTACAACGCGTACCACACCTATCTGGGAACGGGCGAGGGAGTTAACGAGCGATTTTACTCGGGCGATCTGGCCGCTTCCGACAAAATTGCCCTGATTTACGTTGAGGGGACGATCAGCCCGCCATTTACTGGCCACATTATGAAAGCGATCGAGCAGGCGCGGACGGACGACCATGTGAAAGGCGTGGTGCTCGTGGTCGATTCGCCGGGCGGCCTGGTCGCCGACAGCCACGAAATCTACCACGAGCTGCGACAGCTCAGCCAGGAGCGCCACAAGCCGATTTATGTCTCGATGCGGCGGCTCGCGGCTTCGGGCGGCTATTACGTGTCGATGGGTGCGGGCCCCGACGGACTGCTTTTTGCCGAACCGACCACGTGGTCCGGATCGATCGGCGTGATCATCCCGCACTACGACATTTCTGGGCTGGCCAAACAGATCGGTGTCAAAGAGGACTCTCCCAAAACGGGCGAATTCAAGGACACGCTGAGCATCTTCCGCCCTGTTTCCGCGGCCGAAAAGGAGCTGTGGAAGCCGATCCTGGACGATTCTCTCGACCGGTTTGTGAAGGTCATTGCCGACAGCCGCAAGATGCTCACCGTCAAAGAGATCCGCGCGCTGGCCACCGGTCAGATTTTCACGTCGAACCAGGCGAAGGAAAAGAAGCTGATCGACAAAATCGGGTATCTGGATGACGCGATCGAGGCGCTCAAAACCAAGCTTCAATTGACCCACGTGCGCGTCGTCAAATACGAGTCGTCGCAGAACCTGCTGGAGACGCTGCTCTCGTCTCGCACGTCGGTCAGCCAACAGTCGCAACTCGGCACCTGTTGGAAAGCGCAGTTCCCCGGGCATATTACCTCTTCTCGACGGCCCCCGGCCTCGGGACGGCCGCGCGTGAAGAGATCGCGCGCAAAGCGTGAGCGTCCCGCCGGTGGAGAATTGCGCTGGCGGGACGAAGACGCTCTACACGGCGATCCGTTTGACGTAATCGAGCACGCGGTCGACGCCGAGAGTGATCCGATCGGCGTCCTGAGCTTTGCACGCCTGCTCCAATTCTGCGGCCACCTCGGTCAATTCGGGAAACCCGTAACCCCCCGCCGCGCCTTTGAGTTGGTGCGCCCAGCGGCGGAGCTCGTCGAACGAGCCGGCTCGATGCAGTTCGAGCACGGTTTGCTGCTTCTCGGGAATCGTGTCGGCAAAGTCGCGCAGCAACTCCGCGAAGTCTTCATCATCGGCGAACGTGGAGTGGACGGGGGGCGGCGCAGCCGGATCGAATTGAGATGGGATCATCATCGTTCGCAAAAAGACAGGCGCCCTCGAGCGCATTCTGTTCAGAGCCAAAGCGTCACGCGAACTGGGCGTCGGCAAAAATCGCGATTTCGCCGAGTCACCTCAGTGCTCATAGCACGAAACTCAGGCCGCGCTGCGGTGTTTGGTCTCTTGCGCGTTGCCGGCGATCGCGACTTCCGACCGCTGAGCGACGGCGGTTGCCGGCGAGGCCTGCCCGGCAGATTGTGTTCGTCCACGGCCGACGAAGTAGCTGACGCACATTAACGACCCCGTCATCACCAGAGCCGTCGCGCACCCCAACAGAGCAATTTGATCGTCCGACAGATTCGAGAGAAACTCCATATTCGACCATCCTTAAGCTTGACGTGTGCGGCCGCAGGCTCGATGGCGACAGAGCAGACCTGGTTGAGCCGTCACCGAATCGAGGAGCCCCTTCTTTTTCGGAAAGCGGCGATTCGATGCTGAACGCTGGTTCGTCTCGTCCGTCGCCCGGCCGTCAATCGGCGGCCGGTAACGGCAGTTGTGCGGAATTCGCCCACGACGACGCAGCGTGCTTCGAGTTTCCCCCGAACTGCTGTTGGGCACGAATTGGAGATATGGGCGCGATTGGGAAAGCGGCGCAAAGCTTTTCGGCGAGCAACGTTCGATTCACCTTGACCGCAAAGCCCATTCTGGCATATAGCATGCCCGGTTCTTGCGCCGTATGTCGTTCCTATTTCGACAGTTAGCTCTCGAATGCGGCTGCTGCAAAAGTATCTCCTGGGCGAGTTGATCCGGGTCTTCATTTTCGTCGTCAGCGTGCTGACGGTGCTGTTAGTCTTTGTCGGGGCCTTCGGACAAATCAGCGAAAACAACCTCGGTCCCGCGCAGCTTATCGAAATTCTCCCGTACCTCGTCCCCAGCCTGTTGCCCTACACGATTCCGGCGACAATGCTGCTCACCGTGACGGTCGTCTACGGCCGCGTTGCCGCCGACCATGAGATTACGGCTGCCAAGGCGGCCGGCATCAGCGCGATGTCACTCTTGTGGCCCTCCTTCATCATGGCGGCCGTCTTGAGCGTCCTGTCGCTCTTGCTGACCGATCAGGTGATTCCTTGGGCCCTCACGAATATCGAGCGGCACGTGGCCCAGATGATGGAGACCATCTTTCTCGACATCCTCCACGCGCAAAAGATGTACATCCACCGCGACCCGTCGCTGCAAATCACCGTTCTCGACGTCGAAGGCAAAAAACTGATCCAGCCCCTGTTTCGCTACACGCCGCGGGGTGGAGCGACGATGAACGTTTCGGCCGCGGAAGCCACGATCCATTTCGACCTCGACAAGCGGGTCGTGCTGGTCGATCTTGAAAACTTCAACCTGGAAGTCCCCAACCGCCAGAACTTCCGTAACTGCAAACACGAGCAGTTCTCCTTCCCCATACCGGCCGACCCTCCACGGCTGAAGACGATGAACTGCAGCATCCATGAGCTGCGACAGAACCTCGCTGCTAAGGAAACCAATCTCGAGTCCCGCCGTCGGGATCGCGACCTGGAAACAGCCTTTGCCCTGGCGACCGGAGAATTCGATCGCCTCTATGCGCCAGAGCTCCTGCAGTACGACATCGACTGGCAGAACAACCAGGAAGACATCGCACGGATTCACACCGACATTCACAAGCGGTTCGCCCTTTCCGCGAGCTGTTTCTTCTTCGCCTTCTTGGGGGCGCCGTTCTCCGTGCTGCAGGCCCGGCGGCAAGTGCTCACCAGCTTTTTCATGTGTTTTCTGCCCATCCTGATCCTGTACTACCCGATCGCTCTCTTGATGATGGACCAGTCGAAAGGGGGCGTGGTGAATCCTGCCTGGGCCATGTGGACCGGCAATGCCGTCCTGACGCCGATCGCGCTGGTGGTGCTCCGCAAGGTTCTCAAGCACTGAGCCGCTCGGCGAAGCCGTCACCGCGCGGATAAAATGCCGGCGCACGCATTTGTCGGCGGTTAATGGAAAGGGGAGCGGGGATGTGTCGTTGGATGGCCTATCGGGGCGCGCCGATTCGCCTGGAGGACGTGCTTTTCAAGGCGGAACACTCGCTCATCGATCAGAGTCTCAGCTCGCAGTCGAAAGACACTCCGACCAACGGCGACGGGTTCGGCGTCGGCTGGTACGGCGACCGCAACCGGCCGGGACTCTTCCGCAGCATCCGTCCCGCCTGGAACGACTTCAACCTGCACGAGTTGGCCGCCCATATCGAGTCGCCGTTGTTCCTGGCCCACGTGCGTGCGACGTCGATGGCCACCGTGCAGGAGACGAATTGCCATCCCTTCCGGCACGGGCGCTGGCTCTTTGTCCATAACGGCGAGATCGAAGATCTCGCTCCCTTTCGCCGCGACCTCTACATGGCCGTCGCTCCGCACCTGTTCAACCAGATCCAGGGGACGACCGATTCAGAGTTGATGTTTCATCTGGCCCTCACCTTCGGCCTGGAGGACGATCCCATCGGGGGGGTCGAGCGGATGGCGGGATTCGTGGAACAGATGGCCCGGGACAACGGTGTCGCCCAATCGCTGTGGATGACCCTGGGATTCACCGATGGGAACGCGATCTACGCGGTCCGCTACGCTTCCGATGGCGACGCGCCAACTCTGTTTCACACCGATGACACCGAGCATCTCTACCGGCTCAACAAGTGTCTGCGTGGTGCGTATTCCGGCGGCGAAACGCGGTTGATTGTCTCGGAGCCGATCGGCAGCACGGCGGAAAAATGGACCGAAATCCCGCAAAATACGGCCGTAAGTTTCGATGCGGGCCGCACCGTCTCGCGCCCCTTTCACCCACGCGCGCCGACGTGAACCTTGGTCTCTGGACGCCGGGTTGCTACAAACCGGTTTTGGACCGAACGGGGAGCATTGTCGATGACCAAACGAATTTATAACTTTTCTTCCGGGCCGGCCGTTTTGCCGGTCCCGGTTCTCGAAGAGGCGCGGGAAGCGCTCCTGTCGCTGGGCACGACCGGGATCGGCATTCTCGAACACTCGCATCGCGGCAAGGCCTTTTTGAGCGTCTACCACGAGACAGTCGCGCTCTGCCGCGAAGTGGGTCGCATTCCGGACGACTATGAGATTCTTTTTCTTCAAGGGGGCGCCTCGACGCAGTTTTTTATGATCCCCATGAACCTGCTGGCGAAGGACCAGACGGCCGACTACCTGGTCACCGGCGCGTGGGCGGAAAAAGCGCTCGCCGAAGCGAAGCGGTACGGCAATACGCACGTCGCCTGCTCGAGCAAAAACCGCAATTTCTGCTACATCCCCAAAACGCGCTCGTTCAGCCCGAAACCGGCGTATGTTCACTTCACGTCGAATAACACGATCTTCGGCACCGAGATGCTGGAAGAGCCCGAGATTCCGGCCGGCAGTCTGCTCGTCTGCGACGCCAGCAGCGATATTTTCGCCCGCCCGCTCGACATCAAGAAATACGGTTTGATTTATGCCGGCGCAGAAGAACCTGGGGCCGTCGGGAGTGACGCTCGTCGTGATCCGCAAAGATCTTGTGGAACGCGGTTCGAAGGACCTGCCGACGATGCTGCAATACCGCACGCACGCCGCCAACGAGTCGATGTACAACACGTGCCCCACGTTTGGCATCTACGTCATCGGTCTCGTAATGAAGTGGGTCAAGGGTCAGGGCGGGATTGCCGCGCTCGAGTCGCGCAACCGGGCCAAGGCGGAAAAACTCTACGCGTTTCTCGATTCGAGCCGGCTCTTCAAGCCGACGGCGGACCGCGACAGTCGCTCGCGGATGAACGTGACTTTCGTCGCGGGTAAGAACGAACTCGACGACGAGTTCGTCAAATTCGCTGAAAAGCAGGGGCTCGACGGGCTTAAGGGGCATCGCAGCGTCGGCGGCATGCGGGCGAGCCTCTATAATGCATTTCCGGCGGAAGGAGTCGACGCCCTGATCGACGCGATGAAACGATTCGAGAGCCAGCCCACATGACCCGCGGCCAGAACCCGCCGCCAAAAGCCGCTTTGCCCGGATCGGACGCCGACACGTCCCACGCGGACATCGGCATGGTGTGTGCCATCCCCCTCGAACTCGGGGCCTTTCTCGCCCGCTGCGTGCGCGTGCGGAAGTACATCGGCTCCAATTTCGTCTTTCGCGGTGGACGCTACGACAATATTCGCGTGGTCGTCGTCGAGAGCGGTACCGGCTTCGCGCGGGCGCGCCGCGCGACGCAGGCGCTGATCGACGCCCATTCGCCGAAATGGATCCTCTCCTGCGGTTTTGGCGGGGCGCTGGTGCCTTCGATCAAAATTGGCGACATCGTCGTCGCCAACTCGATCGTCGATACCCACGGGCAGTCGCTCCTGATCGACGTCGCCTTTCCGGCCGATCCTGCGCGGGGCCTGCACATCGGCCGGATCGTGACGAGCGACGCCATCGTGCGGCTCGTCGCTGAAAAGCGGCAACTGGCCGAAGCGCTTGGAGCGATTGCCGTCGACATGGAGAGCCTGGCCGTCGCGCAGGTCTGTCGCGAGCAGGGCGTCCGTTGCCTCTCCGTCCGCGCCATCAGCGACGACGTCACGAACGACTTGCCGCCGGAAGTGTTATCACTTCTCGGCCCGACAGGGACGACCCGGCTCGGTGCGGCGCTGGGAGCGATCTTCAAACGGCCTGAAAGTGTGCGCGACATGTGGAAGCTCCGCGAATCGGCCCATTCCGCCGCGGGGCGCCTTGCGACGTTTCTCGATGGCATCGTGATTCAACTCTACAATTCGCTGCATTGATCATCCCCAAGCCCACCGACGGCCGTCGGTGGGCTTCAAGAGAACGCGAGCGCACAAGTGCGACCCTGGATTCTCTCCGAGATCAATTACGGCTACCTGCGGGAGCACCCCTGCGAAGTCGCGGTCTTGCCAATGGGTGCGACCGAGCCGCACAACCTGCACCTCCCGTATGGAACCGACATTTACGAGGCGGAAACGATCGCTGGCCGGGCGTGCGAAGCGGCTTTCAAAAAGGGCGCCCGGGTCGTGATGCTGCCGGCCGTCCCTTATGGCACAGACACGAACCAGCTCGGTTTTCCCCTGGCGATCAACCTCAATCCGTCGACTCTCACGCAGGTCATACGCGACATTGTCGATTCGCTGGCCGTCCATGGCATCGTGAAGCTGCTCATTTTGAACAGCCACGGCGGCAACGATTTCAAACCGGTCCTGCGAGAACTTTACGGCAAGACGCCCGTGCGGCTCTTTTTGTGCGACTGGTACCGCATGGCGTCCGACGTCGAGAAGCAGATTTTTTCGACGAAGGACGATCACGCCGGCGAAGTGGAGACGTCACTGGCCCTGGCGTTCTTTCCGGACCTCGTCGCTCGCGATTCGCAGACCGGCCGGCTCGCGGCCGACGACGGCGCGGTCAAACCGACGCGCTTCGACGCCGTCAACCAGGGCTGGATCTCCATCACGCGGCCCTGGCACCTGCTCACGACGAACTCGGGATCCGGCAATCCGCACCAGGCCTCAGCGGAGAAAGGCCGTGCACTGATGGACGTTCTCATCGAACGGATCGCCGGTTTTCTGGTGCAACTTTCCGGCGCTCCGGTCGACGAAAACTTTCCCTTCTGAGCGAAAGAAACGCGAGCCGGCCTCGCACGTCCGATCAATGATCGCCGGCGGAGACCGTCACCAGTTCGTCCCGCGGATTGGTCGTCAGGATCAGGCCGCGGAAACGAACCTCTTCGGGAACTTTGTTCGAGTGGAGCTGGAGGCCGATCGGGCCGTCTTCGCAGTATTCCGGATGGGGATCGCTCCAATCGGCGACCAGCTTGCCGTTGATCACGTGCCGGATGCGGGTTCCGATCGCGAGGATTTCCATACGGTTCCAGTCGTGCTGCTTGCCCGCTTTGCGCGCGGCGCCGCTCTTGTCGGTATAGATGCTGTTGCGGCGATACAGATCGTAATAGCCGTAGCCTGAAGGAAACATCACGAGGTGGCCCATGAAGCTATAAGGGTCGCCTGACCTCTCAACCGTATGGCCCCAAAATGCGATGCCGGAGTGCACTTCGCCGGTGACGAGCTTCGCCTCGAAGATCAAGCGAAAGTTGCGGTACTTCTTGTCGGTCACGAGGTACGTGCTGGCTAGCGGAGCGTTCTTTTTGCCGTTGCGCCCGACGATCGCGCCGTCCTCGACGGAAAAATACTTTCCGATCTGCCCCTTCCAGCCGCTCAAGTCGGTCCCGTTGAAGAGGTGGATCGGCTCCTCCCCTTTGGGGAGCTTGCTCACCTGCTTTTCCGACCAATCGTCGGCGGCGCAGAACCCGGCCGAAAGCAGTGTGCCGACGATGGCAATCGAAAGTACGGCGAGACAGAAACGGTTTTTCATCGGGATGTCTCCAGGTGCATTGCAGGCTCATGAAAAGCCGGAAACGGGATGAGGGACGTAAGGTTCTTCCAGCCGGGTCACCTCCTCGGGCGTCAGCTTGACGGACAGGGCGGCGACGGCGTCGTCGAGATGCTGTGGCTTGGTCGCTCCAATGATGGGCGCGGTGACGATCGGCTTTTGCAGCATCCACGCGAGGGCAATCTGCGCGGGAGACGCCGCGGGCTGTGGAAACTTCGCCGACTCGTTCGAGCACCTTGCGGTCCGACTCGACCATGCTGCGATAGAGCGTCTTGCCGAATTCGTCCGTCTCGCCGCGGCTCGTGGTCGGTGCATCTTCCCAAGGCCGGGCGAGGCGGCCCCGTGCGAGCGGGCTCCAGGGAATGACGCCGATTCCTTCCGACAGACAGAGCCGCATCATCTCGCGCTCTTCTTCCCGGTAGATGAGGTTGTAATGGTTCTGCATCGAAATGAACCGCGTCCAGCCGTGACGGTCCGCCAGGTAGAGCGCCTTGCAGAATTGCGACGCGTACATCGACGAGGCGCCGAGATAGCGTGCTTTGCCTGCCTTGACGACGTCGTGCAGCGCCTCGAGCGTCTCTTCGATCGGAGTCTCGTAATCCCAGCGGTGGATTTGGTACAGGTCGACGTAATCGGTGGCAAGCCGCTCGAGGCTGGCATCGATCTCTGCCATGATCGCCTTCCTCGACAGGCCGCGGCCATTGGCGTGAGGATGCATGCGGCCGTGGACCTTGGTCGCCAGAACGACGGCGTCCCGCTTGGCAAAGTCCCGCAAGGCCCGGCCGACGATCTCTTCGCTGGTGCCGTCGGAATAGACGTTGGGCGTGTCGAAGAAATTGATGCCCGCTTCCAGTGCCTTCTTGATGTACGGGCGGCTCTGCTCCTCGGGAAGGCTCCACGGGTGCGGCCCGCGCTCGGGGACACCGTAGCTCATGCAGCCGAGGCACAGTCGCGAGACTTTGAGACCGGTTTTTCCCAGATTCACGTACTGCATTGATTTCTCCGTAAGAACGGTGCGCCACGCAGCTGGGTTCGGCGCAAGGCGATCGCCGACCCGCGAACGTAACACAACCGACGGCGAGATACCAACGCTCAGCCGGGCTGTTTTTCTTTGAGCAGATCGCGGATTTCCGAGAGCAGCTCCTGGTCGCGCGTGGGGGGTGGCGGCGCGACGGCTTCCTCCTTCTTGTTGCGGAGCACAAAACCGAGAAACTTTTGAATGAAGATAAACAGCGCCAAAGCCACGATGAAGAAGTTCACGATGTCCGCGAAAAACAATCCGATGTGAACGTCGTTTTTCCCGCGCATATGGATGACCCACGCCTTATAGCCTTCCTCCTTACCGGCCGTGACGTTCGTGAGCGCGGCGATGAGCGGCATCATGATGTTGTCGACAAGCGACTTGACGATGGCACCAAAGGCGGCCCCGATGATCACGCCGACCGCCAGGTCGATCACGTTCCCTTTGAGGGCGAAGTTCTTGAACTCCTCGAACAAACTGAAGGCTTTTTTCCTGGCTGGATCCAGCCCGGAGAGCGCGTTGTGCGGGTCCATGGCAGCTTCCTGAAAAGTCGAGTGGAGGACTGAAGTGAGAGCTTCAAGTCAACTGTCTTTTCAGGACTTTGTCCAGGGTCCAGCCGGCCAGCTCGCCAATCGTCTCGACAACGACATCGGGCTGCGGATAGGCCGCCAGCACCTCGGGGTCGTACGCGTACATGCCTTGCCGGGGGAAAACCGTTGTGACGCGGGGACCCCAGATCTTCTTGATGGCGGTGAGAATCCGCAACTTGTCATCCACCAGCACGTAATGGCGGGCCGGAAAACGCCGCTCGACGTCGTCGAGTTCCTCCTCCTTGTGGATGTAGATCAACACGTTGCCGCCGACGACCTGAGCGATGCCGGCCCGTTCGACCTTCCGCGGCTGAAACAGAACGTCGCCATCGGATACGACCGCCGTCGTCCCCCAGGAAGAGAATTGCCGTAGCACGTCGAGCGCGTGGGGATAGAGCCGCTCGGCAAAGGGATAGTCCATCAGGTACGTGGCGGCCTCAAACAGCCGCATCTCGCGGCGATTCTCGACCCGATATTCCTGAAGGGCGCCCAGGTAGTCGCGATAACCGAGATCGTGAAACAGCCGCTCGTTAATGGCCCAATAGCGGTCGCGGCAAGCCGGACCGAAAGTCTCGGCGAGATAGTCCTTGAGGTCCTGTTGAATGCGGTCGTTGTCGAGAAGCGTATTGTCGACGTCGACCAGAAAGACGATTGAGTCCGGCTGACTCACAGCGAACCTCCCTCAATTGCCCGCCTCAGGAGGCTCACATTAGAAGCGATGATGATGGTCTTCCCCGCCAAACCAGCCCCAATCGTGCTGATTCTGACCCGGCTCGTTAATGGTGATCGAGTTGGAAATCGCGCTCGAAACGGCCGAATTGCTGTCGCTGGCGGCGAGCGTATACGTCCCCGCCGTGCCCAGAATCGCATCGTTGAACTTGGCGACACCGTTGACCGTGCTCTGGGTATAGGGCGACGGCGTCGAGCCGCTGAAACTCGTCGTCGGACCGCTGTTGACGCTCAGTGTGACTGTGGAGTCGTCGGTCTTGATGATGTTGCCGAATTGGTCCTCGACGGCCACCTCGATCGTCCGCAGCGGCTGGTTGACAGTCCCGTATTTCGGAACGTCTCGCAGAAAGGCGAGCTGTTCCGGCCCGCTCGTGTCGGGAGAGACGACAAAACTGTCGGACGTGACGCGATGTCGATGGCCGATGCCAGCTTCCAACGTATAAGTCCCAGCTTTGTCGAGCGTGAGATCGTTGAACATCGCCACGCCGTCGACCGCCGTTGCCGTCATCGTGTGCCCGTCGCCGGCGAAAGGGCCGTGCCCCTGGACCGTCAGCCGGATTGTCGAATCGTTGGTTGTCACGACGTCGCCCGAGGAATTCTCGACCGAGACGGTGACGCTGAAGGATGTTCCCGCAGTCGTGTTCGTCGGTTGAACCGTGAAGACCAGATGCGTCGCGGACGAGGCCGACAGCAACAGCCGGCTCTCCAGAGATTCACCCGCTGTGATCTCGGCTGCCACTTCAGACACCCCACCGTGCCTGCGCCGACGGTCTGAACGTGTGCTCACCTCGTCCATCAACCGTCGCAACCACCGCCGCCATTCTTTGCGAAACATTACCCTCTACCCTCTCCGAATCCAAATCGCCAATCGCGGTCAAACTGGCAGTTTGCCCTGCGAAAAGGTCAGCCGCAATAAGAAAAGGAGCACGGACGGATGCGCCCGTGCTCCTCACATCTTACGCTCGACGTTGGTCCGTTGGCAGGTGCCCGGGCCTTAATTTGCCGAGGCCTGGTCCTTTCCGTTCGGCGTCTTTTGGCCGGCCGGCTTCCCGTCGGTTGGCTTTTGACCATCCTTGGAATGGGAGTTTTCCGCGTTCTGGCCGCGACGTCTGAGTCGGCGTCCGAAGCCGCGACCGCTCTCTCCCTTTTTCTGCCGTTCTTTGATAAAGCTGGCGATCTCGTCCCGGGTGATTTCGCCGTCCTTATTCTTGTCCATCGTCATGAAAAAGAGCTTCACACGGAAGTTATCCAGCGGCAGTTCCTTCTGGCTCACCTTCCCGTCGTGGTTCTTGTCGAACCGCTCGAGGATCCGCTGAGCAATTTCGTTGGCTCCCGGGTTGAAATCGGGCAGGTTGTGGTTCTGGATGTCCGATGGCGACACGGGAACCGCGATGTCGTAAAACCCGATCATCATCTCTTCCCAGGTCTGGTCGCCCCAGCGGACGGCCGACTTGGGGTTGGGATTGTTCGGATTGTTCTCCGAATTGTCGTAGTGGGCCGTGCAGTGAATCACGGTCCCCTTCGGCAAGTGCTTGAATGAGGACAGCTCATACGACAACTGCCAGCCGAACTGGTAATCCGGCACATCGAGCAGCATCTCCCGCCTGCCGTCCGGATAGCGGGCTTCATAGTCGAATTGCTTGCCACGGAAGTGCATATGAGGGAAGAGCTGCACGAGCTCTGCGTCGAACGGGAAGGCGAACGAGCTTGCCTCGACCTTGTAATTGTCGGCACCGGCCGGAATCTCGAATCCCGTGTTGATCGCCTCGACGGTCCGCACGAGATGCGTAACTTCCTTCGGGTCGGCAAACACGATTCCCACGCGGCTGCGGTCTTTGCCGGGCTTCCCGTTGGGCGTGAAGTGCATCTGGAACAACAACTCGGAGCCGGCGGGCACCAGCTTGGCAAAGCCCTTCGGCAGGATCAGTGGCATGGCCCCCGGAGCAAAGCCGACCAGGAACTGCCGACGACCTTCGTCGCGCGTCCCCTTTGGCTGCGAGAAGACGATGATGTGGTGCACGACGGCCCGGTCGCCCGGCCGCGCCTCGATCGCCTTGATCCATTTGTCCTCTTTGAAGCCGGGATCGATAGCGAAGTACTGATAATCGACGACTCCCGTCGCCGGCACCGAGAATTCGCCTTTCATGTCGTAAAACACGACGTCCGGGTCCTTAGGGAGCGACCAGCCGTCGACGAACTTCGGCGGCGCGGGCAGTTCTTTCGGATCCCCCTCGGGAGCGCCGGCAGCGGCCCACTGGTAGAGGACCTGCTTTTCCTCTTCCGGCATGCTGCGATCGTTGGCGAAGTGCCCGTACTTGGGACTGGCGAGCCACGGCGGCATACGGCGCTGCTGCACGACCTCGGCGATGGCGTCGGCCCAGCCGGAGACTTCTTCGTAGTTCGTCATCGCGAATGGAGCCACCTCGCCCGAGCGATGGCAGCTCACGCAGCGCTTGTTGAGGATTCGCGAAACCTGGTTCGAGTACGTGACCTTGGCCGAGGCGTCCGCGGCGCGAACGCGGCCGATGAAGCATCCGACCACGCCGGTCTCGGCCTGCGCCACCGGCTTGCCCGCCAGCAGTTCATCGAGGGCCGTCTGCAGATAGGTCTCCGAGGCGGTCTTTTTCACGTAGCCGATGCCGAACTGGTTGTCGATGCGGCCGTGGTAGCGAACCGTCCCCTCCTGGTCGAGCACAAAGGCTTCCGGCGTCCGCATGGCACCGATCTGGTCGGCCACCTTGTTGTTCAAGTCCTTCAGGATCGGAAAGTCGATCTTGTGGATCCGCGCATAAGACGCGATTTCGGTGATCGTGTCCTGCCGATTCGAGTTGATGCCCAGGAAATGGACACCCTTGTTGGCGTATTTCTTGTTGAGCTCGGCCAGGCGTTCGCCGTATTGCCGCGCCAGGGGGCATTCCGTCCCCAAGAACACGAGCACGACAGCCTTTTTGTCTTTGAAATCGGCGAGAGAATGGGACTTCCCATAGAAGTCGTTCAACGTGAAGTTCTCGGCCTTGCGCCCCAAGACCGACGACGTCCGACTGACGTCCCCGCCGCGGGCCAAGGCCCCCACGCTCAGGCAACCGAGCATCACCGTCACTACCAGACGCGATCGCAGCATCACCAGAATCCTTTATTGGTCCCCTCGGATTCGACCAGTCAATCAACGCCATCACCGACTGAGCCAATCGACTCAGTCATTCAACGCAGAATACCCTGTCCCACAACTCAGGATACTCTGCCGCACTCTAGCCGGTTGCAAACATTGGCAGGGTACAGCCTCCCCGCACACGGCACTCCCCCAGCAGATTGAGCGCTGCCGCAACCCCAAAGCGCGCCTAAAGCTAGGCACCAGCGTCGCATAGAGAGCGCCGTCTGTCAATGTCACCAGTCAAGGACCTTTCATTCGGGACAGGGTTCGGGGTATTCTTCGCTGTTTTGTCCCTTCTCTTGGCAGGTTTTTTGTTAATTTGGAGTGTTTTTCGTGTTTTTTCCCTCCCAAATCAAATCCCGGCAGGCACGGCTCGACCCCGATTGCCAGTCTTGTCTTGGCATCCTAAACCCCGATCCCTGACCGCTGATCTCTACCTATGAAACTCTCCCTTTCCGTCCGTATTGCCGAGGCCCCCTGCAAGACGAAGCTCACCGTCCCCTTCCGCGACCTCGTCCAGCTAGCCAAGGAACTCGGCTACCGGGCCGTCTGCATGCGGGCCAGCGCCGGCGGCGTGCAGACCCCGATCAAAGAACTGGAGGCCATGCGGCAGGAAGTCGAGCGGGCCGGTCTCATCGTCTCCATGGTGACGGCCGACTCCGACGTCCCGCTCAATAACGAGCACGGTCCCGACAGTCTCCGCAACATCGGACCCACTCTCGACGTGGCCGAGGCCCTCGGCAGCGATCTGATCCGAGTCTGCCTCAAGACGGCGGCCGACGTCGAGCATGCCCAGCGGAGCGCCGACCTGGCTGCCGAGCGAGGCATTCGGCTGGCCCACCAGTGCCACACGACCACCCTCTTCGAGGAAGTCGAACCCTCGATCGCCTTGCTCAAACGGATCAACCGCCGCAACTTCGGACTGATCTACGAGCCGATCAACCTCCTCATCTGCGGCCAACCGTACGGCCTGACGACGCTCCGCAAATTCGCCCCGCACCTGATGAACGTCTACGTGCAAAACCACCGCCGCGACCCACAAGGCCCGGCCGCCCTCGACACCTGGTGCCTGGGCGAGCGCCGCTTCCACCACATTCCTTTGTGGGAAGCCGGCGGCGTCAACTTCCCCGAGGTCGTCACCGCGCTGCAGGCGATCGGCTACGACGGCTATTTCACCGTCCACCAGGCCTACGCCGAACTCATGGGCCCCCGCGAAGCCGCCGTGAAAAGCGCCGAGTATCTCCGCAGCCTGGGCGGTTTCGAGTGAACTGTCGAGCCCGGGAACGAGCAGGCTTCAGCTCGCCGCCAGAATCTGGGGCAACTGGCTCAAATCGAGGTTGCCCCCTGAGAGAATGCCGACCACGGTCTTGCGGGCGAAGCGGTGCCGCTCCTTCCAGGCAGCCGCCAGCGACGCGGCACCGGCCCCTTCGGCCAGATTATGCGTCTGCTCGAGAATCAGCCGGCACGCGCGCCGCAGTTCGTCGTCGCTGACGAGGATCGCGTCATCCATCACCTGCCGCATGATGTCGAGCGTCATTTGGACAGGGCGACGCGTGGCCATTCCCTCGGCCCAGGTCCGGGCTTCGGCCGTTTCCTGGTACGATCCCGACCGCCACGAGCGCACGACCGAATCGGCACTCTCGGCCTGCACGCCAATGATCTCTGTTTGCGGACGGCGAGCCCGCGCGACGATCCCCGTGCCGCAGACGCCGCTCCCCAATCCGATGGGCACGAGGATCACGTCGGGCTCCGGCAGCGTCTCGAAGATTTCCCAAGCCATCGTGCCGACGCCGGCGATCAGCTTCGGCTCGTCGGCCGAATGGACATAGCGGCCGCCGCGCGGCGCCAGCACCGTTTCCAGGTACTCGCGTGCCTCGTCGAAATCGCGGCCATGCTCGATCAACTCGGCCCCGAAGTTCCGGATGGCCCGATTCTTGTCGGGATTGTTACCGCGCGGCACGACGATCGTACAGCGGACGCCGAACCGCCGCGCGGCGAAGGCCAGCGATTGGCCATGATTCCCCGTCGAGCAGCCCAGAATGCCGGCCTGCCGCTCGGCCTCCGAGAGCGTGGCCACGAGATTAATCCCGCCCCGCACCTTAAAGGCACCGGTTGGCTGATGATTCTCATGCTTGAGATAAAACCGACATCCCAACAGCGACGAAAGCCCCGGCCACTCATAAAGCGGCGTCGGCTGCAGCACCGCATGCACGCGAGGCAACGCCTCGAGCACGTCGGCATAGGTCACGAGCGATGTTGTCATGCAACAGAGAAGCGCGAAAGCCGCACACGGTTCGCGGTTTTTTTACCTCGTTCCCAAGCTCTGCTTGAGAACGAGATCAAGCCATCCAGCCAATCCAACCCTCGTCCTACTGCCGCCCGCTCTGCTTAATCCGGCAACTTCAGCTTGATGTGGTATTTGTATTCCATCTGTTTGGCGATTGCCGTCGTCTCGTCGCGGAGCATCTTCCAGATCGCGTCGCGGTCGCCGGCCGACTTCTCGACCGCCGCCTCCTGCTGGGCGCGGACTAGCTCGAGGTTGTTGTCCGAATACACCCAGACAGGAAAACCGAGGGGCTCGCCGTACGGCCCGGCGCCGGCCCATTGATACATCGTCGTGTCGTCAGAGCGGATCGAGCGTTCCAGATCGTCCAGACGCACCGACTCGCCTCGCAGCGAAGACGCCAGCGCCATCAATTCTTTGCTCACATCCCGGCCCCAGCGAAGCAGCGCCGGGTCGACCGCCGTCGGAGCCAGCCTCCCGATCTTGCGGGCAAATTGCTCGTGCCACAACGCGGTCCTCTCATACTCGGTCGCGTCGCGATTTCGGGAAACGAGCGCGTTCAACAGGCCGCAGGCCCTGTCGTAGTAAGCCACCGAGGCGACGGCGTTCGGTTCATGGCTTTCCGCGGCGGCCTCCTTGGCCGGGAGGTGGGGCGACTGGATCAGGCTCAGCACACGCCGCAGCCCCACTTCGTCGAGCGGCGCCTCGAACGTCACGGACTGACCCGACACCTCGGCTTTGGCCGCTGCCATCGTTCGCGGTCGGGCGCCCGCATCATCCAGCCACTGGGCCACCGCCTGCTCCACGCGCGGCCCGTTCTGCCCGACGGGAGCGTCGAAATCCAGACGGAGCCGCGCGACGATGGATTTGTCGACGTGTACCGACAATCGGGCCATCTTGAGTCCGGCCAAGAGCGTCGCCAGCGCCTCGACATCGCCGCCCTTTCGCAGCTTGGGCGTGCCCAGGATCCAGTTGCGAAGATGCTGGGGATTGAGCATGTCCTTCAAGTCGACGGCCACGACGACCTGGGCCTTGTCGTCGGCAGAGAGTGCGGCGACGAGAGCGCTGCTGATCGCAGGTGCCGCGCTTTGGCCGGCCGATTGCAGCCAGTGTGCTGCGGCCTGGCGGTTGGCCGGTTGCAAGGCGCCGATCAGGCCGGGCGAAAACTGCACGAAATAGACGTTTCTCGGCGAGAGGACGGCCTGGTGCCCGGCCAGCTTTTCCGCGTGGGTCAGCTCATGCTTGGCGATGTCGCCCACCGTCATCAGCTGACCGGTCACGTAGACCGAATAAGTCAGGGGCGGCCCGGCGGCCGGCGACCCGACCGTTGTCCCCTGAATCATCTCCTTCACCCAGGGCGGACTGGACAGCAGTCCCTCCGCGTAGGCACGCTGCACCACGTCCGACCATTTTTCGCGCCGTCCGAGCGGACTGTTGACCAGGTTCCGCATCTGCACGATCGCGACGGCGTTGCACGAGCCGGGCACCAAACCCAAGCCGTCCGTTTCCGCGCCGAATCCCGACCTGGCCGCGAAACAAACCAGGACAACCCCAGCCGCGACGGCGGCAATTGGAAACAGAAACCTGTCGATCGTTCTCAGTTCCGTTCGCATGGAAACCGTCACCAAGAAGCATCTGATTTCCCGTCACGCTATCCCGCCGACCGTCGCGACGCAAACGGAAATCCGTCTTTCTGGGAACGAGAACAACGAGCCGGACGTGTTGACCAAGATCCCATTCGCTTCGTTCGCTCGACTCCGCTTCGGAGCACCATGCACAGTTACGGGTCTTCCGACGGCCGGGAGTCTTCAGCCCCAACCGGGGCGAGATCCTCAAGCCTGGGTCGGAGCCGGAGCGCAGGCCCAGGTTGTCGGCCGCGTAAAACGGAAGCCAAAGCCCCAACTGGGGCGAGATAATTCGCGGCGCAAAGCATTCGGCAGCCAAAAAACGCATCGCACGCGAGTGGGGCTCCTGGTACGATCGCTGCGCCGAGCGATCGCATCTCTGAACGAAGCGGTTCCGGGTCGATCTGACATTTCTGGGAACGGATCCTCGTCCGGCAGGAGGAACGCTCGTGTTTGACAAAATCGCCAATGGCTGGGAGCTCGCCAAGGCCAGCGGGCACGTGCTGCGGCTCGACAAAGCGTTGCTGGTCTTTCCGTTTTTGAGCGGGATCGCCTGTCTGTTGGTGCTGGGCAGCTTCGGACTGCCGCTGTTCCTGAGCGGCGCGGTCACGATTGATCGCCATGCGGACCAGGTCACGCAGAATCCGTTGGCTTACGTGCTGCTCTTCGCGTTTTACTTTTGCAATTACTTCGTGATCGTGTTTTTCAACTCGGCACTCATCGCCTGTGCGATTATCCGCTTTAACGGCGGCGATCCGAGCTTGGGGGACGGCTTGCAGGCGGCGATGCCCGTTTGCCGCAGATTCTCGACTGGAGCCTGGTCAGTGCCACCGTCGGCTTCCTGCTGAAAATGGTCGAGTCGCGATCGGAAAAGGTGGGCGCGTTCGTGGCCGACCTGTTGGGGTTGGCTTGGAGCATTGTGACGTTTTTCGTGATCCCGGTGATCGTCGTCGAAAAGGTCGGCCCCATCGACGCCATCCGGCGTTCGGGCTCCATCCTGCGGCGAACCTGGGGCGAAGCGTTCGTGGGCAATCAGAGCATCGGCCTGTTCGTGTTCCTCTTCGCGCTCGTGGCCTGCCTGCTGGCAGGGCTCGGCTATTTGAGCCACGTCCCCGCCCTGATGATCGCCGGCGGCGCGATCACGGCCGTGGCGCTGATCATCGTGGCTGCCATCTCGGCCGCCCTGCACAGCATCCTGCTGGCGGCAATCTACGTCTTCGCCGCCGACGGCCGGGTCCCCGACGCCTTCGACCGCTCCACCCTGCAAGCCGCCTTCGCGCCGCGGCGCTAGTCGTGGGGCGAGCTGCCAGCTTGCCCGTCTGTCCGAATTAAATGCGCAAATGAGCAAGCTGGCAGCTTACTCCACGATGAGATAAAGCGGATCGATTTGCTGCATGGAATTGCGTTGCGGGGATTGTTCTCTTCTCGTGCGGAGGAGAGCCGCGCTCGAATTTGCACAGACCACTGCACAGACACAACTGTACAGACACAGCAGAAATTGATAAGTTTCCGCCCCTTTTGAGCGCCGTCATTCGGCGGCCCGATTGACAATTCCTCGCAGGGTGAGATTGTTGCCCGGCGAGGAAGCCTTCGGCCCGTCGGCAGGAGTGGAGCCGTGATCGAATCCGTGTTACGGAACAAAGAATACGTTGTGCCGCTGGCCGTCGCTTTGATCGGTCTGCTCGGCACGATTGCCGGACTCTGGGTTGGCTACCGCAGGTGGCGCGAGGACAAACGCGTGGCGGCCTCCCAGGGGTTTTACGCGGGTCGCCAGACGGCGTATCAGCAGTTGTGGGAACAGGTCGAACGACTCAACGTGGAGGCTCGGATCGAGCAGATTCCGCAGCAGGACTACTCCAAACGGATCGCGGAAATCAACGCCTTCATGTTGAAGTCGAGCCTGTTTATCGATGACCCGGACCGCCAATTGGTGAATGCGTATATTCAGGCCGCCCATCGGTTTCATGAGGTCGTCCGTTCCGGCGAAATCGACGCGGAGATCAATCTCGGCGACACGGCGATTATTCCCGAAGCCGTGCTGCAACAATGCACCGCCCTCCGTGAAAGCCAGAAGGCCGCCTTGGCCTTGCGTGCGACGCTGCTCACGAAGATCCGCTCGGTGCTGGCGAAAGCTGCCTGACGGCGGCGGGGTCAGGGGTCAGGGATCAGGGGTGCGGCGTTCGGCTTCGCCGACTTGTCGGTGAAAACGACAACGCCATCCGCATCGTCCGGCCTTCGCTTGGGCGTCGACATATCGACAAGACCGTGAATTAACCGGCCGGAAGGTCATCGGATCTTCCGGCCGTTTTTTCGTGCTCAGCTTTACGGCTTGGCTGCGACCTGAAGGCGTATTTGGCTGGTATAATCTTAGAGGGTGATAGAATCGCAGCCCGCACTCCGGGAAATCCTATGGCCTCGACGAACCGCCGCTACAGCAAAGAAGAGATCGCCCGCCGTGGTGACGCGATCTATCAGACTGACGTCCTTCCTCGGGTCACACCCGAAGACCGGGGCAAATTCGCCGCCATCGATGCCGAATCCGGAAACTATGAACTCGACGACGATGAGCTGTCGGCCTGCGAGAAGTTGCAGGCTCGCGTTCCCGATCCCCAAATCTGGCTCGTCGAAGTCGGCACACGTTACATGCACCGCTTTGGCGCACGGGCCAGCAACAAGATGAGATCTGTGGGAGTCCTGCACGATGCAACTCGACACCGACAAGATCGATGAAGCGACGCTGGCTCTTCTCTCCCTCGGATTGCACGACGGCGTCCGCGTGTGGAAAGGCTTCGATTGGGACGCCTTGCATCGGCTGCATGAAAAGGGCTACATCACCGATCCCCGCGGCAAAGCCAAGTCGGTCGTCTTGACCGAGGAAGGGCTCCAGCGGTCGCAGCAATTGCTCGCAAGCCTCTTCGGCAAGCAGGCGCAGCAGCAATAGCCGCAGCAGCTTCAGCCCCAACCGGGGCGAGATCCTGAAGCCTGGGTCAAAGCGGAGCGCAGGCCCAGGTTGTCGGCCGCGTTGAGCGAGGTCATTCCCTCGTTCCCAAGCTCCCGCTTGGGAACGCCGTTTCCCGAAGCTCCTGCTTCGCGTCCAGCGATTTTCTACCGCCAATCCGTAACGACATCGATCAACCCCGGCAAACCAGCGTAATTCCGGGCACTCGAGTACCGCCAGTGCACGGGATCATCGACATACCCGCGCGACCGGATTGTTGTGCACGTACTCCAACTTCTGCCACATCATCTCGTCGCTCTGTATCTGCTCCGGGTGACTCCCTTCCTGCCAGACCTGGTACTCGCTTTCCGTCTTATGCCGCAGCTTATGCGCTCGCAGTTGCCGCAGCAGCATGGACGCCGATCGCCGTTCCAATAATTCAATCAGCGAGCGAGCCGTGAAGGATTTGAAGTTCTTGATCACGGTCGACAAGTCGGCGGCCTTGCCGATCAGATGTAAGTGGTTCTCCAGGATCACGTAGCCGTAGATTTCCAAGTCCTGATTCTGCTGCAGGAACCGCCAGGAATCGTAGACGATTTCGACGGCTTCAGTCCGGGTGAAGACCGGCAGCCAGCCGACGATCGTGCAGGTAAGGAAGTACGGATATTCGGTTTCGAAGAACCGATAACGACTGCGTGTCATGTCGGCCATAATGCCGCGAAGCGGAGCTTCGGGAAAGGGCGTTCCCAAGCAGGAGCTTGGGAACGAGATAACATGACGCGAGATCCGCGGGAACCCAGCACGATGCCGCTCGACACCGACAAAATCGATGATGCGACCCTGGCTCTTCTCTCCCTCGGACTGCACGACGGTGTCCGCGTGTGGAAAGGCTTTGATTGGGACGCGCTGCATCGGCTCCACGAAAAAGGCTACATCGCCGATCCCCGCGGCAAAGCCAGGTCCGTCGTCTTGACCGAGGAAGGGCTCCAGCGGTCGCAGCAATTGCTCGAAAGCCTCTTCGGCAAGCCGGCGCAGTAGCGATCGACCGCCGGCGCTTCAGCCCCAACCGGGGCGAGATCCTAAAGCCTGGGTCAGAGCGGTGCGCAGGCCCAGGTTGTCGGCCGCGTAAGACGGAAGCCAAAGCCCCAACTGGGGCGAGATAATTCGCGCGTCGTTAGACGCTCATAACGACTGAACGCGCTCTGGGGAGCATGCCCCGGCTTCCCCTGCGTCCGCGCGTCGCATGCCGACCTCAAAAAGCTCGGCGAATCCCTCCAGGCCAACCCGAAACTCGGCCTCACGGTCAACAGACCGTGAAATGCGGCACCGCCTCGGTCCCCTGCACCATGGCCCAAGATCCCCGCACGGCCCTTGTCACGGGCGAATTCGACTTCCTGGGGCAGCTTCTGGCGGACGAGAAGCATATCCGAGCAAAGGCCGGCGATTTGCCGTCCATGTCGAACTTCAATTGAGACATGCGATCAGTGCCATTGACCGGCGCTCGGTGACGTTGCCAAAAAGATCGATAGAACCGAGTGGTCGAACCTGATACTGGTAAGTAGTGTCCACCATAAGGCTAACGCCGCCCTTTCTAGACATTTTGCGTGCAGCGTCAAAAGCTTGTCTTCGTGTCCTGCGTCACGCGTGGACGAAGCGCACAGTGTAAGTCGTGTCATGCGAATCTTTTGGCTGCCCTACCTGCGATTGCAGTACCCGGACTTTGCCCCAGCACCGGAGTACAGAATCGGACGCGCGGTCTTTCTCGATGACTCGGAACGCAACTGGAACGACGTGCTTAACCGTCCGAGGCCCAAGCATCTGCTCATATATCGCGACTACCCACGAATTCGTTGCGAGACCGGAGACCCGTTATTCGGAACCCTCGTTCGTTGCGACGACGAACGGTGGCTGAGCGAGCACATCGACGAAACGCTGGCGGTGCTCTATTTCCTCTGCGACTGGCAGGGCGGAACCGGGCCAGCCGAGCGTTTCGCATTCATGGGCTTCAACCTAGGGGATCCGCAGAAGACCGACACAGGTTTAATCGGATATTGGACCAAACACGGTCAGTTAATTGAGTGTCCGGAAAGCCTGAAGTTGTATCCTCCACTCGCGGTCCGCCTTAAACACCGCACGCTTTGGCCGGAAACTGAATTCCCAGAGCATCAGGAATTGCTTCGCAGAATTAATCAGGATGCGCACGATCGTCTCGTCGTCGCCGTTCGGCAGTATTTTCGGACGCAATTTACCGACACCTTCACCTCTCCACTGGCACAGGATTACGCCCTTCATTGCGGCGCACTCGAGGCGGCACTCGGGATCGATTCTCAGGGAGGAGTGTCAGATGAGTTTGTTGCCCGTCTAGTGGAATTATTTGGGGATACTGAGCGGCGCGTGCATTTTTTCCGCGGTCTTTACGCGGCGCGTTCCGTCTTCGTCCACGGCCTACCTCACACCGAAGAAATCGTTCGGCCTAAAGACTTGGAGGCGTACCGTGTGTTCAGCCGCCTAAAGGGTTGCCTTTCAGCACTGAGGCCTGTCACCCGAGAAGTCATCCTGGCCGCTCTTGGCGGACGCAAACCCTTGGATCAATTTCCGCATCACGACTCGGCGACCGTAATCCTCGACAAAGTCCTGGAGTCCGACGGGATATGGATGCAGGCGAAATCTCATCTGTTGCGATGCAAAGCGGCCGACTCCCTTGTCTCAATGGGCGATCAGCAATTTAACGAAGTGAGTAAACTGGTTCGCACGTTTTACCATTGCTTCGAGTGGGGTTGTGCGGACCAAGTGGATCCAAAGCAGGTGCTGACCGCGATCCGGACTTGTGCCCTCGTTATTGCGAAGATTACCGGCGGCAGTGGTGCCGTGTATGAAGAAAGCGATCGAATTGGACGGGCCGCAGACCGTGGAGATGTCGCGGTAATTGAGCAATGGATTCTCGGAATTCCCTGGAGCGGAGACCGCGTAATTGGAGGGCGCCTCGACACAATACAACGCTTGATGAAGGCGATGGCGAAGTTCTTCGATCGGCTTAACCTGGTGCCGCTGAATCGAATGTAAGCGTCGTCCCTCGGCTGGACGAGTCTCCCAAACACGAAACTCCACGGAGATAGATCGTAAGCGTCCGGCGGAACACGTCTTGCGTGGCTGAGTAGTCTTGGAGTGCGTGGCAATCGGGTCACAACTCCAGGAGCGTGTCGATGCGTGGACTTTCGAGCGAGGGGCGGCAAGTTCAGATCGGAACGAGACCGCGGCGGAATCGGGCGAAGGAGCAATTCTGGCGGAAGGTAGTGGCGGAGCAGCGGCGCAGCCGGTTGACCGTTCGGGCGTTTTGTGAGAGTCGTGGTTTGACCGAACCGTCGTTCTATGCCTGGCGGGCCGAGTTGCGCGGCGCGATCAGCGGCAGCGTGCTGTCCTTGATGCGGCCAGCGCCGGCTCCTCACGGCGAACGGTGGCTCGCAGGGGCCAACCGCGATCCACGACTCCGAGCTCTTCGTTTGTCGCACTGACGGTAGAGAAGGGTCCACCGGCGACGCCGGCCATCGAGATTGAGTTGCCTGGCGGCGAGCGGCTGCATGTCTCCTCGGGCTGCGATCGAACGACGCTCGACGTCGTGCTGGGCGCCTTGCGAGCGCGGCCATGCTGACCTTGCCGCCGACGGTGCAGATTTTTTTGGCCCGCGAGCCGGCGGATCTTCGCAAGAGCTTCGATGGTCTGGCTGCGCTGGTCCGGGGGGCCTTGGATGCCGATCCCCTCTGCGGCCATCTCTTCGTATTCCGTAACAAGCGTGGGGACCGGCTGAAGATCCTGGCCTGGGACCGTGACGGGTGGACGATTTTTTACAAGCGCCTCGAGCAAGGAGTCTTCCAGTTCCCCGCGCTGTGCCGTGACGTCGATGCCGTCAGCATCACCGTGCGGCCGGAGGAGCTGACGATGCTCCTGGCCGGCATTGACCTGGCCAGCGTGCGGCGACAAAAGCGCTACGTGCGCCCCGCCTGATGAGCGCGTCTGTCCTCACGGCCAAAAACTTCAAAAAAAATCCGTGAACACGGTTCGAAGGATCTGGCGCGCTGGGGATCCAGGCGTTACAAGAAGGTCATGAGCCAGGAGGCGCTCCTTCCCGTCGACGCCGCATCGCTCCCGGACGATCCCCAGTTCCTGAAGCGGTTGGTCACGCAGTTGGTCGAGACGGTGCGGGACCGTGACGGCCGCATCCAGCGGCTGGAGCACAACATGGACCTGTTGCTGCGGCGGCTGTACGGCCGCAGCAGCGAGAAGCTTGATCCGCGGCAGGGAGTGCTGTTCGAGAACCTGTCGGTCGAAGAATCCCCGCCGGTGGCACCGCTCGCGGAGCCCGCCCCCTCCGACCGGCCGGTCGATTCATCCCCGCGTCGGGGACACGGACGGCGGCGCACCGAGAAGAACCTCAGGCACGTCGACATCGTGCATGATCTGACCGACGCAGAAAAAAAGGCGTTGGGGGGCGAGGTCCGCCTGGTGTTGATCGGCGAAGAGATCACCGAGCAGTACGAATGGGAGCCCTCCTGCCTGTACGTGATTCGGCACATCCAGAGGAAATATGTCCGCCGTCCCCAGCCGGTCGGAACCCACGCGATTCAACCCAGCGAGCATCTCGAGGGAGAGAACACAGCGGAACACAAGCACGCGACCGCACAGCCGATCGTCGTGGAAGAGCCAAGCACTCAAGACCTGGAAGAACCCGCCGTCATCGTGGCGCCCAAGCCGCCACAGCCGATCCCAGGTGGATTGGCCGGTCCGGGGCTGTTGGCCCAGCTCCTCGTGAGCAAGTACGCCGATCACCTGCCACTGCATCGGTTCAAACGCATCTCCCAGCGGCACGGCGTGCGATTCTCAAGGCAGACGACGTGCGACTGGTCGCTGGCCTGCGCCGATCTGCTGGGGCCGCTGGATGAGTTAAGCCGCGATGAGGTGTTGGCCTCGGCCGTCGTGCATACTGACGACACGCCGGTCGATGTGCGCAACGCCCACCGGAAGGAACAGGACACGGCTCGGTTCTGGGATTACGTTGGGGACGACGGGCATCGGCTCGTGTGGTTCGACTACACGCCCAGCCGAAAGCGCGATGGCCCCGCCCGCATCCTCAAGGACTTCGAGGGCTATCTTCAGGCCGACGCCTTCAGCGGCTACGACGGGATCTTCGTCCAGTCCCGGGGAAAGATCCGCGAGGTCGCCTGCTGGGCTCACTCCCGAAGAAAATTTAAGGACGCCCAAAACACCGACGTCGCGCGGGGACAGATCGCCTTGGCACGAATCGGCCAGTTGTACGCGATCGAGCGCGAATTGCGCGAGCGGTGCCAAGCCGAATGGAAGGATCTGTTGGTGGAGGAGCGCTTTGCCAGGATCGCTGCCGAGCGGCAATCCCGCGCCACGCCCTTGCTCGAGACCTTCCAGGCCTGGCTCACGACGGAAGCCGGCAAACTTCTTCCCAAGGAACCGATGCGGCAGGCGATCGACTACGCGCTCTCGAATTGGGCGGCGCTGTGCCGGTACACCCAGGCCGGGTTCCTCGACATCGACAATAACGAGGCCGAACGCGCCCTGCGGGGCATTGCCCTGGGACGCCGCAATTGGCTGTTTTGCGGCAGCGATCGGGGCGGCCGTGCCGCGGCGGTCCACTTCGGCCTGATCGCCAGTTGCCACCGCAACGGAGTCTGACCTGCTTCAGGTTTTTCGGACAGGAGATTCTCTTATTCTGGACGGCTGGAGGAGAGCTGTCCGATGTCGAAGAGCAGTTCCGGGAAGCCTGGTGATCGGCCCCGCGCCGAACGTCGGCAGTATACGCGGGAGTTGAAGGAGGAGGCGGTACGGATGGTCCTGGACGGCCATTCGGTCGCCTCGGTCTGCCAGCGATTGGGACTGACGAGCCCCAATCTGTTGTACAACTGGAAGCGGAAGTTAGTGGGCGAGGGAGGGGCGGCGGCCGTCGGTCTGGAGGCCCGCGTGCGAGAGCTGGAAGCCGAGCTGCGGCGCGTCGAGCAGGAGCGAGACATCCTAAAAAAAGCGTTGGCCATTTTCGGCCGCGGCGGGTGAGGGACGTGTACAGCGGCATCGATCAGCTGGTGATCACGGAGAGCTTCCAGGCTTCGAAGGTGTGTGATCTGCTGGAGGTGAGCCGGTCGGGATTCTATGCATGGCGGAGTGGGCAGGAGTCTCAGAGAGCAGAGCGGGATCGGGAGCTGATCTTGAGGATCAGCGCGGTGTTCTGGCGTCATCGCCGGCGATACGGGGCCCGGAGGATTGCGGTGGAACTGGCGTCGGAGGGAATTGCGTGCGGGGTGGCGCGGGTGGCCCGACTGCTGAAAACGCAGGGATTTCGAGCGATTCAGCCCCGTTCGTACCAGCCCCGGACGACGGAGAGCCGGCACCGGCTGGGCTACAACCAGAACTTGCTGGCAGGCCGCGGAGCGCCGACGAGCAGGAACGAAGTGTGGGTGGGGGACATCACGTACATTCCGCTGGTGGCCCGGAGCGGGAGTGGCCGGTTCGGCTATTTGGCGCTGCTGATGGACCTGTGGTCGCGGCGGATCGTGGGCTGGGAGTATGGGAGTTCGATGGACGAGGACTTGGTGCTGGGGTCCTTGAGACGAGCGATCAAGGAACGTCAGCCGACGCTGGGATTGATCCATCACACGGATCGGGGAGGACAGTTCGCGGGGAAACGTTACCGAGAGGTGCTGCGTCGTGCGGGAATGCGTCAGAGCATGAGCGCGGCGGAGAACTGTTACGACAATGCGTTCATGGAGTCGTGCTTCGGGACGGTCAAGACGGAACTGGAGCTGGTGGAGTACGGAGGGGCTGCGGAGGCGGTCCGGGAGATCTCGGAGTACATTCGGTACTACAACGGCGCTTCATACTGCCACACCTCACTATGTGTCGGAAAAAGCGAGCGTTTGCGATTGCGAGTTTGGTTTCGCGGGGGTTCGAATTCGGCCTTTGACCCGTTGGACAACCTGGGCGGCCGTTGGCGTCTCAAGCGATTGGCGGTTAATGATCCACGGCCCGTCGTCCAGCGGATGCTCGCCCAAAATCTCTCCGCGTTCGACGGCGAGGCGCAGTGTTCGCGGGCTGATGCCAAGCACCGAAGCGGCTTCCTTGAGATTCAGCCATCCCTCTTGAAGACGGTGTTCCTGCGCGTAACAGGGGATTTCGTTCCATTGCCGCAACGAGACGACCCGTTCTCGTGTCCAGCGATTTCCGCGTCCCGTACGTAATTTGTTGCGGTTGAGCGTCCCGGCGATCAGATCATCGGAGCAGATGCGGGCCAGGCTGCGAACGGCGGCCACGACGTCCTGGGAAGTGCGCGTCGCTTGGCCGCGTCGGCGGCGGGGCAATCGCAGTTCCGTGTGAACGCCGCCTTTCCAGTGGACGTGGAGGATGATCTCTGCGGCGTTGGAATCCACGTCGGCGATCACCTCTTCAATGAGGGTTCGCACGATCCGCTTTTTCAACCGCGAATCGGCTCCCGGCGACTCCCAGACGGATTCCAGATCGTTTCCCAGGTCGGCAAACTCCTCGAGAGTCGGGGCGGGCCGCAAACCCGAACCATTCGCCTGTTGGGCAATGCGTTCTTCCAGAGTATGCACCCTCGCGAGCGCCGTGTTCCAGCGTCGTTCCAACTCATCCGCGACCAGGCGGTTCTCTGGATCGGCAGCGTCGAATTGTTTCCACGCTCGATTGGCAGCATAACGCGCCGCTTCGAGGTCGCGCTCCAGCGCCGTTTGAACCTCGTCTCGGTGTTGTTGCTCTTCGCGATGAGCCTGCACGGCCGCCTCCACTGCTGCAGGTTGCAAGACACGCCGAACTTGACGCCCAATTTCTTCGTCAACCGGAATGCCGCCGAAGGCAATGCACGTCGGCTCGCCGTTGTCCAACCACCCACGCCGACAGCCATAACGCAGCACGTCATGGTGGCGGCCCGTGTAGTGTACCACTAACTTTCGGCCACAACGCCGACAACGCAAGAGGCCGGCCAGGAGCGCCAAGCCGCGTTTGGCCGCGCCGGAACGGCCGGGACCAGGAAGATTCTCGGCAATCGCACGTCGGATTTGCTGGAAGGTTTCCCAGTCGACATAGCCTTCGTGCGTGTTTGGAATCAGTGCGAGCCACCGATCTCGCGGTCTGCGTCGACATCCTTTGCGTGGCAGACCCTTGTCATAGCGAGAGACCATTTCCGTCTTGCCGTAAGCGTAGGCGCCGCCGTACGCCGGATGGGTCAGGATCCGATACACCGTGGCATAGGTCGGACGCTTCCAGACGGTTTCGCTTTCGGACTGGCGCACGGGGAGTTGAAGCCCTTCCTCCAAGAACCATAACAGGGTTTGCCGCACAGTCCCCACTTCCTGGAACTTACGGAAGACAAGCCGGATCGCTTCCTGCACACGACGATTCGGGTCCTTTTCCAATCTCGGCTCACCCGTTCTGGCGAACCCCACGGGCGCCGAGACCAGCAACTCGCCGCGCCGCGCTTTCTCATGCCGAGCTTCCACGGAACGCTGCCGCAATAGGTCCAGCTCGTATTCGTTCAAACTTCCCTTCAATCCTAAAAGGAGACGGTCGTTGCTCTGGCGCGGAGCGTAAACCATCTCGTGATCGACCAGCAGCGTGTCCACGACGCGGCAGACCTCCACGAGCTGTTGCCACTCCCGACTGTTCCGGGCAAACCGCGAGACCTCGCGTGCCGCCACGGCTCCCACCCGTCCCAAGCAGACTTCGGCGACCATTCTCTCGAATCCGATTCGTTGCGTGCCGCCCGCCGCGGATCGTCCGAGGTCCTCGTCGATCACCTCGATCTCTTGCCAGCCGAGGTGCCGTAATCGTTGTTGCATGCCGTATTGCAGCTTCTGGCTTTCAAGATTGTGGATCACCTGATATGCCGACGACTGTCGCACGTAGAGGACGGCCTTGCGATTGAGGTGTTGAGGCTGGATCTTCTCACTCATCGCTCGTCTCCTTCGCACGATTGGCGAGACAATGGGCGCGAAGCAAACGTGCCAAGAGAGGAACCGCCCTGTGACGCACATCCATCGGCAATCGTTGCCAATTCGGCGTCGACGGACGGCTTCGAAACAGTTCCAGCTGCATCGGACGTGGGCGAACGGGTCGACGGGACATCAGCATCTCCGTGGGGAATTGAGGAAGGATGCTGATCTTCTAACGCCTTCTCAGCCTGGCCGCCCTCCAACTGCTGAAGAAGGATTCGTAAATTTGCCAAGTCGGAAGTTCGAACCACCGGCTCAGCAGCGGCCCGCATGGCAAGACAGGAGGCCCGATCGAGCATCCACTGTGGCAGCTCGAGCCCTCGGCCGCTCTCGTCACCCTCAAGCCGGCATCGACAAACAGAATGATCGCTCCGCCGGACTCCCTCAACCACAACCACGCGCTGGCCGAACCAGGGATGCCACGGATAGTGGACCTCTTCGATCGCGGTACGATGGGTTTTTTGTTGTCGAGTTGTACAACTTCCAGCGTGTCCATCAGGGAATCGACGGCCTCGTGCCGGCGGACCGCTACTTCGGGGCCGCGCCGGAGGTCCTCCAGACGTTGCGCGCGCGTGTGGTTAGCAACGCGTTGGAATTGCGCGGCACGGCGTGCCGAAGCAACCTGTCTATCTGACAGGGCTGCTGGAGGGGAAACCCTTCAGTGTCCATCGGGAAGGAGATCGGGTGATCCTGCATCGCGCCGGAGAGGATCGGGAAGAGATCGATCTGCCGCAGCCACAGGCCGAAGTTCCGGCCGCGCCGTTGGCAGAATCAACAAGCGATGCATTGCCGCAACCGGTCTGCCCCGATGGTTCGCCAGAGGCCGTCTGGCCGATCCCCGAAAGCGATCCGGCTCCGGGAACATCGGCACTGGATGACTGGTCCGGGAAAATGAATGATGCGACCGATGGTGGCGAGACCGATGCGAAGCTCGAAGAGCAAGGAGGCGCCCCATGACCCCAAACTCTGTGACAAAGCGGAGAGCACCTCGAGGCGCTCACTCCGTCCAAGGAGGCACAAGCGAAGCGAATCGCCGAGCCGTGGCCATCTTAGAAGTCCTGGGGGGATTGCGGACTCCCACCGATGCGGCGGTTGCGTTGGGCGTCGCCTTGCCCCGTTACTATCAGCTCGAGACCCGCGCACTCGAAGGGATGGTGACGGCGCTGGAGCCGCGGGCTGTGGGGAAACAGCCCTCGCTCGAGGGACGCTTGGTTCGGCTTCAGAAGGAGTTGGAGCAGACTCGTCGCGAGTCGGCGCGGCAGCAGGCTCTCGTCCGGGTCGCCCAGCGGAGCCTGGGACTCAAGCCGCCGACTGCGCCGAACGGACAAATGCCGGCGAAGGACGGGGCCAGGCGCCGCAAACGGAAACCGACCGTGCGGGCGCTGAAGGCGGCCGCCGTGCTGCGGGTCTTGTCGAAAGATCCTCGCGGCGGAGATGGGCTGGGAGTACAACAGGACGTGACCCAGCTCAGTGAGCGAGACGTCGCACTGCTCAAAGGAGGATCTGAGAAAGCAGTTGGGTCACGTTCTCAGGAGGAACAGCCCGCATGACGCGCCAAGGACGGAAACCCCTGGGGCCAGCGCTGGTGCAACACCTACCGGGTTCCCTGCGGGCCAAGGAACGCTTGGAGGTGATCCTCCAGACGATCGCCGGCACTCTCACCATCAAAGAGGCTTGTGATCGGCTGGGGATCGAGGAAGCCATGTTCCATCGGCTGCGGGTCGGGGTCTTGCAGGCGGGGATCACCCACCTCGAGCCCCGGCCCCTGGGCCGGCCGCCGCAACAAGCGTCTTCGGAACAGGAACAAATGGCGGACCTGGAGCGCCGCCTGGGCGATCTCCACGCAGAACTTCAACTGGCGGGCGTGCGCGAGGAGATCGCACACGTCCTGCCGCATGTCGTCATCCCTGATGCGGCGCAAAAAAAACGCCGCCGCCTCGATCCCGGAGGAGGCGGAGCCGTCGAAAACCGACGGCTTCGCAACCTCGCACGCAATGAATGCCGCAGCCACGATGAACACGACTCATACGATCGATGCCCTGGACGCGATCGCACATGCCTCGCGGATTGCGACGTCTCTGGAGGGACAGAGGGAACGGCGAACTCGCGAAGACCAGACGCGGCGGCAGACCGTCGAGCTCTTCCAAGAGCTCCAGGGTCAGGGTCGTTCCTGCACCAAGCTGGCCAAGGTACTGGGCGTCGCCGCGAGGACCTTGGCCGAATGGAGACGACGACACAGGATGCCTCTGAGGGCGCCTTGCGCGGCCGGCCTGTCAAGGAATCATCCTGGCTCATGCGGCACGCCGTTCTGGACGTTCTCGATCACACCGGACCTCGCCTGGGCCTTCCAACGCTCCGCGCTCTTCCCGCGTGTTCTGCGCCGCGAGCTGATTGAGCTGCAGGGCGACTACCGCCGGCATTATCGCGACACGCATCGCATCAGCCAGGAACGGCTGACCTGGTCCCACCCCGGACGGGTGTGGGCCATTGACCACAGTGAAGCCCCAGGTCCCATCGACGGCGTTTATCCCGCGATCTTCTCCGTGCGTGACCTGGGCAGCGGTTGCCAATTGGCATGGCTGCCCGTCCCGGATATGGGAGCCTCGAGCACGGCCCTCGTCCTGGCCACACTCTTCGCCGAACATGGCCCCCCGCTGCTCCTCAAGAGCGACAACGGCTCGGCCTTCCGCAGCGAACTCGTGCAGCACCTGCTCGCGGATCATCGCGTTGCCTGGTTGCCGTCACCTGTGCGAACGCCGCGTTACAACGGGAGCTGTGAAGCGGGAATCGGCAGCATGAAAGTTCGTACTCTGTTCCTCGCAGCCCGTGAATCCGCCGTCGGGACCTGGAGCAGCGACGATCTGGAAACAGCTCGCGGTCAGGCCAACGCGTTGACGCGTCCGAACGGTCATCTCGGCCCCGCCCCCCGGCGACCTCTGGTCAGATCGCCCACCGATCACCGACGACGAACGGACCGAGTTCCATGCCGTCGTGTTCCGTCACCGGGCGATCAATCTCCAACAATCGTCCTCGACTGAGAGCATGACGAAGACCATAATCGATTCCATCCAACGTCAAGCTGTCAGCCGCGCTCTCGTTGAGCTCGGCATGTTATCCATCATTAGGAGGTCCATTACTCTACCACTTCGTCTTCTGAAACTGGCAAAGATTAGGTAGGGGTCACACGTGCCGTATGGCCCAAGAACTGGGTGCGACGATAGCAGATCAGATTGGAAATATGTATGAAGATTGTGGAGGCGGTCCTGCGAATGAGAATAATATGGATAGTTGCAACAATGCGGAAGGACGGAGCTGCGGCAGTGATTGCGCGGCGTGTTGCCTAAAAAAAGAGGAGGATGGAGACCTTTGCGGATTAAAGGCACCGCCTCCGCCGCCTCATAATAGTAATTTCTGTACAGGCAAGGGCGAGTATGAGTGAGTGTTGCCTTGTTAAAGATGGCTATGGAGTGAATTGTGAGCCATGGAAACAAGAGGTCAGAATGTGCTGGTGGGGTACGGTCCCTGCATGGCTGAGGTTTATGCTGCGTTTTGCAGGGTTTCATGGGATATGTGGACGCGGGCCTGGATTGGATGGGTACTGCGTGGCGTGAGGGTGCGGGCGTAGACTTCGGTCCAGACGCCGCTCAGGACCAGCATGCGGAGGTTGAGGACGACCTGGAGTCCGTGACGTTTCCAGCGCATTCCAGAGAGCTTGACCCGTTGCGTGAAGAGTGTCTTGCAGGCGGCCTCGGTCACGCCGCTGCCGATAGGCAGCCCCGCGTCACGGAACGCGTGATACCGCATCCAGACGCTGCGTCGCCGCAGGTACGAGCAGGCCGTTTCGTATGCGGCAGCCTGGGTTTTGTTCTTCGTTCCGGACCGAGATTCCAACGCCGCGGCCGAGTGCAGGATCCGGTGGACGGCGTTCGGTTCTTGTTTCAGCACCCGGCGCATGCGGCGCGCCCAGGCTGTCGCAGAGGCCTCGTCCAGGTTCAGGGATTCGGCGATTGTCGTCAGCCGCGAGGCCGCATGGTAGTAGTCCACCACCCGCTGCCACCTCAGACGCGTCTTCGTCACCGGGTGTCGCATGCGGCACAGGCGTTTGGTGTAGAACGCTTCTTCCTGATCGCCCGCATCGCTGATATACGCCAGTTGCGGGAGCGGGTCGGTCCACTGCCGCAGGATCTCCTGCAGCAGAGCCAGCAGTTCCTCGGTCATCGTCTGCTGGCCGAGTTCCGGAGCGAAGCCCAGCGACACGGTTCCCAGCCGCCGTCCCCGCCGGTCATGCACCGAAACCGTTGCGCAGGTGGCCACCTCGAAGAACCCGTGGGGCTGGTTGCCGACCGTGATCCCGTCACGGCCTACGGCCAGCGTGGGCTGGCCGCGTCCCTTCCGGGCAAAGGCCTGTTGGAGCAGGTCCCTGATCCGCCGGGCCTGCGCTTCCCGCCGCAAGGGAGCTGTGGCGTCGGACAGGCTCGAGAGCAACTGGCGTAATCGGCCAACGCCCATCGTCACTCCGTGATCGCGTTTCAACAGATCCAGAAGGGTGCGTTGCGTGGCTCCTGCCTGGCCGGCATGAAACCCCACCCGTTCGGCCAGGGCGGGCGTGCAGCCGTGCCTCAAACCCAGCGCTTCTTCCAGGGGAAACAGCGACGGCTCCCCGGCCGCATCCGAGCGGTATCCCAGCCGCCGCAGCGTGGCCGGACCAAACAGCGTCGAGATCTCGTGCGGCGTGGCTTCCGCACGACGCCGGTAGGTTTCGCCTTCGTGCCTGACGTGCGTGGGCCAGTCCGCATGGCTGGAAACTTCCAGCCGGTTCAGCACGGCCTCCAGAATCTCGCGGCCCATCTCCCGCAACACGGCCTGCAACTCCTGCTCGAATTCGAAGATCGTCTGGGGAGTGACTTGACCCTGCATCAGTCTTGCGACCAGCGGCCACAGCCTCTCCGCGTGCCGCTCTTGAAGCGCTCGCGCCTGGGCGATTGCCTGAACCACGTCTCCTTGCAACAGCAGACAGAAAACGATTCCATATGCCATGAGGGTGTCCTTTCCCTGTCGAGGCCGGTTTTTCCTGAACACAGCCTGACAGAAGGACACCCTCTTTTCATCAGCCAGCCAACTCCCGAGCCGGTGTCTCTCGAAACACCCCCCAAAACGCCGATTTCACCCGCCACAGCCGGATCGCACCCAAGCCAAATCGGCAATTCCGTCACCTACACTGGCCGCCAGTACGACGCTGAATCAGGCCTCTACAATGTCCGGCACCGTTATTATAATCAGGTGATCGGCGTGTTCGCCTCACGGGATCCACTCGTGTACAGCAGTAGCAGCGACATGAATCTCTACGAATATGTTCGCAGTCGTCCGCTCGCCGTCACTGACCCGACCGGCCTGTCTTGGTGGAACCCATTCAGCTGGTTCTGTTCAGCGCCGCCTCCACCTCCGCCTCCTTGTCCTGCTGGCGGAGGATGCCATGGCCTTGGCGAAAGTGCATGGAACATCATAGAGTCCTCTTGGGAAGCCAGCAAGTATGCCTGCCGCCAACTCAATGGAGGCGAATTTTGGGGAGCCCTCTATGCTCTTCCCGACGCCACAAAGGCGCTCATAATAAGGAAACTAGACAGGGCGTGCATTGAGTGCCTCGACAATCCCCCACCATGCGACAAGAATTGCAAGGTGTGTAGTGACTACGAGACAGTAAAGCAAAAATTGCAATGATCACAGCCCTGTGAATAGTGACGGGGCAGGTTAGTGGGCGAAGTGGGCCTGGTCCGCTTCGGCGAGGAAGGCGAAGACATTGCGGGACTGTTGCCGGCACGTTTCCACGACGGTGAGGATAGTTTCGACGAACTTACTTCCCTGCGCCTCTGCGTGCCGAAGGAGAGCTTCCGCCAAATCACCGGGTGACGCAAGGAGCGCTCGCTGCCATTGTTCGTGGGTTCGACCCCCTCGAGGTGGAGGAACGTCCAGAGCCACTTCCGATGGTCGTACAGTTCTCGACAGATCCCATATAGCCGCGGATTTCCGCTGAAGAGCCCGCGCAGCAAGCTTTCCACCTCGTGGCGGATGGGATGCATCAGCCGCTTCCCCGACGCGCTCTTCCAGTTCTTCGATCCGCGCGATCAACAACCGGATAATGGCCTGCGCCTCCGGCGGCTGACGAGCGATCACGTCCTCCGTGACGAGTGGCCCCCGCGACATGGCGGAGATGTCGCTGATTTCCTCCGCTGCGCGAAGACCAATTGCCGAATTCGGTCACTCCGCTCCGTGAACGGTTACGCAAGAATTGAGTGGCAATTGACGCGATTGGTGGTTTCTTGCTGCCGTCGCAGCTAGCTATTGCGTCGCCTCCATGTCCGCTTATAATAAAGCGCTGTAAGTTGTAACCGGTTTGTTGCCCAAGATGCATTCGAAGCATGCCAACCACGGCGCAGAGTCAGAATTTTGCGATCTCTTAACACTTGGGGAGAACCGAATGCGTCACAAGCGCCTCTGCATGTTCGTTGCTTTTGTTCTTCTGCTGTCATCGTCCGCAGTGCTGTCGCAAGTCGTGGGAACTCGCGTTCTATTGCAGGGGCCCTCAATAAAGGTGCTTGCGGCTGACACATTTCCGAAGGACCTTTCATGCGAGATCTATGTGGGAGGATCTGTGTTGCCGACAGCTCTCCTTCACGGTAGCGTTACCCCGAGTTTTTCTACAGAAGGCCGAGACGGCCGACTCGAAACCGCGACTTTGATGTTGGGCCTGCGGGCGAGCGTCTCCGCGCGTCGGAAAGCGGGAGCGAAGGAAGCGTACATACTGACTCTGTTCACTGAAGACAGAGAACGGAAAGTGGTGGCTTTATATGACTTGGACATTGATGGTCAGTGGGATGTAAAAAAAACTCCCACTAGAGACCGCAAGAATTTCATTCGATTAGACGCCCAGTGGCTCGAAGTTGACAAGATCGATGGCCTAAGGTCGGATCACGTAACGGCAGTCCTAAAGGGCACTCGCTTCGCGTTTCGAGAAGGCAAATGGCATCGTTCCGACGATGACGGCGGTCGTTAATGCGATTTCTGAGGGGATGCTTCACCGCACACGAACCTAGCCCACGACTGGACCGCGCAATCCCGGCCACGGTGCGTCAGAGGCCATCGATGTTGGCACATCGAGGTCCGTCGTGTCCGCTTCGGACTCCCTCCGACGATGACTGCCCCAAGGCTCGCCGCTGGTGCGTTATTTTTGGGCCGCAGCCCGGGTGACCGCCCAAAAAACCCCGACCGACGGCGATGACATTAAAACCGACGCCAAAGAATTACGAAATGACAACGCACTTCAAAAGCGGGCAAGCAATTTCTGCCACGATGCGGAATTGGCAGTTAAGTCGAACTCGATGTGTGGAAGCTGGATGCCATTCTGCCACCACCATTGTGGGCCTCCGGGTTGGGCGAGCAGTTCCAAAACGGTATTGCAGCCGGCGAGTGCCGCTGGCCGGGCAGGCGCGTTCGGCGGAATCAAGGCGTCAAAACCGAGCCGTGGCGATGCGTAAAACCCCCAGGATGTAAGCTGACCTGTCGCTGCATTAACCGCGCTCGCCAACGCCCGTAAGCACCCCAAATCCGCGATCGGCCGCTGCCGTCGCGATTCGATAGAGAATCAATGCCCCGGTACCGCACTTCGGGCGGAGGACGTTGCACGACGAATAATCGAAGCGTCCGGGTATCAAACGCACGACCGTCGTTCCCAGTCGGTTCACCGCTTGAATCCGGATTCTTGGGTAGTGGGTCAGTTTGAAAATATCTTGTCCAACGCGCTGCCGCCTCCGACTTGACCACTCGGGGGATCCCGTTCATCTAGACGACGCTGCAATTCGGCGACCTGTTTTCGCAGGTTCCAAACAGCGGTCGCCTCAAAAACAAAGCACATCGGGAGAAAGGACAGGAATGCGCCTAACCAGGGAGGGTTACCCGAGAAGAACGCAGTCACGATGCACAGAAACGCCGCAAAGACGACTGCATTCCACGGTTCGTACTTTTTAACCCACCGCATTTTGCGGTCTCCTCATCTTGACGCCGACAACACCCGATGGCATCCTTCCAGTATGCCAAACCGCTCAAGCAAACGAAAGTTGCCCCGCGACGTGAACCAGCGGGCGAAGTCTATCGTCGATCTGGCGACGTCTGAGGCGGCTCCTGAGCCTCAAGCCGACGACGGGAAGAATCCCGCAGCCGTGGCGCTAGGGCGACTCGGTGGGCTAAAGGGAGGAAAAGCGCGGGCTGCGAAGCTCAGCAAGGCCAAGCGATCAGAGATTGCCAAGAAGGCCGCTTCTGCCAGGTGGAAGTCTAAATAGGGCTACTTCCCCTTCCTGCGGATCAGGTCATCGGTGAAACCCGATGCGTTCAATGCTTCCGTGTGAACTGGCGCGTCATCGTCCAGGAACGGCTCGAAGTCGAATGACAAGTGCGATTCATAACCAACCGCGTTTGGATTATTGTCCAGAAAGCTGTCTTCGTCCCTTTTCAACGACTTGCACTCACCCTCGATTTGCCCCCATCGCTGTCCAGACGAAATCCGCCAATGCTCCGCGCTCATCGTTTCGAGATGATCCCACATGGTTTCGAATACGGTCTGGCCATTCTTCGTTAAGCGCTGGTACTTCGCCGCATGGTAGGTCCGCACTCGACGACCCTGCGGATCGCGATGATGCTGGTGTCGAGCCGCGCCGATAGCAGTCGCGAAATGTCCTTGATCGCACTGCGTCTCGAAGGTTGAATCTTCTTATTGTTCAGTGCCCATTCGGACACGAAATCCATATTGTGCGGCAATTCGCCATGCGTGCTGCGGTACTCTTCCAGCAGCTTGGCGAGATAGTTGTCCGACGCCTTAGAACGGTCTTGCACTAACATGAGTGACCATCTCTCTTTGGATTCTTTCGAGATGAAGATGCAGATCGAAGATCAAGCTGATCGCATAGGGCGTACGCCCCTGGTCCCATTGCGGATCCTCGATCATCGAATCCGCGCCGCCATGCTTTGTCTCAATCGTCGTCAACAGTCCAGCGAGGCTTTCGGCCCACGACAGAAACTCGTCCGACACACGAAAGCTACTCTGTTTGGGCGCCCTCATTCTCGTGCTCATTCCAGGTGAACGTCTTTTTGAGATGATTGAACCAAGTTATCGGACACACTTTATCATGCTGCATTCTCCCCACGATTATCCCTGGGGGAACTCCGATTTGGAGCGCGAACTGCCTGATGAGCGCTCCGACTTTAGATTGGGAAGATACGGCGCTTGGTGGGGAGGAATCAAAATGTCGCGAGCGAACTTATCCGCTTCGATTTCCAACGGGTCGTCCTTATGGTTCCCAACTTCGAAAAATACGGTCTTTTTGCTGTGCTTTAGGACATGGCATGCTTCGTGAAAAAACGTGAACCAGAACTGGTCATCGCGTTTGTATTTGAGGCTCAGGACAATCATGGCCTTGTCTTTCGACAGCCATTCCGTGACACCGCTCACGCTCGCTCCGGCAATCTCCCTCACAAATACGACGGCAACGCCGACTTCCGCACAACTCTCAACCAGTTTCGGCTGCCAAACACGCGCCGGCTGCGTCATCAGTCCGCGAATCTTTTCCAGTGCGGCGCAGAATGATGCTTCGTTGTACGGCTTGCACTCCAGTTTTTCGGCTTCAATCTCGCCCATGCGCAACCATGTCGCGGCATGACCGGGTTTCTCGGATGGCACTTTGCCGCCGCGAAATTTGGCGTCCGCTGCCATGTAGACCGCGCGCCAGGTCTCAACACTGCTGACCTTGAAGAATTTGAGTACATCGCGGACGCGCTCACCCTTGTGTGACGTCGGCTGAATGTATTTTCTCTTGGCCAGCTCGGCGTGTGGGATACTCTCCAACCATTCCAATTCGTGTTGGAGCCGATCTCGTTCGGCCGCCTTGAGCAACGACTCGCGATAATTGGCCTCACGCGCGTTTCCAAAAGCGCGCCGGAATTCCGAGCGACAATTCAAGCTTCTCCGCAGTGTCGTACGAAATCGCGGCCACACCGTTAATGATTTGGCTGATCGTCTTTTCGGTGAGACCAGTGCGAAGCGCCAGCTCGGCCTGAGTAATTCCCTTGTTGTCCAGAATCTCCTTCAATGTTTCTCCCGGTGCTACTGCATAGTCGGGATCGAATGTGTACTGTGCGATCATCTCGGCTTCCCTCCTTAGTCGTGATAGTCGCCAATTCCCGTGACCTTGACCCGCGTGACGTTTCCCCAATCAAGGCTTCCGTCGGCCCGGCCCGGAAGCGGTGTGTGGTCCGGCTCAAACACCAATCGTTTCGGGTGAACAAGAATCCAACGCCAACCAGCCCTTCCGGTCGTGAGTCAATTCGTGGCATCGTCCTGGGAGTAGGCGCATTTCTTCCAGGTTGGCGGCGGCCTGCAAGTCGGCCAACCTGCGTTGGACGACCTTCGCCATCCTGTCGCCGAGGTCGCCAACCAGTTTCTTTTTTGAGTTGCAGAGATCCTGCAACTTCCGGTTAGAGAACGTCACTTCCATAATCGGTCCTTGTCACGATTTTAGTTTACCTATACGGTAAGGAAAATTCAAACCACTTCTGGAAAAACATGGAAGCAACAGGTAAAGTGACTTGAAATGCGTGACCGATCAAGTACAATAATCAACATGAACAAGCTAACCACCGAGAAGCGCTGTGCGGTTGTGCGGGCCTTGGTCGAAGGGTGCTCGATTCGGGCGACGGTCCGCATGACCGGCGTTGCCAAGAACACAGTCTCGAAGCTGCTGGTCGCTCTCGGCACCGCTTGCTCCGAATATCAGGATCACGCCCTGCGGAACCTGCCCTGCAAGCGGCTTCAATTGGATGAAATCTGGTCGTTCGTTTATGCAAAGGCCAAAAACGTACCGGCAGAAAAATCCGGAGAGTTCGGCATTGGGGATGTTTGGACATGGACCGCGATCGACGCGGATTCCAAGCTGGTCCCGTCCTGGCTGGTCGGCTCACGCGATGGCGCATGCGCAACGGAATTCGTGAAGGATCTGGCCACTCGTCTCTCGAATCGCGTCCAAATCACTTCGGATGGCCACAGGGCGTATTTGCAGGCCGTCGATGACGCTTTCGGTTGGGAAGTGGACTACGCCATGCTCGTCAAAATGTACGGCGGGACGACGACCGAGGATCAGCGGAAGTACAGTCCGGCCGACTGCATCGGCTGCAAGCAAGAGGCGATCAAAGGGAATCCTGATCCGGACCACATTTCTACGAGCTACGCGGAACGAGCCAACCTCACGATGCGGATGCAAATGAGACGGTTCACTCGCCTCACGAATGCCTTTTCAAAGAAGGTCGATAACCACGCGCATGCTGTCAGCCTGCATTTCATGTGGTACAACTTCGGTCGCGTTCACCAGACGTTGCGTTGCACGCCAGCCATGCGAGCGGGAGTGACCGATCACGTCTGGTCGATCGAAGAAATTGTCGGTCTGCTCGACTTTGCGGAAAAAAGTTCAAACTGACCCACTACCGATTCTTGAGATTCCGTTGATGTGGCCCCACGGCTCGTTGTACTGAATGTTCAAGGCGGCATCCCCAAGCAGGTCGCCGCCGAGTTCGGCGTACTCGAAATCCTCGAGACGCGGTTGAACACCGCATTCTCCGCCTGCGCACGGTGCGCAGGGTTGCCGATATTGAGCGAGAAAGCCATACGTAGGTGTCGGATTCTTGTCGAATCGTAACGTTAGTCCATTGCCGAGGAAGGGTATCAATCAGATCCGACTGGTGACCAGTGATCGAGGAGCTTTGGCGCGTGTCAAATTGAGCAGTCGCACGACATAGTGGGTTTGCACGCCGCACCGAATATCAAGAGAATACCGGGACCCGTTTGACTGCAGTCGGTGGATGAACCATGGGAGAGCGAACGCGTTCTCTTCTCCGGTCCGAGTTGGACTGACAGCCACCAATTCCGAACCGCACGGAATCCGCACGGAAAGCATTGAAAACCGCACGGATTCACACTAAAATGTGGACGTTTTGAGGTCCGGAAATGGCTCGGCCAAGAGTTGATTCTACTCTGTAAAACTAAGGAAGTTTTCACGCATTTGCGCCCGTAGCTCAGTTGGATAGAGCAACGGATTTCTAATCCGTCGGTCGCAGGTTCGAATCCTGCCGGGCGTATTTTTCGCGCTGCCTTCGGTACCGTCATGCACGCCTGCAATGTTACGGATCATTTGGAGACGTGTCACGGACTCCAGCGTTATCGAATGCTTGCCCGCCCGCCGGCGGGGCCATTCGCCGTTGTGGCCAACTCTCCCAGCCGTTAACGTTGATGGCCGCGACGCAGTGTTCTTTGAGAGGACGTGCGGCTCGTCGATGGCACGACCCGGCGCGAGCCCGGACACGGGGAATCGCGAAGCATTAAGTCGGACCGGCAACAAATGCTGCTGAATATGTCCCGGCGCAATTTTCTCGTCACTTCGGCAACCGGAATGGCGGCTTTCGCCGGACGATCACGGCTGCTGCCAGCGGCCCAAAGCCCGAGACAGGGTGCGAAGGCCCGCTCGACCATTCTCTTCTTTTTGTGCGGCGGCATCTCGCACATCGACACCTGGGACATGAAGCCTCAAGCCCCGCTCGAATATCGGGGTGAGTTTCAGCCGATTGCCACTTCGGCCCCCGGCGTCACGTTGTGCGAACACTTGCCGCTGTTGGCGCAGCAAGCGCATCACGTTGCCCTCTTGAACTCAATCAACGGCACCGTCAATACCAACGATCATCACGCCGGCTACTATCACAATCTGACGGGGCACGTGCCGGATCCCTCATTTCTCTCACTGGGAAACAACCGCACGCCCTTCGCCGACGACTGGCCCTACATGGGATCTGTGGTGGCTGCGAAACGGCCGCAGCGAAACGGGATGCCCAACGCTATCACGCTCCCTTGGAAGCCAAGCCGGGCCCCGTACACGCGGCCGGGCCAATTCGCGGGCAAATTGGGAGTCCAATACGATCCGCTCTACGTGCTGGGCAATCGCCAGCACCCCACGCACTTCCGGGCGCCGGACCTGGTTTTATCGAGCGACGTGCCGACGCGCCGGTTCTTCGCGCGGAAGCAACTCTTGACGGAATTCGACTCGGCCCGCCGCGACCTCGATAGCTTTACGAAAATCCACTCGTGGTCGGCCCAGGATGACCGGGCGCTGACCCTGTTGACTTCGTCGAAGACGCTCCAAGCCTTCGACATCGATTCCGAATCTCCGGCGACGATCGATCGCTACGGGCGGACTGTCAACGCGACGAGCCTGCTGGCGGCCCGTCGACTCGTCGAGGTGGGAGTTCCGTTTATCACTGTCTTCTGGTCCGAAGAAGACGAACTCGTCTCGAAAAAGTGCCTGAGCGGAGGCGGTTGGGATACGCATGGCAACAATTTCCGCTGCCTGAAAGAGAACTTGCTTCCCGAATTCGACCGTTGTTTTTCCGCGTTGATTGCCGACCTGTCAGCCCGCGGTCTGCTCGATTCGACGCTGCTGATGGTCACCAGCGAGATGGGACGCAAGCCGAAGATCGGCGACGTCCGCAGCAACGCGACGATTGGGGCCGGCCGCGACCACTGGACGCACTGCCTGACCGACGTGTTGGCCGGCGGCGGCATTCGTGGCGGCCAGACCTACGGCACCAGCGACCGCCTGGCTGAGTACCCGGCGGACAAGCCGATCACTCCCGCGCACGTGGCGAAGACCGTGTATCACGCCATGGGAGTGCACGACCTCATCGCCGTCGACCGCCAAAACCGCCCCTTCCAACTCCTCGACGAGGGCGACGCACTCACCGAGCTCTTTTGAGAATCGGAAGCTCCGAGCGAAAGAAACGATCAGCGCGAATCCCGAACAGTTGCTGTAACAGCCGCCGGCTTCCGTAGCGTGCCCAAGTCTCAACTTGCACTTCCCGCGTCCGCCGCCCTCATCGGCCTGATTGACTCCGGCAGCGCGATTTGCTGCAGTGTAGAAATCGCTTCCCAGCGTTTTCTTCCGTGATTTGTTACCCGAAGCCGATCCCCGTCGTCCCGCGGAAACGGGGGCAAGTCAGCGCCGATCATGAGTTTTGCAGCCCCGTCGTCAGGTTTTTCCGACCGCAATTGGGAAGGTCAGCAGCCGTCGGCGACGGAAATGGATCGCCGCGTCGCAACCCGGCGGGGGTTAGTCGGCCTTTCGGTTCTTTTGGCGGTCGTGACGCTGCTCGTTTACGCACAAGCCTGTTGGTTTGGTTGCGTGCTGATCGACGATCCCGCGTACATCAGCAACAACCCAACTGTCCAGGCCGGACTGTCGCTGCGGAACGTCGGCTGGAGCTTCAGTACGTTTTGCGACGGAAACTGGATTCCGCTGACTTTGCTGTCTTTGATGCTCGACAGCGATCTTTACGGAGCGCATCCCGGCGGATTCCACTTCACCAACGTCGTGCTGCATGTGCTCAACACCGTGCTCGTCTTTCTCTTCCTCGCCAAGGCGACCAACCGCAAGCTTCCCAGCGCTTTGGTCGCCGCTCTGTTCGCCCTGCATCCACTGCATGTCGAATCGGTCGCGTGGATCGCAGAACGCAAGGACGTGTTGAGTATCTTTTTCGGACTCTTATGCCTGCTCGCCTATGTTCGATATGCCAAGCGGGAAAATCGCTGGGCCTTGCTCGGTTGTTTCTTGTTGTTCGTGTGCAGCCTGCTCTCGAAAGCGACATTGGTCACGCTTCCGTTCCTCTTATTCCTGCTCGATTACTGGCCCTTGCGCCGCATGCGCGGCAGAAACGGGACACCACTTCTGCCGCCCGAGTCGGAGTCCGAGGATGAGAGGGCTCGCGACGCCACGCCGACGCGTTCTACGTTTCAACTCCTCATCGAGAAGGTTCCGTTCCTTGCCGTCGCGGTCGCATTTTCGGTGGTGACCGTGTTCGCGCAATCGACGGCTTACGCCGTGCAAAACCTGGAAACGATGCCGCTCAGAAATCGCCTGGCGAATGCGGCGGTGGCGTACGTGACCTATCTCGACAAGACTTTTTATCCCCACAATTTGGCCGTCTTCTATCCGCATCCCGGCAGCCAGCTCGACAGGTCGACCGTTTGGGCGTCGTTGGCCATCCTGGCGGCAGTCACGACGTGCGCCATCATTTGGTGGCGCCGCCTCCCGTATTTATTCGTGGGATGGGCGTGGTATCTCGGCACGCTCGTCCCGATGATCGGCATCGTGCAGGTCGGCTCGCAACAAATGGCCGACCGCTATACCTATTTCCCGTTAATCGGTGTCTTTCTCACCCTCGTCTGGACCGTTTGGTCGCTTCTCAGACCGTTCGTTGCGCCCGGAACCGGGTGGGCGCGGTTTTTGAAAACCGCCGTCGTTGCGGGATTGACGGCCTTGGCGGCAATGACATGCTGGCAGATCTCGATCTGGCACAACGACGTTGCGCTTTTCAGTCACGCGGCCGCCTCGGCAGCCGACAATACGTTCGTCCGAAACAAACTCGGTTGTGCGCTCCTGGCCCAAGGCAAGCCGCGTGAGGCGGTCCAGGAATTCGAGAGGGCGGCCCACCTCGAGCCCCGATCGGTCGAGCCGGAATACAATCTCGGCGTGGCCCTGGCTCAACTCGGAGAATTCGACCAGGCGATTGCCCATTACCGGAAGGCAATCGCCATCAATGACCTGCACGCCAGCGCACACAATAACTTGGGCCTGCTCGAAAGCAGTCGCGGCCAGTTCGCCGCGGCGAAAGCCCAGCTGCATCGGGCGATCGAGATCAGTCCCGATTATGCCGAGGCACAGATGAACCTCGCCCTCGTTTGTCTCAAAAGCGGGGACGCTGCCGGCGCGATTTTGTCCGCCCGCCACGCCCTGGAGCTCCAACCCGATTTGACGAACTGCCATCTGATCATCGCACGCGCTCTGGATGGCCAAGGCCGATCTCAGGAGGCGATCCGCCAGTTGCAGGAGGCGCTGACCACCTCTCCGAACGACGCGGGACTCCGGACCGAACTGGCGCGGCTGCTGAGCGAAAGCAGCAGCCCGACTCCTCATTGATCCGACTGCTCGCGCAGTTCGTCGCGGCTGCCGAGTTCTTTCAATGTTTGGCGGAGCGCGAGGCCAGCCAGGTTTGATACTGGGGCGATTTGACGAACTCGGCATACGCCGGCACAGTGGTCAGATCCTTGAATCGGTGCCGCACTTCGATTCCAACGTTTGTAGCTCCGCGAGCGTTGTGGCAAAGTCGCGACGCTTGAGCGCGAGGTTGATCAGGAAGAAATGGTTGTTGGGCAGTGTCGGCTCCTCGGCAGAGGCCTCTTTGGCGAATCGATACGCGAGATCCGTCTTTCCCTGCATGTTAAGGACCACGGCCCGCATCGTCTTCAAATAAGGGTCGCCGCCGACAGCTTTATCGATGTGATTCAGGGCCTCGAGCGCTCGGTCGAACGACTTGCGAAGCAGGTAGCCGTCGAGGGAGATCAAGTCGATCATGGCGTCGTTGGGATAGTCTTTGCGGAATTCGTCGATCGCCTGCAAGTATTGCTCTTCGCTTACCGACTGCGCGGCGATCAGCCGCAGCGCGAGTGCGTTCTTGCTCTTTTGCATTGCGGGGGGCAAGTGTTTGTAAGCGTCGAGCACCGCCGCGAACATCTTGTCTCGCGAAAGCTTCGCGATGTTGCTCAACTGTGAAGCGTACGTGACGACGTCCTTGTCGGCAGCCGGGACGTGATCGACGCCGTTTCGATCCAGGGCGACCAAAGGGAGGAAGCTGCGATGCAACGTCGCCGACAACGGTTCCCCGGTCAAAAACACATAGCAATCGACCGCGCCAACGAGCCGGCAGTCGGTCCGTCAAACATGTACCCATGGTAATTCAAGGCGCCCGTCCCCGTGATCATGCGAAAGAGGGCTTGGCGGCGGCCATCGACGAGCTGGACACGCAAAAACGTGTACGAACCGTTTCTAGTTTCCTCGGCGATGCGGGAGCCAAAGCCATCGGACGCACCGACAAGAGAACCGACGGCGCCTCGGTTAAAGTCCGCGCGACGTTCGGCGAGGGCCGCCGTCGGATTGCTGACGACAGTCGCCCGTTCGAGCAACGCATTCCAATCGATGAGTTGATTGAACCGGCCGAAATCGCCGCTGCGAAGGGCCGTTTGGAGACTCATGCCCCACTGGCGGCATTGAGCCTCCGCGGGCTGTTTCGCGGGCACTTTGGACCGAGTTTGGCGCGGCACGACATCCTGAGCCGCGAGTCGCTCGCACGGCCCGAGCGCCGGCATGCAGCTGACAAGCAAATAAACCAATAGCGGGAGGTAAAGAGCTTTTGAAGACATCGGCAGCACCCGGGAGAAGGTCGTAAGGACGGGATTGACGCGTTTTAGTGGCGGTCGCGCTTGCCGCTGCCCTGAACGGCAATCTGCGGCTCGTTGTTTTGCGAGTGGTCGCGAACAAGCCCCTCCGCGGAGGTCTCGGAATGTGCCGACTCGCCGGCGATCGCGTCGATCTCGGAGCTGGCTGTCCCCATCCGAGTGCGATCGACGAATTCCTCGGTCACGTTGTCGATCGCCCGGCTGCCGCGTCCGTGCGGGGCATGAATGTAATACACCTCGCCCGCCGGTGCGGGGACCTTCGACGGGAGCGCGATCTGGTAACGGACCTCCTGATGGTGGTCGTTGAATTGCAGCTTCGGGTCAAAGAAGCCGGGAACCTTGCACAGCATTTTGGCGAAATTCGTTTGTCCACGGAGGAGGCTCTTGAGAGTGTGCGCGGCCAGTTTGGGTGCGACCCGCCAGCTGAGGTGCTTTCGCTGCAAGACGTGCTGCGTCGTCACGAGTTCCTGGTAGAACTCGCGCAGCGGCAACCGCGTGGGCAGCACCGCGTGCTGGATGTCGAACAGGCGATAGTCGCGCGTGATCAGCGTGCGGGCTTCCGTCCGCCAGCTTTCGGTGCCGGGATAAGGGGTGTTCACGCTGATCGTTACGAGTTCCGGAACGTCGAGGCACCATTCGCGAATGTATTGAAAACGGTCGCGGTCCCAGTCCGGGTCGACAATCAAGTTGATCGACACGGCGATCCCGAGCGAGCGGGCGAACTCGACGGCTTCGAGGTTCTTCGAGCGCGTGACGCGCTTGCGGTGCTTTTTGAGCCCTTCGTCGTCGATCGCCTCGACGCCGAGAAACATGTATTTGAGGCCGATCTTGGTCCAGAACTCGAACACTTCCTTGTTGCGGAGGAGCACATCGCCGCGCGTCTCGAGGTAGTACTCCTTGCGGATTCCCTGGCGGGCAAGCGCCTCGCCGATTTCCATCCCGTGTTTGGCCTGAACGAAGGCCACGTCGTCCACGATGAAAACGCCCGGCTCGCGAATCGATCGCAGCTCATCGACGATCGCGCCAGGACTTTTGACGCGATAACTGCGACCGTAAAAAGTCCAGGCACTGCAAAAGGTGCAGTCCCAGGGGCAGCCGCGGCTGAATTCGATCGAGGCACAAGGGTCGAGCATGCCAATAAAGTATTTTCGACGGTGCGGAAGCAGATCGCGGGCCGCGGTGAGGTCGTCGAGACTGCGGACGAAACTCGCGGGGGGACCTTCTCCATCGAGCGTGACGGCTCCGGGAACTTGAGCCAAACCCGTGGCAGCTCGTGCCGGCGCGGCCCCCGCCAGATCTCCCAGTGCCTCCAGGAGCTGAACGGCCGAAGCCTCTCCCTCGCCCTTGATCACGCAATCCACCGCGCCGGCCGAATGCTCGAGAATCTCCCGCGCCGTGAATGAGGCGCTGTGCCCGCCGACGATGACCGAGCAGTTTGGCAACACTTGCTTGGTCAACCTGGCGAGGTCGAGGATTTCGGGAACGTTTGCCAGGTAATTGCAAGAGAACCCGACCACGTCGGGCTGCCACGTTTTGATCAGGCCGAGATAGGACGCGTGACTGTCGGCTTGCAGGTCGATGATGCGGACGGTGTGCCCCGCCTTTCGCAGTGCCTCCGCCACGAGTTCGAGACCCAACGGCTCCAGACGCAGGAAGATCTTCGAGTAGTACAGGGCACTCGGATGAACTCCCAGGAATCGCATGCGTCTGACCCTCCTGATCGCTCTCGGTTCCGATCTCAGCGCCAAAAGCGGGGCGGCTGCTATTCGATGTCCTGCGATTCTACGACCGCTCGGTATGCAAACCAACAGGCGGCAATCCGTTCCTCTTCTGAAAGTCGGGAATTTTTCCTTCAGGTGTAACCAGATTCGATTCGGCCGGTAGGAATTATTTAAGGAAAGAACCTACAAAAACAACGACCCGCGGATCGCAGCCGCAGGCCGTTGTCTGTGAGATGGAAAACCGACGCCAGTTATCGAGCCGCCGCACCGTGCTGATTCGCGGTATTGCCGCTCGACGACGCGGACGGTCCTGCCGGCGCTTTCGGCGGCGGCACGACCGGACTTTTGGGTGCCGTCGCGTTTCCGTTGTTCATGTTGTTTTGAGGAACGGTGCGTTGCTGCCCGTTCTCCATCCGGTAATTCCGATTTTGGAATTCGGTGGTCGGTGCATAGCCGGTGCGATACGGCTGCTGACCGTATTGACCGTAGGCCTGATTCCCGTAGTAGCCATACCCCGGGTTGCCGTAGTAGCCGTATCCCTGGTTGCCGTAGTCGTATCCCGGAGTCGAGTAGGTGTAATCGTAACCGGGATAGCCCTGATCATAGGAGTAGCCATAGCTCGGAGAGTCATAGCTGTAGCCGTAGGACGGATAATTGTACCCATAGTAATACGGGTTGCTGTAACCGTACGAGTAAGGATACGAATATCCGTAATAGCCTCCGTAGTACGGATACCCTAATCCTAAGCCCAACCCCCAACCCCAGTACGGGTAGCCCCACCCCCAACCGCCGTAACCGCCGTAACCCACCGTAACCGTAGCCACGACCGTAACCGTAGCCACGACCGTAACCGTAGCCACGACCGTAACCGTAACCGCGGCCACCCCAATTCCCGCGGTATCCCACGCTCCCTCGTGCGACCGACCCGCGGAAGCCGCCGCCGCCGCCGCGTCCGCCGCCACCGCGCCCACCGCCACCGCGGCCCAGGGCGACTCCGGAACCAATTTCCGTGACCAGAAAGACGGCGATCGTACACACTGCCATCACCAACAGGCTCTTTCGTTGCTTAATCACGATTTGCCCCCCTTGAAACCTGCGCGAAACTCGCGGCAGCCCGCGACGAGGTGCTTGGCACCTCAGGCGTTGCTCATCAAGTTAGTACCAATCGCGACGGCACATTCGCCAATCACGAACACATTGTTTCCCGGTTATGCAAACCCCGCGCCCAACAACATCGTTTAGCCAGAATGGGCAGCCGGATCGATAAAAAAGGCGGAAAAGATCTGTCCGTCCTTGCGGGGGTGACAATCATTCCGTTACGAGCGATGGCTGCGGCTATGCAAACAATGCTGCAAACAGGCCCGAAAGCACGATTCCGTCAAACGTCCCAGCCCCGCCGATCGAAAGCACGCCTGCGGAAACTTTCATGATGTCTTTCAGGTGCAGCAAGTCGGCACCGATCAGGGGACCGAGCACTCCGGCGACAAAGGCGACGGGCGCTCGGATCGATTCGTAATCCCGGTTGCCCAAGAGGAGCCAAGTCATACCGATGGAGACCACAGGCGCGACCAGGCCCGGCATGGCGATGCCCACTCCGCGAACCGGCCGCGCGACGCTATAGCACACAAAGACGTTGGCAACCACCGTCACCGTCAAGGCGGCCACAACCGGCCCCCCGAGTCGCAACAAGTGGGCAACTTCCCAGATGACGAGTGCCAGCGGAATCAAGCAACCTCCCACATTGACCGCCACAATGGTGTCGCGGCGCACGCGGTGCCAGGTCGGCATCCATTCGCCAAAGCCGAAGGGACCAATGACATCGACCGGCTGTTCTTCCACGCGCTCGATGCGATAGACGGGAATATTGAACAGCCCGCCGACGAAAATCCCGATCACGGCCAACAGGGCGGCGGCCGGATGCAAATGCAGCCGCTCCATCGCGGCACGCATCGCGTCCACGAGCAGGAAAGGCATCAGGCACAGAAACAACAACGATAAAGCCATCCCGAAGCAGCCTAAGAGCGGCCACGCGAAGCCCGGATTTCCATATCGATTGTTCATCAAATCCCTTTCCGGTTTCGCCGACGTTTGGCGTGTGAAGCCAACGTAGGGCAAGCGCCCAGCGCGCTATTTTCCTACGGTCCGCAACTCCGTGAGCGCCTTTCGGCCCGGGACTCTCGTTCCCCTCTTGGCCGGCAAGCTTGAGATCGAAGAGGTAGTCACGTTTTCCCGGCGCTTCGTGATCGATGTTGAATTCCGGAATTTGCTGGTTCTTGTCGGGGTCGTTGTACAAGTTTTTGAGTTGATCCGGCCCGACGACTCCTCGCGGTGTGATCCGCAGGATGGCGAAGGCGACAATATACTTGCCCGGTGGAACCCCGTCGTCCTTCGTGTTCGTCCCAAACGTGAACGCGCCCGCCTCGTTACACTGGCGGCAAGGCCGATTGGTCAGGATTGGATTCGACGGATCCGTCAGCATCACGAGTAGCAGGTCGGGCCAGACGACGTGAGGTAGCTGCCCATCGATGGTCACCTTGCCTGCAAGCGGATAGACCTTCGCCGGCCTTTGCCCGGTCTGTTTGAAGCCCCCGGGAAGCGACTCCTTAATGGTTTTCGTGCAACCGGCCGCAACCACTGCGCACGCGCAAATCACTTCGAACGACCGGAACCGAAACCGCCCCATCATGGTCTCCATGCACCGTTGTGGTGCTCTGTGACGGCCGGCACAACGCGTCGTAGCAACAGCGAGAGGAACGTTCGGCCTTGGGGCACCTCCGCGCAATCACCGACACTCCGTGTGGCCTCGCCGTGATGATCGGCCCGGTCACTTCCGATTGTAGCAGTCGGCTTTCCGTCGCCGCGAGGAGCGGGCAAGCCGTGAGGCGCGCCGATCGTTTCCGCGTCAGTATCAGTTTGCAGACGATGTCGCCTGGCTGGCCCGTGACGCGCCGTGCCCTGTAAGATGATGATTCCGTGAAAACCCATCGGCCTGGCGAGACTTCCGGCCGGGACTTCGCTTCAGGAATCATGCCATGCCGACTGCCGTCGCTGTTCCCGCCCTGTTGCGTCTCCATGCGGATGACAACGTCGGCGTCGCGACGCGGCGCATTGCGGCGGGGACCACGGTTGATGTCGCCGGTGGCGCGGCGACGGTCATCGCACGCGAACGGGTCGATATGGGGCACAAAATCGCCCTTGCCCGCATCGCGCGTGGAACCTCGATCCGAAAATATGGGCAGACGATCGGGTTTGCCACCGCCGACATCGAGCCCGGAGACTGGGTCCATACTCACAACGTCGAACCGGGCGCGTTGAGTCTGGATTACGCGATCTCCAGGGAGGTTCCGCCCGATCCGCCACCGATCCACGGACGGACCTTCCTCGGATATCGCCGGCCCGATGGCCGCGCGGCAACCCGCAATTACATCGGTATCGTCAGCACGGTGAACTGCTCGGCGGCCACGTCGCGGTTTGTCGCGCAGCGATTCGACCGGGCTTTGCTGGCCGATTTTCCGAACATTGACGGCGTCGTCCCGCTCGTCCACAAGGCCGGCTGCGCGATGCAATATGGCGGCGACGACCACCAGCAGCTCTCCCGCGTCCTGGCCGGATTTGCCAAACACGCAAATATCGCAGCTTACATCGTGATCGGCCTGGGGTGCGAGACGGGGCAGGCATCGTTTCTCGTCGACAACTACGGCCTGACTCAATTGCAGATCCCCGGCCGAAAACCGGAGGGCAATCCGGCCGGCGGCAACTCGCGGCTCGTGATGAACATTCAAGACGTCGGCGGCGTAAGAAAGACGGTCGACCGGGCGGTTGGCGTGCTCAAGGAAATGCTGCCCGAAGTGAATCGCGTGGAGCGCGTGCCGATTCCGGTCAGTGAAATCGTGCTGGGAACCAACTGTGGCGGCAGCGACGGCAACAGCGGAGTGACGGCCAATCCGGCGTTGGGTTACGCCAGCGATCTGCTCGTGGCGCACGGCTCAACGTCGATTCTGGCGGAGACGCCGGAGATCTATGGAGGTGAGCACCTCCTCACGCGGCGGGCCATTTCTCCCGAAGTGGGCGAATCGTTGATCGGCATGATCCGGTGGTGGGAGAAGTACACCGCGTTCTTCGGTGCGCAAATCAACAACAATCCGTCGGTCGGCAACAAGACCGGGGGACTCACCACGATTTACGAGAAGTCTCTAGGAGCCATCGCGAAGGGGGGAACGACAGCCCTTCGCGCCGTTTACCGCTATGCCGATCCGGTGACCGAGCGCGGCTTTGTCTTTATGGATACGCCGGGCTTCGACCCTGCCTCGGTGACGGGAATTGTGGCGGGCGGCGCAAATGTGGTTGTCTTCACGACGGGAAGGGGAAGCTGCTTCGGTTGCAAACCGGTCCCCTCGATCAAGGTCGCCACGAATACGCCTCTTTATGAGCGCATGGTCGACGACATGGACATCAACGCCGGTCGAATTCTCGAAGGGGTCTCCGTGGAAGACGTGGGACGGGAAATCTTTGAGAAAATCATCGCCGTCGCCAGCGGCGACCGCACCAAAAGCGAAGAACAGGGAATCGGGGATGACGAGTTTTGCCCCTGGAGCATTGGGCCGACGCTCTAAAGACAAAAGGAAGGTAAATGGGGAAATCTGGATAGTGGTCAGGGACGACCGTTCAAAACCCATTTGTCGCCACCCGTCCTGCCCCTCTGGCACAAGTGGCAATCCGGTCAGCACTTGCCATCAATCTTCGCGCCCGAGGAAGTTGGCCGCCGGTGCAAACGGAATAATCGGAGAAGCCGAAAAAACCGGAGTTTCCGGGACAACCGCTACAGATTGCCAACTTAGCCAACCGATACTACCCGCATGACCGCACCTCTGCGCCCCCGTTGACGGAGTCGCTGGAGGGTCGGTGACGTTGAACAGACGCCTTTAGGGAAGGGATTTCCCGATGCGGGTTAATCGCCGCTTGGCGGTATATTCCGGGCTGGTGCTCCTGGTTTTGGGCGGACGTCAAAGCGTCCTGGCCCAAAGCACGCCGGGAGTTTACCAGATGAACCCCGGCAATCCTCCGCCGAACTTTACCGGTCCCGGTGCGCCAGCGGCGAACTTAAACGCCCCGGCGACGGCTCCCTCAGGCTACAACGCTTCGATGGCGAGTCCCGAGTATTCGACGAGCTACCCGTCAGTGATCCCCGTTGTCCCGCCGCCGTTACCGGCCAATGCGTACGGCTCAACAATCTCGCCGTACCCGCAGATTTCGCCCTACGATTACAGTTATCAAAACGACACCAACGTCGGCGGTATCTGGGAACACACCGAACGCACGCGCGACCGCAAGTATTATTTCAACGCCGACTTCCTCTTTATGTCGACGAAACCGCCGCAGGGCATCTTCGGAAACCCGAACGCCCAAACGTACGTCCGCCAAGAGCGCGACTTTATCAATTCGACCTCGTCGTCAAGCAGCAGCAGCAGCAGCAGCAGCAGCAGCTCATCGAGCGCGACGGGCGAGTCCAGTCAGCTTCTGCAAGACCAGGGGTTCATCACCCAGACGCCGGCCTACTATGCGTCACTCGCGAATTACTACAACGCCCTCGATCTGGGGACTGAGGGGAACATCATCACAGAAGGTGCGCGATTCACCACCGGCTGGTGGAACCCCGACAACTCCGGAATCAGCGCACGCTTCTGGTTTGGCGGCAAAGGGACCGACGAATTCAACGCGCAAGACGACAACACGCAGCACCCCGTCGACACCAAAGATGCGGAACAAATCATTAAGTTCTTGCAGAACACCAACGCCCCCTTGACATTGCTCGACGATATCACGCGGTACGATACGGCCCTCAATACGAGCAAGCTCACGCCGGACCAGATTCTCGAGGGAAGCCTGCTGAATCTCCGCGGCCTTCCGGTTTCCGACAACACGGCCCGCGGCCAGACCATTCCCTACGATATCTACTTCGACGTCAAAACCACGAGCCAGCAAATCGGCACGAGCCTCGACTATTACTTTACGCCGATCTTCGAGCGAAAATGGCTCAGCATCGCCCCCTCGGTTGGCGTGACCTATCTCAACATCCGCGAATCGCTGAGCTTTCTGGGCATCGACAGCGGGATGTTGTACTCATCCTCCTCGTCATCCTCATCCTCTTCGTCAAGCTCAACAACGACCACGAATGTGCCCAATCGCGATTTCAAGGAGCAGTCATTTCCGAACGGAATTGACGACGATATGGACGGCATCATCGACAATGCCGGTGCTGCGGAGATCGGTCCGTCAAGCAGCAGCAGCAGTTCCAGCTCCAGCTCGAGTTCTTCTTCTTCGGGCGTCCCGTTGTTCACTTTCCCGACGCCGTTCGCGCTCCTTCCGGCTACAATCGACATCAGCACGTCGTCGAATATTGTCGGTCCAACCGGCGGTCTGCGGTACCTGATCGGCGGTAAGTCGCTCCACCTGATTGGCGAAACGAAGTTCGGCGTGATGGCCGACTTCGAGCAGATCAGCCTGTCCGGCAACAACATCGGCAGCACGACGCGCGTCAACGGAAATATCGTTAATTATCCCTCGGAACTGGTGACGGCCGCGAACCCGAATCCGAGTCCCGAAACGGGGCAAGACCTGATCATCCCCACGCCGCAGAATCCGAATCCGAACGCGTTCTCCAGCTCGCAGACGCATGCCCATGCTTCGCCGTATTTCGAGCAGTCGATCATCGCCGAAGCCCCGGTCTTGCAGTACATCCCTTACGTCAACAAGATTTGGCCGCTAAACGCCGCTCAATTTCGCCTGGGATATACCTTTATCTGGATCGGCAATGTGATCAACACGAACGAGAGCGTCCTGTACCAGGGCGACCCGATGGCGGGCATGTTCCCCGAAATCCAACCGACGCACTCGGGCTGGTGGACGCAGAACTGCAACATCGGCGTCTCGTGGGAATGGTAATGGCGAGTCTCCGACGTGGTCGGCTCGCGCGGCCAAACGGGGTCGCTTACCGCCGCTGGCGGAGCAAATTGACACGCTGCCGGGCCTCTTCAGACCGTTGGGCAAGCACTTCACCGAAGTTGAACGAAGCCGAGTCGCGTCGAGCGTGCGGCTGAAGTGCTTCGACGACGGCCGCCGCCGTTGGGAAGCGGTCTTCCGGTTTGCGGGCCATCATCTTAATGACGATTTGCTCCACCGCCTCGGGCACCTCGGGCTTGAGTTCGCGGACCGAACGCGGATCCCTCGTCCGGTGGGAACGCAGCTTCTTGGCGACCGATTCTCCGGGGAACGGCACCGATCCGGTGAGCGCACAATAGAGTGTGCAGCCCAGGCTGTAGATGTCGGCCCGCGGTCCGACCGCGAAACTGTCGAGCGTCTGCTCGGGCGAAATGTAGTCGGCCGTTCCCACGCACCCCTGCCCCGAGATCATGGCCAGGGTGAACTCGTCCTCGTCCTTCTCCATCAGGGCCAGACCGAAATCGAGCACCTTCACGATCCCGTTGCGCTTGACGAGAAGGTTGCCCGGCTTGACATCGCGGTGAACCATGCCTTTTTCGTGCGCGTGCTGCAGGCCGGCGGCGGCTTGGGCGACCAGGCTGCACGCCTGCGGCCAGGGAAGCGAGCCTTGCCGCACGATCAGCTCCTGCATGCTGATCCCCTCGACGAGCTCCATCACGACATACAGGATTTCGTCCGTCTCGCCGAGCTTGAAAGTGCGGACAATGTTCGCGTGATTCAAGAGGAGGCCGGCCCGCGCTTCGAGCTTGAACCGGGTCAGGTAATCATTGTCCATGTGCTTGGAAATGACTTTGACGGCCGTCTTCTCGCCGGTCTGCTGATTGACACCGACGTACAACCAGCCCATTCCGCCGGTCCCCAGGATATCGACGATGCGATAGTCGTCGATCGAGAACTCCTCGAACTTGCCTTCGAGCAGCCACTGCGTCTGGAATTTCGTCAGGACACCCTGCAGCATCAATTTCTTCAAGAACTCGAGGGAGATCGGCTTTTCGGTCTCATCCTCCGGCTCAGATTCGGCAGGAGGCGTGGTCGCCGGTTCAGGAGCCGTATCGTTGGTCGGGGCCGTTTCCGCGGCTGTCGCCGTGTCGGGCCCGATTGTCTGGACCAGGTCCATCCGCGTCTCTGCCACAGGAGCCGTTTTCGAGAGTTCAAACGTCAGATTGGTCTCGACGCGGAAACTGAACGGACCAATCTCGAGCACGTCCCCGTGGCACAGCACGCTGATATCGATGGCGTGCCCGTTGACGCGAATCCCCGCGTCCGGCCGCAAAGCCCGCACGCGGATCACCTCATTGTCGAGCGTGATGACGCAGTGAGCCGCCGCAATCTCCGATGAGAGCAGCCGGACCGGACAGTCGATGGCCGAACCGATCAGCGTCGTATGCCGCAGGATGTCCTTATACGCTGTCCCCCGCTGCGGGTGCGGATACGAAAGCCGGGCATACGACCGGCCTCGGCGCACGGCAGGAAGAGCCGGCGGAGTCTGCGGCTGGATCGTGCTTCCGGGCTGTGATTCAGGGCTCATTCAAGCAGTTGAGATGGCAGGAACTTGCGATCAAGCATTCCCGCGGGCCACGGTTCAGAACAGAGCGATTCGGGCCAGCCGTGGCCTGGTCGTGTCGGCCACCAATGCACACATTCCCCTGGGACGACAAATAAAGTCGCCCGTCGATTCTAGCACTTTGCGGACCGAAGGTGAACCGCTTAACCCCGCATGGCGTCGAGAACGTCGGAGGGCGCCTCGGCATAATTCAGCGGTTCCATCGAATAGGAAGCCCGTCCCTGGGACAGGCTGCGGACTTGCGTCGAATAGCCGAACATCTGGGCCAGCGCCACATGCGCCTCCAGAACGGACAGGTGCCCGCGCCGCTCCGAATTGACGATCATTGCCCGACGGGCGTTCAGGTCGGCCTGGATATTGCCCAGGAACTGGTCGGGTGTTGTGACCTCGAGCTTCATGATCGGCTCCAAGAGCACGATGCCGGCCTGTTGCAGGGCCACCCGCACTGCCAGGGCGGCCGCCTCGCGGAGGGCCTCCTCCGTCGTCTCAGCGGTCCGGTGATCGACATCGAGCACGGTGATCTGCACGTTCATCAAGGGGTGTCCGAGCAAGCCACCCGCCTGTGCCTCATCGCGAAGCGTCTGAACAAGCGCCGCCAGAAGTGCCTCCGGAAGTTGGTCCGGCTTGAGGGAGTTGACGATGCTGATCGCGTCGCCCCCCGAGAACGGCTCCAGGCGGATGCGGACCTTGGCGTAATGGGTCTCGCCTCCCGTCTGCCGATGGCACAGCCCCTCCGCCTCGACCGCCTTGCGGACCGACTCGCGGTAACTGACGCGCGGCTTGTGGACGCGGACTTTCAGGCCAAAATCCCGCTGAATCCGCTCGCGGAGGATTTCTAGATGCAGCTCGCCCATGCCGCTGATGATCGTCTGCCCCGTCTCCTCGCTGATTTTTGCCGTGAAAGTCGGGTCCTGGCGGGAAAGACGGCCCAACACGTCGGCCAGCTTTTTGCGTTCGGCATTCGTGTCCGGCTCGATGGCCATCGAGATCACCGTCTCCGGGAACGTGATCCGCTCCAGCAGAATCGGATGATGGGCATCGCACAGCGTATCCCCCGTCACCGAATCCTTCGGCCCGAAGACGCCGACAATGTCCCCCGCCTCGACCTGGTCCGTCTCGATTTTTTCACGCGAATCGGCCTGGACTCGCCACAGCTGGGTCATCAGCTCTTTTTTGTCGGTCCGCGGGTTGAGCGCCCGGCTGCCACTCTTTAAAACGCCCGAATAGACGCGGATGAAGTACAAATCGGCGTGCTGGTCGGCCACGATTTTGAAAACCAGCCCGCAAAACGGCTCCTTGGGCGAGCACTTCCGCGTCTCGCGAAGCTTGTCCCGTTTTTTGGGATTGGGGTGCTCCCCCTCGACAGGCGGCCGGTCGAGCGGACTGGGCAGATACCGCACGACCGCGTCCAGCAACGGCTGCACACCGATGTAGTCGAGCGACGCCCCGCAGAACGTCGGCTGCATCTGGCCGTGCAAGGTCGCCAGCCGCAGCGCCCGGTGGATCTCCTCGGCCGGAACGTCTTCCGTCTCGAGATACATCTCCATGATGGCATCGTCGACGAGCGAAACCGCATCGAGAAGCTTCCGCCGCCACTGCTCGGCCCGCGCCTGCTCTCCCTCGGGAATCTCCTCGACCCGGATCGACTGCCCCTTCGACGATTCGTCGAAATACAGGGCCTTCATCTGGATCAGGTCGATGATCCCGGAAAGGCCGTTGGCGTCGGTGGCCGGTCCGGCCCCGATCGGAATCTGCAGCGCCACCGGGTGCGCCCCCAGCCGGCGGACAATCTGGTCGAACGTCCGCTCAAAGTCGGCCCCGATCCGGTCCATCTTGTTGATGAAGCAGATGCGGGGAACGCCGTACTTGTCCGCCTGCCGCCAGACGGTCTCGCTCTGGGCCTCGACCCCCTCCATGGCGCTGAAAATCACCAGCGCCCCGTCCAACACCCGCAGGCTCCGTTCGACCTCGGCCGTGAAATCGATGTGCCCTGGCGTGTCGATGATGTTGATCGTGTGCTCGGGGATGCCGGCCGCCTCGTTCTTCCAGCGGCAAGTAATGGCGGCCGAGTAGATCGTGATCCCGCGCTTCGCCTCTTCGGGATCGAAGTCGGTGACCGTGGTGCCGTCGTCGACTTCGCCCATCTTGTGGGAAAAGCCGGTGTAGTACAGGATCCGCTCGGTCGTCGTGGTCTTGCCGGCATCGATATGAGCCACGATGCCGATATTGCGGATACGCTCGGTCACCATGCGAAGTGGGCGAACGCCTTGTTGGCATCCGCCATGCGATGCACGTTTTCGCGTTTCGTCATGGCGGCCCCTTCGCGGCGGTAGGCGGCCATCAATTCCTCCGCCAGGCTGACGTGGGCCGGCCGGCCCTTCTTCTCGCGGACCGATTCGATGAGCCAGCGAATCGCCAGCGTCTGTTGCCGCCGCATATTCACCGGTGTCGGCACCTGATAGGTGGCCCCGCCGACGCGCTTCGAGCGGACCTCGATCGAGGGGCGGACGTTCTCCACCGCCTCGTGGAAGACCTTGACCGGGTCGTCGTCGGGCAACTTTTTGACGATGATGTCCATGGCGTCATAAAACACGCTCATCGCGACGCTTTTTTTGCCGTCGTGCATCAGGCAGTTGATGAACTTCGAGGCCAGCTTCGAGCCGGTCCGGTGATCTTCCTTGAGCTGCGCCGCACTGGCAGTGAATTTATTAGCCATATTTCGTTAATCGTGGATCCTGCGGGGCGACCGTAAGGTCCGCCCGATTCGTGTCTTTCGTCCCGACCCCAATATTTTTTTACACAAAACCCGGCTTTCCGGGCTCCGTCGTCTTTTTCCTGACCCCTGCCCCCTGAGCCCTGACCCCTATTTCGGCCTCTTGGCCCCGTATCGGCTGCGGGCCTGCTTGCGGTCGGACACGCCCAGGGTATCGAGCACGCCGCGAACGATCTTGTAGCGAATACCGGGCAAGTCGCGGACACGGCCGCCGCGGACGAGCACGATCGAGTGCTCCTGCAGGTTGTGCCCCTCGCCCGGGATGTAGGCCGTCACTTCCTTCCCGTTGGAGAGCCGCACACGGGCCACCTTCCGCAGAGCGGAGTTCGGCTTCTTCGGGGTGACCGTTTTGACGAGCAGGCACACCCCCCGCTTCTGCGGACAGCCTTCGAGCACGGGGGTTTTGGTCTTGCCGTGCTGGGGTTTGCGCGGTTTCCGGATAAGCTGATTGATCGTTGGCATTCGCTATTCGCTGCTTTCGCCCAATTCCAAACCAGGTAGTCGCGAAGAATCTTGAACAATAGCGGTGGCTCAAAACAGCGTCAAGCGTGCTAGAGAACAGAGGGAAGGGGGCAGCGGGCAGGGGGGAGAGGGCAGAAACTGGGATCATGGGTTTCGGAACCCCCTTTACGAGCCGCTGGCTTAACGCCAGCGGTCTGCGATCTGCCCTCTGCCCTCTTCCCCCTGCCCTCGTCCCTCCTCCACCCATTTTTCTGTTTTTTCTGCGGTGTAAAAAAAGGGGCCACCACCACAGAAAAATCATTTTGGCAGAATTTGTGCAGATTGATCTTCGGGAATCGACAGGAGCCGGGTAAAATGGAAGCAGGAACGAATGGGAGCGGCTCAGGGCAGACCGCATTCGCGTTCCTGGCTTCCACGGAGGGTCCATTCGACGACCCCGCGGATTTTTTCCGTCTTCCGCCCACGCTTCTCGTGCGCACCAACTCTGGACATCCCGGTTTCGCATTTTCCTCACCCCTCATTCGTGACCACCGCTTTTTCTCTCGGCACTCAATCGGCCCGTGTCTTGCTCCCAGTGCCCCGCCCGGCAGACGGGGCCTAAGAAGACCGCCGGACTAAAGCCAGCGGCTCGAAAGCGATTCTGAACCCTGATCCCTGACCCTGGCCCCTGATCCCTATGTCCCACGTCCCCGACCGCCCACCATGGAACATCGTCGCGTCGTATGCCGTGCTGCGTGTGACGCTGGGCGTCGCCTTTCTCTTCCACGGCGTGACCCGTTTCGTGAACGGCATATCGGCCTTCGCCGACCAGATGGTGCAGAGCTTCCAACACACGTTCCTGCCGGCCGCTCTCGTGCGGCCCTTTGCCCTCTGTGTCTCTCCCGTGGAACTCGTCCTCGGCCTCTTGCTCTGCCTGGGCCTGTTCACCCGCTGGACGCTCGTTGCCGGCGGGCTGTGGATGATCGCCCTCGTTTTCGGGACGACCGTTCGCCAGGACTACCCGACGGTCGCCATCCAACTTCTCTACGCCCTCCTGTTTTTCGTGCTGCAAGTCTGGGAGCCGGCAAACCGGCTTTCACTTGATGCGCTGCTGAAACGAAGATGTTGACATGCTGCTAAAGTGCATATTGCCTGCGGCGATTGTCGTTTTTCCTCGGGAGCGTCCCTGCGTCGTCGGCCGAGACGACTGAGGATCCTCAAGCGATCAAAGAAATGGAGGCTCTCGGCGGTAAATTATTCCGAACTGATTGGAAGGGTCAGAGCGTCGTTGCGCTGATTTTTCCCGCGAGTTTGATGACGCCCTTGGCAGATAACGGAGGCCGGAGGCCGGCTGACGCCGATGTGAACGTGATCGCGAAGTTGCGGCATCTCACGATACTTTTGGTCTCTTGGTCGGACCTGACAGACAAAGGCTTGGTGCAGCTTGGGCAAATGCGAACCTTGCGGGAACTCGATGTCTCCGGCACGGAGATTACGGGATCAGGATTCCGGGGTCCGCAGCAATTCGAGAACCTAGAGGTGCTCAACGCCGCAGGACCAAAGATCACCGATCGAGGTCTGAAAGATTTGAGTGGCCTCAAGAAACTGGTGGTGCTCCGGCTCAGCGGTAGCGAAATCACGGATGCCGGTGTCAAAGAGCTCGGCCAGCTACGAGCATTGAGGAATCTTGACATTCACGGCACCAAGGTCGTGGGGACAGGCTTCAACGCCATTGCGAACAGCAACGACTTGACGTCGCTGGATATGGCGGGCAACGAGGTCACCGATGCGGGGCTCAGCGGTATCAGTCACTTGAAAAAGCTGACGAGCCTGGACCTGAATGTCACGCCGACCACGGATCGAGGCCTGGAAGAACTTGTCCGGCTCCAAAACCTGCAACGCTTGAACCTTCGGCTGACAAGGATTCCCGATTCCGGCCTTCAGACGATTGGCCGACTGAAGAATCTAACGAACCTTAACCTGACTGGCACGAAGATCGGCGACGCTGGCCTCTCGCCGCTGAGCCGGCTCAAAGAACTTACCACGCTCAACCTGGCTGACACGAAAATCACTGACGCTGGTGTGAAAGAACTCGCGAAGATCAGGAAGTTGACATCGCTCAGGCTGTCCGACTGTCGTGTCACCGGAGCCGGCCAGGCAGGCCTCGTGCATCTGGCCAACCTCGATTTGTACAACACCCCGATCACGGACGCCGGGATGAGGGAATTGGGGGCGCTCACTGGGTTGAAGCGGCTCAATCTTTCCGAGACTCGCATCACAGATCAGTCGCTGAAAGAACTCTCCACGATGACCAGCCTGACCGACCTTGACGTGCGGCAGCGAATTGTCGCCGATCGAGAGGTCGTCTGGAAACTGGAGCGGACCGGACCCGGTATCACGGGCACGGGGCTGAAGAGCCTTCGCTCCCTGAAGCATCTGACTCGGCTAAACATGGGAGGTCATTGGATCACAGATGTCGGGCTGACGGAGCTCCCTCAACTCCCGAACCTGACTGATCTTTCGCTCCAGGTCGAGGTTGTCACCGAAGCCGGCTTAAAATCGCTTGGTCACTTGCAGAATCTGACGCGTCTCTCTCTGCAAAGTGGCGACATGACAGACGCCACCCTCCAGGAGATCGCAGGCCTGCGGAACCTGATGTCGCTCGAGCTTGGAGGAGGCACGCTCACGCCGGCGGGATTCCGGAAACTCAAGCGACTCAAGAGCCTCAAGGTCCTTAATCTTCGCCGCGCTTGGGGAATGACCGACCAGATGGAGCAAGAGCTGAGCGACGCGCTGCCGAATACGACGATACTACGCTAATGGTGCCGTAGGGGCGAGTTTTGAGCGGCGTCGAGCCGTCCGCGCACCTGGAGACTGAGCTTGCCGTGACCCGTTTTGGAACCGCTGCGCCCGCATTTGGTAGACTGCCGACGGAAGCGCTCTCCGCTATGTCGTCCGACGGAGTAAAAGCGTCTGCGCCAAGAAGCGTCCCCGGTTTCTAAAGTTCGCCGTGCTTGTGGCCGGCGCCGTGTTGGCGGCCGGAATCGCCTTGGTCGTCAATCAACCGGGCGAATCCCTTGCCGCCCCTCTCCAATCGGACACATTGAAAGAAGGCGGAGATTGGATCCTGCAGCGCAAGTTCGAGCCATATCGAATTTCCAACCACATCGACGATCGCTATCACTATAGTGCGTTTTATTGCAGCCAGGCGATGTTCCAGCTCGGGGACCGCTATTGGCATCAATTCTTCCCTCCGCTGCTGAAAGTTCTGACCGAGGCCCAGCATGCCGACGGCTCTTGGGACCCCGATACGCAGCGCGACGATGAAAGCTATGGGAACGTCTACACGACGGCGTTGACCGTCCTCGCACTGTCGGCGCCTTATCAGATCCTTCCCATTTATCAGCGCTGACGGGACGTTCGGGACGGCGGCCCCGTCGAATCGAAACAGCACGATGTTCTCGCGGCAAGTGGCCAGTTGCAAATCGGGCACCGCGTCCTCAAGTCGTGTCCAAAAACAAAGACAGCCGCGACGTTCAGTCAATGTGGCCGTCTGGCGTGGAGCGCTTGGCCGTCTCGAAATCCGACCTTGCCGTGCCAATCGAATGCCCAGTAGGCTCTGCAACACCTTTGGGATCTGGGGCTTGCAGCCTCGAGGCGGCAGATATATACTTTTGTACATTACCACAGAGAGGGACAAAAGTGGCGCAAGCATCGACTATCGAGTGGACTGAGGCGACGTGGAATCCTGTTACCGGCTGCACAAAAATCAGCCCTGGCTGCAAGTTTTGTTACGCCGAGCGCATGGCGCAGCGACTTCGGGCCATGGGACAGAGGCGTTACCGGAACGCGTTTCAGCTGACACTTCAACCAGACGCGATTGAAGCGCCTCTCCGCTGGAAGAAGCCACGCGTTATCTTCGTCAACTCGATGAGCGACCTCTTTCATAAGGAAGTTCCGCTCGAATACATCAAGCAATGCTTTGACGTGATGGAACGGGCATCCATCCACACATTCCAGGTGTTGACGAAACGCCCTGATCGCGTTGCCGAGGTTTGCTGCCACTTATCGTGGCCAAAGAACGTCTGGATGGGTGCCAGCGTCGAAAACGCTGACTACACGTGGCGGATTGATTCGCTTCGCCAAGTTCCGGCCAAGACGCGCTTCCTCTCAATTGAACCCTTGCTCGGGCCAATTCCCCGATTGCGACTCCATGGTATTCATTGGGTCATCGCTGGAGGCGAATCGGGACCCGGTGCGCGACCGATGAGAATTGAGTGGGTGCGCGACGTACGAGATCAATGCCTTGCTGCTGAGGTCCCTTTTTTCTTCAAGCAGTGGGGCGGCGTGAACAAGAAAAGAACTGGGCGTGTTCTAGATAATCGAACTTGGGACGAAATGCCGTGACGGATGCTCTGCCGACGGTCTGGAATGCCGAGCCGCACACGCTGGTGAAACACGCGATTTTGCGACGGTACCTTCACGCATGGTTGCCGATCCTCACACAGCAGTCGCAACTCCTCCGGCGACAATTCGGCACGCTTCAATCACGTGAGATCCTCTTCATAGACGGTTTTGCAGGGCCAGGGGAATACGCCAACAAGGAGCCAGGAAGCCCGATCATCGCGCTGCAATCAGCGATCGCCCATTTGCGGTCTTTTGCGATGCCCGTGACCATGCTGTTCATCGAGGAGCGCAGAGACAGATTCGAGCACCTCCAGACGGTTCTCGCCCCGATACTGAAGCAAGCGGGCTCGTCGCCGAATCTAAATGCCGTCGAGCCGCGATGCGGCGACTGCGATGCCGTGCTCAACGAGTTGCTCGACGAAGCCGAACGACGCCAGATCAAGTTCGGTCCTGCTTTAGCATTTCTTGACCAGTTTGGCTACGGCGCCGTGTCCATGGAACTCATCGGACGCATACTCTCGTATCCTCAGTGCGAGGTCTTCAGCTATTTAAATTACCTCGAAATGAACCGTTGGATCACCGATCCCCATAAGGCACCGGCATTCACCCGCGCGTTTGGGAGCCAGGATTGGCTCGGCGCCAAGAATCTGCCAGAACAGAAACGGCGCCAACACTTGCTGGAGACTTACAAAGCCGCACTTCGCAATCACGGCGGTGCAAAATACGTCGTTTCCTTCCTCATGTTCGACCGCGACGACCGTCCGCTTTACTGGTTGCTCTTCTGCACGAATAATCTTCGCGGCCTCGAAGAGATGAAGAAGGCGATGTGGTCCGTGGACAAGTCCGGCGAGTTTCGGTTCTCCGACCGCGACGATCCTGCTCAGCTGAATTTGCTGGATCAGTGCTTCGGCCAGCAATGGCTTGCAAGCGAACTCTGTTCGCGATTGGCCGGACGAACGATGACCGCATATGAAGTAAAGGAGTTTGTCCTTGCCGAAACACCTTGCCATCTGTTCAGGGCCGCTCTGAAGGAACTTGAGACAAGTAAGGATATGACGGTCGCGAAAGCACACGTTGGTAGGAAGCCAGGCACTTTTCCAGATGAACATCTTTCGGAAATCGAACTGCGATTTCCGAAAAAACTCTTCTAAAGCCGCTGGGCGATCATGCTGCCAGGCAGCATTCTCTGTGATTGAGACGCAGAGGGGACCGTCTTCTGATGAATAATCGGCAGCTGGCTGACGTCCAGCTCTGGCGGGCGCGGTTTTGATTCGGTTCCGGTCGGACGCCCATCGTTCAGTTCGCTTGGCCGTTGGCCGCACCTTCGCGCTGCTTGAGGATCCGCCAGAGTTCGTCGACTCCGTTTTGCACGAGCCGGGTGCCTTGAGTGATGGGCTTGAGGGGAAGGCGAGCTTTGCCGGCTTTGGTCGCGGCAGTCCCCTCGCCGTTGGCGCCGGGCTTGCTCCACACGAAATCCATATCGTTGGAAAAAAAGGGGGCGACGTTGACCCGTTGGGCCGTGTATTCGGCCTTGGCGGGGTCCCTCTGCACGAAGACCACCGTGTCCCCATCGCTCTTTGCGGTGATGCAGCTCCCCGGCAATTCCAAAACATCGCCTTCAATCGGAAGCGGGATGTGGACTTTCACGGACTGGCCGGCACGGAGCAGGCCTTGCCTGTTGTCGACGTCGCCTTTGAGCGAAAGCGTACGCGGGCCGGTCCCAAATTCGTAATCGATAATCGTTCCCGGCTGATTTCCGTTCAGAATGGTCGTACCCGTTTGCAGCTTGGGCCGGGGCGGCGTGCCGATCTCGTCGATGAAACCGCTCGCGGTCTTGCCCCCGTCGAACTCGATGGTCCAGGCGGGGTGCGGGCCCACGGCCTGAAGGGCCGCCAGATTGCGTTCGGGAAGTTCGGCATGGACCAGCAGCCTGTCGAGATTGGCCACGCGAAACAGCGTGGCATCTCGGTCGACGACGACCTCATGCAGGGCCACATTCCGCTCGAGAACGACGCCGTCGAACGGGGAGCGCAATTCGATCCGGCCCCACTTCAAGCCGGGCGTGCCGACGCGCGGTTCGTCGCCGGTTTTGGGCTTCTCCGCCTGGGCCAGAACTGCTTGGATTTCTTTTCCCGAAATGCCCCATCCGCGCAGCGTGCGCATCGCCCGACTGGCCGCGTTTTGATCGGCTTGCACATTCCGCCGTGCGGTCAACAACAAGACCGTCGTGTCAACCATGTCCTTGGCCTCGGCTTGTTGTCGTTTCAGGATTTCCTTGTCGATTTTCAGTTGCGACAGCGCGTCGATCAGGTCGTTTTCCGTGTTCGCGACTTCACCGCTGTAGAGGGCCACCAACAGTGCGCCTTTGTGCACCCGATCGCCGCTTCTGATCTCCCGTTCCGCGGGGCCCTTCTCGCCGGGCCGCGGCGGTGTTGCGACCTTGCCGATTTCCACGACCGTGGTTCCGGACGCTGACGCGGGAAACGGCCGCAAACGGAAGGCCGCGTTTGGATCGAGCGCGGTCGTGCCCTCCAGGACGAGCGGCGGGATGCGAACCACTCGCTTGGCGATCGCCAACTGATCGACGTTGTCGCGGCGAATGCCGAGTTTGACGCGAACTTCCTCCGGCACGCGCAGGGTGTGCGCTTTTCCCGGGACGAGTTGGACCGAATCGATCTCCACTTTCGAGAGGGGCCAGCGATCCTTTCGGTGGCGTTTGACTTTCATCGAAACGCTCCGGTCAGGAACGGCTGTGGCCGGCTGAGACGCAGAGGTTTTCGGCGGAGGCGTCTCCGCGACGGCGTACGTCGCCGTATCGGCGCGGCCAATTTTGCGCTCGATCTCAGGTGGCTCCTCCGAGTGCCCGCGGCCTCCGCACGCCAAGACGAATAGACTGCCAAAGGCGACCAAAGCGAGAGCCCGCGAGAAATTGCCGGCCCGGGTATGACGGTTGCGGCGTTCGTCGACCAGGCCGGCGATCCGCTGCTCAAGGCGTCCACTTCCGTGCAGCATGCCGACCGCTGCTGCCGGCAGGGGCCGTCCGCGGCCGACAACCTGGGCGAATTGCAACAGAGTTTCGCCGTAGCTGACCGCGTCGGTGCCGGCCAGCACGTAGTTGTCACAAACCTCTTCCCGCACAATGGTCAATCGCCGGTTCAGCCAGTGGATCAGTGGATGGGGCCAGAAGACGGAGCCGGCGATTTTCTGAATCAGCGCCATCACGCAATCGTGCCGCACGACGTGCGCCCCCTCGTGCACCAAAACGTCGCCCAGTTGCCGAGCGCCTACATTGCGCAGGGCATCCGCCGGCAGCGCGATGACAGGGGGAAACAGTCCCAACACGCAAGGGGTCCAGACGCGATCGGAAGCGGCGATGTTTGGAAGACGAACGAGATTCAAGCGGCGGCGGACATCGTCCAGCACCGGGCCGAAGGATTCCTCGGGCAACACCGTGAGCGTCCGCCGAATCGCCCGCATCCGCGCGTAACTTCGCAGCGTACGAGTCAGCAAGAACAGTGCGCCGAGCAGCCAAGCCGCGCCGATGGCACCTCCGATTTACGTGCCGCTTACGTCGCCGAGCCGCCAGGGCCGCGCGTCGCTGGCACCATCGTGAAGCTGGGTGTGAAGCTCTGTCAGCGTCAGGCCCGTGGGACGCGGGACGTCGTGCGCCGCGGAGGCTCGCATCGGTGCAGCGGCTTCGCCCGCGGGGCGGGGCCGATTCGGCGACGCCATGTATCGGGGAAGGGCCTTGGCAGAATCGGTTGTTGGCATCGATTTCGATATGTCTTCAACCCCGACTTCTCGGGGCGGCGAAGGGGACTCAAGAGCCGAGGCAAGGACCTCTGCGGGGCCGGGGAGCGAGACGATCGAGACGCCGCTCGCTGCGCGGGCCAAGGCGCCCAGAGGTGTCACCAGGATCCAAGCCAGGGCGAAGGCCAGGACGCAATGTGCGGCGGCCGGGTTGCGTTTGAGACAGGCTGCCACGGCCAGGGCCGCGACCGCGACGAGCGAGTCGGCGACGATCACAATCAACGCCGTTTCGAGAAAGAGATTTTCCACAGAGGCGTGCGGGAAGAGCGACATGAGTCAAACTCCGCTTTTACGTTTTACCTTGGTTCGCCTGGCGTGCCGCGTCGAGCAGCGTGCGAATCCGGCCGGCTTCGGCGTCGGTGAGGCCGCGGTGGTCCAAGAGGGCGCTCATCAGCGCTTCGGGCGACCCGCCGCAGAGCGTGTCGATCAGCTCGATCACCTTTTTGCCGATCGTCGCCTCCCGCGGGACGGCCGGCGAATAGCGATGGGCCCGGCCCTCTTCGCGATGGGTGAGCCAACCCTTTTCTTCCATCCGCAATAAGAGCGTGCGCACAGTATTGCGGGCCAGGTGCCGCTTCGGGCGGAGGATCGTCCCGACTTCACTGGCAGAAAGCTCGCCCCGCTCCCAGAGGATGTCCATCAACTCTTGCTGCGCGGGGGAGAGGCGTGGGAGTGGGGGCTTCGGTGGTCGCATCAGGGAGTCCGGATGAAGGTCGAAGATCCGCCCGTGGCGGAATGACGCTTGGGACTACACGATGTAGTCGATTATGACTACATCGTGTAGTCGCGTCAAGAGGCGAGTGGCGAATTCTTAGGAGAGCGCAGTCGAGTCGCGGTCTTCGCCGCTGACGTGGGCAAGCTGCTAGCTTTCCCCGTTTCGGAATTCTTTGTTGACGGGCAAGCTAGCAGCTCGCCCCACGAGGTATGAAGACCGTCGGCGTCAAGCCGACGGCTCGTAAGGCAACGCCGCAATGGAGCGCGTTGGAATCGACCGGTGCGCGCTGATCCGCTGTTTCCGCGTTCCCGCAATTGGGTCCGGCGCATGGCTCGGCTATCATGCGCCAAGACACGATTCGCGGCGAACATAAAGCAGGGGGCACTTTCTTGCGACGAGGACTCGGATATTGTGCGGGTAAGGGCGAGCGCGGGTCGGGCTTTCATTCGAAGTTGGGCGAAAGCCTCGAGCCGATTGGCGAAAGCGATTTGCTTGCCCGGGGCGGCATGCATCCTCGCTGCATTTACGGTGGTTGCGGCGGCTGGCGGTGGGTCGCCGGCTGCTCACCTGCCGGAGGCCCCTGGCGGTGGGCCGCTTGCCTTTCCCGGTGCCGAAGGGTTTGGGCGGTTTGCTCGCGGCGGGCGGGGTGGGGATGTGTATCACGTCCGCAATTTGAACGATGCCGGGCCTGGGTCGCTCCGCGACGGGGTTCGCTCGGCCAAGGGGCCGCGGACGATTGTGTTTGATGTGAGCGGGACGATCGAGCTCAAGCATCAGCTCCGCATCGACAAGTCGTTTCTCACGATTGCCGGGCAGACGGCGCCGGGCGACGGAATTTGTCTCAAGGATCAGACGTTCGTGATTCGCAAGGCGTCGCAGATCATCGTCCGCTACCTGCGGGTTCGCCTGGGGGACAAGAACAAGCCGCCTCACCAGGGGGACGACGCCATGACGACCGACGACGTCGACAACATGATCTTCGACCACCTCAGCGTCTCGTGGGGGATCGACAGCAATCATGACCTCCGCCGGGGGAAGAATTTCACGCTGCAGTGGTCGCTGTATGCCGAGGCCCTCAATCACAGCCTGCACGAGAAGGGCGCCCATGCGATGCTGGCCTCGTTCCGCGATCTCACTGGAAATATCTCGATCCACCACAACCTGTTCGCCAGCAGCCGCGAGCGGCACCCGACCTTGGCCAGCGGCGAGAAGACGCGGGCCGGCGTGATCGTCGATTTCCGCGACAACGTCGTTTACAACCTGAGCGGGGCCACGAATCTCGGCGACGCCCACATCAATTTCATCAACAACTTCTACCGCCCCGGCCCGAACACGCCGCACGACAACCAGCCGATCGCGGCCAAGATCGGCTCGCCCGACAAGCTCAAGGTGTATATGAGCGGCAACGTGTTCGAGGACAACCCGGCCTTCACCCGCGACAACTACCTGGCGATCACATTCGACCGCTGGTCGAGCGGCGGCTATCGCCGCACGTCGCTCGCCAAGACGCGCGTCGATCACGAGTTCGACGTCGACGGTGCCTGCCCGCACACCGATCCGGCGGTCGCCGCATTCGAACGCATTCTCGGCACGGCCGGCGCCTCGCATCCCCGCGACGCGGCCGACGCCCGCATCGTGAAAGGCATCCGCGACCGGAAGAACCGGATGATCGATTCGGAGGACGAAGTGGGCGGCTGGCCTGCGCTCAAGAGCGAAAAGGCGCCGCTCGATACCGATGGCGACGGCATGCCCGACGACTGGGAACGCCAACACGGCCTCAACCCCCACGACCCGGCCGACGGCAACGTTGTCTCAAGCGACGGGTACACGAATTTGGAGCGGTATTTGAATAGCCTGGTTGCTCCGCAACAGAGCAGTTGAGCGAGTAAAGGGGGTCGTTTGTCCTTGAGAATCGGTGCGCCGTGCTGGCGCCGTGCTGTACAATAGGGTCCGGAATCGCTCGGCACGGCAATGCCGCCGGCGGACCGCAATTCGGGACTCGCTTATGTCGACGGTGAATGAACTTTTGCGCGAGCTGGAATCGCTTCCTGCCGAGGATCGGCGGAAAGTGATCGATTGGATCGTCGCCAACCCGGCGTCGGCGAGCCTACGGAGCGATCTGGTGGCGTCGTGGATTCCCTTGGCATCTCGGCTGCAAAAGATTCGCCTGCTGCCGTCGGCTCGGTTTTCGGAATCGAGACTGACCCTCGCATCTGCGGCGGCGAACCACGCATTGTTCGAACTCGGATCCCCGTCTGGACACTCGAGCAGATGCGCCGGCAGGGAATCTCCGAGGCGGACATCCTCAAGAGCTATCCAGCGCTGTGCGCGGAGGACCTTGTCAATGCGTGGAGATACATTGACGCGCATCGCCCGGAAATTGAGTCGCAGATTCGGGAGAACGAGGAAGCACGAATGGCTGCCTTTTATGCGAACGAGAACTTTCCTCTTCCCGTCGTTGAGGAGTTGCGACGGCTCGGTCACGACGTCCTCACCACGCAGGACGTCGGCCAGGCGAATTCAGCCGTATCCGACGAAGCCGGGCTTAACTATGCCGCTCACAATGGTCGTGCCGTCTTGACGATGAACCGCAAGCATTTCATCACTCTTCACCGTCGGCAAAGTGCACATGCGGGCATTGTTGTCTGCACCGTCGACCGGGACTTCGCCGGACAAGCTGCCCGGATTCACGAACAGATTGCTCTCCACGGTGCCCTCGGCGGCCAATTGATTCGTGTGAACCGACCGAATTGAATGTGCGCTTCGGAATGGAACAAGTAAGCGATTCTCGTCCGGTCGCCGACTCACACGTAGACATTGCAAGAAATTCTCGGCACGAGATGCGTTTCAATTTCACTTTTCGAGTCCTCATCCTCTGCGTGCCAATGTTGGCGGTCGGCAGCGAGGTTGCTCGATCGGCGGACGAACCGACCGGAAAGAAAGATTCCGAGCGGAGTTTCGCCGGGACGAAAGCCGGGCAGCAGATCGCCGACAACGTGCTGCTGACGCCGCTGGTGTGGATCCCGCCGGGGAAGTTTTTGATGGGGAGCCCGCCGACCCAGCCGGGTCATCGGGCAGACGAAGGGCCGGTCGAGGTGACGTTGACGGCTGGGTTCTGGCTGGGGAAGTACGAGGTGACGCAGTCGGAGTGGGAGAACATGATGCGCACCACTCCCTGGCGCGGAAAGAAAGACGTGCTCGAAGGGGACAACTATCCGGCCAGCTTCATCAGTTGGGACGACGCGATGAAGTTCTGCGAGCGATTGACCCGGTACGAGCGTGGCGAGGGACGACTGCCCGCGGGCTGGAGGTACACCCTACCCACTGAGGCACAGTGGGAATACGCCTGCCGGGCCGGCACGGCGACGGCGTTTTCGTTCGGCGATGATGCGGCGATGTTCGGCGACTATGGTTGGTACGACGGCAACACGGTCCGTCGGGGCGAGCCTTTCGCACACGCGATTGGTCAGAAGCAGCCGAATGCCTGGGGGTTGTGCGATATGCACGGCAACGTTTACGAATGGTGCCGCGACCGGGGCGACTCAGCGATCGGTCGGCTGCCGGGCGGGACCGATCCGCACGGGCCGGCCACCGGGTCGCGCCGTGCCGACCGGGGCGGAGGTTGGGAAGATGCCGCGAACAAGGCCCGTTCGGCCAGCCGCGATTTCAGCCCGCCGGACGAACGTAATGATGACCTGGGTTTCCGGCTGGCGATTGTGCGGGCGGGACAGTGAGGCAAGCCAAGAGAGGCTGATTTTTGAAAGCGGCCGTTAATCGCCGGTCAGCAGGCCGAGCCACGTGCGGTGGGAATGAGGGGCCGTTTGGTCGGAGGGAATGCCGAGAATGGCCCGGGCGAGGGCGGTGATGTCTTCGACGGCCGGGCTGGTCGGGGAGGCCTTTCGCAGCGTCTGTCCGGAATTCTCAGCCGCTTGGACGGCCGCCGCGTCTGCGGTCACCAGCCAGATGCTCGGGATGTTGAGGTACCGCTCGATCGTTTCCTTCGAGAGGGCCTCGTCGCCGGATTCGTACTGATTGATGACCACGTAGGTCACGCCCGCGCGGCCAAAGTGGGCGACCGTTTCCAACAGCGTCCGCAGGTTGTTGAGCGACGGGTTGGTCGGCTTGGCGACGAGCACCAGGTGGTGCACCTTCGAGGCGAACTCGAAGTCGACGTCGTCGAAATTGTGCCGGGCGTCGACGACAACCGTCTCGGCCAATTCCATCGTGCAGGCCAGCACCTTGAACGCGACTTCGGGCGTTATGGTGAATGGCCGGATCGTCAGGTAGGAGCCGACGAGGACCGACAAATGTTCGTCGACCGGGAATAGGGCGTGCCGCATCGTTTCGGCGTCGAGCTGATCGAGCTCGCTGACCAGGTCGTACAGGGTCAAGGGCGGATTGATGTGCAGGTAGTTGGCCAGGCGGCCGAAGGCGACGGCCTGCTCGCCGAGGATGCAGGGTCGCTTTTGCAGCCGGGCCAGCTCGAAGGCGAGGTTGACCGACATCGTGGTGCAACCGCTTCCCTCGGTGGCGCCGAGCACCAGGACGGTGCGGCAATGCGAGGTCGAGTCGGCAAAATCGACAGCCGCTCGCTGCAACGCGCCGCGGATGTCGCCCGATTGCAGTGGCAGGTGAGCAAATTCGGATGCGCCGCACGGGGCCAGCGTCGACGGGTCGCTTTCCGAATCGACGAGCGCGAGGATCGGCTGGCCGGCGGCCGCGTGGCTCAGCCACTCGATCTGGGCGATTGCGGCAGGCGACGCGGCCTCGACGATGAACAGACGGCGGTTCCCCGGGTGCGAAGCCAGCCAGGCCATGCCGGCGTCGACATCGACAACTTCCGTCTCGATTTCGATGGCCAGGTGGTTCAACTCGCTGCGGAGGTCTGCAAGCGTTCGATTCTTGCAACCGATGAGAAAGGCTTTTAATGGATACATCCCCTAAAAGTTTAGCACCCGCACAAGCCGTTGGTTCGCGCGCAGCGCACAGTAGTCGCGTCGCGATGCGATCGGCCACTAACGATTTTGCGTGATTTGCCGGCAGACTGACTCGAGGACCGGCCTCTTCAGGTTGAGAGGGCCCGCAGCCCGAACGACAGCAGGTTCGAGTAGTGCAAGAACCACACAAACGCCACGCCCGCCAACGCCACCAGCGTGTAGTGAAGCCGACCGGAAACGCGCCAATAGCGGTTTCGCCAGGCGACGAGACAGCCAACAAGCACCAAACCGGCCAGGACGGCGCAGATTTGAGGGACGAGCATCAGGTACTGCAAATGTCGGGGGAGACCGTAGGCGAGTTGTTCCTGATCACTCAAAGCGATGATCATCCCGCCCACGAGAGTGAGGCAGACGGCGCTCAACAGCCAGCCGAGCAGGCTGATCACGGCGGAACCGCGCGTCTTGCGAAACGGCGTGGCGAGCCGCCGCGTGCAAAAGGCGATCGTCGGCCAGAAGAGGAGGGCCGTCGCGAAGAGGGCGGCGGAGATTCCGATGAGGCTCCAATAGAACCGCGACGATTCGAAGAACGCGCGGCGCTCGAATGCGGCGGCGGCGACGTCCGCGATGAACATCTGCGTGATGTGGCCGTCCGAGTCGGCGTGGAAGACGATCCGCCGCGGCCCGTATTTCTCTTGAAACACCAGCGGCTCAACCGGCACGAACCGCTTGAGCGTGGGCTCGCTGCCGACCGACAGCGTGCCGTCGGCGTTGGCCCGCACGCGGCTCGTGCCGAGGACCGAAGCCACTTTGGCCAGGGTGGTGTATGAATGGCGGGTCGACGCGTATTCGCCCGCGAAACGTGCGAGATCGCCGGCGTCGGCCGATGGCTTGGGCCAGGCCTGCTGGGGGTCGGGAAAATAGCGGTTCATAAACAGAGGCAGGATTTCATCGCGAGCCGTCTGACCCTTGTCGGTGTTGAATGAAACGAATACGCCCACGCCGCGCTCCGGGAGGATCGCGAATAGCGAATGAAACACGAGCGTGTCGCCGCCGTGCTCCAGGATCCGCTGCCCATTGCGGTGCACTTCCCAAAATCCGTGGCACATCGCGTCGACCTTGGGATCGTGGCGGAAGAGCGGCTCGCGCATGCGGCGGGCCGTCTCGGGCTTGAGGATGCGGGCCTGGCCGTACTGGCCGTCATGCAGGTGGGCCAACATGAAGTGCGCGATGTCGCCCGCGGAAGCGGAAATGGCACCGGCCGGCGCGAGCGAGATGTATTCGAAACCTTCGTCCTTGAATTGCCCGTCCTTCCAGCGGTAACCCTTGGAGAGCGTCGCCGGCAGCTTGTCGGTTGCGGGCTGGCGGATGAACGTGTGCTTCATGCCGAGCGGGGCGAAGATTCGCTGTTCGAGGATGTCCTCGAAGGGCTTGCCGGCGACATCCGAGACCGCCAAGGCCGCGAGGGCCGTGCCGTCGTTCGAATACGAGGCCAGCACGCCGGGCGGACGCACGCGGGCCGGCAGCCGAGTGCGGAGGACTTCGTCATACGGCTTCGTCTTTTCGAGCGTATGCGAGAAGAGGCCGATCGCGTTGTCCTCGAAACCGGGCGTGTGCGTGAGCAGGCTTTTCACCGTGACCGGCTCGGGAAACGTGGCCGGCACTTGCATCTTCTTCAAATACGCGTTGATGTCCTTGTCGATGTCGAGTTTGCCCTCTTCCACTAGCTGCATGACGGCCGTCCAGACGAAAAGCTTCGAGATCGAGGCGATGCGGAACTGGGTCGTCTCGGGATCGACGGGGCGCCTCGCATCGATGTCGGCATAGCCGTAGCCTTTCAGCAACGCGACATCGTTGCCGTTCACCACGGTGACGACGGCCCCCGCGATGTGCTTGAAATCAAGTTGGTCATGCATGATGCCGTCAAAAAAGGCTTCGAGGTCGGCCTTGTCGGTGAGTAAATGCGGTTTAGCGGCGACGGCGACCTTTGTCGGCGTCTTCGCGGGTGCGGATTCCGGCGAGGAAGCAGCCCGTACCGGCGGCGCGACCACGGCGATAATCAACAAGATGCAAGTTGCAAGACGCATCGACTTTTTCCTCAGGGTTTAGCGCAATTGGCCGGTCGGGAACGGCGCACCCAGCCAATTGGGTATTCGACACAGGCGGCGAAATCTTTGAGCGTCGGCGGGATCGGCCCACCGACAGCGCGTTATGCCAATAGACGTAGAATCTTGGGATCGTGCAGGCCTGTGGCGATGTCATAGGCCGCGCTGAAATCCTGGCTGCGGCTGTGCTCGTGCGGAACTGACACGGCGACAGCTCCGGCCGCGGCGGCGGAGCGCGTACCCATTTCGCTGTCCTCGAGCACGAGCATCTCCGCCGGGGCGACGCCGATGCGGGCGGCGGCCGTCAGATAGATTTCCGGATGCGGCTTGCCGCGAGTGACATCTTCCGCGGTCAGCGTGACGTGAAAACGGTCCATGAGCTTGAAATGGGCGAGCAGCGATTCGATGTACGGCCGGCGCGAGGAGGTGGCCACTCCTTTGGGCAAGCCACGGGTTTCGATGTGTGCCAGGAGTTCGAAGAGCCCCGGCATCGGCGCGACGTGCTTCCACAACAAATCGTGGAAGATGGCACGTTCTTCCGCGCGAAGAGCAGCGGGATCCTCCGTTAACCCCAACGCCTCAATCATCATCGGAAAGGCCTCATCCGAGCGGCGGCCCATCATCATGCTGAGAATGCCGGGCGTCATTTCCTTGCCGCGGCGACGCAATAGCTCCTTGCCCGAGAGGCTAAAGATCTCTTCGGTGTTGAACATCAGGCCGTCGAAATCGAACACCACGGCCTTGATCGTGGGGTGAGCCATCAGATCCTTCCGCTAGGCCTTGGGCGGTTGTTGGCGGCGGTAGCTCAGGTCGAGGACATCCATTGGATGGGCGACCCAGATGCGGCGACCCGAGCGCCTTACGGCGGCCTGGATCTGCAGCGAACAGCCGGCATTGCCCGTGATGACCGCCTCGACATCGCAGCTCAGGATGTTTGCGAGCTTCCGCTCTGAGAGGCGGTCAGACATTTCCGGTTCCATCAAATTGTAACTGCCGGCCGCCCCGCAGCAGACCTCGGACTCGGGGAGCGGAACGAGCGTGAGTCCGGGAATAAGCGACAGGATGTCGCGCGGCTGTTCACGGACTTTTTGGGCGTGGACCAGGTGGCACGCGTCATGGTAGGCGGCGCGGAGTTTGATTTCGCCCGGCGGTGCAATCGGTCCCAGCGCGGCCAGGAACTCCGAAACGTCGCGCACTTTCGCAGCGAAACGTTCGAGAGCGGGGAGCTGCTTTTCGGTCGCGTGATTTCCGTTGTCGACCGCCTCGTGGCCGATATGGCCGTAATCCTTGAGCATCGAACCGCAGCCGGCGACGTTGATGATAACGGCGTCGAGCTCATCGAGATTGAAGGCGCTCGCGTTCGTCGCGGCAAGTTCAAGGGCCGGCGCGGCGGCGCCGTTGTGATAATGAATCGCCCCGCAGCATGTCTGGCCGCGGGGAGTGACCACGTCGCAGCCGTTGGCTTGCAGCACGCGGGCCGTCGCCCAGTTCGTTTGCGGAAACATGGCCTGAGCCACGCAGCCGGCAAAGAGTCCCACACGCGCCCGCCGCGGGCCGATCGCCGGAAGCAATTCCGGCAGGGGCGGAGCGGAAGACTGGAGGCGAGGAAGCTGGTCATACATTCGCCGCAAGGGACCCGGCAACAGCTTGGGAAGTCCCGCGGCATCGATCAATCGGTCCAGCCCCAGCCGCTGCAAGAGGCGTGCGGGGAAGAGAGCCGCCTTCATACGGGCGGGGTGCGGGAAGAGTCCGTACAGGAAAAACCGCTCGAACCACCCGGTCGCCGGCGGCGCACCGTTTTTGGCCTGAGCCTCGGCGCGGCGCATGCCGACGCGGAAAGGTTCGATCAGCCGCCCGTATTGAACGCCCGACGGACAGGCCGTTTCGCAACTGCGGCAGTCGAGGCACAAATCGAGGTGCCGCTTGACGGTCGGCCCCAAATCCAGACGACCGTCCGTCACGGCTCGCATTAAATAGATGCGGCCCCGCGGGCTGTCGTTCTCGTTGCCTGTTTCGAGGTAAGTCGGGCAGGCCGAGGTGCACAAGCCGCAATGGACGCAGTCGAGGAAACGGCCATAGTCAATGTCCGCGCCGACGCGTTCGGCCGTAGGCGCGGCTGGCTCGGCACCGGACTCGCTTTCAGATGTCGAAGACGTGTGTGACACTCCTCAATTATGAATGATGAAGGATCGAGGCGGAAGGAAGGCACGAGACAAGCGAAAACCAAGGGGACGCCGAGCGTGGCTTTTTCCCTCGCCCCTCGCCCCTCCCACTACTGCCACGCCTTTGGCGCTGGCAGCGGAGGTCGCGAGTACGCCGTTTGGGCCGCGGCGTCTGCCTGACGGAGAGTGGCGGCGAGCGCCAAAGCATCGGCATGTTGCGGACTGACGGAAAGAGTTCGCGAGACGAAATCCAGGGCTTTCTCGCGGTCGCCCGCTTCCCACCACGCGTAGGCGACCTGGTAGGCTTCGTCAGCCGTCAAGTTGGGACGCAGATTGGCCGCCGCTGCGAGTTGGGTTGCCGATTCGGCCCAGCGGTGTTCGCGGCCATAAATCCGACCCAGGTTCCAATGAGCGCGGGCCAACTCAGGGGGCGCGATGCGGTCCGATTCGACAACGGTCCGCAACAGCGGGGCCGCCTGGTTCGTGCGATCCATCCGGACCAGCACGTCGGCTACGTGCATCATGGCTTCGACGTCGGAAGGATCGTTCCCCAGCACGCGGTAATAGATGGCCAGGGCCTCGTCGTCTTTTTGACGCAACTCGGCAAGCTGGCCGGCCATCAATTGGGCGGCGACATGGTTGGGGACCAGTCGCAGGGCCTGGTCGATCATTTCCTGACATTCGCCGTAACGCTTGGCCTCGAGCAGCACGCGTGCCAGTTCGAGATAGGCATCCGGATCATCGATGCCGTTACGCGTGGCATAGCGAAAATGCTTCATGGCTTCGTTTGTGTCGCCAGTCAGGAGCAGGACTCGAGCGATCCGGCACTGCACGTCGGCATCGTCAGGCGCAAGTTCCGCGGCGCGAGCAAGCAGTTGCCGGGCCTGGTCTTGGTTGCCGCGCTCGCAAGCCTGACGCGCTTCGTCCGTCAGGCGGACCGATTTGTCGGTCGAATGTTGGATGAAGCTGGGCAGCCAACCGCAGCCCGCGAACAGAGTACTGGTCACGAGCACTCCCAGGATGAATCTCCAAGATCCCAATTCGCCGCGCGGTCCGAACCGACGGACACGCGTGTCCGCAGACCCGAACGGTGCTTGGACCTTGGACCGATATCCCATTGGCCGATCCACAAGGGGGGCGCAACAGTCACGGGCGCCGCGAAACGAGGCGGCGTCAGACAGGGAAATGAAAAAGGACAGGATCCTGGGGAGTCAGACAGAGAAATGCGGCCGAATAGTATCAAACGCCTATGCCTGCAGGAAGATCCGGTTTGGCGAGTCGCATAATTGACAACTGATGCGTTGTCCAGTTATAGTTACGAGAGTTGCAAACTTGCCTCTTGAACGCGTTGCCGCACACCACTTTTGGTATAACGCTTTCCGCCAGAAGTCACGCCCACGCAAAGCTGTAAAAACAGCCGGCCTTAATCGCTGACGTTGGACACCGCGACCTGTTCGGCCGCCATTGGAGGACGCGCAAATGCTGGTCATTCCCGGTCAATATGGTAAGGACACGTGCGACGGATTCAGCCGGCGCGAGTTGCTGCGAATCGGCGGCTCGGCCGTTTTCGGTTTGACGCTGCCCGCGATTCTCCGCGCGACCTCGGCCAAGGCCGCCACCACCAACCCTCCGGGCTACGGCGGCCCGGGTTTCGGCAAGGCGAAGTCGGTCATCCTGCTTTATCTGCAGGGTGGTCCGAGCCATATCGACTTGTGGGATCCGAAGACGAACGTTCCCGATAACGTGAAAAGCGTCTTCAGCAACATCAACACAAAGCTGCCCGGCGTCCAGTTCACGGAGAACCTGCCCAAGCTGGCGAAGGTCAACGACAAGATCACGATGATCCGGTCGATGAGCTATACGCCGATCGGCCTGTTCAACCATACGGCCGCCATTTACCAGATGCTCACCGGCTACACGGCCGACAACGTGAGCCCTTCCGGCCAGCTCGAGCCGCCGAGTCCCAAGGATTTCCCGAACTTCGGCTGCAACATCGTGAAGATGCGGCCTCCTGAAGTTCCCATGCTTCCGTACGTGATGATGCCGCGGCCCCTGCAGGAGAGCAACGTCATCGGCAAGGCGGGGACCGCCGGCTTTTTGGGTCGGGCGTACGATCCCTATTACCTCTATCCGCCCGGCGACGACCTCGACATGAACAAAATGGATCGGATCAAAATCGACGATCTGCTGCTGCGAAAGGACGTGCCGCAGGCGCGGCTCGAACGGCGGGCACGGCTCCGCGATACGGTCAACGCCAGCCTCCGCGAACTCGATCAGGCGGTGAAAAGCTACGCGCTCGACACGTACTACGAGAAAGCGCTCAGCCTGGTCCTCTCAGGCCGGGCGCGGGATGCCTTTAACCTCCACGCCGAGTCGCCGGAGATGCGCGACCGTTACGGCCGCAATACGTTCGGCCAATCGTGCCTGTTGGCTCGCCGCCTGATCGAGGCGGGGACGCGCGTGGTCGAGGTGAACTGGCCCAAGGTGGCCAATTCCGACCGGCACTCGTGGGACGTCCACGCGGGGCTGTCGGAGCGGATGAAGAAAGAAAACTCTCCGATGCTCGACGCGGGGCTTTCGGCCCTGGTCAGCGATCTCGACGAACGGGGCTTGTTGAAAGAGACGTTGGTCGTCGCGGTCGGCGAATTCGGCCGCAGTCCCAAGCGCGGCGTGAGCACCTCCGGCAACTCGAACAACGACGACGGCCGGGACCACTGGCCGTATTGCTATACGGCGGTGATCGCCGGCGCCGGCATCAAGCGCGGACTCGTCTACGGCAAGTCCGATGCGACGGCCTCGGCTCCAGTCGAGAATCCGGTCCATCCGAACGAGCTGTTGGCGACCATTTATCACAGTGTCGGCCTCTACCCCCGGCAGACGATCTATAACCATCTCAACCAGCCGCGCGAGATGGTCAAAGCCGATGTGGTCCAAGGCATTCTGGCCTGAATCCGCCGGACTGTGGTTTCAAAGAGCGGTGATTTCCAGTTCGGCAATTGGACGCCCATTGACCGGCCGGTCGTCATTCGCCGGGCCGAATCGAGCCGCCGTCTGGCTCCCGTCACTCGGCTTTTCCCCGCGTGGGGCGATGTGCTATCCTCACCCCCTGTTTCAGAGCGGGTATTTTGCGCAATTTGAATTCAGACGTATCGAGTTGAAAAGAAGGACCGATGCCTCAGATCAATGCGGGCGACTTTCGCAAAGGAATCAAGGTCGTCGTCGAGGGCGATCCCTACGAGATGATCGAGTGCAATTTCGTCAAACCGGGAAAGGGACAGGCGCTCTACAAGACCCGGCTGCGGAATCTGCTCAAGGGAACGCTCCTGGATCGAACTTATAAGAGCGGGGACAGCCTGGAAGAGGCGGATGTACACAAGAGCGACGGGCAGTTCCTGTATCGCGCCGGCGACGACTTGATCTTCATGGACAACGAGTCCTTCGAGCAATACACATTGACGGCCGAACAGTGCGGCGATGGGGCCAAGTTCCTCCTGGAGAACGCCACGGTCGGCTTGATGTACTGGAATGGCCGGATCATCGAGATGACGCCGCCGCAGCATGTCGTCCTCCAAATTACCTACACCGAGCCGGCGGCCCGCGGCAACACGGCGACGAACGTTTCCAAGCCGGCAACCGTGGAAACGGGAGCAACGGTGAACGTGCCGGCGTTCATCAACCAAGGGGACAAGATCAAGGTCGACGCGCGAACGGGGCAGTACATCGAACGCGTCCGCGATTGACGGTCGCTTGCGGATTCGAACGCGGGCCGGAGGCCCGCATCGCAGCATCCGTCACAGATGGGTCCACGGAAGGAGTCGCCATGGATAAGGCGCAGCTCATTCTGTATGGCGTGGCAACGTACCTGGCCATCAAATCGCTCATCACCTTGATGGGCGAGCATCGACAGATGTACAAGAAAAAGCTGGCAGCGGAGCTCAAGGCGGCCGTTCCCGCGGCTCCGCCGGCTGCCGCTCCGACTGCAAAGGACAGAAAGACCGCCGTTCCCGTAAAGCCGCGACCGGCCGCGGTGATCCAGCCGGCGGCTGCCGCCAAAGCTCCCGTGAAAGAACCTGCAAAGCCCGAGCCCGCGAAGAAGGCGGGCTGAATCCTGAACCGAATGCTCAGCCCGCGTCGGAGGCCCACCCGCAGGCGTGTTGGAAAATCCTCGTTCCATGGACCACAACCGAAAACTTTACATCGAGACGGTCGGCTGCCAGATGAACATGCTCGACAGCGAGCTGGTCGTGGCCGCTTTACGCCGGCACGGTTACGAGCTGACGGCCGACGTCCACGAGGCCGATACCGTCCTCTTCAATACGTGCAGCGTGCGGGAGCACGCCGAGCATAAGATTTACAGCCAGCTCGGTCGCCTCAAATTCAGCAAGCGCCGCCGTCCGCGGCAGGTGATCGGCGTCTTGGGCTGCATGGCCCAAAAGGACCAGGAACTCATTTTTAAGCGGGCTCCGCATGTCGACTTGATCGTCGGCACGGGCCAGCTTTCGGAAGTGCCGCGGCTCATCGATGAAGCTCGCCACGGCAGCCGCCGGGCCGTCGCCGTCAGCCTCTCGCGGAAAGAGGGAACGCGGCTGGAAGTCTCCGAGAGCTTCCAAAGTTACGACCCGCTCCGCGAGCCGGCCATGCGGCCTTCGCCGTTTCAGGCCTTCGTGCGAATCATGATCGGCTGCGACAAGTTCTGCACCTACTGCGTCGTCCCCATGACCCGTGGGCCCGAGCAGAGCCGCCCGCCCTCGGCCATCGCCGCGGAAGTCCGGGTCCTGGCCGAACAGGGAGTCAAAGAGGTCACCCTCCTGGGCCAGACCGTCAACAGCTACAAATACACCGAAGACGGCCGCCTGTGCCGGCTGAGCGATCTGCTCTCGCAGATCCACGATACAACAGGCATCGACCGCATCAAATTCGTCACGAACTATCCGCGCGACATGTCCGACGACCTGAGTTTTGCCGTGCGTGATCTCCCGAAAGTTTGCCACTACCTGCACGTGCCGGCCCAGTCCGGCTCAAACGACGTCTTGCGGGTCATGAAGCGCGGCTACACGGTCGAGCAATATCTCGAAATGCACGACCGCGTGCGCGAGATCATGCCGGACTGTGCCGTGTCGAGCGACTTCATCGTCGGACATCCGGGCGAGACCGAGGCGGAATTCGAGAAGAGCATCGACCTCGTCCGCCGCTGCCGGTTCAAAAACAGCTTCATCTTCAAATATAGTCCGCGGCCGGGAACGAAGGCCTTCGAGAATTGTGCCGACGACGTCCCCGAAGACGTGAAACGCCGCCGCAACAATGTGTTGCTCGACATCCAGAATGAGATCAGCGAAGAGGACAACGCCACCTTTATCGGCCGCGAAGTCGAAGTCCTGGTCGAGGGACCAAGCAAGACGGCACTCAAGCAGTCCGAGACTGAGCTGTCGGCGAACGGGCCGATCCAGCTCGTCGGACGTTCTTCATGCGACCGCATCGTCGTCTTCGACGGTAACCCCCGGCTCGCCGGAACGCTGGCCCAGATCGCCGTCCACGACTGCACGGCCACGACGCTGATCGGCTCGATCGTCACGCGCGAGATGCAGCACGGCTCGAACACTCTTTTGCCGATCCTCGCGTAATTCCCGGCGCAGGCCGCCGGTTACTTGTGATTGCATTGAGTCCACGGTTCAATGGTACACGGAGGACACCACGCCATGGAAAAGCTCACTCGACGTGAATTCTCGCAGCAGGCTCTCGGCTCGCTACTCACCTATTCGCTGCTCGAAACGCTCTTTGCCCATGATGCCTTCGGCTCGGAAGTCCGGCCGCAGACGGTGGAATGGCTGGCCCACGTCAACCAGTTGGGGGCCGACGCACAGCAGCAGAAGCTGCCGCAGCTTGAATGGCAGAAGCAGGTCGAACGCCTCTTCAGCCAGGTGAACCTGCCCGATTTGCTGAAGATGATCGACTTCGACCGGCTGACCCGGAATATCAAATTGGTCGATCGCGGGGCGCTCAGCCTGTCATTCAAGTTTCCGCAGGTCGAAGGGCTCCCGACGCACTACGTCTTTGGTAAGCAGATCTTCGCACTCAAGCAAGACCGCTCGGTGGTGCCGCACGGGCACAACAACATGGCGACGGCGTTTTTGATCCTGAAGGGCGAGCTTCGCGGCCGGCATTACGATCGGCTCGAGGACCTGCCCAACGCGTACATCATCAAGCCGACGATCGATCGCAAGTTCACTCCGGGTGAGTGCTCGACGGTCTCCGACCACAAGGACAACGTCCACTGGTTTCAGGCACTCACCGAGCCGGCGTTCATCTTCAATATTCACGTCCTCAATGTCAGCCCGGGCCTTACCGAGCCGACAGGGCGTGTCTATTTGAATCCGCTGGGAGAGAAACTCTCGGGGGGCCGGATCAAAGCGCCGCACATCGACTATCACACGTCGGTGCAGTTGTTCGGCTGACGGGCTGAGAGCGGAACAGCGAGTCGGAGCCGCGGGCTGCAAATCTACGCCGGTTGCATGGCGAGGCGCGCGGCCGTCACCGTGTTTGCCAGCAGCATGGCGATTGTCATCGGTCCGACGCCCCCTGGCACGGGCGTGATGGCCGAAGCCACCTGAGAGACCCCCTCAAAATCGACGTCGCCGCACAATTTTTCGCCGACACGATTGATCCCGACGTCGATGACGACGGCTCCCGGCTTGACCATCTCCCGCTTCACGAAGCGGGCTGAGCCGATCGCCGCGATCAGGATGTCGGCCCGCCGCGTCACATCGGCCAGGTTTTGCGTGCGGCTGTGGCAGACCGTCACCGTGGCGTCGGCGGCAGGCCCTTTTTGCAGGAGCATCAGGGCCATCGGTTTGCCGACGATCTCGCTGCGGCCCAATACGACCACTTCGGCACCGTTGATCATGGTGCCCGTTTCGATCAACAACCGCTGCACGCCGTGCGGAGTGCAGGGAAGAAAGCGAGGCCGGCCCTGCACGATTCGGCCCACGTTCTCCGGATGAAACGCGTCGACGTCTTTCATCGGTGAGACGGTGTCGAGCACGCGCTGCGGATTGATCTGCTGGGGAAGGGGTAATTGGACCAGGATGCCGTGCACGTCCGCATTGTGGTTGCACATGCGGACGAGATCCAAGAGTTCGTCTTCGGACGTGGTGGAAGGCAGCCGGTGCAGCGTGCTTTTTAATCCCGCATTTTCGCAGGCCCGCTGCTTGCCACGAACGTAAACGGCGCTTGCCGGATCGTCCCCGACGAGAATCGCGGCCAGATGCGGCACGCAGCTTGTCTGCTTTTTGAACTCGGCGACCTGAACGGCGATCTCACCGCGGATCTTTTCGGCGATCGCCTTGCCGTCAATGATGCGGGCGTTCATGGAGTCGTTCCCCAATCGACTGGACGGCGTTCGCGCGAGGCCGCCAGGTGCTCAATAAACTCAGGGGTCAGCCCCGCCTGCAATCGCGGGTCACGGTGAAACACGTCGCCAATCGCCTTTTCCGCGCGGAGCGGAAAATGGAGATGGGCGACGTAAACGTCCCAGTCGGTCTGATCGGCCGGCTTCAGCCGCCGCAACCATTCGATGCCGAAGCGGACGTGGCCGATCTCATCCCGATGGATGGCCCTCAATACGGCGGCACTGTGTTTGTCTCCGGCCTGTTCGAAGGCCTCTTCGAGTTCGAGCGTGTGGTCGAGATTGCGTCCTTCGAACGTCAACGGGAGCCCGGCGAGATAGTCCAGAAGCGACTCAAACTGTTGCGCCTTGGCCCAAATGTAACTGTTGACCGGAAGTTCGCCGAACCGGATTCCCAGTTCAGCCGCCCGCTCGACGTGCATCCGCGTGTGACGCTGCTCATCGACCATAATGCCGAGCAGGCCGCGTCGGAAATCGGTCGGCGCATCGGGAAACGCCAAAAGCACAAAAGCCATCACCTCGAGCGCCTGCAGCTCGTGATTGGCGAGAATATGATGAGCAGTTCCCCGTTTTCTGGGATTGCCCAATGCACCGGGACGGGGCATGGCCGGCGCCGTGCGGCGGGCGGCGAAAACGAGTTCCGGCGGCCGACCCGGAATGGCGATCCGCTGTGCGGGACCCGGCCGCTGATCGCTGAGTTTGGAGGGAATGCGGTCCAGCTTGGCTGCCAGGGAATCGGCCAGCAGAATTCGCTCGGCGACCGCGCGTATTTCCATGGGATTCAACCGCGTCCGCCTTCGCAGCAAGTCTCACAGATCGTACGGCACTGTGCACATTGCAGTTTCTGCTTGATCTCGACGAGCGGCCCCCCACAAACGGGACAGGCCGGCCGCTTCGGCACAGCGTGTCCAAGGCCGTTGTCTTTCGCCTTCGCGTTGTTGCCGCTTGCAGGACCGACCGACTGATTCATTTCATAAACCGTTTGTAAATATAGAGATACAACACACCGACCGACCCGTTTGTTTGTCGATAATTCACGAGTTACGACGGGTTCCTGATGGCGGCCGGTATGCGTTTAAGCTAAGGTAAGGGATGGGCGCAAAAAGCGATACATTTGGAGATTGAATTTTGGTTTCGGTAAACACGGCGGCTGGACCGTCTGCCGGGATGGACCGTCCGGTTGTCCTGACATTCCGGTGTCCGCGGTGTGAGCAACCGGTGCGCCAGAAAGCCTTGCCGGGCCAAGTGGTTCGGTGCGGCTCCTGCGGCTGGTCAAGAACGTGTTCGCCAGCAGACTTCGACCACGGCCAGCCGGCCCATTGCCTGATCTGCAACTGTGAGGATCTCTGGCGTCAGAAAGATTTCCCGCAACGCGTGGGGCTGGCGATGGTGGTTGCGGGAATCGTGCTGAGCACGATCGCCTACGCCCTCTGGTATCCGATCGTGTCGCTGGGAATCTTGATGGCGTTTGCACTCGTCGATTTCCTGTTATTTTTCTTCATGAAAGACGTCTTGGTCTGTTACCGCTGCGGAGCACGGCACGGCGGATTTCGAACCGGCCTCGCAGGCCACCTTCGACCTCGAAGTGGGCGAGCGTTATCGCCAGGAACGCCTCCGTTTGGCGGCGACCCGGCGGCCCCCCTCGTGAATTAAACCGACCATCCGGTCCGACAGCGCTAATATCGGATCGGCCAGGAGTGCGTCGGTGGGGAATTGCGCGGCATTGTTGTGGCGAAACTGATTCGGCCGCAGCCGCGTGGTCAACCGTTCGCATGATCTTTTCGCACTTGAGCAGCAAACACACGTGGAAGACCGGCAGCAGCGATTGATCGAAGATCTCTCCGCCAGCTTCAAAGGCGAGCTGCGGTGCGATCCATTGACGTTGTCCATGTACGCCAGCGACGCGAGTATTTTCCAAGTGGCGCCGCTCGCCGTGGCTCGACCGTGCGACCGGGATGACGTCGTGACGCTCACCCGTTATGCGGCAGAAACCGGCTTGCCCCTGATCGCCCGCGGTGCCGGAACCGGTGTCGCCGGGGGAGCAATCGGCGAGGGCGTCGTTGTCGACTTTTCCCGCCAAATGCGGGCGGTCGAAGCGGTCAGTGATTCAACCGTTCGCGCGCAGCCGGGGGTCATTCGCGATCATTTGAACCGCGTGCTGCGGCCGTACGGACGATACTTTCCACCCGATCCGTCGAATTCGGCTATCACGACCGTTGGCGGAATGCTGGGTGTCGACGCGGCAGGCTCTCATTCGGTGCGCGTCGGATCGACCCGCGATCACGTGGAAAGTATTGAGACCGTGCTTGCCGACGGGACGGTCGTCGAATTCGGCGAGGAGCCGCTTGTCGAAAGGGGGTCGCCGGAGGCATCGACTGAATCGGGGAACGCGGATCATCCCGCGAATGGCAACGGTCAGCCACCGAATTCCAAACGCACGATCGTGAATCGCCTGGCCGCGCTCTTGGCGGAAAACAAGCAGATCATCCGGCAAAAGCAGCCTCCGCTCATTCGCAACAGTGCCGGCTATTACGTGCGCGGGCTGCTCTCCGCCACGCACTTGAACATGCCGCGTCTTCTCGTCGGTTCCGAGGGGACTTTGGGCCTCTTTACGGCGGCGACGCTGCAGACGTTTCCCCTCCCGCCGCACCGAGCCGCCGTGCTGTTTTTGTTCGGCGATCTCGAATCGGCCACGCGCGCCGTGCAGGAAATCGCCGAACTCGAGCCGAGCGCCTGCGACTTGATGGACCGCCGGCTCCTGTCCTTGGCGCGCGATGCCGATCCACGGTTCGAACAGTTGATTGCGCCCAATGCGGAAGTCGCCCTGATCGTGGAGCAAATCGGCTTCAGCGACGCGCAATGTCGCGAGCGGATTGCCATGACACTGCGCGCCGTCCAAGCGAAAAACCTGGACGAGGTGGTGGCGTTTCAGGCGTCTCGTGAAGAGGATGTCGAATTTCTGTGGACACTTCCGGGCAAGGTCGTGCCTCTCCTGACGCGGATCAAGGGGCACACGCGTCCGACGCCAATCGTCGAAGATATCGCCGTCCCCCCGCCGGTGCTGCACGAGTTTCTCGTCACGGCACAAAAGGTCTTTCAAAATCACCAGGTGACGGCGTCGCTCTATTCGCATGCGGCGGCGGGCCAAATCCACTTGCGCCCGTTCGTGCCGCCCCCCTCGCCGGCCGACGGTGGGAAGCTCGAGGCATTGGCGACGGACCTGTATGCGGCCGTCTTCGCGGTGGGCGGCACGGTGAGCGGCGAACACGGCGACGGATTGTCGCGCTCGGCCTTTTTACGGGCCGAGTACGGCGAACTGTACCGCGTTTTTCAGCGGATCAAGGAAATCTTCGATCCGCAGAATCTCCTTAATCCCGGCAAGATCGTCGGCGCCCAGGAAGCCATTCCTCGCGACCAGATTCGTCCCCTGGCGGCGACCGCCGTTGATGTCGTGCCGTTTCAACTCCGTTGGAATGCCGATGCCCTGCTCAAGGAATCGGTCGGCTGCAACGGCTGCGGGATGTGCAAAACGCAATCGCCCGAGGCCCGGATGTGTCCCTTCTTCCGGGCGGAGCCTCGCGAAGAGTCGAGTCCCCGCGCCAAAGCCAATGTGCTGCGCGACATTCTCACGGGGCGCCTCGATTCGCACGAGTGGACGGGCGACACGATGAAAGAGCTGAGCGACCTCTGCTTCAACTGCAAGCAGTGCCAGCTCGAGTGTCCGTCGAACGTCAATATTCCGCAGATGATGATCGAGGCCAAGGCCGCGCAAGTCGCCGCCCACGGCATGAGCCGGGCCGATTGGATCCTTTCTCGGGCCCATTCCTTCGGTTGGCTGGGAAGCACCGCATCGCTGGCGATGAACTGGGTGATCGCCAACGGGGCGGCCCGCTGGTGCCTGGAGAAGCTGGTCGGCATTTCCAGCCGCCGGAAGCTGCCCCTCTTCGCCCGCCGATCGTTTATGAGTTCCGTGCGCCGCGACCTCCTCAAGGCGCCGCGGAAAAACACCACACGGCGACCGGCCGTCTACTTTGTCGGGGACTACGTCAATTGGCACGATCCCGAATTGGGCCGGGCGTTTCTGGCCGTTCTGGCCCACAACGGAGTGAGCGTGCATGTGCCGCCCGGCCAGACGTCGTCGGGGATGGCGATGATTTCGGCCGGCGACCTGGAAGCGGCCAGGTTTGTGGCCGAGCGGAACGTGCGCGAGCTGGCCGAGCTCGCCCGCGAAGGTTGTCCGATCGTGTGCACCGAACCGTCGTCGGCTCTGTGCCTCAAGCACGAATATCCGATGATTCTCAACAATCCCGACGTCGATATGGTCGCGTCTCAGGTGGTGGACGCCGGGGCTTATCTTCTGAGTCTCCATCGCGCGGGCCAGCTCAAAACCGACTTTCAGCCGCTCGATCTGGATGTCGCTTACCATACACCCTGCCATCTCAAAGCGCTGGAATGCGGCACCCCTCTGGCCGACCTGCTCTCTTTGATTCCCCAACTCCGGCTCCATAGAATTGAGAAAGGATGCTCGGGAATGGCCGGAGCTTTCGGCCTGACGGAGCGGAATTTCGCCACGTCGATCCGTATCGGCTGGGGGTTGATCACGCAGATGCGCGATCCGGACCTCAACTTGGGATCGACGGAGTGCAGCGGCTGCAAGTTCCAGATGGAGCAGGGGACCTCCACGCCGACCATTCACCCGCTCAAGCTGTTGGCCTACGCTTACGGACTGATGCCTGAGATTGAACACAAACTACAGCCGTCCAGGCGGAAACTCGTCGTTTCATGAAAATTGAAGTGCGACTCTTCGCACGGGCACGGGACGCCGCCGGGGCGGAGCGCGTGGCCGTTGAGCTGCCGAGCGAGGCTCGTGTCCGCGATTTGCGTGCCGCTTTGGCCGCCGGCTATCCAAAATTAGCTCCTTTGGCCTCCAGCCTGCTCGTCGCCGTGGGAAACGATTACGCGGGCGACCAAGTACGTTTGGGGGAAGATTCCGAGATTGCCTGCTTCCCGCCGGTGAGCGGCGGGTGAACAATATGATACGGCTGACGCCCGATCCGATCGATTACACGGAGTTGGCCGAATCGGTCCGTTCGACAGCCTCAGGAGCGGTGGTTCTCTTCCTGGGAACGGTTCGCGAGCTAACGGGCGGACGCCGGACAGTCGCCCTCGATTACGATGCTTACGGTCCGATGGCGGAGGTGAAGCTGCAGGAATTGGAAACAGAAGCCCGCGGACGCTGGCCGGTCGACCAGCTTGCGATTGTGCATCGGGTCGGCCATCTGGAACTGGGAGAGGTCAGCGTGGCGGTGGCTGTGAGTTGTCCGCACCGGCACGACGCGTTCGACGCGGCCCGCTTCCTGATCGACACGCTCAAGGTCACGGTCCCCATCTGGAAAAAAGAGAATTGGAGCGACGGCACGACCGAGTGGGTGCATCCCGGAGTCGAGCCGGCCGCCGAAAACGAATAGAGGCGAAACCGTTTTGAACGCCAACAAAATTAGTTTTTGCGAAGCCGCGATGACGACTGACGATGCAGAACGCTTAAAGCCGCTCGTCGACGGTTTCGGCCGCGTGCACACGAACTTGCGAATCAGCGTGACGGATCGCTGCAATATTCGCTGCTTCTACTGCATGCCGCCCGACCACGCCGAATTCATGGACCGGGCCGAGCTGCTCACCTACGAGGAGCTCGAACGGTTCGTGCGGGTCGCCGTCGCGTTGGGCGTCAATAAAATCCGTCTGACGGGAGGCGAGCCACTCGTCCGCCACGATCTTGATCAATTGGTCGCCAAGATTGTTCCTCTGCCCGGCGTCAAAGACGTGGGCGTGACAACGAATGGCATCCTGCTGGCTGATCAGGCCCAGGCTCTCTGGGATGCCGGCCTGCGGCGGCTTAATGTCAGCCTCGACGCGCTCTCTGCCGAGAAATTCAAGCGGATCACCCGCCGCGAGGGTTACGAGAAAGTGCGTGCCGGAATTCAGGCGGCCCAGCAGGTCGGCTTTCATCCGGTGAAGGTGAATGCCGTCTCGGTCCGCGGTTTGACGGAAGAGGAGATCGTGCCGTTCGGCCACTTCGCCCGCGAAACGGGCGTGGAAATGCGGTTCATCGAATACATGCCTCTCGATGCCGACTGCGCGTGGCAAAGGGGAAAGGTCCTGTTCGCCCACGAGATCCGAGAAACGCTCGCGCGGGAGATCATGCCCCTCGTCCCGTGCCGCCAGCAGGACCGGAGTGCACCGGCGAGTGAATTTGTCTTTGAAGACGGCATCGGGCAGATTGGTTTTATCGCGTCGGTCAGCGAGCCGTTTTGCATGAACTGCAACCGCTTTCGCCTGACGGCCGACGGTAAGCTGCGCAACTGCCTGTTCAGCCTGGAAGAGACCGACATCCGGGCCATTCTTCGCGGAGGCGGATCCGATGCAGACATCGCGCAAGCGGTCCGCGAATCGATTGCTGCCAAAAAGGAGGGGCACGAGATTAACACGGCCCGCTTCATCCAGCCGCTGCGCCCCATGTATTCGATCGGCGGCTGACTTTGGACCGCATTTACCTCGATAACGCCGCGACCAGCTTTCCCAAGCCGGCAGCGGTCTACGAGGCCGTGGACCACGCACAGAGGCACCTCGGAGCGGCCGAAGGGCGCAGCGCGACTCGCACGGCAATGCAGGTTCACGGCGAAATCGAGCGCTGCCGCCAGCGCGTCGCCCGGTTGCTCGGAGCCGAGAGCCCGCAGCGAGTCATTTTTACCTTCAACGCCACCGACAGTCTGAACCTGGCGCTTCACGGATTGCTGCGACCGGGAGACCACGTCGTCACGTCGTCGATCGAGCACAATTCGGTCCTGCGGCCGTTGCGGCACCTGGCCGAACGCGGGGTCAACGTGACTTACGTTGCAGCCGATGGCGACGGCCGTGTCAGTCCAGACGCGATCAAACGCGCCCTCCAAAAAGGCACGCGTCTCGTCGCGCTGATTCATGCGTCGAACGTCTCCGGCACGATTCAGCCGATCGATCGCGTCGGTGAAATTGCGCGGTCGACGGGCGCCTTATTCCTCGTTGACGCCGCTCAAACCGCCGGTCACTTGCCGATCAATCTATCGCAATTGCCGATCGACCTGTTGGCCTGTGCCGGTCACAAGGGTTTGCTCGGACCGCTGGGCACCGGCGTACTCTACGTGCGGCCCGGCGTTGAAGAACATCTCCAAAGCCTGCGGCAGGGGGGGACCGGAACGACCAGTGACGATGATCATCAGCCGGATCGGCTGCCGGAAAAGTACGAGGCGGGGAACCATAATGTTCCCGGGCTGATCGGCCTGGAGGCGGCCCTGGCGTGGCTCGAAAAAGGCGGCGTCACCGAAGTCCATCGTCACGAACAAGGGTTGACGGCCCGACTGCTCGAGGGCCTCGCCGGACTGCCGCGGCTCCGCGTCTACGGACCAAAGTCGCTGCAAGATCGCGTCGCCGTCGTGAGCATCTCCGTCGAAGGCATCGATCCACAAGAATTGGCGGCCGTGCTCGACGAGTCGTTTGGCATCGAAACGCGCGCCGGCCTGCACTGTGCCCCGGGCGCACACCGCTGCCTCGGCACATTCGTTGCCGGTGGAACGCTCCGTTTGAGCCCAGGTGCCCTTACGACCGACAATGAGATCGACGCCGCCGTCCTTGCGGTTCGCGAACTGGCGAAAGGGTGATCGCCCAACAGGCTAAATCACGGCTTGCGCGACGGCGAGTAGATGGGCACTCATGCCGATCAGAGACGGATCCGTTTCGACCGTGCGCAAGAGACCAAGGAGCTGCTCTTTCTTGGAGACGTCCTTCAGGCGATCTTTCAAATTGGGCAGCAACCACGCCGGTCCTTCGACGGCTACAAGTGACTCGACGCGGAGGCCGGCTTCGCACATCTCATCGATCAGTTCGCCCGGTCGATGGAAGTACGCCGTCGTGAAATATTCGGGATGATTCGTCGGGTTGCGGTGTTGCCCCGTCTGAAGATCAACCGCGAGGATCTGCGAAAAAACGGGATCGTCGACCAAATTTCGAGAGAGCCCGTCCAAGAGTGCCGCGAACCTTGAAATCGCGGCTGCGAACAGGATGCCGCCCGTACGCAGCACGCGATGCGCTTTGCGCAGTGCCTGCAGCCGACCCTCGCGCTCAGTCAGGTGGTAAAGGGGACCCATGAGCAGGACGGCGTCCGCCGAATCATCGGACTCTTCGAGTTGGCGTGCGTCGCCGATGCTTGCGGAACCAAGACTGCGATTCCGATGTTCGCTCAGGGCGCGCCGGGCAAGGTCGACATGCAGCGGCAGAGCGTCGATCAAGCCGACCTCATAGCCTTGGTCCATTAACCACAGCGAATACACGCCCCCCGCCCCGCCAATGTCGAGAATCCTTGCGGGGCGAGCCGGTAGGTAGCGACCGATGATCTCCTGCGAGCGGATCCGCTCCAATTCCCCCTGGGACGAACCGAAAAGCCGCGTCGCCTCGTAGCCTGAGGAATAATGCTCGGCTGCCTCAAGCCCCAAAATGCCGGATTCGACCATTCTATTGAGCTCCAGAGAGGTCGTCGCTCGTTCCCATCATGCCCGATCGGTTACAATTCGTCACGTGGACTCGAGCCGCGACGCCGAACTCCCTCCACGCCGACTGGCAAACCCCCGCCCCACCCATCCGGAGATTTCAACGTGACCGAATCAAACATCGATCGCCGGGACTTCCTCAAGACCACGGGAACCGCTGCTGTTGCCGCAAGCGCGCTCAGTGGCCTGGCCGCCGCTCCCAGCGTTGTGAGAGCCGCGAATACGAACAGCGTCCTACGAATCGGATTCATCGGTCCCGGCGGCCGCGGACACGGCGCCCACATCGGGACGCTCAAGGAATTGCAGAAGGCCGGCGAAAATATCGATCTGGTCGCCGTCTGCGACGTCTATTCCGTGAATCGCGATCGGGCGGCCCACACGATTTCGAGCCAGACGAACAAGGATGTCGCCAAGTACGTCGATTACCGGGACATGCTGGCTAAAGAAAAGCTCGACGCGGTCTGCATCGCAACACCCGACCATTGGCACGCCAAACAGGCGATCGACGCGATGGAAGCGGGGCTCAGCGTTTACTGTGAAAAGCCGATGACGCACACGATCGACGAGGCCGTGAACGTCGTGCGGACCTGGCAAAAGACCGGCAAGGTGATGCAAGTCGGCGTGCAATCCACCAGCCTGCCGCTCTGGAGCCTCGTTCGCGAGAAGCTACAGTCCGGCTTGATCGGCAAGATGTTGATGTACCAGACGGAGTTCTTCCGGAACTCGGCCGTCGGACAATGGCGGACGTATCAACTCAAAAAGGAAATGAATCCCGAGACGATCAATTGGCCGTTGTGGCTCGGCGTCAAAGAGGGGTTGGCACCCGACGTGCCGTTCGACCGGGAAATCTTCGCTCAGTGGCGGCGGTTCTGGCCGTACGGTTCCGGGATGTACACGGATCTCTTCGTTCATCGCACCACGTCGATGCTGAAGGCGACCGGTTTGCGATATCCCGCCCGCGTCGTTGGCGCCGGCGGAATCTTCTTCGAATATGACGGCCGCGACGTGCCCGACGTCGCCACCGTCGTTGCCGATTTTCACGAGGGCGTGCAAGGCCTCGTAACAGCCACGATGTGTTGCGACGGCACGCCGATCCGCCAATTGATCCGCGGGCACAACGGCTCTTTTGTCTTCGGCAACGGGGAAGAGTTTACCGGTTTCGACTTCGTCCCCGAGCGTCCGCAAGTCACGCGGGATAGCAAATTGAAAGCAGAACGGATCGATCTGCCGACCGTGGGCATTCCGCTCGAAAAGGACCATCACGGACACTTCAAGCCCGACACCACGCGAATCCACTTCAAGAACTGGCTCGACGCCATTCGCGCGGGCGATCCGAAGAAGTGCAACAACCCGCCCGACCTGGGTGCAGCGGCCATCGTACTTGTGACATTAGGCGCCCGCAGCTACCGCGAGGGGAAAGCGTTCCACTTCGACGCCGAGAATCTCCGGGTTCTGGACGGCGATTCCAGCTGGGCCAAGAACTGGGAGCAGATGTCCAAGCAGCGATCCAAGCCGAATCACATCCCGGGTTGGACGGCCGGCGACAAAGGGAGCCATCTGGAAGAGCCGGCTTATATGACTCTCGCCGGTCCTTGGAAGAACGGCCAGCCGCCGGTCAATCATCACGGTTGAGTGGGCTGTTTCCCGAACGGCAGCAGTCAATTCCGGTTCCAATGGAAAAACGACGTGGTATCCTCCCTCGCCGGAGGCCCCACGTCGTTTCGTAAATCGGGTGTTCTATGACAAGCGTCAGCGGCGGCGCCCCGTCCTGGGGCCGGACGATTGCCTACTGGCTCACCACGGCAATCATGATCTTCGTCATGGGTTCCGGAGGCGTGGCCGACACGATGCGGATACCGGCCGTCACCGAGGGAATGTCGCACCTTGGTTACCCGGTGTACTTCTGCGTCATTCTCGGCGTGTGGAAGGTGCTCGCAGCGGTGGCATTCGTGATTCCGCGCACTCCGCGGCTCAAAGAGTGGGCCTACGCGGGCACCTTTTTCGATCTGACCGGAGCCGCCGCTTCGCACTTCTCGGTCGGAGACCCGCCTCTCAAGCTTGTCGCGCCACTCATCTTCGTGCTGATCGCGGTCGCGTCATGGGCCTTGCGGCCGCCCAGTCGCCGACTTGCCGGCCCCACTTTCTAGACGCCTCGAGCTGGTTCCGTTGTGACCTTGGGTGATTGGCGGTGGGTGAGCTATCATCTGCGCGCCGGTTGCCGGCAAGGTCATTATGCAGACGCGCGAATACAGAGTGTCTCTCGAGATGTTCGGCGGTCCGATGGACCTCCTGCTCTACCTCGTGCGCCGAAATGAGGTCGATATCCTCGAATTGCCGCTGGCAAAAATCGCAGCTCAATTCGTCGAGTTTCTCGAGGTTCTGCAGCTCCTGGATGTCGACCTGGCGGCCGAATTCGTTGCCACGGCGAGTACTCTGGTCGAGATCAAGAGCCGCACCGTCTTGCCGCGGCAGGAGGAGCCCGAGGCCGAGCAGCCTTTGGACGAGGAACCGCCGAGCGACCTCGTCCGCAAACTGATGGAGTATAAGAGGCTCCGTGACGCCTCCCAGGCGTTGGATGAACACGCGGCCCACTGGCAGGAACGCTACCCGCGGCTCTCTGATGAACGACCCAGCTTGGAGCGGGACTTGGCCGGCGACCGCATCAAGGAGGTCGAGCTGTGGGACCTGGTGAGTGCCCTGGCCCGCGTGCTGCGACGCGGTGTCGTCGAACATGAGGCGAGCGTCCGCAACGAAGACGTCCCCCTGTCCGTTTATATCCAATCGGTCGGGCAGCGCGTCCGACAGGAAGGCCGGGTCGCCTTCTCGTCGTTCTTCGATGGGGCCACGAAACGAAACGTGATCGTCGGCCTCTTCCTGGCGATTCTCGAACTCCTGAGACACCACGCCTTCCGGGCCGAACAATCGGCCGATTACGGCGAGATTTGGGTTTTGCCCCCGCTTAACGACACGGGAGCTCCGTTGATCCATGCGGACGAAGAGCAACCCACGTCGGCCTCCGATCCCCCCTGAGTCACGAGGCGGCTACAGCATTCGATGGAACGCGTCGACCCCCTTCCGAACTCGACCAATTCGGGCGATCGTCCGACAGTCGTCTTCGCGGGCGGGGGAACAGGAGGGCATCTCTTTCCAGGAATCGCCGTGGCCGAGGCGCTCGAGCGACGAGGCGTCTCCGCCCGCTGCCTCTTCATTGGTTCGACGCGCAGCGTCGAACGTCAGATTGTTTCGGAAAATGGCTTCGAGCATGTTGCTCTTCCGGTCGAGTCGTCATCGCTGCTCTGGCAAAGCCCGGTTCGCTTTGCCAATCGAATGTGGAAATCGGCTCAGGTCGCCCGACGACTGCTTCCCGAATGCAAAGCGGCAATCGTCGTCGGGATGGGCGGATTTGCGAGCGTCCCGGTCGTGTGGGCCGCCCGCCAGTGCGGAATCCCGATCGTTCTGCTCGAACAAAATGCCGTGCCGGGACGCGCGACGTCGTGGCTGTCGCGGCGGGCCGAGCTGACCTGCCTCGGTTTCGCGGAGGCTGGCCATCGGCTTCCGGCCCGATGCCGGCACCTTGTGACCGGAAATCCCGTCCTTTTCGAAGATCGCCGCTTTGGCGAACTCGGCAGCAATAGGCGACCGCAACCGGACCCTCTTAGTTCTGGGAGGCAGCCAAGGCTCGGCGGCGCTCAACGAGGCATTTGTGTCGTGTGTCGAGAGTCGGCCGGAGATCTTCGCCGGCTGGCGAATTGTGCATCAAACGGGTCGACGCGACATCGAGGCGATGCAAAAACGGTACGCATCGCTCAAGCAGGAAGTCCATCTCGCCCCGTTTTTCGATGACCTGGCTGTCCACTACCGGAATGCAGGCCTGGCGGTCGCCCGGGCCGGAGCACTCACGCTGTCGGAACTGGCCTGTGCCGGCGTACCGGCCGTCCTTGTCCCTTATCGCAAGGCGGTCCGCAATCACCAGCGGCTCAATGCGTACGCGTTTGAGCATGTGGGAGCGGCGAGAATCGTGCGACAGTCGGTCGATCCGGCCGTGACATGTACGCGGCTGGTAGAGGAACTGAGTCAGCTTTTGCCCAATGATGGTTTGCGCGGCCGCATGGCACGTGCCATCCACTCGTTGGCCCGGCCCGAGGCGGCCTCCCTGGTCGCCGAACAGGTTTGCCAGTTTCTCTCTGGCGAAAACCGCGTCAATAAGGAATTCCGACGCGGCGATAAATGAATCCCAAGAGCCACAACGGCCCGATCAACAGGAATTGAAGATCCTGAAAGAAGGCCGGCTTCTTCCCTTCAATCTTGTGGCCGACGAATTGCAGGATCCAGGCCACGACAAAGATCGTCAGGGCGGCCGCCCAAACAGGCGTCAAGTTGGCGTGGCCGTAACTGATGATGATGGCCAGGAAGGCGATCGTAATCGCCAACATGCCAATGGCCAGCGGCGGCGAGAGCCGGAAGTAAAAGGCCAGGGAGACGAGCACGAATAAGGTGGCGACGTTCACATAATCGGCCGTGGCGCCCCACGAGGCGGGCATCGGGATCGACCACAAAAGGCCCAACAGGCTCAGCATGATCGACGGAATGCAAATCCAGTGGATCAATTCGTTGGCCGGGTTGTGGTGGCACTCGCCATACTCGGCAAACCATTGGTCGGCGGACTTTTTCATGGCACCCTCCGGGGAATGTCGTCAGCCTTCGATTGTACGAAAATCGTCGCTTTCGAAACAGCAAAAATCTGCTACGATTTCGAGGGTCATTTCAAAACAAGCGGCATCGGATGGATCCGTTCCGGCAAACAGGCGTGGCAGCTCGAACGAAACAAGTGGACATTGTGCCGGCCAGCCGCCGGCAGCGAGTCGTCTTCGGCGACTTTCAAACTCCGCCGGAATTGGCAGAGCAACTGTGCCGACTGCTTGGCAATGAGCGCCCGCTGACCATTGTCGAACCGACCTGCGGCGAGGGTTCGGTTCTGGCGGCGGCTGTCCGTCGGTTTCCCAACGCGAATCGAGCAATCGGCTTCGATATCTCTGCCCGTCACGCGGCGACCGCCCGGCGACGCATCTCGGAAATTCAGACAGGCGTCGACTGCCAGATTCGCACCGATGATTTCTTCCAGATCGACTGGCACTCGATCCTGTCGTCCTGTGCCGAGCCGATCCTCATCGTCGGCAATCCCCCGTGGGTGACAAACGCCGCACTTGGCCGCTTGGAAAGCGGCAACCATCCGCGGAAAGAGAATCGACAGGGTTTGGCCGGCATCGAGGCGCTCACCGGCAAGAGCAATTTCGACGTCTCCGAATGGATGATTTCGCGGCTGCTCGAAGCCGCCGCCGGCCGGCGGGCGACGCTCGCCATGCTGTGCAAAACGGCCGTGGCCCACAAAGTTTTGGCGAATACCTGGAAGAGCGGCTTGCCGCTGGACCAGTGCGAAATTCGGCCGATCGATGCGTCCAAACATTTCGGCGCCCAGGTCGATGCCTGTCTCCTCGTGTGCCACCTTGGCTCTCGAGCCCGAGAGACGGAATGTCTGGTTTTCGACGATTTTTCGAGCGAACGAGCCGTACGACGATTCGGTCTTTGCGATGGACGTCTGGTCGCCGATCTCCGTGCTCACAACCGCATCCAGCACCTGATCGGCGGCGGATTTCGTTGGCGGTCGGGCGTCAAACACGATTGTGCCGCCATCTTCGAGCTGCGGCAGGAGGGGACGGTCCTACGCAACGGGCTCGGCGAAAAGACGGACCTCGAACGCCATCACGTCTATCCCCTGCTCAAAAGCTCTCACCTGGCCCGCGGCGAGACGGGAAGCCTCAGCCGTCAAATGCTCGTACCGCAGCGGCGGGTGGGCCAGGAAACTGCGTCCCTCGCCGAGCGGGCACCGAAGACCTGGCGCTATCTGTTGCGACATGGCGAGCGCCTCGATCGGCGGGCCAGTTCCGTGTATCGAAACCAGCCGCGGTTTTCGATCTTCGGCGTCGGGCCGTACACGTTTTGCAAATGGAAGGTGGCAGTTTCCGGCTTTTACAAATCGTGGCGGTTCGTCGCGGTCGGGCCGGTTCAAAATCGGCCCGTCGTCTGCGACGACACGTGTTATTTCCTCCCCTGCCCTTCGGCCGCCGAAGCACGGCGGCGAACCGCCCATTTGAATAGCGAGCGGGGTCGTGAGTTCTTTTCGGCCTTCGTGTTCAACCAGGCCAAGCGACCTTTGACGGCCGAAATCCTGGGCCTGCTCGATCTCGAGGCGCTGGCGGCTGAGTTCGATCGTGTCCCACGGCGACGGACGAGGTCTGCGGCCCGCTCCCGGTGACACCGGCCGAATCGTGCGGGATTGCAACTGCCGCTATTTCCCGCCGAAGAACGGGAATAGCTTCCGCAATTCCTCTTTGGTCGGTTGCCGGCCGTACTCGCAGACTTCAAACGCCTCGGCTGCCGTGATGCTCCGGCCCGCTTCGCCGTACCAGGCGACGAGTTGCTGCCGGCATTTTTCGGCCGTCGCCCGGTCGCGTTTGTCGAAGTTATCATGGACGACTTTACGCCGCTCCTGGCGTTTGGCTTCTCCACCGGCAATCAATTCGGCTGAGCCGAGCGCGCCCCCTTCGACGAATTGTGACTCCATGCCGACCAATGCATCGAGCTTGCGCGAGAGGACCGAGTCGATGCCGACGGCGACGTCCGCCTGGAACGGATAGGGCTTCTGAAAGTTGTCCGTGTAATACAGGAAGACGGGATTTTGCTTGAGCGGCGGCGTGTCGGGACAGAAGAACGGGACGGCGACCATATACGCCGCGTCCTGCACCAGGATCCCCGTGTAGCGATGATCGGGGTGATAGTCGTTGGTGCGCGGACCCATCACGATGTCGGCCTTCCATTCTCGAATCAACCGCGTCAGCGTGCGGCGGTTTTCGAGTGTAGGCAACAGCTCGCCGTCGTGGTTGTCGAGCACCTCGGTGGTGATCCCCAAGATTTCGGCGGCCCGCTGCACTTCGGCATTGCGTCGCTGCGCCAACGGGCCCCCGGCCTCCCGCCAGTGGCCGATGTCGCCGTTGGTCACCGAGACAAATTTCACGTGATGTCCGGCCGCCGCCCACAAAGCGGCCGTGCCGCCCGCCTTGATCTCGCAATCGTCCGGATGCGCACCGAAGCAAATGATCCGTAGCTTGCGGTCGCTGGAAACAGGATCCAATTTTGCAGGGAATGTGCTCATGGCAAGGGACGCTCCTGTCGAGCCTGTGTGATCGGTTGTGCGGGAAAACTGAGCGTGGCCGCCTGGCGGCGCCGCGAGTGCCGCAGTCGCCAGTCCGAAAGCCGGCTCATTTCGCGATTCCAGTGACGTGCCCGACCAGACTCCGAGAAAATAACACACTGCCGCCGGCAGCAAAAATGCTTTGCGGAACATCGCAGCACCCCAGGAGTTTCAGCTAGGCATAGATCGCACGGATGACCCAGTCCGCGACGCAGGCGGGCTTCTGCTCGCCGTCGATTTCGACCGTGACGCGGTGAATCAGTTGCAGCGTGTTTTGGTCCTTCAAGTCGGCCGTCAGCAGGGTTTGCCGCGCGCGGAGTCGCGAATTGACCCGCACGGGGGCAGGAAACCGGACCCGTTCCAGGCCGTAATTGATGCCCACAGCGCGGCCCTGCTCCGGATCGTCTTTCGGCCCGGGAATGCTCCGCATCAGGTGCGAGATCAACGAGAGCGTCAAAAAGCCGTGCGCGATCGTCGTGCCGAACGGTGACTCGCGTGCAGCGCGTGCGGGATCGGTATGAATAAACTGATTATCCAGCGTTGTCCGGGCGAAGGCGTCGATCTGATCCTGAGTCACCGTGTGCCAATCACCCGGTGGGCTTTCGACGCCGATCGTCTCCTTCAGCACGGACAACGCTCGTTCAGCGGCGGATGGCATGATGCGGTCTTAAAAGTGGCAATACTTACCGCGCGGTCGCGGACTGTGGGATGCCGCCGTCAATAATCAACGGTCCCCTCATTTGCCGACCGAGGCCGTGGCTGGATGCTGAGAATGCGCGGCCAGGAAATTGTCGAGCGACTGCTGGAAGAGCGTGCTGCGAACCGTGCTCATGTGGTCGCCCCCTTTGACGATCACGACCTTCAGGTTGCTCATCACGCCCTGCATCGCGTCGACTCCTTTTTTCAGTGGATCCCGATCGCCGCAGATGGCCAGCACGGGGACTTTGTTGTTCACGAGGGCCTCCCGCGGAATTTGCAGTTTGAGCATCCCGCGGATGCAGGCCGCCAATGCCAACGGGTCGTTGGCCAGCATGACCATCCGATTTCGCGACGTCATCTGCTCCTCGGTTGGTTGCGGAGCACCCGGCGGAGTGAGCGCCTTCATCAGAGGAGTGATCCCGGTGCCGGCTTCGAGCGATTTCGCGACGGCCTCAATCACGGAATGATCGTCCTCCGGACGACTCCAACCGGCACCTCCCATCGTCGCCGAGAGGATGCGATCGGGATGCGTCGCCACCAGGGCGCCCGTGATGAATCCCCCCATCGAGTAACCGACGATATGGGCCTTTTGAATTTTCAAGTGATCGAGCAGACGGATCACGTCGTCGACCATCTCCATCCCGTACTTGTCCACCTCATGCGGTTTGCCGCTCGTGCCATGGCCTCGGTTGTCGAGCGCGATCACGTGATAGTGCTTGCTGAGCTTTGCGAAAATGCCGGGCATCGTCCAATTGACATAGGCGTTGGCGGCAAAACCGTGGATCAACACGACCGGCTCCCCCTGGCCATCGGTGACGTAATGGATTTTTACGCCGTTCGAGAGGAACGAATTCTGCTGCGGTGCGGCGACGGCCGCAGAGACGGATGCCACAACAAACAGCAACGCGACAGCCAGAACCAACGAACGCTGTTTCATGAATTGGACTCCACAAGAGGGGGCCGGGAATTTCGAGCGCGGAAACGGCCAGTGCTCGTGCGTCTCCCGTGCCGCGCGACGGGGAACGCCCAGTATATCAGGAGAGGACGAACTATCAGCCTTGTGCCATGGCGGGGCTCCAGGCACGAACTAATTCGCGAAACCGCTCGCCCCGCTCGGCATAATTGCGAAACCAATCGTAACTGGCACAGCCCGGCGAAAGGAGCACCACGTCCCCCGGCTCCGACTGGTTCACCGCCCAGGTAAAAGCCCCCTCGAACGAGTCGCATTCCTGCATTGACAGGCCATTGGCGCCGGGGAGCGATTCCAGAAGCCAGCTCAGCGCGTCGGCCGTTTGTCCCATCAGGGCCACGGCCTTGACCTTGCACGCAACGGCTTCGGCGAGGGAGGTCAGATCAATCTGTTTGTCGTACCCTCCCACCATCAGCACGATCGGATCGGAAAACGCATCGAGTGCGACGACGGCCGATTCCGGCGTCGTGGCGAGTGAGTCGTTGTAGAATTTCCGGTCTCCGACCGTTCCCACGAATTCGAGACGGTGCGGGAGCGGCTGGAAGTTCTCCAAGCCGCGGCGCACGGCGTCGAGTTCCGCGCCGGCAAGAATCGCGGCACACGCCGCCGCCATCGCGTTTTGCAAGTTGTGGCTACCCGGCACGCGGGTCCATGCTCGCAGCGGAAAATGTTCGATCCGGCCATCCAAGCGAAGAATCTGCTCCGCGCCGCTCCCAAAAATTCCGTCCCGTCCGATGTCGTCCGATCCGAACCACAACGTCCGGCCGAACGTGGTCCAACTGGAGACGTCCTTGTCACCTTGATTGAGCACGGCCGCATCGTCGGGCGATTGCCAGCGAAGAATCGTCTGCTTCGCCCGCCTGTAGGCCGACAGGCATCCGTGCCAGTCGAGATGATTGGGGCTGAAGTTGGTGACGACGGCGATATTCGGACTGGCCGGCAGGCGGTCCAAGTCTTCCAGCTGAAAACTGCTCAATTCGAGCACGGCCCATTCGTCGGGAGCGATCGCATCGACTTCCGGCAGCAGGCTGCGGCCGATGTTCCCTCCCAACCGGCTGCGCAACCCGGCCGCCTCGAGCATGCCATGAGCCATCGCCGTCGTGGTCGACTTGCCATTGCTTCCGGTGACGGCCAATGTGCGCCCCGGATGGAATTGCCAGAAGATCGACATCTCGCTGGTGAGAGGGACGCCCGATTGTCGCGCCTGTTCGAGGAAGGGGCTGGTGGGCGGAACCGCCGGATTGACGACAACCAAATCGGTATCGACAAAATCGCTTTCGAGATGACCGCCCAGATGATACGTCTCGACCGGGCAGTCGGCGATCTTGGCCAGCGGGCCGACGAGCTCGTCAGCCCCTAAAAGATCGGTCACCGTCACCCGTGCGCCACGCGACGTGAGAAAGCGGACAGCTCCTACTCCACCGCCAAAACGCCCGAGTCCCATGACCGTGACGCGGCGGCCGGTAACGTTCATCGCTGGGGCAAAGTCCATGTGAGACTGTCCGCCCGACCCTCACACTTCGCCGGTGGGAGCGCCCGCCGCGCGTGATGCATCGCCGACCATAATCTCGAATCCCAAGTCGGCAATCATCCGATAATCATCCTCGGCAGGCTGGCCCTTGGTCGTCAAGTAATCGCTGACAAAGAGCGAATTGGCCGGGTAAAGCCCCATCGGCTGTAGCGACCGTAAATTCACTTCGCGCCCGCCAGCAATGCGGATTTCCGTCGACGGATTGGCGAACCGCATGAGGCAGAGCACTTTCAGGCAGTAGCGCGGGTTGAGATAGTGGGTGCCTTGCAGTGGAGTGCCGGCAATGGCGTGAAGGAAATTGACGGGGATCGATTCGACGCCGATCTCGCCGAGCTCAAGTGCCACGTCGACCACGTCGTCATCCCGCTCACCCATCCCGACGATGAGTCCACAGCAGAGTTCCATTCCCGCGTCGCGGACGACACGCAACGTCTCGATCCGATCGTCGAACGAGTGAGTCGAGCAGATTTCGCTGTAGAAGCGGCGGCTCGTGTTGAGATTGTGGTTGACGCGGTCGACGCCGGCCTCTTTGAGCCGCGTTGCCTGATCGGGTGACAGCAACCCCAGGCAGCAGCAGACGTGGAGCCCGTACTGCAACTTGATTTTCGACACGACCGAGGCCACATGGTCGACTTCGCGATCGGAGGGCCCGCGACCTGAGGCGACGATGCAGTACGTCCGCGCCTGCATTTCCGCCGCTTGGCGCGCTCCTTCCAGCAGCTTTGTTTCGTTCAACAGCGGGTAGCGGTTGATTTCCGTGTCGGCCACGATGGACTGCGAGCAATAGCCGCAATCCTCGGGACACAGGCCGCTCTTGGCGTTCTTCAAATAGTACAAATGGACTTTGCGTCCAAAGTGCTGCAGCCGGACTCGAAAGGCGGCCGCCAGGAGCGCCGGCAAATCGAAATCGTCCGACCGCAGGATTGCTAACGCCTCCTCCCGGTTCAGACGGTGGCCGCTCAAAACGCGTCCGGCCAAAGCGTCCCAGGAGGTATTGGCGTTTTCGATGTCAATCACAACGTCGCTCGCTTCGTCTGCTAGAGGGGCCCTTGATGGAACTGTACTCGCGTACCAAGAACATATCCCATCGGCCGCCTTCGAACAATGGTCCGCGGATTCGGTCGAACCGTCCGATCGAGCGGCCCAATAGTGGCCGCCAAACGAATGACGGCCTGCTTGAAAGATCCCGGCGGACAACCCTCGTCGACAACTGCCTTTGCGCGTTGTTTGCACCCGAATAAGATGAGTTCGTGCCGCGTCTGCCGAAAGCGGATGAATCGCTGTTCGTTCTGACGCATGCGGAGAAGGCGTTGATGCGCGTCGAGTTCCTGGGGACGGGGGGATACCATCCGAACGAAACCCGCCACACAACCTGTGTCATGCTGCCCGAATTGGGAGTCGTGTTTGACGCAGGCACCGGTTTTTTCCGCGTGCCGCGACGTGTCTGCACGCCCGACCTCCACATTTTTCTGTCACACGCCCATCTCGATCACATTGTCGGTTTGACCTACGTGCTGTCCTCGCTATCGATCGGGGAATTTAAACGGGCGCATCTTTATGGCACCGAAGCGACACTGACGGCCGTCTGTGACCATCTCTTTGCACAGCCGATTTTTCCGGTGATGCCGGCTTACGAGTTTCATCCACTGACGCCACGTGTCGCGATCCCCGAAGGAGGAGTGCTGACGCACATGTCGTTAAGCCATCCGGGCGGCTCGACGGGGTTCCGCATCGACTGGCCGCAACGTTCGCTGGCTTTCATCACCGACACGACCGTTGACGGGACGTACACGGAATTCGTTCGCGGCGTGAATCTTTTGATCCATGAGTGTTATCTGCCGGACGAGCGCGCCGAGTGGGCGAAAGTGATTGGGCACAGTTGCACGACGCCCGTTGCCCAACTGGCCCGGGATGCCGGCGCCGGGCAATTGGTTTTGATCCATGTCGATCCGCGGCTCACAGAGACCGACCCTATCGGATTAGAGCATGCTCGTGCGATTTTTCCCCGCACCGAGCTGGCCGAGGATTTGATGGTGGTCGAGTTCTAAAATGGCTGCAGAATCTGAAGTCCAGCTTTTCCGGATGAAAAAGGGGCGACCTTCGTCGCCTCCCTCGCACAGGACTTGGACTGCGGGAATTGGACCTTGGCCCAATTTCTCATGACGCCCGAGCAAATGAACGAATTGCGGTGTCCGGACTGCTCGGCCCGTGTGCGCCGGGAGCCAGGAGATCCAACAATTGGTGTGCTGCAGCTGGCGCGGACATATCCCATCGTGGCCGGCATTCCGCGGTTCGTGGAACAGGAGCACCTTGCCAGCTTCGGCCGACAATGGAATCGGTACGAGGTCGCGCACGAGGACGAAGATCGGGCGACATTTGAAGCGAAGACGGGGATCGTGCTCTCCTCGTTGGCCGGCCAGCGCGTCCTCGACGCCGGGTGCGGCGGCGGACGTTATTCGAAAATCGTGGCACAGGCCGGCGCATGCGTGACGGGCGTCGATCACAGCACGGCCGTCGAGAAGGCCGCTGTGCTGTGCCAGGACTTTCCCAACGCGTCCTTTGTGCAAGCCGACCTCAAACGGCTGCCCTTAGAATCCGAGTCGTTCGATGCCGTCTTTTCGATCGGCGTCATGCACCACGACGTCGACACGCGTGCCGTTTTCCAATCGGTGGCGCGGATGGTCAAGCCGGGCGGCCGATTGGCGGTCTGGCTCTATCGCAAAAATCAGTGGTGGCAAGAAGGACTGAATTCGGCCCTGCGTCGCCGGACGGTGCGGATGCCGCCGGAAAGTCTCGAACGGTGGTGCCGCGTGGGCGCGTTCTTGGGCGGCGTTCCGGTTGTAAATAAGACTCTCAACAAGGTCCTCAACTTCAGCAGCCACCCGGCCTGGGAAAACCGTTTGTGCGATACATTCGACTGGTATGCTCCGGCCTATCAGCATCACCACACGGTTGGCGAGCTATGCGATTGGTTTCGAGCAGCCGGCTTCGAGGACTTGAAAGTGCTTCCGCCGGAAAAGACGGGCCCGTTCTACCGTTGGACCTATGAGCGCAACCTGCTCATCGGCAGCGGCGTGAACGTGGTCGGAACGCGGAGCGAATCGCGTTAGCCGCGATCACTTCAGCGAGTAACAGAGCAAATCGTCCTGATCACGCAGAAAGAGCTTGCCCGCCGCCACGACGGGGTATGTCCAGGCCGGAAAGTTGTTGTTCTTCGGCGGGAGGAACCGGCCCGTTTCGTGGTAACCGTTGGGGGTCGCATCGACAAGCGCCATTGCGCCGTTCTCGTCACCCCGAACGTAGAGACGTCCATCGGCACAGGTCAGCGAGCACTTCCCGACCGAGCGGTTTTTCCAGACGGCCTTGCCCGTCTCAAGGCTGAAACAAGTAAGGACCTGGTCATCAGCGCCGTAAACGTAATTGCCAACGGCCACCATGCCTCCGTGGTGGTTCTTCATTTCCAAACTGTGATAGACGAGATTCGCCTGAATGCCTCCCTGGTCATCGGGTGTGAGATGGATGAGGGCGGCCCCCGCGTTATACGAGGCCGAGACGAACACATGGTCTTTGATGAAGAGAGGCGATGCGCAAATCACATTCGCATGGCCGATCGTGTCGTTAGCCCAGAGGAAACCGCCATCGCCCTTGACGCCGACGACTCCACGGCTGACCACGTTGATATACTCTCGCGTGCCTCCGACATCCGCCACAATCGGCGAACCGTAGGCCGCTCCGGGAAGCGACGGCACGACGCACTTCCAGATGACCGCCCCCGTGTTTTTGTCGAGGGCTGCCATCGTCGCGCCTGTCCACCCGGGGTGCAGATCAACTTCGATCCATCGATCAAAACGGATTCCGAATAGCCGTATTGCGGAACGGGTGCGGCAAACTCCTGCGTCAGGTTTTTGTGCCAGCGGACCGCTTTCTTGCCGATGTCGACGCAGATCAAATCGCCCGATGCGCCCAGCGCGTACACGCTTCCGCCGTCGACCGTCGGCGTGCTCCGCGGACCGTTGCCGTGGCCTTCCTGAAAGACGGACCCTCCCGTCGGAACACTCCAGAGGGCCTTACCGTCGAGACTGATGGCCAACAGGGATTCCTGGTTTTCCGGCGTCCCCATGCTGAAGACAATTCCGTTCGTGACCGAGACGGCCGAGTAACCTTGGCCGAGACCTTTCAGTTGCCAGGCCGGAGCGGGGCCTTGCAGCGGCCATTTCGTCAACAGGCCCGATTCCTTCGAAATGTTGTCGTGATTCGGACCCAGAAAGCAGGGCCAACTTCCTCGCGAGCCACCCGATGCGGTCGAGCCTCTAAATTCCGGATTCTTCATGCCGGCCAAAGGCGTCGTCATGACGGGCAGCGAGTCGAGCGGCGAAGTCTCCGATTTTTCCGATTTCTTTTTGGAATGCGTTCTGGCAGTGGTCCTCGAGGATTTCGACTTGGACGATTTGTGCGTGGTCGATGACTTTGGTCTGGGGGCTTTCGGAGTTGAGGAGGAGGCCGGCTTGTCCTTCGCGGTGTGAGCCAGGATTCGCTCGGCCTCGCCCTCCGAACTGACCTGAACCGTGACCGACATTCCCTGCTTCAGCGCCGATAAATCGGACGCGGCACCTTCCAATCGAACGGACGTATCCTTCGTCACCTTGAGTTCGGTGGTGCTATCGGAATGGGCGAACTTAATCGAAATCGTCTGGTTTGTTTCGGAGATCGCCTCGATCGTGCCAGTCTTGACCGTGGTCCCGGCGGCATACAGCAACGAGAGCGCAGAAACGCCCAGAATGACGCAAAAGAGGGCACGACGTGCCATGACGAGAGTTCCCTGCTCGGACCACAGGGGGAGGTGGTCCACGCACCCGGCCCGCACCTCAACTATGTCGCCCGAAACACCCCGAGACAAGGGGAGAAGTGCCGTGCGGCGATCGATCAACCTGCGGACGCCGTTCGCCGTTTGCTAACCCGAAAACTCACTTGGCCGCCGTGGCAACGGGACGCTTGTATCCAGGAGCGGCCAGAAACGTCACGAGACCTTTGCCATTCTGAACATTCCAGAGGCGAACCTCGCCGTCGAACGAGCCCGTGGCCAGGTGCTTCGTCGCCTCGTTATAGGCCAGGGAATAGACCCAGTCGTTGTGACCCGAAAAGGTCGTCAACAGCTTGCCATCCGCCAGCGAATGGATGCGGGCCTTCCGGTCGGCACTGCAACTGAAGATGCGGCCGTCCGGCGTCACGACCACGCGGAAGACCTCGTCCCCGAACCCGGTGATCCGCTGCACTTCCTTCGCGTCGGTGACGTTCCACCGGCGGAGGCTCTTATCGCGACCGCTCGTGATGACCGTTTTGCCGTCGGGAGCGGCGGCAACTCCGAAGACGGGCTCGGCGTGTCCGTTGAACGTGACGAGCGAATCGCCCGTCTTGGCGTCGAAGACTTTGGCTGTTTTATCGCGGCTGGCAGAAATCAGCTTGGACCCGTCGGGCAACCAGGCGACGTCCATCACCCAGTCGGCATGGTCCTCGATGAGGAGCTGCTGTTTCTTACTCGCCACGTCAAAGACACGGATCGCCCGATCGGCCCCGGCCGTCGCCAGTCGCTTGCCGTCCGGGCTGAACGAAACGGCAAACACCGCGTCGCCCGTGCGGACGAGATCGGCAATCAGCTCGCGGGTTTCGGCCGAAAATAGTTTTACTTCGCCAAGTTGCGCGGGAGTCCCCGCCGCGACCGCGATGATTTTTCCGTCCGGACTGTATTGGATGCTATACACGCGCTCGGCGATGTTGGTGATCCGGGCGAGTCTTTGGCCGTCCTTGCCGCTCCAGATGAGGATCTCATGGTATCCCGACGTCGCGAACTCGCTGCCGTCGGGGCTGTACGCGATGGCCGTCACGGGAATCGGCACGCGATACGCGACAGGGGGAAGAGGTTGCGGCAGACTGGGCATGATGGCGATCAGCGGATCGGCCGGATTCAAACCGGCGTCGAGCGTCGCGCCCGTGTCGATCCACTTGCGGATGACGGCGATCTCGTCCTTTGAGAGCGGATCGGCATCCTGCGGCATCGTCCCATCCTCGACGAGATTGACGAGATTCGAGTCGCCGCTTTTTCCCGCCACGACCTCGGCCCCGGATTCGCCCCCGCGCATGAGAGACGCAAAGGTTTCGACGTTGAAACGGCCTTTAGCCGTCTTCGCGTCATGACAGGCCAGGCAACGCTTGGCGAGAATCGGCGCCACTTTCTTTGAGAATGACTCGAGCTTGCCCAGCGCGAGCAGCGATTTTTCCGCGGCAACTTGCTTGCCCAGGGTTTCCGCACTCACCATGCCCAAGGCGGCACGGGCTTTTGCCGCGTCCGCGCCGATGCCCGTCACAGTCGATTCCACCGTCTTGAGACGCGCTGCGGCTTCCGTCGCGGAGGCCTTGGCGGTGGCAATCGCTTTCTGCGTCTTTTGCACCTTGGCATCTGCCTCAGCCGCTTTCTTTGCCGCCAATTCGGCAGCCTGCGTGGCCTTCAAAGCCGAATCCTGCTCGGCTTTCAACCTTTTCTGAGCGTCGGCAGCCTGCGAGTCGGATTTGCTCTTCTGATCTTTGATCCGGCCGATTTCTTCCTGAGCCGCACGGAGTTTATCCTGGACGGTTTTGAGGGCGGCGGCTGCCGCTTTCTGTCGGCCCGCGGCCTCGGCGGCGGCCTTGACGAGCGATTTCGCTTTCTCCTCGTTGTATCGATGCACGGCCTCGGCATGCTGGCTGAGCTGTTTTTCAGCCGCCGTGACGCCCGCTTTCGTCGCGGTGAGATCGCCCTTCAGTTGCTCGATCGTGGCACTGAGGGCCTTTGCCTGCCCTTCCGCCCGCTTGAGCGATTTCTCGAGAGTTTCCCGCGTCGTCTTACCGTCGGAGAGTGATTTTTGGAGCTGCTCGATCTGCTGGGGCGTAATGTCGCCCGCCCATGCCTCGAGGGAAAGGCCGGCAAAAAGCAGCAAGCCGCCAAGAGAGATCGCAACGCCGCGGATGCGACGCCTCTTGCAGAAACCGAACCCGTGCGAGCAGCGTCTTGCGCTCATCTCAATCTCCGTTGGCGTCCGATGGCACATCGAACAAACATCGCGATCTGATCGCGCGTGCGTGGTTGGAATGCGGATAACGACGAAGCGTCAATCCGGGAAAAACGGCTGGCTTCTCAGGGCGGGCAAACACGTGCGGGTCGGGAAAACACAAGGAGCCACGCCAAAGGCGCGCAGTATGCTCCGTCCCTTCCAGCATCCCTTGAGCGGGATGTTGTGTCAAGGATTTACCCGTTCAAGCGGACCGCGCAGAAAGGTAGCTACCAGTCCCAAGGGGGTTGGCGCGATCCACAGCAAGCCGCGGCACGAACGTGTCGTGCCGCCGGGATCCAAGCGCCCGAATTCCTCAGCCTCAGCCCTTGCGGTGCCGAATTTTGCTTCGGTTACGCCGCTTTTTGCGTCCAAGCTTTCGTCGACCTTTTCCGCTCTTCTTAACTCCCATTCAGTCGTCTCTCCCCTGGACGTCTTCAATTGTCGGGCGATGGCGATCACAATCTAACTCGCAGTGCAGGAATCAGCAACACCGCCATGGTTAAAGCAACCCTCCAAATTGTCGCACCCCCTCATAAACGACTGTGTTGACCGTGCTCGCCAGGTTGAGACTGCGGACTTCGGGCCGCATTGGCAGCCGCAGATTCCGGTTCGGCTGCGCGCTCAAGATCGACGCCGGCAGACCCCGCGTCTCGCTGCCGAAAAGCAGGATATCCCCTGGCGAAAAGCGAGCGTCCCAAACGAGGCGCGTCGCGGTCTTTGTGAGGGCCCACCAGGGCCGCGACGGCAGTTGCTCGAGCACCTCGGCCCAACTATCGACGGCTTGCCAATCGACGAGTTCCCAGTAATCCATCCCGCGCGCCGCAGGTGACGCTCGTCGAGCCGAAAACCGAGGGGGCGAATTAACCAAAGCTTGGCACCAACGGCCACGCAGGTGCGACCGATGTTGCCCGTGTTTTGCGGAATATCTGGTTGGTACAGGACAACGTGAAGGAGTGGTTCGGCGGGCATGGTTCCGTTCACAATATGCAAGACGCGCGGTGGGATCGGGATTCTTGTCCATCACAGCACCCCGTCACAATAACCGCTGGTGGACGAATCGGAAGTGAGCATGATTTCGGAAGGGGGTCGATGAGGGCCTACTTGCAATTGGTTCGGTTGCCGGCCGTGTTTACGGCGATGGCCGATATCGTCCTCGGATTTGTGCTGGCAAACGGGGCCCTCTCGCCGTTTCCTGAATTTGCCGCGTTGCTGTGTGCATCGAGTGCGCTCTACCTGGCCGGGATGGTATTCAACGATTTTTTTGACCGCCGGATCGACGCGGTCGAACGGCCCAAACGGCCGATCCCATCGGGACGCGTGTCGCCCGCGCGGCACTTTTCCTCGGTTTGGCACTTTTGGCGGCGGGACTGAGTTGCGCCTGGCGGCCGGCAATCGGGCCCTCGCGATGGCCGGACTGCTCACGTTACTCATCCTGGCTTACGACGGCCTTTTAAAGCAGACCGTGGTCGGCCCGGTGGCAATGGGGGGCTGTCGCGTCGTGAACGTGCTCTTGGGAGCAAGCAGTGCCACGTTGCTGTCTTGGGCCGATCCGACACTTGAAGTCGCACTTGCGATGGGCATTTATGTCGCGGGAATCACCTGGTTTGCACGACAAGAAGCGGCCAGCAGCTCGCGAGCGCAACTGGCGGGAGCGGCGCTCGTGATCCATGCGGGAATTGCCGCGCTCCTGGCGGTCATTCTCGCCGGTCGAGCGTCTTCAGATTCCGACGGCTGGACTCCGATCGTCCTTCTGGCCGCGATTATGGCTTTTGTCGACGTTCGCCTGGCTGCGGCGATCCGGCAGCCGACGGGCACGAACGTGCAAGCGGCCGTGAAGCGGCTTCTGCTGGCAATCATCCTGTTCGATGCCACGATGACGTACTGGGAGAGCGGGAGCCCGCTTCTGGCATGCGGTGCCCTGCTCCTGATTGTGCCGGCCGCCACGTTGGGGCGATGGATTTTTATCACCTAGTACTGCGAGCACTTAAGTGATGCAACGACGGCGTGGCATTGCCGACGCCCCGGTTCCGCGGGACCGCTACGCCTCGATGGGACGCATACTAGAACGGCGGCTGAAACCCCATCACCTGGAACCGTCCCAATTCGATCACGCTGGTGATTTTGACCGCTTGGATAGCCGAGTAGGCGATCATCACCTTCCGGGAGCCATAGGTATCGGGCTTGTCGCGATCAACGAGCAACACCCCGCCCGAGACGAGAAATCCGTTGAACGGCACGTGCTCATTGAAAGTCGTGACCAGCAATCCCTCGCGGGGGATCGTTTCCGGCCAGTTTTCGAAGAGCGACCTCCAAACCTCGGTCGAGTCCAATGCAGGCCTCCTTGCAAATGACCCCAGGGGGATTTGAACCCCCGTTGCCGGAATGAAAATCCGATGTCCTAGACCTGGCTAGACGATGGGGCCGCCATTGGCCAACAATTTAAGGGGGCGGAACCGTTTGTCAACCCGCAAGTCCCGGGAATCGTCAGCGATGCCGAGGACAAATCCGAACGGGTTGATGAGCGACATCGCTTCTCGCCGGTGCCTGGTCAAAGTCGAGTGGAATCAGCGAACGATCGCTGCTGCGGTGTCAGGCTCTCAAAGCCTGGGCGGTCGGAAAGCCGGTTAGCTCCCTGCGCTCGTGACGCGCGGCGGATCTTGTTCACCCGTTTTGTGCTCGGGAAGAGTCGCGTCCTGTTCGGCATGGATTGCCGCGTGGACCTCGCTCCGATGAATGGGGATTTCCTTGGGAGCCTCGATTCCCAGGCGCACTTTGTCGCCGCGGATTTCGACCACGGTGATCACGATGTGATCGTCAATGATGATGGTTTCATTCTTTTTGCGCGACAGGACCAGCATAGCACGCAGCTCTCCCAAGGTGTTGCCGGTGCTCGGACGGCGGAGCTCTTTTCGCGACGCATGTATGCGCGCGTCAAGCGCTCCGTCGTTGGCAAGCAGCCGAGCGCCTCCAGACGCGGCACCTCCGGCACTCCCAACGGTCTCTTGATTGTATGGGGCGTCTGCGCGAAAACGTCAAGCAGCCGGCGTTAACAAGCCCCTTGTCCCGTAAAGACTTTCGTCATCGCGAGGCCTCGGTGGGAGCCATGCGTGAACTTAAGATCAGATCTCCATAAATAGCGCCTGCAGAATAACTTAAGAACGGAGGGGGCTTAGCCGAATTGACGCGCCGATCAGAGATCGGTGCCGGCGAATTTGGTCGACCGGACGTCGGTTGGACAGTCTGTCACCGGCAGCAAATCACGGAACGGTCCGCACCTGCCACGGGTCCCCGATCACGAGTCGTCACGCGTGCGGGCGACGAGCGCAAAGTCCGCCGGTTTCAGCGGCTCGTTCAGCCGAAGCGATTGCGAAGCGTCCGCACGCGGTCGGTGGGAAGCGCGCTGTGCCGCGATCAGACAAGCCCATCAAGCAGCGTCCGAACTCCAGACTGTGTGAGCGTCTTGTTCGGACAGCGACTTGATGGGCTGACTGATTGTCGATTGAGCCGCGAGTCTTTTCGCGGCTCCGTTTCCGCGGTGACTACTTCACCATGTCTTTGAGAGACTTGAGCGGACGAATGCGGACGACGTTGCGCGCCGGCTTGGCCTTGAACATCATCTCTTGGCCGGTGAACGGATTGATTCCCTTGCGCGGCTTCGTCGCGGGCTTGTGTTGAACGGTGATCTTCATGAGGCCGGGGACGGCGAAGACGCCGGGTCCCTTCTTCCCCACATTCCGTGCGATCAATGCCGACAGCGCGTCGAGAACGCCGGCGACCTGCTTTCGCGACAGTTCAGTGTCTTGCGCCAGCGAGTTAAGAACGTCGCTCTTGGACATCGGCTTACTTGCACCAGTCTTTGTTGCCATCGCGCACTCCTGCCAGTCTTGAAATCATGGGAACGCCGAACTCCAGTGAGCGCTCCTCGAAAAGTATTCGCGTAGGTAGTAAAGTCTCGGCGAAAACAGTTGTCAATGAATGGGGCTGCGGATTCCCTGTATTTTTCGGGTTTTTCTGCAAGGCGCAATCCCCCCTGGCGAATTCGGCATTTGCGTCGCCCATGCATTTCGGTTATCCATAAGGGGTGTGAAAGTCTCCTCCGAGCATCATTCTTCGATGCTTTCGTGGGTTCGATGGCATGGCGCACGACGAAGCCGTCCGGCTCACTCCTACATCGGCAATCGCGAATTTCATCCTCGTCGTGGAGGACGACGAAGACGAAGCGTCGTTTCTCAAGGACTTTCTTGAGAAACGCAAATACCGCGTGACGATTGCCAAAGACGGCGGGCAGGCGCACGCCACGTTCGTCATGCGCAAGCCCGATTTCGTCATTCTCGACCTGATCCTGCCGGGAGAGAGCGGCTTCGAGGTCTGCGTGCGGATGAAGCAGGCCAACGCGACCGTCCCCGTACTGGTTCTGACCGCCGTCGATTTGCCCGAAGCCCGGGCCCTTGCCGAACGCGTCGGAGCCGACGATTATCTCACCAAGCCCTTCGACCCCGAAGAGTTGGTCAAGCGAATTCAGGAAGTCGCCCTGCGGACTTGGGAGAAGTCGCACACCGACCAGGTGCCGGAAGATAAACGCATCCGGTTTGCCTGCCGCTGCGGCAAGCGGTTCAAGGTGAGCCCTCAGCATCGCGGAAAAATGATCAGTTGTCCCGAATGCGGGGAGCCGGTGACGGTGCCGCATCGCGTGTAACGCCGTCACAGAGGAGCCGGCAAATCCAGGAAAGGTGCCGAACGATGATCGAACTGATCGTCCAGTCGGGAAAACATCAGGGGAAATGCCTCCGCCTTCCCTCCGAAGGGGAAGTGATGATCGGGCGCGACGAGACGTGTCAGATTCGCCTCGCGTCGAACGACGTGAGCCGGCATCACTGCGTCCTGCGGATGACATCCGACGGCGTCGTGGCCCGCGATCTCGATAGCCGCAACGGAACGTACCTCAATGAGACGCTGATGGAGGAGGAGACGCTGCTCAAACCGGGAGACATCCTCCGCATTGGTCCCATCGTGCTTCAGGTTCCCGGCACGCCGATCGCGCCGTTGCGGGCCGCTTCGGACGACGACATCGCGAGTTGGCTTTCACTCGGGTCGGGAGAAGCGACGGAAGCCTCGTCGCGCGACACGACGATCATTCCGCGGCCGGCGGCGCTCGACAGTCCTCCGCCGGCACCCGCGCCGGCTCCGGCGCCCCCGCGTGAACCGCCCCGCCAATTCCGCTCGGTGGCGGAAGAGGCGGCCGATATCATTCGGCGGCATTGGGAGATGGTCAAAGCCCAACGCGATCAGCAATGAGACGTCCCGTTTCCGCGTGTTCGCGGGCGCAACAGAAGATCCGCCGCCTGCGTTCGCCGTTCTTCGCCAATCCTCGCCGCGGCCTTTTCCACACTGATTGGACGTGAGTTGTGCGGATTATTGCGGGAGAGTTTCGCCGCCGCCGCTTACTGGCCAATCCAGGCCTGACGACGCGGCCGATCACGGACCGGGTCAAAGAGATTCTCTTCGAGCGGACGCAGGATCTTTGGTAGACCGGCGGATTGCCGATATTTTTTCCGGCACCGGCTCGCTCGGTTTGGAAGCTCTCAGCCGCGGCGCCCAGAGCGTCGTCTTTCTCGAGTCGGATGGGAAAGCGTTCGAATTGCTGAAGCAAAACGTGGCCTCCCTCGGCGTGGAGGACCGCACGTTGTGTTGGCGGACCGACGCCTTGAACTCTTCCTTTCATCCGAAAGGTGTCGATGCCTTCCTGCCCTATGACGTCGTGTTCTTCGATCCCCCCTATCGCATGGTCGCCAGCCTCGCGCCGGAGAAGCCGATGGGAAAGGCTCTCGTGCGGCTGGCCCGAGAGGGTGTGACGTCCGAATCGGCACTTCTCTTTTTCCGGGCCGCCAAGCACTCAACTGTCGAATGCCCCTCGTGCTGGGAGCCGGAATCGACGCTCTCCATTTCTTCGATGGAGATCCACATCTTTCGAAAGCGACTGCAGACACAAGCCGAGACGCCGGCCCGCGTCAGCGAGAGCTGATCCAATTGCGGCATCGCCTGGCCGCAGCAGGAACCGCAACTCACGGGTTGCAGAAGCGGCCGATGCGATCGAGTTCCGCCCGCAGGCGGGTGGCATTCTCGGGACGGTCTTCCGGCCGCATCGAGAGCATTTTCAGCACCAAGCCCTCCATCTGCGACGGGATTGCGAGGTGAAACCGGGTCGGAGCCTCGGGGGCTCCCGTCATCACGCGTCGAATAATCTCCGCGGCCGTTCCACCTTCGAACGGCGCCCTGCCGGTGAGGACGGCATATAAGGTCGCGCCCAGGCTGTAGATGTCGGCACGGGCATCAATCGGTTGTTCGCCGGAAAGCTGCTCGGGACTGAGATAGCGGAGATCGCCGACGACTTCACCCGAACGCGTGATTTTTTCGTCGTAGGTCTGGTCGAGGGCCTTGGCGAGCATCAGATCACCCAATTTGACGCAGCGATCGGCCGAGCGGACGAGGATATTGCTCGGACCGAGATTGCGGTGCACGATCTTGGCTTCGTGGGCGAATTCGAGTGCCTCGGCCACACCGACGGCGATGTGCCACGCATTCCGCCAGTCGAGCATGCCGGCCACACCGATCCGGCGAATCATCTGCGAAACGCTTTCCCCGTCCACAAACTCGCTGGCGGTAAAGCACAGACCGCGCGTCCTTCCCGCCGCGTGCACGTAGACCAGGTTTTCGTGCTCGAGTGGAATCGTCGTGCGCATCGCCCGCAAAAAACGCTTCCCGCCGCGCGGATCCTTGAAGTAATCGGGCCGGAAAACCTTCAAGGCGACGGTCCGCCCGTCATGCCTCAGGTCGCTTGCGCGAAACACGATGCCGCTCCGCGGGCGCGCCAGGATCGAATCGACGCGGTACCGCAGGAATTTCTGGCCCACAAGCGTTTCCAGGTCAATCGGCCCGCGGGCGTCTGGTTTCTCGTGGTCGGGCGGGCGGTTCGGCCGTTTGCCGTTTCGCTGCAATCGGCCTGCGTGCCCGGCTCCGTTACGGCGACGCACGGTTGAGAGCCTTTGAAGAATCCGCTTGTGGATCGGGGCAATCGTCGTCACGAGCGGAGAATCGGTTTCGAGTTGCAATTGGGTATCACCGATTTCCACGCGGTCGCCGGGGGTCAGTTCGCGGCTTTCCGTCGGAACTCCGTTGACGAGCGTGCCCCACCGGCTGCCCGCGTCTTCCAGATAGACCCGGCCGTCCAACAGCGTGATTCTCGCGTGGACTCGCGACACGCTGGGATCATTCAGTCGCAGGTCGCAGTCTTCACCGCGTCCGACAACGAGGACTACATGATCCGTCAGAGGGCGCCGCGGCCCGGCGTTGGGCCCGCTGATCACGTTCACAAAGTAATTCATGGCGCGATTCTCAAAGTTCGTCGTCGTGGGACCTACTTCGCCTCTTGTTGGACCGCGGCGTTCAGACGGCTGCGGATCCAATCAACTCGGCTCATGCCGGCCGCGCGGGCGGCTGCGTCGTACGCATCCCGCTCTTGAGGATCGACGCTGAATTGAATCTGCGGCCCAAGTGACGTCACGTGTGCGGCGACGGCCGGAACGACCATGGCCGGGGCGACAGTGCCATCGACCGGTGCGACGCCCCCCACGGATCCGTCGGTCACGGTGGCTCCATCGACCTCGACTCCGCCCACCCAGACATGATCGCCGCGCCCATGATGATGGTCGTGGTGGTGGTCATGCTCGTGATGGTGGTCGTGATCGCGCGTTTTGTCGTTGGATTTTGGTCCGCCCACCAGCGTGTTCGACCCGCGCTCTTTGGGGTGTGCGACCTGCGGTTTCTTTGGCAGGACCGGATTTATGCGTCTCATGCGGTTTGGATTTGGCTTCGGATTTCGGCTTGTTGGGCTTGCCGCCAGAATGCTTTGGGGCCGGATGGGGGGATTTCGGATGAGCCGACGCGGCATGAGTCGAGCCGTGCGCGGAATGGCCGTGACCGCAATACCCGGTCGACCCGCAAGTCAAAACCCATCCCACCGTTGTGACGAGGCACAAGCCGAAGACGCGTTCCATGTGAGGGCCCTTGTTCGGAATGATTGTTGGCCGGTCACTGGAACAAGCCCTTTTGCGACGAATTGGAGTGTGCTTTTTATAAAAAAAACCGCGTCAGCGTCAGAAAGATGAAATCTGGCATCCCATTTTTGCGTCTTCCGGCGGGAAAAGCGTGCACCTTGGCCAGCCCCGGCGAGGCACGCAGCCGGACGTTAACCGGGATTCGCACCGCCGTTAACCCGGCACGTGGGAATTGCTTGCCTCAGTTTTTCGACCCCTTCGGTCGTTACCTGAGTTCCGCTAACGTTGAGCTTCCTGAGATTCTTGAACGTTTGTAATTGCTTCAGGCCGGCGTCGGTAATTCGCGACCCGCGCAAATTGAGCTCGCCCAGGTGCGGCAAACCGCGAAGATGAGCGAGGCCCGCGTCGGTCAGGCTCGTCTCGGTTAGCCAGAGCGACTTGAGCTGTTTCAGAGATTCGAGATGCGCCACGCCCGCGTCGCCCAGCTCACGCCCCGACAGCATCAGTCCCTCCAATCGCTGGAGCGGTTCCAAATGGACGAGACCGGCGTCCGTCACCTTCGTCGACCACAGGAGCAGGCTTCGCAGTTCGGTAAGACCCCGCAGGTGTTCCAACCCCGCGTCGCCCACACTGGTCTCGTGCAACCAGAGGGTCTGCAGCCGCGTCAGTCCGCGCAGGTGCGCGAGTCCCGCATCCGTGACTCGCGTTTGACCCAGAGTCAACGATTTGAGTCTTGTCAGCCGCTCCAAGTGGGCCAGCCCCGCATCCCCCACGGCCGTGCCGGCGAGGTGGAGCCCTTCGAGTGTGTGCAAATCCTCAATCGATTGCAGTCCCGCGTCGGTGATTCCCGCCGACATCGTCAAGTCGAGATCGAGAAGGTTGCCAAGGCCCCGAAGCGTCTCGAGTGCGGCGTCGGTCAATTGGACGTTCTTGGCAAGATTGACGCGGACCAGCCGAAAAGACGTGGAGGGCGGGTCCTTGCCCGGCTCGAATTGGTGCTCTCGCGCACCCTGGCGAATCGTGACCGTGCCCCCGAGCGACAAGACAACCTCCGCCGCCCGGCGATCCGTGGAGCGCGTCGCCAGCGCGGCTAGGTTTCCCGGCGGCGAGACGGCCGCGGCGGAGACCGGATTCGACGGATCGAAGGGGATTTCACGGACGACCCGGAATCCCATTTCTGGGGAGTGATGGTCGGCTTTGAAGTGCCACCGACCGACCGCATCGCCCGTTACGTAGAATGAACCGCCGCGGGCCACGTGAGTCTGGCTCGGCGTCGTTCCGGGAGGATCGATTTCGGGGGACGTCTTGTAGTAGTCGCTGCTATACCAGTCGGAGCACCACTCCATCGCGTTGCCGACCGTGTCGTAAAGTCCGAAATTGTTCGGCCGGAACTGTCCCACCGGGCTGGTATAGAGCCAGCCGTCGGAGGACTTGACCAGACTCCAGGCGGGAAACTTCGCTTTGGCGGTCGCGTCGGCGATATTGCCGATTTTTGTCAGTTGTTCGGGATCGTCTCCGCCATAGCTCGTTTCGGTCGTCCCCGCGCGGCACGCGTATTCCCACTCCGCCTCGGTCGGCAAACGGTAGGTCTTCTTCTCTTTTTGCGACAACCACTGGCAGAAGGCTTGTGCGTCATCCCAGCAAATGTCGACGACCGGATGGTCGTCTGCCTGCGGAAACCCGGGAGCGTGCCACGTGAATTTGCGTTTGGGATCCCATGTGCTTCTCTTTTCCGTATTCATCAGGTGCCAGCCCCCTTTGGCCCGTTCCGCTTTGGTCTTGAATCGGGAGGCGGCAATGAATTTCGCAAATTCTCCCCGCGTCACTTCGTACGCCCCGAAGTAAAACGGACGCGTAATCTGTACGCTGTGCACGGGTCGCAGAGACTCGGGGCTCCCTTGCCGCTCGAGCCCATTTGAAACCGGCCCGGGGGAATCAATTGCAACCGCATTTTGATCGAGTTGGCCAGCTGAACAGGCGTCTTGAGCCGTTCCGACCATTGCTCCTGCGCGGTTTTCGCCCGGGCTTCGTCGAACGGGGCCACGAGCGAGCCGTCCTCTTTGCCAGTCAAATTCTTGGTGACGCTCGGCGCCGGATTTTCAACAGGCGCGGGGGGCCGCGCAGAAGGCGGTCCCTGCGAGGCGGGGCGAGTTTTCCGCTTGATCCCCTCTTTGCCGGGCAGCACCAAGGCGAGCGGTTGATTGGCCTTGCTGTCCTTCGGCTCCTTTTCGGTCATCCCTCCGGGCCCTTTTCCGGCCAGTTGGGCTTTTTCCCCGCCCGGCGGCGCTTCAAATTTCTCGTCCTTGAACAGGGCATGGAGACTGGAATCCGCGATCCACACGCGCAGTTTCACCGTTCCGCCCGACTTGATCGAGAAGCTTTTGGTTTGCGTCTCGAGGCCGGCATAACTGATCGTGAGCGTGTGATCGCCTGGCGTGACTTTGACCGACTGCTCACCCTTGAGCGTGATCATGGCCGAATCCCGTCCTGGAATCTCAATTTTGATTCCGGGGTCGTCGGAATCGATCACCAGGAGCGTTCCTCCAAGCCAGATCACAATCACGGCCGCCACGACGCCAAAGACTCCCAGGCCGAAGGCCAGCACGCTCCAAGGGATCCAACCCCCCTCGTTCCACGGCTGCGTGAATTGCCGCGCAAGTCCAATCCGCGCGGCCCCTCCCGCGCCGTAGCCGGCGAACTCCTGCTGCACCTTGAGAGCGCGGTGATGGCCCGGCTTGACCTTGAGCAGGTCGTCCGCCTTTCTGAGGGCCGTCGCCCGGTCGTTGAAGCGAACCGCTTCGTCGATCTCGACGATCAGAAAGGAGATCTCGTCGGCCTTCGCCCGCGCCTTTTCGAGAATCTGTGTCAGGCCGGCGCTCCGCTTCTCTTCCGGGATCCGCTCGACAATCTGGATCACCTGATCAAAGTCATGCCGGGCCAGGCATTTGCGGGCCAACTCTTCGAGCGACGCGACGTCGCCCGCGGCCAGGCTGACGAGTTTCCCCGCGCCGGCGAGCGATTGATTCGCGGACGACGGACGCAGGCCCGTTGCCGTCGCCGCGGGATCAGAGCTCGGCCCCGGTCCGGTCGCTTTGCCGCGCGGGTCTTTCGAGACTTGCCTTCCGGCCGGGTTCTTGAGAATACCCGCCAACTCCTCGGCCACCGCCGAGAGTGACGCGAACCGCTGTGCTCGGATCCTTGGCCATCATTCTGAGGCAGACGGCCTCGATCCGCAGGTCGAGGTCGGGACGCAACTGGCTGGGCCGCGTCGTCTCCTTCGTGAGGATCTGAGCCATCACCGCCGAAAGCGAGCCGCGGAACGGCAACTGCCCCGTGAGCAACTCGTACAAGATCACGCCCAGGCTGTACTGGTCCGAGAGCGGACCGACCTTGTCCGGCTCGCCGTCGATCTGCTCGGGCGACATGTACGCCGGTGTGCCGATCAGCATGCCGCTTTGTGTAATGCGGATATTCTTCTCGCGCTGCAGCTGCCTCGCGAGGCCGAAATCCATGATCACCGGCTCGTTCCGCTTGTCGACCATGACGTTGGCGGGCTTCAAGTCGCGGTGCACGATCCCGTGCTCGTGCGCGTCCTGGAGCGCCTGCGCCAGCTTGCGGACGACGAGCAGGATTTGCCGCTCCGGCTGCGGTTTCGTGCGGACAAATGCGGAGAGCGGATTCCCCTCGATATAGGCCATCGAGATGTAGTGCATCCCCTCGATCTGCCCCACGTCGTACACCGGGCAGATATTCGGATGCCGCAGCGTGGCCGCCGCCCGTGCCTCGCGGTAGAACCGCTCGAGCAATTCCTCGGTCGGCTGCGTCTCGAAGTGGGGCGTCTTGAGCGCGACCTGCCGCTCGAGCTGCGTGTCTTCGGCCAGGTAGACCGCCCCCATCGCCCCTTTGCCAAGCTGCCGCACGATCCGGTAACGGCCGAATTCCTGTTTCAGGCCCGACCATTCACTCGCGCCCCCGACCGCCGGCCGGCTGCTTGGGGTGCGATCGTCTCCTGACCGTGGGCGGAAAACGATTGGGTCGAGTCTTCAGTGTCGATTTCCGATCGCCTGTTGCGGGCCAGCTTCCGCAGCCCCTCTTCCGCGTCGATGAACGACCGCAGCTCGCGGGCAATCTCGGGATGCTGCGCGAAGAATGTCTCGCGGTCGAGCGGCTCGCCCCGATCGATCCGCTCGAGATAGTCTCTGAGCGCGGCCTGGACCCGTGCGTCTGTCGGCTCGGCAGGCGCAGGTTGATTGTCCATGGGACCGGCTCCGGAAGTGGGACGGGACACGGGTTCGATCAGCTCGGCGAATTCACGGTTTTGTGCGAGCGCGTTTCCACTGGGCCACGACGGCTTCGATATCGACCGGACGAACACCGTCGGCCGGACCGTCGGCGGCCGAAAAATGGGCCTTTTGGATCCGCTCGTTAAGCGCCAACAGAGCGCGGCGGACCTGCATCTGGGTGGCCATCTTGCCGACCGCGTCCAAAGTTTTTTCCGTGTCGAGCCGCGCTCGAGGACCGGCGGCAAGAGCACGAGTCGCTCCTCCCGCAGCTTTTTCTTGATCCACCAATTGGCGTCGTCGGGACCGTCAAGATCGGGAATCGGCTTGCCGAAACCCGGCAGCGCGTCGAAAGCGCCCGCTTCCTGCGCCTCGCGGATCTTGCGATCCGTAAACGATTCCCAACTTTCGGAGGGGGGTTTGCGTTCCATGGCCGTTGAGTCGCGGTTTCTCCAACGGTTGAGTTTTCAGTAATAACGAGCCGCCGGCTTTACGCCGGCGGTCTTCGGTCGCGCTCCACGCCCGCAGGGAAGACCGCCGGCGTAAAGCCGGCGGCTCGTCAGGTCGGCGTAATCGAGCGCTGCCTTACTATTTTGGTTCATCTCCCAAAATGCGTTTCGCGTTCTTCACGGCCCGCTTCATCAGCCAGACCAGTCCGTCCTTGGTGAGTCCCATCGCCGCGCCGACGTCGGCCAGCGATTGACCTTCGAGGTATCGCCGGCGCAGGGCTTCCTGTTCGTCGTCGGGAAGCTGCGCGATGGCCCGCGCCAGACGCTCCGATTCTTCGTTGCGGACGACGTGCTGGCTGGGTGTCGCCTGTCCCGTGGCGTGAACGTCGCGATCGGCCAGACGCTCCTCGCGGGTGATGTCGCGCTTCCCCGTGTGCAACTGGTCGCGGACGGCATTGCGGACATTCCGTTCGTGAATTTGCCGCAGCCAGGCGGCAAACTGCGCCACGTCTTTCCCCTCGAATTCGGCAATCTGTTTGTGCACCGAGAGGCACGTCTGCTGCACTACGTCGGACGCGTCGATGCGGGTGGCCGCCCGGTCGTCGAGCAGATTCTGAGCCAGGAACCGCAGGTGCCCACGATAGTTCTCCAACAGCTCTCCCAGCGCCGCCTGATCGCCCGCTCGGGCCCGCTCAAGCAGCCCTCGAATGACGGCGTCGGAATCGATCTCGCTTTGGCTGTCGCTAATGGAAGCACCCTTTTTTGTTCGCCGAGTGCGATTTTGTGCCAAAAGGAGCACAAAATCCAGAAAGCCTTAACCGGTGACCAGTTATTGCCGGGAGGGCGAGGCTAAACGACCGTTTTGACCCAGGCTCCCCGGACGTAGCGAATCGCCGCCAGGATCGCCCGGATACCGAGATCCGCACACATGCCGATCCATGCTCCGATCAGGCCGCCTCCCATGAGGACGCCGCAACCGTAAGACAACGGCAGTCGCACGACAAAGATGCCAAACAGATTGATCCACAGCGGATACCGCGTGTCCCCCGCACCGCGCAAGGCGTGCACGTAGATCGTGCCCACAACAAGCGGAATCTGAAACAAGGCCAGCAGCTTGAACGCCGGTATGCCGACCTGAACCACCTGCGGATTGCTGTGCATGAAGGCGTAAATCGGCTGGGCCGCGAAGTAGTAAATCAGCGACATCACGCCGGCCAGAATGCTGCACTGCAAAACAGCCGCATGCCCCGACTTACGGGCTCGGACCGGGTCGCCCGCTCCCAACGCCTGACCGACCATCGCCGCCGCCGCGAAACCCCAGGCATCCGCCGGGAGGTAGGTCAGCGCCTCGACGCGAATGCCGACGACATGGGCGGCCAAGGTGACGTCGTCGGTCACGCCAGTGGTGCCGCGGGCCACGACCATCAAAAACAAGAACACGCCCATCCAGGTCAGCCCACCGTCGGCCGCTGCCGGGATGCCGATCCGCAGGATACGGCCGACCATCTCGCCGCGCAGCCTCCATTCGCGAAACGAGAGCTTGAGGCCGTGAAATCCCTTGGCAAAGCCGGCCATGATCAACAGGCCGCCAAACACCCGCGCAGACCGTCCCCGTGACAATTCCGCTGACGCCGAGTTGGGGAATCGGTCCGAACCCATACACAAAGCTATAAGCGGCGAACACGTTGAACACGCTGACGATGGCGTAGATCAGCATGGGGGTCCGCGTGTCGCCTGAGGCGCGGAGGATCGATCCCCCCACGAGCGTAAAGCCGGTGAAGAAATAACAGAGCGAATCGAGCTTGAGATAATGAATGGCAATCCCACGGGATTCGCCCTGCATGCCCAACAGATCAGTGAAGAGCGGAGCGGCCGTGTAGAGTGCCGCACTCACCAACAGCCCCATCACCGACACGAGCGCCAGCGCCCGGTTCGTCGTCCGGTTGGCCTCGGCAACCTCCCCGGCACCCCAATGCCGTGCCACGAGCGCCGCCGCCCCGATGCCGACGAGCCGAAAGATCATCCCTCCCAGCCAACCGACATACGTCGCCAACCCGACAGCATTCGTGGCCGCCGCGCTGATCTGGCCGGAGAGATAAGTGTCGTAGAAACCGACGAAGAACGTGAGGAGTTGTTCCAACAGCGCCGGCAGGGCCAGGGCGAATAGCGTCGCGTGGATCCCGCCCGTGATGATGCTCGGCGACGGTTCCGTTAATGACGCCTCGGAAATCGATTCAGACATCGTCTGTCGGCCGTCCCATCCGTGCCAGTTCGTGTCGCAGGATCCCGCCCACGCGCCGAGCCGTCGGCAAATCGCCCGGAGAATTCAAATTGAAGGTCCGCTTGCCGTCAACCGCCAGAGACATGGCAAGCCCGCCGGCCGGCACGAACAGTAAGCGGCCCGGTGAAGGAGTTCCATAGCGAATCACGATCCGCGAGATGCGGTCGGTGCCCAACCTGCGACGCACGCGGATTGGTCCGACTCGCCAATCGGCGATCAGCCAATCGGCCGTCAAATCGATTGTGAGCGTTCCAAGCAGCGTGCATACGCAAAAGAGAAAAAGGCTGACTTCGAAAAACGGCACCATCACTGCGAGCAAAAACCATTGCCAGCCCGCTCCCAACGCATTTCCTTGTCGGAGGGTCAGCTCCGCAAAGGCGAAAACGCAGATCTGGACGAACAGGAACGTGTACAGTTTCCACGACGCTCCGACGATGCGCCGCCGATAGCACAGTCGGTCGTCCGACGCCTCCTTGACCACGATTCGGGGAATAAGGTGCAGTTCGTCGCGTCCGACCGGCCGCGGCACTTCTTCAACCAGCCCGTTTCCCAAACGAACGGCCGGAGGAGGAACCGCATTCGCCACGTTCAACCGATTGACGGCCTGAACCAACCATTGCTGCTCACGACGGTCCAGCCACGCGCCGAACTCTTCCTTCCCCGCAACTCCATTGACATGAATCGTGCCGTTCTGGTTCATCTCGGTCACGATCTCGGCCGACGGTCGCGGACCCAGGATCGTTTCGTGGATTTGCTTGCGGCCCAGCAAAACGCGTTGGACCACAAACCGCCCTTCCTCGACACTCAGGTACATTTGAGTCAGCCGCTGGCGAGACCACTCGACCAACGTCGCGAGGCTTCGGACCGAGATCGCCGCCACAATGGCCACCACCAACCATCCACTGACGCCGATGCCCGCACCGCCGAAGATCACGCAAAGCACGATTCCAAGCGCAACTTGCATCAAGGCGCGAGCCACGCGCAGTATTCCGGTTGATGCACAATGGGGGAGATAAACCACGAGTCGATCGGGCGAAGATTCGACGACCTGGATCCGCTCCGGCGAGGGACCGGCGAAATCCGTCGCATTGAGCCCAGTGCTGGGGCTTGCCAGATCGGCGATCATCGGCCCCGCCTCTAGTTCACCAGCCCGTCCGAGCGCAACAGGTCGATCGCCGTGGAAAACGCCTCGACCGTGCGCGACACGTCCGCGTCCGTGTGGGCCGACGAAGTCGAGCCGCCCCAACCCATCCAGTCGACGCCGCCGAGTAACAAGGCGCAGCGGAACGCGTGCGAGAGGGTCGCATCGAACTTGCGGTCGAGCTTGCTGGAAATCGTTGTCGTACGGGATGAAATCGTCGGCGTCAGGGCGCGGGCCGTCGTATTCGGGGAGGATCTTGATCGCCGAGTATTGGCCGTACGCGACCCAATCGACGCTTTTTTGCTGCGAACAATTCGTTCAGGGCCTGGCGGAGCGCGGCGGCCGTTTCGTTGGCCTTGCGGCACGGCTCGCCCGTCGCCACCAGCGACAACGCCGCGCAGCCGGCCGCCGCCGAGAGGGGATTGGCGTTGTACGTGCCGGGATGCTTCATCTTCTTGCCGAGCGGATTGTTGAAGGCGAGCACCTGCATCACGTCGGCCCGCCCGGCCAGGCAGCCCCCCGGCAAACCGCCGGCGAGAACCTTGGCGAACGTGCTCAGATCGGGCTCGATCTGGCACAGCGCCTGGAAGCCTCCCGGAGCGACGCGAAATCCCGTGATGACTTCGTCAAGCAACAACAGCACGTTCTTGTCGCGGGTCAATTTGCGGAGGCCGCGGAGGAACTCGGCGGAGGCCGGGACGACACCCCAATGCGTGCCGTTCCCTTCGTGGATCACGCACGCCGGATTGTGCTCTTCAATCGCCCGGGCGACGGCCGCCAGGTCGTTGGGCCGCACGAGGACGAGATCGCCCGCCACGCCGTCGGTCACACCGGGCGTGACATATTGCGGCTCTTCGCCCGGAGCGGCGTTATGCGGCGGATCGGCCGCCGGAATGAGCGCATCGTGCCAGCCGTGAAAGTGGCCGATGAACTTCACGACCTTGTGCCGCCCGGTGGCGATCCGCGCCACACGCAGGGCCATCAGCGTCGCTTCGGTGCCGCTATTGGTGAAGCGGATCTGCTCGGCCGCGGGCACGAGTTTCTGAATCCACTCGGCCCATTCAATTTCCAACTCGTGACAGGCGCCGGGATGAGTGGCGAGGCCAGCCTGCTCCCGCACGGCCTCGACAATGGCCGGATGGCTGTGCCCCAAGAGCAGCGCCCCGTGCCCGACCCAATAATCGACGATCTCATTTCCGTCGACGTCCCATTTGCGGGAGCCGGCCGCCCGGTCGACGTAAATCGGAAAGGGTTCCAGATAACGTCCGTCATGCGTGACGCCGCTGGGAAAGAGCTTTTTCGCCCGCTCATACAGCGCATGCGAGGTCGGAAAGCGGTCGCAAAAAGCCGATTCGATCCGACGCGACAAGAGCTGAGACATGAGGCGGACGACCCCCGAGGGACGATTGAGATTACAAACTGTTACCGGCCGTCATTGTCACTGGTAGGACATCAGGCTGCAAATGAGGGGGTCGTCGAGGGAAGAGGGCAGAGGGAAGGGGGGAGAGGGCAGAAAAAAAGGGGTGCGGGCAGAAAAAAAGGCACGCGATGCGTGCCTGGGTTTTATTCACCCTCTGCCCTCTTCCCTCTTCCCTCTTCCCTCTACGATGCCAGCACTCCCTGCTTCTCCAGGTAGCTCATCACCTCTTGCGCCAGCTCGTCGATTCCCTTCCCGTCGGAATCGAGCACCAGCTCGGGCTTTTCGGGGGCTTCGTAGGGGTCGCTGATGCCGGTGAAGTTTTTGATCTCGCCCGCGCGGGCCTTCTTGTAGAGGCCTTTCGGATCGCGCTTTTCACACGTCTCGACCGAGGCTTTGACGAAGATTTCGATGAACTCGCCGGGGCCCAATAGCTTGCGGACCGCGTCGCGGTCGGCTTTGTAGGGGGAGATGAACGCGGTCAGCGTGACCGTCCCCGCCTCGCTAAAGAGCTTGGCCACTTCGCCGATGCGGCGGATGTTCTCGGCCCGGTCCTCGGCCGAGAAGCCGAGGTTCTTGTTGAGACCCATGCGGATGTTGTCGCCGTCGAGCACAAAGCTCCGCTTTCCCTTCGAGTGGAGCAGGTGATCGACCGTGTTGGCGATCGTGCTCTTGCCGCAGGCGGAGAGCCCCGTGAACCACAGGACGGCCCCTTTGTGGCCGTTGAGCTTGGACCGCTCGGCCTTGCTGACTTTGTGGTCGTGCCAGGTAACGTTTGTCGCTTTTTGCTCAGCCATGTTCTCTCGTCCGGTCTTTGAATCTCGGGTGTTGAATCGCACGATGGTAGAGGATGCCCCAACAGGTGTGAAGTCCGAAGAGAAGTCGATCGACCGACAGGTCGAGATTCCGCCCGCCGCATGTCCCCACTGCCAGGGTGCGTTCTTCCGACAAACAGATTGGACTGCACGGAGGCGGAATATCTTACGACCCGCAATATCGATTTCACATCCGAGGCGAAAGCCCCGCGAGGGGCGGCGGTCTGCTTGCCACCCGCGCGAGCGGGTGGGATCCCGCTCTCCTTTTTTGTCTTGAAGCCCCCGAAGGGGGCGACAGACGCCGCCTGTCGAGTTCCCTTATTACTACAGCGCTGAGTCGAGTCGCTCCTAGGTGCCGCTGGCTTTACGCTGGCGGTTTTCGAGCAGCGCTCGACGCGCAGTTGAAGACCGCCGGCGTAAAGCCGGCGGCTCGTCATCAAACCTCACTCAACCACCCGCTCACGCGGGTGGCAAGCAGGCTGCCGCCCCTGCCGGGGCTGGGGAGAAGACGGCTCCAGCGCCGATCTCCGCCGGATCGACTGCCGACGAATGGCTCGTGGCAAAGGCCGCTTTCGGTCGTTACCATGATCGCGCCGGCAAAATAATAACGGGCACGAGATCGAGTTGATCGGGCAGAAAGGTGTGAGAACGTGCTGCAGAAAACCTTGCTTTCCCTGTGCGTTTCGTCTCTCTGCGTTTTGTCCTTCTGCGTGGCGGTCGGGCACGCGGCCGAGACGGCGACGTCGACTTTGGCCGCCGGGCTCAATAATCCACAGGGGGTGGCGGTCACCGACGACGGGCGGATCTTTGTGACTGTGCCCGGCGAGCCGGGAAAAAGCGGTGATGGCGCCGTTCTTTTGATTCAGGACGGCAAGGCCACGCCGTTTGCCAGCGGCTTTGACGATCCGAAAGGGATCGTGGCGCACCGCAACTCGTTGTTCGTCACGGACAAGAACCGCGTCTGGAAAATCGACGGCTTGGGCAAGCCGACCGTCCTGGCGGCGGCAAGTGCGTTTCCCGCGCCTCCGCGGAACTTGAACGCGATCGCCGTCGAGTTCGATCGTGGCGCTCTGTTCGTCGCCGATACGGGAGACGAGAACGGCCAGGGGGCCGGCATCTTTCGCATCGGGATGGGGGGGGACGTCGATTGGATCGTCGAAGGGAAAGGGCGGGCCGACTTCGGCACGCCCAGCGGACTCTTGCTCGACGGGCAGTCGTTCCTGCTCGTGGCCGACTCGAAACGGCACTGCATCAGCCGCGTGAAGATCGAAGACTCCAGCATTGAAACGATCAAAGAGGGCTTTCGCGAAATCTTCAACCTGGCCTGGGATCCGTACGGGCGGTTGTTCATCAGCGACGGAGCGAAGGGCGAGGGAGTGTTTGTCATCAATCGGCCCGGTTCTGAGCCGGTGCTGCTGCCCGGCAGCGAGCCGTCGAAGGGGATCTGCCCCGACCGGCGCGGGCACCTGTTGATGGTGACGGCCGATACGGTGAAATCGGCGAAGATCGTCGTGCCGGGCGCGGAAGTCGACGATTCGCCGTTGCCGCTCGAGGCGGTGACGGCCTTTCCCAAGCTGCAGTGGACCGGCTGGAGCGGGGAGACGCCCGAAGGGAAAGTCGTCCATCACCGACCGATCGTGCTCACGCATGCCGGGGACGGAAGCAACCGCGTTTTCGTGGCGACGCAGCACGGCGTGATCCACGTCTTTCCCAACGACCCGAATGCCGAGAAGACCGAGGTGTTCCTCGATATCCAGGACCGCGTGCGCTACAACGACAAGGAAGACGAGGAAGGCTTTCTCGGCCTCGCCTTTCCGCCCCGGTACAAGGAGACGGGCGAGTTCGTCGTGTTCTATACGGTGCAGAAAGCGAAGCGTCCGCATACGAATGTCATCTCCCGGTTCCGCGTCCGCCGCGACAATCCGAACCAGGCCGATCCCGCGTCGGAGGAAGTTCTGCTGACGATCGAGCACCCCTTCTGGAACCACGACGGGGGAACGGTGGTGTTCGGGCCGGACGGCTATTTGTATATCGCCGTCGGCGACGGCGGCCTGGCGGCCGACCCCTTCCGCAACGGGCAGAATCTGCAAACGCTGCTGGGAAAAATCCTGCGGATCGACGTCGACCATAAGGACGGCACGAAGGCCTACGGCATTCCCAAGGACAATCCCTTTGTCAGCCAGGCGGATGCCCGGCCCGAGATTTGGTGCTACGGACTGCGGAACGTGTGGCGGTTTTCGTTCGACCGCGAGACGCACGTCGGCTGGGCCTCGGACGTGGGGCAAGACCTGTGGGAAGAGATCGATCTGCTCGTCGCGGGGGGAAACTACGGCTGGAACATCCGGGAGGCGCTGCACCCGTTCGGGGTACGGGGCGTCGGACCGCGGAAGAACCTGATCGATCCGATCTGGGAATACCATCACAGCATCGGCAAATCGGTCACCGGCGGCGGCGTCTATCGGGGGAGCCTGCTGCCCGAGCTGCGGGGGGCCTACCTCTACGCCGACTACATCGCGGGGACGGTCTTTGCCCTGCGGTATGATCCCGCCAAGAAGCGCGTGGTTGCCAACCAGTCGATCCGCACGCCGAAGCTGCCGATCGTCTCCTTTGGGGAAGACCAGGCGGGAGAGATGTACTTCCTCAGCATCACGGCCAACGGCCGCGGCATCTCACGCTTCGAGCGGACGAAGCTGGCGGCGAAGGCCGACAGGTAAATGCGAACGGCTGATTTCGACCGGCAACGAACGGCGCAAAACAGACCCCTTTTTGCACCAAAAATGGACCAAACCGGCGGCCTCCCGCCGGTTTTTTACGTTTTCACCCGATTTTTCACGCCAAAGCCCCAGCGGCCAAAGCCGCCCCGCACCGGCCATAAGAGGCCATTTCCCCGCGGAAAATGGCCCGTTTTCGCCTCGCCACGAAGAGCGCCTCCGAGGATTTTTCTGGTTTTTCTGTGGTAAAAAAGGGGGCCCGGCACGACCACAGAAAACTCGCCAGTCCGGCCCCGCGCAGGCTCGCCGCACAATCCTTAAGCGCAATCACCCGCCTGCCTTACGCCTGCCGCCGGCCACCACAGAAAAATACATCTGGTTGGCAAAGCGAGGTCCGGACATCAGCATGTCGACGGCGGGAAGTTTTCTTTCCATCCCCTGACCCCTGGTCCCCGACCCCTGACCGAGTCGCAGCAGCTCGCTGCTCACAGCGTCCGTTTGTCGTGGAATGCACGGCGCACGGTCTCACCGGGCCGCGTTTTTCAGTCCGCGAGTATCACCATTGTACGCCGCTTTGGCCTTCCGCGTTGGAATTCGCACTCCATAATTTATGGGCCAATAAATTCAAGATTGATCTTGAACGAAACGCAGAGGATCTGCTAAAATTTGTTTAGGTGTGAGGCGTGCGGCAGACGGGTTTGGAGCGGCGACGGTCGTTTTGGGGGCAGATGGTGGCACTGCTAAACGGCTTCCGTTTAGCAGTGTGCTACTCGAATTGACGTGGGAAGTGAATTGTAAAACGTCCAGCAGCGGCCCTTGCGGCAGTCTTTGCTCGGCTCGAGACCGAGCGGAGCCTTCGAGTGTGCAAGACCGCTCGCACGAGCGCTGCTGACCCGGGCCAAAAGGATACCCCGCTCAGCACGGGCACCCGGCGGAGATTGACGATCTCATGAGCTTGATTTCTTTTGGCCGGCGGCTTTCGCTCGTGCTAATAGGGCCTCCAGATAGTCGGCATCCGGCGTGAAGTCGCGGAGCACACTTTGGCAGAACTCGATGACCGGGGCGGATTTGTCTCTGTCGAGCAGCTCAGAGGCGAGCTTCGTCGGGAAGCCCCTCGTCGAGTTGTGACAACATCGCTGCACGTGCGTCGAAGCCAGGAGGTGCGCCGCTGCCGCATCGACGTCTCCGCGCTTCAAGGCGATCCGGCCGAGAGTCATTTCGGCATCGACCGTGTGGCAAGCGGGACCGTGCTCGAATCCCTCGTGATCGTTTAAGCGGACTTTCAACAGCCATTTTTCGGCTTCTTCGATCTTCCCCGCTGCAGACAACGCTTCCCCGTAGGCAAGCAAAAAGGAGGCGTCCGAGAGATTCGACTTTTCGTGCGCCAGAGCCTGGCACAGATCGAGCGCCTCGGCGTGTCGGTTGATTCTGGAATAGAACTCGACAAGATCTCGTGAATACCTGTTGGCGTAGCCGAAGTCGAATCCAAACCATGCCCCCTTCGCCAGCTCGATCGCCTTCTTGTCGTACTGAATCGTTTTGGCAATAAGTGTTTGGTCGTCGTGTTTCGGGAAGCCGGCGTCCGTGTCCAGTTCGAAATACTGGAGAAAGCGACGCTTTTCGTCCTCCGTCCGGAATGTGAGACTCAAGGCCCGGCGTTGGCAGATCTCCGCCAAGACCCAATAGGCGCTCCCCGACGGCTTGGCCTTGATGCGCTCTTCCATGCGACGAAGGGCTTCCGCGTGATATTCGGGGCGGGCGAAGAACTCCGCCGAATTCGCAAAATAGATTTCGGTGTTCGACGGATCTCGCTCGATCATCTGCAGCGTGTGCTTTCGCAATTCTTCGAAGTCGAATTCGCGTGCCCCTTCGTGCCGAACGAAATCCCGTTCCGCAGGGAAAAGCCCAGGGAGTACCGCGATGGCGATGGAAAACAAGGACACGCCTGCAAGGACAAATGCGTATCGCTTCATCGTCCGGTCCCCATTTGGATCGTGCCGGATTGCAAGCCCGAGACGCGGATCAGCTCCACTTCTGGATTGGCAACACCGCGCGTTGGGTCCGAGCCCCTGCGAGCGGGTTCGCTGGGACCTGCTGAGCCGCGAAGGAAAACCGCTCTGGCCGGATGTTCGTCCCACCCATTTTGGGTAATGGATGCCACGATACCAGGACGGGTCCTTGAGCCGCTGTCGTCGACGAGACGAACCCGAGCCATGTCCGAGGCACCGTCGTTCCCGACCTGTGGAGTCGCAGACAGGCAACGATTTTCTGCGACTCGACGACAGTGGTTTGCATTTTCTTGTTTTTGCGAAACGCCCCTTGGCGGTCGTTTTTCATGTCACAGTATCCTCGCCGAACGACCAAGCTCAAAAGCGGCGACGTCAACCCCGTATCTGTCAGTCACGCCGCTCCCACGGCAGCGTAGACCTTGCCCTTCTGAGACAGCCACGCCACGTCTCCTCGTTCCGCATGCTCCTGGATATCCCGAAGGAGTTCGACCGTTTCAGATTCGTAGCACGGTTCGCTCGGATCGTCGACCGGGATGACCATCTCGACCTCGACAGCAACCACATATTTCTCGGTCTGAATCAGCCGTGTCCGCTTGATCCGCTGTCCGGGAATACGCATGGCTAACCTCTGTCGAAGAAGTGGACGGTTACCGGCTTGGCGACGCCGCTCTGACTCAGATGCGACCAGACGGCCTTATACTCCGTACCGTCCACCAAGGACTCGCGCACCTCGACCACGGGGTTCGGGGTTGCGTCCGGCCGCTCGGCGATCAAGTCGCCGTCCTCCAGACCTGCGACGACCTGCCACTCCATGATACCGCGCTCTTCGAGCCGCTCGGAAGCGTGCTGAGCGACGATGTACTTTTCGTCTGCAACAAGGCTCCGAATCGTGTTGAAGAGTTGTCCCATCGGCATTCTTCCGACGGACCGGCCACCCCGCCGGTTTGTCCGCCCGCAGGTCGTGGATCTTGCCCTTTTCGAACGCCCGCCCCCGAACTCACGGGCAAAGGCGCTCTGGCACCCAGGATTCTCCGAACGATGCGAGATCATGAACATTGTAGCGGAACACACCCCGTACGCGCATCCAGCCAACAGCGTTTGAACCGCGGCAACGTCAAGCTGGTACGGTGGTTGTGACGGGTGCCGAAAGGAACCCCTGCCGAAGTCCTCGGCATTTGAGCCGAAGTCCCGAACTCCATCGCTGAAGTAGATCCGATCCGCCGAGCCCGTGCCGTTGGTCGCGTCGAGAATCACGCGGCCCGATTCGTTTATCGGAGCTGGATATTGACGCTGGTGACTTTGCGGCCGTGGCGTTCGATCAGGTAGGCGATGAACTGACCCAGCAGTTCGTGCGGCGTGTTGCCCCGCTTGGCGATGGCCCGGGCGGTGAGCATGCGAGAACTCGCCTCCCATTTGATGTTGAGCGCCCGGGGAGGTTCTTGCCCAGAATTTTCGACCAGCCCGGAGCCCGCTCAGGACTTTTGAACTCCTGCAGGTACAACACGGGATGCGGGTGGGCCAACAGATCGTCGGCGATGATTCTGCGGAGCGATCCCTGCTTCCGGCCAAACGCCTGCATCTGGATTTGCATGGGATCGCTCTCCTCAGTCCGAGCGGGAACGCTGGCGGAGCTCGACGCGGCGAATTTTTCCACTGACCGTTTTGGGCAGCTCCTCGACGAACTCGATCTCGCGGGGATATTTGTACGGAGCCGTCGTCCGTTTGACGTGCTCCTGCAGTTCCGTCTTGAGCGATTCGCTTGCCGTGTAGCCCTTGGCCAAGACGACGAACGCCAGCACGATCTCGCCGCGGATCGGGTCGGGCTTGCCGACGACGGCCGCCTCCACGACGGCCGGATGTTCTACGAGGGCGCTTTCGACCTCAAACGGACCGATGCGGTAGGCGGAGCTATTGATCACGTCGTCGGCCCGGCCCACGAACCAGAAGTATCCCTCCGCGTCGACCCGGCCGCAGTCTCCCGTGCGATACCAGCCCTGACGGAAGGCGTGCGCGGTGGCGGCCGGATCCTGCCAGTACTCGTGGAAGAGCCCCAGCGGCCGTTCGGGTTCGATGCGGATGGCGATGTCCCCCTCCTGGTCGACCGGGGCGGGGATGCCGGCGTCGTCGACGACGGCCAGGTCGAACCCCGGCGTGGGCAAGCCCATGGAGCCGGGCTTCACGTCGACCCCTGGAAAATTGCCGCAAAGGAGCACCGTCTCGGTCTGGCCGTAACCGTCGCGGATCGTGAGACCGGTCGCTTTTTTCCAGACGGCGATGACCTCAGGATTGAGCGGCTCGCCGGCCGCCACGCAGTGCCGCAGGGCCACGGGCCGGAATTTCTCGAGATCGAGCTGCACCAGCCAGCGATAAATCGTCGGGGCGGCACACAGCGTGGTGATCGGGTATCGAGCCAGGCACGTCAGCACATCGGCCGGTTGGAACTTGCCGGGGGTATGGTGAACGAAGAGGCTCGCCCCGCAGTTCCACGGTCCGAAGAGACTCGACCAGGCGGCTTTGGCCCAGCCGGTATCCGAGACGTTCCAGTGCAGATCGTCCTGCCGCAGGTCGAGCCAGAAGCGGCCCGTCACGCGGTGGCCGAGGCCGTAACTGGCATGCGTGTGAAGCACCATCTTCGGCATTCCGGTGGTGCCCGAGGTGAAATAGACGAGTGCCGGCTCGTCGGCCCGCGTCGCGATGCGATCGATCGGCTTAACTTGCGTGGCGATCAAGTCGTCAAAGCGGTGCCAGCCGGGGCGATTTTCGTCGGCGACCAGCACGCGGTGCCGCAGGTGCGGCGCCGAAGCGGTGATGGCGTCGACTTTCTCGGCCCCCTCGCGGTCGGTAATCACAGCCGCCGCTTGAGCCAGATCGAGACGAAAGGCAATATCCTTGGCGGTGAGCAGAGTCGTTCCCGGAATGGCGACGAAACCGGCCTTAAACAGGCCGACCAGGGTCTCCCACCAGGGGACGATTCGCGGCAGGACGACCAGCACACGGTCGCCCCGCTTGAGGCCCAACTCGGTCAACGCACGAGCCAGGCGTCCCGAGCGGTCGGCGATTTCCGCGAACGTGACCTCCTTTTTTTCTTCGCCGGAGACGTAATAAATTGCCAGGTGATCGGGAGCTGCCTCGGCCCAATGGTCGACGACATCAAAGCCAAAGTTGAAATGCTCCGGGCACTCCCAGCGGAAGGTTTGCCGCAGCCGGTCGTAATCTGCTCGGCTTTGGATGCGTTCAGGGAGTGCGAAAGCGGTCATGACGCGGCGCTGTTCAATGGCCGTCCATAACTGGTCCAGGCCGTCCCCCTTGGCAGCACTGGCCTTGAGGACGGGAATCGGCCGCGAGCCGGGAAGGTTCAGATGCTCATGGACCTGAGCGGCGACGCGATCGGCTCCGGGCAGGTCGGCCTTGTGGATCACGACGAGATCGGCCACTTCGAGCAGTCCGGCTTTCTCCCACTGCAACTCGTCGCCTGCTTCAGGCTGCAGCAGCACGACCAGCGTATCGGCCTGCTGGCGGACCGCGGTGTCTCCCTGCCCAGCCCCAACCGTTTCCAGGATCACCGTATCAAATCCGTAGTTTTTGAGCAGACCGACCATCAGGTCGAGGTTTTGGGCGATGGCCTGCTGGCCGCCCGGCGTTGCCAGGCTGCGGATAAAGACGCCAGCGTCGCCCGCCCCCTTCGCAATCCGCAGGCGATCACCCAAGAGGGCCCCGCCGGTGAGCGGGCTTTGCGGATCACAACAGAGAACGGCGACCGATCGGTCCTTTGCCCGCAGCAACTCAACCAGCCTTCCAATCAGGCTGCTTTTCCCGACGCCGCCGCTACCGGTGAACGCGACCACGCGCCCTTTTGTGGGATGAGCCGTGACTTCCTTGCGGATTGCCTCGAGCGACTGCCCCCGAGCGGCTCGCGTCAACAGTTGGGCAAGGGCGTGCCGATCCTTTTGGCGAAAGCGGTTGATCAGATCGTCGGGTTCCGTTTCGGGCTGGTCATTCTGCAGGAAGCCGACGATTTCGGGAATCGTGGTCCCCGGTCCGAACACGGCTCGCACCCCCAATGCCTGCAGCTTGGAGATGTCGCCTTCCGGAATGATGCCGCCAACGAGGACGCCGACATTCTCCAGGCCCTTTTCCCGCAGCAATTTCATCAGCGGCGGGATGAGCGCCATGTCAGCGCCGCTCAGCAGACTGATGCCGAGCCAGTCGGCATCCTCGTCGAGGGCCGTTTGCACGACGGCTTCCACCGGCTGCCACAGGCCGGCATAGATCACGTGGAAGCCCGAATCGCGGAGCCCCCGTGCCACGACCTTGACTCCCCGATCGTGGCCGTCGAGACCGATCTTCGCCAGGACGATCCGCGGCGCCGGCGAATTGGTCCTCACGACAATTCACCCGATTCGTAGCGTCCCAGGACGTCGGCCAGTGCGTTCATGGTTTCGGCCACGGTGACGCGTGCCTTTGCCACCTCCAACAGTGCGGGGAACACGTTTTCTTTGCGTTCGGCGGCCCGCTTTAATTGGTCGAGCAAGGCCCGCACGGCCGATCCGTCGCGGTCCCGCTTGATGCGGTTGAGGTTGCGAAGCTGCTCTTTTTCGGCCTCTTCGTCGACCTGCAGAATATCAATCGGCTGCTGTTCGTCCTCCTGGAACGCATTCACGCCGACGATGATTTTCTGCCGGCTGTCGACCGCCTTTTGATACGCGAACGCCGACTCGGCGATCTCGCGGCGGAAAAAGCCGGAACCGATCGCCGCCAGCATGCCCCCTTGCTCTTTGATCTGCTCGAAATAATCTTCCGCCTGCCGCCGCATCTGTTCGGTCAGCGTTTCGACGAAGTAACTGCCACCCAAAGGGTCGGGCGTGTTCGGCACGCCCGTCTCGTACGCCAGGACCTGCTGCGTCCGCAGGGCCAGGGTGACGGCGTGTTCAGAGGGGAGGGCCAGCGTTTCGTCCATGCTGTTGCTGTGCAGCGACTGGCAGCCGCCCATCACGGCGGCCAGCGCCTGATAGGCGACACGGATCAGGTTCACCTCGGGTTGGCGATCCTGCAGGGAGCAGCCGGCCGTCTGTGCGTGGAACCGCAGTTTCCACGACGCCTCGTCCTTCGCTCCATAACGGTTTCGCAACACATCGGCCCACAGCGAGCGGGCGGCACGGTACTTGGCAACCTCCTCGAACAGGTCGTTGTGCGCGTTGAAGAAAAAGCTTAGCCGCTTGGCGAAACGGTCGATCTCCATGTCCCGGCGCAGACATTCCTCCACGTAGTGCAGGCCGTCGGCCAGCGTGAAGGCCAATTCCTGGACGGCAGTCGAGCCGGCCTCGCGAATGTGGTAACCGCTGATGGAAACGGTGTTCCACTGCGGCACGTTCTCGGCGCAGAACTCGATCAGGTCGACCACCAGCCGCACGGAGGGTTCAGGCGGAAAGACGATCTCGTTTTGCGCGTGGAATTCCTTGAGGATGTCATTCTGGATTGTGCCGCGGAAGCTTGCGCCAATCGAACCCCGCTTCCTGGGCACTGGCCAGGTAGAACGCCATGATGATGGCGGCCGGGGCGTTAATCGTCATCGAAACGGAGATCTGTTCCAGGTCGATGCCGTCGAAAAGCTGCCGCATGTCGTCAATCGTGTCGACCGCGACTCCCAAGCGACCGACTTCTCCGTACGACTGCGGGCTGTCGCTGTCGAGTCCCATGAGCGTGGGGAGATCGAAAGCCGTGCTCAGCCCGGTCTGTCCCTTTTCGAGCAGGAAGCGGAAGCGTTCGTTCGTCTGCCGAGGCGTGCCAAAGCCGGCGAATTGCCGCATCGTCCACAGCCGGCCGCGGTACATGGCCTCGTGCACGCCGCGCGTAAAAGGGTACTGCCCGGGCCGGCCCAGATTCTTCGGCTCCGTGATCCCCATGCGGGCCAGATCGGCGCCGCTATATAGCGGCGCAATCGGCACGCCGCTGACAGTCGTCGCGGGATCGGCCCGATCAGGAACGGAGACATCGGGTTCCGACCGGTCTCGCACGTCAATCGCGACCCTCGCCATCGGACACCTCCCAGACGCGTGCAACAAGAAGCGGGCAATGACCGCCGGAACGGACGCCTTTCCTCCGCCCACTTAAAATAGTACGCCGAAAGGCCACCTTCAGCCTAGCCGCAACCACAGATTCGAGCCGGGCCCGCTTGGCGGTTGATTCGCTTTGGAGCGACACTCACGGTTTGCGTCGTCCCGACCAGTCCGGCGGTCGCCGCTTGAACGGATAAAACCAGACGCCATACGGCAAGAATCGGACAGTGAGGGGAACGTCAAACGGCTGAGGATCCGACAGTTCCCAGGCGAATTGACCCTGCAGCAATTGTGCCGGCACACAGGCGGCCAGTTGGTCCTTGCTGCGTGCGGGCCGGCAGTCGATGAGGTTGATCGTGCCGACCAACAGACCCAAAGGGAGCGAGTCGACCGCAATTCCGTGCCGTCGGGCCGCGGCAACGGCTGCCGGCAGGGGTGACGGGCGCTTCGAGGCGTACAAATAAATCGGGCCCCGTAGCCGCGTCGAACGCGAGCGGATTTCGAGCGTTTTGATACCGCGGAGAATGAGTTCCGCCCAAGGCTGCTGGATACCGAGGGCGATCCGGTCCGGATCGATCGGGGCGTCTGGCCGCACGCCGTCAAGACCCGGGACGAGAAGTGCCGACGGCCGTCGCCGACGTTCTTTGGATCGAGGAACTGTGCATGTTGCTGATCCAGATCGGAATGGGAATTTTCGGATAGTACGGATCATCGGTCGAGAGAATGACCGCCGTCTTGACGCCCTGTTTGGGCACCTGACCCTCGACCGTGATGAATACGGTCGTTTCCCGGCCGGCATCCGGATCGTCGGTCGCCGGCCCGATCTGGAATCTGACCAACGGAGACTTGCAAGTCGCTCCGGTCACGCGAAACGGCGTGGGCCGCATGTCGCTAATCAGGATCGATTGGGGGGGCGCCCTTCCGTTCCGGACTGGAAAAACATGAGCTGAGACGGGCGCACCGTCACTTCCCGCCGCACGACCACCTTAAAGGCCACCGTGACCGATCGAGGCTTGGGGTCCTGGTAATCGATACGGAGAAAGTAATCGTGTGGCCCCGGTTTTTCGCGTGTCATCAGCACGCCGAGCGAGAACTCGCACTCTTCGCCGGGCAGATACTCGCGTTTTTCGACTTTCGGATTGAGACAGCCGCAGCTTGGCTCGAGGTTCGTGATCCGGGCGGGCGTTTTGCCCGTGTTCTTGAAGTGATACCAGGCCTCGACGCGGGCCGCGTTGTGCAGTTCGCTCAAATTGACGAAATACTGATCGAAGACCAGCGAAGGTCGGTCGATGACACCGGTCGGCTTTCGCGGCGTGCGGTTGACCGAGCAAAAGCCCAGCGACGCCAGAAACGGCAGAGCCGCCGCCGCGACGAGCGCAATCCGTCCGAGAGGCCAGCGGCGAAGTTCGACCAGAAGGCGTTTGACATCCATGCGTCTGCTCCCGGGGCGCGTCTTTTAACACAGGCCCCCAAATCAGACAAGGTGGGTACGCGGGGCAAGAAACAGACGGGTGGACGCCGCGCCGGGTTGTCCCGCCACTCTTAGGCTGGCTTGAGATCCGGCGTTTCGGAAATTGCGCTGGCAAGACAGGTTGTAAAAGCCGTCGACGAGGCGATTCGGGCGGTCAGCCGGGGATGCGCGAAAATGCGAACCCGTTTAACGTAGTCGTCAAATTGAGTCCGGGCCAATGCGTCCACGACGGGCGAAACCTGGTGTAACGGCCGGTAGACGTCCTCCTTGGGATAGTAAATCTCGACGTCAAATTCGATTTCCCGGTGCGGCGGGGGAGCGTCGATCAGAATCTCGACGGGCCCGATCGTTTCGCCCATGCATTCCGAGAGTTGCCCGGCGAGAGTCTCGGCACAGGCCATGAGATACGAGCAAGGCCGGCGGGCCAAAAGTCGGTAGATCTCGGGCACCTGGTAGAGGCTGAATTCCGCCACGCGTTTGTAGAGGCTCCGCTTGGGTCCGAAGATGCCCGCCAGGAGCGACTCGCACCGCGTCCCCTCCGCCGCTCGCCGCAGCGCGCTGATCGCGTCCGGTTCGCTGCTGCGGAAAAAGGTGTTGAGGTCGAGCCGCTGCCGCAGCTCGAAAAACGCGCGGGCGAACATGCTCGTTGCCGACCGCACGGCGTGGTGCCAATAGACCTCGCTGAACATGACGTACCGCGCAAAACCATCAGCTCGGCCGCCGTCTTTCCTTTGCTCGAAATGGCCAACCCGTTACCGGCCCGGTTGAGGAGCAGCGATTGGATGAGTCGGTTCCGGTCAAAATTCCGGCCGTACGGGACCCCCGCGTGCAGGCTGTCGCGGTCGAGGTAGTCCATCTTGTCGATGTCGATCGGCCCCGAAAGCAGAGAATGCATGAGCCGCACGGGGCCCGAATCGTCCCGACCGTTCAATACGTCCAGTACCTCAGCCGGCTCGACGTGCCAATCTTTCCTCAGGACGCCGGCCAATTCGCTGTCGTCTCCCAGGAAACGGGCGGCGAATTCCTCATGGGGTGCAAGATCCGGAAGTGACATGTCCTCGATCGGATGGCAGAACGGCCAATGTCCCAGGTCGTGCAGCAGGGCGGCGGCGAGCACGACTTCGGCCCGGTGGGGATCAATGATCTCGCGAAAACGGGCCGCCTTGCCCAGTTGCAGCAGGTACCGCACGGCATTGTGAAAGACGCCCAGCGCATGCTCGAACCGCGTGTGCGTGGCCCCCGGGTAGACGCGGGACGCCAGACCGAGTTGGGTGATCTGCTTGAGTCTTTGAAATTCTCGCGTGTCAACGAGAGCCCGAACGCGCGGCGTGAAGGGAACGTCCTGTTCGACGGGAATCCGCACGAGTCCGCGCCCCGCCTCGAGACTGGCCAGTTCCGGGACGTCCAAGAGCGGAGGATGCATGGGAAGCTCCCTCAAAACGGCGGACGAATGACGTAGAAATAAGCACGCAGCGCACGGGCCGCGCTTCGCCTCGCATCACGTTTCGGTCCGTCGGGATTCGACCTTGCCTACGATACTCGCTGCGGCAAGCGACAGATACACTCAAATTATGGCGTCTCGGGGTAAACGGCAAAGGGTGGCGGAGGTGCGAAAACGCGTGCCGGCAGAGGACGCCACGCCGCGACTGCTGATCGCGGCCCTTTGCGTCGGAATTCGGCGCACTGCTTTGCTCCGCGAGCGTGCAATCGATTCTCGATTCGTCTCTCTCCGCGACCAGCTTGATGTCGAAGGGTCTGTGGAACCAGACGGTGGAATCGCTGGGAAGCCATTTGCAACCCGTCTCAGGGAGTGACGGTCAACCGGTCAAAGACAGCCAGGGACAAATCGTTCTCGAGGCGCAGATCAACTTTGTGCGAATCTTGGTCCTCGTCGCTTCGTTTTCGATCGCTGGCTGGCTGGGAGGCGCGTGGTGGATCAGTCGACGCCGTGCCACTTCGTTCGCCGAAGCGGCAGCCCATTGGGGAATTCTCGGAGGGGCCTGGGCGATTATCGGCGGGAGCTGGGAGCTGGCACGGCTTACCGCATTTCTGACGGGCGTGGATTTCTTTGAGGCCGTCGTCCTCCTGGGTCCGGTGTTCTGGATCGCGTTCGCGGCGGCCGGCTGGCTGGCGACACTGCTTGTGCTCGCCCGGCCGATGACGGAGAACTCGCTCTCTGCAGAGCACTCCAGCCGAAAACTCCGCGTTCCGACGGCGGTCTGGATCGGCTACGCCGCGTATGTCGTCGTCTTCGTCACTATGAACTGGCAGCTTTACCGCGGACTCTGGCTCCCCCATGGCGATTCGGCTATGTACGAGGAGCATCTGTGGAACTTCCTGCACGGCAAAGGCTTCCGCAGCTATCTCGATCAGGGGCTCTTCCTGGGTGAGCATATCCAGGTCATCCACCTGTTTTTGCTCCCCCTTTACGTGCTGTGGCCGTCGCAGATGCTGTTGGAATTGTGCGACTCGGCCATCCTGGCCGCCGGTTGCTTTCCCGTTTATTGGATGGCACGTCGGCACACGGGCGATTGGCGGGCCGCCGTCTGGTTGGCCCTGGCCTATCTCCTCTATTTCCCGATGCAATTTCTCGATATTTCGATCGATTTCAAGACGTTCCGTCCGAATGGCCTGGCCATCCCGGTGCTGCTCTTCGCGCTCGATCAACTGGAACGCGGGCGGTACAAGTCCTTCCTTGCGCTGTTGCTGGTGACCCTCTCGGCCCAGGAAGATTTTGCCATCGTGCTCGCTCCCTTGGGCATTTGGATTGCGCTGCGACAGTGGAAAACCGGCGATCCCTCCAAGAAATGGCGACTCGCTCTCTTCGGTGCGGGCGTGGCGATCGGCAGCGTTTTGTATCTGTACGTCGCCACGCAGGTGCTGATTCCCTGGTTCCGCCACGGTGCAGAGATCCACTACGTGCGCTATTTCCCCAAATTCGGAAAGAATCTGCCTGAGATCGCCAAGAACATTCTCACCAACCCGCGGCTGTTGTTCGACCAGTTGTTGACGCCCGTCTCCGCCGTTTACCTGCTCAAGGTCCTGTTGCCCGTCGGATTTTTATCGCTGTTCTCGCCGGGCCGGCTGGCCGTCGGCGGTCCCTTACTTCTGACGTTGTTACTCAACGAATTGCCCGGAGCTGTCGATCCACGGCACCATTTCCACGCGCCGCTGGTGCCGATCATCTTTTGGTCCGCCGCGGCCGGTTTGGCAACAGTTTCCCGGCTGAGCGGCAAGTGGGCACAGCAGCTTCCGCTCAAACGAAGAGCCGGTTCAAGAGGAACTAGGCACGGCGACCACGGCTTCGAGCACTCTCTCCACAGCATGGTGGGCCCGGTTTGCCTGCTTGAGCGCCCTGTTTGCGGGCGTCTTCTTCGGACTCAGTCCGTTATCCGTGGCCTTCTGGGATCCCTATTCCGACGCCTATTGGCGCAAAATGTACATCCCGGGCAGGCGGGCCGAACTTTTCGCCCAAGTGTTGGCCGCGATTCCCCCTGGTTCCCGCGTGGCCTCCACCGATTTTATCCACCCGCGTTTCACGCACTTCGACCGATCGTATGACTACAGCGACTATCCGCGCGGTCAACAACAACAAGCCCGGCGCACCTCCCGACACCGATTACATCGTGATTGATACGCAGCATTACTACAGCGCGATCAAGCGGCCCGATCAGATTCCCGAGTACCGCGACCATCCCGATCAGTGGGAATTGCTTCCCGACACGACCGACGGCTATTTCATTGTCCTGAAACGAAAACATCCGCCCGGCTCGGTGGATAAACCGGCGCTCCAGTCGAAATAAATCATGTTCGTACTCCCTCTGCCGATCGGTTATCTCATCGCCATGTTGATTTGGCTGATCGTTCTAGCCGGCCTCTTCTACGGTTTGCTCCGCTATCGGCAGCGATGCCGCCGCACCGCACGCCGCTTATGGCCGTCCAACGCCGGCCTGTCGCTGGCCATGCTGCTGGCCGCGATTACGGCCGGCGAATTGGGTTTCGCCTGCTTTGCCGACTTCAGCGATACGTTCAACATCACAAACGTCTCCAAGCGCTGGCTCGTGCTGCACATCGACAAAGAGCGGAATAACGAGGGGTTCCGTGATCGTGAGCCCTTTACGAAATTCATAGCCCCTGGCAAGCAGCGCATCGTTTTCTTGGGAGACAGCTTCACGGCGGGCCACGGGATCAAGAACATTGACGATCGCTTCACCGACCGCATCGCGGCATGGCTCGAGGCGAAACAGCCTGGCAGATACGTCGTGGCCAACCTCGGCGAGCCCGGCTATGAGGCGTCACAGATCGAGGGACTGGCCAAGGCACTTCTGCTCAGCGAACACAAGTCCGACGTGAACATGATCGTTTACATCTACAACATCAACGATATCGAAGGCTACGATCCGCGGACGCAGGACTCGCTCCGCGAAATCATGACCGCCGAGCCGCGCAATCCTCTCTTTCGTGACACCTACCTGCTCAACTGGCTTTACTTTCGCTACGTCCAGTTCCGCTACGCGAAAGGGACCTCCTACTATGCGAGTCTGGCGGAGTCGTACCGAACGGAACCGTGGGAGGGGTTGCGGGCCAAGCTGGCCCAGCTTCATCGGGACTGTGTCGAGGCACATGTCGACTATCGCATGGTGCTTTTCCCTTTCATGCAGAACCTTGGTCCCGATTACGCATTCCGCGAGGCCGACGCCAAGCTCATCGCGTTTTGCAAATCGGAGAAGATCCCCGTGCTGGATCTGGAGCCCGTTTTTCGGCAGTACGCGGGCGAGAATCTGACGGTGAGCCGTTTCGACGCGCATCCCAACGAGCGGGCCCACGCCATCGCCGCCGAGGCGATTGAGAAAGGCTTGCTCTCTGACCTGGTCTCGGCGACGCATCCGTAACGCCGGAAATTTATCAAAGGCCCCTTGAGACATGACGGCGGATGCAAAACGTGCGTTGATGCGATTCTGGCTGCCGGTGGCCTTTCTGCTGACAATCCACGCAGTGCTCGGCATTACCGCCGCTGCCCGGCTGACGGCGACACACGATGAGTACTGGCATCTGCCGGTCGGTTTGTTGAACCTGAAAACGGGCCGATTCGATTTCGACAATTTGAATCCTCCCCTGTGCCGTATGACGGCCGCGTTGCCGCTCCTTTTGACATCGGCCCAAACGGGACCGGTCAACGTGCCGCACGACGCGATGGGCTGGGGAGACGTCTTCATCGCGGCCAACGGCCAACATTATGGAACCTGGTTTTTCTTGGGCCGCACGATGATCGTGCTGATCTCCGTGCTGGGAGGGCTGGTGACGGCCTTATGGGCTCGCGACTTGTCCGGCGATGCGGCCGGCTGCCTGGCGGCGCTCTTGTGGGCCTTTGAGCCCAACCTGATCGCTCACGGCTCTCTCGTGACAACCGACATGGGAGCCGCGGCCTTTTTCGTCTTCACGCTGTTTGCCCTGTGGAAATTTGCGGGCCGTCCCGATTGGAAGCGGGCCCTGATTTTTGGGAGCGTCTTGGGCTTGGCGCAGCTCGTTAAATTCACGTCGCTTTTGCTTTATCCAATCACAATCGCTCTCTTTATCCTCCTGATCTACGCCGATCGGGCTGCGCGACGGAGCGAATTGTCGAGTCAACAATCGAGCAAGGATAAAAAGAGCAAGCCCGCGCCGGAGGCCCGACCTCGGACGCCCCGATCGATCGGGCGGATGTGTGGTCTGTGGGTCCTGGCGCTCTTTGTGAGCCTGTTAGTTCTGAATGCCGGATACGTGTTTCGCGGCTCGTTCTCGCCCCTTCGGACGTACGACCTGCAGAGTGCCGCGATGCGGGGAACGGTGCATCAGTTGGCATGGCTCGGCTGGTTGCCCATTCCGCTACCGCGAGACTACGTCGAGGGGATCGATCATCAACGGTACATGATGGAGCAAAAGCATCCCGTCTTTCTGGACGGACAGTGGAGCGACGACGGCATCGCGCATTACTACCTTTGGGGTCTTCTGTATAAGCTGCCGCATCCTTTGCAACTTCTGGCACTCGCCACGTTGCTGTGGCTTGTCCTTGCCAGACGCAGCGACCGCCTGCTGCTTCTGCAAATTGTGATCCTGCTGCCGGCGGTGGCGGTGATCGCGATGGCCGAAAGTTCGCCCATGCAATTGGGAATCCGGTACGTCCTGCCGGCGATTCCGTTTTTGATTCTGTTCGCGTCGCAGTCGGCCCGCTGGCTCGACTACCGGACGTTTCCGTTCCGCACTCTCACGATCGTCGTGCTGGCCGGGTGGATGCTGTTTTCCGTGCGGTATCATCCGTACCATTTGGCGTATTTCAACGAACTCGCCGGAGGGCCGCTCGGCGGACGCGAGCATCTGCTCGACTCGAATCTCGATTGGGGCCAGGACCTCGGCGGACTGAAGGAATATCTCGACAAGCACGGAATCGGCGAAATCGGCTTGGCCTATTTCGGAACCGTGCCGCCAAAGGCGCTCGGAATTTCCTATCACATTCCGCCGTCGCCCATCCCGCGGCCGGGCCGTTATGCGGTGAGCGTGAACTTCGAGCAGGGGCGGCCGCACTGGGTCCGCACGCCGCAGAACGAGATTCGCCCCGTCGATATTGGCCAATTCGCCTATTTCCGGTTCTTCCAGCCGGTCGCGCGCATCGGCTACTCGATCGACGTGTTTGAGCTGACTCAGGAGGATGTCGACCGGTGGCGGGCCGCGGCACGCGCGGCGGCGATGGGCCGTTGAGCCGCTTCGTCGAGTGCGCGGTAAGCGGCGATCACGGCACGTTCTCCCTCTCGGCCGGACAGCCGTTTCCCGTGCTCCAGCCCGAGAAGGCCGCGATAGCCGATCCCATCGAGAAGGGCGAGCAACCTCGCTACATCGAGATCGCCTGTCCCCGGCTCTTTGCGGCCGGGACAGTCGCCAAGCTGCACGTAACCGAGGACGTCGCGCGTTTGCGCCAAAAGTGCCGCCACGTCGTGGCCCGCAGTCGCCTGCTGGCACACGTCGACGAGGAGCCGGCACGAAGGACGACCGACCGCACGACACAGTTCGGCCGCCTGGTTTGCCGTGCGCAGGAAAAGTCGCGATGAGTCGACACCGAGATCGATCGGCTCCAGCAGCAGCGTGAGGTCGTGCCTCTCGCAGAGATCGGCACAGTACCATAACGTTTCCGCGGCGTGCCGCATTTGCAAAGTGTGCGAAAGCGCATGGACACGCTTGCCCGGGATGACGGCCAGGTATCGGCCCCCTACGCGACGCGCTGTTTCGATTGCCGAACGCAATTCACGCAGCAGAGCGTTCCGCAAATCGACCGAGCCGGAGGCAAATGTCGGCCGAGCGAAATCGGCAACCGCGACAAACAGGCCCATGGTCATTTGCCGCCGCGCGAGTTCCTCTCCGATCCTCGATTGCAAAGCCACGGGTTTGGCCCGCAGGCCATTGTCTTCCAGGGCGTGAAATCCCTCGTCGGCGAGAAACTTGACCTGATCCACTGCGTCATTGCCCGCATGGTGGCGGAACATGCCGAGGTGCGGGGCAAAACCGCGTGAAAAACGCCGGTCCCGGCCAAAAGCGTGATGCATAATCGGGAGTGCCGCAGCCCACGTGGCTCCGACGCCCAGGAATTCCCGTCTGTTGAACATCTGCAGAAGTTCTCCGGTTCACAGGATCGCCCGGCACGCGAGCCTTTGCAAGGGCAGCCAGGCCGGCGGAAAAACGGACCTCTTCTCCGAATCGGCACACGCGGGGATTTTTCCCGTTAAAGGCACGTACCGCGAGCGGTTGTTCTTTGTGGGAGGACTCCGCGATGAATCAACGCACCCAGGCCGGCCGTCGCGCATTGGCCAGATTGTGCCAACATGATCTGCTTTCGCCCGGCGAGGAACGGCGGCTCTTCGGCCGTCTCAAGATCCTGAAGGCAAAGGGATTGCGATACCGTCACTCGCCGGACAGCAAAGTCGCGTCGAAGGAAGCGGTCGCGATCCGCAATCGGATCGTCGAGAGCAATCTGCGGCTCGTCGTCTCGCTTGCCAGACACTTTGCCGCTCCCGAGCGTTCGCTCGAGGAACTGGTCAGCGAAGCCTCGTTGCCCTTGATTCGCTGTGTCGAGAGTTTTGACTCCGGACGCGGCACTCGATTCAGCACGTACGCGACTCGCGCTCTCACGAATTTCTTCGCGCGGCTGCGACGCCAGGATTACCGCCGGCGATCGCGGTTTCCTTTCGGCGATGATCGGATTCACGTTACTTGGACGGAGGGCCGGTCGATCGGCTCCGACAATCTGATTCAGGTCGAGGAGTGCCGCCGGTTGGCAGAAGAATTGGCCCGCCTCACCTCTCGCGAACGCGCGCTCGTGACGGATCGCTTTGGATTGACGGGGGATCGCCGCCCGCTTACGTTCCGAGAGCTGGGCGACCGACACGGCCTGAGCAAGGAGCGCGTCCGCGTGATCACGTCCGAGGCCATTGCCCGTCTCCGCGAGTCCTTTGATGAGTCTCCGCCGCCGTGAGGACCGAGACGTTTGTGTACCGTTCGCGGATTCCCGCTCCTGCGGACGAAGTCTATCAGTGGCACGTCCGTCCCGGGGCGTTTCGTCGGCTCACTCCGCCGTGGGAACGCATTCGCCTCATGGACGCGGGCAACGGTGTGGCTGAGGGATCGCGAGTGGAGATCGAGATTGCTCTCGGCCCCTTTCGCAAACGATGGACCGCCCTGCATCGCGACGTCGTCCCCGGACAGCAGTTTCGCGACATTCAGGTCCGCGGGCCGTTTGCCCACTGGCAGCATACGCATACAATCAGCCCCGACGGAGCGGACGCCAGTTGGCTGGAAGATCGAATCGAGTTTGCGCCTCCGTGGGGCGCGATTGGATGGTCGCTCGGACTTCCGTGGCTTCATCGCAAGTTGCGGGCGACGTTTGATTATCGGCATCGAACGACGATCGGCGACCTCCTGGCTCATCGCCGGACGGCACAGGCGCGACCCATGAAAATCCTCGTCACAGGCGCAAGCGGCCTCGTCGGCAACGCGCTCGTCCCGTTTTTAACGACGGGTGGACATGCGGTGACGCGGGTGGTACGCCGCGCGACATCCGACGAAGCCGGCCACGGTTCCGTCGTCCGCTGGGACCCGATCTTGGGAACGATTGATCGCGAGGGGCTCGAAGGACACGACGCCGTCGTTCACCTCGCCGGCGAGAACATCGCCGCCGGTCGGTGGAACGAGCGGCAAAAACGAGCGATCCTCGAGAGTCGCGTCCACGGCACGCGGATGCTCTGCGATGCATTACTCAAACTGAAGCAGCCGCCAAAAACGTTCGTTTGCGCGTCGGCCATCGGCATCTACGGAAATCGTGGCGACGAAATCCTCGATGAAAAGAGCCCGCCCGGGGAAGCGTTTCTGGTCGAGGTCTGTCGCGAGTGGGAGAAGGAAACGGAGCCGCTGCGGCCGTTGGGCATCCGGGTCGTCAACCTGCGATCCGGCATGATCCTTTCGCCGGCCGGAGGGGCGCTGGCGAAAATGCTGCTGCCGTTCAAGCTGGGCCTGGGGGGAATCATCGGCAGCGGCCGGCAATATTGGAGCTGGATTGAGATCGACGATGTGATTGGTGCCATTCTGCATGCGCTGACCACCGAGGAATTGAGCGGGCCGGTCAACGCCGTTTCTCCAAATCCCACCACCAACCGCGAGTTTACCAAGACGCTCGGTCATGTCCTCCGACGTCCCACGATTTTTCCCCTGCCCGGCTTTGTCGCCCGGCTGGCCCTGGGTCAGATGGCCGACGAATTGCTGTTAGCCAGTGCCCGCGTCGTGCCGCGGCGACTCGAGGAGACCGGTTACACCTTCCGGTACCCGCAACTTGAGCCGGCGCTCAGACACGTCCTGGGCGCTCAACAGCGATCTCGCTAAGCGGACGCCCCTTCGGCCAGAAATTCTCGCGTGGCGGGATGGCTCGGCGAGTCGAAGACCTGTGATGGCGGGCCCGATTCGATGATGACTCCGTCCGACAGCACATGCACCTCTGTCGCCACCTTGCGAGCGAAACCCATCGCGTGCGTCACGACAAGCATCGTCTGGCCCGATTTCGCCAGGTCGGAAATCACCGACAGCACTTCGGCCGTCATTTTTGGATCGAGCGCGCTCGTCGGCTCGTCAAACAGCAGCAGGTCGGGCTGCATCGCCAGCGCCCTCGCGACGGCGACGCGCTGTTGCTGCCCGCCGGAGAGCTGGTGCGGCATCGCCGCCAGGCGCTCGGCCAGGCCGACCCGGTCCAACAAGGCACGCGCCTCGCTGACGGCAATTTCTCGTGGTTTTCCGAGCACGTGGATCGGCGCTTCGATCACATTTTCGAGCACCGTGAGATGGGGGAAGAGCTGAAATTGCTGGAAAACCGTTCCCACACAGCGCCGGAGCTGCTTCAGTTGGTCCTGACGTCCGTTAGACGTGCCAGCCGTGAGACGGGCCATTCCCACGACGATCTCGCCCTCCTGAAACGATTCCAGACCGTTCACGCACCGCAGTACGGTGGTCTTTCCGCAGCCGGAAGGGCCGATCAGGACGCTGACCGTTCCGCGCTCGACCCGCAGGCCGACCCCCTTGAGCACGTCGGTGCGTCCCCATCGTTTGACGAGGTTGGTGACCGTCAGCACGCTTTGCGGCTCCCTGCAGTCATGACGCCGTCTCCCGCTTGAGCCGCCGCTCAAGCCACGCGGCCAATAGCGACAACGGGTAGCTCATCGCCAAATAAAGCAGGCTGGCGATGAGGGCCATCTGCAAATAGAGACCCGTGCTTTTGGCCGCTACCGAATACTGTTTCGAGAGCTCCTCGACGGCAATCACGGAGCAAACCGCCGTGTCTTTGTAGAGCGCGATGAAGTCGTTGGCCGTCGCGGGGATCACTGTGCGGATCGCCTGGGGAAGGATGATGCGGCGGACGGCCAGGAACCGCGACATGCCGAGCGACAGGGCCGCCTCCATCTGGCCGACGGGAACCGATTGAATCCCGAGCCGCATGATTTCCGCTTCATAAGCAGAATAGTTGACCGCCAAGGCCAACACGCCGGACCAAAAGGCGCTGATTGTGACTCCCAAGTCGGGCAGCACGAAGTAGACCACGAAGAGTTGAAAAGCGAGCGGCGTCCCGCGGATGATTTCGATATAGGTCGTCACCAGCCCGCGGCCCAGTCGTCCAAGCGACGTGGCCCCGGTGCCGTCATCTCCCAATACGCGCGTTGGCCAAGCGCGAACGAGTGCGGCGGCCAGCCCGATGGCGACGGCCGCCGGCATCGACAAAAAAGCCAACAGAATCGTCACACCGGCCGCTCGAAAGAAAAGCGGGACCTCGGCCCACATCTGCTCGAGCACGCCAACTTCGGTGGACGTGTCGCGCGGGGGCCAGTTCTTCCAGACCTCGGGAAGCCGCTTCTGCGCCTTGTTCCACAGGCCATATTTTTCGTAGATGCGGCGTAGCGTCCCCTCCTCGTAGAGCTGGCGGATCGCGCCGTCGACTTGCTGAATGAGCGGTTCGTCATCCAACCGCGCGTAGGCGACGTAGTAGCCGGGCTCTACCGGTTGGTCGACGATCTTGAGCTTGGGATAGCGTTTCAATTGCCCGAGGTAAAACTCGAGTGCCGGCAGGTCCTGCACGGTCGCGTCGAGCTGCCCTGAATCGACCAGCAAAAACGTCTCGACGACCCCCTCAAAACGCTTGATTTCGCAGGTCGCCGCGAATTCGGCCGTCACGTACCGATCGGCGGCCGAACCGGCCAAGACGCCAATCCGCTTGTGCCGGCCATTCACCGGCGGCTGGCGAAGATTGGACCATGACGCCGTCGTCGGATCGTTGCCCCGCGCGCACAACGCCAGCTCGTAAATGTAGTACGGGATGCTCGCCCGGTAGCGGCGGGCCCGCTCGGACGTGTATTCGTACCCGTTGAGGCCAAGATCGATTTCGTGCCGGTCGAGATTCGACAGGATCTGATCCCAGGCGCACAGGACGAGCTGGGCCGGCCGCCCCAGCACCCGCCCCAGCTCGTTCGCCAGATCGACCTCAAAGCCAACCATCCGATCCGGCTTCCGGGGATCCGGATAGACGTAGGGACCTCCCCCTTCGCGGTCGGCCCCCCAGCGGAGCGGCTTGGCGGCGTTTGGCCCGTCCGCTGCATGCGCAAGAAAGGGCAGGACAAGCAGAATCCCGGCGGCGGCCGCGAGAGCGAATCGCGGAGATTTCGAGGCGGACGAACGAAAGTCTGGATTGTTCGTCGCGGTGACTCCTGCAGAACGGAGTTTTATTCGCGGAGTTTTATTCTTCGACGTCCGGCAATTCGGAATCAAGCTGCTGCGGATCAAGCGGCTCGACAATCGCGTATTTTCCCTGCGACCACCTCAACAGATCCACCTGCCGGCACCGCTCGCTACAAAAGGGAAAGAGCGCCGAACCCCGGATGATCTCCGGCGGGATCGCCTTCGAGCAGATCGGGCAGGTCGGGCAGGTCGGCTGGCGAATCATGATTTTTCTTCAAAGACGCGACAAGATGTCCCTGGGTTCGCCCGTTCGCTCACTCTTTGCTGGAAGTTTTCTTTTCCGATTTCTTCGGCTCAGACTTCGATTCGCCTTTCGATTCGGATTTCGACTCGCTCTTGCCGCTGCTTCCTTCCGAGGCCTTTTTGTCTGCCTCGGCCGCCTTTTTATAGGCCGAGCTGCGGTAATCGGTCTGATAGAAGCCCGATCCTTTGAAAATGATGCCCGCTCCCGGGCCAATTACGCGTTGGGCTTGCCGTTTGCCGCAGGCAGGGCACTTCTTTTCCGGTTCGGCCTTGATCGACTGGAACAATTCCCAGCGATGATGGCACGCTTTGCATTCGTAATCATACGTCGGCATACGTTATTTCCCTCCGGTCGAGTGCTCGTTTTCCGGTTTTTCCGGGGCTGAGTCGGCCGGCGCTGCGCGACGATGACAACCGCGGGGCGGACAACCCGGTCCTGCAGGGTGAATCCACGTTCGACCTCGTGCACGACGGTCATCGGCGGATGCTCGGCCGTGTGCATCTGCTGCACGGCCTGGTGGAGGTTCGGATCGAAGGGTTTCCCGGCGGCTTCGATCGGCACGATCTGGTGCCGGCTGAGTGCCGCCTCAATCTGCTTCGCCACCATGCGAACGCCCTCGACGAGCTTGTCGGTACTTTTGGACGTCTCGGCGACGGCCAGCGCCCGATGCAGGTTGTCGAGCGCGGCAAAAGATCCCTCGCCAACGGCAGCGCCTGATACAGACGCATTTCGTCGGCCTCTTTTTGGACCCGCTTGCGGTAGTTTTGCAGCTCGGCCTGTGAGCGCAGATAAAGGTTGTAGTTGGCGTCCCGTTCCGCCCGGGCCGCCTCAAGCTGCTCGCGAAGCGACAGGTCTGCCGTGTCGTTCTGGGCATCGCTGTCGGTCGCGTCCGGATTCACGTCGCCATTCTTGGCCGGGCTCTGCGGGGGTTGTGTCTTTTTCGGGTTGGTCTCGTGTTGTTCTGCCATGCGATTCCCCGTCATTTACTGGATTTGTTCGCCTCGGCTTCTTCAGCCGGAGCAAAATAGTCCTTGAGCTTGTCGAAGAACGACTTGCGTTGCGGGGTGACTTCGACATTCTCGAGCTCGGCCAGCTCGCGAAGCAGCCGTTTCTGATCGCTGCTGGGATGCTTGGGGACCTCTACCTGGATCTCCACGTAGAGATCTCCCCGTCGACCACCGTGCGGATCGGGCATGCCCAGGCCGCTCAGCCGCAGCGTCTCTCCCGGCTGCGAGCCGGCGGGGATCGATAGCCGCCGCCGTCCATCGAGGAGCGGAATCTCAATCTCTGTTCCTAAAGCGGCCTGCGAGAAAGCGACCGGAACGCGGCACGACAGGTTCCTTTCGTGCCGTTCGAAGAAGGGATGCGGCTTCACCTGAATGTCGACGTAAAGATCGCCAGGCGGGCCGCCCATTGGACCGGCCTCTCCCTCGCCGCGCAAACAAAGCTGCATGCCGTTATCGACGCCGGGAGGGACTTTCACCTCGAGCTTCGAGCTCTGCATTTGGGTTCCCGACCCGCTGCAGTCGACGCACTTTTCACGGACGATTTGCCCGCCCCCCTGGCAGGCCGGACACGTCGTCTGCACGCGGAAAAATCCCTGCGCGTGGACGACCCGTCCGCGGCCGCCGCAATAATCGCAAGTCTGTGGCTTGGTGCCGGGACGCGCGCCGCTGCCGTGGCAGGTGGCACATGCTTCCCGACGAGTGATTTCGAGAGTCCGCTCGCAACCGGTGGAGGCTTCGAGCAGATCGATGGTGATCGAGCTGCGAAGGTGGCTGCCGCGGTGGGCGCGGCCGCCGCGCCGCTGGCCCTCGCCGAACATGCCGAAACCTTCGAACAGATCGCCGAAGGCGTCGAAGATGTCGGAGACGTCGCGGAACTGCGGCCCTCCGTTGCCCGAGACGCCAGCGTGGCCGAAGCGGTCATAGCGCGCCCGCTTTTGGTCGTCGCTCAAGACTTCGAACGCTTCGGCGGCCTCTTTGAAGCGTAGGACGGCGGCCTCATCGCCCGGATTGCGATCGGGATGATTGGCGATCGCCAGTTTTTTATACGCCTTTTTAATCTGGTCGGGACTAGCGTCCTTCTGGACGCCCAACACTTCGTAATAGTCCCGTTTAGAAGCCATCGAAACCATATTTCAGGAGATCTGGACCGATCCCGCAATACCAATCGAGGTCTGACAAACGGGCCACCGTTGCCGGTGGCCCGTGGGCTCTCGTCAAATTGTACGCCGCGAAGCAAGTCCCCGGCGTCCCCCGATTCTCTGCAAAGTTATCGGATGCTCCCCTCGACTTTCGGCTTGGCACCGCCGTCCGTCTCATCGGACCGTGTGACGAGCACTTGTGTCGTCAGCATCAGGCCGGCAATCGACGCGGCATTGAGCAGGGCGTTCTTCACGACCTTGGTCGGGTCGACGATTCCCTTCTTGAACATGTCGACGAATTCGCCGGTGTTCGCGTCGTAGCCGATCGTGGCCGGCTTCTGCCGCACTTCGTCGGCGATCACGGAGCCATCGGCACCGCTGTTTTCGGCGATCTGGCGGATCGGCGCTTCGAGGGCGCGGGCAACGAGATCGACACCGATGCGTTCGTCCCCTTTCGCCTTCACCTCTTTGACCGCCTCGATCGACCGCAAGAGGGCCACGCCGCCGCCCGGCAGAATGCCCTCTTCGACGGCCGCCCGCGTGGCGTGGAGCGCGTCTTCCATTCGCGCCTTGGTCTGCTTCATCTCGGCTTCGGTCGCCGCACCGACCGAGATCACGGCGACGCCGCCGGTGAGCTTGGCCAGACGTTCCTGGAACTTCTCGCGGTCGTATTCGCTATCGGTCTGCTCGATCTGCGTGCGGATCTGCTGCACGCGGGCCTGGATGGCTTTCTTGTCGCCGGCCCCTTCGATGATCGTGCAGGCGTCTTTCGTAACTTCGATTTTCTTTGCCTGTCCGAGATGCTTGATCTCGACGTTCTCGAGCTTGATGCCCAAGTCTTCGGAGATCAGGGTCCCGCCCGTCAGGACGGCAAGGTCGCCCAGCATGGCCTTGCGGCGATCGCCGAAACCCGGCGCCTTCACCGCGCAGATGTTCAACACGCCACGGAGTCGGTTCACGACGAGCGCCGTCAGGGCTTCGCCCTCAATATCCTCGGCGATCACCAGCAGCGGCCGGCCCGAGTGCGCGACCTTCTCCAAGAGAGGCACGAAGTCGCGGAGGCTCGAAACCTTCTTCTCGTAGATCAAGATCAAGCTGTTTTCGAGCACACACGTCATGTTCTGCGGACTGGTGACGAAGTACGGAGAGATGTAGCCCTTGTCGAACTGCATTCCCTCGGCAAACTCGAGCGTCGTCGAGCTTCCCTTTCCTTCCTCGACCGTGATCACGCCGTCGCGGCCCACCCGCTCCATCGCGTCGGCAATCAGGTTGCCCACGGATTGATCGTTGTTGGCCGAGATCGAACCCACCTGGGCGATCTCCGCCTTGGAGCTGACAGGCTTCGACGCCTTTTGGATATGGGCGATCGCGGCTTCGACGGCCTTCTCGATTCCGCGGCGGACGACCATCGGATTCGAACCGAGCGTGATGCTGCGGAGCCCCTCGTCGTAAATCGCGCGGGCCAGCACCGTGGCGGTCGTCGTGCCGTCGCCCGCGATGTCACTGGTCTTTGAGGCGACCTCGTTGACGAGCTTGGCCCCCATGTGCTCGAAGGGGTCCTCCAGCTCGACCTCTTTGCTGACGGTCACGCCGTCCTTGGTGACGAGCGGATTGCCGAAACTCTTATCGATGATCACATTGCGTCCGGTCGGACCCATCGTGACGGCCACTGCGTCTGCCAGGATTTTGACGCCGCGCTGCAGCTTGATCCGCGCCCGGTCGTCGAACAAAAGTTGCTTCGCCACTTGTAGGGACTCCCTTGGTTCGTGTCAGGCTTGTTTTCGTGCCGTGTGTCTCAGGATCGAGCTACTTCAAGACCTTCGCCAGAATGTCGCTCTCGCGGAGGATCTTGAGGTCCTTGCCGTCGACCTCAATGTCGGTCCCGCCGTATTTTCCAAACAGGACCTCGTCACCGACCTGCACCGAGACCGCGGCCCGCTTGCCGCCATCCAGAATGCGGCCCGGACCGACCGCCAGGACCGTGCCGCGCTGCGACTTCTCCTGGGCGGCGTCGGGGAGAACGATCCCTCCGGCCGTCTTCTCTTCCGCACTCGTCGGCTCCACCACCACACGGTCATCCAGAGGTTTCAATGCCATGATTCGCTATGACTCCCGTTCAATGAAACGCTTTATCGAAGAATAGGAATTGTCTCGAGTACTTCGGCAGGGGACGGATCAGAAGTCGCCGCCCATGCCACCCATGCCGCCCATGCCCATACCACCCATGCCGCCGCCCATTCCGCCCATGCCACCCATGTCATGGTGATGGTCGTGGCCGCCGGCCTCTTTCTCTTTCTTGGGCTCGTCAACCACGATCGAGTCGGTGGTCAACAGCAGCGAGGCCACGCTGGCGGCGTTTTGGAGAGCCGTGCGGACGACTTTCGTCGGGTCGACCACGCCGAACTCGAACATGTCACCATAGCGGTCGGCCAGCGCGTCGTAACCGTAGTTCTTTTCTTTCGCCTTGCGGACATTGTTGGCCACGACCGCTCCGTCGAGTCCGGCATTCTGGGCGATGAGCCGCAACGGCATGGTGAGCACGTTTTGGACAATGCTCGCGCCATGAGCCTCATCGCCGGAAAGTCCGAGCTTTTTCACTGAATCGTGGCATCGCAAGAGGGCGACGCCGCCCCCGGGAACGACACCCTCCTCGATCGCGGCGCGGGTGGCGGCCAAAGCGTCGTCGATCAGGTCTTTGCGCTCCTTCATGGCCGTTTCGGTAGCCGCCCCGACGTTGATCTGGGCCACGCCGCCGGCGAGCTTCGCCAACCGCTCCTGCAGCTTTTCGCGATCGTAGTCGCTGTCCGTCACACCGATTTCGCGACGAATCTGCTCGGCACGACCATCGATCGCCGCTTTCGAGCCGGCACCTTGAATGACGGTCGTATTCTCGGCATCGATCATGATCTTTTTCGCCACGCCGAGGTCACGCAGATCGATGTTCTCGAGCTTGAGGCCGAGATCCTTGAAGATCGCCTTGCCACCGGTGAGCACGGCAATATCTTCGAGCATGGCCTTGCGGCGATCGCCATAGCCGGGCGCCTTCACCGCGGCCACTTTCAGAATGCCGCGGAGTTTGTTGACGACCAGTGTCGCCAATGCCTCTCCTTCGATGTCCTCGGCGATAATCAGCAGCGGAACGTTGGCCTTGGAGATCTTTTCCAAGAGCGGAACCATCGCCTTGGCCGAGCTGATCTTTTCCTCGTAAATCAGGATGCGGCAGTTTTCCAGAATGCATTCCTGATGGTCTTCGTCGGTCACAAAGTGGGGCGAGAGGAAACCACGCTCGAATTGCATGCCCTCGACGAGTTCGACTTCGGTCGTGACCTGGCGGCCTTCTTCGACCGTGATCACGCCGTCCTTGCCGACTTTCATCAAAGCGTCGGCCAGGATTTGGCCGATTTCGGGATCGTTGTTTCCCGCGATCGTGGCGACCGTTTCGATCGACTTCTTGTTTTTCGCGTCAACCGGCTTGGCGAGCTTTTTGAGTTCTTCGACGACCGCATTGACCGCCTTTTGCACGCCCCGCGACATCGACATGGGGTCGGCACCGGCCGCGATGAACCGCAAACCTTCCCGAAACATGGCGTCGGCCAGCACCGTGGCGGTGGTCGTGCCGTCGCCGGCCACGTCGCTCGTTTTGGAGGCGGCCTCCTTCACCAGTTGAACGCCCATATTCTCGAATTTGTCTTCGAGTTCGATGTCTTCGGCCACCGTCACGCCGTCTTTGGTGACCTTCGGCGCGCCCCAGCCTTTGTCGAGGACGGCATTGCGTCCCCGCGGGCCCAACGTGCTGCTGACAGCCTTCGTCAGTTTGGTCACGCCATCCAACAAGCTCTTGCGGGCCTCTTCGTCAAAGCTCAAGAGTTTCGCCACAGCTTCTCCTCGGTGCGATAGTTCCCATGCGGTTTCGTTGGGGCCACGAGTCAGTCGACCTCTCGAGCCCGTCCGACAAACTTGGCAGTCTGGCGGGATGATTCAACTCGACCGCTCTCTGCCAGAAACGCCGAAAGCGTTCTTCCAACCGCAGGAAATGCAATCACCGTGCCTTAATTAGCTCGCCAATCGCAACTTGCTTCGCAGAGGATATTTATGGCGATTGTCGCGACTCGGCCCGTATCTGGTGACTGTCAACTTGGCAGGCATTAGTGGGACCGCTGGTCCCTGGTGCCTCGACCGGTTCGGCGTGCCGCATGGGCCGCTTCCACAGGATGGCGACGCAGGCCGGCAAGAGGAACAAGGCTCCGATCAGGGCTCCCGTGAGAGTCACGATGGTCAGTTCCGCAAAGCGGCGCGTGGGGACGAAATCGGACAAGAGCAGAACGGCCAGGCCGATCACCGTCAACAACGTCGAAAGGCACATCGGCTGGCCTTTGCCAAGCATCGTCTTCCAGGTTGCCCGCTCCATGTGGGGATCTTTGCCGTACTCCTCCCGAAAGCGCAGGATGTAATGGATGGTGTTGTCGACTGCGATTCCCAGGCTGATCGTGAAGACGATCACGTTCCCCGCATTCAGGTCGAAATTCCGCAGCCCCATGTAGCCAAACGTCACGACGAGCGGAATCACGTTGGGCGGAATCGTAATCAGGCCGATCCGCACCGAGCGGAAGAGGATGGCAATCAGCCCGAAAATCACCACGGCCGCCGTCAAGATGGAGAATAACAGCTCGTGGATCATCTCGGTGAGACCGACGGCGTCGACGTACGCGTCACCCGTCACCTCGTAGACAACGCCCGATCCAGGGGGAAAGAGTTGTGCCATCTTGGCGTCAAGCGTCCGCACGAGCGCGAGCGTGTCCCGCGTGCCGACATCACGGATCTTGAGCAAGATCCGGGCGTGCTTTTCGTCGTGCGTCATAAACTCCCAATAACGCATCTCGTCGGCAACGCGGCGCAAGAAGAGCCGGCCGCGGTCGATGTCGTGCTCTTCGTCGGCTTCGTCCGGGGCGGCCGCCTGACCCGAATCATCCCCTGAAGAAAAGGGCCGGTTGATTTCGTTAAAGAAATCGAGATAGGAGCGCGCAAACAGGACCGGCTTTTGATGCAAAGCGAACTGCTGGAGTTCGACGACCTTGCGATAGATGTCGGGCCGGTAGAAAAGATCCGGCTTGTCGGCCTTCAGGCTGATCTGGAGCGGAAGCAGCCCCGAGAGGTGATTCTCCAAGAGGCGCAGGGTTTGAATCGCCGGATTGCTTTCGTCGTACGTTTCGAGTGCCGATGAATTGATCTCGACCGATCGCGCCCTCCACAGAGCGAGCGCCGCGATCACCAGGAAGACCCCTACGGTCGTCCACCGCCAGCGGATCAAGGAATTGCCAACCGTGGCCAAAGCCCGCGAAAAGGCGAGCCAGGCTCGGGAATCCTGAAACGCCGGCGGTTTGAAGAAAGGCAAGAAAGCGCCGAGCGTCAGAATCACGGTCAAATAGAGAAATGACAGACCCATGGCCGCCTGACTGCCGAAGCTCTGCAGCACGGGGGAACTGGCCGTTCGCAGGACGTAAAATCCGACCGCGGCCGTGGCAAACGCGCCCAAGCACGCGACCAGCATCTGGCGGATCGTGCGGCGAGTGGCATCCTTGCGGCTGACACCCGGCTGCACGGCCTCTTCGGAGTATCGCGTCAGTACATGAATCGAATTCGACACTCCGTTGATCAGCAGCATGCAGGGCAAGATGTTGCTGATGATGTTGAGCGGTTGACCCCAAAGGGCCATGACGCCGAATGTCCAGATCAGCCCCTGGCCGACGGCAAACAGCGGCAACAGGCTCCCCGACAGGCTGCGGAAGGCCAGCGCCAGCGTGATCAAATACAGAATCCCGGCCAGCGGCATCAGCCGGGCCTGGTCTTTCCCCAGGTCCCGCACGATGCCGACGCGGAGAACGGGCAAGCCGCTCACGACCGCGCGATAACCGCCGGGAACGGGGAACTTAGCCAGCGTGTCGTCGACGTTCTTTACCATCGCCTCCATCGCGTCGAACTCTTGCTGGCTGGCATCGAAGACGACCATCTCTGCCGACATCTTTTCGTCTTTGCTTACCAGGGAGCCAAACGGCATCTCCGTCTGCGCAAGCCGCTCTCGCAGGGTATCCGCCGTTTCGGGCGAAACGGGCGTCTCGCTGATGATCGGCTCGTAGGTCATCTTTGGCGGCAGCGAGAAGGTAACGTGGGGCGTTTCCATCGAGATCAGGCTCTCGACGCGGACCACGTGCGGGAGATGCTCGAAGGCGTGGACGGTCTCGGCTTGCCAGGTCAGAGCGGCCGGCGACAGGACGTCGGATTTTCCAGTCGCCACAAAGCCGATGATGATTACATTCTCGTTGCCGCCAAAATCGAGGTTGAATTGTTCCGCGTCTTTGATGACCTTGCTTTGATTGTCGAAGACGGCATCGGGATTGAAGTCAAAGCGGAGATTGCGTGCGGAGAATCCCGCGGTTGCCGTCAGGATCAGCAGGACGGCCACGATGAGAAATGGACGTCCGACCACGAAATCGGCCAATCGCGCGGGAATCGAGCCGAGACCGCGAAACAATTTCACCATTGCTCCCTACCCGAGACATCCCGATACGAAGTGAGCCCATTCCGTTTGCTGGCAAAAAGCGGGCCAGAATCTGTCTTCCAGCCGGCCAGCAAGGCTACACGATCGCCGCGATCGGTTCACCCGTGCTGATGGGCAACGGGCGGCCAAGCGGGTCGTTGACAGTCGTTTCCGGCCGATAACCGAGGCGATCAAACACCGTCGCCGTCAGGTCCTGCGGCCGTACGCGCCCTTCCTTCGGCTGCCCGCCGATCGCGTCGGAGGCGCCGTGCGCCTGTCCCCCGCGCACACCGCCGCCGGCCAGCGCAACCGAATAGACCGAGCCCCAGTGGTCCCGCCCGGCCGCGCCGTTGATCCGCGGACTGCGTCCGAATTCGGCCATGCAGACAACGAGCGTTTCGTCGAGCAGGCCTCGCTGTGACAGATCCTCCAAAAGCGCGGAGTAGGCCCGGTCGGTCGCCGGAGCCAGCACTGTCCTCAGACGCCGCGGCCTCATCGGTGTGACTGTCCCAGCAAGGGTTCGACTGTGGTTCGTCGGCCGCGCGATACCAATTCACCTGCACGAGCTTGACCCCGGCCTCGATCAGTCGCCGCGACAGCAACACGCTTTGCCCGAACGGTGATCGGCCATACCGATCGCGGACGGCCCGCGGCTCGTCGTCCAGGCGAAAGGCCTTTGCGGACCGGCCGGAAGACAAGAGTTCAAACGCCTGCCGCGTGTCGGCGTCGAAGGCGTCGAGCATCCGGCTCTCGCCGAGAGCGGCACGCCGCTGGTTGAATTGCACCAAGAGCGACTGCCGGCGGGACAAGCGCAAGGCGGGGATGTCCTGCGGCAGCGCGAGACCCTGAATGCGGAACGATTTGTCGGCCGGCGCGCAATTCACGATCCAGGGGTCGACCGTCTGCCCGAGAAATCCGGCATCCTGACCGGGCCAGACGCTGCCGTCGGTGTTGAAGATATGGTGCGGCAGCGTGATCGACGAAGGAATCAGACCACGGGTCGGGTTCAAGCGGCGGACGACCGCCCCCATGCTGGGAAAATCGTTCGGCGGACCGGGATTGGCGTTCTCGAAGTTCATCGGCGTGTGCGGACGGCCCGTGAGCATGTAGTAACCGCTCGACGAGTGCGCGTTGTCGCCGCTCGACACGGCCCGCAAGATGCAAATGTGATCGGCCAATCGCGCGGTCTGCGGGAAGAGTTCGCTCACTTCCAGTCCCGGCACCGACGTCGAGATCGGCCCGAATTCGCCACGAATTTCGGCCGGCGCCTCGGGCTTCGGATCCCACGTCGAATGCTGCGACGGCCCCCCCATCAGAAACAGCACGATGCAGTTCTTGGCCGGCGCGTTGCCATTTCGCGGGCGCGCCGAGCCCTCTTGTGTCGCCGCGAAGGAACGATTCTGCAGCAGATGCGGCAGAGTGAGGCCAAAGGCGCTCAAACCCCCAAAGCGCAGCACGTCCCGGCGTGTCACTCCATCACACAGCCGGGCGTCACTCCCCAAGATGTTCCACATCGGCAGGCCCATCGCGTCGGGAAGAGGTCAAAGGCGGGAACCAAGCAGGTTGGCGAGCCTCATTGTCGGCCGCGACGGCCTGTTGTGTCAATTCGAAAGTCACTCGAAAGGCATTTCCTTGGCTGACCCCTTCGGAGTCAGGACAGGACGGACCGAACCGGGCAATTCGATCGCCATCCCGGGAAACCAGATGGATCCACTCGCGTTGCGGTTGTCGGGAAAACGAGACACGACTTCGTACGACCCGTTGGGCCGCCGGACGAACCGCGCCTCCGACGCGCCTGTGCTGGCCAGAAAAGGAGTTCCAAAATCGATACGGCAATTCTTGAATTGGAGTGGCCCGGAAATGCCTTTCGGCTCGTAGAGAAAGTCCGCCCCTTCGCAGGGATCGATCGGCAGTTTTGCAAAGTAGGCCGGAACCAACTCGTGTAACGAGTCTGGCAGTTTGTGGTGCTCGCGTTTGAAATCGAGCAGCGCAAGTTCGATCAACCGCATCCGCACGATCGCCAGTTCATCGACGTAATGCTCCGGCCCGGTGAAGGGATTCGCGACGACATCCGGCGGAGCGAGCGTTGTTCTCCAATAGTTATATGGAAAGGCATTTCTGTCCCACTCGGCGATCCGCTCGCTCGTCGTCGTCACGAAGCCCGTCTTGTCCAATTCGCGCTCGATCGATTGGGCCTGTTCCAAATCTCGGGCCCAAACGGCATCCTCGAGCCGTTCGAGCCGGACGATCTCCCAGGGAAAGAACCAGCGGATCCACCACAGCTCCGAGACGCTTCGCTGGTTCGGGTTGGCTTGCGAGCCGTGCCAGACGGCCTGACGGAGCAGTACCCGGTCTCTGCCCCAGTCCCGCAGAATCTCGCTCGAAAGCGCGGCGGACTTTGGTTGCAGCGACTCGAACTCGCGAATCGCCCGCTTGATCCGCGCTCCCGTTTGATCAATGTTCATGGCCCACTGATCGATCCAGGCCAACGAAAAGTCGGGCTTGTGCGTCAGCCGTGCGGCCGCCACATAGCAGGCAAGTGCTTCGTCGAGATGCCCGTCAGCTTCAAGCTTCCGCGCGTTATAAAGCAGCAACTGCGAAAGCCACACGAATTGGTCGGAATTGGAAACCGGCAGATTCGGATCGCGAGCCTCGCTCGCCCGCGACGTTCCGGCCGACTTGCCGGCAAGCTCGCTGGCTTCGAGCGCCAACTTCACCGCAGCCGCATTCCGTGCGACCCACTCCTTCTCGCGTGGCGTGGCAAATCGCCAGCCATCCGGGAGTATCCGCGTGCCGCCGTGGCCTTGGCCTTGGACCGCCCATGGCGGCGGGCCGTTCGTCGCCTGCATCGCGGCCGTAAAGAGGGAGGAAGCCGCGGTTTGCCCCTCTCCCGCAGTCATCGCCGAGCCCACCTCGCGAACCGATTCCGGGACGACCGTCGCCGGTATTTCCGTGATGCGAAAGATGGCAATGCCGACGAACATCGCCACTGTCGGGACCACGACAAACGCGGCCACTTTGCCCCACGCTCGCAGTGTGTTTCGTCCGACCAGCCAGTCGGGCGTTCGCACCCAAGCAGCGGCGAGGCAAATGACCGGAATGGCTCCGACTGTCCACCAGAAGGGGATGCCGAGAAATAGAACGAGCGCCCAGCATAAAACCAGGCCCAGTAGCGCGATTGCGGAAACAAAAAACGCTGCGACTGAGCCGGGGATGAGGATTGCGGCAAAATAGCCCATGGCATAGAGCAACACCACGAAAAACGCCGCCGTGCCGAGCGGCGCGGCGAGGCCCACGTCCCTCAGTCCGGTGAAGTGATCCAAGGAATTAGTCGAAGCGACCTCCGCGGCGACGTCCCACAGCGATGCGGTTCGCGATGGAACTCGTTGGCTGGCGAGCAAATCCCGATCAATGAATAACAGGATCCCAAAGACCGTCAGCGACAGCAGCAGCCACACCAGATGTTTGCAAATTGTCACGCCGTGCGGAGAAACACCGTGGTCGGCCAACAGTCGAAAAGCTCCCTCCCGCCGCTCGGCCCGCACAGCCGCCACGCCCACCAGCAAAGGTGCGACGGCAACTAATGTCAGACCGATAATCGCCACCCAGTTGTCGTCGAGCCTTTTGAGATTGTTCGAGATCCTCGCCAGCAGGACCGTGATCAGTCCCACGACCCACAGCTTCAGACAAAAGGGAGCCGCCTGCCGAAGTTCCTTCCAGATCAGGCTACTCGCTCCGCGCTGCCAGGCGACGGCAGACCGCATCGACTCGACGGCAGTCATTCGCCGTCTTACCTGATAAGAGGCGCGAGTGCGCGGCCACGCGAAGCGAGGGAATAAGCCCGATCCGATCGAACTGGAGTTGTGCATCCAGCGCCGGACGAGGAAGAAATCGCAAACCGTCACAAGTGCAATGATGAACGCTTGATATTCCAGATTTTTGCGAATCGCCGGCACACCGAACAGGATCGCCGTCGCAATTCCGGCAATTAGCGAGGTCAAGAGAACTTCGCTGAACACGACGGAAACCAGACCGCCAACCACCACGAACGCCAGCGGCAGAAGCAGCATGGAGGAAAACCACTGCCACTCCTCGGAAATGTCGGTCGGCCGCTCGTGGATGCTGCCGGGCGATGCATGCGACAGGATCACTTGGCCGGCCACCCAGGCGACGAGCAAAAGCAGGTAACTGCCGACCGTCGATAACGCAAATTTGCCGATAAACAAATCACGCGTCCGCAGCGGAAGCCGCTGCAGCAGCCCGTACGTTTTTCCCTCGATCTCTCCCGCGAAGGCGATCGCCGCCGAGCCCGTCGCGAACGAACACGCCAGCACGATTGCCACGTAGTTGTACGCTCCCAACTGGCTGGCCGTCGACAACTGGTTCCAGATGGTCACGAAGGTCAACAAAACGTCGAGACCGACCGACATTCCGATCAGCGCCAACCAGAACGATCGCTGCGCGCGCCATTCCTTCCAGAAAATCCGTCCGGCATCCAGGTCGTGCATGCGATGAGCGCTCCGGAAGTGGAGTCAGTCTTTGGCCCTGCGGGGCCGTTGAGATTTCATCCAAACGAGTTGCTAACTGATCGGAAACGGCCAATACACGCAAACGGCGACCACGATGCCCGCCAACGGCAGCGCCATCCAGGCCGCGATCAGAGTCCACTGGTACGAATAGAGCCGCTCGGTCTGCCATCTCTGCGTATGCACCCAGGTGTACGCAAACAGGGCGGCAGGAATCGCGCCGATCGTCCACCAGAGGGGCACGCCGCGGTGCGCAAAAATGGCCCAGACCTGACAGGCGACGACGGTCGCCCCCATTGCGAACCCGAAGGCCAGCAGGCCTTTGGAAATCGCGAAACTCATGCGTTGGCCGATCGCATAGGCCAGCACGATGTAAAGCCCGACGACGTCCAACCCAGTCAGAAGCGGAGCTTCGTGATAGCGCGGAGGGAACTCGGGCCGGGCAAACGACCTCCCGATCCCAAACAGAATGCTATCTTGCAATCCGAACCGCTCTTTGCTGAGCTGCCAGCCGATGCGCTCCACGTAGAGCGCATAGCCGCAGGTCAGGAATGTCAGCCCCATCCACACAACGTGCTTCACGATCCACGAGCCGTCCGGCGTGACGGCCCGATCGCCCAGGAAGCGGTAGGCGCGCCCTTTCTGATCGGCGCGATACGCCCCCATTCCCATCAACAAGGGGATCGCCATTCCGAAGACCCAGGGGGACAGATTACCCAGCAACCGCCTTTGCGGATCGAGGACGGGGGGAATCAACAACACGGGCGCAGCCAACAGGCTGATTGCCACGTACGGCCTGGCTTGCCGCAGTTCTTTCCAAGCCAGGCGCTGCGCGGCCCGCTTCCATGAGACGACGGGCTCTCCAACACGCAGAAGTTCAATGGGTCCGGGGATGCGCACGACGCGCCATTCCCGTCCACCGGCCCATTCGACCGGCCATCTCCCGGTCCACCTCAAGCCGACGAAAGTCCCTCGCCGCAGCCAGATCCCCGTCAGCCAGAAGTCAATCACCACGAGCGCTCCGGCAATGACCGATAGCCGTTGCGCAAAGAACGCCGGGACGCCCGCACGACCGCCGAGATACGCCACCCACGCAAATGCAACGACCGTGCTGACGGTACCGCACAGGGCGGCGATCAACCCATTGGACAGTAACAGAGAAAACAAAGCACAAAATGCGAAAAACACAACGGGGGTGAGTATCGCGATCCAGACGGACGACAGCAGGTCGTTGATATTCGCTGCGCTCGGCACCGGGCCGTGACTGAAGCCACTGTTGTCTTGAATGGCAAGCCACGCAGTGCCGGACCACATCACCGCGGCAACGGCGAGAACCGCAAACAGAACGCCCGTGCTGGCCAGGCCGAATCCCCATTTGCCCGCGAATGCTTCCGACGGGGTCATCGGCACCGTCCGCAAGAGCACGGCCGTGTTGCCTTCCGTTTCTTCGGTAAAGGAGGCCGCCCCGCTGCCGATCGCATAAAACACGGCCCCAAGGTAGGCCATGAGAAAAGTCGAACCGTAAATCTCTTCCAAATCGCGGGGCATGCCGGTACGAAAGCGCGAACACCGTGAGCAGCGCCTGGATGCCGATCATGAGGCCCGTTACTCCGAGCCACATGCCCCGCTGTGCACGCAGCTCTTTCCAGAAGATGCGTCCGACGACAATGCGGCTCATAACGGCATCGGTCCTTCTTCGACCGGCAAAGGAGCGCTCTTCATGTAGCCCACGAAGATCTCTTCCAGCGACGGGTGCCGCATTTCGACGTTGCCCACTTCCGATTCGGTGCGGAACTGCGCCAGCCGCGGCTCATCGATGTTCCGCACCAAGAGCCGCCACTGCCGCCCCTTGAACTCCCGATGCAGCACCGTTCCCGGCACCGTCGGCAGATTGGGCGAGCCATTGCGGAGCGTGATCGTCAGCTCGCAGACGTGCGTCTTCAACTCGTCCAATCGCTCGACGAGCGCCAGCTTGCCGTCCCGCAGGATGGCGACCACGTCGGCCACCCGCTCGACCTCGGCGATCTGATGGCTGGCCAACAGCACGGTCCGCCCCTGCCCGGCGATGTCGACCATGCTCTCCAGAAACTCGCGCCGCACGAGCGGATCGAGACCCGACGTCGGCTCGTCGAGGATCAACAGCTCCGGCTTGTGCCCCATCGCCAGCGACAGTGAAACCTTCGCCCGCATCCCCTTCGACAGCTCTTTGATCTTGCGGTCCGGCGGCAATTCGAAATGTTCGATCAATTCGTTGTAGTGTCTCTGAAATCCGAGCGGATAAAATCCCGCCACGAACCAGCCCGCCTCTTCGACCGTCATCCAGTCGTACAGTGCCGGCTGGTCGGGGACGTAGCCGACGCGGCGGCGGATCTCGATTCCCTGCTTGCGGCTGTCGAGTCCCAAAACTTGCGCCGTGCCCGCGTCAGGTTCGAGCAGCCCCAACAGAATGCGAATTGCCGTCGTCTTCCCGGCGCCGTTCTCACCCAACAGGGCCACGACGCACCCCGATTCCGACGAGAGCGACACGTCGTCGAGCGCCAGCTCCCCCTTGAATTGCTTGCTCACATGGCTGAGCGAAAAGGCCGTGGTCATGACTTTTCCTTCTTGGATTCGAGCCGCGCGAGCTCTTCGTCCGCCAGGCCGCGAACGTCTTCAATCGTCAGTCCGCTCTGCCGCGCTTCCTCGAGCACGCTCCGCAGCCGAGCCCGGATGAGGGCCGCCCGGTCCGCACGGCACTTCTTGAACGCTTCGGACGTGACTTCCAACCCGGTGCCGCGGAGCGGTTGCAGGACGTTGTCGACCTGCAACTCGCGATACGCGCGAGCCACCGTGTTCGGATTGACGGTCAGGTCGCGGGCCATTTCGCGGACGGACGGAACGAGGTTGCCAGGCTTGAGCGCTTCGCTGGCGACGGCGAACTTCACCTGCCGCACAATCTGATCGTAAATCGCAATTCCATTCGACGGATCGACGTGCACGAACATGGGCGAAAGCCACCTGCGCTCGAAGGAATTCCAGGCTCGTTAACGATGTGTACTAGACACATAGTACAGTGACACGTCGGGGCGGAATTGTCAAGAGGGGTGTGGCAGATTTCTTTCGTGCGCCTGTCCAAAGCTTGATTGCTCACTCGACGCCCAGCCGGAACACGTCAACGGATCCCGAATAGCCCGACTCTGACAACCGCGATACAATCAATGCATCAACGATCCTGTCAGCCACCGAATCGCGGGACTTCAATCATGCAAGAGAATGAGATTCTCGAAGCGGCTCTCAAACTCCCGGAATCGGAGCGCATTATTCTCGTTACCCGGCTCTTGGAGACTTTGCCCGCTGACGAATTGGGGCTCTCGCTCGATCGACCCGATCTGCTCGAGGAACTCGAGCGGCGATTCAACGATCTCGAGGGCGCCGTTCCCCTGCCGGAACTTTGGAATCGCAAGTGAAGCGCCCCCGTGGCTCTGGTTTTCCACCGACTCGCGGTTGAAGAGGCGCGTAACGCCGAGGACTGGTACTCGGCGCGGAGCCTGAGGGCGGCCGCTCGATTGCGAGCAGCTGTTAATGCGGCAGCACAACGGATCGTTGCCGATCCAGAGTCTCACGCACTTGTCGTTGGCAAATTTCGACAGGTTCCAGTGAAGGGATTCCCGTTCGCCTTGATTTATCGCTGCTTAAGCGCGACGGACATTGTGGTCCTCGCCGTCGCGCACACGAGCCGCCGCCCGCGCTATTGGCGGCGTCGCGAATAACATCGCGAGCCCGCTCCCCCGCTCGACGCGACAAACTCGCGCGGTATCATGCGGGGGAATTGAACCGCGGCACACAACGGAGGCACCACCATGCAGACGAAAACCGTCAACTACAATGTCGGGGGCACGGAGTGCATCGGCCATCTCGCCTGGGACGACGCCGTCTCGGGGAAACGGCCCGGCGTGCTCGTCGTCCACGAATGGTGGGGACTCAACGACTTCGCCCGCGGCCGGGCCAATGAGTTGGCCAGGCTCGGCTACGTGGCGTTTGCCTGCGACATGTTCGGCGGCGGAAAAGTGGCTAAAGGCCCCGATGAGGCCGGTGCACAAATCAAGCAACTTACCGAGCACTTCCCCGAATGGCAGAAACGGGCCAGCGCCTCCCTCGATGTCCTCAAACAACAGCCCTCGTGCGATGCCAGCCGGCTGGCGGCCATCGGCTATTGCTTCGGCGGTTCGACGGCCCTCGTGCTGGCCTGCTCCGGGGCCAACCTCGGCGCCGTCGTCACGTTCCACGCCAGTCTCGCCGCTCCGTCGGCCGAGCAGGCCCGGGCCATTAAGCCGAGCATCGTGATCTGCCACGGCGCCCTCGACTCGTTCACGTCGGAGGAGACGATCGCCAAGTTCCGCAAAGCGCTCGAGGACGCACACGTCGACTACGAGATCGACTGCTACGCCGGCGCCAAGCACGGCTTCGCCGTCCCCGAAGCCGACAAACGGGGCATGCCCAGCCTCGGCTACAACAAAAAAGCCGACGAACGCTCCTGGAAACGGATGCTGGCGCTGTTCGAGGAGAAGTTTGGGAAGTGAGAAAGGGGTGAGGGGCGCGGGGTGAGGGGAAAAGCAAAAGACCCAATTCCTCGCGCCCTCCGCATGCGAAGCATGCTCTTTTCCGTCTTCCCTCACCCCTCACCCCTCGCCCCTGCCACATAGCGGCGACCGCCGCTATGATGGCTTCGGAGGCCCGTCATGACCGCTCTCGATCCCCGTCCGAGCGTCGGCGACGTTGAGCCGGAGCCTGTGCCGGCTTACGAGACGCATGTCGTCGAGAACCAGCCGCCGGCTCTCGAAAACTACAACGCCTTCGAGGCGGATGCCGGGCTCAAAGAGGCGGTCGTCCGCGAAGGGGGCGAGTGGGGTCTCGAGCGGTTGAATCGCTTCGGTGCGCTGGTCGGCTCGGCTCGGGTGATCGCGCTCGGTTTTCAGGCCAACCGCTTCCCGCCCATCCTCCGCACACACGACCGCTTCGGCCGGCGGATCGACGAAGTCGAGTTCCATCCCGCCTGGCACGAGCTGATGACGCTCGGCGTCGAGCATGAAACGCACGCCCTGCCGTGGCGCTCGCCGAAACCCGGTGCCCACGTCGTCCGCGCAGCCCTCGAATTCCTCTTCTACCAGCAAGAGGCCGGCGTCGGCTGCCCGCTCACGATGACGTTCGCCGCCGTTCCGACCTTGCGGAAGCAGCCGGAGATCGCCGACGAATGGCTGCCGCGGATCACCTCCAACATCTACGACCGCCGCTTCATCCCGGCCGCCCAGAAAAAGGGCGCACTCATCGGCATGGCGATGACCGAAAAGCAGGGGGGCTCCGACGTCCGCGCCAACACCACGCGGGCCCGCCCAATCGGCCGCGGCGCCCCCGGCGGCGAGTACCTGTTGACCGGTCACAAATGGTTCTGCTCGGCCATCATGAGTGACGCCTTTCTCACGCTCGCGCAGACGGAGCGAGGCCTATCGTGCTTTCTCGTCCCGCGGTTCAAGCCCGACGGGACGCAGAACCCGATCGCCATCCAGCGGCTCAAAGACAAGCTCGGCAACCGCTCCAACGCCTCGAGCGAGATCGAATACCGCGACACGTGGGCCCAGCTCATCGGCGAAGAGGGACGCGGCGTGCCGACGATCATCGAGATGGTCGCCCACACGCGGCTCGACTGCGTCATCGGCTCGGCGGCATTGATGCGGCAAGCCGTCACGCAGGCAGTCCACCACGCGGCCCATCGCCGGGCCTTCGGCAAACTGCTGATCGACCAGCCGGCCATGCAAAACGTGCTGGCCGACCTAGCTCTCGAATGCGAAGCGTCGATCGCCCTCACGCTTCGCCTGGCCCGCGCCTACGACCACCCGAACGATGCACACGAACGGGCCTTCGCCCGCATCGCCACCGCCGTCGGCAAGTTCTGGGTCTGCAAGCGGGCTCCGCAACACGTCGGCGAAGCGCTCGAGTGTCTCGGCGGAAACGGCTACGTCGAAGAATCAATTCTGCCCCGCCTGTACCGCGAAGCGCCGCTCAACTCAATCTGGGAAGGCTCGGGGAACGTGATGTGCCTCGACGTCTTGCGGGCCATCCAGCGCGAGCCGCATTCGCTCGAAGCGCTCATCACCGAGCTGCGAACCGTCAAAGGCACCAACGCCGAATACGACCGCTTGCTGGCTCAAATCGAAAATCAACTCCGCGCCACGGAAGATGCGGAACTGCGCGCCCGGCAGATCGTCGAGAACCTTGCTCTGGGACTCGAAATCTGCGTCTTGCTCAGGACGGACGAACCGCAGATTGCCGACGCGTTCATCGCGTCGCGCCTCTCCGGGCGTCGCAGTAGCATTTACGGCACCCTCCCCGCCGGGACGCCCTTCCGCAAATTAATCGAACGCTGCCGGCCGGCGATCGGTTGAGCCGCTTTCTCCGCGGATCGCATTTCAACCCCAAGCGTGCGGGATCCGAGAGCACGGGTCGGTGGTGTCGTCATTTCAAGTTTCTGAAACGAAGCCACCCAAGTAGCGCACGGAAAAGGCCGACGGCGACCAACAGAGCTGCCGCGAGAATCACAACGCCGTCACAGATCACAACTGGAGTGCTCAACATCGCACTCATCCACCGGTGTTCCGCCGCAGGCGCGCTGCTCGAAATTGCGCTGAAGGAGTGCGTCATACCAATCAGGGTTGGTATTAGAGAAATGATCCAGAGGAGGATCCCGGCAGGAATGAAGGGGAACCTCCAGAATAATCCATGTCGCATTTGACGGCCGCCCCCTTCTGCTCCATGTGATTCTACAAACTCCGCAGCTTTTTTCGCAGTCCCGCAGTGCATGCTCTGCATGCCGCTTCGAACACGGATCAACCGACCGACACAAAATGAATCGGCAGGCACAGCATGCCCTGCAAAACTGGTAGACTCCCCACATGGAGCCAACGCCCAACCAACTCTTCTTTGAAAGCTCAGTCCGCTTCGAATCAAGCCGGATTCGCGCCGTCGCCGTGTCTTGCAGCGATGGTCGTTTCGGCGAACAGGTCGATGAGTTGCTGCATGCCGGTCTCGGCCTGCCGCGCTACGACCGGCTGGCCGTGCCAGGAGGTGCCGCTTGTCTTGCCAGGCACTTTGAAACGTTCCGTGAAGAGGACGGGGTTATCGAACAGTTGCGGTTCCTGCTGACGGTCCACCGGGTCCAGCGGGTCGTGCTGATTGCCCACGAGGGATGCGCCTTCTATTCCGAGCGGCTGCGCGTCTCGCCCTTGCAACTCGAAACACGACAGCGTGAGGACATTTCCAAGGCGATCGACCGTGTGAAGCGGTTCGGACTCAATGTCGAGGTGACAGCATTTTTTGCTCGCCTCAACGGCCCAACCGTCCGCTTCGACCGGATCTTGAAATGACCACATCAGTCCCGTAGGGCATGCTGTGCATGCCGCTTTAAATCCGGATCCGCGTACCGACACAAAATGAATCGGCATGCAAAGTGTTTGGACCGGACACAAGGGTTACAAGTGTTCGGTCTATACACAAAGCATGCCCTACAAAACTTACAGAATTTTCAGAAGCGTCGTCATGCGGTCCGTGTAGCCGACTTTGCGATAGAACTCATGCGCTTCGGCGTTCGGCGAAAAACAATCGACATGGCAACCGACACAGCCGTGTTCTCGAAAGTACTTCTCGATCTGCTGCACGAGTCGCAAACCGAGTCGTTGACCGCGACGGCCGTGCTGAACGTGCAGCTCCAAGATTCTGCCGTCCTTCGACGGATACGCTTCCAAGAGGTCATCTTCCGTGTTCTCGGGAATCGTGCCGGCAATGCAGCCGACGATCGCGCCCTCGTCATCAGCAAGATAGATCACTCCGGCTTGCTGCCTCACCTTTTCGAGGAGCCTTCGGACATACCGCTCCGCATCAAAATCGGCGGACCGTCGGGACCTGTTGAGATCGTCCAGCGAAGCGATATACGCTTGCAACTCTCCGATTCGCTCGACGAGCGCCGGTTGATCAGCGGGCCCATACGGGCGGATTTCCACTGACATGTGACGGCTCTCAACAGGCAAGGCGCCAGCGCAGGCTCGCTTCGCTCAGCCGCAACCAAAAAAGAGGAGAGCGACCACGGATCACACTGATCCCACTGATAAAAAAGCTGTTGAAGAATGGCAAAATGAATCCCCGCCTGGATCTGTCTCTGCTCCTCATCAGTGTCATCCGTGAAATCTGTGGTTCCCATTCCGTTCGTGTCACCAACGTGACGATACGAGCTTGAAGCTTCAATTGAGAAAATCTTCTCGCCGTAAAAAGAATGAAAACGTTAGTAGTACAGTGAATCTCAGGAGTGCGGCTGCTGCCGATGTGGCCATTATGATATGGCCACTGATTGTGTGGACAGGGTCCCAGTCCCGAATGGCATGCGCGGCTCGACCGGGGCAACCATCCCCATGGGTCCGCCGAAGTCAGCTTGCCCTGCGAAGAGTGCCGGCCCGTTGTGAAAACTTGCCGCCGGGCATAGCATTACCGGCTGATTTTTCCGATGGGGTCGCATGCCGCCGAGTAAGCCGAAGACGTCGAACGCTGAGTCGAAATCGCCGCCCGCCGCGCGCACCTGGGAGTCGCTGCTCGAGGCCCTCCGGCGGGATCGGGCGAAGATCGCCGAAGGGGGCGGACCGAAGGCCATCGCCCGGCAGCATGAGAAAAACCGGCTCACCGCCCGCGAGCGGATCGCCCGGCTGATCGATGGCGACAGTTCGTTTTTCGAGTTCGGCCGGTTCGCCGCTTGGGAAATGTACGGCGAATGGGGGCCGGCTCCGGCGGCGAGCGTGATTTGCGGCGTCGGCGTCGTGGCCGGGCGGCACTTCATGATCGTCGCCAACGACGCCACCGTGAAGGCCGGCGCGTTCTTTCCCATGACGGCCAAAAAAGTGCTGCGAGCGCAGCGGATCGCCATGGAGAATCGGCTGCCGCTGATCTACCTCGTCGATTCGGCCGGCGTGTTTCTGCCGCTGCAGGACGAGGTCTTTCCCGACGAGGACGACTTCGGCCGCATCTTCCGCAACAACGCCGTCATCTCGGCCCTCGGCGTGCCGCAGATCGCCGCCATCATGGGCAACTGCGTCGCCGGCGGCGGGTATCTGCCCGTGCTCTGCGACAAGCTGCTGATGACCGAAGGCTCCGGGCTGTATCTGGCCGGGCCGGCCCTCGTCAAAAGTGCGATCGGGCAGGACGTGGGGCACGAGGAGCTGGGCGGGGCGAAGATGCACGCGGCCGTCAGCGGCACGATCGACTTCCGCGAGCCCGACGACGACGCGGCCTCGACCGAGTCCGCGGCGCTGGCCGAGTCGTTGCCGCGCGATCCGCAGGCGGCCCAGTTTCGCCGCAGCCACGTCGCCAATTCGGCCAAGCCGCCCGAGGAAATCTATCGCATCGTCTCCCCCGAGCGGCAGGCGTCCTACGAAGTCCGCGACCTGCTCGAGTGCCTCGTCGATGCCGACAGCTTTCACGAATACAAGGCCGAATTCGGGCAGACCGTGGTCTGCGGCTACGCCCGGCTTGGGCGGGTTTGCCGTCGGCATCGTCGCCAATCAGCATCACGCGGAGAAGACGCCGCACGAGGGGTTGCAGTTCGGCGGCGTGATCTATGTCGACAGCGCGGACAAGGCGGCCCGCTTCATCATGGACTGCAACCAGACGTGGATGCCGCTCGTGTTCCTGCAGGACGTGACGGGCTTCATGGTGGGCCGCGATTCGGAGCAGGCGGGCATCATCCGGGCCGGCGCGAAGGTGGTCAACGTGATCTCCAACAGCCGCGTGCCCAAGCTGACCGTGATTTTCGGCGGCAGCTTCGGCGCCGGCAACTACGCCATGTGCGGCAAGGCGTTCGACCCGCGGTTATATCTTCGCCTGGCCGACAGCCGAGTACGCCGTGATGGGCTCGTCGCAGGCGGCCTCGACGCTGCTCGACGTGAATATCGCCGCCATGAAACGGGCGGGCAAAGAAACCGACCTAGCCGAGCTGGAAGAATTGCGTCGCAAGGTCTCGGACGCCTACGACGCGTGCCTCGACCCGCGGTACGCGGGAGCCCGCGGCTGGGTCGACGAAATCATCGAACCGGCCGACACGCGGAAAGTGCTGATCGACTCACTCGAAATCGCCACGCGCCACGCCGAGGACGAGCCGTTCCGGACCGGCGTGCTGCAGGTGTGATTAATTAAAGGTGAGGCGAGTCATTCAAAATAACTCGACTCACCTTTAATTCGCCCCCCTTTAATTCATCCGGGACCAGGCGACGGCGACGCTTGAACGCGGTGCGGACGGCGGCTTGGCGGTGAACGTCTCGGCGCGGGCGTTGATGAGCGGCGGCCCTGCCTTCGGATCCCTGGATCAGGACGAGACGAGCACCCCGCGCAGCAGCGACAGCTCGCGCGCCTTTCGGAATTGGCGAACGACGGCCACCGACTGCGTGGGGGATGTTGTGCCGCGGCCGCAACTCGGGCTCGCGCAGCATCTCGACGATCTCGATCAGATCGACGGCCGGCGTGCGCAGCGTGAATCGCCCACAAAATGCCCGCGAGTTAGCCCCGGTTGGCAACGCCGTGAAGGATTGTTGTTCGAGAAAATCCGGCTTTCGTAGGGTGGGACCAGCGAGCAACGCGAGCGCCGGCCCGCCGCGAGCGCAGCTGGTGCACATGAATTGGTGGGCCTGCGGCCGCAAAGCCGGCCTTGTCCCACCCTACGCGGAGCGCCTGCGCCGCGGAAAAATCCTTCACGGCGTTGCCCGGTTGGACAATTCCGGCAACCGGGTTACGGAGCGAGTTCGGCGAAGACGACGTCGAAGTGTCCTGCGCCGACTGGCAACAGTCCGCCGACCGGAAGTGCCAAGTCGTGCTCTGCCAGATAATCGCCGTCGATGTACCCGACCGACACGACTTTGCGACCGGTCTTCGAGTTCGCAATGGTGCGGCTGACTCGAACGTAGGGCGGCGTGGCCGCACCGGGCGGCAAGTTCCGCACGAACTGACCGTTCACTTTCCGCCCACGCTGGTGGCTCAGCGCAATACTGTCCGACATTTCGTCATCTCCTCATTTTCTGGGAAAAATTAACGTCTCGACTCAGGGGGGGAAATTTTAGCGACTTTTTCGAGACTGCAAAGGGCATCGAGCCAATTTGGAGGCGGTATGACCCCTTTCGAGAACCGGCGCGTACCGAGGGCCGTTTCACGACCAAGACAACGCCAACCCAGCCGTTGACGACCGCCGCCTTTCACTGCGATTCCGCAAACGTTCTCGCAATCCTGACCGATTGCGGTAAGTCGTTTTGCACGTAGCATCTTTGGCAAGCCGTCCATCCGGGCAAGTTTCTTGTGTCCTCGCCCAGCGGCCACTTTATACTCGATGGAGGTGCCTTCATCTCTGCTCCGAGGAATCTATGCTGGGGTTTCGCTATCTCAAGACGCCGGCCACGACTTACGTGCTGCTGACGCGGAACGGAAAGATCGAACGGCAAGGCGTGGGACTGTCGTTTTATTACTTTGCGCCGACCTCCGTGATTGCCTTGGTTCCCGTCTCCAGCGTGGACGTTCCCTTTGCGTTCTCGGAAGTCTCCGCCGACTTTCAGGACGTGACGGTTCAGGGAATGCTCACCTACCGCATTCAGGATGCCGTGAAGGTCGCCTCGCTCTTGGACTACACCGTCGATACCTGGCAGCGCTACAAATCAGACGATCCGTCGAAGCTGGGCGAGCGGCTGGTGCAAGCGGCACAGACCGGCGCGCGGTCCTTTATCCAGTCGCGGCCGCTGCGGAGCGTGCTGGTCACCTCGAACGAGCTGGTCGAATCGGTCGCCGCCGCCCTGCGAGCCGCCGCGACGATCACGCAGCTCGGCATCGAGATCCTCGACGTGGCCATCGCCGCCTTGAAACCCGACCCGGAGATGACCAAGGCGCTGCAGGCGCAGGCTCGCGAGCAGCTCCTCCGCGAGGCGGATCGGGCGATCTACGAACGGCGCAACGCTTCGGTCGAGCTCGAACGCACGATCCGTGAAAATGAGCTCAACACCGAAATCGCCGTCGCGCAAAAACGCCAGCAAGTCCGCGAGACGGAAATGCAAGCCGAGATCGTTGTCGAGCAAAAACGCAGCGCGCTGGTCGAGTCGCGCAGTCGAGAACGAGCGCAAGGAAGCGGAAGCTCGCGGAGTGGCGCTGCGGGCGATTCTCGATCCCGTGCGCGATGTCGATTGGCACACGCTCGTCGCCATGCAGGGCTCGGTCCGGTCGGAAACCTTCATTTCGTCCGCTTTTGAGCAGCTTGCGAAAAACGCCGAGCGGATCGGCCAGTTGAACATCTCTCCCGACTTGTTGTCCACGTTGCTCTCGATCGACAAGCAGCCACCCGATGTACGTCAACCCGCAGCCCCGGATCGCGGTCATCACGCGTGAGACGCGTCTGGCCGGACTTTGCGCCGCTGGGCGACCAAGGGGCAGGCGAAATTCGTCTTTCGACGGGCCCGCGCCGTAGCGGCGCTCCAGGCGGGTGCCGCGGAAGAGGCCTTGGAATCCGATGCCCAGGCCGATCATGATTTCCAGGATCTCGAAACCGAGGACAACACCTACCAACAGGCCATCCACGAAGCCGTGCGCAGTCTCGATTTCGGCGTGCCGGTGCAGGTCATCGATCGGCAGCTCTTGCCGACCATCGACTTTCGGGCCTGCACGGCGGTGGTGGTGATCGGCCAGGACGGACTGGTTGCCAATACGGCCAAGTACGCGCTCGAAGTGCCCATCGTTGGCGTGAATCCGAGATCCGAAGCGTTTCGACGGCGTGCTCTTGCCGTTCGGGTTGTCGGAGGCTCGCGCGGCCGTCAATCGCGTGCTCAAACAGCAAGCCCGGATGCGGGACGTCAGTCTGGCGCGGGCCACGCTCCACGATGGCCAGACGCTGCTGGCATTCAACGATTTCTTCCTCGGTGCCAAGAGCCACGTCTCGGCCCGCTATCAACTCCGGGTCGGCCACCGCAGCGAAGAGCAATCGTCCAGCGGCATCCTCGTCTCGACGGGGGCCGGGTCGACCGGCTGGATGTCATCGGTGTTCAACATGGCGCACGGCGTCGCGGGGTTCGTCGGCACACAAATGTCGCAACGGATTCGGAAAATGAAATGGGAAGACCGCTCCCTGCTGTGGGCGGTCCGCGAGCCGTTTATCAGCCAGACTTCACGGGCCGGCCTGGTCATGGGAAGCATCACCGAAGGCGAGGAGCTGGTGGTCGAATCCCTGATGCCCAGCGGCGGCGTGATTTTCTCCGACGGCGTGGAGTCCGACTTCCTCGAATTCAACGGCGGCACGATCGCCCGACTCACCGTCGCGGCCCAGCGCGCGAAACTTGTTGTCCGCTGAACGAAATCCGTAGAAGAGGGGCACTCAAGGACGGGCCGACGCGCTCGAAGATCTGGCACCGGGATGTGGTGAGCGGGCAGGACGCGGGCATCGTCGCTGTCCCGTCGCAGACGCATCGCGGGCTGCGATTTCGCGCCGACGGCGCGGCGCTGTTCGCCAACGGCAAAGGCGGAGCGATCGTCGCCTTCGATGCGACGGGGCTCAATCATTCGCACGAGGCGAGGCCGCGCATCGCTCCGGCGGAGCCGAGTGATCGACCTCCCGCGAGACCTGTGCGCAATTCGGATTATCAGTCAATTGTACGCGGCTATTCGCGGGCCGCCGGTGTGTCGGAAACAGTCGATTCGGGCTGGCCGATTTTTCTGTGGTGGGGGGCCCTTTTTTTAAGCCGCAGAAAAAACAGAAAAATGCCAAAAGCTGTTCAATTTCTGCACAATTGCCACGGTCCGACGGTTGGGAAATCTTGAAAAATTTCGACCGACGACGAGATGGACACTTGGGATTTGAGACTTCTTCGTGCGCGGGAGCCGCTCGGGCCGAGGTTTAATTCTCTGCGGAGAGCTTGTATGCCTTCTCCGATTTGGGGTCGGCACCGATCGTGGCGCGCAGGGCGTCGACATTGGCGGAGACGGTTTTTTCCGGGCCGGTGAGACGCAGGAAATAGCTCCCCTGGTCCTTCGTGGTGAGGATCACGCTCAGCACGCGGGCGTTGGGCATTTCGACCGTCTGCTGGGCGATCGGGGGGCCGATCGGCTTCTTCCACGTGCCGCTGAGGTCGGCCAGCACGTAGTCCCCTTGCGGGCACTTGCCGGCGGTCAGCTTGACTTTGCGGCCCTGCGGCCGGAACTGACCGATCCAACGGTGGAGGTTGGCATCAACGCCGCCTCCGCCGCCGGCCCCGAAGTAAAAGACGACGAGCTCGGCGTTCTCGGGGTCGCCGCTGACTTTGGGCACGGCGAATTGAGCCAGGCGGAAGCGGCTGGTCGCCTCTTTTTGCGCCCACGTTTCGGGGACGGTCAGTTTAATGTCGCCGGCCGTCACCGTGTGCGTTTTGGCCGGTTCGGCCGCTCGGGCGTGCGGCAGGCCGCAGGCGGCCAGTGCGGAGAAGAGGATGAGTTCGACAGCCAAGACGGGTCGGACGCGCATGGGAAGCCTCCGGGTGTTGTCATCGAGCGGGTCAATTCGCACAGGCCGAACGCCGCCGGCATTTTCGGGCATCGCGTCGCCAAAAGTAAAGCGCCGGCCCGCGCGGCCCGATTTCATCGCGAGCGCCGGAGCATGCCGCGGAACTGTTTGACCGTGCGGGTGTTGGCGACGTCCTTTTTTTCCAGCCCCGCGCAGCGCCTGGTAGACGCCGAACTGCATCAGGTCGAGGCCGTTCTGGCTGTGGCTGTCGGTGCTGATCACGATCGGGATGCCGAGGTCGCGGGCCGCGCTGGCGTGGACGTCGTCGAGGTCAAGGCGGCTGGGGTGGGCGTTGATTTCCATCATCACGCCATTGTCAGCGGCCGCCTTGAGGATTTCGTCGAACGCCACGTCGGCCCCCGGGCGTCTCGTGAGGAGGCGGCCCGTCGGATGGCCGATGCAGTCGACGTTCGGGTTCTTGATCGCGTTCATGAGCCGCTTGGTGATCTGCTCCCGCGGCTGCTTGAGGCCGTAATGCAGGACGGCCAGGACCCAATCCGCCTCGGCCAGGACTTCATCGTCGAGGTCGAGCCGGGCGTCCTCGAGAATGTCGCACTCGACGCCGCGGAGAACTTCGATCCCGGTGACGCTTTTCCGGACCTTGTCGATTTCTTTCCAGTGGGCCCGCAGGCGCGCGGCGTCGAGCCCGTTGGCCATCGAGACCCGTTTGGAATGGTCGGTGATGGCGATGTACTCGCGGCCGCGGGCCTTGGCGGCGTCGATCATTTCGCGGATCGAGGCGGTGCCGTCGGTCGCCGTCGTGTGCATGTGCAGGTCGCCGCGGATGTCCGACAGCTCCAACAGGTGCGGGAGTTTGCCTTTCTCGGCCCGCTCGATTTCGCCGCGGTTTTCCCGCAGCTCGGGGGGAATCCAGGGGAGGTCGACCGCGCGATAGACTTCCTCCTCGGTGCGGCCGCAGACGAGATCGTCACCGCGGAAGACGCCGTACTCGTTCACCTTGAGTCCGTGGTCCAGTGCCCGGCGGCGGATAACGATATTGTGCTCTTTGGAGCCGGTGAAATACTGCATGGCCGCCCCGTAGGACTCGTCGGGGACGACGCGGAGATCCATCTCGACGCCGGATCGCAGGCGGACGCGCTGTTTTGTTTCGCCGCGGGCCAGGACTTTTTCCACCAGCGGATGGGCCGCCAGCGCGTCCATGGCTTCCGCGGAGTCTTTGGCGGTGGCGACGACGTCGAGATCGGCGACCGTTTCTTTGAGCCGCCGGCTGCTCCCCGCCAGGGTGGCCTGCTTGACCGATTTGAGCTTGAGCAGGTCGGCCACGATGGCGTCGGCCTCGGGCTTCACCTCGGCCAGCAGGAACCGCTTCGGTGCCTCGACCGCCTGGGCGGCCCCTTCGAGGATGGCCTGTTCGGTCTTTTTTCCGAAGCCTTTGAGCTTGGCGATGTGGCCTTGTTGGGCCGCTTGCTTCAGGTCGTCGAGCGATTGAATCTTCAGCTCTTTGATGAGGATGGCAACTTTCTTGGGACCGAGGCCGGAAATCCAGAGCATTTCCAAGGCGCCCGCGGGAATCGCCTCCCGGGCCTCGACAAGTTGCGGAAAGACTCCCGTTTCGACGATGGCACAAATCTTGACGGCGAGGTCTTTACCGATGCCGGGCAGTTCCTCCAGGGAGCGTTCCTGGTTGCAGGCGATATCGGCGACCGATTCCGGCAGGTCGCCGATCATGCGGGCCGCGTTGCGATAGGCGCGGACGCGGAAGGGGTTGGCCCCCTGGATTTCGAGAATGTCGGCATATTCATCGAAGAGCCGGGCCACGTCGGCGTTTTGCACGGTGCCTCCCTTTCGGAATCAATCCGCTCGACGTTTCTTTATGTGGATGGCCCCGCGACTCCGGCAGCGAGGATGCGGTCGCTGGCGACCGGACCGAGGCCGAGGAATTCCTTGAACTCGCGGTAGGCGGTCGCCGCCTTCTCGGCCCGCACGCGGTCCGCTTGCCGCACGGCCCGAATGAGGATGTTTTTTTGTGTGTGTTCTGCGTCGATAAATTCGATGATCTGAGTCTTGTAGCCGCAGGCGTCGAGGGCCTGTCCCCGCAGGGCGTCGGTGGCGAGGCTGGCAAATTGCTCGTGCAAGAGGCCGTGCCGCTCGATGGGGGCGAGCTGCGGCACGCGAATCACGCGGGCCAGCTCGTGCTGGCAGCAGGGGACGGCCAGAATCACGGCCGCCTGCCAGGCGACCGCCTGAGCGAGCGCGTCGTCGGTCGCCGTGTCGCAGGCGTGCAGCGAGACGGCCAGATCGACCGAGCCCTCCAGCGTCTGTCCGGCAATTTCGCCCGCGTGGAAGTCGAGGCCGCGGCAATCGAGCTTTTTGCTCAAGCGGGCGCAGGTGTTGACGACTTCGCGATTCCGGTCGAACCCCAGGATGTTTACCGGCCGCTGGTAGATTCGTGTGAACAAATAGTGCAAAGCGAACGTGAGGTAGCTCTTGCCACACCCGAAGTCGACGATCCGCAGTTCGCCGGTTTGCGGCAAGTGGTCGGCCACGTCGTTGACCATTTCCAGAAACCGGTTGATTTGCCGGAATTTGGCGTACTTCGAAGCACGGACCTTGCCCGCCGGCGTCATCACGCCGATTTCAACGAGGAACGGGCAGGGGAGGTTTTCGGGGATGAGATACGGCTTCGACCGGTTATGTTCCACGGGAGCGGCCGTTTTGGTGGGACGGCTGCGGCGAACAGAAAGTCCGCCTTGCGGACTCACGCCAACTTCAAAATCGGCCTCGGCCGTGAAGAAGTGCCCGCGGCGATAGGAATGGCCCAGCAGCTGGCGAATCCGTTTGCCTGTCTCGTCCGCCGTTAGGTTCTCGTGCGTTTCGCGGTTCTCTCGCCGCAAGGTCCACTGAAAAACGGGGGTTCCCTTCACGACGGTCGGCCGGAGGACGAATTTTTCGGGAAGCTCGGGCGAGTCGGGGTGCCGTTTACTGAGCGTCGCTCCCAGGCACATGCCGTCCGCCAGCGCCTGGTCGAGCTGGGTCCAGAATTCGGCGACCGCGTCCGTGCTCAGGCCGCCGACAGCTGGGCTCTGAATGGGAGTGCTGTTCATGGGCAGACGGCCCCTTGAACTTCCGCGGCCCAGGCACTCATCCGTTCGTGGAACCGGCCCCGGTCGACGAGCGGCTTGAACCGCAAGGCGAGGCTGTTGGGCCGCGAGATCGTCCAGCCCCACAGGGTCCAGCGAACCTTATCGATCGAGCGCCGGGGGAGAAAAAAGACACCCGGATTCTGCATTAAAAGAGCCGCCAATTTGTCACTCTCTTCAGGACCGAGGGGGCGATGCTCGTCGACCGCAATCTCCACCCGGGCCGTCGATTTCTGGTCGGACGCGCCGTAAAGCAGTGTCCGGGGTGCGTTCAACAAGTCGGACAAAAGTGATCGAAATTGCCGCGGAGACGATTCGCTGCGGACCAGCTTGACCTGTTCCAGACGATGTGGAACAAAGAACAGTCCGCGCGTCGTTTCGTAAAGTGAACCGCAATCGGGCAGGGAAGCCCCGGCCACGCGGACTTCTCCAATCCGGCGGACAATCTGGCCGATGGCGGCATTCAATTCTTCCGGAGAGGGGTCAGGGGCGCGGGCATCGAGGGGATAATCGCATTGCGGACACTGCTCGCCCAAAGGTTCGACCCAGGAAAAACATTGATGACATAAAATCAGGGACATCGCACCATCCCATGGACGCGAAACGGCCTGTACGAACTTGCCGCCCAATTTGTCCGCGTTGGTCCAAGGCCCGGGAACCCATGTCCCTTTTTCAGGGAAAGCAAAGCGATCCGTTCGAGAAAACGATGGACGATCGGCCTTGGACCTGATCGACTGACCTTGTAACGCGGTCCCGACGGGTCGGCAACCTTGATTTTAAGCACCAGGAGAGACGATGGCACTGGACAAGAAACACAAAAAGCAACTCGAAGCGGCCAAGACACGGATGCAGAAACTGCGGCAGCTGCTGGCCGGCGCTAAAGACCAGCCCGACGACCCCAGTGAAATTGCACGGCTCAAGAAGGAAATCACAGACCTGGAAGAGCAGATGCGAAAGCTGCACCAGCCGTGATCGGCCGGCCGATTTGAATTGCATGACGCAGGAAACGAACAACACAAAACCGCAAGGAACGAGAATCGGCGGGTTTCCGGCGACGATTATCGTCGTTCACCCTAGGGAACGACGGTCGAAGTGCACCGTGGAGCCGCTCCGCGGCCGCGAGGACTTCATTTTCTGGACGTTTCCCGAGATGGGGTCCGAACCGCTTGACGGTTATCTGCGGCTGGGGATCGGCGGCCCTATGCTCTCGACTGCGGACCGGGACCATGGTCTGTTGGTTCTCGACGGGACGTGGCGCTTGGCCGACCGGATGGAGAAGTTTTTCCGAGACGTGCCCCTCCGCAGCCTGCCGAGCGTAAAAACGGCTTATCCGCGTGCTTCCTACATTTATCCCGATCCGGCCGGGGGGCTGGCGACGATCGAGGCGATTTTTGCCGCGTACCGAATCCTGGGCCGACCGTGCGCGGGGTTGCTTGACGGGTACCACTGGGCGGCCGAGTTCCTGGCGGCAAATAAGTGGGCCTGAGACGAAACCTCTCGAGAGAGCAAGCTGGCATGGCAGCTTGCTCTACGGTTTCATTTGCCGACCGGAACGGGCTCCGATTTGAGGCAGCGTTGGATTTGCTTGGTGGCTTGTCGCAGGCGCTGGCTGTTTTCGACGATCGCCAGTCGGAGGTATCCCTCGCCCTCTTCACCGAAGCCGCGGCCGGGACTGACCGCGATCCCCCCCTTGTCGAGGAGCATCATTGAGAAGTCGATCGAACCCATCTGTGCCCAGGGTTCGGGGATTTTGGCCCAGACAAACATGCCAGCCTTCGGAACGTCGATTTCCCAGCCGGCGCGTTCCAATCCGTCGCAGAGCACGTCGCGGCGTTCCTGGTATTCGGCGGCGATGCTTTCCACTGCGGCGTCGCAGTGCCGCATGGCGACAATGGCGGCGATCTGGATCGGCTGAAAAATGCCGTAGTCGTAATAGCCCTTGATCGTCGCCAGGGCGCGGACCATCTCGGAATTGCCGCTGCAGAAGCCAATCCGCCAGCCCGCCATGCTGTAGCCCTTGCTCATCGTGGTGAATTCCACGCCGACGTCGATGGCACCAGGGGCGGCGAGAAAGCTGGGGGCCTGATAGCCGTCGAAACCGATATCCGCGTAGGCAAAATCGCTGATCACAAGCAGGCCGTATTTTTTTGCCAAGGCAACCAGGTCGACGAAGAACTCCGGTTCGACAACCGTGGTGCTCGGATTGTGCGGAAAGTTGACGATGACGACTTTCGGTTTCGGGTAAAGGTGCTCGCAGGTGTAGGCCACGTTCTGCAGGAAGACGTCGGGTTTTCGGACGTCGAGCGCGATCACGTTTCCGGAGGCGAGCATCACCGCGTAGACGTGAATGGGGAACGACGGGGCCGGGACCATCGCCGTGTCGCCCGGGCCCATCAGAGCCAGGCACATGTGGCTGAAACCCTCTTTGGAACCGAGGCAGGCGATCACCTCGCTATCGGGGGCCAGGCGGACGCCGTACCGCTTCCAATACCGGGCGGAGACCTCTTTCCGCAGGTTCTCGATGCCGTTGGAAACCGAATAACGGTGATTGCGGGGGTCGGCGAGTGCTTCGGAGAGCTTGTCGACGATGAGCGGATCGGGCGCGTCGGTCGGATTACCCATCCCCAGGTCGATCACGTCGACGCCGGCGACCCGTTTTTGATATTTGAGCTTGTTAATCTTGCCGAACATGTACGGCGGCAACCGGTTCACCCGGTCGGCCACCTTGATCCGGAACGGGTTGTCCTCGAAGGGAACTTCATTCTCGCTGCGCATGGAAAAATCCGCTCAAAATATGTTGCGCGACGGGATGAACGCCGTCGGCCTTCAACTCGCTCGATTCTAGCAGGCGGCCGGACGCGGCCAAGAGGGGGACCGATTCAGCCGGCGGATCGTGCGCTCGGTTTTCTCTTTTTTGGGCCCCCTAAGACCAGGAAAAACGGCAATCCACAGACCTCGCGGAGGGGGCAGATTTCGAGACCGTTCAATCTGCCCGATCGACGAAATTTGTGGATCGGTATTTTCCGTCTCCGGACCTGCCATGTGTCACGCGGCAGACCGGTCCGCCTTATTGGCCTTGGGTCTGATCGGCCGTGCGGGTCGCAGGCGTCTGGTTGCCGCGAGTGCGGTAGCCGGCGTTCGAGACGCGGTTTCGGCCCTCGGAGGTGCCGGCCGTCGGCTGGATGCCTCGCGTCGACGTGTTGGTCAGGAAGTTGTCGATCTGGGCCTGTTTCTTCAGCCGCTCGAAGACCTTGGCGACGGCGACTTGGGTCTTTTCGTCTTCGAGGATCTTGTGACACTGCTCGCGGATTTGGGGTTCGTTCATGCTCTTGACGATCGGCGTCGTACGCCCTTCGCACAGGAGAATTACGTACCGCCGGGCTTCCGGCGTGCTGACGTCGATGATTCCGGAGATCTGCCCTTCCTCGAGCTTGAACGCCTCATTTTCGAGGTTGTCGTTGCCGGCATAGCGGCGGATCGGCTGGATTTGGCCGTCGAGCGCCTTGCTCGTCGGCTCCATCGACCGTTCGCGGGCGACTTTGCCGAAGCTCGCGGGATCCTTCATGACGAGGTTCCAGGCGTCCTGGGCCCGCTGCAGCTTGTCGCACATGATCATGCGGGCCTTGACCCGTTCGCCGTACTCGCGGACGAAGACGCGCTGCATTTCCTCCTCGGTAATCTGAACCTCGTTGCCGGCGAGTCTTTTCAGAGCCAGCATGGGCCAGATGATGTCCTCTTTGTACTGCATCGCGCTCAAATGGCGCTCGCTTTGAATAATCCGCAGCCAGTTCGCCGGATCGATATCGAACTTCTTGGCGATCTTCACGACCTCTTCGTTCACCTCAGCCTGGGTGATGGAGATGCCTTGTTTCCGGCAAGCCTGATCGATGATCGTCCGGTTGATGAAACTTTCGAGGACTTCCTGGCCGTAGCGCTGCATGCACTCGTCGGCCACGCTGTCGTAACCGATCAGCTCGTTGTTGACGCGGGCCAGTGCCGGGCGTGCGGCGTTGCTTCGCGTATTGGTACGGCTGGAATCAGTTTGAAGCGTATTTTCCTGCGCGGCGCCGACTTTTGGCCGGAGAAACTGAAACGCCACGGCGCCGACCAAAAAGAGGATAACAGTCCCTCCCACAATCAAAGCCGCCTTCGATCGTGAGCCGAGTGTCATCTGCACGTCTTGCGTATTGCCCGTTGGGGTCGAATCGCTCATCGCACCTGTACTCCGGAATCGATGGTGGGTCCGCAGCCTCCAGCCGCCGACGGTTGCGAGGGGGCGGGACTATATGACAGGTGCGAAAAGGGGTCAAGCTGTCTTGTTTGCGGCCCGTTTTGGCTGTTTCGGGCGGGTTGAGAACCGCGTTCCGATCCATTTTGACGGCCCACTAAGGACGGCGTATAAAGGAGTTTCGCCGCGAAACGGGCAGGGGATTTTATTCGATGGGCAAACCGGTCGCTTTAATCACGGGGGTCACCGGGCAGGACGGTGCGCTCCTGGCCGAGCTGCTGCTCGACAAAGACTACGTGGTGCACGGGATCAAGCGGCGCTCGTCGTCGTTCAACACGCCGCGTCTCGATCACTTGTACGTCGACCCGCATGAAAGCGACGCCCAGTTCTTCCTCCATTACGGCGACGTCACGGACGCCACCAACCTGATTCGCATCATTCAGGAAACGCAGCCCAACGAGATCTACAACCTGGCGGCACAAAGCCACGTCCATGTCAGCTTCGAGACGCCCGAATACACGGCCAACGCGGACGCACTCGGGACGTTGCGGCTACTCGAGGCCATTCGCATCTTGAACATGCAGCATCGAGTCCGCTTTTATCAGGCTTCGACCTCAGAGTTGTTTGGCGACGCACCGCCGCCGCAAGACGAGTCGACACCGTTTCGCCCCCGCAGCCCTTACGCGGCCGCCAAGCTCTATGCCTATTGGATCACCGTCAACTACCGCGAGGCCTACGGGATCCACGCGTCCAACGGAATTCTCTTCAACCACGAGGGGCCGACGCGGGGCGAGACGTTCGTCACGCGGAAGATCACCCGCGCGGTCGCCGCCATCGAGGCCGGCAAGCAAGACATCATTTACCTCGGCAATCTCGACGTCCGCCGCGACTGGGGCGACGCACGCGACTATGTCGAGGGGATGTGGCGGATCGTACAGCAGGATCGACCCGACGATTTTGTGCTGGCGACAGGAGAGTGGCATTCGGTCCGCGAGTTCGTCGAGCGAGCATTCCACTGCATCGGCGTGAAGATTGCATGGAAAGGAAACGGTGTCGGCGAGAAGGGGATCGACGCAGCGACCGGCGTCGTGCGAGTCGCCATCGACAGTCGTTATTTCCGTCCCACAGAAGTGACCGCATTGCGAGGTAATCCAGCGAAGGCCCACGAGGTGCTTGGCTGGCAGCATAAGGTCGGTTTTGAGCAGCTCGTGCAGAATATGGTCGACTCGGATCGCAAGCTGCTGGCTCAACAAGGACCCGGGTCGGCAGGCATGTCGCAATGAATGAGACTCCCCCGCATGCCGGATACGTTTCCGGCCGACTGCAAGTTCCCTTCCGTCTTGCCGACCGGCGAGTGTGGGTCGCCGGACACCGGGGAATGGTCGGCCAGGCACTCCTGCGCCGGCTCAGTCGCGAGCAGTGCGAGATCCTGACGGTTGACCGCCAATCGCTCGATCTGAGGCGACAGCGCGAAACGGAGGAATGGATGGCGGCCAACCGGCCGGAGGCCGTGTTTCTCGCCGCCGCCACCGTGGGCGGAATTCACGCGAACGACACGCGGCCCGCTGAGTTCCTCTACGACAACTTGCTGATCGAAGCCAACGTGATCGATGCGGCCCGCCGCTTCGGGGTCACAAAGCTTTTGGTTCTTGGATCTTCGTGCATCTACCCGCGGGAAGCACCCCAACCGATGCGCGAAGAATCGCTGTTAACCGGACCGCTTGAGCCCACGAACCAGTGGTACGCACTGGCCAAGATCTCGGCCCTTAAGTTGTGCCAGGCGTATCGTCTTCAGTACGGGCTCGATTTCACGTCCGTCATGCCGACGAATCTCTACGGCCCCGGCGACACGTTCGATCTGAACTCGGGCCATGTCGTCCCGGCCCTGTTGAGGAAAACGCACGAAGCCTCCCAGCGCGGCGAACCGACGGTGCCGATCTGGGGCACGGGGCGTCCCCGACGCGAATTCCTGCACGTGGATGATTGTGCCGATGCCCTTGTGTTTCTGATGAAGCACTACTCGGGCGAGGAGCACCTCAACGTTGGCACGGGGAGCGACATTACCATTCGTGAACTGGCCGACCTGATTGGTCGCGTCGTCGGCTATTGCGGCCAATTCGTGTATGACACCTCGCGGCCCGATGGCAGTCCGCAGAAACGGCTTGACGTGACACGTTTGGCGGCACTCGGTTGGCGCGCGACGATCGACCTGGAAACAGGGTTGCGGCAGACGTACGACTGGTACAAGAGAAAGAACGAAACGGAATCGGAGAGAAGTGGCTAAAAGCGCGGCGAGCGCGGGCCGCGCGTGGTGGATCCCGCGGTCTCGGTCTTTTTAGTCGCCGCCCCCGACTTCGAGGTTCATCGCCGTTTGCAGGATGCGGTTCTCATGGCGATGGTGAGCCCTCATCCCGGCCATCCACTGTCGGAGCGCCGATTTGACCCGGCCGGCCGCGTGCTCATAGTTGCCGGACGTCTCGAGACGGTCACGCAGTGCTTGCAGCGACAAGAACAACAGCCGTTCCTCATTCTGAAGGTCCTCGACGTGGCGGTACCAACTCGGGTATTCGTCGAGGACTTCGTTGAGATAGCCGCTGGCTTCCTTGATGGCCATCTCGCGTGGAAGCGTATCGAGAAGGGCGTCGAGGACGGCAACCAGCCAGCCTCGCGTGTTGTGGTCGGCCGGCTCCTCCAGCACGTCCCGCAGGTCGCCCAACAGGATGTATTCCAAGGCCGTGTAATCTTCCAGGCGGTTCCCTTGCGGAGAACCGAATGGGGCAGGGTTAAAATGAAAACGACCCATCGCGTGACCTCCTCCTAATCATCGGGATGGCAAGTGTGTGCGGGGTCCTTTGTTCCTTTGGCCCGAAAAAGAACGGCCGACGGCGAAAACCGGTCGCACATTCGATGGTGTCCGGCCGACATGACGATTCATACTGGGCCAGACCGGCCTGCACCGTGGAGCGGACGCTCACGGAAGTGTCATCACAATCCGCCTCTAGTTTACGCCGGTGGATCCAGGAGGTCAAAAGGATTTTGTCGGAAATCGGCCCGAGTCGAACCCTGCACGTTTGATCTCTGATTCGGATTTGTTCGCAATGGCTCAGAATGCAGCATGTTGGACACGGTCTCGGCCCGTGCGCTATCCTACGAGCGGCCGAGTCGTTTTATGACATCGACGAAATTGAGGTGAAAACGTGCCGGGCGCGTCGGAAAAAAAAGCACAGTTGCTGCATCGACCTGTGGTCCTGATTATCCGCGACGGATGGGGTCTCAACCCGGCGGGTCGCGCCGGCATTGAAAAAGAGGGCGACGCCACGCTGCTGGCCAAGACGCCGATTAACGACGCTTTGCGAGCCAAGTATCCGCACACAACGCTCGACCCGGGAGGCGAAGCGGTCGGATTACCTCACGGGCAGATGGGAAACTCCGAAGTCGGACACCTCAACCTCGGAGCCGGACGCACCGTGTATCAGAGCCTGACTCGAATCACGAAATCAATCCGCGAGGGAGCCTTTTTCCAGATTCCCGTCCTGAAAACGCTGATGGAATCGATCAAGTCGCGCGGCGGTCGATTACACGTGATGGGACTGTGCTCCGACGGCGGTGTTCACAGCCATGTCGAGCATCTCTACGCCTGTCTGGAATTGGCAAAACGGAGCGGTGTGCACGAGGTTTACATCCACTGCTTCACCGACGGTCGTGACACGTCTCCGACTTCGGGAGTCGACACGATCAAGCAAATTGAGGACCGCGCACGCGCAATCGGCGTCGGCACGATCGCCACCATTGTCGGCCGCTATTTCGCGATGGACCGCGATAAGCGCTGGGACCGCGTCTCTCAGGCCTACAACGCGCTCGTGTTGGGCGAAGGAACGCTGCGCTCCGATCCCGTTCAAGCCATGCGTCAATGGTACGCGGCCGAGAAAACTGATGAATTTATCCCACCGACGATCATTCGTCAGCCGGGCTCGGATCCGTCGGCCCCCTTGGTCCGCGACGGTGACGGGATCCTGTTCTTCAATTTCCGGGCTGACCGGGCCGCGAACTGACGCAGGCGCTTATGGAAGACGGCTTTGCCGGTTTCGAGCGAAAGAAACGCCCCAAGGTCGACTACGTGTGCATGACCGAATATAAGGACACGTTCCATTTGCCCACGGCCTTTCCGCCGGAACCGCTCACGAACATCCTGGGCGACGTGTTGGCTGCGCACGGCTTGAAACAGCTCCGCATTGCCGAGACGGAAAAGTACGCGCACGTCACGTTCTTTTTCAACGGCGGTGTCGAAGAGCCGGCCGCGGGCGAGGACCGCGCCTTGATTCCGTCTCCGAAGGTGGCAACGTATGACCTCGCACCGGAAATGAGCGCGCTCGGCGTCACGGATGAACTCGTCCGCCGCCTCGAGTCGAATCAGTACGACGTCGTGATCTGCAACTACGCGAATCCCGACATGGTGGGCCACACAGGTAGCATCCCCGCCGCCACCCGTGCCGTCGAAACGGTCGACGCGGCGGTGGGCCGCGTTCTCGATACGTTGCGAAAGCTTGGCGGCGTGGCCCTCGTCACGGCCGATCATGGCAACGCCGAAAAACTGCGCGACGAAAACGGGGCACCCTTTACCTCGCACACGACGTTTCCCGTGGAAATCTTTTACGTGGGCGACGACCATGCCAAATGGCGGATGCACTCGGGCATTCTCGCCGATGTTGCTCCCACCATCTTGAAGCTGCTCGGCATCGAGCCGCCAGCGGAAATGACGGGCCACTCGCTGCTTGAGCCGGCCTAGCGCCGGGTGTCGTTGACCGGCGTCGGCACGCCGTCCGATCGTCCTGAAACGCAGTCGTTGCCGTCGCAGCGAACGGCGCATCACGAGAGGATCCGCGCTGGCTTGCTGGAGCGAGAAGCCGCTCGCTGAACGGCTTCGATAAATCGCTTGACCAACGGGCTCTGTGCGCGGTCTTTCCTCCAGATCAGGGCGATTGTCCGCATCGGCTTGTTGCCGTGGAGCGCTCGGTATTTGCGCCGCTTCGATTTGTCCGCGTCGACGGCCATCTGCGGGATGAGCGAGATCCCGTGGCCCAATGCCACCAACTCCTGCACCGTGAGAAGCTGTGCGCTGTGGCAGCTCACGACCGGCTGGCACGATTGCTGATTGCAAAACCGCACCACCTGCTCTCCCAGGCAGTGCGTTTCGCTCAAGAGGATAAACCGCTCCTGAGAAATGTCGTCCATCGTGATCCGGCATTTCTTGGTCAGAGGGTGACCCGGCGCCATCGTGAGCAGCAACTGTTCGGAAAAAAGAGGCTCGACCACCAGGCGCTCGCTCGCAACCGGCAGCGCCAAAATGCCGACGTCCACTTCTCCTTCCAGGCACGACTGAACGGTGTACTCCGTGAGATTCTCGAAGACCTTCACTTCGGCTTTCGGGAACTGACGAAGAAACTGTTTAAGCAACGGAGGGAGAAAGTAGGGGGCGATCGTCGGAATGGCGCCGACGCAGACCTGGCCCCGCCCGCCTTCGTGAGTGAGTGCTGCCTTCGCCGCTTCGACGGCGGCAAGGATCTCGACGGCACGATCGTAGAACGTCCGGCCGCGGTCGGTGAGCCGCACTTTACGGCCGCTACGATCGAAGACGGGCCCTCCCAACTCGCGCTCGAGCTTGATGATCTGCTGACTCAAGGAGGGCTGGGCGACGAAACACTTCTCGGCGGCCCGCGTGAAATTGCCGAGATGCGCGACCGCGACGAAGTATCGAAGCTGTTGCAGCTCCATAGTCAATGCCTATCGCGCGCATAGAAATAAGAGATTTCACTTATAGCCCCGCCCTCGCTAGGCTGCAAACGGCTTGGGAGTCAAACGGGGACCGCGGGGCCCTCGGCCCACCTTTTGGATCGCGTTGCTTTCAGAGTCTGGAGGCAGCCGACCCCTGCTGCCGTGAAGGAGACAACATGTCAAAGCGCTTTGTTTTCCGTGGAGGTTTTTCCAGGCTCGCCATTCTGGCCCTCGCCAGTGGCCTTTCTTGCGGGCCGACACGCAACATTCCGGCAGGCGACGCTCCGCCAACCAGTTTCTCGCCCGTCGTCATGACGGAAACGTTCCAGCAGGTCCGCGCCCGCATGGAAGGCGAAAAGCCGGCCGTCATGAAGCGTCAGCTCGACCTGCTCGCCGAGCGGTACGACTTGAGCAACCGCGCGGCGAGCGGCGCCGCCATGAGTCGAGGCGAGCCGTTGCAAGAAGGCGTGCGCGTCAAGCTGCCTGCCGGGACAACGTGGGACCAACTGGCCGGGATGACACCAGACGAGATTCGTGAGAAAAATCTCTTCCCCGCGGGATTCTTCCCGCTTCCCCATCCACATCATGCCGAGGGAGGCATGGTCTTTCCCGAATTCCACATCAAAGAGGTGCTGAAGCAGGAAGCCCGCGACCTGAATCGTTTTGACCTCGCGTACGATATTCCGGATCACTTTCTTCCCGAGTTTCCCCCAGCGATCTATTTGACGACCCGCCCCGATTTGGGGGACGTATCCCACGGGAAACTGGTCACGATCGACAATTACTTCGATCTCTTCAATGGGCTGTTGAACCCGAAGCAGCTTGACGGGCTGCGGCTCTTAGTGTCCCCCTTTGCTCAGCAGCAATTCAATCTGACGGATGATCGGCGCTCCGTGCGGCCCAGCCGTGGCGTCGTCTGTTTTGATTGCCATGTGAACGGCCACACCAATGCGGCGACCCACCTGGTGGGCGACATCCGTCCCCAGCAATTCCGGCATCGTCTCGATACGCCGAGCCTTCGCGGCGTCTGCATCGAGCGGCTCTTTGGTTCACAGCGTGCGCTCAAGACGGTCGAGGATTTCACCGAATTCGAGCAGCGGGCCGCCTATTTCGATGGCGACCCCGTCATCGCCGTGAAAAAAGGCGTGAACATTCTCGATCGCGGCAGCCAGGTGCACGCGATGGCGGAATTCGAAGAAATCCTCGATTTTCCGCCGGCGCCGAAACTGGATCTCTTTGGAAAGCTCGATCCGGCCAAGGCCAGTCCGCAGGAGCTCCGGGGGCAGGACGTCTTTTTCGGGAAAGGCAAATGCGCCGTGTGCCACGTCCCGCCGTACTACACCGACAACCTGATGCACAACCTGCGGGTCGAGCGGTTCTATAAGCCGCGCGACATCAACGGCGTTTATGCCTCGGCGGACGGACCGATCAAAACATTTCCGCTTCGAGGAGTCAAAGAGTCTCCGCCGTACTACCACGACGGTCGCCTGCTGACTCTCGACGACACAGTCGAGTTCTTCAATCTCGTCCTGGGGATAAAACTCACGGGCGAAGAGAAGGCAGACGTCGTCGCATTCCTGCGTTGCCTGTAACACGACCGCATCCCACTTCGGAAGGCCATGGCAGGCTGGTCCCGCTTGCGATGGTCTTCCGACTTTGTTGACCAGGAAAAGCGAATCTCACGGGAAAAGTGCAATGACGCCCCGGGTACCCGGAACGCGTCTTGCTTAGTCGTAGCGACCTCGACCGCAGACAAGGACGTTTCCAAAACGGCAACTGGCGATTCAATCGCCCTATCCGGCCGCTCAGGCGGGCCGATTGATTTTCTCCAAAACATGTATGTTGCCTGGCCCTGGGGAGTCCTTTATCCTGGGGGTTCGAGTATCGACGGACCTGAAACTGTTGCACGGACGCACGCCATGCTCACTGAACCCATTTTTTGCGGGCATCCATGCAGCAGCTTCTTTTGCCAACCATCGAGAGTCCATCGATCTCTTCTCGGTGGAACCACATCGAGGAGCAGGCCTACGACTATGGGCGGGTTTACGACTCCTACTTCGCCACCGAAGACGGATGGAAACGGTTCCGGGTAAGGGGGCTCGACGGGCTGTTCTCTTACCGGCGACTGGGCCGATACGTCAAAGTTGTGGGTGGGTTGCTGGCCAGCGACGCGGAAAAGCCCCGCTTGTTGCGGGAATACACCCACATGGCCGATTCGTACGGATTGGTCACTTCCTTCTATAACGTGATCGAGGAAGACCTCGACGTGTTCCGCAAGTACGGGTACCAGATCACGAAGTGGGGCGAAGAGCCGATCGTCGATCTGGCCAAGTGCACCTGGTCGGGCAAACCGTACGAGTGGGTCCGCCGCCAGACCAATTATTGCCGCCGGGCGGGCGTCACGATCGTCGAGCACCGCCGCGAAGACATGGACGACGAATCGTGGACGGAACTGCTGCGCGAGCTGCGGAAAGTTTCCGATTCGCTCCTGGCGACCAAACCTCAAGTCGGCGAGATCCAGCTGGTCGAGGGCCAGCTCGAGGTGGCCGGTTGGGGCCGGCGACGGCTGTTTGTCGCCTATACGCAGGATCCGACGCCGCGGGTCGAGGGCTTTTTGATCGCCCTGCCGATGGACGGGGGACGGCGGTGGTCGTTTGAAATGTACCGCCACCGGCCCGATGCCGTTCGCGGCGTGGTGCCACACCTCTTCCACGAAACCATGATCCGGATGAAGGCCGAGGGGATCGATTCGGTCTCGCTGTGCCTCGTCCCTGGACTCGGCTGCGAAGAGGCCATTCCGGGCGACAGTGCTCTCACTCGCCGGTCGCTCTGCTTCGGGAAGAAGCATTTGAATTTCTTGTTCGACTTTGCCGGCCTTTACCATTACAAGAGCCGCTTCCGGCCCCGCTATGAAAGCCGGTATGTCTGTTCGCGACCCGGTTCTTCGGCACTGGCCACGATTGCCCTTTTCCGGATGAGCGGATTATTAACCTTCGCTCCGAGAAAGGTCGCGAAACAATTCGTGCGGAATCACTTCAAGCGGCGTGAGCGACAGCAGCTTGCCGATAGAAACGGATCGTTGGCAATGGCCTGCCAGGGAGGCGAGTGACCCGATGATCGCGACTGTTGAATCGCCTTCGCTCGTCGCCGCCGAACCGAATGGGGCCTCTCTTCGCGGAACCATGACGGCGCAAGACACGCTGGCTTGCCAATACACCGTTTACAAGTCCATTCGCGATGTCGACGCGGAGGAATGGAACGGCCTGCGTAACGCCAGTCGCGACCCGTTCATGGACCCCGGCTTCATCCAGGCGGTCGAGACCTCGATGGGTTCGGTCTGCCGCTTCCGACATGTCGTGGTCCGCGACAAGGCTGGCCGTCCTGTCGCCGCCGCTTGCCTCTCGTCGTATACCATCGACGGAGCCGCGCTCGCCGAGGGCTCGGCGAAGGTCATTTTGAGCGCGATTGGCCGGTTTTGGCCCTGGTTGACGCGAAATACGATGGTGATGTGCGGCTTGCCGATCTCGAGCGGCGACAGCCATCTGCGCTTCGCCCCTCACGCCGACCGGGCGTCGGTGCTGGCAATTCTTGACCGACTGATTTGCGAATTCGCCCGCGAAGAGCGGGCGCGATTTATCATTTTCAAGGAATTCAACGCCGACGGCACCCGTGACCTGAAGGAACTCGAGTCTCTCGGATATCGTCAGGCCGACAGCTATCCGATGAACTACGCCGTCAGCGATTACCGTGACTTTGACGATTACATGGCGCGGATCCGCTCGAAGAAACGGCGGATGCTGCGGGGTTCGCTCCGCAAGTTCGCCAAGGGGAACTTCCGCTTCGTGACGCTGACCGGACGCGAAGGAGCCGCCGATCACTACACCGATCGCGTCCACCGCCTCTACGAAGCCGTGCTCAGCCGCTCGCCCGTGCAGTTCGAGTACCTGCCGGCCGAGTTCCTGCGAGAGCTGGCCCGCCGGCTGCCCGACAATACGTCGTTCACGTACGTTTATCGAGGCGATGAAGTCGTTGCTTACTCCGCCTCGGTCTTCAGCGAGACAACGTTTCACGGCATCGTACTCGGCATCGACTACGACTTGAATCGCGAGTACGAACTCTATTTCAATGTCCTCTTCAAGGCCCTCGACGTCGCCTTTCGCCGGGGGGCGCAGGAAATCCTGCTGGGCCAGACGGCGGACACGACCAAACACGCCAAGCTCGATATCTTCCAGGGGCCGATGGCGATCTACGTCAAAGGGGGCAAGAGCACCATCCGCATCGCTCTGAAGCTGGCCTTCCCGCTCTTCTTTCCCCCGCGACCGGCCGCGTACCTTCCCGATGCAGAGGACGAGGCGACCGAAGCGGCTGAAAACGACTGATCGCCCGTAGAGCGGACGGTGACGTCACTCGTCGGCCACTTTGATCAATAGCTTTCCGAAGTTCTCGCCTTTGAAGAGCTTCAAGAATGTGTCGGGGAAGGTCTGCAGGCCGTCGACGATGTCTTCTCGCGATTTGAGCTTGCCACCCAACAACCAGGCGGCCATCTGGCTCCCGGCTTCGGGATAGTGCTCGGCAAAGTCGAAGACGATAAAACCGCGGAGCGTCGCCCGATTGATCAAGAGGGACAAGTAATTCTTCGGTCCCTGCACCTTATCGGGATGGTTGTATTGCGAGATGGCGCCGCACAGAGGAATCCGTGCGCCGCGATTGAGCTGCGCCAGCACGGCGTCGAGAATCTCGCCGCCGACGTTGTCAAAATAAATGTCGATGCCCGCTGGGCACTGCTTCCGCAGGGCGCCGTAGACGTCTTCCTTCTTGTAATCGATGGCCGCGTCGAACCCGAGTTCGTTCACGACGTACTGGCACTTCTGCGGTCCGCCGGCAATCCCGACGACGCGACAGCCTTTGATTTTTCCAATCTGCCCGACCACACTGCCCACGGCACCCGCAGCCGCTGAGACGACGAGCGTTTCCCCCTCCTTCGGCTGGCCGATTTCGAGCAGGCCGAAATAAGCCGTCATGCCGGGCATTCCCAGCGTGCCCAGATAGACCGGCAGGGGCGCGATTCGCGTGTCGACCTTCATGACGCCGGATCCATTGGTGAGAGCGTATTCCTGCAGGCCGAACGCTCCCACGACATCGTCGCCGACGACGAACTTTTCGTTTTTCGAGGCGACGACGCGGCCCGCGGCCCCCGCGCGCATCACCTCGCCGATTCCCACGGGGGGAACATAAGACTTCGCCTCATTGACCCATCCGCGCATCGCCGGATCGAGCGAGACGTAGAGAATCTTGATCAGGAACTGGCCGTCGTCCGGTTCTTGGACCGGCTCCTCGGTGTATTTCCAGTCGCTCTGTTTGGGCATGCCGACGGGTCGCGCGGCCAGTCGGATTTGGTGATTGCTGGCGTTCACTTGGATTCTCCGCTTGATGTCGTTCCAGGAACCGTGAGACAGATTCTCTCCACAGTCCGGGAGCCGCGCCAAGGTAAGACTCATGCCCGGCGTTGGGAAACACGATGAATTCTTTGCCGCCGGGAAGATTCTGAAAAATCGATTCTGCCTGGGCTCGCGTCACACGTGCATCTTTGGCGCCATGCAAAAGCAGGACTGGACACCGCACGTTCCGCGCATATTCGACGGGGTTGTGGTGAAACGCGTTGAAGCCGTGCTGGACACCGCCCCAAAAGATCAGCAAATGGGCGGCCGGAAAGGCGGGCAGCCCCATCGCGGCGAAACGGTTGGAGGCTGTCGAAAGCAGACGGTCGAACGGGCACTCGACGATAATAGCGTCCGGTCGAACACCATTGACAGCAATCGCCCGCAAGATCGCCGCGCTCCCCATCGACTGGCCGTACAAGATGAGATGGCGAGTCGGAAGCTTCCGCCGCACGTATTCGACCGCCTGGGAAAGGTCGTCGGCCTCGCGGACGCCGATTGATGTGTCGTTTCCGCGCGAGCCTCCGCTCCCGTGGAAATCGAGCAAGAAGGCCGCGTAACCCATCCGATGGAGTGCGCGGGCTTCGAGAAGCAGACTGGCCTTGCAGGCGCCATAACCGTGGGCGAAGAGGACCAGGCCTTTTGCCTTTTCACAAGGAACGTGCCAGGCCTCCAGCTCGTCTCCCTCCGCTCCCCCGAACCGGTGAGTCTCAAACGCAAGTCCCAGGCTTTGGGGATCGATCGTGTTTTGCGGGCGCGGCAGGCTAACGCCCAGAAGTGAAACCCGCAACTTTTGCAGCAGCGACAACGATTCCGGATTCGCCGTCTTAGTCCCGCCTTCCCGAAAGTGCGTCATCGACCAGGCCTGGTTGAAGGCGACAACATTGAGGGCGATCACACCGGCGGCGACAACCACCAATGCCGCCTGCCAGCGATGCATTCGCATCCAGCGAAAAACCTTGCGGATCACTCGCGTCTCTCCTCCGTGCGACGCTCGGCTCGTCGATTGACATGCCCCAACGGAACTCCCCTGTGAGGCGGTCAGTACCATTGATAGGCGTATTTGCGAAATCGGTCCCAGGCGGCACGACGACTCGCCGCGTCATTGAAATTGACCGCCGCGAGGGGACCGCTCCGAAAGCGGGCCAAGAATCGAGCATCGCACACCTGATACGCCGTCCAATCGGGCACTTCCGACTTGCTGGTTTCCAGTTCCGCACGTCGCGTGTCCAGCAAAGCGGCGATGCCCGTTTTAATCGTCGCGTTGGAGCTATCGAGCAGCGGTTCCAGTGCGAGCAGTCCTTCCGTCGAGAGGAAATGCTCCGTTAATTGCACACACGGCGGCAAGTCGCCGGCCAGCACACGCGACACGTTGTAACGCGTTGTCAACGCATCCACCGGCGTAATCGCGTACAAATAGATCGCGAGACAAACGGTCCACAGATGGCGTTCGAGCAGCCAGGCGAAATCGCGGCGTTTGATGATCTTGAGCAGCACGAACAAAAACCCGACGACGACCGCCGATACGCCGTAGAAACCGACGATCCGCATGCTCGTCAGACCGTTGAATCGGACGTAGATCAGCAGCCGATTGTAGACGGATGCGGCCAACAGCAAGTTTTCGAGTGACCACGCGGACGCCAGCCACTGCAACTGACCGACGCGACAATCTCGCAGAATCCGGCCGCGAAAGATCAGTGAGAGAATCGAAGTTGCCAGTGCCAGCCCAATCGTCAACCAGGCAGCCCCTTCGTGCGCATAGCCCGAGTAATAGAAGCCCTTGGGAAAAACACGAAACCAGAGCGTGTGAATCTCAAAGGACAGGTAAATGGAATAAACCAGAATCACTACGACCAGCGTATTGCGCCAGGCCAGAAAGAGCGGACGCGGTGCAACCTCCATCGGCCGGCTGTCAGATGGCTCAGCGACGTCACGAGCGGTGATTCGTTCTCGGACCGTGTTAAATGTTGGTCGCAGCAGTCCCGCGGCAATCCACGCGACGCCGAAGAGGAACAAAGTCTCGCCGACCGAGATTTGGCCCAACCAGTTCCGGGTGTGCTCGAACAGGTGGGAGAGAGTCTGGCTCACCGACTCCACGAGGTCAGGATTTGCCAGCACAAACAGCAGACTGAACGCGACGCCGATCACTGCCGGCAACGCGAACGCAATGACGTTCGATGGGGCAAATCGTCGTCCACATTCCAATCCGCTGCGTCCGTAGCTTGCCAAGCCGCGAACGCCCTGTGTGACCAGCGAGGCTGTAAACGCGGCCCCATCGAGCACGTAGGGCCGTCGGCCCGCTAGCGTCATGGCATAAAACGGAAGGAGGCTGGTTCCGATAACTGTTGCCAGCGTTGATCCGCACCAGACCAATTTGGCGGCCGCTAAAACCAACATCGCCCCCAAAAGAGCCACGCTTGCTCCCGGCCGTCGCCGGGCCGCTCCGAGAAAGAGAAGCGCGGGCGTCGCCGCCAGCATCATGGCCCAACCGGAAAAGCCCTTGCCGCGATAAATACTCGTATCTGCCAGGAGGACGATCGCCAGCAGGGAGGCGAACTCAGTCCAAGTTGCCGGCGGGTCATTCCGCACCAAGGCAGAAGGCGTCGCGGAAATCCCGGTTGTTTCCCCTACGGCCGTTGCAGGGAAATTCACATCTTCTGTCATGACCGGCTTCCCCTTCCGTCAGATCAGTCCTCACTTCCTTGAGAACGCGGCCGCAAGGGAGTTGCGAGCGTATACCTGCGCGACGAATGTCACTCCATCTCGAAATGAGGGCCGAATGGCAGTGTTGGCTACCATTAGGATCCGCGGCCGGCTCCGTTTTGTCTACTTTGTCGATTGTTGACGCCTGCACAGACGACGATCAGGGAGGAAGCCGCGCCGGGCCACGACAAGACGTGAGCTGACAGACTGTCCGAGGCGACGTGCCGCGCGTCACATCGCGCGTGCGAAAGTTTCCACCATCTTTTCTGATGGTTTAACCAAGGCTGATCGGCTACTTTGGTTTGTGGCAACAGCGGGGGAGGCGCCATGCACGACGAAGATTGGGAACTCGAGTTGCGCCCGCGAATCCAGGGCAACGCGCCGCCTCCGTCTCGGATGTCGACGATTCGTTCTCGTTCCTTTCGGACGACTCGACGGCGGGCGTGCTGGCCGAAATCAATCGCCTGCAAGAGAGCAAGGCCAACTGGGGCGCCACGCTCCTCATCCTGCTCGTGTCGGGAGTGCTCTTCTATCTGATCGGCTCGGCGGCCTGGAACTGGAAGACGGTCGCGCTTTTAATCCCGATCCTCCTGTTCCATGAACTGGGTCATTACCTGGCGATGCTCGCCTTCGGGTACCGCAATCTGCGGATGTTTTTTATTCCCCTCTTCGGTGCAGCGGTCACGGGACGAAATTACAACGTCGCGGCTTGGAAGAAGGCCGTCGTGTCGCTGATGGGGCCCGTTCCCGGAATCGGCGTCGGCATCGCGCTGGGCATCACCGCTTATGTGATGGGGCAGAACTTGCTGCTGGAAGCGGCCGCCCTCATGGTGTTTATCAATGGAATTAACCTGCTTCCGATTCTGCCGCTGGATGGGGGCTGGAACCTACACGCGCTCGTCTTCTCGCGGCATTACGTATTGGACGTCGGATTCCGATTCGTGGCGGCCCTGCTGTTGGTCTCGGGCGGCGCCGCTCTTCACGAGGTACTTTCTTCTGTATCTCGGTGCCGCGATGTTGCTCGGCCTGCCGATGGAATATCGCCGCTCGCAGGTCGTCAGCCGTCTTCGACGCGAACGCTTCGCGGCGCGCTCGCTCGATTCGCAGACCATTCCGGAAGAGACGGCCCGCCGAATCATTTCGGAACTCGATGCCTCGTATCCCAAGCGAATAAGCGACCGGGCAACCGCCCGGCTGACGCTGCAGATCTTCGAGTCCCTGAACGCGCGTCCGCCCGGAATCTTCGCCATCGTGATGCTTGTCGGACTGCACTTTGCCGCATTCGTCGTGGCCCTGCTCTTTTCCATCATCTTTTTCGTGGCACTGCATTCCAAAGCGAATCAGCTCGTTCAACATGACTTCGTGCAAAAACCGATCGCCGCATTGCCGATGCATTCCGTTGCCGCCAACACGCTCCGCACCTGGCACGGGCCGAAGACCAGTGCTTCTTCGAAGGGGACAGAGACGCTGATTGGTACATTCGCCGACAGGAAACAGGGGGAAGCCGCGTTTCAAGCATTCGTCGCAAAACTCCCGGCCGAGGCGTCGGCTGAACTCTTCGGCCAATCGCTGCTCGTCACGCTCCCAGTCGATCCAAAGCTCGAGAACAAATGGCGGACCGAATTGGGATCGCGTTGCCCGGACGTGCGCATCGACAGGGCCAAGGCGAACACCATGTGGACGTTCACCACCACTGCTCCCAGCGAAAGGGCGGCGAAGCTTCTCGAACAGGAAATCAATCACTACTTGTCCCTCTCACGGGTCGCGTTCCTGATTCCACCCTGGTGGCCCCAGAAGTTGACGCGAGAGCAACACCTGGCCCGGACGACCTACGCCAAGGTCGACGAAGCTCAAACGCGTCTCGCCGCGGATCCGCGTTATGAGAAAGTGACGACCCCGCTGTTCCAACAAATCGGCAAGGACAAACAAGCGTTCGTGAAACTCCAACAGGCGTTCGATCGAATCCAGCGGGAAACCGTCGCGCAAGCCGTCGCGGAAATGCGGCGCGAGAAGCAGCAAACAGTCGATTTCAAAGTGCTCGACCTTTATTCGGTCACCGCTCTGCCCATGCACCGAGGGAAGGACAAAACCGCCCAACCTCCCGCCGCCGCAGCCGAACTTTGGCAGCGGCTCGGGCAATTGCCTCTGGACAAGGGGATGCCGAAGGGGGACGCCGACCGGTTTTCGATCATCAGCGGGCACGTAGAGAGGACAGGTTCGCGCCTCCGCCTGCGCTGGCTCTCGTTCCCGCAGGCGAGCGACGGGCTGCCCGCATTTTCGCAATGGTTAAACGACCAACACTGTGTCGATCTGAAATACCGGATCGAACGGCAAACCAATGCGGATGATGACGAGGCCGCGATCGACTGAAGCGAGGTCGCCGTTCCCTTCGCGGAGACGGAGACATGCACAAGGAACTCGGTTTCTGGCTCAAGCGACTTGATGCGCCTGCGGACGGTCAATTCGCTGATGCAACCAATCAGGGCAGTACTGAATAGGCCGAATCCGCACAGAGCGCGTCGGCGGATTCAGTCCAACGGTTCGACAGCGCTGAGAGACCGCTCGTCAGAGGTCTCCGGCAGCAGCCAGGCGACGCCGGCCGCCGGGAGAAAAAGGAAACCGGAATAGAAGATCGCCATCCGATAATCGCCCACGCTGGTAAAGAGGCCAAAGAAAACTGTCCCAAAACCAGCGGCGATGCGGCCGAAGTTGTAGCAGAATCCCGCGCCGGAAGTTCTCAACAGCGTGGGAAACAACGGCGGCAGATACATCGTGAAGAGTGCAAACACACCCTGGCACAGTCCGATCGCAATTAGCCCGCACCACATTCCCCAGTTATTGTGGCCGCGGGCGACGCCATACGTCACGGCGATGGAGAGCGCGTACGCGACGCAAAGCAGGGCGATCGCCCGGCGATAACTCAGCTGTCGCGCCAGCCAGGCGGCCACGAAGTTCCCGGCGATCGACGAGAACATGACCAGCCACAGCGCCAGGCTGAGAAGTTGGCTCTTCTGCGTCGTGGTCCAACTCGCGAGATCCGGCAACTCGCGCAATTGTTGCAGGTACCAGAACAGAAACGCCCAATGGGCCGTGAGCGAGAGTCCACAGACCAAAAGTGTCAACACGGTCGTGCGCCGCACGGGAGGTCGGAAAAGATCGCTAAAGACGGGAGCCGCGTCTCCCGACCGTTCCTTGGCCCCCTGCCATTCTTCAGGCTCAGGAACGGCGCGGCGAATCCAGAGCACCATAAAGGCAGGCAGCACGCCGACGAGAAATACGCAGCGGTGGGGATAGGCGGCCAACAAATAGAAGGCGCAACTCGCCAGGATGACCCCCAGGTTGACACCCGTCTGCAGTACGGCCGCCAGCCACGGACGCCACTGACGGGGCCACGTTTCCGAGAGTAGCGAAGCGCCCACGGCCCATTCTCCGCCGATTCCGAGCGCAGCCAGGAATCGAAACGCGAAGAGCTCCCACCATGTTTGCGCGAAGAACGACAGCCCCGTGAACATGGCGTAAACCAGGATGGTCAGCATGAGGGCCCGGCTGCGGCCGAGGCGGTCGGCGACGCGACCAAAGAATCCGCCGCCGAGGGCCCATCCGACCAGAAACGCGGCCTGGATCAACGAGCTGTAGTAACCGACCCGGCGATCGCGGATGTCGCTGATCCCCAAGAGCTCGGCGACGAACGGCGTCGCGACAAGCACGTAGAGGTGCATGTCGAGGCCGTCGAAAAGCCACCCCAGCCAGGCCGCAATCCCTGACTTCCATTGCTCTCCCGTGAGATCGCTCAAGCGGGTGACAACAGCTCCCGAGGGCGGAGCAATCGTGGCGGCCGATTCAAGCGCAGCGGAATCTTGCGGCGGAGTCAATTGCGTCGAGGTCCGAACGAGGCGTGCGGCGGTCAAATCTCACAGCGGTGGTGCAAGTCCCATGGTAAGCACCTTTGACCGGTCGAGACAGCCTGGAGATTGCTCGTCGAAAAATTACGTGGCGGATCGCTGATAGAGCCAGGCGTTGCCCCGTTTACCGGCGACTTCCACCGCGCCGGTCTTTCTCAAGCAATAGGCCATCTTCTGGGCCAGCCATCGCGGCATTGATGCCTGCCGGGCGATTTCTTCCGTCGAAAAGACGTCGGCCAGTCCTGACGGAAGCAGACGCGCCAGGTCGTCCGCACCTTTGAGCGTCAATCGCCCCTCAACCCCAACCAACAGCCGATCGATGACGCGATAGTCGGGGCCTTTCCAACGTCGTCTGGGAGCGGGGGCCCGATGCTCTTCCTGAAGCGTGAAAACGACCTCGAGGGTTAGCCGCGGATGGGGAAAAACACCCACAAAATGGACCAGGTCGCAGAAGAGATCGGCAATCGTTTCGCGCCGCGGACTATACCGTGACGAGAGGATCTTCCCGCCCGCCTTCTTGCGGCGAATCAAGAGCTTCTGCGCGGCGAGCGGCTTCACGACCGTGACGTCGTGCCGGCACAAAAGCGCACGGACCTTGTGGCGCAACGCGGCCAGCGACGCCTGCTGAATCTCGATTAACCGGCCTCGGTCGACGGCATCGATGCGAAAACCGTCGACGCGGACTTCCTGTCGCGACGCCTCGGCACAATAGAGTGCCTTGAGTTGCCGGTGCAGGCTCGTCTCCATACTCGCCTCTCCGTGCCGGCGGGCATTTTAAAGCAGAGTTTGGCGCCTGACGAGAGGGAAACATTGGTAACAACACCGAGCGTCCATTTTGCTCGCTCGCCCCTGCTGGCTCTCGCGTGGTACGATCGCCGACGCGATGCACGACGACACAAGCGCGCTTTCTCGACCGAATCCGCTCTGGTCTCCGTGGGCATTTCTGCTTGCGGGACTTTCTCTCTCCATCGGCTGGGGCATTCGCGGGAATTACGGGCATGAGACCGGTGCCATGTTTCCCGGCGCCCTGACTGCAATCGCCGTGTGCCTCTTGTCGGGTCGCCAGGAATGGCGCGAGCGGGTCGCTTACTTTGCCTGCTTCGGAGCGCTGGGCTGGGCGTTCGGAGGATCGATCTCCTACATGCAGGTGATCGCCTATTCACAATCCGGTCACGCCCCCACGCAGTTTTACGGCTTTTACGGACTCTTCGCGATCGGGTTTCTTTGGGGCGCGCTCGGCGGAGCAGGAACGGCATTGCCCGCGGTCCTGGATCGCAAGAGCCTCACCGAGATGTTTCAGCCGCTGAGTCTGCTGTTGGCTCTCTGGTGCCTGTTGTACTTCGTCCAGGAGCCTCTCTCACGAATCGTGCAGGCGCAGTTCGGTCTGCGCTATGGCGGAGCCGCTCGGCGACACGAGTCGGTTCTTTACTGGCTCGATAGCAGCTGGTTGTCGGTCTTCGTGATTCTGATCGGCATCCTGGCCTTTGACCTCGTCGACCGCAGGTTTAAGCATAGTCTCTGGCTACCGGCGATGGCCGTGGTCGGTGGCATTTTGGGTGAACTCGTCCAGATGGGAATTGTGCGAGGGGGATTTTCCGACTGGCTTCACGATGTGCTGGTTCACGAACAAGGGCCCCGATCGGGAGTGGACTCAACCCTCTTGGTGACGAACTGGCCCGTGCTCTTCGCGAAGGGGAGCGATTACATCGGTGCCGCGCTCGGCATCATGCTGGCAACGGGCCTGTACTTCTACTTTTTCGGAAAATTTCGCCGCGGGTCGTCGCTGTTTTTGCACATGACGCTCGGCTGGTTCGCCGGATTTTTGCTCTTTCCCGTTTTGCTCGACATTCGCATGACCCCGCCGCGCGGCGACAACTGGGCCGGAATTCTCGGCGTGTACGCCGGCGTGCTTATTTATTCGGTCCGGCATAAACTTTGGCCGATCGTTGTCGCGTCGCTCATCACGGGGACCATCGGTGGGCTGGGCCTTTCACTGATCGCCTGCCTGCAATCGCTGCTCTTGGCGTTTGGGAACGGGAATCTCGGCCCAGGACTTGGTGCCGCCTGGACGCAGTGGCAGGTCAACAGCCCCACCTCGGCCAACGTTTTTCCTGAATTTCTTCTCAATGCACAGCCGGTTCCGGGCTGGCAATTCTGGCATGCGGCCAACTGGCACAGCTTTCTTGAGCAGAGCTATGGCTTTATCAACGGTATTGGCGTGGTTGTCGCCATGGCCCTGCTCGCAAGCCGGACCGAGTCTTTGGAGAACGAGACGAAGCGCCAATACTGGCCTGAAATCGTCGCTTTGAGCCTGGTCGTTCCCGCACTCCTCTACGTCAACCTGGTGAAGAACATCGCCGATTGGACACGCACCAATCCATCGCATCTTGTGGGGGCCGTCCCGAAGGTGATGCGGATGCCCTTGCTTGGCCTTCCGCTCTCGGCGGTCGCCTGGTTCAACATCTTTTTTGGAACGGCGGCACTCGCGCTCGTGATGCTGTTGAGCGTGCACACGCGAAGGCGATTGGCCCTCCTCGAGCAATCCTGGCTTGGGCGCGGGCAACTTTTGTTCGTCGTCTTGTTGTGGGCGTTCGTGATCGGGAACTTCGGCAAAGCCCTGACCGGCTTCAGCGAGCAGCGGCTGCTGACCGAGGGGGTGATTACGATCAACGCAGTTTTGGCAACCATGCTCATCTTCCTCGTGCCTGAAAATGTGCCGCTGGTCTCCTCCGCGCTCCGCACGAATGGATTTGGCCGTTTGATGGGGATCAGCCTAGTGGCCACGCTGTTGTGCGCGGCAATCTTCCCGCCCCTTGAAACGCTCTGCGTTCGGGTCGTTTATGGCGATGCTCCAGTTCACCGCGCAGGTCCCAATGTTCCGGAAACGCGTTTCGGCCCTCACGCCAACTGGAAACGCAGCCCTCTGATGAGAGGCTCCGATCACAAATAGATCGCGCACAAGCCTTCCGAGCGCAAGCACGGGACGGGGGGCACCAGCGGTCTTGCCACGCAGGCTCGTCGTTGGCTTCGATGAAAGCGCCCTCTTTTGAGACGATCCGGAAACGGCGACAGGGAGTCAGGCCGTTTCTCCCAACTCCCTGCCGACCGCTGCGCGCTCGAGGTGCGGAGCACGACGAGCAGCACTTACGAGTTTCTTTTTGCGCACTCACCGCTGTGTTGCGGTAGCAATTCGTCTGCTCGTCCCTCCTTTCTCCGGGAGAACCCACATCGTTCGGTCACAGTGCACAGGCAGGGCGTTGGCCCCTCCGCGGCGACGTCAGTCGGCTGCGTTACTGCGCACGGACTGCGTCGCGCGGTAAAGCAACTGGCATGCCTGTCCCCGGACGGTGTGGCGCCTTGCGGAACAAGCCGCCGTTTTTGCCGTGTTTCGTGCAAAAAACGGGATTCTTCGCGCGGTTCAAAGTTGGGAGCGGTTTAAAACTGTCTGCCGACTGTTAAGGCAGTCGTGCCCGAAACTTGCGACGCAGCCCGGTACGCAAAGCCGCCGTCAGGATGCAACGCGACAAGGCAAATTGCAGACTGACAGGACGTTTCTGGTCTCACAAGAATCAACACAAATACTTATCAATAATAGACTTACGAAACACCACCGAAGGCACGGCAATTGCGAAGCAAAGTCGGGGCGATTCGAGGGCTGCCGCAGCGCTGCGGCACGGATTGCCACCCACCAGGCACGGAACCATGTCAGCCGACGCGCTGTTCTTTGTTATTCCCACCTATCGCCTGCGCGACGTAGGCGAAACGATCGAAAACTACGATGAGCATTTCTGGCGCAACGGTCATTCGGTCCGAATGATCGTTTTCGACGACTCGAGTCCCGTCAATCAGGCCAAGTACTATCCGCACATCGAGCAGACAAAAACTCACAACGAGCTCTACTACGTCGGACCGCAGCAGAAAGAGCAATTCCTCGCCTACCTTAACAGCCGCCTCCGCGACAAACGCCTCGAAGGCCTGCTGAAGAACCTCTTTCGTCCCAGTTACGGCGGCAATCGCAACTGCACGCTGATGTACACGCTGGGCGGCCTGATGGTCAGCGCCGACGACGACATGCGCCCTTACACGCTGATGGAGCACAGCATCGAGTCGCTGGGCGCCGAGGAGGTGTGCCGCGGCAAACTCGTCAAAGCCGGGCACAATGGGTACGGGCGCAAATCGTTCGACATCCTGGGTTCGTTCCTCGACGTCCTGGGAAAACCGGTCCGCGAGATTCCGGACAACTATGAACGGGGCGACCTGCTCGTCGACACGGCGATGGATCTGGAGACCAACGCCACCAAGGGACTGGCCCGGGAGAATTCGCTCCTCTTGCGACGCGGTCCCCTGCCCGAGGACGCGCGCGTCAAGATGGCCCAGACGTTCCGGTCGGGACGAACGACCTCGACGCGATCGATTACGTCGAAATGTTCCTCGATGACGAGGCGCAGACGAATCCCGACGACCTCAACGATCTTTACGTGCTCGTGAATTTCCGTCCCGTCGTGACGAAGAAAAACTGGCGGATGGATTGCGGCGTCGCCGGCTACGACAACACGTACGGCTTGCCTCCGTTCTTTCCGACGCGCCTGCGGTTCGAGGACTACATTTACCGCCTCTGGATCCAGCAGGACGGCATCGCCGCCGCGCATGTCGACGCGGCGCAGAACCACATCAAAAGCAATTACATGCGGAATCCGCCGGCGGCGGAGGTCTTCAATGAGGAAATCTCCAATCTTCTCAAGCGGAAGATCCTCGCCAGCGTCACGCGTCTCGACGATTTGAGCATCGCGTTTGATTACGAAGGCGAGGTGACGGCCCAAGACGCCCAGGAGATTCTCGAGAAAATCAGCCGGCTTTACGGACGGGCCCTCGAGACGGCCGAGGGAGCCTCCAATCCGCAACGTGCCGACTCAGTGCGGCTCTTTGCCGCCAACCTGCAGAAGGCGTTCTACGGATTTGAACCCGATTTCTTTCAGCAGAACCTGCTGCGAATCGTCGACGACGTCATCAGCGTCATCAAGGGCTCGATCGAGCTGTGGCCCACGCTGGTCGAAATCTGTTACTTCCAAAAGGACCGCCAAGGCTTGCCCCAGGTACGGGTCCAGAACCAGAAAAAGTGAGCGAAAGGAGTCGTGTCATGCGAATTGCACAAGTTGCCCCGCTTTTTGAAAGCGTGCCACCGAAGCTTTACGGTGGGACGGAGCGCGTCGTTTCCTACCTGACCGAGGAATTGGTGCGGCTGGGACATGAAGTGACGCTCTTTGCCAGCGGCGATTCCCAGACGCGAGCGCGGCTCGTGCCGGCGTGTCCGCGGGCGCTCTGGCGCGATCCGGGGTGCCGGGAGACGCTGCCTCAGCATGTGCGGCTGATGGAAATGGTCTTTGGGGACGTATCTCGCTTCGACCTGATTCATTTCCATTGCGATTACCTGCATCTGCCGTTGTTGCGCCGGCTGTCGTGTCCGAGTCTCACGACTCTGCATGGGCGGCTCGACATTCCAGAAGTTCAATCGCTGTTCGAGGAATATGCCGATATTCCGCTGGCTTCGATCTCCGACAGTCAGCGCAGACCGCTTCCCGGCGCCAATTGGCAGGGAACCGTTCCTCACGGACTTTTCCGCGACTTGCACGCGTTCTCCGACCGCTCGGAGGGTTACCTGGCGTTTCTCGGCCGGATTTCTCCCGAAAAACGCCTCGACCGGGCCGTCGAGATCGCACGCCGTTCAGGGCGGCGGCTGAAGATCGCCGCCAAGCTGTATCCCGACGAGGACGATTACTACAGACAGACGATCGAGCCTCTGCTTCTCGACTCAAGGGAATTCGTCGATTTCATCGGCGAAGTCGGAGGCCGCGAAAAGGACGAGTTCCTGGGGAAGGCGGACGCCTTGCTGTTCCCCATCGATTGGCCCGAACCTTTCGGGCTGGTCATGATCGAGGCACTCGCCTGCGGCACACCCGTCATCGCGTGGCGCGAGGGCTCGGTCCCCGAGGTCATTGAGGACGGCGTCACGGGATTCGTCGTCGACAGTATCAACGACGCGGTTTCCGCGGTCGGTCGCCTGCAGTGGCTCGATCGGCGTGACTGCCGTCATGCCTTTGAGTCCCATTTTGACGCCGCGCGGATGGCTGAAGAGTACGTGACCATCTATCGCCGTTTGGTCGACCGGACTGTCGAGCCCATCGGCGCCGATTCGCGCCCGGCTGGCTCCGAGGTAGGCGTTGCATCGAACGGTGGCCGGAACAAACGGCTCCACGCGCATTCGGCCTTGCTCGGCGCCGGACCCGCCGTGTGACCGTAACAACAAGTCGTCAAGACGGAGGGCGAAGCTCCCGCTGAGCCGATTTTCGTGTCGTCGGGCGCGGCTCGCGAGGCGCGTCGCCCTTCCACTTTTGACGAATGACCGCGGCGAGAGAAGGAGTCGGTCATGTCGAATGCCGAGACGATCGTGCCGAGTGCTCAGCAAGCAAGCGGTGCTCCCTCGGACGGGCACGCGGACGGAAGCGTCTTTCGCATTCTGGCGGCAGCGAGCCTGGCGGACGAGCGCACGCGAGTTCTCAAGCACGCCGATATGTTCGCCGTCTTCGACCACTACGGCGACATCACGCACGACGGATTGGGCGAGGAAGGGATTTACCTGGATGGGACTCGTTTCCTTTCCGGATTGTTGCTCGAGTTGGAAGGGGCTCGTCCCTTTTTTTTGAGTTCGACGGTGCGTGACGAAAACGACCAACTCGCCGTCGCACTCACGAACCCAGACTTGCTCGATGAGAGCCAGATGCGCCTGCCCCTCGGCACGCTGCATCTTTCGGTGCGCCGGTTCTTGTGGAACGGCGTCTGCTACCAGCAGCTTCGCATCAACAACCATGGGCTGGGACCGGTGAAGACGTCGCTCGGTCTCCACTTTCAGGCCGATTTTGCCGACATCTTCGAGGTCCGCGGCATGAAGCGGAAAGCCCGCGGCAACGACCTTCCTTCCGAAGTCTCCCGTGATACGGTTGTCCTCGGCTATCGCGGGCTCGATGGAGTCACGCGGCGCACGCGGTTGAAATTCGATCCACCGCCGACGCGGCTCACCGCCTCGGTAGCCCAGATGGAACTTGAGCTGCGGCCGCAACAAGAGTTGGCCTTCAGCCTGTCGATCGCCTGCGAGCGCGATTCGGTCGTCCGGCCGACGCTGCGGCTCGAAGAGGCCCGCTCACAGGCGCAAGCCGATCTCGAACGCTTCAGCGCCTGGTCGTGCCACCTGCGCACCTCGAACAGTCAGATCAACGCCTGGATCAACCGCGCGGTCTCTGATTTGCACATGCTGACCACGGAATTGCCCAGCGGAGCCTATCCCTACGCCGGTATTCCGTGGTTCAACACGCCCTTTGGCCGCGACGGCCTGATCACCGCGCTCGAATGTCTGTGGCTGCGTCCCGGGTTGGCTCGCGGCGTGCTCTCCTACCTGGCCACGACGCAAGCCACGGAAGTGATTCCCGAAGAGGATGCCGAGCCGGGAAAGATCCTGCACGAAACGCGGAATGGAGAAATGGCCGCGGCCAAGGAGATGCCCTTCGGCCGTTACTACGGAAGCGCCGACGCCACACCCCTGTTTGTGTTCCTGGCGGGCGCGTATTACGAGCGCACGGCGGACCGCGCGTTCCTGGATTCGCTCTGGCCTCACGTGGAAGCGGCGCTGGAGTGGATCGATCGGTACGGCGATCCGGACGGCGACGGCTTCACGGAATATAGCCGCCAGTCGCCAAGCGGTCTCATTCACCAAGGCTGGAAGGACTCGGACGACGCCGTGTTTCACGCCGACGCGCACTCTGGCCCAAGGTCCGATTGCCCTCTGTGAGGTGCAAGGCTACGTTTATGCCGCCTGGCGCGGGGGCCTCGATGGCGGCGGTCCTGGGCAAACGGCGGCTTGTGGAAAAACTGACGCAGAAGGCGGAACAGCTACAGCAGCGTTTCGAGCGGGCCTTCTGGTGCGAGGAGTTATCGACTTACGCCCTGGCTCTCGACGGACAGAAGCGGCCCTGCCGCGTGCGGACGTCGAACGCTGGGCAGTGTCTGTTCACGGGCATTGCGACACTCGAACATGCCCGGCAAGTGGGGCGGACGCAGCTCAACGTGGGATCGTTTTCGGGCTGGGGCGTGCGCACGCTGGCCGTTTCGGAAAAACGATATAACCCGATGAGCTACCACAACGGGTCGGTCTGGCCGCACGACAACGCGCTCATCGCTTTGGGCCTCGCTCGTTATGGTTCGGCGGATCGGGCGCTGCGGATCTGGTCGGGGCTCTTCCAGGCCGGCCTGTATTTCGACCTGCACCGCATGCCGGAGCTTTTTTGTGGTTTTCCCCAAGACCCGGGCGAGGGACCGGTCCTGTATCCGGTGGCCTGCGCCGCAAGCCTGGTCGGCCGCGTCGGTGTTTTTGCTGTTTCAGGCGATCCTGGGGCTCGAGATCAATGGGCCCGAAGGACAAATCCGCCTCACGCGGCCCACGCTTCCCAATTCCCTGGGCGAGTTGCGGATCCACAACCTGCAAGTGGCCGGGGGGAGCGTCGATCTTTTGGTCGTGCGGCATGAGCACGACGTAAGCGTGAATGTCCTGCGGCGCGACGGCGACATCGAGATCCTGGTGGTCAAGTAAGGGAACGGCTGATCAAGTGCAGGCTACGGAAACCGGGCGGCAGACTCGTGCCACGGTCGCTCTTTGCCACTCAGAGACTCTTGAGCCCGTATTCTTTGATTTTCCGGTAGAGCGTGCGCTCGCCGATGCCCAGGAGCTGAGCGGCCTCTTCCCGTCGCCCCTCCGTGAACTCGAGCGCTCGCTGGATATAGTATTTCTCGACGTCGACGAGGGGCCGGCCGATCAGCGAATCGCTGCCGGGGGAGACGGGCGGTCCCGTCAGATCGCCGTCCCGCCGCGCTAAAACGGCGATCTCGTCCGGCAAGTCGTCGACGTCCAACTGGCCGTCGGAATCAAGCACGACCATCCGCTCCACCGCATTGCGCAGCTCGCGGATATTGCCCGGCCAGTCGTAAGTTTGCAGCGCCTGGCGAGCTGTCTTCGAGAAACCGAGCACATCCTTGCCGGTGCGGGCACTCATCTCCTTGCGAAAGTAATCCATCAGGAGCGTGATATCGCTGCGGCGCTCGCGCAAGGGAGGAAGATAAATGCTGACAACCTTGAGCCGGTAATAGAGATCACTCCGGAACAGTTTTTTGTCGACCATTGTCTGCAGCTCGGAATTCGTGGCAGCGACAAGGCGGACGTTGACCTCATGCTCCTCATTGGAACCGACCCGCGTGATCTTGCGATCTTCCAGGACGCGGAGGAGCTTGATCTGCGTCTGCATCGGCATCTCGCCGACTTCGTCGAGGAACAGGGTCCCGCCGTTGGCGTGTTCAAACTTGCCGATCCGCCGGCCGATGGCGCCCGTGAACGCACCCTGCTCGTGCCCGAAGAGCTCACTTTCCAGGATGCTGCCGGGCAGGGCCGAAATGTTGAGCGGAACGAACGGCTTATTTTTCCGCGGGCTGTTCTGATGCAGGGCACGGGCCACGAGCTCTTTGCCGGTGCCGCTCTCCCCCTGGATGAGGACCGTGCTGTCGGTGGGGGCGACAAACCGCAGCGTCTCGATGATGCGGTGCATTTGAGGGCTGTTTCCCACAACCCCGTCGAACCCGAATTTCTCATCGAGCCGCCGGCTGAGTTCGGCATTGCGGCGAATGAGGCGAACTCGGGTCGACGCCCTTTGCACGGCGGCGCGCAACTCGCCGATGTCGAGCGGTTTTGACAGATACGTATAGGCGCCATGCTGCATGGCTGTCACGGCCGATGTGATCGAGCCGTGGCCCGTCACGACGATGACTTCAGCGTCGGGCAACTCCTCCTTGGTCTTGGCCAGGATCTCCAAGCCGTCCACGTCGTCCATTTTCATATCGGTGACGACGACGTCGAAGTTCTCGCTCTCAATGAGGGCCACGCCGCGCTTTCCCGAGTTGGCGACGGTGCAATCGCAGGCGATCCGCTCCAGACTCTGGGCGACGGCCTGGGCGTGGGCCTCGTCGTCGTCCACGATCAGGACCCGAATCGGAATTCCGGAGAGATCGGCGGGATCGTCGGTTTTGGTCTTGGGGTTCATGCCGGAGCGGGCGGGAACGAAATGAGAAACCGGGTTCCCCGCCCGGGCTCGCTATCGCAGGAAATGCTCCCATGATGGGCGTCGATGATTTTACGCACCGTGGCCAGTCCCAGGCCGCTGCCGGTGGTTTTGGTCGAAAAGAATGCCTGAAACAGCTTCGAGCGTGTCGCCTCGTCCATGCCGGCCCCATTGTCGATAATCGCCAATTGGACGTGGCCGTCCCCCAAGCGCGTCTGCAACTCCAGCAGGCCCCCGGCCGGCATTGCTTCCTGAGCGTTGCGCGCGAGGTTCAAGAGCATTTGACGCATCAGAGAGCGGTCGACCAGGACGGGCGGCAAATCGGAAGCCAGGTGCGGGCTCATCTCGATTTTGTGTTCCCGCGCATCGGCTTTATAGAAATCGATGAACTCACGCACGAGTTGGTTGAGATCCGTTTCGACAAGAGAAAGCTCCCCCGCTCGGGCGAATTGCAGAAAGGCGTTCAGAATCTCTTCCAAGTGCCGGCATTCCGCCTGAACCGTCTGCAGCCGTGCGGAAAGCCGGCGGTCGCGGGGCGATTCCGTCTCGCTGAGATCCTCGGACATCAGCTCCAGGAGCATGCCGATCGTCGACAGCGGGTTTCGGATCTCGTGGGCCAGCCCGCCTGCGAGCGTTGCCACTTCCTCGTAGAGTTCCTTGAGCTGCGCTCGCTCCTCTTCGGCAAGCGGGGCGGGTTCGGTTTCGGCGAGCGCACGTCCGAATTCCGACGACGCCCCCGCCGACGGCCGTTCGGACATCTCGCCTCGGACGGACGTGGCTTCAAACCGCTCGTCCCGGTGTTCAACAGCGGCCTGCTGCTTGGAGGCGGACGGGTCGGCCATGGTTCAATTCAGTTTCAAGAACGATCGTCTTCCTCGCCGCCACTGGCGGCTGCGGCCGCTTCGGCCAGCACCGCCTTTCGCGACAGCTTGACGCGGTTCTGATCGTCGACGGCAATCACCTTGACCGTGAGCTTGTCGCCGACCTTGCACACGTCCGAGACGCTCTTGACGAATCCCACGTCAAGTTCGCTGATATGGCACAGTCCGTCCTTGCCCGGAGCGATCTCGATGAACGCGCCAAAGTCTTTCACAGAGCTGACGGTTCCCTCATAGATGCGTCCGACCTTGATCTCCTCCGTCAGCGCTTCGATGCTGGCAAGCGCCTCCTCAACGGAGGGACCATTGGCGCCCGCAACGGTGACCGTTCCGTCGTCCTGCACGTCGATTGTCACACCGGCCGATTCCTGGATGCTGCGGATCGTCTTGCCGCCCGGTCCGATCAACAGGCCGATCTTTTCCGGATCGATCTTGATCTGAGTCAGGCGCGGAGCATACGGGGAGATTTCCCCTCGCGGCTTGCGGATGACGCTCAGCATCGTCTTCAGCAGTTCCCGGCGGGCGCGGGCCGCCTGCTGCAGCGTGTCGCGGATGATCCGCTCGCTGATCCCATCGATCTTGAGGTCGAGCTGAATCCCCGTCACGCCGCGCTGCGTGCCGGCGACCTTAAAGTCCATGTCGCCGAAATGGTCCTCGTCTCCCATGATGTCGGTGAGCAACGTGTACTTCTCGTCGGTCTCCTTAACGAGTCCGATCGAGATTCCGGCCACCGGCTGTAAGATCGGGACGCCCGCATCCATCAGCGCCAAGGTGGCGCTGCAGACGCTCGCCATCGAGCTGGAGCCGTTCGACTCCGTAATGTCGGAAATCATGCGGATCGTGTAGGGGAATCGCTCCGGAAGGGGAATGACACGCTCCACCGAGCGCTCCGCGAGGCAGCCGTGGCCGATTTCCCGCCGGCCCGGACCCCGGATGGGACGCACCTCGCCCACCGAGTAGGAGGGGAAATAATAATGCAGCATGAACCGGTTCGACGTTTCGCCGAACAGACCGTCCACCCGCTGCTGATCGCGCGGCGTGCCGAGCGTCACCGTACCCAACGACTGTGTCTCGCCCCGCGTAAAGAGGGCCGAGCCGTGTACCCTCGGCAGGACGCTGACGCTACAGGTGACCTCCCGAAGCTGGTCGACCGAACGACCGTCGAGCCGTTTCCCCTCGAGGAGCAAGTCGCGGACGACGCGTTCCTCGAGCGTGTGGAACGCCTGCTCGAACTGCAGGCGGGACCTTCCCTCAGAGTCGACCAGTGCCGCCTCAGGAAACAATTCGGCAGCCAGCGCCGCCTTGATTTCATCCGCGGCGGCGTGCCGTTCCTGCTTCTTGGGATTTTGCTTCGCGTCCTTGAGCCGACCGTAGACGCGAGATTTCAGCATCTCCAAGAACGGATTTGGCGGCGGCGCTTCAAACGACGTGGGAGAGACGCCGGCCTTGGCGACGAGTTCCTCTTGGAGTTCGCACAGCTTCGCCAGCTCCCGATGGCCGAACATGATCGCCTCGACCATCTTGTCTTCGGGGATCTCCTGCCCGAAGCCTTCGATCATCAAGACCGACTCTTTGCTTCCCGCCACGACCAGGTCGAGCGTACTCTTCTTCAGATCGGTTTGGGTGGGAAACACAATCAACCGGCCGTCAACCATGCCGACTCGCACAGCGGCAATCGGATCGTTGAAAGGGATTGCCGCGACGCACAGGGCGGCGCTGGCACCGGTCGTGGAATGGATGTCCGGATCATTCTCTTGGTCGCAGGCCAATACGTTGGCCTGGATTTGGACTTCGCCGTTGAAACCCTCGGGAAAGAGAGGACGCAGCGGTCGGTCCGTGAGGCGTGCGCTCAACACCTCTCGAGTGGTGGGACGTCCTTCCCGCTTCAAGAATCCGCCGGCGAATCGTCCGGCGGCAGCCATCCGCTCCCGGTAATCGACGGTGAGCGGGAAGAAATCAATTCCCGGGCGGGGCGGCCCGACCTGGGCGGCCACAAATACAACCGTTTCCCCGTATTGAACCAAGACCGCCCCACTGGCCTGCTTGGCGATCTCTCCCGTTGTCAGACTGAGCTTTCGGCCCCCAATTTCGCGTTCAACTGTAACTTTCACAATCTTTTCCTACGAATTTTCCTGAGTGACTGCGCTTGTTCCGCTTCATGCCAACGGATGCGGCGACCCCGCACGAAAGACTCCGCATTGACAACTCCGGGTGCCGGAAGACGGCACGACCGGTTGCTGCGGGCCGCGATCGACGCTGGCCTGGCCCCGAAACGTCGCGCACCGTGCGCAAACCTCGAAGCCCCATCACTCGCTACACAAGCGACGAACTACTACTACTTTCGGATCGACAACTTACTCTTAATGTCGCGGAACCGCTCCGGATCCGTCGTTCTGAGGTACTCAAGCAGCCGTTTGCGCTTGTGCACCTGCATCAGCAATCCGCGCCGGCTGGCGTGGTCCTTTTGATGCGTTTGTAAGTGCTCCGTCAGGTTGGAGATCCGCTCGGTCAATACAGCAATTTGGACTTCCGGAGAGCCGGTGTCCGACTCCGAGCGCTGATACTCGTGAATCAATTCCGTCTTGCGGTCCGCACTCATTTTCATGATCGATCCCAACCCATTGCAGCCGCTCAGCTTCCGTCCGAAACAACCCATTCCAACTGGACGGGCGGCCTCAAAAATAGCACCTTGATCCGAATTGAATCCTCGACTCTTTTCAAACGGATACTCTAACAGGGCCGCCAGAATATTCAACGGAGAAGAACCCGCCGGACCCACCAGGGACCGGCATGAAGGCCGATTTCGTCGCGGCCACCCCGTGCTCATCGCGCTAGCGAAGCGATGTTTCGAACGCCTCGCCAGCGTTGCGAAGCGGTGGACGGCCGATCAAACCACCTCGCGGACGACGACGCGGTTGCCCGAGACGGCCACGACTTCGATGCGGCGCTCCTGCGCGATGAAGGGACCGTCACTGACGACGTCGATCAAACGACCGTGGATTCTCGCTTTTCCCGCCGGACGTAAAAGGGTGACGGCGGTCCCCTCCTGCCCCACGAGCGAACGAGGCAATTCCGAAAGCGAGCCTGAAGCGTGTGCTTCCGCCAGATCCGGCCGGAGTCGCGGCCCCAGGTCCCCGGACGCGCTGAATCCCGGCGGAGAAAGGACCATCCGGTCGAAGACGCGCACATGGGGCAGGAACCGGCTCATCGTCACGGCAATCACGATCACAGACAGAAGCGAGCCACCCAACGTCCCCAAAGTCCACGACAGCCGCCGATAATCCTCGCTCGGCTCGATGTTATGCCACGTCTGGCTGGCGAGAATCAGCGAGGAAAAGATCAGCAGAACGCCCGTCACGCCGAAAATGCCGAACCCCGGAATGACAAACACCTCGAGCGCGAGACACACAACGCCGATTAAAAACAGCACAATCTCCAGCCAGCCGGCCGTACCGCCCAGGAAGTGGCTCCAGAAGAACAGGGCAAAACACAAGGCGGCCACGATCGACAGCGCCCCGGTCATCAAATGCAGCTCGACGTAGATGCAGATAAAGCCTACGACGACCAGGAAAAACAGGGCCAGATCGGTGTTGAGCCAAAAGACCAGGCTATCCACCCAGGTCCGCTTGGCCTCCGCCACGTTCACTTCCGGCGGAATGCCGAGACGTAGCTTCAAGTCGTCGAAATCGCGGACGGGACTCTCGGCCATGAGGAGCTCATGTGCCCGGATGCCGTTGAGCGAGAGGGGTTGATTTCGCCCCGACTCCGGCACCGGCAGCCCCTTCTCCCATTCGCCGTTGGCGTCGTGGATTGCTGCGTCTGTCAGGTACCACACGCGACCGCTGCGGCGGTTCTTGACCTGGAAGAGCTGTATGTTTTTGTCGGCCATCGCTTCAGCCACGCCTTCCGGACGGTTCTTCCGTTTGGCGAGCGTCCCGAGCGCCTCCGTATAGTGGCGAGTGATATCGTCGGCCACGTGATCGGTATCCCGTTCGGAGTCCGCCTCGTTCGGCCGGGCATCTCCCAGGTGGGCCGTGGGCTGCAGGTAGATTTCATCGCAGCCGAGTGCCACCACGGCCGCGCTCCCGGTGGCCTCTTTGGGAATGAAGGCCACCGTGCGGACTTTTTTGGGATCGAGATCGGCGATGGCACTGGCCAGATTCTCGCTCTCCCTCAGGAGCCCGCCGGCCGAGTCGATGTGGAAAATGATCAGGTTGACGCCGGACTCGACCGCCCGGTCGATTTGTCGTTCGATAAACGCCTCGAGGACCGACTCGATCTTGCCGTCCACCTTGATGATTTGCGCGTGCACACTAGCACCACCGGCCGGATCGTCGCGGACCGCCTCACGCGGGAGGTTATAGAGCTGGGCGATTTCGCCGCGATTCTGGGCAGTCTGCACCGCCAGAACGTCGAGGCTACGGGCTTTATTGCCCGAGTACGTCCCCGCGTCGCCAGCCTCCTTGATCGTCTGCACGTCGAGGATGGCCGTCTTCGTTTGTCGCAGGTGATTCAGCTCGTCCTTGGTGACGACGCGGTATTCGGTCGTCTCTTTACCGGCCGAGAGGACTTGGACCTTCGCCCGCAGCGTGGCCTTCTCGGCGTCCATCATTCCCTGAACGAGGGCCGTGCTCACCCGCGGGTTGTGCCGCTTCTCGACCAGCCGCAGAACCTGATGCTGCTCATCGCGGTCGAGCGGCTTTCCGCGGCCGATATCCCCCAGCTCGGCGTCCGGCTGCATCACGATCTCGTTACAGGCGAGTGCCAGCAGGGCGTTGTTGCCGGTCACGGTCTCGGGGACCCAGGCGACGGTCTTCACGTCGGCAATATCGACCGAGGTCAGAAACGTTGCCAACCCGTACGCCTGGTAAAAGGGGCTCGATCCGGGCGTGATTTCGAGGACGAGAACCGCCCGCCGATGCTGGCTTCGCGCTTGGCTTTCTAGAGTGAGGGCGGTGTTCTGCACGTGTGCAAACACGACGTCGTCGACCGGACTCGTGAGCGTCACGTACCGGGCCAGGGGGACGTTGGAGTCCCCTCCGCCGCCGGCGTTTGCGTTGGCAGGATTCGCGGCCGCATGTTCCGCGGGAGGCGGATCGGCGCAGAAGGCGGCTGCCGCCGGCAGCATCACCAAGAGCGCCGGCACAGCCTTGAGCACAGACCGCAGGCAATCCATGAGCAGTGGGCTTTCTTCCTGTCTGCCAACTGGTCGGCACAATCCCGCAGCAAACGATGACTGATTATACGCCCCAGACCCCAAAATTGTATCGGCGGTAAAAAGCAACCGTCAAATTCCGCCACGGTGCGGACGACCTAAGTCGTTGCGGCCCTCGCCCATCTGTTCCGGGATCGATCGCACGCCGGGCGCGACTTCCTCACACCTGTTTCAGGGCGTCGTTGAGCTGGTTGAGGTAGAAACTGAAGACGCGGAAGATCAAAAAGATGATGAACCCGGCCACCAGGCACCAGATGAGCCACGCCAAGGCCGACGCCAGCGTCTCCAGACTGCGGCGGGCCTGCGCCTCGAGCTCGGGGCCGACGCGGTCGAGCGCTTCGGGCACCGTCCCCGACGTCTCGGCCACGTCGACGATCGACAAATAATCGGCCGGAAACAGCCGCGTCTCGGCTAATGCTTCGTGCAGAGTTTCCCCTGCACGGACCGCGGCCCAAACCGTCGGTGCCGCGGAAATAAAGGCCCCGTTCGACGTCGCCCGAAAGCTCTGCGTCAAACTCGGCTCAATCGACATGCCGGACTGCTGCGTGAGGGCAAAGGACCACGAGAACCGCGCGATGGCAAACGACCGAATGCACGTGCCAAGGACCGGGATTCTGCAACACAAGCGGATCGAAAATCCTTTGTCCCATGAGCGAACGACGGATGATCATGCCGCCCACGTAGCCCACAAACAGCGTCCCGAACGTCAACGTGAACCACGTCATGGCCCCGGAGGTTCCGTAGAGGCCTAAGCCGAGGATGTCGATCGCCGTCCCGCCGCGGGACTCTGCGATGATCCCCAGGATGAACAACAGTCCGCCGATCACCAGGATCGCCGCCACAAGCTGAAAGGCCGGCCAGGCGATCGCCGAATAAAACGATCGCCGCAAACGGATCGTGTTCTCGAAGTGGCCGGCGAGCGACTTCAGAATATCGGGAAGCGCACCGGTCTGTTCGCCGACGCCCACCAGGTCGATCATCGATTCGGGAAAGGCGTGTCCCTGGCCGCGCATCGACTCGGTGATGTCGAGGCCGCGGCGGATGTCAGCCGTCATCTCGAGCATAATCTTGCTGGCCTGACGATCGGACGATTTCCGCCCCGCCAACTCAAACGCCTTGCCCACCGGAATGCCCGATTCCAACATCGTGGCCAACGACCGGCAGATGATCACCAGGGACTTGGTTCGGATACGGGGATTGAACACCACTGCCTCCCGAAAACGTGCGGTCGGGCGTCCTTCTCAATCTTAGCAAAAACCGCGGGCCGACTAGGGGACTCGCGTGGCAAACCGCAAAATCGCAGCCGGCCTCCGCCGCCAGCCTCAGCGGCGCGGTCCGATTTTCCGCTTCGCTGACATCCGCGGTCGTGCGCCGTTAAGATAGCTTTAAACGCCTCGACGACCACTTTCGACTCCATGCCGTTTGCCGCCAGTCATTCCCGAGCGACCAATCTCTCCGACGCGATCCGTTCGGTGACGGAGGAGATCCGTGGCGCGCTCGGCAAGGCAGAGCCCGACTTCTCTTTCCTGTTCGTGTCGCACGCGCACGCCGAAGGCTTCGGCCAGCTCGCCTCGCGGATCTGCGAAGCCACGGGGACCAAAGTCCTCATTGGCTGCACGGGAGAGACCGTGATCGGCGGCAGCGAGGAGATCGAGCAAGGCCCCATCCTCACCGTCTGGTCGGCCCTTCTGCCGGGGGTTTCTGCCGAGCCGTTTTCGGTTCGTTTCGAACGGACGGCCGACGGCATCGTCACCTCGGGACTGCCGGCATTGCCGGCCGACGGGCCTCCCGTGCGGGCCGTTTTCATGCTCGCCGACGGCTCCAGTTCGGCCCCCCATACGGTGCTCGACCACTTCGACGTCGAAGCCCCCGGAATCCCCGTCCTGGGAGGAATGGCGAGCGGCGGACGTCGCGCGGGCGAAAACCGCCTGTTCCACAACTCGCACGAACTGAAACATGGGGCGGTGGGACTCGTCGTCCGCGGAGGGCCCCGCATCCGATCGGTCGTCTCCCAAGGTTGCCGCCCGATCGGCAAGAACTACGTCGTGACCCGCGCCGAAGACAATGTGATCCACGCGCTCGGCGGCGCTCCGCCGATGCAGCGCCTGCGGGAGTTATTCGACACGCTCTCCGACCGTGACGCCGACCTCGTGCGGGAGGGCCTGCAACTGGGCCTGGTGATGAACGAATACAAAGAGACCTTCGAGCGCGGAGACTTTCTGATTTCCAACGTGGTCGGCGCCGATCCGGAAAGCGGTTCGATCGCCATCGCCACGCCGGTGCGGGTCGGCCAAACCGTCCGTTTCCATGTCCGCGACGCCGAAGCCGCCGACGAGGATCTGCAAAGCCTGCTCGATGCCGACCGTTCGGCCAACACGACCCGCCCGCAGGCCGCGCTTCTCTTTAGCTGCAACGGACGCGGCACGCGCCTGTTTACCACACCTCACCACGATGCTTCGGTTTTGCAAAAGATCAGCGGCCCGATTCCCCTGGCCGGGTTTTTCGCGCAAGGGGAACTCGGCCCGATCGGCGGCCGCAACTACCTCCATGGATTTACGGCCAGCGTCGCCCTGTTTGAATGACCAGGAAGCTCTGGATTCAACAGGCGACGGCCAAATCGAATTTCGTAGACTTTTTTTAACGCATTGTTCCCCTTGCCGCAAAAAGCTTTGGCAAGGTATCCTCAGGCTCCGCCGCGCGCTCACTTCACCACGTCTTAAGGTCACCCGATGAGGCTTCTCAAGTCTGCATCGCTCGTTTCCCCTCAACGCGATCACCGGCTGCGGTTACCCGACGGAAGATGTCTCTCCTACGCGGATTACGGCGATCCGCAGGGCCGGCCCATCCTGAGTTTCCATGGCGGGCTCAGTTGCCGTTTGGACATTGGATTTGCTTCCGAGTTCTGCAAAGAGGAGGGAATCCGGGTGATCTCGGTTGACCGCCCGGGGATTGGCGACTCCGATCATCAGCCGGATCGCCAGGTCCTGGATTGGCCTGACGACGTGGCCCACCTGGCTCTCGATCTCGGCCTGTCCCGCTTTGCCGTGCTCGGCTGGTCGGCGGGCGGTCCCTTCGCGCTCGCCTGCGCGTATCGGATTCCCGAATTGATCACGAACATCGGAACCATCGGCTGCATGGCGCCGGTCCACGGTCGGCCCGAAACCGTGCGTGAATCGGGCCTGCGACTCGATCGCGTGCTCTTCCCGCTGGTGCGGCGCTCCCCCTGGGTTGCCGGCCAGTTCCTGAAAGCGGCCAATCACCTCCCGCCGTGGGTGCTCAAACGCAACATGATCCGCGAAGTCGTCAGCAAATCCGACCGCGCTCTGATCGCGTCGCTCAAAGCGTCCGATCTGTTCGACTTTTATTACGAAGTGCTTCGCCGCGGCCCTTGGGGAACCGTCCGCGATTACGCGATCCTCGGCGGCCCGTGGGGGTTTTCCCTGAGCGACATCACCAAAGAGGTTCATCTCTGGCAGGGGGAAGAGGACCGTATCATTCCACCGTGCCAAGCCCGTTATCTGGCCGATCACATCCCGTCAGCCCGTCTGCATCTCATCCCGAAGCAAGGCCACTTTCTGCTGCGGTCTTGCCTGAGCGACATTTTCACCGTCCTTGCCGACAACCCAATCTTGCCTGACCCAATCCTTTTCCACTCACACCTCTCCGTTTCCTGCGAGGGCCGATAGTCGTTATCGGATTCCACGCTGCACGTCCGGACTCGGCAAACGCCATTCTCGTTTGAGAGTGCGGGCGCTTAGGGTCTTGTTGAGGACCGCTGATGTCGCTTTTGACTTTGGATCACGACGTTCTATCTCACGGCATCAACCAGGAGGGCCTGAGTGCTCGCCTGGAGGACTTTGCGTTCCGCTACGGCCGCTCGGCCGAATCGTACCTCGTCACCGAACCGGGCCGCGAATCGTTCTGGCTCCCCGATTATTCGGGCGTGATCGTCTACTTGCGCCGCGGCCGGTATCTGCATGTGGGGGGCGGCCTGCTCGCCGCCGACGCCGATAAACCGCTGTTGCTCGAGGCCTTTACACGGTGGACGACGAAGTCGCGGTTGCGGCCCCTGTTCTACAACATCGCGCCCGACGAAGTCCCCCTCTTCCGGGGATTCGGCTTCCAGGCCACGAAGTGGGGCGAAGAGGCGATAATCGACCTCCCCGAAGCCACCTGGAAGGGCAAGCGTTACGAATGGGTCCGGCGACAGTCGAACTACGCCATGCGGCACGGGCTTGATTTCGCCGAGTGCCAGCCGGACCTGTTGTCCGCCGAGGCATGGGACCGCCTGGCCCAGGAACTGACCGAAGTGGCCAACGGCATCCTCTCCCAGCGTCCCCAGACAGAAGACATCGGATTTCTCAACGGCCGCTTCGACCCTATTCTCCTCGGACGGCGGCGGTTGTTTCTGGCGCGGAACACGAAGCTCGGCCGGATCGAAGGCCTTTTAATCTGCAATCCCTGTCGCGGAGGGAACGAATGGGCGCTGGAGCTCTACCGCGATCGCCCCGACGCGGTCCGCGGCACGATCCCGTTTCTCATGCACCAGGCGCTGCAGCAGTTCCAACAGGAGCAGATGGAACAAGCCTCGCTCTGCCTGGTTCCCGGCGTGCGGTGTGATCGACCGCTGCCGGGCGACAGCGCGCTCATTCGCCATGCCATGGTCTTGAGCCACTACTTCACATTCATCTTCGACGTGGCCGGTCTCTATCACTTCAAGAGCCGCTTCCGCCCACGGTTCGAGGACCGCTTTATCTGTGCCCGGCCGGCCGTGACGCTGGGTGCGGCCTGCTCGTTCATCGGTCTTTCCGGAGCCTTGCGGATCAATTTGCTGAAACTGCTTTCCAACTTGTGGAAGAAAGTCCGCTACGCCCGCAGCCGCTCCACCCTCGCCGCACCACCGCCGGAACTGTGAAGTAAGATCGCGGGCGTCAGGCCAGCACGCCCTTGACCACCTGGCCGCTCACGTCGGTCAGGCGGTAATCGCGCCCCAAGTAGCGGTACGTGAACCGCGTGTGCTCGATCCCCAACAGCGACAGCACGGTGGCGTTGAGGTCGTGGATGTGCACCGGATCGCGGACGATGTTGTAACAGTAGTCATCCGTCTCTCCATGCACGTGCCCGGGCTTGATGCCGGCCCCCGCCATCCAGATCGAAAAACAGCGGGGATGATGGTCGCGGCCGTAGTTGTTCGACGTCAACGTCCCCTGCGAGTAAACCGTCCGCCCGAACTCGCCCCCCCACACGACGAGCGTGTCGTCGAGCATGCCTCGGTGTTCCAGGTCCTCGATCAGGGCGGCCGTCGCCTGGTCGGTGTCGTAGCACTGGCTCTTGATGTCGTTCGGCAGGTTGTTGTGCTGGTCCCAGCCGCGGTGATAAAGCTGGATAAACCGCACGCCCCGTTCGGCCAGGCGGCGGGCCAGGATGCAGTTGGCCGCGTAGGTGCCCGGCTTGCGCGATTCGGGGCCATAGCGTTCGAAAACCGATGCGGACTCGCGCGACAGGTCGGCCAACTCGGGGACGGCCGTCTGCATGCGGAAGGCCAACTCGTACTGATCGATCCGCGATTGCGTTTCGGGATCGTGATAATCCTCGAGCTTGAGCCGATCGAGGGCCGCCACGTCGTCGAGCATCCGCCGTCGCCGGCCGGCCGTGATCCCGGGCGGGTTCGACAGAAACAGCACCGGGTCCTTCCCCGGACTGAAACGGACCCCCTGATACCGCGGCGGCAGGAAGCCGGAGCCCCACATCCGTTCGTGCAGCGGCTGCGCATTGGTGTGCCCGCTCGGCCGGGAGATCATCACCACGTAGGCGGGTAGGTTGTCGTTCTCGGAACCCAATCCGTAGGAGAGCCACGCCCCCAGCGACGGGCGCCCGGCGATCTGGTGCCCCGTCTGTAGCAGGGTCATCGCCGGATCGTGGTTGATCGCTTCGGTGAAGAGCGAACGGACCAGGCAGATTCGATCGGCGATCCGCGCCGTGTGCGGCAACAACTCGCTCAGCCAGATGCCCGAGTCGCCATGTTGTGTGAAGCGAAAGATCGACGGTGCCACCGGAAACCGCGACTGGCCGGAGGTCATCCCCGTCAAGCGTTGGCTGCCGCGGACCGAGGCCGGCAGATCTTGGTCGAATCGCGCTTTGAGATGGGGTTTGTAATCGAGCAGATCGAGCTGCGACGGAGCGCCGGCCTGCGTGAGCCAGATCACCCGCCGGGCCTTGGCAGGAAAATGCGGAAGTTCCGCCAGTCCGTGGTGCGTCAGTTGTCCCGCGCCGCGTGCGTCGCGCTCCAACAGCGTGGCGAGAGCCGCGACGCCGATGCCGACCGAGCTGTTCCGCAAAAACAGCCGGCGGTTCAATTGGCGTTGGAGGTCGAACGGAAACATCGGCATGCCTTCTAGGGATTTACTCCTTGGTGACCGCCTCATCGAGGTTGAAGAGCGTGCTGGCCACCGACGTCATCGCGGCCAGTTCCACCGGCGGGATCACGCTATCCGTGACCGAGTTTCCCACTTTCAACAGCTGAGCGGCGGAATCGGGATCCTTTTCGAATTCCTTGAGCGTCCGCTCGTAGGCCGCCGTGAGGATTGCCAGTTCCGAGTCGTGCGGCCTTCGGCACAGCACGCGCTCGAAGCCCAGGTCAATCCGCCGGGCGATCGAATTGCCCCCTTCGCGCACCATCCGCTCGGCCAGGCAGCGGGCGGCTTCGACATAGGTCGGATCATTCATCAAGTCGAGCGCTTGCAGCGGCGTGTTGGTCCGCGTCCGTCGCACGGTGCACGTTTCGCGGAACGACGCGTCGAACAGCGACATCGTCGGATTGGGGACCGAACGCTTCCAGTACGTGTAGAGGCTCCGGCGATAAAGCTGGTCCCGCGCACCAACGAGATACGTCGGCGGCACGTACGCCGAGACGACCTGCTCGTAAATCCCCGGCGGGTTATACGGCTTCACCGAAGGTCCGCCGATCTTTGAAACCAACAGGCCGCTGGCCGCGAGCGCCTGGTCCCGCAAAAACTCCGCCTGCAGGCGAAAACGGGGACCTCGCGCCAGCAGCCGATTTTCCGGATCGCGGGCCAAGAGCGCGGGTGTGATCCGCGAGCTTTGGCGATATGTCGAGCTTGTGACCAAAAGCCGCAGCATCGATTTGACGTTCCAATCGCGGCGGTGGAACTCGGTGGCGAGCCAATCGAGCAATTCGGGATGGCTCGGCAATTCGCCCTGCGTGCCGAAGTCCTCGGTCGTGCGGACCAGGCCCACGCCGAACAGCGATTGCCACAAGCGGTTCACCGTCACCCGCGCGGGCAACGGATTGGCCGGATCGACCAACCACCGCGCGAGGCCCAACCGATTGCGAGGCAGGCCGCTCGCCAGGGGCGGCAACGTGGCCGGCGTGCCGGCGGTCACTTGGGCGCCGTGTTTGTTGTAGGCACCGCGGACCAGAATGTAGGTCGGGCGGGGTTTGGGCATCTCCTGCATCACGAGCGCGGTGGGGATCGCTTGCTCTGCCTGATAGACCTGTCGCTTGAGCTTTTGGACCCGCTCGGCAAGTTTCGCCGAGTTGGCCGTTTTGGATTTTTCCGCCCGCCGGAGTTCGCGCTTGACGTCCGCCAACTGGCGTTTGAGGTCGGCGACTTTTGCTTCCAACTTGGGCGCCGGGAGATTGATAAACGGAGGCGCCGTGCGCCCGATATTCGCACCGGCGTTGCCCAGGCCGACCTCCGGCAGGTTGTGGTAGAAAGCCAACAAGCTGTAATAGTCTCGCTGCGTGAAGGGGTCGAACTTGTGGTCGTGGCAACGGCAGCAGTTGATGGTCAATCCCAGCCAGACGGTCGACGTCGTCTCCACGCGGTCCGCGCAATACTCGATCTGAAACTCTTCCGGAATCGCGCCGCTCTCTTCGTTGAAGATGTGGTTTCGCTGAAAACCGGTCGCGATTTTTTGCTGCAGCGTCGAGCCGGTAAGCAGGTCCCCGGCCAGTTGTTCGATCGTGAACTGGTCGAACGGTTTGTTGGCGTTGAACGCGGCGATCACCCAATCGCGCCACGCCGACATGTCGCGGTCGCGATCGACCTGGTAACCGTTGGTGTCGGCAAACCGTGCACAGTCGAGCCAATCGACCGCCATCCGCTCGCCGTAATCCGGCGACGCCAGCAGCTTGTCGACCCAGGCGTTGTAGACGGCGTCGGCTGCCTGGGAATCGGCGCCCGCCAGTGCCATCTCATGCTCGAAAACCGCCACGTCGTCAGGTGACGGCGGCAGCCCCGTCAGGTCGAGCGAGACGCGGCGGAGTAGGGTGGCCAACTCGGCCGGCGGCGACGGCTCGAGCCCCTCTTCTTCCGGCCGGGCCAGGATGAAATTGTCGATCGCGTTGCGGGCCCAGTCGGGGTGTTTGACGGCCGGTGGCCGCGAACGCACCGGCGCCTGGAAGGCCCAATGCGGTTCATAGCGGGCGCCCTCGGCGATCCACCGCCGCAAGATGTCGCGCTGGGCCGGCGACAGCGGCTTTTCGGCCGCGGGGGGCGGCATCATCTCCGATTGGTCGGAGTTGAAAATCCGCCGCACCATTTCGCTCGCGTCGGGCTTTCCCGGGACGATCGGAATCGCATCCGACTCGGCCGCCGCGAGGGCCTTGTCCCGCAGGTCGAGCCGCAGGCCCGCTTTGCGGGCGTGGGCGTCGCGCCCGTGGCAGGCGAAACAATGCTCGGACAGGATCGGGCGGATGTCGCGGTTGTAGTGCAACGGCTCGACGGCCCGAATTCTCGCCTCCGGAATTGCCAGGAGCAAAAACGCGACGCCGACAACGGCGCACAGTCGCCGCACATCGGCAGACATTTGCTTGCACAGCAAGGCGGCGTTTGCCATCGGTTGGCCACGTGTTGGCAGGGCGGGGCGGGTATCACCGTTTCACACGGCGGGGGCTTTTCGGAGGCAATCGCATTGTAACCCCAAGTTCGCCTCGACGCACGGCTTCGGCCGCTACGGCAAAGACGCATTGCCGCTCTGCAGCCCGCTTGGTACACCACGCACCCCAAAACAGGAGGTTTGGAAGTGAACGGGCGTCGGCCGGTGACTATCGCGATCGTGGTTGTGGCATGCCTGATTTCGCTGTCGGCCTGGGCGGCGCGGCGTCCCACTGACAACGGCCAGGTCTATCGCGGCGACGTCCTCGTCGGCAAGGTGGTGCGGATCGCCGACGGCGACACGCTCACGATTCTCGATGATGCCGAAATGCAACACCGCATTCGCCTCTACGGCATCGACGCCCCGGAGAAGGCGCAGGCCTTCGGCACCCAGTCGAAAAGGAACCTGGCGGACAAAGTTTTTGGTGAGATCGTCCGGGTCGAAGTGGTCGACATCGACCGCTACCACCGCGCGGTCGGCCGGATTTTCCTCGGCAATCGCTTCATCAACCTCGAACAAGTCCGCGAAGGCTACGCGTGGCGGTACACCACTTACGATCGCCACCACGAATTCGACGCCGCGGAACGCCAGGCCCGCGCCGCGCACCGCGGGCTCTGGGCCGATCCCCATCCGACTCCGCCGTGGGAGTTCCGGCACTCACGGCGGGCGGGGGAAGCCAGGGACTAAGCAACCTCGACCCGGCCTTCAGTCATCCCTTCGGCACGCGTTGACGTCCGGTCAATGAAGTCGGATTAAACCAGCGGCGGTCGGTCGAAAGCCGCACGACTTGAAATAGAAATCCGATAAAACCGGTTCAAAATCGACATGCAGCCAGGTTGCTCCCTGCCGACGAGCAAATTCGCTGGCTCGGCACACGAGTTGGGTCCCAATTCCGCGGCGCCGGAAATCGGGATGCACGGTCGTGTCCAAAAGAAAAGCATGTTCCCCCCATCCGTCGCGACGTTCACAAAGCCAACCAACCTTTCATCCGCAAATGCAGTCACGTAAACGAGGGAACGGCTGAGGATCGTGGCAAAGTCGCGGCGGTCGCGGTCATCCCAGCTCGCCGAGAACAGACCGTGCAGCGTCTCGTTTTCTAGAGGCGGCCGCTCTCGATATTCAATCATGCTTTGGCGTCCTCTCACGCGACGATCACCTCGGCGGATTCGTCATTCGACTCATTCGCCAAGAATCGCCACGTAGCGACGAACGGTCGTCTCGAACCCGTCCAAGAGTGCCTCGCAGACGAGCGCATGCCCGATCGAGACTTCCTCGATGGCGGGAATAGCATCGATCAGCGTCCGCAGATTCTGCTGATTGAGATCGTGCCCGGCGTTCATGCCATAACCCAGTGCTGAGACCTGGCCGGCCACGCGCACATATTGCTCAAGTGTTGGCGACAGGCGCTGTGCTTCGAAGGCGTCGGCATACGCTTCCGTATAGAGTTCCACGCGGTCGCAGGGAATGGCCGCCAACGCGTCGGCTTGCGCTTGGGTGAACGTCGCCGGCTCCAGAAACAGGGAAACCCGGCAGCCGCAATCCTTCAGCGTCGAAGCTATTTTGATCAGCGATGCCTGATTTTTCACAAAGTCCCAACCGGCGCTCGAAGTGAGCGCCTCGGGGGGATCGGGAACCAAGGTGCACTGATGCGGCCGCACCTGCTGCATCACAGCGAGGTACTCCTCGGACGGAAAACCTTCCACATTCAATTCGGCAGACCCCCCGGCCTGATTCCAGGATTGAATCAGCTCACTCAGCGAGAAAACATCGGCGCTGCGAATGTGCCGGCTATCGGGCCGCGGGTGGATGGTCAGGCCGCGGCTTCCCCATTTCAGAATCTTCTCGCCCCACCACAGCAGATTCGGATTGTTTTTTCCCCGCGAATTACGCACCAAGGCCAGCTTGTTCACATTCACGTTTAACTTCGTCATTCGGACACGCTGATCCTGGTGAGGCAATGGGATTGGCCGGCGAGTTCACGGTCGTGTGATTAAAAATCCCCGCACTTCGACCAGCCGGGGATATTGACGCGCAAGCCCCAAGCTTTGAGGTACCAGCGCATGGCGCAATCGAACGGCTCGCATCGTTCCATCGCCGCATCAATTGGGCCGTAGAATCTCGCCGGGCCTTCGTCGCTGGTCAGCATCTCGTATCTCAACACGGGTCCGTAGGAAAGCACGTAAAGCACAAGCGCAAAGACAAGGCAATTCATTCCGAGCGCTGCCCAGCTTCTTCGTGTCCGCCTCGGCGTGTCGCTCATGCGGTCATTCTAGCAACGTCCCAAAGTTGGTCGTAGCAAATTCAATTTGCGGCTCGTCGGGTCGCATCCTCGACGAAAGTTCGTGTTTGGCACGGACGATCGAATCCATCATGGCACAAAGGAAAGCCTCAAACTCCGGTCACGACGGCTGCCAATCGTTGGCCGCCCAACGTCTCTTGCAGCGTCGATGCCTGTTTTATCGTGGCTCGCGCGTCCACCGATTTGCGTCTACGAAACGAAGAGGCGCATCCTTCCACTCTAGCGCGTAGTCGATGCCGATTCGTTTTGCAGATTGCACGACCGGTTGATACCCAGGATTGTCCAGGAAGTAGAGCTGCGTTCCCGTTAGATCAAGGCCGTTTTGCAGCCGGGTAATCTGCAGGGCACGTGTGAGCCGGCCGGGCCCCGAGAGATCCGCCTTCCAGTCGTCGAGCGGATCGGCCGCTCGGATCAGCACTCCTTGGCCTTGCCCTGCGGCTCCTGCGACCACGTTGAGCATCTCGTGCAGGCCGTAAATCAAGTACACGTAGGCGCGTCCCGGCGCTCCGAAGAGGACTTCGGTTCGCCGCGTGCGTCCCTTCGATGCGTGTGACGCCAGATCGGCGGGACCTAAGTAGGCCTCTGTCTCGATGAGACACGCCCGGAGCAGCTTCCCATGCCACCGCCGCACCAATATTTTTCCGATCAGCGCCTGGGCAACTTCGGCCGCCGGTCGCTGGAAAAACGACTGAGTGAGTTTTCTAACGCGCGAGCTTGAGCTCCTTCCGGCGGACTTCATTCGAAGGCGACCTCCTGCCGAACTTGTTTGCATGGCTCCCCGCTGCTCAACATCGAAACTGATGATACGGTCCCCAAATCCGGCGCGAATCAGAACCACGCCCGTCGCGGCAACATTCTGGGTCGTGATGCCTTTTCGAATCACTTCCGGCGGGGTTTTTCATGTGCCGAACGATTTCGCGGATTCTGCGGGGCAAAAGGCGTCACTAGCACATCCTGGTCGCCGGCTATTTATCGGGTTAGCATCCAGACAAGCCATGATCCGAAATCATCTTCTGCAACGCAGAACACGGGGGCGGGATGACTCATTTTAAGCGAGCGATGGCGATTGCGAGCGTGGGGGCCGCGATCGTTTCATCTGCGGCGGGGCTGCTACCGGCGGACACGATCCTCAAGAACGGGGCTGTCATCACCGTCGAGCATCCGCTGCTCGAGCGGGGCGACCTGTGGGTCACCGCGAAAGATTTAGAGCGGATCGATGGTCTGGCGCTCAAGCCGCCGGGCGTGCTCTGCGTGGGGGACGTCTGCATCAACCTGAGCCAGAAGGGGGACAACGCCCTGTTGCGGCAGCGCGACGGCCAGGACTGGGTCAACGTGACGGGGTTGGCGCAAAAAATCCGGCAGTCGTTTGCTGTCGATCCGGAGACGAAGACCTGGAGCTTCGGGCCGATTCCGGAAACGCGCACGCCGTTTTTGAAATCCGCCGTCGCCCCGAACTTCGAACTGCCGGACCGCAAGGGGAAAATCATCCGTCTGTCGGATTATCGCGGCAAGAAGGTGCTGCTCGTCACGTGGGCCTCGTGGTGTGGCTGCCGGCTTGACGTCCGCAACTGGGAGCCGATCTACGAGCGGTTGAAGGATCGCGGATTCGAGCTGATCTCGGTGGCGGAGGACACGGGAGGCGAGGCGGCGGCCGGTCCGACCTTCGATGCCGCGCAGGTCACTTTCGTGACGATCATCGATCCGCATCACACGATCAGCGCGCTCTTTAATTTCGTCAACGTCCCCTCCGCGGCTTGGATCGACGAGCAGGGGCACATCGCGCGGATCAACGAAGGGACCTACGCGAAGAAGCACAGCCTGGGCGCGATCACGTTCGGCTCCAACGATTACGCTCCGGCGGTCGAGGATTGGGTCCGCAACGGTGCCAAGAGCAAGTTCGCCTGGTCCGAAGCGGAGCTGGCCAAACATCTGAGGCCGCGGTCGAACGATGAGCAACGCGCACAGGCTCTCTTCCAGTTGGGCGTCTATTTCTCCAAGCAGCAAGACCTGAAGAAGGCGAAGAAGTATTTCGCCCAGGCCGAGGCGCTCGATCCGAACAACTGGAACATTCACCGCCAGGATTGGGCCCTGACCGACAAAAAGGCCCAAAATCGCAACTGGCTGCTGAAAGTCACCCGATCGGCGAAGCCGTATTACGCGCCGCTGGATTTGCCAAAATAGCCTCTTGCCGCAGACGCCGAGTGGCGCTGCCGGCGGCCAAGCGGTCGGCGCCTCGGAGCTCGCACAAATCCGAAGGCACGGTGACAGCGCCGGTCCGGAGCCGTCACACGGAACTGGGTGTGTCGGCAAGTACCACGCTTTCGTCGCGTTACCTCAGTGCTCGTCCCTCGAGTTGGCGGCGACGGGCTGGGCCGCTTGCCAGGAGCGGGCCAATGCGGGCTCTGTCTCTTTGAGGATTTCGAGGATGGCTTTCCGGTCGGTGGGAGAGAGTTGCGCGAAATCGCGGCTTTTGTCCCCGCCGGTCAAAACCTATTCCGTCCGCTTTGCGACGTATTCCTTGATTTCTCTCGGCAGGGCATCGAAGGCGGGCGAATAGACGAGGTAGCTGCACGGATATTTGAACAAGCGCGTTTTCAGGTCGAAATCGCAGAGCGAACGGCCGCGCTTATCGCGCCGGTTGCGCCTCCGGGAACTTCCAGGACCCGTCGAGGAGTTCCTTTCGCGGCCGATAGAGCCACACCATGTAGTTCCAGCCGGGCACGATCGGCAGGCAGTTGGGAATCTTGCCGTCGCATCCGCCAAACTGCACGATGACCGAGCCGTCCGCGCTCTTCTGCGCGGTGATGTTGTTGAGGGTATAGGCGTTGAGCTTGTTTCGCTCGAAATAGCCGTGGGCGTTTTAAACGCTGATCGACCAGAAGCCATCAACGGGCACATCCTTTACGTTGAGCTTGTAGATCGTCGTGCCATCGTTTTTGCTTGGCGTGACGTTGAGATAAAGGGCATCCTGATCGGGATTGAGCCCCCAGCCGGTCGCCGTCACAATCAGGTGTCTGACCGGATCGACCTCATCCCTGCGGCCGGCCGCGCAACGCCAATCGGGGATGGTCTCGCCTAGCACGACCAGCGCATCGCGCACTTTCTTCTGGCTTGTTTGGTCCCAGTCGGGTACCTCGAATCGGCCCGGGCCGCCCGGCTGCTCGACCTTGATCGCATCCTGCAAGGCGTGGACCTCCGCAACATCCTTCGGATCGTTCGGATCGACCAGGATACGGATTGCCGCCAGGGCGTAGTGTGTGCCGACCTTGTCCCTGGTGACGGTGTGGCTGCCGGCCCCGTAGACCACGGTGAATACGTAATGGTCCTCGCCGATGACGATCATCGTCATGAAGCGCTTGCCTGCGTCCGGCAGCGTGATCGTCAGCGGTCCGGCATCCAGATCGAACACGCCCACCGAATAGAGCGTGTCGCGATTGGCGCGTTGCACGACGTGGTCGTCGATTGACGCCAGTTCCCGGTAGTGGTGAAACTTCCCAAAGCCCCCCTGCTGTACGATGCCGGCAAAGGTTTGGTCGGTTTGGGCGCGGATGAAGTTGTCGGCGGTGACGGGAATCGACTTGCCTGCGGGCGGCCGGACGCCAGTCTGCGCCCGAAGTCCACTGATCGAAATCAGGGTGACCGTCAACGCCACGATGCCGATTTTGGCGTACATGATTCGCTCCTTTGCGGCTCACTTCACTTGTTCGATATCCGGCAGCTTCCACACCTTGTCGAACAACGGTTTCTCCGGTCCGTAGAGACGGAATAGCACCTCGAATCGCCCGCCTGACTTTGTAGGAACTCAGTTCGATTCTCTCCCCGCAGGTGCTTTGGGTCCAAAGTAAATCTCCACAGAACCATCGGCGTTTTTCTGTAGCCCCGGCGTGTTCGACGATCGGCTCGACCACTGCATGTCGCGGATCAGCGCGTGCGTCGCTCGGTCGTACACCGTCGCCGACCAATACAGTTTGACCGGCGCGTGCGCCGGCACGTTCAGGCGATACGTGCTGCCGCCGTCGAAGGGCCGGGCGTCCTGATCCACGATGGTCATCAGATAGTATTGTCCTGCCCCGAGATGCTTGGCGCTGAAGTACGCCATCGAATAGGCGACGCCGCGGCCGTCCACCGGATACGCATCGGCGTCGGCGAAGTTTGTCATCATGCCTTCCGTCACACCCGGCATGGCGGGCAGCGCCCAGTGGGTGCCTTCATTGAACGGCGGTGTGAAAACGGTCTCATACTTGAGATCGAGCCAGGCGTGCGCCTCGCGAGCTGCGTCGTTGAGAACCTTCTGTGTAGCCGTGTTCGGATTGAATGGCTTGCCCTTTTCGATGCCGATGGTTTTAAGCTGGTCGATCATGACCTTGTCTCGCTCGAGCCAGGGTTCCCGTTGCACGAAGCGATCGAGTGTCTCAAAAAAGCGCAGGTCGTAGGGGATGGTGCTGTCGAACACGGTGTCGATGGCATCAACGAACTTCGTCTCCGGGGGATTGCCAGCTTGCGATAGCGGATAGAACCTGACTCGCTTGCCGTAGGTAACGGCCTTGGCGATGTCGGCGTCACTTCCGCTCTTGAGGTTGGAGCGCAGGATGACGAAGCCGGCGTAGGTGTCGGACGGCAAGGCGATGTAGCCGTCCGGCGGCTTCTCCTTGTAGCCCGGCGGGAGGATCAGATATTTGCCGCCCTTGCCCTTGTCCACGCCAGCCGGTCCGACGTCCTCGAGCGCGGTCTGCCACGCGTCGTCGATGCTTCCCGTAATGGACCCGCCGTCATCGGCAGGCGGGATCTCGAGGACCATCGGCCCCACATCCTTGGTGTTGAAGAACGGAAAGACATAGATGGTGTCTGGGTTGGGCGTGAGTGTTTGATTTTTCCAACTGATGAGCCGCGACCAATAAACGACCTGGTTGAAGTCGCCTTTGGCCTGTGCCATCGCCTGGAACATGAGCTCGGCGTTGACCGCCGGCATGCCCCAGATGACGGCCTCGACTGCGCGGCGGTACAAGGCGCGTTCGGACAATTGGGCCGGACTGAACGGCCGCTCGACTTTTGCAGCAGGCTCCTCGTTCTTCCCCTGGCCTACGGTCGGAATCGTCAACCCGCCGAGCAGGGCGCCGACAGCAAGAAGAGCGTTGGCGGCCAGAGGCGTTCGCGTTCGCATGATTGCTCCTCGAAAAAACGCATGAATTGCGTGTAGAGTCGACGCGAAGTGAGCGGTTCGCGATAGCCGCCATGATACAGCGAGGGCTTTTGTCGCGTTAACTCAGCGCTGGTCGCACGAGTACGCTGTCTACGTCCAAATGGCGGAGACCACTGGATGCCACGATTTTGGGAGGATCGGACTTCTAGTTGGCGGCGACGGGGCGGGCCCTTCGTCATACGGACACGCTGATTCTGGAAAGGCACTGGAAAGGACACGTGCTTGATTGCCCACGTTCGCGGCGATTGGCCCAAACCGGGCCGCTAGAAACATGCAGCATGCGTTAACCAGATACGCACGAGCACGCGCCTCACCCCTCAACAGAGTAAGCGAGCACGCCCTTTTTGAACGACCCTGCGACGCCCAAGGCGCCCGCCGCGGCCTGTGAGCCAATCCGCATTCGACCCCGCTGTAGGAGTTCCGAAAGTCGCGACTCGCCGGCCCGCATTTGCTCACTTGCGGCCGGGCGTCTTAGGTTTTGCCAGCAGCGCTTCCACTTCGCGCAGGAAGCCCTGCGCTTCCTCGTCTTTCACCAAGCGCGGAGCTTTCATCCGCTCCCTGAGGCGCTGAAGATCGGCCTCGGCTTCTTTGGCGTGGCCGAGTTGCTGCTCCGTCATGGCGAGGAAGGCGAGGTCTTGAGGGATCGCGTTATTGATCTCTTTCGAGCGCAGGAGCGTCTCCAGCGCCTTTTCGTAGCTGCCGACGCGGTAGTATGCCACACCGAGCGTATTCAGCTTAAGGCCGTCCGCAGGTTCAAGCTGACAAGCTTCTTCGCTGTAGCGCAGGGCCTTGCGATAGCCCGACATCTCGCCGCCCGGCAGCTTCACCAATCGCCAGGCGAGATCGTCGAGCACCCGTGGATCCTCAGGATACGTCTGGGCGACAGCGATGGCTTCCTGCCTATGGGACGGACTAGTGCCGGGTAGTGTTCGTAACCGTTCTAATACGTCGACGCGCAACTGCAACTGACCGAAGAGATTGGCCACCATTTGCCTGGTGGCCCGACTGTGCCAGATCTCGGGAGAGACCTTCATCGTCTCCCATAGATGGATAGAACCATCTCGGGTCCGGGAAGCGAGGCGCTGGCCATCCGGACTGAAGGCCACGCCCGTCACCTCACCGGTATGTCCTTCGAGCACGAACAACTCTTTGCCCGTGACGCTGTCCCAGATCTTCACCGTCTGGTCATTGCTGCCAGAGGCGAGTCTTTGGCCGTCCGGGCTGAACGCCACGCTGCGGACAAAGCTGGAGTGGCCCTTGAGCGTGAACAGCTCTTTCCCGGTCGCGCTGTCCCAGATCTTCACCGTGCGGTCCCAGCTCCCCGACGCCAGGCGCTGGCCGTCCGGGCTGAACGCCACGCTCGAGACCGGCTCGGAATGGCCCTTGAGGACGAACAAATCCTTTCCCGTCGCGCTATCCCAAATCTTCACGGTGCGGTCCCAGTTCCCCGACGCCAGGCGCTGGCCGTCGGGGCTGAACGCCACGCTCAGGACCATATCGCCCTCTCCGCCCTCGAGGTCAAACAGCTCCTTGCCGGTGCCGCTGTCCCAGATCTTGACCGTCGCGCCATTTCGCGACGCCAAGCGCTGACCATCCGGGCTGAACGCCACACTACCGCCGGAATCGTGATCGAGGGAGAACAGCTCCTTGCCAGTCACGCTGTCCCAGATCTTCACCGACCCGCCATTGCGGCTGTCAGATGTTCTGGTGGCACATGCTATGCCACAAGCGAGTCTCTGACCGTCCGGGCTGAACGCCACACTCACGCCCCCGATATCATTGGCATTGCCGTTGGCATCGCCGTTGAGAGAGAGCAGCTCCTTGCCCGACGCGATGTCCCAGATCTTCTCATTGTCCTTGCCCCCGGAAGCCAGTCTCTGGCCGTCCGGGCTGAAGGCTACGTTACCGAGCCAACCGGGAGGGCCCTTGAACGTGAACAACTCATTGCCGGTCTCGCTGTTCCAGATCTTAACCGTCTTGTCAGCGCTGCCAGTAGCGACTCTCTGGCCGTCGGGACTGAACGCCACGCTACGGACGGAATCCGTATGACCCTTCAGATCGAACAGCTCCTCGCCGGTCGAGCTGTTCCAGATCCTCACCATATCGCCCGAGCCCGCGGCGAGTCTCCGGCCGTCCGGACTGAACGCAACGCTATTGACCCAACCGGTACGGCCCCCGAGGGAGAACAGCTCCTCGCCCCTCACGCTGTCCCAGATCTTTGCCTTTTGGCCATCTGCCGACGCCAAGCGCTGACCGTCCGGGCTAAACGCCACGCTCGTGACCGCATTGGCAGCACCCTTGAGAGCGAACAGCTCTTCACCCGTCACGCTGTTCCAGATCTTCACCAACTCGTCATAGCCGCCAGAAGCGAGTCTGTGGCCGTCCGGGCTGAACTCCACGCTCGTGACTCCATTGGCAGGACCCTTAAGAGAGAGCAGTTCCTCGCCCGTCGCGCTGTCCCAGATCCCCACGGTGTTGCCAGTGCTGCCAAAAGCGAGCCTCTGGCCGTCCGGGCTGAACTCCACGCTCGTCACCCCCCCGACCTGGGCGTTGAGAGAGAACAGCTCCTTGCCGGTCGCGGTGTCCCAGATCTTCACGAAGCCGTCATTGCCGGCAGAAGCGAGTCTCCGGCCGTTCGGGCTGAACGCCACACTGAAGACCCCGCTGGTATGCCCTTCGAGAGAGAACAGTTCCTTGCCCGTCGCGATGTCCCAGATCTTTACCGTTTTGTCCCAGCTCCCCGACGCCAGGCGCTGGCCGTCCGCACTGAACGCCACGCTGTTGACCACATGGGCATGGCCCTTGAGGGTCAGTGCTTCGGAATGGCACAAACGGGACAGGTAGTACCACTCGAACCCACGCAGCTTTCTGCCGCCCGCCTCCTTCGGCATCTCTTCGAGCAAATCGCGGGCACGGACGACATCGTTCTCTTGCCAGGCTCGCTGGGCCAGTTGTATTCCGGACTCGTAGGCGGCCAGATTGACCCGGTCTCGCTGCCTGTCGGCCTCGGCCTTGGCATCCAAGGCTTCGGCCTTGGAATGCAAGGCAGCGTCCATCGCATGCACAGCCTCTTGCCTGGCCTCATCGGAGGCGAAACGTTGCCGGTTAGCCTCGCGTTGAGCCGACGTGGCCCACACGGCCAGCAACGTGCTCGTCACCGCGCCGGCTGCCAAGAGGAACACAAATGCCGCCGCCGTCGCGAGCGCCTTTTTGTACTTGCCGGCCAGTTTGCGGAGCCGATACGTGGAACTCGGCGGACACGCCTCGACGGGCTCGTCCGCCAGGTAACGTTCCAGATCGTGGGCCAGGCCGTTGGCCGTCTCGTAGCGCCGCGAACGGTCCTTCTCCAGGCACTTCATCACGATCCAGTCCAGCTCGCCGCGCATCAGCTTTGCCAGCTTCGACGGTTCCGTCGCTCGGGTCGCGGCGATGCTGGCCAGGGCCTCGGACGTGCTGAGCCGAGTGCTGGGCCGCGGCGGCTCTTCTTCGCGAATGATTCGCAAGACTTCGAACAGTGCGCCTTGGCCCAGGCGCTTGCGGTCGATCGGAGTCGTGCCGGTCAGCAATTCGTAGAGCACGACACCCAAGGCGTACACGTCGGAGCGGGTGTCGATGTCGAGTTGGTTGAGCTGGGCCTGTTCGGGGGACATGTACTCCGGAGTGCCGACGATCGCGCCGAAGCCGGTCACCAGGCTGGCATCGGTCAGTTGCAGGCCGGCCGCTTTGGCCACGCCGAAATCGATCACCTTCGGCACCGGCCGGTCGTCGTAGAGGGCGACCAGCACGTTGGTCGGCTTGATGTCCCGGTGGATGATGCCCTTCTGATGCGCGTGCTGAATCGCCTGGCAGACCGGAATGAACAGCTCCAACCGTTGCCGGGGGGAGAGCTGCCGCTCGTCACAGAACCGGGTGATCGGCACCCCCTTCACCAACTCCATCACAAAGAAGGGCCGGCCCGAGTCGGTCGTTCCCGCGTCCAGGACCTTGGCGATATTCGGATGGTCCATCAACGCCAGCGCCTGCCGCTCGGCCTCGAAGCGGGCCAGCACTTGCTTCGAGTCCATGCCCAACTTGATCAGCTTGAGCGCCACGACCCGCTTGACCGGCTGCGTCTGCTGCGCCATGAACACGGCGCCCATGCCCCCCTGGCCGAGCGCTTCCAGCAACTTGTATTTGCCGGCGATGACCGCGCCGACATTCTCCTGGGGACGGTCGTACATTATTGTCTCGGCCCGGCGAGGATCGGCGGGCGGTTTATCACGCGGCGCCAGCGTCGGGGCCTCGGCCGCACCGACCTTTCCACCGTCGGACGGTTCGAGTGGGCTCGCAACCTGCGGATTGGCGGCGAGAAAGCGTTCGATTCTTCGCCTTACCTTGCTGTCCTCGCCGCGAGCCTCGTCCATTTGCCGGAACAGTTCCTCAGCGGAGAAGAACGAGCGCAAGGCGTCGGCGATCTCAACATACCGCGAAAGGAATTCCTCACGGTTCACCGGCTCGCCACGATCGACGCGCTCCAGGTAGTCGCGGAGCGCCGCCGCAACTCGCGGGTCTTTCGGTTCGTCCGATTTGGATGGGTCCTGCACCGACCGACTCCCGACGCTCCGCGCGGACGAGCCCTTGGTCCGCGCGAATCACAGCCCCCCAGAATAAGCCCCCTTCGGCGGCCGACACGTGTGATTCTCTGGAAAATCGTGTCGGAATCCCAAAGATTTTCTTTACTGCCGAAACTTTGCTTGGGCCAGCGCTTTCTCGAAGTTCCGCATCGCGCGAAAGGGCGAAGCTCGACGCGACCGAGCTCGTCGAAGTCAGTCGAACCGAGCCTCGTCCTCCGGGCGCGGAAAATCAAACGCTGATCCGCGGCCGCGAGTCGGCCGAATCGAAAGAATCGGTTGGCAGATTTCACCGCACATTTGCGTCTTACAGGCGATCGGCAGAAGATGTGCCGATGGCGGACGCGATCCCCGAAGATTGGCGGACCGAGGAGTACGATCTGCCTGGCAACGTCCATTGGGGTGAGAAAATAGTCCAGCGGTTCAGGAACGAGAAAAATGAGCGAATACCAATACGTTGCCTTTCGAGCGCTGGACGCCCCCGTGACCACGGAAAACCTCAAATACATGCGACGGCAGTCAGGCCACGCCGAGATCACTCCCTGGTCGTTCGAGAGTGTATACGACTTCGGCGACTTTCACGGCAATGCCGTCGGGATGCTGCAACGCGGCTACGATGTTTACCTGCATTACGCGAACTTCGGCATTCGTTCTCTGATGCTGCGTCTTCCGCACGGCTTTCCCGATAGCAAAGCGGCACAGGCCTATCTCGAACCGGACCTCTTGGAATTCAAAAAAGACAAGAGGGGGCCTGGCGGAATTCTGCACATCAGCCCCGAGCTTGAATCGGGCGAGCTCGAAGACATATGGGAAACGGAGGGGCTCTTCGATCGCCTGCTTCCGCTGCGGGACGAGATCCTCGAAGGAGATCTCCGGCCGCTGTACCTGGCGCACCTCGCGCTCGTCAACAACTACAATCTGGATCGCGACGAGTGGCGCGAGCCGCCGGTCCCTGCCGGATTGAACAATCTGACCGATTCCCAGTGCGCCTTGGCCGAGCTGTATGGCCTCGAGGAATCGTTGGTGGCGGCGGCGGCGACCGGCGGTCCCGCCTCGTCGGTTCGTTCTCCGCTCTCGAAAAAATATGCCGAATGGATTGAGAAGCAGCCGGAGCGAATGAAAAATGCGTGGCTCATCAAAATGATGGCGGACCCCGACGTGGCCGTCAGAAGCGAAGTGCTCGCAAACTTCAGAATGACGCAGTCTGCGGAGTTGTGGCCAACGATCTCGTTGGACCGCCGGTTTGAAGATCTGGAGCGAGCTGCCAAACAGTGCCGCCAACGAAAAGTCCGGCGCAAAACCGAAGCATCCGGTCGAAAACGAGGCAAATCATCTGCATAAAAGCAATTGAGTGAGTTCGGCCCGGCACTCAGTCATGCCTTCGACATGACCTGCACGTTGGGATCTCGCTTCAAAAGAGCGACGACTTTTTGCCGTGTGAGGGGTGCGCCTCGTTTTCCACCGGCCTCAATCGAGATCCAAACGCCCGTGTTTCGGCGGACAGCCTCGGGAGACGCCGTGTCAAGGCCCGCATTCTTCAGGAGCGTTGCGACATAGTTCCCGTCCGACAGCGCTCCGTGAAGCAGGATTTGCACGCGTCCTGCCTCGGTCTCCGTGATCTCGTCGATGCGGATTTGCTGCCCCACTGTCTCATATTCGACCGGTGTGAGACCGGCAATCACGAGAACTTCACGCTTCTCGCGGTCGGTCAGGGGATCCGACGCCTCATTCAGTGCCTTTTCAATCAGTTGCTGACGGTTCAAGGTCGACATCCCTTTGAAGCGGGACGAGACGACGAATCCGGAGATCCCGTCCTCGTTTTCGAGCCGAATGTACTCGGCTTTGAGCGGTAGGAAGAGTGCGTTTACGATTTTTCCCCTGACGTCCATATCGCCACTCCACGATCGATGACGGTCTGCGCGGCGTCAAGCAATTCCAAAGTGTTTTTTTTCAGAGGATTGCCTTTAATCCCGCGCACCCGCTCGATCCGGTTCAAATAAGCTTTCAAGCTCGTCTCGGACGCGAATCGGAGATTGTTGCGCGAAAGACTCGCCACCTCGTTTATCGCCGGCAGCTCCAATCCTACTTGCTCCAGCTCTTGGCGGGAAACCCCTTTAGCGAGCGAGTAAACTTCGTTGACCCTCAAAAAACGGCTGGCTCTCAGCAACGCGATTAGATCGTGCCGTCCCTCGAAACTGTCGTCTTCCGCAAAGCGAAAGGCTCGCAACAAGCATTCCACGGCCAATCCGCCGCAATACATGGCCAGGGCGAAACTCTGCCCCTCACTGTAGAGATGATTCGCCTGTCTCATTCGCTCCAGGCTCGCGCGATAGTATTCGTCCGCTCTGAACTGCCTTGTGTCGATCGAAATGCGTCTTATGGACGAGTCATCGCTGGACGCCAACACGCCACCAGAAATCGCAACTCACACGAACCCAATATGATCAAAGACAAACGGAATCAAATTCTGCTCTTTTCCCGACCGCCTGGAAATCAAACGGGCGCTACTTCGTGGCAACAGAATTCGCCGCTTTCCACGAGCCGGTCAAAGCCGGCTTGGTCTCTTTGAGAATTTCGAGAATTGCCTGCCGGTCGGCCGGAACGAGGTGGGCGAAGTCGCGGCTCTGATCCGTACCCGTGACGATCTCCTCCATCCGTTTCGAGACGTACGCTTTGACCTCTGTCGGCAGGGCGTCGAAGGCGGGGGAATAGACGAGGTAGCTGCAGGGATACTTGAACAATCGCGTGGACAGGTCGAAGTCGCGGAGCGAGCGGCCTCGCTTGTCGCGCGGACCTCGTGTGGCAAAGTCCGTCGCAAAGCTCGTCGTGCCGTGGATCGGCGCGGTGAGAGGGGCTTCATGGCTGAAGAACAGGTAACGGACGAGTGGCTCGCCGACGGCCTTGATGCGGGTCGCCACAGACTCCTGCCGATCGGTCTCTTTTTTGGCGAGGGCGATTCGCGTCTCGAAATTGGCCGCCGTCATCAAGTTGTGGGCCTTCACCTGGTGCGCGAGGACCATCAGGGCCACGATGTCGCTCGACTCGGCCAGGTATTTCGAGGCGTTCAACCGGCCGGCCAGACTGGTCACGTTCATGCCGGCCGAGTTGTCGGTCTCCTCCGCGATCTTGTTCTCGCCGACGACGAGGTTGCCCAGATGCTTCTGGTTGCCGTGCGACCCGGTGACGTACCAGCCGCCCCAACGGTTGGCGAGCGGGCTCGTCTGGTCGGTGTTGTAGGCACTCGATCCGAGGACCGGGAAACCGGAGCCGTCAACGTAGACCGATCGCATCACGAAGCCGGGGACGCCCTGCGTCTGCGAGTTGGCATGGCACAACAGGCACGAATCGGCCTGCCGTGCGATCCGCGGCCGCTCGAGCGGCTGCTGGTCGAGGGTGTAGAAGACGGCCCCGAGTTTGGGATCGACGACCGAGATTTCCATCACGTCGCCGTCGGCGCAATAACCGACGTAGACGTCGTCGTTGAAGTACACGGCGCGCGGTGTCTTGGGCGCGATCCGTTGGCGCTGGAAGCTGGTCTTGGAAAAGACCAGCATCTGCGACGATGTCGGAACGCCGAGGGATTTCAGCAGTGATCGCAAATAGCCCGTGCGGGCATCGAATTCGAGGTGAGTCCGTCCTAATTCGATGTCGGCCTTCAGGTTAGAGACAGCATTTTGCGGAATCGTCGCGCTGTAGCTGATCGGCTCGCGTTCAATATCCTCGGCCGCGGCGGCGGGCAACCCGGCGGCCAGCAGGCCGAGCACAAGCGGAGCGATCAGGTGCCCAATGGCCTGTGACTTCCTCGGCTCGAGCATGCGATCGACCCATCATCCTAAAAGCACGAGACGCAATTCGGACCGCCGACCCCGCCGGCGCTTTTGCGTCACAAGCGATTGCGGAAAAATGACTTGCGTTCACGCCCCCATCGCAGCTCGCCGCGTCCGCACCGTCCCACTCTAGCTAACATCCATTTTAGTCAATCTCACCGAAAGGATGGCTCGTCATACAAAAGGACTGCGATTTTTCTGCGTTCGCCTTTTTTACGCCGCAGAAAAACCAGAAAAATAGTCTACCAGTGATCAAAAACCGGGCGAATGCACGCTTTTGATATATCAAATCCCAAGTGTCGTGCTCGCGTTTTCGCGGTGCGCGACCATTTTTTTTGAAAAAAGTTGGACGCTGAAGGCGACCGCGGCCTGCCTGATTGATGGTCGCCCCTAAGGGAAGGGCGGCGCGGTTTTTGCGACACTTGGCGCACTGGCGAACTCGGAGAAACCGGACGCTCAGGCGAAGGGAGCAGGCACAATGGAGAAACGTGAAATCGAACGCTATCGGCGTCAGCTGAGAGCGCTCACAACGCGGATGCAAAGCGACGCGACGGCCGTCACCGAACAGATTCGAGAAGGGAGTGGGGGGCAGGCCGGGGGTGCGCTTTCCAATGCGCCCATGCATCTAGGTGACATGGGGACAGACGAGTACCTCCAGGACTTGAATGCCACTCTTCTCGAGAACGAAGAATTTCTCAGCAATGAAATCCGAGAGGCGTTCGATCGCATCGAGAATGGCACGTTCGGTAGCTGCGAAAACTGCGGCACGCCGATCCCGAAAGAGCGGCTCGACGCGATCCCTTACGCGCGGTGGTGTGCTCCCTGTGCCGAGGCGGCCGACAAAGATTCGCCGGTAAATCTCAACGCCGGACGGCCGCAACGCCCTCGAGATACGCTGGCCCCCCAGGGGGAAATGGACGAAAGCGGCCGGCGCCGAGCGCGGCGCAACGACGTCGAGACCGATCCGCAATCGCCTCTACCGTCGGGGGACATCCACGCCGCCGGCACTCCGGGGGGGAGGGACCTCGGTCGGAGGTCTGGCCGGCAGCAATGCGGGGCATGGCGATCCCGACGTGGCGGACCTGCAAGACGCGATGGGCAGCGGCGAGTCGGACTCCCGGGAAGCTCACGCCGACAGTGACCGGGCGCCAAAATCAGGCCGCGCGGGAGGGGCTGTGGGCGGCACGCCGGCCAACAAACGCAATCGGACCGGACAATCGCGCCGGTAACGACAGGTCGACAATCGACGCCGTCTCGGCGCGAACCCGTGGCGGCTGGCCCCTTTTTTTGTGCAGCAAATCCGCGATTTAATCCGATTGCCACGTTCGGACGCCGCGTCGACGGACCCCGTGAGTGTGTTCATCCCGGCTGCCATCAACTATTCTGAGGGGAGATGGCCGTCAACCGATGCCGCGGCCGGAGGAATGCCGCGGATTCTCACAGGGGCGGGTGCGCCAAGTTGATTACAGTAGCAAGCGGTCCTCGACAGCGAGCCTCCGTTTGTCGCAACCAGGAAGTGCGGCGTTGGCTCAAGGCGGTGTTGTCCAAATCGCCCCTCGCGTTTTTGCTGGGAACGGCAATGTGCGTGTTGGCGATCGAGGCGCGCGGGCAGGAGGCGCCGCCCCCTCCGCAGGCTGAGCCGCAAGAGCAACGCGCCCCGCTGCAGGCCGAACCTCCGCCGGCCCGTCCGCCGATGATCGTGCTGCCGGGTCCCTTTCGCATGCCCGGCCAGGTGGATGACGACGCTCCGAATCGACCGCCCCTGGCCGTCGATCGGCAGACGGTGCGGCAACTGCAAACGGCGACCGAACTCCTCGCGAAAAAGAATTATTCCGAGGGGGTGCGCCAACTTCAGCGCGTCCTGGATGATCCGGAGGACTCGTGGATCGAGATTCCCAGCAGCGGCGATTCGAAGTATCGCAGCGCCAAGCAACAGGCCGCCGACCGCATCGGGCGTCTGCCGGCCTCGGCACGGGAGTCGTACGAGACCGAATACGGGCAAGTGGCCCGCCGGATGCTCGAAGACGCCACGGCCCGCGGTGATCGGGCGACGCTTGACGACGTGGTCCGACGATTTTTCCACACGCAGGCTGGCTATGAGGCGGCCTACCTGCTGGGGAACCGCCTGCTCGACGACTCGAAATTACTGGCAGCCGCGTCGCATTTCGACAGGCTGCGTCTCTCACCTGGGGGACGCAAGTTCGAGCCGATGCTGTCGCTCAAGACGGCGTATTGTTACCTGCGCTCCGGGTTGTCGGACAAGACCTTGCAGATCCTCTCCAACCTGCAAGGCATTGCCGCCGGGACAAACATCAAGATCGGGGGCCGGTCGGTCATGATTCCGGAGGGTGACGCAAGGGCGCTCGAGTGGCTGGCCAAAGTGATGGGCCCCGCGCCGCCGATCCCTCCGCTCCCCGCAAGCGACTGGACCATGTTCGGCGGGAATCCGACCCGTCATGCCGAGGGCGCTCCGGCCTTGCCGCTGGGCGATCCCGTCTGGACGCACTCCGTTGTCCGCGATCCGGAATTCTTCGGAAAAAATCGCTTCGATCACATTGAGGCCGTGCTGGAGGCGTATCTCCGCGACCTCACCGACCACGGAACACTCACGTTTCCGGCGACCGAACCCTTGGTCGTCGGCAATACGGCCGTTTTTCGCTCACTGGCCCGGTTGCGGGCGGTCGATCTCCACACGGGCGAGCGGCTGTGGGACTTTCTCGAGTGCGATCGACTCTACGGCATCCTGGCCGCCGCCGAACATCAGACACACGGAGGCAATCGGCTTCCCATCAACCTCGAAGTCAATGAACCGGGAGCCGACCTTCATCTGTTTTTAAATGCCCGGTGTTTTCGGGACAGGGGTTACGGCAATCTCAGCAGCGACGGGCAGCGAGTTTTCGTGCTGTTGGATATGGGTTTCCTCGGGCAGGAAGAATTCCGTTCGAGTCCGCAGCCGGAAGCGCTGGGTGCGCGGAACCAGAATGTGCTGGCCGCCGTCGACCTGGCCACCGGCGAGATTCAATGGGAAGTGGGTGGAACACGCGCCGACCGCAAAAATCGCGAGCATGCCGGCACTTTCTTTTTGGGAAGCGGTTTACCCCTGGAATCGGCTCTCTATTGCCTCGGCGAGATGGATGGCGAAATCAGCCTGTTCAAGCTCGACCCGGCAACAGGGAAAACCATCTGGTCGCAACGGCTGGTCTTTCCGCTCGGCCGGCTGCCTCATTTCCCGTTGCGCCGACTGGCAGGAGATAGCCCGAGCTATGCGTCGGGACTTCTCATCTGCCCGACTTCGGCGGGCGTCGTGGTGGCCATTGATCCGTCGTCGCGCACCTTGCGCTGGGAATATCGTTACCAGATCAACGTAGCGGGAGACTTGCCCGATCCTCGCACGACCTGGACCGACCAGCCACTCTACACGGGAATGGACGAGTCGTTACGCTGGCTCGACTCGGCCCCGACGATTGCCGAGCACGCGATTCTTCTGACGCCGCGCGATTCCGACGAACTGCATTGCCTCAACCTGGCCGACGGAACGCCTCGTTGGAAACGCGAGCGCGGCAACCGGCTGTTTATTGCGGCCGTCTTGGACGGAACGGTGATCCTGGTGGGCCGTTCGAGCGTCGAGGCATTACGGTTAAGCGATGGAAATCCGGTCTGGCGCGCACCGATCGAGATCCCGATGCCGGCCGGCCACGGATTCCGAAACGGAACGTTCTACCATCTGCCCCTGTCGACCGGCGAAATGGCGACCATCGACCTGCGCCGCGGCCGCTTGATCACGAGGGCGCGATTTCCCTCAAAGGTGAAGCCCGGAAATATGGTGGCGGCCGAAGGCTCCGTGGTCATGCAATCGCCGTCCACCGTGCAGGCCTTTCGCTCCACGGCCGACTTTGAAAAGTCGCTCGACAACAAGCTGGCGCTCAATCCCGACGACGCGGCCGCGCTTGCCACACGGGGTGAATTGCGTGTTGATCGGGGTCAAACGGCGGCGGGGCTCGACGATCTGTTTCACTCGCTTCGCCGTCGGCCTGACAGGCGGTCGGAGGATTTGGCGATCGCCACGGTGCTCGAAAGCCTGCGCTATGATTTCCCAAACAGTCGCTCGGTTGCGGCCAGGATCGAACCGCTGATCGTCGATCCGGAGCAGAGGTTCGAATTCCATCGTTTGATGGCCCGCGGCCTCGAAACATCCGGAAACCTGGACGGCGCTTTGAATCACCAACTTGAGCTTGTTGGCGATGAGGCTCTGGCCAGAACGCTCGTTTCCGTCGGTGAATCGACTCGCGTCCAACCGGCGGCAATTGTCGCCACCGAGTTGGGCGATCTCTACCGCAGGGCGGACGGCACACAGCGACGCGGAATCGCCAAAAGAATCGAGGAATGGTCGGGACGCCTGGCAACGAGCGGCAAGATGGACCGATTGGTGCGCGCCGCCGTCTCGTTCCGTGAGTTGCCGGAAGACGTCGCTTTGAGACGAACGCTAGTGGAGAAGCTCTCGCCCGAAAACGATCAGGCCGAAATCGTGCGCCAACTGACGCATCTGCAGGCCTCGGCGGACAACAAGGCCGCCGGCTATGCGACCGCAAAACTCGCGCGGCTGATGATCGATCATCACCGCGTTGAGGAAGCATTGCCCCTTCTGAAAGAGCTTGAAGAGAAAGATCGAGGCATCGTCTGCCTCGAGGGAAAAACCGGTGCGGAGCTTGCCCGCTCCTGGCGGTCGCAACCGCCGGTCAAAAGCGCCCAGGCGATTTTGACGCCTTGGCCGGCAACGCACCTCTCCGTGACACGGAAGGATGAGGATCGCCCGACGCGGTCCATCATGGCCGTACCGGTCGACCAGCGAACGGGGAGTTTCTTTCGCCAGTGGCGATTCGAGTCGCACTCGCACGCAGGCGGGCGCGGCCCGACTCTCGTTGCCTTTGATGCAACCGGCTCGGAGCGCTGGCAGTTCGACCTCGATACGGCCATCCTACGCAAGGGCATTCTCGGAGTCGGCGTGACGATGGATCCGCCCGTCGCAGTCCGCATCCGCGGTCCCTTGCTCGAAGTGGCCATGCACCGGCGCTTTGCGGTGCTCGACGGATTCGACGGTCACGCGCCGCCAAAGTTTCTTTGGGCTGGTGCCCTGTATAACCCGAATTGGACCCAGGCCCAAACCCGCTCGGAATTCGGCCTCGCGGGTCTGATTACGGACGACTTCGTCTTTTACCAGGTCGGTTCGATTTTGCGTTGTGCCGATGTGGTCTCCGGAAACGTTGTTTGGGAACGCCGCAATGTCCCGACGAGTTACGTTCTGCAAGGAGACGAGGATTATCTCGTCGCACTGGCGCGAAGCGAACCGAACGACCCATCGGGCCTCGTGCTCCGCACGGGCACGGGTGCAGAAGTCATCGCCGGCTCTTTCGGCGTGGCCGGGCCACTCTCCAACGAATGGAGAGGGCGGCGGGTGCTGGCCTCCGCGGCCGGTCCGTCCTTTCTTTCGTTGTCTCTACTGGATCTCGTACAGCACGCCAAGCCCGTTTGGACACGGAGCTACCGCATGCCGGCTTGGACGGCGCCGGTGGACGATGAGGAATTTGCGGTTCTCGACGCGCGGGGAATGCTGCACGTCCACTCCTTTGAAACGGGCGCACTGATTGTCGAATCCGCGATCGACCGTCCGGGCACGCCGTCGCAAGTGGTTGTGCGCCGCGCCGGCACTCGCTATTTGGTAATCGGCCAAGGGGGTCCGTTGCGATTTCCGGGTTTCCGCGACGTTCCCCGGGGGCTGTCCAACGGAAAGATTTGGGCGATCGATCGAGATTCCGGCAAGCGGGCCTGGACGCTCCCGATCCCGGCGCCGCAAATCCTGCTCGAAACGCCGGCCGATTCGCCCGTCCTTGCCCTGTTGCGACCTCCGGCCCACTTTGAGTCAGCCCATTCCAATGGCGAAGAAATCTTGTCGATCGTTGATGCTCGGACCGGCACGCTGCTCTACGAAACGGCCGAGACGACACCAGCCGACCGGATCAATGTGCGCCTGGAGCGCGATGCGCGGCGTGTGATTGTGACCACCGACAAATGCGTTTTGTCCATCACACCGACCGAGGTACCGCTAACGTCTCCCGCGCCAAAGCCAGCCAACGCAGGACCGGCTCCCGTCGTTGCACCGCGTCCGGTCAAGAAACCGTGACGACGTCCGGGCGAGAGAAGCGCACCGCTCCTAACTTGGTTCCGCACGAAGGGAGTAAACCATTTCGTCGCCAGGCTGGAGATCGGTTTGTTCCCGCGTTGCTCGCCATAGGCCGCGGCTGAAACCGAGCGCCTCAAGCGTGGCGATCGACCGTTTGTTGCGTGCGTCGACGGTTGCCGCGAATTCGCGCACATCCCAGACGTTTCGTACGTGTGCCAGCATGGCCGTTGCCGCTTCACGCGCATAGCCCTTCGCCAAGCATCACGAGCGAGCCGATACGCAATTTGGGCGGACCGATCAGGCAGGATCGTTGCCTGGACGAACCCCACAGATCGGGCCTCGTCACGGGACCAAATCGACCAATTCAACCAGATCTCCGATCCGTCCGGCGAGCTGCGTGTTGCAAGTTGCGCGTAACGCGCTGACAGCGATGCAACGCTCGCGGGCGGTTCATCCTCGCAGAATTCATACAGTCGCTCATCGCGGAGTCCTGCAAACAACAACTCGGCATGCTGTGGCTGGAGAACGTCCAGTCTGAGACGGGCCGTTTGGAGAATCATGCTTTGTTAGCGGTCGGCGACCCGTCCGAGCGGTGGCCCTGTCGTATCACGCTGGCGACTGTTGCCACCAGTTCTCCCGGCTGGATCGGCTTGGAAATATGCGACGAAAAGCCGACCTTCAAGGAATGCGAGCGGTCTTCCGGGCGCGCAAAGGCCGTGAGCGCAATGGCGGGAATCATTCCGCCGCGAGCGGCGCCGAATGCGCGGATTCGTCGCAGGAGTTCGTAGCCATCCATGTCGGGCATTCCGATATCGCTGATCAGAACATCGGGCCGAGCCGTTTCGACGAGCGGTATGGCCTCAGCGGCAGAGGAGGCCGTGACGACATCGGCGTGACACTGCGCAAGCATCCACTTAATGAGGCAGCACGCGTCGGGTTCATCATCGACAGCCAGGATCTTAACGCCCGACAGGTCGATGCTCTTCGAATCGACCCGCGCCTCCGTTATCGACGTCGGCGCCTGCGACATTTTTCCGTCCGTGCGATCGTGCGAAAGGGCAAGCGGTAGCGTCACGCAAAATCGCGAGCCCTCTCCTTCACCCTCGCTTTGAACGTCGACGGTGCCACCATGTAGCTCGACGAGTTGCTTCGCGATGGCAAGTCCGATTCCCAAACCGCGATATTTCCTTCTGATGCTGGCATCGGCCTGCCGAAAACGATCAAACACAAATGGCAGGAATTCCGCCGAAATCCCTTGTCCGCTATCAGTCACGCTGATTTCGCAATGGGAGCCGTCGCGTCGTAGCTCGACGTCGACGCTTCCGCCTTCCGGAGTGAATTTGACGGCGTTGCTGAGAAGGTTCCAAACAACCTGCTGCAGCCGGCTGGCATCGCCGCGCAGGGAGACGGCATCGGGGTCGAGTCGCTTCGTCAGTCGAATACCCTTGGCTTCGGCGGTCGGCTGAATCGTCTCGATGGCCGCGTCGATAAATGTAGTCGCGGACAGGGGCTGCATATCGAGCCGCAGCCTTCCCGAGATGATGGAACTCATATCGAGAAGATCTTCGATCAGCTTGCCCTGAGCACGGGCGTTGCGTGCGATTGTCTCAAGCCCCTGCGACTTTTCCGTTTCGGTGGCCCGTCCCGTCAAGAGGACATGCACCCAACCCAGAATGGCGGTGAGTGGAGTGCGCAATTCATGTGACAGTGTCGCCAGGAATTCGTCCTTCATGCGATTGGCGCGCTCGGCTGCACTCCGCGCGAACCTTTCGCTCGCCAGTAATTGCGTTTTTTCCTGTTCCGCTCGCTGACGCTCGGAAACGTCGCGGAGGATGACCAGGATGCCCCGATTCCCCTCCCAAGGGACAAGCGCGGCCGTCGCTTCGACAGGTACTCGCGAGCCGTCCAGCCGCAACCATTCTTCCGGAGCGGCCGGCAGACTCTCGCCAATTTCCTTCAATTCCTGGGCCCGCCTGAGGACGCGTGCTCTCGATTCCGGCGCTGCGAGATCCGCGGGAGATCGGCCTAATAGCTCCCGTGCGTCTGTCGCGCCGAAAAACCGCAGGGCGGCAGCGTTGGCATACCCGATTTTTCCCCCGACGTTGACGTACATCACGTCCGGACACAATTCGGCCAGCGTGCGATAGCGGCTTTCGATTTCGTCACGTTCGGCCGTGCGTCTCTGCGCAAGGGCCTTGCTCTCGCGCTCGGCGATGCTGATCCTGCGAAAGTAGAAGAGCGAAGCAAGCAACAAGACCGAAACCAAAGCGTGCAGCCACGGTCCCCACTCCTGGCGCATCTCGGTCGAAATGAAAAAAGCCACGAGGCGAAATGCGAAGAGGGCGAAGAGGGCCGCCAAGAGCACCAGCCAAGGGCGCCGGTCGCGCACCTCGCTGACCATGCGAATGACGAAGAACATGGTCGCGACATAAAGAACGGTCGCGAAAGCAAAGAGAATCGTTGCAGATTGGCTCATGCCCAAGCCTCGTGGCGCCGTTTCTCCCGCCCGGCGCTGCACGCCGACCCGGGGCACCTCAGATTATAGCCTGACAAGAGCCTTCTCAAAGTCGGCCACGAGATGCCGCTTTCCCTTTTTGATGATTCGATGGCCTTCGGCCTCGAGCCGGCTTTTGAGATTGGGAATGCCGCCGGGATACTTGGGATTCAGCTCGCCCCCGGATTTCAGCGTTCGCCAATAGGGAGTAATCCGCTTAGCCCCTTCGCAGGCGACCTCTTCCGCCGCATGGGCGGCGATCCAGGCGAAAATGCCGGTCGTAATCGGACAGCCGATCGTCGCGCGGTGCTTTTTCGCCAAGGAGGCACGAATTTCAGAAATCGTGACCAGTTTGCCCTTGGGCACCTTCCGCATGACGTCGTTGACTTCGCTCGGAGCGGGGACAACCATCGTTCCGCTCCCCCAGCGCCGCGTCCTCTTTCCCTCAATCGCCCCCACCTTCGGCAGGCCTTTGCTGTCCGCCAGTTTCTCGCGCCATGTCTTTTTCTTGGCTGCCACGCTGAGCGCCTCCGACAGACGACACGATTACGACCAAAGGGTGGGTGGCTCGGACGAATGGCAATCCGAATGATCCGTCCGCGTCCATGCCGGCCAGGGACGAACCGATCTCACCCTACCAATTGCAGCGATGGTCTTCCACACAATTCCAATCGACCTCGACGCCCAGTCCGGGGCGGTCCGGAATCGTAATAATGGGGCCACAAATCTCCAGCGGCTTTTTGACGACAGAAACCGCATGATAATCGGGCCCCATGATATCGCCCGGGTATCGCTCGACATTCATGTTGGGACAGGCAACAACCAGATGGCACATGGCGGCGGAGGCGATGTCGAGTTCGAGGTTGGAGCCGATACTGCAGGCCACGCCATGCTGCGCCGCGTAGTCGATGATGCGTTTTGACTTGGCGATGCCGCCGTTCTTACCGGGGTAAACGCTGATCACGTCGCATGCTTGATGACGAATGCATTCGACGGCATCGGTGAAATCGAAACAGATGTCGTCCGCCATCACCTGCGGGCGGATCGCTTTGCGGACCTCGGCGAGCGCCTCGAAATCGCCGCGAGGCGTCGGCTGCTCGAACAGGTCGACGCGACAATCATCGATTTCCTGGGCCATCGAGATTGCCATTTCGGCGTCGTATCCGCAGTTGGCATCGATCACGATCGCAGGATCGGGACCAATCGTTTGGCGGACGACCCGGACGCGCTCGATATCGGATGAAACATCGGTTCCGACTTTCACCTTGATCGTGTCGAACCCGGCGGCAATCAATTCGGCGGCGCGTCGACGGGCACGTTCCGGTTCGTAGGCTCCCATCGAAAAACGGCAGCGAATGGCCCGCGGCCGCACCCGTCCGCCAAGCACCGCGTAGAGCGGCTTTCCCAGTTCCTTGCCGAGGATGTCCCAGCAAGCCATTTCGACGGCCGATTTCGCGAACCAATTGTCCTCCGTCGCCTGGTCCATGACGGCGGCGATGCCGGCGATATCGGTCGGGTCGCGGCCGACGAGATGCGGCGCAAAGACGCGATCGATCAGGGCGTGTGCGCCCCAAACCGTCTCGCCGCTCCAACGAGGCAGGACGGTCGCCTCTCCCGCTCCCTCGACGCCGGAGTCGGTCACGACGCGCACCAGGACATACTCCGACACTTCGTGCCGTCCCAGTGCGGAGATCATGTACCGCTCCGGCTTGAGCGGGATTCGAACGGGAAACGTGTCGATCCGCGTGATTTCCATGCAGGTGCGATCTCTCTACAATTCGGCTGGCGATCGAGCGGTAACCAATTCTGACGACAATGACATTAACCAAGTCCGGTTTCAACCGGCCGATAGGGCCTGGACCTCGCGGCGGGCTGATCGCGACGTGCGAAGATCGGGCCCGATGAGACATCTCCTGTGAAGCGCATCTTTTTGACATTAGCGGTCGTCAGCACCTTGCTGCTCGTGGCCGCTTTCGTTCTCGGTTGTGAAATCGGCGATATCAGAAGCGTTTCTCCGTTGACGCGGAAGCTATTGAGCTACCACGTGCTGATCTCGGTGGCGGCGCTGATCTTCGCCGCATTCGTGCATGCCGTGCTGTTGACGTATTTCATGGGAACGAGCCGCTGGATCGAAGAGGCCCGGCAGGCCTACAAGTTTGATCCGCGGTGGAGCGAGGAGAACCGCCGACTCAAATACCGCGCGATCCCCGCGATGGTCCTCTGCCTGCTGTTGTTGATCGCGAATATCCCATTGGGCGCGGTTGGTTCCTCCAGCGTGCATCTGCTGGTTGCGATCCTCACAATCGTGGTCAACCTGGCAGTCAACGCGATGGAATACTCAGCGATCCGCCGCAACGGTGAGCTGATCGCCGCTGTCGTTGGCGAGGTCCGCCGCATCCGTGAAACGCTCGGCTTGCCGGTCTGATTCTGCCAACGTCCGGCGCGGCGCGATTGCATAAGACGTAGTTCCGCGCAACATCCGGTTGCAGTTCTTAGAATGCTGCCTTTCCGTTCCACAGGGAATCCACCGGATTGCGATCGCGTTGAAACGAATCGGCTATTTCATCAACCAGTACCCGATGGCGAGCCAGACCTTTATTCGCCGCGAAATCGCAGCGATCGAGGCAATGGGCACGCCGATCAAGCGCTATGCCGTTCGCGGCTGGGATACGCCGCTGGTCGACCCCGACGATCAAAGCGAGGCTGCCAAAACCCAGCGCATCCTCGACGTCGGCATTCCACGACTTCTGTGGGCGTTGCTGGCGACGGTCGTGTCGAGCCCGCGAAAGTTCGGCCGAGCGCTGGCTGAGAGCTGGCGTCTTGGTCGCCTGTCCGATCGGGGAGTCGTGATCCACTTCGCCTACCTGGCGGAGGCCTGCGTGCTTCGCGCGTGGACCCAAAGCGATTCGATCGCCCATCTTCACGTGCACTTCGGTTCCAATTCGGCGACTGTCGCCCTCTTTTGCCGTCTTCTGGGTGGCCCTCCCTACAGCTTTACTGTGCACGGTCCTGAGGAATTCGATCGTCCGGTCGCGCTCGGACTGCGAACCAAGATCCGGCATGCGGCGTTTGTCGTCTGCATTTCAACGTACGGTCGCAGTCAGCTTTGGCGCTGGGCCGAATTTCGCGATTGGTCCAAAGTCCACGTCGTGCACTGCGGCCTGGATGGGGATTTTTTCGGAACACCCCGCAGCGCCCGTCCCAGGCTCCGCGGCTGATCAATATTGGGCGGCTTTCGGAACAAAAAGGGCAACTGACACTTGTCGAGGCGGCCGCTCGACTTCGCGCAAGGACGTGCGTTCGAAATCATTCTCATCGGCGGCGGTCCGCTCCGCGAACCACTCGAGGAACGAATCCGCCAGCTCGATTTGTGTCAATATGTCAAACTTGCCGGCTGGCGCACCGGATCGGAAGTGAAACAGCAATTGCTCGACTCGCGCGGCCTCGTCCTGCCAAGTTTCGCCGAAGGACTGCCGGTCGTGATCATGGAATCGCTCGCGCTGGGCCGCCCGGTGATTTCGACTTACATTGCCGGCATTCCAGAGCTGGTCTCACCGGGCGAAAACGGCTGGCTCGTTCCCGCGGGCGACGTCGAGGAATTGGCCGCGGCGATGACCAAGATGCTCGACGCGCCCATCGACGAACTCGAGAGGATGGGCCGAGCCGGCGCGGAACGCGTGGCACGCCAGCATGACGTGAGAATCGAGGCGCGGAAACTTCTCGATTTGATTGAGCGGTCGGCTTAGAGCGCGTTCCATTCAGGCGTAGCGGTCACGCGGCACAAAGCGTCGGTGAAAACGAACCTTTCGTCGCGTCACCTGAGTGCTCGCAGCACTAAATGACCGTGCGCGATACCTGGACAGTGAGCGGTTGAAGGAAGGGAAAGGGATTCCCTACCTTGGAATTGTTGTTTTGGAAACATCAGTTCCATCCCAAGGAGGGAAATCCCATGGAAGGCATTGTGCCTCAGGTGCGCTGGAGCGCCAAGGAGCGGTTGGAAACGGGCTTGCGTCAATGTGCGGAGGCGCGAAAACGGATTCGCTACCTGATCATTTTGAATCTGCTCAATGGTCGAGGGCCGACGGAAACAGCGAGGGTTCTTGGCGTGGGGCGATCCACGGTTTACGAAGTCGCCCGACGATTCCGGGAACAGGGGGAAGCCGGGCTCGTGGATCACCGGGAGGAGAATGGGGAGCGCAAGTTGGATGAGTGGTATCTGGTTGTGCTCTACGAAGTCGTGAAATCGTCTCCGCAGGAGCACGGTTGGCGGCGTCCGACCTGGACGCGGGAGATGCTCGTGGCGACCCTCTGCCAGAAGACCGGCGTACGGATTCACGTGGCGACGATGAGCAAGGCCCTCAAACGGATCGGGGCGCGGCGCGGCCGTCCCAAACCGACCGTGAACTGCCCCTGGTCGAAACCGGCGAAAAACAGGCGTTTGCGGGAACTCCAGCGATTGATTGCCGATCTCCCGCCTGACGAGGTTGCCGTGTACGAGGACGAGATCGACATCCACTTGAATCCCAAGATTGGCCTGGATTGGATGGTCAGGGGCCAGCAGAAGGAGATCCTCACGCCCGGCCAGAACGAGAAACGCTATCTCGCCGGCGCCCAAGACACCCGGACAGGCGAAATCGTTTGGGTGGAAGGAGAGCAGAAAAACAGTTTCCTGTTCATTCTCCTGCTGTGGGAACTCGTGAAGCACTACCCCGACGCCAAGCGGATTCACGTGATTTTGGACAACTACGCGATCCACACGACCGAGCAGGTTGAGGTCAGCCTCCAGAGCGACGAGGGACGGCGCCTCCACCTGCACTTCCTCCCGCCGTACTGTCCGGACCACAACAAAATCGAGCGGACGTGGCAAGACCTGCATGCCAACGTGACTCGCAATCACACGCGAACCACAATGAAGCAATTGATGCAAGACGTGCGGTCGTACCTGCGCCGCCGCAACCATCAACAACAAACCACAACCGCCGCATGAACTTTAATACCGTCCAACTATCGCGCACGGTGATTTAGCGGCGACGGCGCAACGCGCGATATCCGTATTCGACGGCGAACCAGTTGGCGAATCGTTCCCGATCGAGGAAGCTGCTATTGCGATCGTCGACCGTGTGGCCGATCTCGTGAATCAGGACGTTGTTCAAGTAAAAATCGCGGATCGCCTCTTCGCTCCAGAGAAGCCTCCAGCGGCGGCCCTCCTGTTCCCATTTGCCGCCGTACATGCGGGCTTCAATGAGCTGCTCCGGTCGCGGCGGACACACATAGATTTCGGTCAGCGAGGCTTCAATCGGATACAGATAGACCGCCGGTCCCCATTGCATTCCATAGCACGGAAACAGGGCCCGTTTGCGCGTCATGCGGCTGAACTGCACAACTTCCAGGTTTTTCAAAAACCGCTTGGGAAGTCGTTCGATGCGCTCAGCCACTTCCTCGATCGTGACCGGATGCTTGTAGCCTTCACCTGCCGGCTCGGTGTGGTATTTGATGACGCTGCGTCCGACCGGCTCGTGCCAGGCCTCCGGGGCTCCGAAGCCTTCCGAAAACTTGTTCTCACCGGGACGTCTCTGCCGGAAGGCGGCAGCCGGGCGTACCGCGCGACGCGAGCGAACGCGGCGACACATTCAATCGCTGCGAAGCGGGTCGATGGTGAATGCGTCCAGAGCGTCGCATGGCCTGGCGAGTCCCTCCTGGGTAAAAGGCGTGGGGTATGAATCCATGCTAAGCGAGTCCAAAAAAGGGCCACAAGGTGTACACCGGAAGTCGTGGTCCGGCTCCGGCTTCCGGTCTGAAAATTCACTTGACGACTTTTTAGACGTGATACGGCTTTGCGGACTCGGCATTTGAGCAAACGGTGCAAGCGGCGAATCGGCCATGGTTTGCGTCACACAGGAATCCCATGCGGAGATCTGGCCCCGATTCGGCAAACCGAACTACTGTACAGTCAGCATGCACAACACTCTTCAAAATAAGGACTTGCGATAATAGAAATGCCAGATTTCCCCATGGCGTAAAGCGGGTAACCGGTGCCAAAAAGAGCTGACGAGCCGGACGAGCGGAACTTACGAGGGGCTTGCCAGAGCCGCACAGCGGAGCAGGGCTCGGACGCGTGCGAACAGGCGGCAAGTTCGTTAACTTTGACAGAAGCGAAGCACTCCCGCCGTGCCAATTTGACCCGCCGGCTTATGCACCTCCCGAAAACAGGTTTCTCAATGCGCTTGCCACTCTTTGTGACGCATTTCCTTGCCGCGTTCTCTCTGTTCGTCTCCGTCTCGATGGGTGCTCCGGCGCCGCATTCTTCGACGGCCGACCACAGCCATTTCGAGCTGCGAAAGGGGGACCATGTCTGCCTCATCGGCAACGCGCTCGCCGAGCGGATGCAGCATTTCGGGTGGTTGGAAACATACCTCCACGCGCGCTATCCGCAGCACGAATTGGTTTTTCGCAACCTCGGTTACAGCGGCGATGAAATCAACGGATACCGCGAGCTCTACAGCCGCATGCGATCGATGGACTTCGGCTCACAGGATCAGTGGCTGGCAGGAGAGGCCCCAATTCCGCAACCCCGGAAGCTCAACAAAGATGCCCCCGTCAGTGCCAACCGCTTCCGCCTCACCAACACGCGGGCCGACGTGATCTTTGCCTTTTACGGATACAACGAATCGTTTGCAGGCTCGGCAGGGCTTGCCCGATTCAAGGATGATCTGGGCCGTTTCATCGAGCACACGCTGGCCCAACGTTACAACCGCAAAACGGCTCCCCGACTCGTCCTTTTCTCACCGATCGCGCAGGAAAACCTGGGCGATCCGAACCTGCCGGACGGCGTGGAAAATAACCGGCGTTTGGAACTCTACACACACGCGATGGCCGACGTGGCGAAATCGCACAAGATCTATTTTGTCGACCTCTTTACGCCTTCGCACGAATTCTTCCGCCAATCGCCGCACGAGCATTGGACGATCAATGGGATCCATCTCAATGACGATGGTGACCGTGTCGTCGCCGGCATGGCATATCACGGCCTCTTCGGTGAAACGCCGTCGTTTGATAGCGGACAGATCAAGCGACTTCGCGCCGCCGTCAATGAAAAAAACTGGTTTTGGTTCCATCGGTACCGGACGACCGACGGTTACTCGACCTACGGCGACCGGGCCTTTTTGCGCTTCGTCAACGGGCAGACGAACTACGAAGTCGTGCAGCGCGAATTGGAGATGATCGACCTGCTGACTTCGAACCGCGACAAGGTCGTCTGGGCGGCCGCTCAAGGAAAGGAGCTCAAAGCGGACGACTCGAATTTGCCGGCCTTCATCCCCGTCATCTCGAACCTTCCCGGGCCGCTCCCTGGCGGAAAGCACATCTTTCTGAGCGGTGAGGACGAAATCAAAAAAATGACCGTCCACAAAGGGATGAAGGTCAACCTATTTGCCTCCGAAGAGCAATTTCCCGAGTTGACGAACCCGGTTCAGATGGCTTTCGACACGCGGGGCCGCCTGTGGGTTGCGGCCTGGCATGACTATCCCCATTGGAAGCCAACTGAGGCGGCCGACGACAAATTGCTGATCTTTGAAGACACAGACGGCGACGGTCGTGCGGACAAGTGCACGACCTTCGCAAACGACCTTCAAAATCCGACGGGGTTCGAATTCTGGGGAGGCGGAGTGATCGTCGCGCAGGGCCCCGACATTCTCTTCCTCAAGGATACGAACGGCGATGACCGCTACGACGTGAAGCAACGTATCATCCATGGTATGGACACGGCCGACACGCACCACACGGCCAACAGCTTCGTGCTCGATCCGGGCGGAGCAATCTATTTTCAGGAAGGGACGTTTCATCACACACAAGTCGAAACGCCCTGGGGGCCGCCCCGACGGAACGCGAACGCGGGTGTTTACCGGTATGAACCGCGGACGCACAAATTCGACGTGTACATCACGTACCCTTTCGCCAATCCGCACGGCCACGCGTTTGATCGCTGGGGACAGGACATCGTCGTGGATGGAACGGGGGCGGTCCCTTATCACGCTCCGCTGATTTCCAGCCATCTCGATTTCCCGCAAAAGCACAGCGGCGCTCCGCAGGTCTACAAGCAGCGGACGCGTCCCTGTCCAGGCATCGAGTTTCTCTCGAGCCGCCAGTTCCCCGACGACATGCAGGGCAATCTGCTGGTGGCGAACGTCATCGGCTTTCAGGGGATCCTCTGCTACAAGGTGTTCGATAAAGGCTCCAGCCTGGCCGCTACCGAAAAGGAGCCGATCCTTTACTCCTCCGACCGAAACTTCCGCCCGGCCGATCTCGAGATCGGCCCTGACGGGGCGATCTACTTCACCGACTGGCATAACCCGATCATCGGCCACATGCAGCACAACTTGCGGGATCCCAACCGCGATCGCATCCATGGACGTGTTTACCGCGTCACCTACATGGGGCGCCCGCTGGAGACTCCACCGCAGATCGCCGGCGCACCGATCGAGAAGCTGCTCGATCTGCTGAAGGCGCCGGACGACCGCGTGCGCTCGCGGGCCCGAATCGAACTGTCCGGCGCGATACGAAAGCCGTGATCGCCGCGGCCCGACGCTGGATCCAGAATCTGGAACGCGACGGGGACGCCGCAAACCGTCCTCATCATCTGCTGGAAGCCTTGTGGCTCTTCCAGAGCCACAACGTGGTCGACTCGGACCTTTTGGGGCGAGTGCTGCATTCTCCCTCGGACAAAGCTCGGGCCGCCGCGGTGCGGGTGTGTGCATATTGGCAAGATCGCCTGCCAAACGTTCTCGACCTGCTCGGAGCGGCTGCCGAGGACGAATCACCCCGGGTGCGTCTGATGGCAATTTGGGCTGCCAGCTACGTCCCGCGGCCCGAGGCCGCTGAGATCGTCCTGCGAGCGCAGGAGCATCCCGACGATCTGTACTTGGATTACCTCGCCAAAGAGGTGATGCGGACGCTTGGGCCAATGGTCGAGCGGGCGAAGGCCGAACACCGGTCGATTGCGTTCAAAACGGAGGCGGGTGCGCGTTACCTGCTCAAGAGGCTGAGCAACGAGCAATTGCTCAAACGAAAAGATGACCGGCTCGCGCTCCTCGAGCTTCTGGGCCGACCCGGCCTGACCGATACACAGCGGCGCGAGACCATGCAAACAACCGCACAGCTTGAAAAAGTCGATGAGTCACAGGTCGTCCGTCAGGTGCTCCAAACGATCGACACGGCAGCAGCGGCCGCTGACGCCGGGGTCGTCTTCGATCTTCTGAAGTCGCTCAAAGGCGTGAAGTCCGGCAATGGAGTTCTGCAGCATTTCGCTCTGACCGCCCGCCGCGGCGTCCTTCGCGAGCTCGCATTTGCGTCGATTGTCAATTTCGAGGGAAGTCCCGATTCGGCATGGAAACTCGCCCTCGAAAGTAACGATCCTGCGCAATCACTCAAGACTTTTGTCGAGTGCGTTCCCTATCTCTCCGACGCCAGTGTTCGCGCAGGCCTGTACGACAGGATCGCGCCCTTACTCGACGGTCTGCCGCAATCGCTCGGCGGGACGCGCGCCCCGTTGGAAAGGCCGGCGGAGGAGGACTCTCCGAGCGACTGCGGCATTCGAGATCCGCCGTGCCGCCATGCTCGCTCTGACGCAAATTCGTGGACGGGAAGTCGAAACGTTTCACAAACTGGCCCGATTCGTACGGGACGATGTGGACCGCCCGGCCGCGATTCACGCCCTGCAATCGATCCCCCGGAACTCCTGGCCCAAGGAAGAGGCCGGGCCCCTGACGGCCGTGCTGATCAAGCAGATCCGTAAGACGCCGGTCCATCGGCGAACACGGCCGGCGGCCCTCGATGCACGCGAGTTTTGCGAGGCGCTCACGACCCTGCTTCCCCCCACGGAGGCGCAAAGCGTGAGGGCGCGGCTCCGCGAGTTGGGAGTCCGCGTCGTCAAAATCGGCACTGTCTTTGAACGGATGTCGTACGACAAGGACGTCATCCCCGTCCAAGCGGGGAAGCCGGTCGAGTTCGTGCTGGAAAATAACGACTTGATGCCCCACAACTTCGTGATTCTCAAACCGGGCTCGCTCGAGGAAATCGGCCTGTTCTCCGAAGCGCACGCCCAACAGCCGGGATTTGCGGCGCGGAACTATGTGCCGCGGTCATCGAAGATCCTGCTGTCGAGCGTCCTGCTTCAACCGCGGGATTCGCAGGAATTGAGCTTCGTGGCACCTTCTCGACCGGGCGTCTATCCCTATGTCTGCACCTATCCTGGACATTGGCGGCGGATGTACGGCGCTTTGTACGTGGTCGGCAACCTGGATGCCTATTTGGCCGATCCCGAAAAGTACGTGGCGAGTTCAAAACTCGCACCTGAAGACGCATTGCTTAAGGATCGGCGACCGCGCACCGAATGGACGCTTGCCGATCTGGCCGCTCCCGTCGAAGAAATGTCGCGGAATGGCGGCCGCAACTTTGGGAGCGGAAAGCAGATTTTCACCGTCGCCAATTGCGTTGCCTGCCATCGGCTTCAAGGAGTGGGCAATTCATTCGGGCCGGATCTCACGAAACTTGATCCCAAGTGGAAGCCGGCCGACATCCTGAACGAGGTCCTCAACCCCTCGGCCCACATCAATGAAAAGTTTCAAATGAACGTCTTCGAGCTGGGTTCGGGCAAGGTCGTGACGGGACTCGTGCTCGAAGAAAGCCCCGAGACGATCAAGATCATCGAAAATCCGTTGGCCAAAGCCGAGCCGACGATGCTCCACCGCGGCGACGTCGTCGATCGGCAACGATCCAAAACGTCCATGATGCCCAAAGGCCTGCTGGACAAGCTGACCCGCGACGAGATCCTCGACCTGATGGCCTACATCGCCGCGGGCGGCAATCGCGATCGCGGTTCGTTCCAGACGAATCCGCACGAGCACCACCTGCACGGCGGTGGGAATTAACGCTGCAAGCACGCGTTTCGCGTGACAAAAAAAGGAAGCCCAAGCTTTCGCTCGGGCTTCTTTTTTTGTCGTGGCTATCTCGTTGCCGATCAGGGAGCCGTATTCGGCACCAGGACGATCGACACCTCCTTGTCCATCGCGTTGACGAACGCCTGTTGCAGCAATTGCTGCCGTTGGGCCAGCGTGCCGATGCACCACTTGTAGCCGTTGGTCGGATCCGTCGAAGTGCTCGGGAAGACGGTGTTTCCCAGAGTCGAGATCGACTGCATCAGGCTGACGGCGTCGGCCTGGTCGGATCCGACCGCGCCCGGCTCGAAGATCGCGCCGAACACGATGCATTGGATCGTGACAGGGCTGCTCGTTGTCGAGAAACCGGGGATCGGGCTGGAGGTCGTGTTGAGCGATGTGAGAACGGTGGCGACGTTAATCGCGTCCGTATCCGCGCTGTTGCCACTGGCCGAAATCGTCGCGAGCGGAGGCACGTTGTAGTACGAATTGTACGCACCATTGTTGACCGTGCTCACGGTCGAGGCCTGGTTCGCCATGCCGTCCGTCTCCAAAATCAACAGCTTGTCGGCTCCTTTTCGACCCCAGCCGCCGATGTTTGAGCCTTGGAGGGTCGTACTGCTGCTGAACTGGTTGTAGGCCAGCATCAGACCGTAGCTCGTGGCGGTATTTGAGTCATAGTCGCCGTGCGCCCGCGGTGTCTGCAATCCGTTCGAGTCCCACGGAGTCACGTCGGAGGTGCCGCTATTGGGCGGATACCACAAGGCATTGATGAGGGTCGCGTAATTGTTCGTCAACGTGACCTGCGGCTGTGAGAACTGTCCGACGCAAGTCGGTTCGCCGCTGTAGTTCGGGCGGCTGAACATGATCAGCGAAACCAGGTCGTTCGGATGATTGTTCTGAATGTCCTGGAACGCCCCCTGAATGCCGAGTTTGGCGGCGATCATCGACACGTCCTGGCCGGTTCCCGGCATGAGTCCCGTGTCGAGCATGTACTGGATCATGGTGGCCGGCCCGAACCAGAATCGGTGCCGCGGCCGCTTCGGGTTGTCGGTCGGATTGATCCACGTTCCGCCAGCAACGGCGCTATCCGGGCCGGTGATCGACACATTGGCACCCGAGGTGCTGCTGCCGGCCGTGAAGTCCGGCCCATAGCTGCAGGTCGGATTACCGGGGGCCTGCAGATTGCCGAACGGATCCTGCCAGACGCCGAGCACGAAATCGATGTATTCCTTCCAGAACCTCTGAGAGGAGTTCGTGATTGCCGTGTTCGAGTTGGACCAGGTGTAGCACGACGAAGGAACGTCGGTCGGGATCGACGAATAATACAGGATGTTCCCCGCGCGAAGCACCGGCGGGAACGGGTTGGGCCCTGTGTTGGCGATCCAGTTCAGGATCGCTTTGTAGTTGATAATGTAATTTCCGCTGGGGCTTAGCCAATTTCCCGAGCTGTCGTACAACGCCGTGTCGTCGTTGCACACGGTTCCGTTGGGATTCTCGAAGAATTTCTTCCGCCAGTCGTTGGCGGCAGCCGGATCGGGAGGCCAGATAAAGAACGTCTTGCCCCAGTATCCGGGTCCCTGCTGATACCCGTAGAACGTGCCCCCTTGCTGGGCGGCATATCCGGTGAACGCCGTGGTGGTGCTGCCGGTGATCTGCGACCAGTTGATGGCGCAGGTCGACGAGCTCTTCTTGTTGAGGTATTGGTCGCCGATCGGCTTGGTGACGGTGGCCCCCGAAGGAGCGGCGGAAAAGGCCGACTGAGCTGTCTGCCCGCGAGCATTCTGGAAGAAGTTCGTCACGAGGGCCGGCACGCCGTTGACCGACGTCGTGACATTGCACATCCCGACCATCTGACTGCTCGTCGTGCATTGCATCGTCGCCAGCGGCGAAAACGTCGGGTTGTACGGCCCCCACTGCGGAAAAATGGAGTCGGTGTTGTTGGGCGTGTTGTAGTACGAGCCCAAATACGTCTCGCAGTTCCACAGGTCGGTCTCGTTGTTCATCGAGCCCGAATAGTCGAGCACCATCGCCACGTCGCGCGGACGATAGGCCGCCGTGGACGTGACCGTCACGTTCATGGTCGGCGTTCCCAAAACGGCTCCGAACGCCGTCGTAAACGTGTGGTTGATCGTGACCTGCGTGAGGTTGTAATTCTCGTTCGAACCCGGCGGGAACTCGGGATAAAACGTTTGCGATGTGTAGTTGTAGTGATAGCAGCCGTTCTGGACCGAGACTTCGCTTGAGCCGATCGCCGTGCCCAGAATGGTATTTCGGGTGGCCTGCGTGATTGCGGCCTGCGTCGCACCGGTCAGGTTGCTACCCGTCGAGCCGTTCAACGAGCGGCAGCCGGCGACGGCGGCCGCGTCGGCCGCGTCCTGGGCCTGCGCCCGCGCGATGGCGAGCATTCCCACATCGACGGCGAGGGCCAAAAACCCGCAAAGACCGACAAGCGCAATCGCGGTCAGGGGCAGAATGGCGCCACGGGACCGCTGAGCAGGACGGGGGCGGCGAGATTTCATGAGTTTGTCCCTTGGCAAAGGCTTCGGGCCTGCGGCCAGTTGGTCACATGGATCGCCGGTCGGCGCCCGATGAAAATCGCTTGATCTTGGTGAATGGTTTGATGACTGAAAACGAATACAAATCGCCGAACGTTCTCCATGGCACAACTCCCCTTAATCCGGCGACTCGCTATAGACCATGGCTGTCGACGAGATCGGAATCGCCGTCGGCAAGAGCGACGCGAGGCTCAACAGCGGCTGATAATTGCCCGAGATCTGGACGGCGACCGTCTGGCCCAGACCCGCGTTCGTCCAAGCGCCGATGTTCGCTCCCGTCGACGGATTGGCCTGAAACACCTGAATGTTCAGACTCGTCGGTCCGGAGTTACAGAGTTCTGTCGTGACCTGGGCCTGAATTTGCGCCGTGGTCGTCGTCAGCGGTCCCATGGAAGCCATCCGTGCTCCGTCCCGAGCCGCGTTATCCATCAGTTGTTTGACAAACACGTAGTTCCCGAACTCCATGATGGCGAAGATGAACAGCAAAAAGACGTTCATCACGATGGCCGCCTCGACCACCGTCGCCCCACGGCGCCGGCCGCTGTGGCCCTCGCGGCGCACGGTGGGCACCGGACCCGTGAAGGCTTCATCAGACGTTGGTGTCGAAGCTTCGATCCGTCTCATCGTTAACTCCCCGTGGGTGCCGTAACGCTGTTGGGATAGCTCTGTGGATTGGCCGAAACCCAATAAACCGTCGCTGAAATCTGTGTCGTCTGGGGCAGGAAGTACGAGGTCGTGATCCATTCGATCGTCTTGTACGGCAGGCTCACGGTGACCTGCAGGTTGTCGAGGATCGTCGCCTGGCTCACGTCGGTCCCCGCGTTTGTCAGGTCCTGAACCGTCACGTTCAGTTGGGCCGTCGGCAAACCGGCCGCTTGCACGCAGCCGGTCACCGCGGCGATCACTTGGGCGTTCGTCATCTGGCCGGTCGAGGCCTGCCGCGCCCCTTCGCGGGCCGACGCGTCGAGAATCTCATAGACCTGAATAAATCGCCCGACTTCGCACACGCCCAGGACGAAGGTCAGCAAGATCGGCAGCACCACGGCGAACTCGACGCATGCGGTCGCCGAACGCCGCGCGAAAGTCCGGCCGCTCGCGGCCCGCTTCGCCGACGTTCCCAACCGCGGAAGTTCTGTTGTTCGATTTCGTCGCATGAGAAAGACCTTGCCAGCGCGGGCGCCGCTCGGGCGGCCGCGCCTTGCGGGTTTTCGTTCGATTTTTTTACGGAACTCCGGGGGAAAAAAGGCGCGCGTCGGAAGGACGTCGCCGATGTCACGTCAAACATAGCTCACAATCCGCAACCGGCGCGGACGCCATCCGTCAAACCGCTTTTTCCCCGCCGAAACGTCCAACCGGACGACAATGACCAACCGGCCGACCGTTGCCGCACCGCCACACCGGGCGGAACGAAAAAGACCCCGACCGGGACTTCTCCTAACAATCGCCCCAAACCCACCGGGGAAAACACCGAGCCGACTCATGCTCCCAAGTGCTCAACAAGCGGCACCTGCACAGTATTCGAACAGTCGTCCCGATTTTTCTGGTTTTTCTGCGGCGTAAAAAAGGGGCCTTTGACCAAAGAAAAATCACGCGCGGCCGCCTTCGCTCGCGATCCTGCAAAGGCCAGCGCACCAAGAGCACCGCTCCACGACCGCGGGGCTGTTCCGTAAGCCATGGCGGCTCACAAACTTCGGCGAAGACGGCGAGCGCGCGTCGCGAGAATCAAGGCCCCTCGTGCAAGGAACGGCCCATGCGTATAACACAAATAGTAGACAATACTCAAAATCTTTTTCTGCGGTGGCCATAACCTCCGCAGGGAAGACGCGCCTCGAGGCAGCTCTTCGAGCATCGCGGCTGGCGGCTCGTGTCACCAGCCACATTTCCCGTAAAAAATCGTGCGGCTGTACGTCGCTTTGGCTGTTTGCGTTGGAATTCAAAAATTTTCCGCCGCAGGTGGAAAAATTGGCAATTTGATCTTGAACGAACCGGCTTCGCATATTTACAATCAACATTAACGATTCATGAAATGTTCCTGTCGACGTTGGTTGGAACAGAAATCCAAGCGGGGACGAAAGCGTCGCCCGCGTCGGGCTTTGGTCGCTCGACCGCGATCGGTTCTCCGGTAATGCGTTCGCGGGGTCGCTCGAAAAAGTGTGGATGCCGAGCGCGGGAACGCCTGCCCGATCCGGCCCCGCTGGAAAATTCCAGGTCCATTCACCGGTCTCGCACGACACGCCCGACCTGGCCGTCCGGCCCAAAGCCGCCGCACCGATCCGGGGCGGCCAAAAACCGGGCGAAGCAACTCGAAAACCGGCTAGAATGGGCAGCGTCTCTCGACGAGTTTCGCCCGGTCGGATCATCCTCTGAAATCAAGAGCGCGGGAGCGATCGACGATGGCCACGACTGCCGTCAGCTATACCTATCGCTATCCGTTCGAATCGACCGTCGACTCGCATCAGCCCGTTCCGCAAGTTCGCCTGGCGACGAGTCTCGATGAGACTTCGGACGATCTGTTCTTTGACGGAAAACTGCGGCGGCCCGCGGTCGTCGGTCAAATGCTGACGGTGCTTTGCGACACCGTCCGCACGCGGTTCTACCAGCGCTTAAGCCCGCTCGTTCTCGACCCTGTCGTCACGAGCGGCGGAGGCATGCTGCGGTTCGAGGGATTTAGCAGTTGCTGTGGCGTCTATTCGCGCGTCGATCTGCGGCCCGATGCGTTCGACGTCGACCTGCGGGGAAAAGGGACGACCAACGTCGACTTCAACGAACGCATGCGGACGGCCTTGCGGCGACTGACCGATCGGGACGACGCCGCGTTTCAAGTCGGCGGCCGCGGCGTGGCTCTCGTCACTGGCGCGGAAAAAATCATCGAGCGCAAAGTGAAATTGCCCGTCCGCTGGATCAAGGGATTCTGCGAGGTGCAGGCGTACCAGCCGCGTCTGACGCCGCGCTACGAGCTGACGCCCCTCGAGGCGCGCGATCTGTTCCGCTCGTTGCCGAAAGCGAACTCGCGGATCGGCTGCTTTGTCGCGAAGACCGGCCGCGCCTATCGCATGACGCCGACGCCGAAAGCGGGCGCCGTGCGCGTCGACGGGGCCGACCGTGTGCGCGTGTTGGAGCCGCTGCTTGCTTCCGCCAAAACGGTCCGCATCTGGTACGACGACGACGCCCAGACCAACGGCTGGGAAATCGAAAACGAGGTCGGACGATACTTTTCGCTGGTGAGCCCCGAACTCAGCCGCGGTTTTTCGGGCGAAGGCCAGGCTCTCGAGCGGCTGGCGGTGGGTGAATGGCAGGCGGCTTTGCCTCATGTCACCGATGCTCTCCATTGGCAGTCGCAAATCGATCCGGCGCAAATCAGCGCGCACTGCGGCCTGAGTGAGGGAGCGGTCGAGGCGGCTCTCGCGGTCCTGGGCGCCCGCGGACTGGCGGGTTACGACACGACGAGCGGCCACTATTTCCATCGAGTCTTGCCCTTCGATCTCGAACGAATTGAACAGCACCAACCGCGTCTGAAAAACGCCCGTGAACTGATCGATCGGGTTGAAATCGTCTCCCAGCAGGGAGCCGACGTCGACGCCCAGGTGCCGGGCAGCGATTTCGATCATTTCGTGCGGTTGCGATTCGAGGGGAATAAGTGCACGTGCCGCTGGCACAGCCGCTACCAGGGCCAGCGGGGGCCGTGCAAGCACATTCTTGCCGTTCGCATGAAAGTCGAGGGAGCGGACAACGTGAAGCTGAGCGAGGCGGAAGCCGCCGCCTCAGAGGCGGAATTTCCCGAGGAGTGATCGGACACGCTTGCTTGGGCCAATCGCCCCCGGATCACCTGGTCATGACTCCGTTCGAGCTTCGTTCCCTGTGCCGCTCGACGACGATTCCGCTCGAGTTTGCGGCCGCTTTCGACGGCCTGAGCGAGGCGGATCGCAAGCAGCTCTCCAAGACGGCGCAGGAGATCTTTGCCGAAGCCCGGGCGAACGAGCGTGGGAGAGCCGGGTTGCCGACCTATGCAGGCGGATTGGCACGGCTGGCTTTGCTGGCGTGTTGTGGCGGGAGCCAGGCCAAGCGAGTCAAAAGCGACGGATTTCACCAAATGATCCTCGACGATCGCGGGCAATTCTGGCACGAAAGCTTGGGGACTTGGGCCGACGCCTTGAAAAATATCAGCGACGCTCTGGAACAAATTCTCGTCGTGCGGCGCCCGGCCTGGGCCGACGACTGGATCACCCAGCAATTGCAGGAGCCGGAAGGCCGCTGGCATTTCGCTTCACCAGTTTCGTGGACCCTCGTGCGGCGTCTGATCCGCGCCGGGGTCATTCGACGCCCGCTCGTCGATGGCTACATGCGACTCATGGCATCCCAAGGAGCGAACGACTTTGATCCGGTGAGCGATGCCGACCTGTTGGAATCCGATATCTGGCAGCTCTTCACTGCGCAGAACACGGGCTTCAGTTGGGTTCCCGAGAAAAAGGCCACACCGAGTCCGCAGGATCGACCGCTCCACGGCTGGCCGCGCGTGCTTCTCGATTTGGCTAACACGGGACGGATCGACCGCGGCCGCCTGATCGATGAAACGCTCGCCGCATTGTGGCGCGGCTTCCGCCCGGAAATGACCCTGGGATTCCGCCGCTATCTCGATCATCTCGAGCTGACCGCGGATGAGACGGCGGCTCGGGAAGGGGCGTTCCGCGATCTCCTTCGACACGATCAGGGACCGGTCGTCGGCGAGGTGATCGAATCGCTCAAACAGCTTCACGAAGCCGGTCGACTCGATGTCGCCGAATTCCTGAAGGCCCTGCCGCCGGCGCTCGGCGTCTTGGACAAGGGGCGACTCAAGAGTGCCCTGTCGCTCGTCGACCGGATCGCCAAGCAGGCTCCCGCGGAACTGCCGCTCGCGGCGCGCGCGGTCGTCCCGGCCCTCAATCACGAGTCGACCGAACTTCAAGACCGGGCCGTCAAACTCGTGATAAAATGGAAGGCCGCGGATCCCACGCTCGATTTGACGGCCGTCCTGGCCTCCGCAACGGCGCTCTTGGGCTATAACCGCCATCAACTGCAGGAGCTTGCGGGGGCGACCTCGAGCGCCGATTCGACGGCCGCGACAGGCGAGGCCGCTTCCGATCTGGAACTTCGGCGACAAACCGCCCTCAGCCGTCTTACCTCCTTGCCGGATTGGATCCGTGACGCCGCGTGCCTCAACGGTCTCGAACACGCTCTGGAAGAGTGGGAAATGCCGCCGGCGTTTAATCCCGACCCGGCTGTTTGCCCCGTCCTTTCGAGCCTCGATCCGGTCGAGCCGATTCAAACGGTCGACGAGTTGATCGATGCCGTGGCGCACCTGTTCCAGGTGATCGAACGGCCCGAAGAGGTCGAACGAGTGCTCGACGCGATCCTGCGGCTCGGCGGCCAGACGACGAGCGATTTTGTGCCGAAGACAGCCGGACTCTGTCAAACGGAATTCGGAACGCGCCGGTTCGACATCACCACTCCAGCAATTCTGTTTTGGTCCGCTCCCAATGTGGTGAGGCTGATCGGCCGCTGGCTGGCTGCCGACTTTGCGGAGGTCCAGACGCGCTCGACGCCCGGCCCCGGATTCGCGGCCTTCAATCAACGGGTTGAGATGCTGATCACCCGGTTCCGCAGTAAGCGGTTCGGCGCGGTCCTCGCGACACCCACGCACTCAGGCGGTTGGATCGACCCGCGCGTCTTCGTCGAGCGGATCAAATCGCTGGAGACGTCGCCTTGGCTGGTGCATCGGTTCGATCTCATCGCCGGACTGCTCCGCCTGGCGCCCGATTTTCGGAGTGAGGCTCTGGCCAGTGCCTCCGAGCTGCCTCCTCCGTTCGGACCGGTGGTGCGCTATGCCCTGGGAGGGGACGATCGGCCGACGGAAGCCGATCGGGAGCAGGCGGACGAATGGCTCGCCGCGGGCCGCGCCCGGCATCCGCGGTCCACGCTCGAGGACCTTCGACCGTTGGGGTTCGACGAAGAGGAGCCGGACGGCTTCACCCGGGCCGTCTATCGTTTCCGGCCTGCGATCAACCTCGACGTTTACGCCGCCAACACGTATTCCAAGCGGGATGAGCCACCGTGCGTGCGGCTCGTTCCGGGGGTCGTTGAGTCGTCGAGCCGCGAAACGCGTCCGACGGTCGATCTGGCGGCCAGCCTGCTCGAAGAGAACGATCTGAGAGTCTTTCAGCCCTGGCAGGCCCAAATGCTGGCGTCATTCTGGCCGCTCAATACCGACGCCGTGTTGGCAATCGCCTGCTGCAGACTGGTCTCGCTGATTAATCTCGCCGGCAGCTATCTCGAACAAGACGAAGCCTGGATGTCTTCGTTGCACGCGGTCGACCGCGGCTGGTCCGAAATGGCCAGGACCGCGCTGTGGCTCGGTGCCGCCAGCCGCAATGATCGCTTGCGGGGGACGGCCGTCGACGCCTTGATCGAGGGAATCGCCGACGGCCGAGCCCGCCCCGGCACATTGGCCGAAACGCTGCTGCACGTCGTTTCCGGCGGTTGGATCAAACTGACTCGTTTGGCCGATTCCCTGCGTGAAGTGGCGCGGACGTCGATCCTCGCCGAACGGATCGTGGCGGAGATTCTCGACCGACTGATTGCCTCGTGGGCGGAGATCCCTTGCGACTGCCACGCCATTCTTGCTCTTCAAGTGGGCCTCCTGAGCAATCTGCAGCAAGGCCTCTCCCCGGCGGCCCGTGAGTCGCTTTCGACGGTCAAGGGGACTGGCAAGGCGGCCAAACTCGCGAAGCAGTTGAGTGCGCCTCGAGCCTCATCCTGACGCGGCGGCGCTACGAGAAGCGGCAGTCCAAGCGGCCGAAGGGCGTCTTGCGCGGGCGGAGCGGGGTTTCCAGTTTTTCGATCGCCATCCCGCGCCTCGATCCGCAGGGGCTCCGCAGTAGGTCCCGCTTGCCGAGCGGGACACTGGGCAACGACGGCTGCAATGTGGACAGCGGCTGAAACAAAAATACAGGCCTGAGACGACATCTTGCTGCGTGTGACCCCGCAGCCGACTGGCGCAGTGTCCTGCCCGGCAGGCAGGACCTACAGGAGTTTGAGCAGATACCGGTGCTCTCCCTCGCCCCAGACGGCTTTCGCCCCTGGGATGTCTTGGGCCAGGGCGTAATCGGGATCGAACTCGACCTGCGACGGCAGCTTCTCGAACGCGAGGTTCCGCTGTCGGGGAGGAACAAAAGGGTGAGGAACAAAAGGGACAGGCGCATATTCTGCAGAATATGCGCCTGTCCCTTTTGTTCCTCACCTGAATTCCCAAGGCGAATTCGGATGCGGATCGGCCCACAAGATCGCGGGGGTCGCAACCTGGACGAAAACCGGGTGGTACGGGGGTTCAGCAGCGACAGCCTCAGTTAACGTGATAGAAGCGTCTCAGATTATTTGCCACGTGGTTCGCCACTACGATATACGCTCCCGTGACGATGGACGTAATCACGACTGCCAGGACGATCCAGGTGCGTCGTTTCATGCCGTCGTTCCAGCGACCGGCCGCGTCCGTCACGAGTTTTTGTGCAAGGCTGGGATTTTGTGCAAAGCCGACAGGGGGTATTGAGGCAAAGCCGTTCAGCCGTCGAAATTCCCAAGCATTCCCCGCAGGCCAAGCCCCATCAACATGACGCCGCACCCTGCCATTTCCCAAAATCCGGAATCGGGCGCTTTGCCTGGAGGTCCCTGCGAATAGTAAGCGCACGCGCACAGCACTGTGCACAACAGCCCGACGCAAACCGCTGCGACGCTGACCTTCTTGCTCATGCTGTTATTCTAGCAACCGCCAGGGCATCGCCGACCATCGAATCAATCCAGGCGGCGCGTCCGCGCAGCCCACTTCCCCGAACTATTCCCGCTGTCGATTGTTGCGAAGCGTCTTTTACAATGACTCCGCACTCATCAAACGACCCGTGAGCCTCGATCTTCATTCAACCTTGCCATGACGCTTTTCGAACTGCGTCTCTTTGTCGATCCTGCAAAACGCCGCTGGCGTTTGCCGAGGCGTTCAAGGGGCTGACGGAGGCCCAACGCAAGACGCTCTCCAAGACGGCGCAGGAGATCTTTAGCCAGACCCGGGCCGAAGAGCGTGAAGCGTTCGGAATGCCGAGCCATGAGGGGGGCATGGCGCGTCTGGCCATTCTGGCCTGCTGTGCGTGGAGCCAGGCGCAACGCGTCAAAGGGAATGGCTGGCGCGGAATGTTCCCCCGAGAAGGGCCCTGGATGCAGGCCGTTCGCGAGATCCTGTTGGCCAGGCGCCCCGCTTGGGCGGATAACTGGATTGCGCTGCAACTGGACTCGGAAGAGCCACCATGGCGATTGGACTCGACCCTGACATGGAACGACGTCCGGGAACTGATGAAAGCCGGCGTGATCGGCAGGCCGACCGTGGACGGATACACACGGTTGTTGGCTTTTCAGGGCCACAAACAATTTGACCCTTCCCGAGACGCTGATGTTCTGGAATCGGATATCTGGCGACTCTTCGCAGTCGATAACAGCGCATTCGGCGGCGTTCCGGACAAAAAGGACCTCAATCGAGGATCCTCGCCGCAGGAAAGCGCGGCCCCACCCGGCGTCCGACGGGAACTCCACGGATGGCCGCGGCGGCTTTACGATCTGGCGCAGTGCGGAAAGCTTGACCGCGGCCGCCTGCTCGATGCGACTTTGGCAGGCTTGTGGCGCGACGTCCACGCTCGCATGCGGCTTGGCCTGATGCGGTTCGTGGCAATCCTCGAACCAACTGACGACGAAATGGCCGCCCGGCAATCCACCTATCGTGAACTGTTGCGCTACGATAACGGGACGGTGGCGGGGATGGCTCTCGATGCCCTCAAACGGCTAGCCGAATGCGGACGGCTGGATGTGCCGGCTTTCTTCGACGCGATTCCGGCTGGGCTGACAGTCATGGACAAGCTGTGCGCCAAGACGGCCCTTTCGCTGATTGACCGCGTGACGAAAAAGGCTCCGGCGGAACTGCCAGCGGCCGTGCTCGCTACCGGATTGGCCTTCAACCACGAATCGGCCGAAATTCAAGACCTGGCGATCAACCTGTTGGCGCGTTGGAAAAAAACAAACCCGTCGCTCGATTTGACTGCCGTTGTGAAGTCGGCGACCGGGCTGGCCGCATACAACAGGCGGCAACTCGAGGAACTCGTCGCTGATCAAGCGGCGACGGTCCCGGTAAACGAGGCGAGCTCCGCGGCGACCGACCTCGATGAGCGGCGTCGCCTGATCCTGAAGCGCCTGGCGGCGCTGCCTGAGTGGGTGCGGGCCGCGGCCTGCCTCGACGGTCTCGAACAGGCGCTGGAAAACGGCGACATGCCGCCGGCGTTCAACCCCGAGCCGAACGCCTGTCCGGTCCTGTCCGGTGTGGAGCCGGTCAAACCGATCCAAACCGTCGACGAATTGATCGACGCCGCCTCCCACCTCCTGGAGGTGATCGAAGATCCCGAGCAGCTCGAACGCGTCGTCGACGGCCTCTTGCGGCTCGGCGGCGAGACGACCGATCGATTCGAGGAAAAGACCGAGGGATTGCGCCACTCGCGGCTCAACGGGCCGTGGAACGATCTCGCGTCGCCCGCCTTTGTCTTATGCTCCTTCCGTCATTTTCCACAATTGCTAGGCCAATGGCTGGGCGCGAAATTCCCCGAACAAAGACGAGCGGCGTACCGGCACAGTGCCTACAACGTGCTCGACTTGCGAATCGAACTGCTGCTCACGCGCTTCCGAGCGCGGCGATTCGGACCCGTGCTGGCGACTCCCACGCATCGCGGCGGGTGGATCGATCCGCGCGTCTTTGTCGATCGGCTCAAGTCACTCCGCGACGCAGAGAAGCCCTTCAGCCGATTCGACCTGATCGGTGGCCTGCTGCGGCTGGCTCCCGACTTCCGCGACGTCGCACTCGCGTCGGCTGTCGATTTGCCGCTCCCGATTGGACCGATCGTGCGGTATGCGCTGGGCGGCGAGGAACGGCCCACCGCAGCCGATCGCAGTTGCGCGAATGAATGGCTGGCCGCAGGCCGGACGCGGCGACCGCGGGGCTGGCTCGAGGAGCTGCGCGTCCTCGGGCTCGACGAGCGCGAACCGGACGGCATCACGCGGGCGGCCTTTCGCTTTGAATCCGGGCTGAAATTTCAAGAGTCGCAATTTGGCCGCTGGTCGGGGCGGAAGGAGACGGAGGAGGCGACCGTTACGGTCGCTCCGCAACGCGTCTCGCCTGAGGAGTTGGAGACGCGGCCAACGGTGGCGCTGGCGAGTTGTCTGCTCCAGCTCCACTCGATCTCGGCCTCGCAGAACTGGGAATCACGGCTCCTGGCGTCGTATTGGCCTGCGAACCCCGATGGATGCCTGGCGGTCGCTTGTTCCAAGCTAAGGGGCCGGCTGGACGACGCGGGGCTGGTCTTCGAGGCGGTCCCCGGATGGATGGCGCCTTTGCAGGCGGTTGACCAGGGATGGTCGGAGATGGCCCGGACGGCTCTCTGGCTCGGATTGCTCAGCCGCAACGATCAGTCGCGCGGGACATCAATCGATGCGCTGATTGAAGGCATCGCCGACGGGCGGGCCGACACGGCGGCACTCGTCGACACGCTGTTGCACATCGCCTCGGGCGGATGGATCAAACTCAACCGGTTGGCCGATTCGCTTCGCGAAGTCACGCGGACCTCGATTCTCGCCGAACGGATCGTGGCGGAAATCATGGACCGGCTGATTGCCTCATGGAAAGAATTGCCGCGCGACGGGCACCAGGTCCTGGCGTTGCAAGTGGAACTCTTGAGCAATTTGCAGCAGGGCCTCTCCCCGGCGGCCCGTGAGTCGCTCTCGACGGTCAAGGGGACTGGCAAGGCGGCCAAACTCGCGAAGCAGTTGAGTGCGCTCGAGTCTCATCCCCAGTCGCCGGCGCTCCGCGAAGCGGCAGTTCAAGCGGTCGAAGGCCGTCTTGCGCGGGCGGAGCGGATTTTCCAGTTTTTCGATCGCCATCCCGCGCCTCGATCCGCAGGGGCTCCGCAGTAGGTCCCGCTTGCCGGGCGGGACACTGGGCAACGACGGCTGCAATGTGGACAGCGGCTGAAACAAAAATATAGGTCTGAGGCGACATCTTGCTGCGTGTGACCCAACAGCCGACTGCGCAGTGTCCTGCCCGGCAGGCAGGACCTACACAAGTTTGAGCAGATACCGGTGCTCGCCCTCGCCCCAGACTGCTTTCGCTCCGGGAATGTCTTGGGCCAGGGCGTAATCGGGATCGAACTCGACCTGCGACGGTAGCTTCTCGAACGCGAGGTTCCGCTGTCGGAAGGCCGTCTCGAGGTCGGCCCGCGGGATGTGCTCCTCGATCGGCACGTACCACGTATCCATGAAAATCATCCGGTTGCCCGGCATGCCGATCAGCCTGAGGACCTCGGCCGTATAGCTCCGCGGAATGGCCTCGAACAGCGGCCGCAAGGCCCGCCGCGTCGTCCAGAAAAAGCCCCCCGTCGCGTAGAGGTACAAAAACCCCGACCGCCGCATCACCCGCACATACTCATCGAACGCCGCCTGCCACGACCGCGTATGGTGCAGCACGCCGTTGGAGAAGACGAAGTCGAACGAGCAGTCCGCAAACGGCAGCCGCAGCACGTCGGCCTCGGCGAACCGAACCGGCAAGCCCTGCTGCCGGCAGAACTCCTCGGCCCGGCGGTACGATTTCGCCTGAAAGTCGACCGCCGTCACCGCCGCCGCCCCAAGGCCCGCCAAAGCGACCGCATACCGGCCCGAGCCGCAGCCGAGATCGAGCACGGTCCGCCCCACAATCTCCTCGTCGATGACCCTCGCGGGGATCCGCCGCTCGAGCAACTGCCGGCTCTCCTGGGTAAGCACTCGCGCGTCGTAGCCGAGCCACAGGTCCGAATACAGGTCCGAAGTCTCTTTCTCAAGAGCACTTCCGGCGACCGCCCGACTTTCGCCTTCGCTCGGCTCCCGTCTGCTGGTCGGATCGAGATAACCGTGCACGCCTTCTCGCGAAGCCGTCCCCAGCACAATCAAACGGTCCAGATGCGTCGCCAGAAACGGGACGGGATCGCTGTGCGTGAACCCCGCATACGGATCGCAGGGATACAAAAACCGGTACAGCTCGTGGCACAACAGGACGGTCATATACGGCTGTCCTGCCGCGGTCAGCGCATGGCACAACTCGACGAACCGGTTGAGGTCGTCGTAATAGGCGGCTTCAAGTTCGGAAAGGGAGTCGCTCATGCGGTCTGGTCGCGATCAATCAACGTGGCGTCACTGATTTTCGTCGCTTTAGACCCGCCTCGGGCGGGATGGCGGGCTCGCCTGCTTCAACTCGTCGGCACTGTCTTATAGTGGCGGGCGGATCCACTCGCCACAAGCGCGGCTGCCGGCAGGCGAGCATTGCGCCTTCCAACCTTCAGGAAATGTGAACCGACATGGGAGCCTGCGATTGCTCAGCGGCGGCGTTTGCACGGTGCCCGGACGTTGGTAGCATATTCTGACGAGCTTAAGAGCGTCCCGGTCTGGCCGAGTGGTGCGACCACCCTGGAATGCCATGTTCGTTTGGCGTGGTTTGCGGACGGAACTCCACATTGGAGCCGTCCGTTCCGGTCGGGCAGTTCCCCCAGGCGTTGAGAAAGGCAAGGTGCTCTTGATGCGCGGGAGTCTCCTTTCTTGTGTCGTCGGGATCCTGTCTCTCGTCGCCGGCCGAGCGGTGGCCGCCGATTGGCCGCAATGGCTGGGGCCGACGCGAAACGGCGTGAGCACGGAAGCGGTCGAGCCTTGGAAGGAAAAACCCCAAGTCGTCTGGCGACAGAAGATCAACAAGGCCTTTAGCTCTCCGATCGTCGCCGATGGGCTCGTCTTCGTTCACGCCTGTCTTCCCGGCAAGGAGGTCGAAGAGGTCGTCGCGCTGGAGGCTGCGACGGGAAAGCTGCGCTGGCGCGATTCGTATCCCAGGGCCAAATATCGCAGTCAACTCGGAACCGGCCCGCGGGCAACGCCGAGCGTCGCCGACGGCAAGCTCGTTACTTACGGGATCACCGGGACTCTGACCTGCTACGAGGCCCGCACCGGCACGCGGCTGTGGCAAGTCAACCCCTATGAATCGCACAAGCTGACGCTGCCACGCTTTGGCTGCTGCAGTTCTCCGGTCCTGAGCCACGGTCGCGCCGCCGTTCTCGTGGGAGGGGCGGGCTTCGCCGTCGCGGCGTACAACCTGGCGGACGGCAAGCTGGCTTGGAAGGCGCTCGATGAGCCGGCCGGCTCGGCAACTCCGACAGTGCTGTCGGAAACCACATCGGGCGGCGGCGAACAAATTGTCGCGCAAACGACGCTGCGACTCGCTGGACTCGATCCGAAGGACGGCTCGATCCGTTGGGAGCAGCCCTTGGTCTTCGAACCGTCGGGAGTTTCGCCCACACCGTTCGTGGCCGGCGATGTCCTGCTCTGCACGACACAGGACAGCGGAACGCTCGCCGTCACACTTCCGCATCAGGGACTAGCCGAGCCGGCCCTCAAGTGGCGCAAAACTGACTTCAGCGGCTATTTTTCGACGGGCACGCCTGGTCCCGCGGGAACGGCGCTCGTCGTCACCAATGCGCTCGCGCCGCTGCCGCGGGCCGACTTGAGGTGCCTCGATCTGTCGGACGGAAAAGAGGTCTGGCACAAGGCAAACCTGGGTTACTTCCATTTCGCGGTGATGGGTGTCGCGAACGGGCGACTGCTGATTCTCGATGACGGCGGCAGCCTGGTTCTCGCGGAAGTCAATCGGAAGGGATACCGCGAGTTGGCCAAGGCGAAAGTCTGCCAGGGGACTTTCAGCAGTCCGGCCCTGGCGAACGGACGCCTGTTTGTCCGAGATAATGCGGAAGTGATTTGCTTAAAGCTCGATTCACGGTAAGGCGGCAACGACCGCGGCGAACGTCCGCTCGAGGAGGCTCGACATGGTGTCGTGGCTCTTGGCGATGAGCCTTGTGGCTGTTGGCTCGGTGAAGTCGGATCCGGCGGCGATCTCGCACAAGATCGACCAGTCGATCGCGGCGCGGCTCAGCGAAGAGCACGTGCAGGCGGCGCCCGCGCCGGCGACGCGGAACTTTTGCGCCGCTTGTCGCTCGATCTGATTGGACGGATTCCCACGAGCGCCGAAGTGCAGGCTTTTTTGGCCGAATCGCGTCCCGACAAGACCGAGTGGCTGATTGACCGGCTTCTGAGCGATCCGCAGCACGCCCGGCATTTTGCGCACGTGTGGCGCGCGTTGTTGTTGCCCGAAGCGGTCACCGACCCACGGATTGCCTATTTCCAGCCCGGCTTTGAGGCGTGGTTGAGCGAGCGGCGCCGGTCGGGCGCGGGCTTCGATGCAATCGTGCGCGAGATGCTGACAGTTCCGATCAGCCGTCCCGATCAAGGCCCGCAATTTGTCCTGCGGGACATGCAGCGTGCCAACCCGGTCGCATTTCTCGCTTCGAAACAGGCCGATCCGGCGAAGATCGCCTCGAGCTGCGTGCGGATCTTTTTGGGCGTGCGGATGGAGTGCGCCCAGTGCCACAACCACCCTTTCGATCGCTGGACGCAGCGCCAATTCTGGAGCCAGGCGGCCTTCTTCGCGGGTCTCGAGCGGCAGGGCCGAGGAACGTTCGCGCCGCTGACCGAGGCCGTGGACCGTCGCTCGATCAAGATGAACGACACCCAAACAATCGTTTCCGCGGCATTGCTCGACGGAACACGGGTGCGTTTCGAGAACCGAACAACCTCCCGAGTGAGTTTCGCGCGGTGGCTCACCGAGCGACAGAACCCCTATTTCTCGCGAGCCATCGCCAACCGCGTGTGGGGGCAACTGATGGGGACCGGTCTGGTGAATCCTGTCGACGATTTTCGCGAATCGAACCCACCCTCTCACCCCGAACTGCTCCAATTGCTCGCCGACGACTTTGCCGCATCGGGCTTTGATCTGACCCGATTGATCCGCGCGATCTGCCTGTCGCGCGCCTATCAGCGGACGAGCGCGCAAACGGAAGAGTCTCACCCCGAACTCTTTGCCGCCATGTCGATCAAGCCGCTCTCAGGCGATCAATTCTTCGACAGCCTGTCTCAGGCGATCGGACGCGAATGGCCGGAAGAAGCCGCGCAGATGGAGACGGGAGATGGGGACACCGTTCGCAAACAGGTGATCAAAACGTTTGGCGCCGACGACGAAGCCGATCATCCGAAGACGTCGGTTTCCCAGGCGCTGAATCTCATGAACGGCAACCTGATCCATGACGCGGTCGACCCGCAAACGAGCCCCCGGCTGAAGCAGACGTTGGCGGCTTTTCCGAACTCGCCGGAGCGGCAAGTCGAGGCCTTGTACCTGGCTGTCTTGAGTCGCCCTCCCACCGACTCCGAACGGCAATTGATGCTCGGCCATGTGAACTCGGCCCGTCCCCCGGAGCGGTCCCGACGATTGGGCGACGTTCTTTGGGTGCTGCTGAATTCGGCCGAGTTTCGCTGGAATCATTGAAAGGGATGAGAGCCATGACTGCAGGGTTTGGGCGACAACGACTCACACGCCGAATTTGGCTGACAACGACCTCGGGCAGCCTGCTGGGAGGATCGCTCGCCGGATGGCTCAACCGCCTGGCTGCGGTCGCCGGCCCGACCGGTTCGCCGAAACGATCCTGCGTCCTCTTGTGGATGAACGGCGGGCCGAGCCAGACCGATACGTTTGATCTCAAGCCCGGGCACCCTCACGGTGGCCCGTTCCGGCCGGTTGCGACGCGAACGCCCGGTCTCTCGATCAGTGAGCACCTGCCGCGCATGGCCCAGTGGACCGATCGGCTCGCGGTGATCCGCTCCATGTCGACGAAGGAGGGGGATCACGCCCGGCGCGCGACAACCTGCGCACGGGCTACTTGCCGCAAGGGCCCATCCAGTTTCCCGTGCTCGGTTCGCTCGTCTCGAAAGAATGTGACCGGGCGCCGGGCGATTTACCCAACTATGTGAGCATCCTCTCGAACGGATTGTTCGGCGCAGGAACCAGTCCGGCCGGCTTTCTCGGACCGGATCACGCCCCGCTCTTGGTGGGACGCGAGGGGGATGGGACCGAAGGGACCTCACGATTGGCCGTCGAGAACCTCTCGTTGCCCGAGGGCGTTTCCTCGGACGAGGCCCGCGCCGCCTCGCGCTCTTGCGCCGCGCCGAAAAGGAGTTCCTTTCTCGGCGGCGGGGCCCGGCGGCCAGCGAGCATCTTAACGCGTATGCGAAAGCCTCTCGCCTGATGAGTTCCGCTGCCGCCAAAGTCTTCGACTTGTCGCAGGAGCCGGCGGCGGTGCAAGACCGCTACGGTCGTTCACAATTCGGACAGGGCTGTCTGATGGCGCGACGGTTGCTCGAGAAAAATGTCTCTTTCGTCGAGGTGTCGCTCGGAGGGTGGGACACGCACGACGATAACTTCAACCGCGTGCGGTCCCTTTCTTCGGTGCTCGACCAGGCCTGGTCGGCTCTGCTGCAAGATCTGAAGGATCGCGGACGCCTGGAATCGACACTCGTCGTGTGGATGGGCGAATTTGGGCGGACTCCGGCGATCAATCCGGCGCAGGGCCGCGACCACTTCCCCAAAGCTTGGAGCGTTGTCCTGGGCGGTGGAGGAATTCGCGGAGGCCACATTGTGGGCAGCACCGGCAAAGACGGGATGACGGTCGAGGATCGTCCCGTCTCGACTCCCGATCTGCTCGCGACGATTTGCCTGGGATTGGGACTCGATCCGCGTAAACAGAACATCTCCAACGTCGGGCGTCCCATCCGCCTCGTCGATCCGACCGCCAAACCGATCCGGGAAATCCTCTCGTAAAGTGAGTGCTGGATTTTCGCGACGGTCGAGCCGGCGGCGGTTCGAGGGATCTATTTCGCCACCGCTTCGGCCCCGCCAAGCTTGTACAAGCTGCGAAAAGTCCGCAAGTCGATCGCCCCGTCCGCGACGGCCGGCGAGGCCCGCATTCCCTCATTGAGCCGGTTCTTGGCCACGATTTTCGGCGGGAGACTGGTTCGGACCACCGTGGTGGTCCCGTCTTCTTCGTCGCAAACATAGATTGAGTCTCCGGCGATCACCGGAGAGGCGATAAACGAGCCGACCACGCGCAAGGCAGCCCGTTGTTGCCCCGTTTTGGCATCGATCGCGTACAAGACGCCGTTGGCCGTCAGCATCCACACCCGGCCGCGATCGAGTTATCACCGCCAACGAATCCGCCACCGTAAACGAAAACGACGGTCGCGGAGGGCGTCTGCAGATTCCGCCGACCAACAGGTGAGTCGTCGTAATACGCGGCTTCAAAGTCGGTCAGGGAATCGCTCATGCGGTCCGATCGCGGTTCATTGACGCGACGTCACTCATTCTCACCGGCTCCGGCTCGTTAGCAAAGTTTTATCGTGGCGGCTGGAGCCGCTCGCCACAAGCGCCCCCTTCCACGATCGGCCGGGACGGCAGCACCGTTGAAACGGACGTCAAAATGGCGCAAAGTCGAGGGCATTCGTCTGGGCGTGCAGCTGCGGCAACGATGCCTTAGCTCAATGCCGGGAATTCGTTTGGAGGCGGCAACTTGTTCCGCAGCAAGGTCTTGCAGACGCTGATTGAGGGAGACCCGGCGGGTTTTCTCGACGGGTTTAAGCGGGCCGTCGAGCTGCAGAAGAACAAGGACTTGGGGCCCCTCGCCAAACTGAAGCAGGATTACCTGGGCAAGATCGGCCCGAATTCGGATGACAACGACGTCGGCGTCAATGCGCTCAACTGCATTTCGCTGTACAACACCGTCTGCAACCGGCTCCGCGAACTGGCCGACCTCAAGCGCGAAGGCAAGCAGCTTTCCGAGCGGGCCTCTCGCAATTTGATCCGGGCGATCGAAGCGCTCTGCAGCCGCCTCGAAATCGGCCTCGAGGACATTGTCGGCTGGAACCGGGCGGCCGAGCCGTGGGACCGCATTAAGCCGCGAGCGAAAATCTTCATCGCCACCTGCGAGCGCCCGTACCACCGCATCGATTCGCACCAAAGTTCGGTGAAATCGACCGCCTTCTCAGTGCAAGACACCTACGTTTACGTCCACCTGCACGCATTTTTCGCCGCGCTGCCGGCAAAGCCGACGGTGCAGCACGTGGCCGTGCCGCATAACCTCACCGTGGAGCAGGCCCGGGATCATTTGAACGAATTGTTGGGCGAGTCTCCGGCCGCGATCCTGACAATCGGGTCGGCCCACGGCAATCCGCTCTCGGCGGCGTGCATTCGCCGCGCTTTTGACGACCTCGGCAAACGGACGCTGCCGGCACAATTCGTTTGGAGATGGCCCTCGAATCACCTCGTCGAGTTTCTGGACGTGATGGCCAATCGAGACTTGCCGGGACCGGGGATTTTCCTCGCACCGGACCGCTTTCTAAGGCGAAGCTGCGAGCCGGACGGTCTTCCGGACGCGGGAGTCCTTGTCGTCGACGCCCGCGGCGAGTCCGTGGTGTGTTGTCTGGCTGGGCACGGCGGAATCGGCACGCTGGCGACGGCCTCGGCACTCTTGGAAACGTCGCGGCTGGCCGACGCGCTCCGTGCTTCGACGAGCGGAATGCAGGGACGCGTGCTGCAAGTCTTGGAAGTTGCGGATCGCGAATCTGCGCGGACCGGTCGAGCCAGATCAAAACCGGGTCAGACGGCCGATAATGAAGAATGGCTGCCTGCTGACCTGTTTTGGCATTTGAAACGCCCGGCGTGGTGGCGGTACGTCCTCGAATAGTGCGGCGCTCTAGTGGCTGATCCGCGTTTCCGGCTTCGCCTTTTGCAGTTGCGCCACACCCTGTGCGGTCACGTTGGTGCGGAAGACGTCAACATCCTGGAGCTTGGGCAGGCCGGCGAGCAGTTTTAGTCCGCTGTCGCCCACGCGAGTGTGGTTGAGCACCAGTCGGCGGAGCCTGGTGTGATCGGTCAGACTTGCCACGCCCGAGTCGGTGATCTGCGTGTGATCGATTTCGAGCGATTCGAGCTGTTTCAGTCCCGTGAGGCGTGCCACGCCCTGGTCGGTGATCGCCGTTTCGTCCAGGAACAGCACCTCCAATCGGTCGAGCCCGGCGATCTCTTTTAACCCCTGATCGGTGACCTTGGTCCCCTGCAGCGAGAGGCACTTGAGCCCCTTGAGATGGCTGAGATGCTTTAGCCCGGCGTCGGTGACGCGGGTATAGCTGAGGTCGAGCGTCTGCAGTGTCGGCAGCGAATCGAGAAGTTTGAGATCGCCGTCGCCGATCGTCGTCCGATGCATGTCGACCGTGACGAGCTTCTTCTGATCGTTGAACGTGGCCTGCCCGCCGCGACTGCGGAACTCGGCGGCCGCGCGGTTGGCGTTTTTCACGTTCGATTCGGCGCCAAACAGAACGGCGCCCACCCAAAGCAGAGTCAGTGCTGCAGCGAGGATCTTTCGCATGGCGAACCTCTGATTTCTCTGACCGCTCTGTGCGGTCCGCTGAAAGCGGCGCCGCGAGAGCGCTGGAAGATGATGATTCAGGTTTGGACCAGGGCCAGCGACTTGAATTGCTCGCCCAGGACGCGGGCCGGGTCGGCATTCAACCAGTCGCGAAGGACGTCTGCATACATCGAACGGAAGTCGACGCCGAAGTGCGGATCTCCCACGGAATCGAGCTTGGTGAGGTCGGGCGGACCGCCGTGGATGCCGGGCTTCACTTTGCCTCCCAACAGGAAGACCACGTTGCCCGTGCCGTGGTCGGTGCCGAGCTGCTTGTTTTCAGCGGCCCGTCGGCCGAACTCGGAAAACGTCAGCAGCAGCACGCGGTCGAGCTGCCCCTGGGCTTTGAGGTCTTGGCGAAAGAGGCTCAACGCCTGGCTCAGCTCCTGGACCAGGCCCGCATGGCGGTTGAGCTGGGCCGAATGGGTGTCGAACCCGGCGAGCGTGACGTAGAACACCCGCGTCGGCACGTTCGCCACGACCATCTGCGCGATGAGCCGCAGCGACTGGCACAGGGCGTACGGCGGATACTCCACCGCCGGCTTGACGTCGCGGACGACGGCCTTCATGCGGCGTGCCAGCGCGTGGGTTTCGTTACCGGTGCGCTGGATGAAGTCGAGCGCGTCGATGCCGGTGGGCTCAACCGCGTTCAGTTTCTCGATCCCCTTTTCGAGCGCACCGGTGGCCGGCACTTCCAGCAAGGCAGGGTCTGCCAGCGTGGCCGCCCGGGTGCGGTCGCCCACAAACGTGAGCGCCGGCTGTTGTCCCAGGCGCAGGCCGAGCATCGCGCCGGGGACGCCTGGGCATTCGGCGTCGAAATACCGTCCGACCCAGCCGGACTTCACGATTCGCCCGGCCGACGAGGCCGTCTCCCAGATGTCCGACGAGCGAAAGTGCGAGCGGGACGGGTTGGGGTAGCCGACGTTCGGCACCAGCGCGAGTCCCCCCTCCTGAAACAGCTTGTGCAGTTCGATCATCTCCGGATGCAGTCCGAAGTGATCGTCGAGCTTGAGCACCTTGTTGGCCGCGATGCCGATCCGCGGACGCAGCTTGTGATAGTGATCGTCGGCATACGGAACCAGCGTGTTGAGGCCGTCGTTGCCGCCGGCCAACTGCAGGATGACCAGCACGTGGTTGTCCTTGAGCCCCGGCAGCGGGCGGGCATCTGGATGGGCAGGGCCGGCGAGCGCAACACCGGTCTTGTGCAAGAAGGAGGGAACAGTCGCCGTGAGGGCGGTGAGTCCAACCAAACGACTAAATTGCCGGCGGTCGATTTTCAGCGTCATGAGTTGCTCCTTGTTTGTGCAGGTCCGCGAGTTGGCGGCCTGCGCTATTCCATCTGGTATTCGGGAGAGGCCAGGATGAGTCGGGCGGCAAGTGCGACGCGATCGCCCGGCGGGACGGAACGGCAGGCCTCGACAATCGCTTCCCGCGTCGCGGCGCGAACCTTGGTGACGACCAGCGGCTTCAGAAGCGCGTCGGCCAATTGTTGAGGGTCGTGCGGAGGCCCTTGCGGGAAGAGCTGTGACGGGGCGAAGTGGACCTTGAGGCCTGCTTCCGCTTTCTGCTGCCGGCGTTCGCGGTCGATGTCGAGCTGGCGCTTGATCGTGACGGCGGCTTGCGCCGGATCACGGGAGACGGCCATCAGCCGCAGCCGGCCGAGCGGCGGGGGCTCGCTCGGCGTTTTGCCTTCCACCAGCGCCTCGCCCAGCCGGTATCGCAGCGGCAGCGTGCTCGCGCTGATCCAGGCGACCCCGCTCGGCCAGCCCTTCACGGTGGGCGGATTAAACAGCTCTTGTCCGTAAGCGGCGGTCAATTGCACCAGGCTGGGCGTGGCCGTCCCGGTCAGCCGCAGATCGCGGCAGGCTCCCACGAGCAGCCGGACGGGCCCCTTGATCCTCGCGCCGCGAGCGGCCGGATCGTAGAATTCGGCCGACGTGAAGAGAACCTTGAGCATGGGGCGGATCTCGTAATGGCTGTCGCGAAACGCCGCAGCCATCCGCTCACGTAGTCGGCCCTGCGGATCGTTCGCGCCGAAGTAAGCGATCAGGCGCCCGGCCACGTAGCGGCCGCACGCGGGCTGCCGCACGATGAGGTCCAACACTTCGTCGACGCCGAAGCGGCCCGTTTTTCCGAAGACTGTTTTCTCGCCGTCATCGTGCTGGGCGGCAACGAATGTTGCGGCCATGCCGTCCCGCGTGATCGAGGCGAACTGCATGTTCTCCGGCAGGGTGGGGCGATTCACTTTGACGCAGCCCGGTGGTGCGTCGAGAGTCCAGCCCGTGAAGGCGCGGGCTATTTCCTGCACGTCCTTTTCGGTGTAGTTTCCCACGCCAAGCGTGAAGAGTTCCATCAGCTCGCGGGCATAGTTTTCGTTCGGATGCGCCTTGTTGCTGCGCTCCATGTCGAGATACGCCATCATCGCCGGGTCGAGCGTGACGGCTTTCAGGAACTCGCGGAAGTTGCCGAGAGCATAGCGGCGAAAGGTCTCGTTCTGCTGGTAGAACGACTGCGCGAAATTGAGGACTTTGCTCGTGGCCGAAGTGAAATGGCCGTGCCAGAAGAGCGTCATGTTCTCGCGGAGCGGAGTCTTCGTGGAAATCATCTGCTCGAGCCACCACGCCCGCAAATCGTTGATTTCCGCCTGGTTGCGGGTGCTGTTGCGGCGGAGAACGACCAGGTACTCTTCGCGGCTCATATCCGACCAGCGGCGGCCGCCGTTGATCCACACGTCACGGACCCATTCGGGCCGGGCCGGCGCCGGGGCTGCGGCCGCCTCGTCGAGCAACAGATCAACGGCTTTGCCGAGAGGCATCGCGGCCAGGCGGCCGGCCTCTTCCGGCGCCACCCCGAAGGCAGCCCGGCTCAACAGGTGGCGAGCCGCGTCCTCGTTCCAGACCGGGCCTTTGGGCGCTTCGATGCCGGGGGATTCGGAGTGGCTGCGAAAAGCAATTGAGGACGCAAAACGAGCGCCGTGGCCGCCACGAGCAGGAGGAGATGGCCCGGACGCCCGTTTCGATGAAACATCAGGTAGCGCATCGCTGTTCCCTTTATTAATGAGCGCTCGATTGACGCAACCGCCGCGATCAAAAGTCGGTCATGATCTCCGATCCCGCGAACGTGATCCGCCCCGCGACAATGCTTAGCGGCGCACTGCTCGACACATACTGGACCGAGCCGTCGGCGAGGAGAGCGTTCACGCCTTGGGGATGGAAGCTGTAAAGCTCCATGTCGTTGGTGCAATTGACGGCGCAGGTGCCTGAGCAGACCGTAAAGCCGATCGCCGGCCAGCAGTTGTTCTGAAGGCCCTGTTGGTTGGCCCCGTCCAATTGCCAACCTTTGCCGCCGAGGGGGTCGAAGGGGCTCAGGCCGGCGGACGCCCATGCGCCGGTCGCGTTGGCGTCGTCGGGAAAGGCGAAATTCGGCGGATTGACAACCTGTCCCATGGCCCAATTGATCGGCAGCCCCGCATCTTCACTCACCAGGAAGGTGTTCGAGAGTCCGTCGGTGATCATCGCCTGAGTGACCTGCACGGAACCGATGATGCCGGACGCGGGGTTGTAATTGTCGGGCGACCAGAGTTTCGGCAACGTGATCAAGAGCGGCGTCTGGTAAAGCACGCTGAACAATCCGCCCGTGTTCACGTAGTCCGTGCGGGCACCCGCCCAGGTCGTTACGTCATCCTGATCGGTCGACTCAGTTGACGGCGCCGTATAGGTCGTGGAGAGCGGAGTCACCAGGCCCGTCGTCGGTGAAGAGGGACAGAGGTAAGTCGGGATGTTCTGATTGATAATGTTCGCATTGGCGGGGTCGAACCAGTCGACAAAGAAGTCGTAGGGGTTGTACAGCGTCGACAATTCCAGATAGGGCAGGATGCGGGCTTGCCACCCGTGGAATGTGGCGGGTGGAGCACAAAAGTTGACGGGAGTGCAGGCCGTGGGATACATGCCGCCGTTATTGTCCGCATAGTTGGTCAGGGCCAGTCCGATCTGTTTCAGGTTGTTGCGGCATTGCGTGCGGCGGGCCGCCTCCGCGCCGCCTGAACCGCCGGCAACAAGAGCGAAATCAGAATGGCGATAATTCCAATCACCACTAAGAGCTCAATCAGGGTGAAACCTGCTTTCCCCCGGCATCGTCGCATGGTTTGATCTCTTTCAGGCTCGGGCGTGGTTATCAGGAGGCTAGGGGCCGACGGATGCGGTCTCATCCGGTCGCGGAATCTCAAACGGCTCGAAGTGGTCCGTCTTCGGCTCGACGGTCACGTGCAGCGGAGATTGGGCGGCCTCACTGTACTTCGCGGGCAACAGGCTCGCGGCTTTGTGCCGCTGTCCGCGCCCTCTTGCGCCAATCGACGGTTGCGACGTATTCGCCCGCGGGTGCGCCATCGTTCGTGCGATAGGTGCTCAGCTGGAAGTTTCCCTCGCGATCGACGACGGCGCGTGGATTCGGGCGTTTTTGATCCGGATCGCCGACCGGATGCAGAATGACAATCGCTCCCGGTGTCGGCTTGCCGGCGAAGAGAACCTTCCCGCTCACGGGAAAAACCGCCAGTTCATCCTTGTTGTGCTTTGCGCAAGAGGAAGCCGTGCAGGCGAGCGTTAAACACAGAAAACCGGCCAGCAGACGACGTGGCCCCATCTCAAGTCTCCCTTCTCAAAGTTGGAATTGCCTGAGTTGCGTGGTCCGTTTTCATTGGAGCCCGCAAACCTGCCACAAAAGGGGGTCACCCAAGCCGTCAATCCTCGTCGTCGGCCGCAGGCAGCCTGCCGCCCGACACATCAAACGTCAGCGTGGTCATAAATGAATCGAAATCGTATTGGTCGTGGATTGGTCCGCTGGTCGGACGTTTGTAGTGCACCAGGATCACCCACGTTCCCGGGTGGCTCAGGCGGATATGGGCGATCCCCTCGCGATTGGTGTCGGTCGCATAGCACCACGCATCGTCCGGAGTGAAGCCGACATAGCGCGCAACACGTTGACGAACGGAATCGGCTTGCCCTCCAGCAGCACTTGAAAATGCAGGCTGTTCCCTTTGGTCCATTGGTTCGGCGGATCAAGGGGGACAATTTCCATGGTTAATCCGGCCGGCTTGGGCGGTGTCTTGCACGGTCCGACGACGATAAAGGATTTGGCGCTCTGCACACTTCGCCCGGCATAATCGACCCGTCCCTCCTTGATTTCCGTTCTGGGACAGAGTTTCAGCAACCGCTTGCCGTTCTTGTCGAAGTAGAACGTATACACGGTCGGCTTTTTGGCGACGACGATCCCGTGAAGACCGACATTGCTCAACTCTCGGACATTCGTCTGCAGCGACACGCCGGCCGTCTTCAGTCGGGTGACCTTGCCGTCCGGCGCGAGCATTTCGTACCGCTCGAGCGTGGCCCCATCGATCAGATCGTCGACCGGAATTCGCTCACCCCAGGACAGATAGATCGTCGTCTTCCCGCCCGGCCGGTCGACAGCCAATTTGCTGGCAAAGACCTTCAACTCGTGGGCATCGGCGACCGTTCCGACGCAGACAATCAAGCAGAAAACGATCCAGGACCGGACACAGCGTTCGCGCACTGCGCTCCTCCGCAACTCTTTGCCGCGTTTTCAGGGGTGAAAACGTCCGGACAGATCAAGAGAAAATGCCCAGAGGTCAATTACTCAATCCGAACCAGTGAGTTCGGAGAGTAGCGTCGCTGTCGCAACTCTTGAAAAGTGTGACTGGCCGGTCAGATTTCGGACGATTTTTGAGCGATGGAAGGACGCGAGGACGTGGCTTGAGGTCCGCGCCGATTTTTGATTCTATTGACGAGCGCGTCCTGAGGCTTGCCGAAGAGGTGCATTGACTCGCGAAGGCACTCAAGACGAAGCCGCTCGGTCGCAAGTTTTCCTGCACGGCGTTCGGGACCTTGGCGTCGCTTTTGGGTCACGACAGCATTCGCCGGAGACGAGGTCGGAAAGAGCCGCTCACCTGCTCCACGCGGGATCACCGTGCGCGAAGACGTCGTTTATCGACGCGTGCACCGTGCCGGCCTTTTGTCCGATATCGCCTGTCCGGCCTAAAACGAAGCCATAGAGCCGGCGGCGGTTCGGAGGTTCTATTTCGCCACCGCTTCGGCCCCGCCAATCTTGTACAAGCTGTGAAAAGTCCGCAGGTAGATGGCTCCGTCCGCGACGGCCGGCGAGGCCCGCATTCCCTCAGCGAGCCGGTTCTTGGCCACGATTTTCGGCGGGAGACTTGTCCGGACGACCGTGACGGCCCCCTCTTCTTCGTCGCAAGCGTAGAGATAGTCTCCTACGATCACCGGAGACGCCACAAATGATCCGCCGATGCGCACGCCTCCCCGTTGTTCGCCCGTTTTGGCGTCGATCGCATACAGCACGCCTTGCGCGGTCAGCATCCACACTCGGCCGCGATCGAGCGCCGGCGCGCAAAGCCGCGAGTTTCCCTTGGTGCGATTCCAGGCGAGGTGCGTCGCGGTGACATTGCCGCGCGTGGACTTGTCGACCCGCACGGCAAAGAGATTCGCTCCCATCGATCCCGTATTGATGATCGCCAGGTTCCCATAAACGAGCGGTGGCGCCGCCGCGTTGAAGTCCCCGTGCGTGACGGTCCAGATTTCGCGGCCCGTCTCGGCGTCGTAGCCGAACGCGGCCCGCGAGCCGACTGACACGATCTGCGTGCGGTCGGCCGCGTCCATCGTGGCCGGCGTGCCGTAGCCCTTGCGGATATCGCCCTCCCGCTGCGGCTTTCCGTCCGGGCCGAGGTCGTGATAGTTGGTCGAGCGGTCGGTGCGCCAGACGGTTTTTCCGGTACGCTTGTCGAGTGCCGTGACGTACTGCTGATCGATGCCGTCGAAGGTCAGGATCAAGAGATTCCGCCACACGATCGGCGACGAACCGGGACCACGGAAGTGGCGGCAACGGAGGTCGCGGCGCTGCCAGACCACGGCGGCGGTTCGAGGATCGAGCCGCGCCGTGCCGTAGGTCCCGAAGTGGACATAAACCGCGTCGTGTTCCAACACGCAGCTCGGCGAGGCATACGTGTTGACTCTGTTGCTCAACTTCTCCGGAGAGGCGTTTTCGAAGATCAGCTTGTGGTGCATCACGCGCCCCGTGCGCGTTTCGATCGCGTAGACGAACTGCTGCTTGCCGTCGGCCGTGGCCGCTGTCATCCACACGCGCCCGTCGCCGATCGCCGGAATCGAAAGGCCAAACCCCTCGAGGTCGATCTTCCAGGAAATGTTTTTGCCGGTGGACTCATCCCATTGAACCGGCACGCCCCGGGCGTCGCGTGGGGCGGCGCAGCCGTTGTGCAAGGGACCGTTCCGACAAGGCCAGGAGAGCTCGGCCGCCACCAGCGGGCGCAGCATCAGGACGAGAGACAGCAAACAGGCGAGCGAAATCAATCGCAGGATGTTCATGGTGGCTTGATCGACGAATGGCCATGTTGGCGACGGTGGTTTCCTGAACGTCGGCCGAACGGAACTCGGTAACGAACCCGCTCTCAACGCCTCTCACTTTAGCAAAAGGCTTCCCGCGGGGCCGGTCCACGTCACGGCGGAGCCGTTTTGTCGAGCAGCCAACGGACCAAATGGTGCCGCTCCTCGGTCCACTGGGGCAGCTTCTGCCAGTTGCCATGGCCTCCGCCGATAATTCCGATGAGCGTGCAGTCCGCACCGGCCTGGCGCATTTTCTCGCGCATGCTGACGGATTGCTCGAAAGGGACGCCGTAATCGCGCGTGCCATGGATCAGCAGGTAGGGTGGCATGTCTTTCTTGACGTAACTGACCGCCGAGGCCTCCCGCAGCCGGTCTTCCTGTTCGCGGCCTTTGATCTCAGAGAAGCCCAGAAATGCGGCAAGCCCGCGCGACAGGCAACCGCCAGGCGGACGTGGCATGACGCGGCCGTCCATGCAGCACGGGTTTTCCGACGCCCTCAGGACGAGGTCGTGCTCGCCAAACATCGAGACCACGGCGGCCACGCGATTCTCCGGGCGGTGTTTCGCGCCGACATACGAGACGATCAAGCCCCCGGCGGAAGGGCCCAGAAGGGCCAGACGCCGCGGGTCCACGCGCAGGGCCGGCGCGTGCCGTTTGACATACGCGATCGCCGCCTCGACGTCGTCGGTCGCGGCAGGAAACGGATATCTCGGCGCCAACCGGTAGTTCACGCTGATGATCGAGAAGCCCCGTTCGGCGAGCGGATCGAGGAGATCGTGCGGATAGTCTTTTTTATCGCCGCCAACGAATCCGCCACCGTGAACAAAAATGACGGCCGCGGAGGGCGTCTGCGATCGCTGCAGGTACGCGTCCAAGTGCAGAGCAATTCCGGCCGGCCGGGCAAATTCGAGATCGCGGCGGATCTCGCAATCCGCGGCGAGGAGAGGGGCTCTATCGGACGGCGCGAGGGACGACGCAATTCCGCAAACTGCGGCGACCAGGAGCACGCGAGCGTTTCGCATCATGAGATTCCGCCGATCAACAGCGACACAGTGCCACCTCAGGATGGAAACGATTCTCAAACCACGCGCGGCTCGGGGAGCGGGACGAGAAATCGGCCCGTGTAGCCCCGTTCGCGCAGTTTAGCAATCAGCTCGTCGGCGATGTGCCACGACAGTAGCAGGGCGTAATCGGGCGGATCGTCGAACAGCCGCGACTCGTCGACGACCGGAACCAGAGTGCCCGGCATGTATTTGCCGATTTTGTACGAGCCTTTGATCTCGAGCACGCAGTCGAGAATTCCGTCGTCGAGCCCGACGTAGTTGATCAGCGTGCTGGCCCGCGACGGAGCGCCGATGCCGTAAATTCGCTGGCCGGAGTCCTTGATCGTCTTGAGAAGGGCGTACAAGTCGATTTTCGAGCGGACGACCCGCCGCTTGAAATCGGCCAGCGCTTCGGCGGTGAGAGCCGCTTCCTGCCGGTGGATTTCGGCGACTGCAGGATCGATCGGCTTCGTTCCTTTCGGAGCCGCGTAGATGCGGATTGATCCGCCGTGTGTGGGGATCCGTTTGGCGAAAACGACCTCGAGGCCGTGCCGGGCGAGCAAGTGCTCGACGCTCGTCAGCGAGTAATACCGCAGGTGCTCGTGATAGATCGTGTCGTACTGCAGCGTTTCGACCAGGCTCAACAGGTAATGCGACTCGGAAATGAATGTCCCGTCGTCGGCCAGGAGCCGCCGGATATTGTCCACGACCGAATGGACGTCTTCGATGTGGGCAAAGACGTTGGTCGCCGTGACGACTTTCGCCGGCCCCTGCTCGCGGCGGACCCGCTCGGCCGACTCGGCGGTGAGGAACGAGATCGTGGTCGGAATGCCCCGTATTTGGGCCGCCACGCCCATTTGCGTCGGCTCGATCCCGTGGACGCGAAAGGCCGCTTGATGGAAATTGCTCAACAATGTCCCGTCGTTGGAGCCGACGTCGACTACCAGGTCCCCCGGCGCAAGTCGCAACAGCGGGGTCGCCTCGCGGCACAGTTCGGCAAAATTCTCCCGCAGGATCTTCGTCGTGCCGCTCGAGTAGGGATATTCGGGTGGAAACAGGATCTGTGGATCGACGACCAGTCCCAACTGCACGAGCTGGCACTGCCGGCAGCGGAGGAGGAGGGCCGGATAGGCGGGCTGCTCTCCCGGCGTGTGGCCGATCGGCCACATCTGGTTGACGGGGGGCAAATAGCCGAGAAACAGGACCGGGTCGAGCGGCGCACTGTCGCAGATCTGGCAGCGTTCGACGACCGCGCTCGAGCCGGTGCCGGCGGTCAGTCGCGTCGAGGGGCTCATCTCTGGTCGGTCCTCAAACGGTCGGCGAATTTCCGGACGGTTCGTGAGTCGGCGGCGCCAGGTGCGCGTTGTTGCGATACCACTCGACCGTCGCCGGCAACCCCCGCGCCAGATCGATCTTGGGAGAGTAACCGAGAGCGGCCAGCTTGGCGATGTCGGGACAGCGGCGGGGCGTCGATCCTTTGGCCGGCGGACCCGGGACGATCTCGATCTCGCGCCGAAACGGCCGGCAATCTTCCGGGCCAGTTCGGCGATCGTCACCTCTTCCGTCGTCCCGATGTTGTAGATCTCGCGGTGCCGGCCCCGTTCGAGCAGGATCGCGAGGCCGTCGGTGAAGTCGTCGATCGAGACGAAGGCCCGCGTCTCGTTCCCCGTTCCCAGCACGTCGAAGCGAACGGGCCCCTCGGTCCCACGGCATAGGCCGGCGAGTCGCAGCACAAACTGCGGAATCACGTGCTCCCAGCCCATATCGGGGCCGTAGACATTGTGCGGGCGGAAAATGACCATCCGCTCGAAATGCGTGCGGGCGTAGTTGATCGCCAGCATCTCGCTCGTGATCTTGCCGGCGGCGTACGAATACCGCGGATTCATCGGATCTGGGATCGACAACGGCACCGTTTCGTCGGTCGGAATGCGGGGCGGAGTCTGATACACCTCGGAGCTCGACGCCACAAACAGCTCGGGCACCTCGTGCGCGAGGCACGCATCGAGCACGTTGAGCATGCCGCGAATCCCCACGTCGAGCACGAGTTGCGGCATGCTGTAGAAGAATTGCGTCCCGTTAACGAAGGCGGCATGCACGACGCAGTCGATGCCTTTGGCGGCACGGCTCACGGCGGCGGCGTCCCGAACGTCGGCCTCGACAAATTCGACGTCGGCGACCACATCGCCCAGCCGCCGCTGGTTGCCTCGCGACAGGTTATCGAGCACGCGGACCCGCTCGCCCCGCGCGACGAGCTGACGGACGAGGGCCGCACCAATGAAGCCCGATCCGCCCGTCACGAGGTACCACTTCGCCATCACATCCGTCCCTTAAACCGAGGCCGTTCGCGGGGTTTTCATCGTCACCCGCCGTGCGCCGAGCCACGTCGTCGCGAAGGCGTAGAAATACCACCGCAAATATTTCGGGACCCACTTCATCACGCGAAACCGGCTCTTGCCCACTTTGCGTTCGTACCACGTGAAGGGGACTTCGCCGATCGGCCAGCCGAGCCGGTGGCACTTCACCAACAGCTCGATGCTGTAGCAAAACCCGGCCGTCGATTCGACGGCGATCTGTTCGATCACGCGGCGGGAAAAGAGCCGCAGGCCATTGCTCGGATCGCGGACCGGCAAGCGGGCCCCGTAATACATCGTGAAAGCGGCCGCCCGCACTAGAAACCCTTTGAGCGGAGGCGCTCCAACCATGCAGCCGCCGGGAACGAATCGGCTCGCCACCACCACGTCCGAGCCGCGATCGGCTGCTTCGACGAGCCCATCGATGCGGCCCGCATTGTCGGTATCGTCGGCCGGATAAACCACGACGTACGGGGCCGTGCTCTGCTCGAACCCGGTCATCACCGCCGCATGCGGCCCGATCGACTTATTCTTGACGAAGACGACGTCGACGGATGCTCGCTGGGGATACGCTTCGACCGCTGGCAGCGTGTTGTCGTCGTCGCGGTCGTAACAGATGAGGACGCGGAAGGGCGTTTCGATCTGCGTGCGAAACGCCTCCAGGACCGGGAGGATGTTGTCTCCCTCGTTGAAGACGGGGATGAGGATATCGAGCCGCGCGGTCACTCGATTGTGTCCATCCAGCGGTCCTCCGCATTGGAACGTCGGGCGGCCTCGATCAGGTATTGCACGCGATAGCCGTCGGAGAAATCCGGATGGGCAGGACTTCCGCCCAAGGCCGCGTCGATGAATTTCCGCACGAGCCGCGAAGTGGCTTCGATCCGACCATCGGGTGCGGCGACCGGGGCGTCCCTCGTCAGGGAACCAGTCCCCGACGATGGCTCGGCCTCGGGAAAAATGCGCTGCAGCGGGTTTCCGGGCCGATCGAAACCGGAAACAGTGTCATCGCCACAAAAGAGTTCAAAGCCACGGATGTAGTCACTTCCTTCGTTCAGCAGTCGAAGGACGCCGCAGGGGCTAATCAAGTCAATTTGATGGCGATGTGGCGGCGGCGCGTCGGTTGCGATTTGAACGCTTCCACGCCCGCCCAAGAGGAACTCGATTTCCAAATCGACGGTCGTCTCGCCGGTGCGGGGATCGTCGACTCCCTTGGTCAGCTGTGCCTGAAGACGGCAAATCGGCCCGTACAGCTGCTCGAGCAGATAAAATGTGTGCGCCGCAAATCCTTGCAGCGCGCCGCCTCCCTCGTCCGGCCGCGATTTCCAATTGTCGATGCGGCGCTTGTTCGAGTATGTCTGCACGCGCCAGTTGATCTGCACTGAGGTCATAAGTCCCGGCGGATGGCACTTGGCCATTTGCTGGAACTTTTGCCAAGCATCGCACTCGCACAATTCAAAATTGACCATTCCGATTCCTCGCCCGAGCGGCAAGGAGCGAGTCTCCTGCGGCGCCGACTCCCGCATCTCGAGGAATGTCGCGCCCAACGAAGTGGCATGACGTCATGCGGATGAACGCCGAGCGGCTTTTCGCAAAAAACCGATTTGCCATGTTCCAGAGCTGCGATTGCAATCTGCGGCTGCAGCCGCGGTGGAACGGCGATCGAAACCGCGTCGATCTCCGGGTCGGCCACGACGGCCCGCCAGTCCCCCGAGGCGTGCGGCACGTTCAAACGACCCGCGATCTCGGCGGCTTTGGCCTCGTTGCTAGCGCAGAGCGTCGTCACTTCGCACCGCGGATCCGCCCGAAAGGCTGGCACGTGCACCTGTTGCCCGAAGCCGACTCCAATCACGGCGACGCGCAGCGGCGGGCTCATAACCCTTCGCCCTTCGCCCCGCGCTGCTCACCCTGCGTCGACGCGACGACCTCTTGCGATCTGTGCCGCCAATAGCCCCAGACGTCGATGACGGGCTTGTTCCGTGTGTCGAGCTCGCGGTAATCGGCGTGCGGCGTGCAGAGGATTAAGAGGTCGCTGCGCTCGACGACGGTTTCGACCGGCAACAGCTCGGGGTCGGTCGTGACGTGGGGATCGGTCGTCAGCACGTCGGCCGTCACCAGCTTGAGGAGCTTTTTGAGCTTGTAGCTCAGCGACGAGCGCGTGTCGTCGCAATCGGCCTTGAAGGCCATCCCCAACAGGCCGACCACCATTTCCGACAGCGGATATTTCCGTTTCAAGTCGTCGACCAGGTACAGCACCAAACCCTCGTTGACGAGCATGGCCGCGTGGCCAAGCGGAAACTGATTCTGCGAAAAGGCAGCCAATTGCATCGTGTCTTTGACGAGGCAGGGACCGGCCGTGAAGCCGGCCCGCGGAATGCCCCGCCCACGCGGATAATCGGCCTGCAAACCGTCGAGGACCCGGTTGTAATCCACGCCTGCCGAGTGGGCGATCGTATAAAATTGGTTGGCGATGGCGAACTCGATGTAGCGGTAGGCGTTGGCGAACAGCTTGGCGAACTCTGCCTCGAGCGGCGTCAGGCGAACGACCTGCGGCGCGATCGACGAAAAGACAACACTGGCTCCCTCTTCGGCTTCGGGAGTCGTGCCGCTGATAATTTGCGGCAAGGTCTGCAGCTCGCGGACCGCAAACCCTTGCACGATCCGCTCGGGGCAATAGGCGAGATGCAGGTTTTTCCCCGCTTTCGCCAGGTATTTCTCCAGCCACTGCGTGGTGCCGGGGTAGACGGTCGATCGCAAGATGAGCAACTGGCCGTCGGTCAGGTACGGAATCGACTGGTCGGCCCACTGTTTGATGATGCGGACCTCGGGGTTCAGGAACTCGTCGATGGGCGTGCCGATCGTCACCACCAGGGTCGCCACGTCGGCGATGCAATCGGCTGAGGCGCTGAACGTGAGGCGGCCTTCCGAGAGCACTCGCTGCAACAGAGGCTCGGCATCGAGCTCGGCAAACGGCATCACGCCGTCGCGGATCTTGGCCAGTGCCTCCTGGTTGACGTCATAAATGCGGACGCGGTGTCCTTTGCTCGCCAACACCAACGCCAACGGCAGCCCGACATGCCCGGCCCCGCCGACGACACAGATGTCGGCCTCGTCCGCACCGGGGCGGGATTGCGCAAAGCTCGGTTGGTTGTTGAATCCGGGCGACATGCGAAAACCGCCGTCAAACAGGTGCCAGGGGAAGGGCCAATTGAGGAAGTTTGCCGGCCACGAGCGCCAGGTGAATCGCGGCCAGGTGCAAGGCGTGATCGAATTCGCCGCTGCGGATCTTCTCTCGCAAATCGGAAGGGGTGCACAGCACAGTTTCGATCCCAGGCTCGGCCGGTCGTGGCGGACTGATCTGCACGACGTCGCGGGCGAAAAAACACCACAACGTGTTCGAGAGCCGCCCCGTGTCGGGGGCCAGCTTGCCTAGTAATTCGATACGGTTGGATGTGAAGCCCGTTTCCTCTTCCAGCTCTCGCCGTGCCGAGTCGAGCGCCGCTTCACCGGCTTCGACATGTCCGGCCGGCAACTCAAGAGTTTGCCGCTCGATGGCGGGCCGCTCTTGCCGCACGAGCACGATCTCCTGATCGGGCGTGACGGCCACCGTGGCCACGTAGTCAAGCAGGCGGAGCGAATAATATGGGTCGCCCTCACCGTTCCCCTTCGCGACGACGTCGAACCACGCGGTCGAAAACACCGTTTTGCTCGTCATGGCGTCCGGCATGGAGGAAGTGACGGGAGTGCGATTTGTCAGCGCGTCAAATGCGATCTGCGACCATCCATGCATTGAGTATACTCGTGCCCCAAACAGGTCGCCACAGCCGCCCTCGGGGTCACTCCGTGGTCTTTGCCATCTGGAAGTTGACTAAGCGCTACAAATCGCGACTGGGCACGCGGTCTCGCCGCACGGCGTAATACGTTTCCCATTGGAACGAGTAGAGACTGAAATAGCGCGTCGTCTCGATCACGGTCCACTGCTCACCGCCGGGGGATCTCAGATCGTGCACAACTCGGTAGGGGGCCGCCGCGCGGCGTCGGCCCAGCCAGTTGTCGCCGAAAAGGTCCGCATACGTTGATGCGGCCGTGAGGTTGCCGGAGCGGGCGTAGTCGTCGAACTCCCAGTAAAACAGCCATTTCCAGTCGGAGAAGATCTGCGGCGGCGGAATTCCCTGCCGGTGCAGCCGCGCCGAGAGGCTCCACAGGGCCTCGTCCTTCGCCATCTCCTCCCGCGTCCACACGGCCGAGCCGGCGAGCAACAGAAGGCATCCCAGAATCACGGTCCGACGCCAGGCAACGAGCGTCCCCTCGACGTGTTTCGCCACGATGATCGCGGCATACGGGAGATAGACGAGAAAATACCGATCGATGAACTGGTTGAAGCTGAGAGTAACGGCGAGCGAAAACAGAGTCGTGAAATCGAGAACCCACTCGGCCGGAGCAAGGGGTTTTCGCCGCCGGCCGACGTATCGAGCGGCGAAGATTCGGCCGAACAGGGCCGCGCCAGAACGACACATGCCGTCAGCCCCCAACGAATCGGCTCCGGCAGCGATCCCAGCATGTCGTACGACTGGTTAACCCACGGCATCAGCGCGGCCGCCCCGCCGAATTTTGCACTGTACGACCAGCCGATGACCTCGAGCCCGTAAATGACGGCCCCGACAACCAGAGCGCACCAGAAGAAGAGCGAAAGGACCGGTTTCAGCCGGTGGTTGCTCGCCGGCGATTCACTCGACTTCGTTCGCATTTCGCGGAAGGCGTCCACGGCGGCGACCAGGACGAGCGGAACGAGCCAGAGCGCCGCGTATCCGCAAATGACCACTACCCGCCACGGGAGCTGAACGAAGAACGGCCGGCTGAAGAGAAAGAGTTCTTCGCGATAGAGCAGAAAACGGGCCCCCCAATTCGGATGCTCCCATCCTTCGTAGATTTGCCAGGCGGCGGCCAGCACGGGTGCCGACAGGCCGAGGGCATAGCCGGCGAAGCGACGCTTCCGTGCCGGATCGATGAACCACACGACGGCCAGGGCCGGGACGATCGCGACGCCGAACTGGCGGACCAGAATGGCCGTCGCGCCGCTGCCGGCCGCGAGCGTCCAGGACAAAAGTGTTCCCCGCCGCACGGCCCGCGTATAACACCAGATTGCCACGGTCATGGCGGCGAAAAACGGGACGTCCGACATGAAGGTCAGGCTCATGCGAAACACGAGCGACGAGCTGGCGACGCACAAGGTCAACAGATCGGCCGCCCGCCGGCTCAGCCCGTGCTCGAACGCACAGGCCGCGAAACGCCGCCAATCCGACGAGCCCAGGCCGATCGTCGAAATCCGCAGGACGGCAAACGAGTCGCCAAACAAGCGGCAGAACAGAGCACCCACGCGATTTGAAAGGGGGGATTGGCGGCGATCCACTCGTTGAGCCGGTATTGGCCCGTGTCGAGCCAGTGCCAGACCGTGGCGGCGAAGGCCCAATCGTCGATCCGGGGGCATTCACGAAGCGGATTGACGCCAGCCGACGCGGCAAGGAAGGCCAACAGCACCGCCCACAAGCCGAATTGCGGCCTGCCGCGCGGCGCACCGCGCACTCTGCGATTTGATGCCCGTTCGGCGTGCCGGGCATTTCTCAATCTCCCGCTCGTCAGGCTCCAGAAGGCTCTCAGGGAGCGCCGGGGCGTGACTTGGACAGGAACCGATCGCGGCGGACGGCGTAGAATGTCTGCCGTCCGCGGGCGTACAGACTGAAGTAGTGGGCCTCACCGACGACCTTCCAGGTTTCCCCGGCGGGGGGCTTGAGTTCGCGGACGATCCAGAACTCGGCCGCCTCCTGCTTGTGCTTCATCCATACCCCGAAGAGGTCGGCATACGATGTTTCGGGCGTGGCATGGCCGGCCCGCACGTAGTCCTCGAACTCCCAATAAAACAACCATTTCCAGTCGGAAAAGATGCGGTCGGCGGGCACTCCCTCCACGCGAAGCCGCTCGGCGAGGGTCCACATCGCCTCGTCCTTGGCGAGGTCTTCTCGCGTCCACACGGCCGCTCCGGCCAACAGCAGCACGCAGCAAACGGCCACCACGCCGCGCCATCGCAACATCAGATCCTCGACGCTTTTCGCCACGACGATCGCCGCACATGGCAGATAAACCAGAAAATACTGGTCCACGAACTGGACGAAAATCAGCGTGAGGCCGCACGAAAAGAGAGCCGTGAAATCGAGCAATAGCTCGGCCGGCGCTAGCCGCCCGCGCGTCGCTTCAACCAAGCGAGCGGCGGCGATGCGGGCAAAGAGAGCTCCGCCGGCAACCATCAACAACGTGACGGCCCAGCGGACCCATTCGGGAACGACCTCGAGAATGTCGTAGCAGTGCGGTACGAAGGGGACGAGCGCATGCGAGCCGCGAATGGGCCCGCTGTAACCGTAACGGATGACCTTCCAGCCATAAATCGCGGCGGCCGTGAAGAGGACCAACCAACCGAGCCACGAGAGGAGGGCGCTCCACCGTGCAGGAGGCTCATCGCCGCGTTGAAAGGGCCGTCGTCCTGCGAAGACCGCGATGCCCGCCAAAAAAACAAGTGGCGCGAGCCATAGCGCCTGGTAATCGGCAACGACGGACGGCCGCCAGGGGAGATCCTTGAGCACGCCTCCGTTCCAGACGAACATCCGCTGCCGCAGCAGCAGAAATCCGGCCGCCCAATTCGAGTGGGACCAACCCTGGTTCAACTGCCAGGCCGTCGCCAGGACGGGCAACGAAAGACCGATCAGATAGTGCGCCGACCGAACCGCTCCGCGCCGATGGAAGAGCCACACCGTGGCAAGTGCCGGGACGAGCGCGGCCCCGAATTGTCGGGTGAGAATCGCGGCGGCCCCGCCGAGCGCCGCCGCGGTCCAGGCAAGCACGGTCGGCCGGCGCAGCGCCCGGGTGTAGAGCCAGAGCGCGATCATCATCGTGGAAACAAACGGGACGTCCGTCAGATAAGTGAGGCTCAATTTGAAAAACAGGGAGGACGTCGCCACCACGAGCATGAGCAGCGTCGCCGCCGGGCGGCCGAGGCCGTTCTCCATCGCCAGCCCGCGAAAGGCAACCAGACCTGCCAGCGCCAACACGACCGTCGAAATTCGCAGCGCCTGAAACGAGTTTCCCAGAGCCAGGCAAAACGCACTTCCCCACGCCGTCTGAAACGGGCAGTTGGCCGAGAGCCACGCATTCAGGCGGTACTCGTGCGTTTTGACCAGGTGCTGGACCGTCTCCGCGTAGGCCCAATCGTCGCGAACCGGGCACTCGCGGAGCGGATTGACGGCGACGACGGCCGCGATGAACAACGCCCCTACGAGAATTGGTCCCCAATGGCTGTCGGCGAGCCGGCCGGGCCGGAGGTCTGCCGCGTCGAGCGCCTGGGGCATGGTTGGTTTGTTCAACAGTCGTTCGCAGAGAGTGAGAGACAGGCCGCGGGCGGCGACAGGCGGCGCGGGAAAAATTTCGCCGGACTCGTTACGGTACTCCACCATTTTTCGAGCCGCAAGCGGGCTGAGCGGCACGTTGCCCGGTGGAGGGAGCCAAAGATACCATGGTGGAAGTGCGATCATTGGGAGCCGAAATGGAGGCAGGTCAAGCGTCGGATCAAGCGCCCTTTCCTCCGTTAGCCGCCGGCGCCCGGCCTTTGCGCGGCGGCGTCAGCCTGGCGGTTGTGCTCGTCCTCTTTCTGGCAGCCGCGGCCGCCGTCAACCCGCTCCGCGAGGCGCCCTACGACGATGACTGGGCCTTCGGCGAAACGGTCAAGCACCTGCTCGAGACGGGCCAGTATCGACTCAATGATTGGCTGGCTCCCAACATGCCGTTTCAGGCCGTGTGGGGGGCCTTGTTCTGCCTGCCGGGCGGATATTCGTTTGCCGCGCTGCGGCTGTCGACGATCGTGCTGGCGGTGATCGGCCTGGTGGCGTTTCGCGGGCTGGCCGTCGAACACGGGATCGGCCGCGGGGCGGCCAATCTGCTCACGCTTTGTTTCGCGGCGTCGCCGCTGTTTTTCAAGCTGAGTCTCACGTTCCTTTCGGACGTGCCGTTTGTGGCCGTCACGCTCGTGGCGACGCTGCTTTACACGCGAGCCCTGCGGGACGAACGGTGGTCATGGTGGCTGGCCGCATCGCTCGCGGCGTCGGCGGCAATCTTCATTCGGCAATTCGGGATGGCGCTTGTCGGGGGGATTGCGCTGATCTGGCTGGTGGACGCGTGCCGGTGGCAACGTCTCCCGCGGTATTTGCTCGGCGTCTTGCTGCCCGCGGCGGCCGCACTGTGGCAGCTCAATCAGGGGTGGAACCACTCGACATGGGCCCAGGCGCTGCTTTTGAGCCGGCAGCGCGTCTTTTTTGGGGGAGCGGATTTCTCAAGAACTTGGCGTGGCGGCCGTTCGTTCTGACCGAGTATGCCGCCTTCTTGTTGCCGGCCCTCGTGTTCGTCGCGGCAGCGGCGCTCGTCCGAGAGTTGCGAGGGCGACGGCTTCGTGCCGTGACCGCACGGTCGAACTTGGGCGGCACGATCGGCGGTGTCGTGGCGTGGACGATCCTGTTTGTGTCAAGTGCCTTTTACGCATCACGGTTCCTCGCCGTCGACAAGCTGATGCCGTTTCTGCCGTGGTATTTTGAGATCCTCAAACTGCTCGGGACGAAGATTCAACTTTGTGCGACGGTCGTGGCGGTGGGCGGAGGAATCCTGTTCGGCCGGCTCTTCGCACGACGATATGCGGTCGCCGCGAATCGGCCGACGCTGAACCAGGCCGTGCTCGACGCGTCGACGGGTGTGGCGTTCGCGATGGCGCTCGTGTTCTTCGTGTTTGGCGATAAGGACGTGCTCATCTTTCTGCCCTTTGCGGCGATTGCCGTCGGGCGGCAGGTCGAGTCGGTACTGACGGCGTACCGGCCGGCGGTCGCCGTGCTGTGTTTGGGACTGCTGGCGGGAACGGCGATCTGGACTCGCGAAGACCTGTGCCGGAACGAGGCCATTTGGACGTTGGCCGAACGTGTCCACGCCACCGGAGTTCCGCCGGGGAAGATCTTCGCCGGCTGGGAATGGAGCGGCTATTACGAGTTCCCCGCCTACACGCGTGAGGTGCGCCCCGTCGCGAGCACGACCTTTAGCGACTTTTTCGAGCGCTGGCTGGCCGGGCGAAAAGCGCAGGCGGAGTTTCTGATCGTTCACGATCCGCGCCCGCCGGTCGGCGAACAATGGCGCACCATTGATCGATTCCATTATTTCAGCGTCTTCAGCCGCGGGATCGAGACGTTTTACACCGTGCGCCGCGAACCGGCCGGCGGGGCAGGGCGGCCGGACATGCGAACAGGCCACTAGGGCCCTTTTGCCCGGCTGCGCTTTGATTTAGCATAGAAGGACAGGTCCGCGCAGACCGTTTAGCGCAGCAAATCCCCGATGCAGAAATTCAATCTTTACAGGCAAGACCCACTCGGACGCCCGTTGCTGCCGGCGGCCGCCGTGCTGATTGCCGCCGGCATCTTCCTGTGTGCGCCGTCACCGATCTTTGCGGCGCAAGCCGATAGCCGCGAGGTACTGGCGGCGATCGTTAAGGGGGCCAATTTTCTTCTCCGCGAATCGCCGCGCCAGGATCCGGCCCGCGCGGATATGGGTGTGCTGGGCCTGTTGAAGTCGGGAGCATCGCCGGACGATCCGACGATTCAAGGAGTCGTCAAAGACAAGCTCCTCCCCAAATTCGTGACGAATGAATACCACCCCTCCAACACGACATGGATCATCTACGAAGCCGGCGTCGACTTGATGGTGCTCGCCAACTGCCATCCCGAATCGCACCGCAAAGAGATGGAGATCCTGGTCAACACGATCTTGGATAGGCAGGACGCCGGTGGATATTGGGACTATCCTCCCTTCATCTCCTACCACGATCACGGCGACACGAGTATCAGTCAATATGCCCTGCTGGGACTCTGGGAAGCCGAACGGGCCGGCATTCACATCCCGAGCAGTGTGTGGGACAAGACCGCCAGCTGGCTGTGCTCGCACCAGGATCCCGACGGAGGCTTTTGGTACCATCCGGGCAACCCGAAGTATCCGCCGACCAACTCGATCGTGGCCGCGGGCATCGCCAATGTGCTCGTCTGCCGGCTCATGCTGCACGGCGATACGAACTTCTCCACCGGAAAGCGTGAAAGCAAGGCGAAATTTGGCGTTTTGACGAAGCTCGACCTCAATCGACCGCCCGAAATCCACACGCGCCACCGTGCCGACGGCGCGGCGAGAACGGGCGCTCGACCATGGATAACTCCGCACGGCGCGGTTTCTCGTGGCTGGATGAGAATTGGGACGGGCCGAAGGCCAATTATTACCACTGCTACTTCTGCTACGCGCTGGAACGCGCGTGCACGCTGGCTCATGTCGAGCGCATTGGAGAGCACGATTGGTACGACGAGATTTCCAACCAATTGTTGAAGGACCAAAACAAGGATGGGAGTTGGGGCGATCACGAAAATGCGGGAACTGTTCCCAACACGGCATTTATCATGCTGTTTCTTTCGCGTGCCACCGCCCGGCTCTTGGCGCACGATCATCCAAAAGTCTTCGGCGGCGGCCTGATGATCGGCGGCCGCGGGTTGCCGACCAACCTCGGCTCGATCCAGACGAGCGCGGACGGGATCCAGGTCAAAAAGCTCGACGCCCCCGTCGACCAGTTGTTGAGCGAGCTCGAAAATCCCAAAAGCGCCAACGTCGAAGCGGCTCAACAGGCAATCGTTGAGCGCGTTGAATTGGGAGACCGCGAAGGGCTCATCGGCCAAAGAGATCGCTTGACCCGGCTCGCGCGCGATCCGCGTCCCGAAGTGCGTCGGACGGCGATCTGGGCCTTGGGCCGCTGCGCCACCATCCACGAGGCGCACATCCTGGTGAAAGCACTCGACGATCCGGACCTCGGCGTCGTCATCGAGGCCCATAACGCCCTCTGCTGGTTCAGCCGCCGGCCCAACGCGTTCGGGCACCATGCCGATCCGTTTGCCGACCTACCTGAAAACGCCACCGATCGCCGCAAAGAGGACGCCGCCAAGGCCTGGCGAAATCGCGTGCGGACCGACTGGCGCACCTGGTTCGAAAACGTTCGGCCCTATGCCGAGCGCAACCTGCCGATTGACCTTCCCTGAAATCCACCCGAGAACTCCCTGCAACACCTGCGAGTCGCCCCCATGTGCCAAGCTCTGCGCCGATCTTTGTGCCGGTCTCGCTGCCGAACGCTCACTCTCGTGCCGTCTCTTCTCCTCTTGTCGATTGTCGGAACTGCAGCGGCTGACTCGCGGTCTGCTGGCGATCGGCCCAAAGGCGAGGTCACGAAATACACGTTCGACAAAAGCCGCATTTTTCCCGGCACCGTCCGTGACTATTGGGTCTATGTGCCGCGGCAATACGATCCTGCCAAGCCGGCCTGTCTCTATGTCGGACAGGACGGCGTTCAGTTCAACGCGCCGGCCGTATTCGATGAGTTGATCGACTGGCAGCGGATGCCGATCACGATCGGCGTCTTTGTGATGCACGGACGGGTGAAGGCGCCGAACGACCAGGCCCTCGACCGTTTCAATCGGAGTTTCGAGTACGATGGGCTCGGATCGAATTATGCCCGTTTCTTGACGGAAGAATTGCTCCCCCAGGTCGAAAAGAAAAAGACCTCCGATGGTCGACCAATCCGCATCTCGAAAGATCCCAACGATCGCGCGATCGGCGGCGCCAGCAGCGGGGCCATTTGTGCCTTCACTGCCGCCTGGGAGCGGCCCGATTCCTTTCGCCGCGTTTTTAGCGCGGTCGGCACGTACGTCGGTCTCCGCGGCGGCAACGAGTATCCCACGCTGATCCGTAAGTACGAGCCAAAGCCGCTCCGCGTCTTTCTGCAGGATGGCAGCAACGACCAGAACATTTACGCCGGTGACTGGTGGATGGCGAATCAAGAAATGGAACGGGCTCTTAAGTTCGCCGGCTACGAGGTCAATCATGCCTGGGGCGACGGCGGGCATAACGGCATCCACGCGACCGAAATCTTCCCCGACGCGATGCGCTGGTTGTGGAAGGGCTGGCCCGCTCCCGTCAAGAAAGGGCTCGGCTCCCGGCAACTCGAAGATATTCTGATTCCCGGCGAAGAGTGGACCCTCGTCTCCCAGGGCTACAAGTTCACCGAAGGTCCGGCCGTCAACGCGAAAGGCGAAGTCTTTTTCAACGACATTCCCAACAGCAAGACGTACAAAATCGGACTCGACGGCAAGGTGAGCCTGTTCGTGGCCGACTCAAAAAAAGGGAACGGCCAGGCGTTCGGGCCCGACGGGCGGCTGTATGCGGTGGCGGAGAGCACGTATGAGGTCCTCGTTTACGATTCGGCCGGCAACGCGACCAAGGTTGCCGACGGCTTTCACGGCAACGACATCGTCGTCCGACACGACGGGGGCATTTACGTGACCAATCCCGTTTTGCCCAATCCGGGGCAGCCGGGCCACATCTGGTACATCAGCCCGCACCGCCAAAAGCGGATCGTCGACACGGGATTGAAACTGCCCAACGGCATCTGCCTCTCGCCCGATCAGTCCCTGCTCTACGTCGCCGAGAGTCGCTCGCATTGGGTCTGGAGCTATCAGATCCAGGAGGATGGATCGCTGGCGTATAAGCAGCGTTACTTCCACCTGCACGTTCCCGACCGGGCCGACAACAGCGGCGTCGACGGCATTCGCGTCGACCGCGCGGGCCGACTCTATTCGGCGACGAGCATGGGCATCCAGGTCTCCGACGCGGCCGGCCGGGTGAACTGCATTATTCCGACTCCCAATGGCGATATTTCCAATCTCTGCTTCGGCGGCCCCAAATTCGACACTCTCTTCGCCACGTGCGTCGACCGCGTCTACAAGCGCAAGCTGCGAGTGAGAGGGGCCAATGGGTTTGAGCCACCGATCAAGCCGGCCCCGCCGCGTTTGTAATCGGGGCCTGTCTGCGCTTTGAGACGCCCTGCAACAAGTCGCCTATAATAAGAAACGGCTGTCATCACCGTCGGAATCCGCCATGACCAATAGTCCCGAGCCGTCCGCGACCCGCCGTGATTTCCTCACGGGAACGGCGCTGCGGAAGAAGGTCGAACACGTTGGCGGTCAGCTGGCCGATGCGGCGACCGACGGGGCCGAGGCCCGGGAGATTCCGAGCGGCGGACCGACCGTCCGCCTCGAAACACGGGCCATGGCGTGCCTATTCTCGGTCGTGATGAATCCGGGGCCGCCGAAATGGGTGATGACGGCCTCCGATGCGCTCGACATGATCCATGCTCTCGAAGCGCAGATGACCGTTTACCGGCCCGAGAGCGAGCTGTCGCAGCTCAATCGCCGCGCGGCGCTCGAACCCGTGTCCGTCGAACCGTCCCTCTTCCGGCTGCTCTTGTTGGCCCGCGAGATCAGCCGCGAGACCGCGGGCGCTTTCGATCCCACCTCGGGCCCTTTGATCGCGCTCTGGCGGAAGTGCCGCGGCGAGGGACGGATTCCGACCGCCGACGAAATTGCCACGGCCCTTGCCGTCACGGGGATGAGCCACGTCCATTTTGACGAAAACGCGCAAAGCGTTCGTTTCGACCGGCCCGGTGTGGAACTCAATCTGGGGGCGATCGGCAAAGGGCATGCAGTCGATCGCGCTGCCGCGTATCTCGTGCAGGAAGGGGTCGACGAATGGCTGTTTCACGGCGGATTCAGCAGCGTCCTGGTCCGGGGTGATCACGGCGGCTGCGGCGGCTGGCCCGTCGGCATCCGAAATCCTCTGCTCCCTCACGAACGGCTGGCGACGATTGTGCTCAAGAACCAGTCCCTCTCGACCAGCGGCTCGAACGTGCAATTCTTCCGGCATGGCGGTAAACGTTACGGCCACATTGTCGACCCTCGCACCGGCTGGCCGGCCGAAGAACTCCTTTCTGTGACGGTCCTTGCGCCGACCGCCGCCCTGGCTGATGCCCTGTCGACCGCGTTTTTCGTCGGCAGAGTCGAAAACTCGCTCGTTTACTGCGATAATCATCCAGAGATCAGTGCCATATTTGTTCGTCCGCCCAGACGGGGCCGCACGCTGGAAGTCCTCCTTTGCGGAGTCCCGGAAGAGGTGTTGTTTTTCGAGGGGAACGTAGAGGCGGAGGTTTATCGTCGTGCGTGACATGTGGCGATTGTCGGGAATCGCCGTCGTTTTCGTCGTGTTGCTGCGGATTGCGATCGGTTGGCAGTTCGTCTACGAAGGGCTGTGGAAGCTCAACACGTTCTCATCGGCGAAACCGTGGACGGCGGCCGGTTACCTGCGGAATGCGCGGGGCCCGCTCCGCGATTTTTATCGCGGAATGACGGGGGATCCGGACGATTTGCACTGGCTCGATTATGACCGGGTGTCTCAGTTGTGGGACCGGTACCGGGACGCTTTCGTCGCCGAGCACCCCGATCTGACCGAATCCCAGAAGCTTCGCCTCTCGGAAATTCTCGAGGGCCCGGCGCAGTTCACCGTCCCTTTGGCAAAGCTGCCGGCCGGCGTCAAATTCTCCGGGAACCTGGCAAAAGTCGTCTCCTACGACGCCGATAACAAGCTTCTCGCTGTCGACGGCAAGCTGCACCTGCTGCCCAAGGAAAAGGCCGAGTTGGAACGGATGGCCAAGAATGCCAAAAACGCCAACGCGGCCGACGTGCAGCGATTCCAGAAGGCGCTCGCCCAGATTTACCGCCAATCAGCCAAATTGAGCTTCAAGGAACGATTGGCCGTCCTGTTGAAAATCGACCCCGAACGGGTGGGCATTGCGTACCGCGACGACAAGACCAAAGAGGTCGTCGAACAGCGGAAGGGAAAAATCACCGAATACCAGGAGCTGCTCAAACGCTACGACGACGAACTTCCCCGCGCCGACCAGGCCTTCGAGCATCAGCATCTCGACGTGCAATGGGGCGAGATTCAAAAGCTGCGGGCCGAGCTGGTCAATCCCGTCCGCGCCCTCGATACCGATTTCCGGCAGGAAGCGCGAAAACTCCTGACGAGCGCACAACTCGCCCGGGGACCCGTTCCCGAGCCGTGGACACCTCAGCAAAAGATCGACCACCTGACGATCTGGGCTCTGCTCGGGATTGGCGGACTGTTGATGATCGGTCTGGCCTCCCGGGGGGCGGCAATTGCCGCGGCCGTGCTTCTCTTATCGTTTTATCTCGCAATTCCACCGTGGCCCGGCGTAGAAGAACTGCTGGAGACTGCGGGCCCCGAACACAGTTTCATCGTCAACAAGAACCTGATTGAAGTCATCGCCCTTTTGGCGATTGCCTGCATGCCCACCGGCCAGTGGTTTGGCATCGACCGCCTGTTCCGCGTCTTTGTCCCCGGCAAACGCCGAACCGCCAACCCGGCCCCGCCTTCCGTGTCGACGTAAATAAGGGATTCGCCATGCAATTGACGCCCGAACAAATCCAGGTCGGCTCTGAGAATTTCAATCGCGTCTCCAACGGATTGAACGACTCCGACGTCAGCCGCCGCGATTTTCTCAAGGCCGCCGCAGCCGGCACGGTCGGCTTGGGAGCTGCCTACTTCGGCTATAAGAAGCTCGAAGGAGACCGGGTGCGCGTCGGATTCATCGGCACGGGCGACGAGGGGAATATCCTCCTCACCCAGCATCCGCCGGAATATATGGACATCGTGGCGGTGGCCGACATTCGCCCCTCGAACCGGCTGCGGGCCTTCGTGGGCGACGGCAACGATGACCGCATGGGCTTGATCCGCAAGCTGGGCGAAGCAACCGCCAGCAAAATCAAGCAATATAACGATCACCACGAGCTCTTGGCCGACAAAAACATCGAGGCCGTCGTGATCGCCGTTCCGCTCAACCGGCACGCGCCGCTCGCCATGGACGCTCTCAATGCCGGGAAGCACGTCCTCAGCGAAAAGCTGATGGCCCACGACATCACGCAGTGCAAACAGTTAATCCGCAAGGCGAAGGAAAAGAACCTGCATTTGGCTGTCGGGCACCAGCGGCACTACAGCGTCCTGTACGATAACGCCAACCACATCGTCCGCGAGGGGCTCTTGGGCGACGTCAAATTCATCCGCGCCCAATGGCACCGCAACAACAGCTTCCCCAATCGCGACAGTTGGCGCAAGGTCATCCCCGGCGTCGACCGCGAGGCGCTCGAGAGCCGCATCAAGGACTACGGGTTCGACTCGATGGAGCGGCTCATCAACTGGCGGCTCTATAACGAGACGGGGGGCGGTCTCATGGCCGAGCTGGGGAGCCATCAAATGGATGCCTGCAGCATTTTCCTCGGCAAAAAGCATCCGCTGGCAGTTCAGGGCTATGGCGGCAAGAACTTCTACGGCGTCAAGGGCGTCGGCTCGAAGGACAAGCAGCAAGACGATCGCGAGATCGACGACCACATCTACGTCACCTTTGAGTTCCCCGGCCCGCATTACGAGCAGGATCCGAAGGACATCTGCATCGTCACCTACTCGTCGATCAGCACCAACCGCCTTGAGCCGTACGGCGAGACCGTCTTCGGCAGCCGGGGCACCCTCATGGTCCGCACCGAAAAAGAGGCGCTCCTTTTCAAGGAGGAAAGCCCCACCTCAGCCGGCGGCGGCCTCGAGCAGCGGATCTTCGTCGTCAACTCGTCAAAGGGGGGCGGCCCGGTGCTCGAAGCCTACGAAACCAACACGGGAGGCCACGCCTCGGACGCAGGCCCCACCTCCGTGAGCCGCGGCTACAAAGAGGAGATGGAGCACTTCTGCTACTGCGTCCGCCACAAGATCTTCAAATCGCCGCAGGAAGGGGGCCTGCGCTGCCCGGGCACGCTGGCCATGGGTGACGCGATCATGGCCCTCACGGCCAACCTCGCCATGAAGCACAAAAAGCGGATCGTCTTCAAACGCGAATGGTTCGACCCGGACAAAGACGCCGTCCCCGAGACCGATCCGGATGTCGTTGGATGAGAGAGGGATGAGGGACGAGGGGTGAGGGGCGAGGGGATAACCCGGCCCTCCGCCGTCCTCTCCACTCTTCATGCCATGGCTCGCTGGCCCGATAATTTCCGTTCGAACCTGGCGACCTTTGCGCTGGTGTTTATCCTCTTTCCGCTGTTGTGCCTGCTGGCCTGGTGGTACGTCCGCGGATAGCGCTGCGGCGGGATTTCCACCGTCAAAAGCGCTCCAAAAAAGGCCGGGTCTCCCGGCCCGCAGTCCGTGTGGTTCTTAAAAAAGGGCGTGAGCACGCGTGTTGGACACTTGGTTTTCAGTATATCATCCGTGAACAAACCGGCCCTTTTTGTGCGCCAGTGATATAGTTTTCTGCGTTTTCTGCGGCGTAAAAAAAGAAATCGCGACCAGAAACAAAGCAACTCACAAAATCTGCGCACCCGTCAACGTGGATTGATTACTATTCAGCATGGAGATGATGGAGAGTGCGCGCCGGACGAAGCGACCCCCAATTTCTGGCAATAAAGTCGACTTAGTTTCTCTAAACTGACGCGCAGCGACCCAGAAAACGCGCTTGGGATTTTTCTGTGGTCCACCAGAAAAATCATTTCCGGGACGAATAGGGTCAGTTTGCCGGTCCGAATCCAATCGCAGCGGCACAAATCCGGAGCGTCTTCTGGCGATCCGTTGACTTGAACTCGGCATGCGCTCGGGGGTGGCAAGTCGCGAGCCTGCTTGACCGGTACCCACAACTCCCGTAGTGGTCCGTTTGACCAAATATGTCGCGTGGCAAGGGCGGCTTGGACGCCCGTTTTCGATCGCTCTCGAGCGTCCAAAGACACTGCCGGGCAAGCCGCGGTGCCACCGGGGTCATGCCAGTTTTCGCTTGAAGGACCACTAGCCGACTCTCAAGTATCCGCACGAACCCCCGCCCACCCTTCGCCCGCAAAAAGCGGACAGACGTAGCTGGGCAGCGTCAGGCGAGAGATGGGTCTAGGCGCCTATCCGCTTTGACGGTCCACGCCCGGCCTGCGAGCGTGGGATGCGGCAAGGCGCTTTCCGTTCCAAAGTCGCGGGCCGGTTTCGCCATGGGCCCAGAACCGGCGCGTTGGGCCTGAATGAGCAGCCTGTCGGAGTCATCGGAGGGCAATCCGCCACGGGTGGACTACTGAGCCGTCTTTATCGATTTCTCGCGGAAATGCGACTCGGCGGTCCGCCCGCGGCGGATCGCCCTCGCTCACCGGGATGCTTCAACAGGCTGTCAGGGACGCTCCTTCGCATCGATGTACGTCCAGTCATTTGCCGAGCGCGTTTCAACTTCACGAAACGATTCGCCGCCGCGTGATACTTCGGTGAGTTGGGTGCGAATCGTTTTCTCGTCCATCGGCGTCATGTCAAGCTGGATTCCGTCGACCGCACTGATTAGACGAAGCTTTAACACGCCTGATGAGTAATTCCGCTCAATCACGTCGAGTGAGTATTTCACCCCGATCCCGTCGTCCTCGACTCGAATGGCTTCGGGGGTGGTCGACGAGAAAAAGAAGTCGCCGGGCGACTTAAAGGGGCTATTCAATCGACTCTCGCGCCAATGCCCATGCAGGCAATCCTCCAGTCGTTTGTGGTTGCTGCGATCCGCGCCTCCGAGCGTTTCGTTCAATTTGAATAACGTCGTCGCATCCTCCCATGCGCCGTGTCGTTCACCGACTGAAACCGCTTTGAGGCTTAACTTCCACGCCGCGATTTCACCGACCTTGACATTGGAGAAAGGGATTACTTTGACGTAGGGTTCGTCCGACCGCACGTTCGTTTCGTTGGTATAGCCGTTTCCGATAAATTTACCCTTGGAGTCGAGAACGTCCATTGTGAACTCGACATAGGTAAGAAGGGACTTGGATTTGTTCGTGAATCGAAACTCATAGTCCGCAGATGAGTAGGACTGACGCCACCTGAGCACTTCGACCGCCAGTTCCGGATTTCCCAACGCGTCTCGCAAAGAGGTCTGCTTCACCTTCTTGATGAGCGTCTGGCTTTCAGTCCAATTGACTTTGAATCTCTCTTCGCTACGGACCACTGCGTAAGACAACCGGGGCTCGTTCGGATTCGAGGCGCCGACGTCAATCGTCACGACACATTTGTCGCCCACCGCCTCTTTTCGCCCCTCGACGGAAATGACGCTGCCGGGCAAGAACTCGTCGGAATTGAAGTGTGCATTCCAATAAAATTGGGCCATGCGGGGACGCATTTCCGCGGCGTTTAGCACAAATGGCAGCCGCTCTTCCCAGTTCTTGGCTGCCAAATACGCCTTGACGACAGCTTCGGGCGACGAAAACGGCGTCGGCGTGGCCGTCGATGGTGCTTCCTTAAGCGGTGTCGTATTGGCCGCCGCGTGCGGTCGATCCGCGGCGACGGTGACAGGCGGTGAATTCCTGCCAGCCAGCATGACTCCCAAAGCGACCAATCCGCCCGCCAGCAACGTTGCCCGACTCCGACACCAACGAGCAGGGCCGGTGAATAGCCTCGCTTCGAGGGAATTTCGATGAAATCGGCGTCCGACGGACCTGCTTTTAATGGAGAGCGGGGAACCCGAGGGGGAGGCACTTCCGGTCCTTCGTCCAACTTCGACGAAACTCGCACACCGGGCGTCGGGCGAACGGTCGGCGCACGCACGATGGCTTTCTGCCTGACCACTTCGCCGTTCACCAGCCCCTTCACATTCGAGGCCGCAACCCACCGCCCGTGCGTGCCCTTCCGCACCATGGTGAACACATCGATGCGACCCTCCGAAGCAAGCCTTTTCAGGTCGGTGGAGCTGAAGGGGCCCAGCTCCTCGTTCGTGGCGGTCTTGTAGTACCACTCTGAAGCCATAATGCCCCCCGCTGCAAGCACGGCCAGACTCGGCCTTCGTCAAGCATACGCGTTCAGCGATGACGGCGGGGACCAGCGTTCCGCTCCTTCCAGGCAGCCCGCTAAGTGGCCCATTTTATAATGACTCGGTCCAGCAACGCCAACCAAAAAACGCACGGCACATGCTGCGGCTCTCACTCCGATGGGGTATGCCGTGTGTCCGCCGATCTGAATCGCACACGCCAACCACCATTGATTCGGCACCAGTGACCAGGACGGCAGGCACAGCGCTGCCCTACGGCTGGAGTGACCTCTGCCGGAGCTCGGCCAAGAGTGCGTCCGGCTTATCGGACACGATCAGGACAGAGGGGACGGGAGTGGTGCGCTTCCGTGAGTTCGAGCTGTGCGGCCCGACTTAACGCCAATCACTGCGCGAAGGCGTCGTCTTCGCGCGGTTTGGGCATTTGGCACGGGGGCGTTGGCAGAATCGACGTGACGTCGTCGATGTAGGGGCATTCGATCGTCGCCTGCGAGAGAACGTCGGCGAGGGCCTTGAGCTGTTTCTGGCGCTGGATTGCCGGTTTGATCGAATCTTCAACCTCCTCGAACGGTTTAAGACCCGCCGGGGTGCGCGACACGAGGCGGACGATGCGGAAAGAGTATCCGGCCTCGATGATGCCGGTCGTCTGGCCCTCGGCAAGCTTTCGCAGGGCGTCGGCCGTCGCCTGATCGGCGAGCGAACCGGGATTGAGCCGGGATTGCCAACCGCCACGATCGGCGTGGGGACCGTTCGAGTATTTTTTAACGACCGCATCAAACGACTCGCCCTGCTGGATCTGCGACAGGGCTTTCTGGATCTGGTCGTGCGCTTTTTGTCGACCGGCCCGCGAGGACAACCGGGACGCGTAGGCGACGAGGTCGATTTCGTCAGGCTTCTTCTGGCTGTCTTCTGCCGATTTGTCGGATTCGGCGCTCCAATGGGCGGAACTCACTTCGGACCCTGGTGCTTTGTCCGGTTTCGGGTCGAAGCTCCCGAGGTCGACCTGCATTTGTTGGCTGACATCGTGGACGGTGCGGGCTCGCTGCGCTTGCGTGTCGCCCCAATGCCAATCGTTGACCGGCTCGTTTTTTTGCGTCTGGGCCTGTTCGCTGAGAGGGGGATCGAACTGAATTTCGAGAAGCTGCCAGGCGACTTTTTCGCTTTCCGCATACAAATCGCGATGGGCGTTGTAATAGGCGAGCGATTGATCCCAGTCGACCTCGCCCTCCTGCTTACCCGCCCGGCGGACGAATTCGTCGGCCAGGAGATGGTAGCGGAACTCGATTTTGAGGCTGGCGAGCGACGTTCCCTGTCTTTGTAGTTTTTGATCGACTTCGACTCGCGAGGTAACTTTCAGGTCCTTTTTGAGTTTTTCCACGTATTCTTCAAACATTTTTCCGACGGCTTGCTCGACCTGGGTCTTTTGGTCGTCATCCGTTTTCGCTTCAAGCGCCTGGGTCAGCAGTCGCGTGCGGATGTAGTCGCCGACGTATTTTCGGATCGCCGTCTCCTCAAGCGCGCGATATTCCTGAGCCGTCATGTCACCCGCTACCACGAGCGCGTCCGCAGCCAGCAAACTCATATCGTGCGGGGGCAGAGGCTCCGCGCAAGCGCGCTCGAGGAGCTCCGAGGCGAGGATCGGCTGTCCGTTGACGCGGGCCACCACCTCGTTCAATTCAATCCGGGATTCGAGTCCGAGCTTCGCGCGGTCGACGACCAAGTCGCGGAAACGCGTTCCCGACGTGGCGGGGCACATCCAATCGGATGAAGCGACGTCCTGCAAAATCCGGCGGACGGTCACTCGATATTTGAGGTGCTGGGGAAACCGCGCCGGCGCGTGAAACGAGCCGTCTTTGTCCGTCGTCGTGCGAAACGTGCGAGTCGGCTCCGGCGAATTCTCGACTTCGATCACCACGTGCGCCCCGGCAATCGGTTTTTGATCGACGCCGAGAATCCGCCCGGCGAGGGCCGCGTATTCATATTTCTTCTTCCGCACGTGGACGACCTGGTCCCCGTTCAGCGACAGGACGACCGGATCGGCAAGCGGCAGGCCTTCGCGAACCGGCACGAGCGTGACCGTCGAACCGGCTTCGAGGCGTTCGAACCGGAACTGTCCCACGTAGTCCGTCGTCGCCCAGCGACGAACCTCGGCGGGCGTCCTGCCGCCCGGTTCGACCTCCCCGCGACAGATCGCCAGCACGCGCACATCGCGAAGCGGCCGACCGAGGGCGCCCAGCACGTCTCCGGCAACGGTGCAGCCCCGCACCAGCTCGATCGGTTCCAGTTCGTACCGGTCGACGCCAGGGGGAATCCGGTCCTCCGTCACAGTGCCGCGCCGGCAGCGGACGTACTGCCCGGGAAGTCTGCACTGCGTCGCATAGGCCCGCCCCGGACAGAGGCACGTGCTCAAGGCTCCCTTTTCGTCGGTCAGTGACACATCAGGGTCATCTCCCGCCACGGCGGAGGCAAGGACGATCGTCCTCTCGAGCACAAATTGACCACTGCTGTAAAGGATGCCGAGTGGCAGGCCCATCAGGCGCGCCCGCGAGCGGATCCGCGCGGTCACGTTGATTGTCTCACGCCGCGCAGGAGTCATTGAAACCCACACGCCAGGAACTGGTTTCTTCGACTGAGAGTCGCGAACGATCCGCGTTACGAAAACACCTTTCCGCAGGGGATAAGCGACGCGTCCGAATTTGTCCGGCCAGAGCAGCTGGTATGCAATGCGGGCGAAGTGCTTGAACACAGGGAATTGGTCCCGCCAATCTAAGGTCAATGTTGCTACACAGCGATGTTCTTTTATGGTCGCGCCTGGGACGACGAAGGGTCGTAACTGTATCGTGACCTGCAATCCGTCGGGACCGAATTCCCAGCCGACGAGGCCGCCTAATGACAGCCCCGGGACAAGCGGCACATCGTCGGCAAACGCTCCCCATAACCTTTGCTCGCCCTCAGGAAGGTGGGCGATCGTAAAGCGCCCTTTGGCATCCGGCCGGACTTCGATCGCGTCCGCCCAACGGACTTGCGATGGGCGGCCCGACGCCGGTTTGGCAAGTGCATCCGCCGATACTTTGATCGCTACTTGAAACTTGGTGAGATCGGTGTTGACTCCCTGGGGAATGATGAAGCGACCTTCCAGGACGCGCGTCGTGCGGAGCTTGATCGGTGTTTCCGGGGCCGCTGTTCCGGCAAAAGAGAGCGTCTGGACGCCGAATTCGGGCGTTTCGATGGCCGCGATGAGTCCCCGCCCGCTGGAGCCGTGGAGTTCAGCCCGTCCATCGGCGGCGCTCTGGACTTTCAATCGCTTTTGAATCGGCATCGGGATACGAGCCCACCAATTGGCGAAGCGGGCGGCGGTCGGGGTGACGGTCGCGCCGTTGCACGGCGTTCCATCGGGCTTCTGAACGCGGATCGAGAGAGGCGATTCGGCGTCCATCATGAGGATGTATGGCTGCCCGCAGAGCTCACTGAAGATTCCGAGATGCTTGATCGCGAGGCCCTGCTTCCAGCTCCAAAGCTGAAAGAGAGCCGATCCATCCGCGGTGGGCTTGGCGTCAGAGATCCCGCTCAAGCGCGGTCAATTGGAAGCGACCGTCGGCTGCTGATTCGGTTTGTGCCACGAGCGTTACCGATGAGCTGTCGTCTTCCGTGTCGCTCACGCGCTCAAGGCAGACGACCGCGCCGCCGACAGGTCGCCCGTCGGCGTCCAGCGTCCGCCCGACGATTTTTCGGGTCGCGGCGGAGGGTTTCTTCGCGACCGCCGGTTCACCGCTGCACGCCGGAGAACCGAAGAGCAACATCATTCCGGCCAGCAACAGGCCGGCAGAGCGGGCGGGATTGGAGCCAAGGTTCATGGGTCGTCCTCTGAGGCGGGGAGAGGAGAGAGGGGGAGAGGGAACAAAACAATTCAAATGCACGCGCGGCGTGCCGATCATTTCCCTCTACCCTCGCCCCTCTGCCCTCTGCCCTCTGCCCTCAAGCGCTATTTCGCCCACGTATCGTCAGGTCCGAAGGGATCCGTCGACGCGGCTGCGGCCGTTCGCGGGCGTGTCGTGTTGGGCGACGGTGCCGATTGAGCCGGAACCGGATCACTTGCTGAAGTTTGCGACAGGCCAGGATCAGAATCGGTCGATGACGCTTGGAGCGGTTTGCTCCACAGCGAGCCATCGTCCGAATTGGCCGCCGCTTTGCTGTTCTTTGCGTTGTGAGGGTTGCCGAAGCCGACGTCCGACGCATCGCCGTAGATGCCTGAATTGTCCGGGGCGGCGTGTCCTCGTTTCGTTTGGGCGCCTTGATCCGGAGTGTTCCTGATCCGCGTGGCGGCGCCGATGTCACGCGAGGGATACATCGGCTCTTTGTTGGGGACTTCCCAGATGCGGGGCGGAATCATGCCGGGATTGATTTCGATCTGCCCGAGTTCGAGGCTGATTTGCAGGCCGGCCTGCGGCCATTCGAGGGTGATCAAATGGGGCATGATCACGCCCGACTGCTTATCGACCTGATGGTTGCCGAGGTCCGCTTTAGCAATCAACCGTTGGTTTGCATCGTAAAGGTAATGGCCCAGGATGACGCCGTGGCGCTGGTCGACGCGGATCACCTTTTGCACGGGCTGACCCGACGGCGAAAGCAGCTCGGAGATGAGATTCACCGTCTGGTGATTTTCGCCCGGCTCCATGCGGGTGACCTGCTTGGGATCGATCGGGACCACGCCCAAGGCCTCGATCAGCCAATCGGGCTGGAACGGGATCGCCTGGCGGAGCATTTCGGAATGCTGCATATCGTCGTGCCGGGCACGGAAGACATAGGGCGGCTGACTCCGGCGGATCCAGAACCAGAACCAGTCGGGATTCGAGCCGAAATCGGCCTCTTCGGTCATGCCGAGGGCGCCGGCGGTGAGCCGAAAGTTGCGGGGTCGCTTCACGGCAATGTTGCCGGTGAGATGGACCGGCAGGCTCCGCCCCGTGATGCGCAGGTCGGAGGAGCGCCAGGCCTGCAGATGTTCGATGTTGGCGTTGACCCGCTGGACGACGACGGCGACGCCGGCGTGCTCGGGAAGCGGCGAACCGTACTCGTTGCGAGTAAACGGAAACGACATCGAGCAACCGGCAGCGACGACGGCAAGCAGGCTTCCCCCGAGCGCGGCAATCATCATTGGCGAGCGGCGGCGCTGGCAGCCATTCATCGCGTTGCTTCCTTGCAGGTCTTGCGGGAGCCGGCAGCTTTTGAGCCGTCGCTCTGTTTGCGTCACTGCGACGTCGGGATCGGCCGACAGGCGGTCGTTCAATTCGCGTTCGAGGGTTTCAATTTCGTCGGGTTCGAGCTGCTGTTCGCACACCTCAAAAGGCCCCTCGCCATCGCTTCCGGCCAGTTCGAGGAACGAATTCGACCCGTCACTGCGCGTGCCCGTCACGCGCAGACGGCGGCGCTGCACGAGGAGCAGGGCCAGCACGTAACGGAATTTTTCCTGCGCGGGATTGGCGTCTTCAGCAGAGCTGCTCGAAGTGCCGCAAGAGGGCATGGGGATCGAGCAGCCGTCGCTTGTTTTCGATCGGCAGCGGCACGGTCGAGCGCCAATAGCCCAAGGCCCCTTCGGGCGGCCCTTTCCAGGCGTCGCGGGAATAGTCGAGCCGTTCCCAGTCGTTCCCCTTGGGGACAACCGTCGAGAAGCAGACATCACCGGGGAGGAGCTTGGCGCCCGTTTGGGCACACGTCTTCCCGATTGGTTTGAGCTGGTAATCCATTCCAGGCTCTCGCGCCGCGAGGCGGCTCGAGGAACGATGGACGCCCGATCCGCTGCCGTCCGCCTCCTCGAGTCAGCAATTCCGCCATGCGCGGGGGCGGAATGGTATCGGAGCCGTCGAAACGGCTCAAGAGGAGAAGGGGGGAGAAGGCAGAGGGCAGGGGGCAGCGGGGAGAGGGAAAAGACAACAGCAAATGCACGCGAAGCGTGCGTCGTTCTTCCACCCTCTTCCCTCTGCCCTCTGCCCTCTCTCACGACGACGCTCGGCCCTCAAACGGCCGGGGGGCCTGATCGCGGGCGGGCTTTGAGCCGTGAGCGCTGAGTCGGGGGCTGTCGACCATTTGGGAGAAGAACTCGACAAGCCGGCGGTCGAACTGCTCGGGGTCGACCTCGCGGGCCATGTTGTGTTTGGCCGTGCGGACGGCCCACCGCTGGCTGCTTCCCTGCGGGAAGTAGGCGAACAGGGAATCACTGATTTCGGGCAAGACATACGTGTCGCGGCCGTCGACGATCATCAGGACGGGGCGGCCGGCAAGGCGCTTGAGCCAATTCTCGAGGACCACGTAACGGCAATGTCGGCGGAATTGGCTGACCCAGCGGGCCACTGCCAGCGTGGCACGAATGTGCCAAATCGGGTAGAGCCGGATGATCCAGCTCGGATGGTACAGCGAGGCCCACCGCATCGTGTAGTGGAGCGACATCGAACTGATCGAAAAAACTCCCTCGCAGGCGACGCATTGAACGTCACGGCAGCGGGCGGCGGCCACGAGCGCGGCCGAGCCGCCGCGGCTGATGCCGAAGAGGCCCAGCGGCAAGTCGGCCAGGTCACGGCGGCGTTTCGCGTAGTCAATGGCGGCAATGACGTCGGCAACCTCGAACTCTGTCAGCCAGTGGATCGGCGCGTAACCGGGCAGAGCGTCGCTCTGCCCCTGATTGCGGAAATCGAAGGCGAGGACGGCAAAGCCGCTCTCCATGAGGGCGCGGCAATACCAGGTCGCCGACCAATGATCGCCCCCCAACTCGGGGCAGAAAATCACCAGACCCACGGGCCGCGTGTCGCGCGGGCGGTGCAGGCTTGCGCGCAGCGTCAGGCCGTCGAGCGTTTGAAACTCGACGCGATCGGCAGCGGGCGCGGGCGACGTCGGCTCGACCGCGAACGGGGGTGTTCGCTCGAGGATCGGCAGGATCGCGAAGATCCCGGCAATCTGGATCGCAATGTCAATCAGGACCAGTGCCGCGAAAATGCCAAGAACGACCAACAGCACAGTGCGCTTCGCCTCCGCTTCAACCTTTGTATTCGGCGAAAATCAGCGAGATGTTCTGTCCGCCGAAACCAAAGCTGTTGGAAAGCGCCCGCCGCACCGGAGCCTCGCGAGCGACGTTGGGAACATAATCCAAGTCGCACTCCGGATCGGGCGTCTGATAGTTGAGCGTGGGGGGCAACACGTCGTCGCGGATCGCCAGAATACAGGTGATCGCCTCGACGCTTCCCGCCGCGGCGATCAAGTGTCCCATCATGCTCTTGATGCTGGAGATCGGAATGTTCTTCGCGTCGGCACCGCACGCCTGTCGGATCGCCATCGTCTCGACCTTGTCGTTGACGACGGTGCTCGTGCCGTGGGCGTTGATGTATTGCAGGTCGTCGGGATTGAGGTGGGCGTCACGCAGGGCCATTTTCATGCAGGCCGTGGCGCCGCGTCCTTCGGGATGGATGTCGGTGATGCGATAGGCGTCGGCACTGGAACCGTAACCCACGACTTCGCCGTAAATCGGCGCGTTCCGCGACTTGGCTCGCTCGAGTTCTTCCAGCACGAGCATGCCGGCCCCTTCACCCAGCACGAAGCCGTCGCGGTTCTTGTCGAACGGACGCGAGGCGTGTTTGGGATCTTCGTTTCGCGTCGAGAGGGCCGTGAGCAGGTTGAAGCCCGTCACGCCGAAGGGGTGAATCATGCTGTGCGCGCCGCCGGAGAGCATCACGTCGGCGTCGCCGCGGCGGATAATCTCGGTCGCCTCGCCGATCGCCTGGCTGGAGGCCGCGCAGGCGGTGAGGCAGTTCAAATTGGGCCCCTGGGCATTGAACAGGCTGGCCAGGTGGCCGGCCGGCATGTTGGGTTCCTGCTCGAGCTCCTGCTGCGGGTTGAGCCGTTCGAGGCCGCTCTTGGTGAACTTTTCCAGATCCAATTCGCCATTGGAGCGGGCCTGCGCGATCATGTTCATGAAGATCGCGAAGTCCTGCTGGCCCTCACCCGCGCCGAGGTAGACGCCGAACTGCGTCGGATCGAGCGGCGTGTCGAGCACGCCGGAATCCTTGACCGCTTGCATGGCGGCGGCCACGGCGAATTTCACATTGCGGCCGGCGAGATCGAACCGCTCGGGCCGGTCGTAATGTTTCGCCAGGTCGAAGTTTTTGACTTCGGCCGCGAATTTCGTGGGAAAGTTGGTGGCGTCGAAATGGCTGATGGGGCCCACGCCATTCGCGCTCGAGCGCAGCGATTCCCACATGGATTTCACATCATTACCGACGGGAGTCACGCAACCCAGCCCCGTCACGACAACGCGTCGTCTCATGACTGTTACCCTTTCACTCGGGCCGTTCGCCGGCAAAACGTCCCCATTCCGCCGGCGGACCCAGGCTCCCTAGTGTAATGAACGAGCCCTGTTTCAGGGAAGAAGAGCCCGAGGTGGACGCTTATGCACTCAATGGCGATTCGGGCAAAAAGTGCCGTCAGGGTTGACTTTGTGGCCGCGGCGCGGCGTTTCGCCAAGTCCTTCAGCCGCGATTTCGTCCACAGATCGGTCGGTATCAATGGGCATCGGCTTTCGGACGCCGTCTGCTGGAGAGATCGTGCCACCTCGACCTGCGGGGAGGTCAAATCACCCCGCAGAGTCACGTCCAAATTGTGTCCGAGTCATGCGGAGGGCGCTGACCCATCCCCGGCGCGACCCACGTCGAGAATGCCCAACAGGCCCATCGAGAAGACGAAATTCTTCTGGTCGATGGCGGCCGAATCTCCCGCTGCCGCACGGTCGAGATGCGCGAAGACAATTTCCGCCTCGGCAACGAGACGATCACCCACGTGCGCCTTGCAGCCGACGAAGCCCCCTTCCGGCCGGACGTCCTCGAGCGTGGCGGTATACGTCAAGGTATCGCCCGGGCAGGCCCAACTGTGGAAGGTGACGTTGGGCACCTTGGCGAGGATGACAATCTCGTTGAAATCGCTCATCTGCCCCAAGAGGATGCCCCCCGTTTGGGCCATCCCTTCGAGCATCAGCGAACCGGGCATCACCGGAAAACCGGGGAAATGGTCGTGCAGATGCTCCTCGGCCAGCGTCACGTTTTTGACGGCTTTGGCGTGGGAGCCCGGCACGAATTCCACGAACCGGTCGATCCAGAACCAGCGCATGAGCCGGCCTCTCAGCTCGTCGCCTTGAGTTTGGCTTCCATGAACTTCACGATCATTCCGACCGTGAACAGGTCGGGAATGTTTTCGACCTTCGGATCCTTGGCGAACTTCTCGGTGTCGGCGTGGGGGAGTCGCTTCCGCAACTCGGCGACGCCGGTCGGCGTCAAGACGCCGTCCTTGGTCAGGTTCGGATCCGAGGCGGCAAAGTTATCCGGGAAGAGCTCGCCCCGCGGGATCTTGACGTTGAACGTCTTTTCCAGGCGGAAGACGATATCAAGAAAATCGATCGACTCGGCCCCGAGGTCGCCCATCAGAGTGGCATCCATCGTGCACTCCGATTCGTCGGCCCCCAAGGCATCGACCAGGATTTCGCGGACCTTTTCGTAAATTTCATTCGACGTCGGCATCAGTCAATTTCCTCCGAATTCACAATGACGTTGGTCAGGCGACCGCCTCGCTCTTCCCGACACGACCTCCGTTCGGGCAAGGGAGAGCGGGGACGCGCGACCTACGAGTTTTCGCATTACGCTTTAACGTGCACGGTCATGAAATTCCACCCAGCGTCAACCCGCCGTCGACCCGCAGGACCTGGCCCGTGATGTAGGCCGACTTCCTCCGAGGCGAGAAATACGACGGCATGGGCCACGTCCTCCGGCTTCCCCAGTCGGCGGGCCGGGATCCGCTTGACGAGCTGGTCCCCGGCGGCGTTCCGCACGGTAAGCGTCATGTCGGTCTCGATAAATCCCGGTGAGACCGCGTTGACGGTGATGTTTCGCTTGGCCAATTCGGCGGCGACGCAATGCGTGAACCCGTCGACGCCCCCTTTGCTCGCCGCGTAGTTCGCCTGGCCCGGGTTGCCGAAGTCAGCGGAGACGCTGGAGATATTGATCATCCGGCCATAGCGCTGCGACATCATCTGCCGCGTGACGCCCTGGCAAAAGTTGTAGACGCTGTTGAGATTCGTGGCGATGACTTCGAGCCAGTTTTCTTCGGTGAGCGTGGCGAGCAGGCTGTCGCGGATCACGCCGGCGTTGTTGACGAGGATGTCGAGCTTGCCCCACTTGTCGATCACCGCCTGAATGACTTTTTCCGCCTCGCTCTTGTGCTTGACGTCGCACTGGAAGGCGATGACCTCGCGCTGCTCTTGTGTGAGCTCTTCGATCAGCTTGTCGGCGGCGTCGCGGCTGGCGTTGTAGACGAAGGCCACTTTGGCTCCTTCGCGGGCCAGGCGCAGACGATTGCCCGGCCGATGCCTCGGCTTCCCCCGGTCACCAATGCCACTCGTCCCTCGAGCCTCATTCTTCGTCTTTCTTTGGCGGCGGCTTCCGGTTGTCGGAGCCGTTCCAAGCGCAAGGCGTCAGACAATCGGACCGGCCTGCGGCGTTGGCGTCCAGATTTCCGCGAACCGTCGCCGCAAGTCGTCGATCCGTTTGCGGTCCGATTCCTCGAAGTCTGGATTGCGCTCAGACAGGTTGAATTGTTGCAGCGTGAGACGCGCACTCACTGCCGAGTTTCCCTCAACCGTCCCGGATCCTTTAAAGACATATTCACGCTCACCCCGCGAGTGAAGGGCCGCCGTGACGGTCAATGTCTGGCCGGGCCGGACGAACGTATTGTATTTCAACGCTTTGGCCTGCTTGAGCAGGATCATGCTGTAGCGAAAATCTTCGGTGGAACGCATCAGCCAGGCCCCCGCCTGGACGAGACACTCCAACATCATCACGCCGGGCAACACCGGATACCCCGGAAAATGGTCGGCGAGGTATTCTTCGGCCAGCGATACGTTCTTGATCGCCGTAACCGACTTCCCGGGGGCCAGCTCGACGATTCGATCCACCAACGAAAAGCGCATGGGAACAACCAACTTAAATCGTGCCGGCCGCCCCAGAGCGGCGCGTGCCTGTTTATAGTTGCCTCGTCCGTTTTACACAACCCGAACCGCCCGGATCGGCTGCGTTGACGGCCGATTCCCGCCACCTCGCGCGTCGACAACGTCGCTGAAGACCGTAAAAATGAAGGAGGCTCCCCGATCTTTTATGCGTCTCAAAATCTGTCCGACTCGTGCCCTCGTCGTCTTCGCCGTCGCCTTGCTGGCCGGCAAAACGCTCACGGCTGCTGACGTTCGGCATGTCGTCCTCGTGAGCGTCGATGGCCTGGCAGCCACCTACCTTGACGATCCGAAAGCCGATCTCCCCACGCTGCGCGAACTGCGCCGGAAAGGGGCGGCGGCTGAGGGAATGATCACGACGTTCCCCAGCGTGACGTGGCCCGCGCATACGTCGCTTATCACCGGAACGCGGCCCAATTTGCACGGCGTCCTGGCCAATATCACGTACGATCGGCGTTCGCGGCGCCCCGTGGTTTACATCGGCGACCCGGAGCTCACCAAAGAGCAGGCGATCCACGTCCCGACGCTGTACGATGCCGCTCATGCCGCCGGTTTGAAAACGGCCGCCGTGATCTGGCCCTGCACCAACGGGGCGCGGTCGCTCGACTGGATGATCCCTGATTCGAGCCGGCCCGAGCCGCACGAGCGCTACACGACGCCGGGCTTAGCCCACGAGCTTTCGCAGGCCGGCATCGACATTTCCCACCTCGGTGCGTGGGGATGGCAAAAGCAATACGCGCTGCGCCGCGATCGGCTCTATGCACAGGTCGCCTGCTTCCTGCTCGAGAAGAAAGACGTGAATCTGCTCCTCGTCCACCTCGTCTCGACGGACGGCGTGCAGCACCTCTTCGGTCCGCAGACATTTGCCGCGTACCAGGCCGCCGCTTTTGAGGACCGCTGCATTAAGCAGATCTGGCATACGCTTCGTCAGCCGCGGTTCGCCGACAATTCAGCGCTTTTTGTCGTCTCCGATCACGGCTTTGCGCCCTACGACAAATTCATTCAGCCGAATGTCGTCCTGAAACGGCTCGGCCTGGTCGATGCCGACGACCGCGGTGGCGTGACCCGTCGACAGGCGTGGGCCGTGGCCACGGGAGGCTCGGCCTTCTTGTACCTCTTCGACGACAAAGCCAAGGCGCGCTCGGCCGAGATCGTGCGGTCCCTGAAACAGCTGAAGGGAGTCGAAAGTATTCTCGAACCCGCCGAGTTCACAAAGCTCGGGCTCCCCGATCCGAGTGAGAATTCGGAGGCGCCGCAGTTGATTCTGACGACGCGCCCGGGATTCAGCTTTGCCGATTCCGTCTCCGGCGAACCGGTGGTCGACGCCGGGCGTCGCAAGGGAACGCACGGGCATCGGCCCGAGCCCCGCTTCATGCAGGCGACCTTCGTCGCGGCCGGCGCGGGAATCAAACCGGGTGCTCGCTTGAAGACCATCGCGAGCATCGACGTCGCACCCACGATTGCCCGGTTGCTCAAGGTGCCGCTCCCGTCCGCCGAGGGTCGCGTTGTGACCGAATTCCTCGCCGAATAGAACCGCGCATGCTTTTGCAGGACTGGGCGCGCGGTTTGCACTAGCGAAAGTCCTCGCGGTCGAGTGGCTCAAAGGGAGTTTCAGGAGGAGCGAGACTTCTCACGCGAGGTGATTGGCAAGGCCCGTCGGAGAGATCCGGCGGGTCTTGCCGTCTCCAGGTGATTCACTGGGCCGTTTGTTTACAAGCGGACACGAAGGACGGTCGTTCTTTCGCCAGGGAGGGAAGCAAACCACCTTGCGAAAGGGACGGCAAATGGCTCCCCGCCCGTCGTGGAATGGCTATCTCAAAATCAGCCTGGTCTCTGTTCCCGTCAGCGCATACGTCGGCTCGCAGAGCGGCCCCGCCATCCGCTTCCATCAGCTCCACAACGAATGCCACAGCCGCATTCGCTACGTGAAGACCTGCCCGATTCACGGCGAGGTCAGCTCGGCCGACATCGTGCTGGGTTACGAGTACGCGAAAGATCAGTACGTCGTGGTCGATCCCGAGGAATTGGACCAGTTGCGCGACACGAGTGAACGGGCGATCTCCGTCGACTCGTTCGTGCGACCGGAGGCCATTGATCCCGCCTTCTTCTCGGGCCGCACGTACTACTTGGTCCCCGACGGCGAAATCGGGCAGAAACCGTACGAGCTGATTCACGATGCGATGGTGGCCGAGGGGATCCACGGGATCGCGCGAATGGTCCTCACAAAAAAGGAACACATCGTGCGCCTGCGCCCGTTAAGGAAACTTCTCGCCGCCGACGTGCTCGAATACGCCACGCGCGTCAAAGACACGTCCGAATTTGAGCAGGAAGTGGCCGAGACCAATCCCTCGGCACAGGAGCGGAAACTGACCCGCCAGTTGATGGCATCGATGGTCGAAGAAAACCTCGATCTGGCCGCGTACACGGACTCCTTCACGAAGCAGGTCGAAGAACTGATCGCGGCCAAGATGGAAGGCAAAAACGTCGTCGTTTCGACGCAGGCCGAGGAGCCGCCTATCGTCAACCTCATGGATGCCCTGCGAAAGAGCATGAAACAGGGACGCTCGCCCAAACGCAAAGGGGGAAAGCCGCGTCAACCGGCCGTCCGCAGCGTCGCCCGACGAGTGCCGGCGCCCAAACACGGGATTGTGCGCAAACGCAAATCGGGCTGAGTGCTCCCGCGATTCATTCGCCGCCGACCGCGGCACCTTTCTCGGCCACCGAACGTTTCATGATCAACACGAGGACGACGAGACACGCCGCCATTGCGGCGCAGACCCAGAAGACGTCAAAGTACGCGAGCGACGACGCCTGCTGCAGACGAAGATCATCGAGCAATTGCCAGCTCATCCCCCGGGCAAGCGCCGGGTCGCCGGTTTGACGGAACAAAGCGGCTTGCGACTGGCGGGCAAAATCGTTCACTGCAGGATTGAAGCGATCCAGATATTCTCCCAACCGCAGCGTATGGAATTGCTCACGCCGTTCCTGAATTGTCTGTGCGAGCGAGGTGCCGACGCTCCCCCCTTCATTCCGCAAAAGAGCGAGCAGCCCGACCGCCGCGCCGCGCAGATGCCGCGGCGTGTAAAGGTAGGCCGCGACATTCAGGGGAGCAAAGATCATCGACAGACCGCCGATCGTCACCACGCGGGGCCAAACGACCTGCCAGGGGCTAATCTCGAGGTTCGTGAGCGACATCCAATAACTCGCGCCGCCGAGCACGATCAGTCCCATTCCAATAAACCACCGCGCATCGACTCCCCGGCCCAGCAAAGCTCCGACCACGAGGAGCACGCCAATCGCGGCAATGCCAGCCGGAGACAGCACCAGGCCGGAATGGTAGGCGTCGTATCCGAACAACGTCTGCAACAGCGCAGGCAGCGACGTGCTCTGACCGTAAAGCGCGGCATACGCGAAAAAGATGATGATACAACACGCGGTGAAATTGCGCTCTCCGAGCGGCCGGAAGTTGACGACCGGATTGCTGATCCGCATTTCCCGAATGATCAGCAGGATTAATCCGCCGACAAATGCGATCAAGAGGGTCTGCACCCGCCAGAACGGATCGCCCAGCCAGTCCCACTGCTGCCCCTTGCTGAGCATGATCTCCCACGACGACATCGTGAGGGCCAAAAGTCCGAAACCGATGTAATCGAAGTTGAAAGGTTTCTTCAGAAGCTCAGCCCGCTCGGACTTGAGATAATCCGGATCGTCGAGCACAAGATAGCAAGCCACCAATGCCAGCGCTCCCACCGGCAAATTGATGTAGAAGATCCAGCGCCAGTTGTAGTTGTCGGTGAGGTACCCTCCCAACGTTGGTCCGACCACCGGTGCCAGCAAGGCGGCGATGCCGAACATGGTCATGGCTGCTCCCTGCTTTTCCCGCGGAAAAGCATCGAGCAAGACACCCTGGCTGCTGGGCTGCAATCCCCCTCCCGCCAGTCCCTGCAGGACACGGAAGAGGATCAACTGATTGAGGCTCGTCGCCATGCCGCACAAGCCGGAACTGATCGTAAACACGGCGATCGAAAACATAAAGTAGTTGCGCCGACCCAGGCGCGCCGACAGCCAGCCGCTGATCGGCAAGATCGTCGCGTTGGCCGCCAGGTAGCTGGTGATGACCCATTCGCTGTCGACGACGGCGGCGGACAGGCCGCCCGCAATGTAGCGCAGCGCGACGTTGGCGATGGTGGTGTCGAGCACCTCCATAAAGGTGGGCACGACAACGACCGCCGCCACGACCCACGGGTTCACCGCGGGACGTGCCGTCGCCGCAGGAATCGCCAGCGACGTCACGGAACTCTCCCGGTTGGACTTCCCTTCGTCGCATCGGCCCCTGGCGGCTGCGCCACGTTCTGTGTCGGGCTGCTTACCGCGGGGCCGGTCGTTGCCGCACCGCTCGGCGGCGGAACGGGCAAAGACCCCGGCAGTTTGCCGACCGGCAAATCCAACATTTGCGGCCGCAGGAACTTGCCTGCATTGGGGACGTTGGCAAGGGGCTCCTTGTACCAGACGTAGGGCACGACCGAGAGTCCGACGAACAGGGGTTCTTTGTCAGGGTCGTAGTCGGTGAGGTCGATGCGCACCGGCAAACGCTGAACGACCTTAATGAAGTTTCCGGTCGCGTTCTGGGCCGGAATCAGGGCAAGCGTCGAGCCGGTCCCCATCGTGAAGCCCGAGATCGCCCCGTGGAACGTCTTGTGGCTTCCGTACATGTCGACTTCGAGGTCGGCCCGCTGGCCAATCCGCAAGTTACGGAGCTGCGTCTCTTTGAAGTTGGCGTCGATCCAGATTTCGGTGAGCGAACGGATCGCCATCAGCCCCTCGCCCGCCTGGACGTTGTTTCCCGGATTGACGTTTCGCCGCGTAATCACGCCGTCGATCTCCGCGACCACATCGCAATACCGCAGGTTCAATTCGGCCTGTTCAAAATCGCTCTTGGCCTGGTCTCGCTTCGCAGTGGCCAATTTGATGTCTGGCGATTCCTTGATCAAATTGGCGTAGATCCGGTCGAGGTTGCCATTCGGGTCGCGCCGATAGAAGTCGGCAACGGTCTCCTTGGGCGACGCGTTATACGACGGAGGAAAAACACCGAGAGGCGCCGCGCTCGCCATCAAGTCCGCCAGAGCTTGCCGGACGGTGGAATAGTTCTGATCGAGCTCAGGCGGCACTTGCGCGAGGTCGTCGCCTTTTTCCGGCTTCGCGGGAAGTCCAAGACCGACACGGATCTCGTAAACCGCCTCGAGCGCTTGCGTGACTTGAGCCTGCGCGACGTCCAGTGCTTCCCGCCGTTGATCAACGTCCTGCGGAGCAATCGCGCCCGGGGTCTTCGCCAGTTGGATGGCCCGATCGTAATCGGCCTTTGCCCGCGTCTTTGTGGCACGTTTGTTTTCGAGGGCGGCAATATTCGCCCGCAACAGGGCGATCTGGTTGTCGACCGACTCAATGGCGTGCTGGAGTTTGAACCGGTTGGCCCGCACCTGGGCAACGAGGCCGCGGACCGAGTCCTGTGTCGCCAGCAACTGGGCTTCCGCCGTCGCCAACGCGGCTTTTTTCAAGTCCACCTGGATCTGGTACGGCTCCTTGTCGAGTCGGACGAGAATGCTCCCCTTGCGGACCCGATCGTTGTCGTCGACATAAACGGTCGTCACTTGCCCGGGGACGCGGGCCGCCACGAACGTGACGTGGCCGTTCACGTACGCGTCGTCCGTCGAGACCGTGTTCAACATCTTCCAGACCGCCGGCGCACCGTAATAAAGAACGAGCGCCAGGATCAAAATGGCAATCACGCCCACCACCAGCCGCCGGCGACTGGTGCGCGGGCCGCCGGCCCCCGCCGGTCCGGTGCCGATTGTCGGCCGTGCGACCGCCTTGCCGTCGCCTGGAGCGGACTCCGTGTGCGGTGCACCTTCGTTGACCAAATTCCGTTCTTCCTCGCTCATAAACTTTCCCGGGAGCGTGCGTGAGCGGTCCGATTTTTTATGGGATAACGTACGAAGGCGCATTGTACTGAAGTCATCGGCTTAAGAATCAAGCCGGACCGCCTCGATGCCGACGACGAGTCGCGGGTATGCTGGTAACGGCGCCGGCATCTCCACGCTTCGCCGAATTATTCCGCCCGAACGGCCTCTAAAAAAAGGCCCGCCCATGAATCGCCGTGAATTCCTGACCGCCGCGGGAGTCACCCTGGCCGCCGCCAGCCGCGAGCAGACGAAACCGGAGGATCGCCTCTCCGCCGCGCCGAGCCTGCCGCAGACTCCGCTCGGCATGCACGTCGGCTGCCAGCGCGGTCCAACCAACGCCGCCATGCTCCAGACCTTCAAACGGCACGGCGTGGAGCATATCTGCGGCTATCCGCCCGATCCCGGTCCCCGCGGTCATTGGACGGTCGAGGAACTGGCCCGCACGCGCGAATTGTGTGAAGCGCACGGCGTCCACCTCGACATGGTGGCGCTCCCCTTCCTCACGTCGAGCCACATCGATCGCGAAAAACGGGGGGCCATCATGCTCGGCCAAAGCCCCCAGCGCGACCGCGACATCGACGACGTCCACAAGATGATCGAAGCCTGCGCCAAAGTCGGCGTCCCCGCCTTCAAATACAACATGAGCCTGCTCGGCGTGCTGCGAACCGAGCCGACACCGGGCCGCGGTGGCTCGTCTTACAGTACCTGGCGCCTCTCCGACGCCCGGCCGAAAAAACCCGTCACGCGGGCCGGCCGTGTCGAGCGCGGAAATCGCCTGGGAACGGATCACGTATTTTCTCGACCGCGTGATCCCGGTCTGCAACGAACACAAAGTCCGGGCCGCCTGCCATCCGCACGATCCGGGCGTCCCGCCCGAAGGTTATCAAGGCGTCTGCCGCGTGCTGGGAACGGTCGACGGGCTCAAGAAATTCGTCTCCCTCCAGGAGAGCCCCTACCACGGCCTTAACTTCTGCCTCGGCACCGTCGCCGAAATGCTGGAGGATCCGGGCCGGCAAATTGACGACGTGATCCGCCACTTCGGCCGGCAAAACAAGATCTTCAACATCCATTTCCGCAACATCCGCGGACATCGCAACAGCTTTCAGGAGGTCTATCCCGACGAAGGAGACGTCGACCTGTTCCAAGCCGCCCGCACGCTCCGCGACGTCGGGTACACTGGCATGCTCATGCCCGACCACGTCCCCCACAGTTCTGCCGACCCGAGCGGCGCGGAAGATTTCGCCTTCTGCTACGGCTACATCAAGGGCATCCTCAAAGCCCTCGAAGTGGAAGGACGTCGCTAACCCGGGGCCCTCCGGCGTCTGTTTTCTCATTCACCCAAGTGTCCAGTCCGAAATTTCTGCACAATTTTTGCACAGATCCCCGATTTTTCTGGTTTTTCTGCGGCGCAAAAAAAGGGAAACCACCACAGAAAAATCGCGCGGGCCGAATCGACCCCTTGACCCTTGCCGTAAAATGGAACATGGGAGTGTTGCATGCTCCCAGCGCTAGACGGCGGCCTCGGCCTCCGCCGGAATGTGCGGGCGCGGCCGCCCGGATGCGGCGCGGCCTCAGTCCGAGAGGACGAGCGCGTCGGACAATTCGTTGACGTCATCCGCGGCCCGCGGCAACACGCCGCTCAAACGGCCGCCGAGGGAGACCGCCGTCTCGCATAAGGCGTCGATGGGCGTCCCCGCTGCCAGCCGCCGCGTGAATTCGGTGCAGATCTGATCGATCTGGGCCTGCCCCAGCTTGTCGATCACTTGCTGGTCGGCGATCACGGCGGCCATCCGCTCGTAGAGCGAGATGTAGAGCAGGACGCCGGTCGAGCCCTCCGTGCGGTAGACGCGGTTGTCGAAAAAGACCTGCCGGGCCCGGGCGAAGACTTCCTCACGCATCTGGCGGTGCGGCGTGAAGAGCCGCCGCAGCCAGCCGATGCGGGTCGCCACAAAGGCCCCCACGATGAACCCGACCACCGTCACGGCGACCAGCAGCACAATCTCGAACGACGGACCAAACGTGTCCCAACTTCCCGTCTTGGCGGCGCGCGACGGCAAGAGAAACCACACGCTCAAAATCCCGACGAGTGCAAGCCACAATCCGACGATGTCTTCCGGCCGGTCATAACGGCCCGAACTGCGGGCGATGACGGGAACGATCTCGGCACTCGTTTTTGATTCGCCTTCCCGGATCGCCTGAGCGACCCGTTGCCGCTCCGCCTCGCCGATCGCATGTCCCATTCGCATCGTTCATCTTGCTCCACGCCGCGATGACTGCACTCTGTCGAGCGATTACCAAGAACCGGAAGCGCCGCCGCCGCCGGAAAACCCGCCGCCGAACGAGCCTCCCGAGAAACCGCCGCCGCCGAATCCGCCGCCCCGCGAACGGTTATTTGCCATTTCATACAAAATGGCGCCGATCACGCCGAGGATCGCCGCCCAGAAGATCCAGGCCCAGCCGCTCGACCCGCGGCGGATGAGCGAAATGATGGTGAAGAGCCCCAACCCGCCGATCACCGCCGGCACGATGTATTCGGCGGTCGAGCGCGGACGGCTCGGCAACTTCAGGTCGCGTGCCAGCTTGTCGAGCGACTCGACCCCGGCCACGATCCCGCCCGAGAAATTCCCCTGTTTGAAGCGGGGAATAATCTGCTCGTCCATGATCTGCTGCGCCTGCACGTCCTTATCGCGGCGCCAGCCAGCTCCCAGTTCGATCCGCGCCTGCCGATCGTCCCGGGAGACGAGCAACAGCATTCCGTAATTCCAGGGGGTCTTGCCCACCTTGACCGGACCGATCCCCCACTGATCGAAGAGCAGTTGCGCGAACGTCTCGATCCGCAACCCCGCGCCGCCGTGATGCGCCATCGAGTCGATGGTGACGACGAGGATCGGGGCCGCCTTGTCCTTCAGCAGCTTCTCGGCGATCTGGCGGATTTTTGTTTTGTCGGTATCGCTGAGCAGATTGGCCTGATCGAGAATGAACTCGTGCTCGCCGGGGCGCGGCAATTTGATGTCCGCGAAACTCGCCCCCGACCCGCCGCCATTACTCTCCGCCGAAAAATCATCAGCCACGGCGACTCGCGCACTCGACGCCATCGTGCACACAAGAAACATCAGCGACGCGAACCCAAGGCCGGTCCGTCGTCGGAGGTGCGAGTTTTCTTGATTCATAACGTGAATCTCCCCAATCCGAGCGAAAGACCCAACGCGGCCTCGCTTTGCTGAGCAGGAACCAAAAAACAGAGGAAAGCGACCACGGATCACACGGATCCCACTGATAAAAAACCTGATGAAGATTGCTTTGAATCCGCCCTTCGGCGGAATGGCAAATTGCTTTGCATCCGCCCCATGGCTTTGCATCCGCCCCATGGCTTTGCATCCGCCCCATGGCTTTGCATCCGCCCCAATGGCGGAATGGCGGAATGGCGGAATGCCTCCCCACCTGAAATCTGCCTCTGCTCCTCATCAGTGCCATCAGTGAAATCCGTGGTTCCGATTCCTGTCGTGTCATCAACGTGACGATCTTTACTGTCGGAAGGAGCTGATCGTCTTTAAGTTATTGCCAGATCGAGATCTTCCAAACGAAGGATCAGTTATGGGAGACTGGCGATGGATCGTCGTTTTATATTGCGCAAGGAGCAGATGCTGAAACAATGCGAGGTGTCGCCCGACCATGTCAGGAGATTGCCCGCGGAGCTCTCTGTTTTTCTCAAGCCGTTTTTGGACGGTTTGTCGAATGACCGTCAACGGCAACATGTTCAGCAGTTTTGCAAAGGGTTGTTGTCGAACGTGACTCGCAAGAACACGGAAGCGATCGCTTACGAGCAAGATCAGGATCGCCACGATCTGCAGCACTTCATCGGCAGTTCGACCTGGAACCACGTGCCGTTGATGGACGAGTTGTGCGGCCAGATCGCGGCCACGCTGGGCGAGGCCGATGGCGTGCTGGTCATCGATCCTTCGGCATTTCCCAAGCAGGGCCGGAAATCGGTCGGCGCGGCCCAACAATGGTGCGGCCGGTTGGGCAAAGTCACCAACTGCCAAGTCGGTGTTTATTTGGCCTACGTCTCGCGACGCGAACACGCCTTGTGCGACTTCCGACTGTATCTGCCCGAGGAATGGACGAAAGATCGCCAGCGCTGCCGTACGGCCGGCGTCCCGCCTCAGGTCCGCTTTCAGACGCGACACGCGCAAGCTCTGGAGATGATCCGGACCCGCGGCCCGATCCTGCCACATGCCTGGATCACGGCTGACGACGAATTTGGGAAAGTGACCCATTTTCGCCGAGATTTGCACGAATTGGGAGAACGCTACGTGCTGGCCATTCCGAGTAACATCACGGCCCGCATCCTGGACGGCCAGGAAGTTCCCCACTGCGGGCCCGGCGGCCCGACCGCTCGTCCGTTTGTGAGTGTGACCCGCATTCGCGATCAACTTCCTGAAGGGGCGTGGCAGTCGATCGACGTGCGTGATGGCGAAAAGGGGCCGCTGTTCGTGGAGATCGCCGTCGTTCCGCACGTGCAGACCATGGACAACCGTCGCAAACTGCCCTACGCCGAGGTCTTGATCCTCACGCGTTATCGCGACGAACACGACCTGCGACACGACGACATCTATTTGTCCAACGCATCGGCGAGCACTCCCGCCGCCGAGTTTGCGCGCGTGATCTCCGCCGAACGCCGCGTCGAGGAAACCATCCGGCGCGGCAAAAGCGAAGCCGGATTGGCCGACTACCAAGCGCGGACCTGGCAAGGTTGGCATCACCATCAAACACTCTCGCTCCTGGCGACCTGGTTCCTCGTGAGCGAATCACTTAAGGGACGACAAACAACACCGGCTCTCAGCGTTCCTCAAGTCCGCCAACTCATCGCCCGAACTCTGCAACAGCAATGGAACCTCTTGCATCCCGAATCCGTCGCCAATTCCGCGACCCGCCAACTCCGACGCAACGAAACCGCACGCTTCTACCACTACCAAAAACGCAAACGCTTACCCCCCTTACGCCCCGATCAACGACGATGATTCCGACAGTAAAGCGATACACGCTTGAAGCTTCAATTGAAAAAATCTTCTCGCTGTAAAAAGAATGAAAACGTTAGTAGTACGGCGACAGACGACCGATCATACAGTCTCGAACCGTCTCTTGCTTCTGATCGCCCGCGAGCAGCCACAGACGCAAACGACGCTCGTGACGATTCGGATCACCGCGGCCCAAAAAATCCTCGCACGAATCGCCGCCGCAGAGTCCCCGTTGACATTACCTCAAGGTTCAAGGTATAAGCCCGCTCATGACGAAGAAAACCAATCCCGACTTCCTCAACGGCGTTCCCGAACTGTTGATCCTGCAGCTTCTCGAGCGGCGTCCGCTGCATGGCTACGACCTCGTGCAGGCGATCCATGACGCCTCGGGCCAGAAGTTCGATTTCGGCGAGGGCTGCATCTACCCCGTGCTGCACCGGCTGGAGGCGCAGAAGCTCCTGTCGAGCCGGCGGGAGCTGGTCGCCGGCAGAAACCGGATCGTGTACCGCGTCACCAAACAAGGCCAGAAAAAACTGGCGACCTCGCGGGCGACCTGGCAGGAGGTCGTGGCCGCCGTGAACACCGTGTTGCAAGGAGGCACACATGGGCAGGCCGCAATGGCGTGACCGCTTACGCGAGGAATTGCGAAAACGGAACCTGCCGCCGGAGTACGCGGCACGGTTGATCGAGGAGCTCGCCGATCATGTCACCGATCTCGAACAGGAGAATCCGAGCATGGATGCTCAGATGCTGGTCGAAGAAAAGTTGGGAAGTCCCGAGTCGCTGGCCGAGGCCGCCGCGGCCGAACTTGCCGGCCGGACGTTTGCCGGTCGCCACCCGGTGCTGACGTTCGTCGTCGCGCCGATCCCGGCCGTCGTGCTGACGCTGGCTGCCCTGCTCACGGTCTGCCTGGCGTGCAAATCCGTCCTCACTCCGCTTGAGCCGTTGAATCCCAATCCGCCGACAGCCTTCGAGTGGGCGCTCGCTGACGGAATCGTTTTTGTCCAGCGATTCGCGCCGTTCGCTCTGACGGCGTGGTTCTTTCTGGCAATGGCCCGGCGAGCCGGCCGGCCTGTCTGGGGCCTCACAGCCTGCACCCTCGTGGCCTTATTCGCATTCACGTTCCGGACCGGCGTCATACCGCCAACCGTCGAACACAACCTGCTCATCTGGTTCGGACCCTCGAACGGGCGCCGCCAGTGGCAAACCGGAATGCTGCAGTCCGCCGTGCCGCTCGTCTTGGGATTGTGGGCCTGGCGGCGGATGGCCCGGCACATGGCCGGCGAATTCAACGAGCCCGGCCTGACAACCCGTTGAAATCCAGCGGAGCGACTTCGGAGGGAAGGCGGAAGGATGAAGGCGGAAGGATGAAGGATGAATAAGGCCAGATAAGATGGCGTCCGCCCTTTGGGCGGGTGTGCTACTCTGATTCATCCTCTTTACTGTCGGAAGGAGCTGATCGTCTTTAAGTTATTGCCAGATCGAGATCTTCCAAACGAAGGATCAGTTATGGGAGACTGGCGATGGATCGTCGTTTTATATTGCGCAAGGAGCAGATGCTGAAACAATGCGAGGTGTCGCCCGACCATGTCAGGAGATTGCCCGCGGAGCTCTCTGTTTTTCTCAAGCCGTTTTTGGACGGTTTGTTGAATGACCGTCAACGGCAACATGTTCAGCAGTTTTGCAAAGGGTTGTTGTCGAACGTGACTCGCAAGAACACGGAAGCGATCGCTTACGAGCAAGATCAGGATCGCCACGATCTGCAGCACTTCATCGGCAGTTCGACCTGGAACCACGTGCCGTTGATGGACGAGTTGTGCGGCCAGATCGCGGCCACGCTGGGCGAGGCCGATGGCGTGCTGGTCATCGATCCTTCGGCATTTCCCAAGCAGGGCCGGAAATCGGTCGGCGCGGCCCAACAATGGTGCGGCCGGTTGGGCAAAGTCACCAACTGCCAAGTCGGTGTTTATTTGGCCTACGTCTCGCGACGCGAACACGCCTTGTGCGACTTCCGACTGTATCTGCCCGAGGAATGGACGAAAGATCGCCAGCGCTGCCGTACGGCCGGCGTCCCGCCTCAGGTCCGCTTTCAGACGCGACACGCGCAAGCTCTGGAGATGATCCGGACCCGCGGCCCGATCCTGCCACATGCCTGGATCACGGCTGACGACGAATTTGGGAAAGTGACCCATTTTCGCCGAGATTTGCACGAATTGGGAGAACGCTACGTGCTGGCCATTCCGAGTAACATCACGGCCCGCATCCTGGACGGCCAGGAAGTTCCCCACTGCGGGCCCGGCGGCCCGACCGCTCGTCCGTTTGTGAGTGTGACCCGCATTCGCGATCAACTTCCTGAAGGGGCGTGGCAGTCGATCGACGTGCGTGATGGCGAAAAGGGGCCGCTGTTCGTGGAGATCGCCGTCGTTCCGCACGTGCAGACCATGGACAACCGTCGCAAACTGCCCTACGCCGAGGTCTTGATCCTCACGCGTTATCGCGACGAACACGACCTGCGACACGACGACATCTATTTGTCCAACGCATCGGCGAGCACTCCCGCCGCCGAGTTTGCGCGTGATCTCCGCCGAACGCCGCGTCGAGGAAACCATCCGGCGCGGCAAAAGCGAAGCCGGATTGGCCGACTACCAAGCGCGGACCTGGCAAGGTTGGCATCACCATCAAACACTCTCGCTCCTGGCGACCTGGTTCCTCGTGAGCGAATCACTTAAGGGACGACAAACGACACCGGCTCTCAGCGTTCCTCAAGTCCGCCAACTCATCGCCCGAACTCTGCAACAGCAATGGAACCTCTTGCATCCCGAATCCGTCGCCAATTCCGCGACCCGCCAACTCCGACGCAACGAAACCGCACGCTTCTACCACTACCAAAAACGCAAACGCTTACCCCCCTTACGCCCCGATCAACGACGATGATTCCGACAGTAAAGTCCTTCATCCTTCATCCTTCCGCCTTCCCTCAAGTCGCGCTACTTTCGCCTTAAACCCTCCCCCAAGCGGTACGCCAATTGCAGCAGCAAAGAAAAAAATTAAGCGAGTCGCCCATGATTGCAGCAAGCGGGGGATCGGTTCGCGGCGCGGTCGAAGCGGGCACGAAGCGGAGGTGGTGGCAGCCCCATATCTGGGCTGGAATGGGGTTCCCCGGCTGGATCCGGCTTTTGGCACGCCATCGTTTCGCGATCGATTGGACCTGGCTGTTCAATGTTGCGCTGATCACGATCGCGAGCGTCGTCCACACCGCGCTGCGTGGAGTCCAGCAGGTCCTTTACGGCCGCCGCATTGGCCGGACCGTGATCCGCCACGCGCCCCTGTTTATCATCGGCCATTGGCGGACCGGCACGACGCTGTTGCACGAGCTGCTGTCGCTCGACGAACGCCATACGTCTCCCTCGACCTACGCGTGCATGGCGCCCAATCACTTTTTGCTGACCGAACGGTTCTTTTCGCGATGGCTGGCTTTCCTCGCCCCGGCCCATCGGCCCATGGACGACATGGCGGCTGGTTTTGATCGGCCGCAGGAAGACGAATTCGCGCTGTGCATGCTCGGCCAGCCCTCGCCCTATTGGAGAGTCGCCTTTCCGAATCAACCGCCTCAGGCCGACGATTACCTGGATCTGGAAGATTTGCCGCCACGCTCACGCGCCTCGTGGAAGCGGAGTTTTCTGCAGTTCCTGCGGGAGCTGACCTGCCGGGATCCGCGGCGATTGATCCTCAAGTCACCGCCGCACAGTTGCCGCATCAAGACGTTGCTCGAGCTGTTTCCCGACGCCCGCTTCGTGCACATCGTGCGCGATCCGTACGTGGTCTTTCCGTCGACGGTCAACCTGTGGAAAACGCTGTACGCCAGCCAGGCCTTGCAGAAGCCGACATTCGCGGGCCTCGAGGAGCAGGTGCTGAGCGATTGCGTTCGCCTGTACCAGAAGATCGAGGAAGGTCAAAAGTTGATCCGTGCCGACCGGTTTTGCGAGCTCCGCTACGAGGACCTGGTGCGCGACCCCGTGCAATCGATGCGGCAACTCTACGATTGCCTCGGTCTGGGCGGCTTCGATCGCTTTCTGCCCCGACTGAACCGGCACCTGGCCGGGCTCGCGGATTACCGGACGAACGGCTACCAGCTTTCGCCTCGGCAGCAGGTCGAAATCGCGCTCCGCTGGGGATGGATCATCGAAAAATACGGCTATGAGCCGACGCCGGCGGTCGAAAACCACCCCAAGCGGCCGGAACCCGTTTTCGTACAGGGACGCGGCCCGCGGCCCGATTGGAAAAAGGGCGTGCCGCCCACGCCAAGTCGCCCCGCCCGACGCTGAAAATCGCATTGCTCCAGTCTGCGGTGCCGCTCGTCTTGGGATTGTGGGCGTGACGGCGAATGACACGGCACGCGTGGTCGGCCAACGCGCCAAGCAATTCTTGAACGGCTCAGCCCGCCGTCGTCGACGCGGTGTTTCTCGACGAAGACACGAAGCCAAATGCCGAAAAAACTTTTGAACAGGAGGTAAGGGAGGTAACGGAGAAAGCAAAAGAGGAACGACTCGGTCTTTCTCTGTTGCCTCTGTTACCTCCTGTTAAAAATTGTCCTGTCTGTTTAAATCCGAGACGGACTACGAACCGAAAAAAGTGCGAAATAACCTGGCAATTCCAAAGCTCAGGTCATGTTTCCGGCTCTTGTCGCGGCTTGTTCTCGAACGGGTCTCCCGTGGTCTCTTTAAAGACCGTAAAGCCGGCCTTCAAGTAGTTTGGCAAGGCGATGGGGGAGTCGTGGGTGCACGTGTGCAGCCATAATCGCTTGATGGGGTCGCTCCACGCCTTGTCGATGGCCCACTGCAAAAAGTATTTGCCGAGCCCCTGGCCGGTGAAGTCGGGCGTCAGGCCGAACTGGACGATTTCGACCTCGCCCGCGACACGACGGTCGAACTCGCAAAACCCGGCCGGCACGCCGTCGACATAGAGGACGTGGACTTCGACCTTGGGATTCCCGATGACGACCGCCAGCTCGCCGTCGCTCAGCCGCTTGCGGCTCCGCCAGTTCCAAGGCGCGCCGACCGCGTCGTAAATGAAACGGTAATACGCGACCGTCGGATGCTTCGCTTGCACCACCGTCAGTCCTTCCCGCGGCGGCGGGACGGTCCGCTTCGCGTGGGAAAACATTTGCACGTAGGTCGTCTTGTACTCGGTCGTGCGTTCCATTGGTCCTCTCACAGACGACAGTTTGGCCTTTCGTGACCGCTTAGCGCCAAACTTCAACGACGAAATAGGGCCCCGGCTCGCAGCCGGACGCTTCAAAATCCGCCGCCTTCTGGAGGGCGATCTCCGCATCATCGAACAGGCAGTACCGGTTGACCGGAATTTTTTCCGCCATCGAGCAGCACGAAAGGGGCGAACACTCAAAGGTTGTGCCGCAAGATCGGCTCACGGCGTCAAATCCGAGCCTCGTAAAAGAGTCAGAGAGCGGCTGCACGTCGATTTCCGGCAAGGCGAAGGGCTTTCGCTCCTGGTTTTCGAATACGACGGGGAACAGCTTGTAGGCATACAGATCGTATTCCGGACGCGAAGGCTCCGGCACCACGCTCCAAGCCAGCTCGGGACTGTCGTAGACCCACATGTCGTTGTGCAGCCACTTGTCGATCCACTCGTCCGGTTCTTCCGAGATGCAGCAAGAGACGCTGCAAATCTCCGTGACCCCGGCCGCCTCGAGCCACTCGGGTTTTCGCTTGGTCCGCTTGGGAAAATAACCAATCAAAATCGGCGTCATGGGTGCGGGCTGGTGGTCGAAATCACTGACGATCTAGCGATTCCGCTACTCGATTCACGAAGCGTATCACGTTGGCAACGTCTTTGCCTTCGCCGCTCAAACCGAAATCGTTTCCGCGATGGCTTCCGCCATGTCTTGCTGCAACCGGCGCCAAGCGCGGCGATCGCCCAGGGGCCACCTTTGGTTCACTTCGAGTTCGATGCCGAGGTAGACCGTCCCCTTCCATTTTTTGCGGAGCGCGGTGGTAAAACCGTCCGTCTTGCCGAGGTAGGGATAGTTCTTGCGGATCGTCAGATCGGGCCGCCGGGCGGCGAGGAGTTGTTTGAAGCGGGCGCACCAGGACGCCTCGGCCGAACGGCTCGGGTCGTACAGGAGGCCAACGTCGGCCCGGCGAACGTCGCCGTCGAGCTGCGGCGTGAACGTGTGGAATGAGAGGTGAAGCACCCGCTGGCCTCGAGCAACGGCGCTTGCGATCTCGTCCTCTACTCGCCGGCGGTACGGATGATAGTGCTTCGCGAAGAGTGCTTGCCGTTCGACGGCGGAAAGGTATTCCGTGGCGACCGAGAATTGCCGCGGATGGTTGGCGGAGCGGTTGAGGTCGACCAAGAGCCGCGTGATCGTGGCGAAATGGAGCGGCACCTTGAGGCGGCGGGCGCACGTGCGGGCCAGATCGAGGGCACCCGGGTCGTAACCGCGATGGCTGTCGAGCAGTTTCCGGTGGCCTCGGAAGAGGCGGGCATACTCCGCCGGGACGTGGTTGCCGCCGTGTTCGCAGGTGAAGAGCACGAAATCACTCAAGGCCGACGAACATCCTGCCTGCCGCCAGGCAGTCGGCCAGTTCGCGATAGACGAGGGCCATCCGCTCGCGACTTGGGGCGGGGCCGACGGCCGCCAGGATGCGCCGCGAGAGGGGGCCGCGTTCGAGGATCATGTCGACGGCCGGCTTCACGCTCGGGTCAGCCGAGCGGGCCGACGGGCCGACGGCGCGAGCCAGGTGCCGCCAGACTTCTCCCGCTGTGAGCGGGCGCGGCCCTCGATGCCGAAGAGACGCAAATAAGCGGGATCTCGGATCACCGCCTGCTCGGCGTCGCGGATCGTCGAGAGCAACATTTCGGCCAGCGGCTCAGTGTCCCAGGCTTCGAGGAGTTTCGGGTCCCCCCAATGGCCACTCGCCAGCCGTTCGAGCACGTCGGCGACCAGGGCGCAGACGGCGACGTCGGCCTGCGGGCATTCCTGCACGTCGAGGACGCGGATTTCGATCGTGTTCCGCTCGAAGCGGGCGATCGCGCCCCGCGAGTTGAGCCATTCTTCCTGCAGGATCTCTTCCGGATCGTGCGGGGCGATCTGGGCCCAGAGCGGTTCGAGGATGCGGCCGTGATAGTCCGCGGCCGAGAACACCGGTTCCGGAATCACGCGACCGGCCGCCAACGGAATCTTGCGGCAATTGTTGCGGTAGACGTCCAACCGCGTGTCCAACACGCCCGACAGCCGTCCCTCGAAGATTGGCGAGCTGGCCGCCAGCGCCGGCAGAATCGGCAGCAGCACGCGGATGGCCGCGTGCAGGCGGGCGAACTCGGCATCGTCGGCGAAGGGGAGGTTCAAGTGGACGGCTTGCAGGTTGGCCCAGCCGTGGCCGCGGCAATCGAAGATGCGGTTAAACGCCTCGTAGACAACGCTGTAATCGTGCGGCCAGATCACCATCTCGCGGTTGGGATCCATCCACGGATGCATGGCCGATGGCAAAAGGCGGCAACCGTGCGTTTCGAGGATGGCGTTGATGCGGCGGACGCTCTCCTGAAACAGCGCGGGGAGCGGAGCGAGCGAACGGGCCGGGCCGGTCGTCTTGAGTTCGATGACGTGGGCCGTCAGCTCATTCGACCAGGTGATCTCTCCCATCTCGACGTCGGAGACGATCTCGCCCGCGATGAATTTCAGCACGCGGTCGGTGATGGGCCGCACGTCGAGCGTGCGGGCATCGACGATCATGTATTCAATCTCGACGCCGAACGCTTCGAAGAGGTGGAGCGGAGATTCGTCGCTCATGCGGGGCTCCCGCTTATTCGGAGGCCCTGATTGATCCCAGCGCCCCACGAGCCGCCGGCTTTACGCCGGCGGTCTTCGAGCAGCGATTGACGCTCTGCAAAAGACCGCCGGCGTAAAGCCGGCGGCTCGTCAGAACGGCGGGACGGAGCGTGGACGCACTCTCACTCATGTGTCGACGGTCCCCGCTTTGCTGCGTTCGATGCGGTCGAGAAACACCTCCATGATGCGGTTGTAAAGCTCCTCTCGCAGGATCGCGTCTTCGACGCCCGCGTCGATGTTCGGGTTGTCGTTGACCTCGATCACGTAGAACTTCTTGTTCGATTCCTTGACGTCGACGCCGTACAGCCCGTCGCCGATCAAGTTGGCCGCCTTGAGGGCCGCACCCACCGCCCGGCGGGGGGCCAATTCGACGGGGATCGTCTCGCACTTTCCGTACTGGCTGTCGCCGTTGCTGTCTTGCTGCACGATCTGCCAGTGATTCTGCGCCATGTAGTATTTGCAGGCGAAGAGGGGCTTGCGGTTGAGGATGCCGATCCGCCAGTCGAACGTCGTGGGCAAGAACTCCTGCGCGACGACGAGGTCGGAGTCCTCGAACAGAATCTTGAGTTGTTCCTCGAGCTCGGTTTGGTTGCCGACCTTGACCACGCCGCGGGAGAACGAGCTGTCGGGCCGCTTGAGCACGCAGGGAAAGCCCAGCTCGCGGGCGGCGTCGACCTGGTTCTCGGGATGCAGCACAACCGTTTTGGGAATCTGGATGTCGTGCCGGCTGAGCAGTTCGGCCAGGTAGACCTTGTTCGTGCAGCGGACGATCGACTGCGGATCGTCGATCACGATCAGGCCTTCGCCCGAAGCCCGGCGGGCAAAACGATACGTGTGATGATTGACGGCCGTCGTTTCGCGGATGAAGAGAGCATCGAACTCGGCGATCCGCCCGTAGTGGTCGGGCGTGATCAGCTCGGCCCGCACTTCGAGGGTCTCGGCCGCCTTGATGAACCGCTTGAGCGCGTCCTCGTCGGAGGGGGGGTGCGGCTCCTCGGGGTTGTGGAGGATGGCCATGTCGTACCGCGTGCGGACCCGCTTCTTCTGCGGGCCGCGGCGTCCCTCGAAATATTGCCGGGCGACCTCAACGACGAAGGGCCAATGCCCCTCGGGGACGTCGCTGGCGGCGATCGTGGTCACGCTGCGGATCTGCCACTTTTTGTACTTCTTGAACTGCACCCGCAGCAGGGGCGACTGGAACAGGTTGAACAGGTGCAGGCTGAGCCGTTCGTAGCGCTTGGCCAGGTTGCGGCCGAAATAAATGCTGAGCGTAAAACGCTCGGACTGGATCGGGCCGAGACTGTGCTGGATCAGGTCTTCGAGTTCCTCGGAGACCGAGCGCATCATCGCCTGCGAACGGAGATCCTGCAGCGTGGTGATGCTGGGGAGCGGCTTGTGCCCGCGGGCCTCGGCCAACAGCGAGACGTAATAGCCGACCGTCTGATACTTGTACGACCGGCAGAGGTTGAAGACCTTCACGCCGCGCAGTTCGCTAAATTGCGGCTGGGTGAGGTAGCTCCAGGCGTCAACGACGTCGGCGTCAGGGATGCGAAACGGCCAGTCCTTCTGGCTATTCGCGATGATGAGAATCCGCACTCAAAGCTCGCTTGCGATTCGTCCGTGGTTCGATGATGAGCAAATTGGCGTCGTGCGTCACGATTCCCAGCAGGATGGCGTTCTTGAGGCGGTCGATCTCCACCGCGTAGGTCTGTTGGCTGGCAAAGGGGTTGGGATGCAGCGGATCGGCCACCAGGACCGTTCGGTTCGACTGGTCGTAGCCGCACAGCACGACAAAATGCCCCACCGGTGCGCCGCGCACATCGTCAGGAATCGATTCCCGTCCGAACTCCCGCTTGGCGCGATACAAATACGTGGCGCTCAGACCGGTCAGGATCGGCGTCGAATTCTTGAGGAACCTCCGGATCAATTCGCTGGTCAAATCTTCCATGCGAAGTTTACCGCCCAGCCGGAGAAAGTCCAGATATTCCCGGCAGGCCAGCTTCACGCGCTTCGAGTCGGCCGCTGTTTCCTGTGCGGCCAGCCTCTCGGCGAGGAGGGCGCTGCCGTCGGCAAACCAGGTCGGATCGAAGACGTTCACGTTATAGGTGTAGATCGTCGCCTGGTAACCGCGGGCCAGCGCGTGGCAGGCCATCACGACCGCCAGCGTGCCGCCATCTTCGAGCTGCGGGATCTCGTCGATGACCTTGGGGAGCGGAACGGAATCGCCGTAATAACGGTACACCGCTTGCAGGCAGGTGGGCCCGCAGGTGAACTGGTCCGGCTGGGGGAGGATCTCCAGCCCGAAGTGCATTTTCGAGGTCATTCCGTCTCGGTTCCCAGGGCGAGGCGTGGGGAGTGCAAAATTAGCCGAAAGTCATTGACGACCAATAGGCCGACTGCCATAATAATGCCGAGGTGCGCTCGCAGTGGAACGCTGTTGCCGCAAGTCGTTGCGTTTGGCGGGTGTGCTTCTATAGGGATTTTATCATTTCCCGATGAGCCTTTCTTCTGGTCATTTCGACCAAAAAGTCCGGCGGTTCCGGTTTTCGCGGCTGATTTTCGTTTGATGCGGAATAAGTGTTTCGTCCGGGCGACCGAAACGCTGCGTCGAGCTCGCGTCAAGACCGAATCTTACGGAGAAGTTCGTTTTTGCAATGTCCATCTGGGCTTTTGACCTGAGGCATTCACGGACCGAATGTTCGCCGGTTTCCGATTCCGGAATCCGTCCTCGCACTCCGGCGTTCGCCGGAGGCGATGAGATTTTAAAGGATTGTACCGTTGGCAGACGATCCTCTTCGCCCCGGAGACGGCCAGCGGACCGCACCATCAGCCTCTGCACACGCAAGTTCGGAAGAATCGATGTCTACAAATGTCATTGAACGGCCACTGGCCGCAGACAGCCCCGATCGCCGATTTCCCGATCTCTCGGACGAGCTGGAAAAAGAACTCGTCCAGGTCTTCAAGCTCCTCTCCGACGAGACGCGGCTCCGCATCCTGGTGTATCTCACCCGCGAGGCGGAACTGCACGTGACGGCCTTGTGCGATCGGCTCGGCCAAAGCCAGCCGGCCGTGAGCCATCACCTGGCGCTGTTGCGCGTGGCCGGCCTGATCAAGGCCCGCCGCGACGGCAAGCACAACTACTACTCCGTCCGCCAGTCGCGCTTCCGCCGCCTGATGGAACAACTCTTCCAGAGCATGGGCGAAGCCGGCAAAGGCCAGGTCCGCTTCGACGAATTCATCGTCACGCACGAACAATAACGTGCGGAATGACGCAGCACGAATGACGAATTAAAGACGCCGCACGGCGTGCCTGCGTCATTCGTTCCTTCGCCCGGATCGGCCCGCGCTGGTCACGGCTGCGCAGGGTGCCGCTGCCTTTCCCTCGCGCACGCGCTCTGCTACAAAAAACGCCATGTCGAGCCTCGCAAAATTGGCCCTTGCTGACGGGACGGTCTACACCGGCACGGCCTTTGGCGCCGACGGAGAAATCTTTGGCGAAGTCGTGTTCAACACGAGCATGACCGGCTACCAGGAGATCCTCACCGATCCCTCGTACTGCGGGCAGATCGTCACCATGACGTATCCGCTCATCGGCAATTACGGCATCAACGAAGAGGACATCGAAAGCTCGGGGCTGTCGCTTTCTGGCTTTATCGTTCGCGAGCTGTGCCGCGAGCCGAGCAACTATCGCTCGACGAAATCGCTCGATCAGTATCTCCGCGAGGCGGGGATTGTCGGCCTCGAAGGAATCGACACGCGGGCCCTCGTCCGCCGCATCCGCGTGCACGGCGCGATGACGGGCGTCCTCTCCACGATCGATCTCGACGACGCGTCGCTCGTCACGCAAGGCCCAGTCGAGCCCCGACCTCGTCGGCCGCGATCTCGTGCAAGAGGTGATGCCCGAAGCGCGCTCGGACTGGCACCAGGGACTGTCGGCTCTCGGAACCGGTTTCCGACCGATTGGCCCTGGCACGTTCGCACCGCAGACGCCGGGCCGCGCTCCGCACGTCGTCGCCATCGACTACGGCATGAAGTGGAACATTCCGCGGCACCTGACCGCGCTCGGCTGCCGGGTGACGGTCGTTCCCGGCAGCATCTCGGCCGACGAAGTGCTCGCCCTCGAACCCGACGGCGTTTTCCTCTCGAACGGGCCGGGCGATCCGCGGCCGCTGGTCTACGCGGTCGACACGATCCGCGACTTGCTCGGCAAGAAACCGATCTTCGGCATCTGCCTGGGGCATCAGCTCCTGGGTCTGGCGTGCGGCGGCAAGATCTTCAAGCTGAAGTTCGGCCACCGCGGAGCCAACCAGCCGGTGCTCGATCGCCGCAACAACAAAGTCGAAATCACGAGCCAGAACCACGGCTTCGCGCTCGAGGCCGACTCGTTCACCAGCAACGTGGAAGTGACGCACGTCAACCTCAACGACCAAACGGTCGAAGGGATCCGCCACCGCGACGTCCCCGCCTTCGGCGTGCAGTACCACCCCGAAGCCTCCGCCGGCCCGCACGACAGCAATTATTTGTTCCGCGAATTCTGCGACCTGATCGGCGCCAACGCGCCGGCAACGCCGGTCTGATTCATCCCTCATCCCGCCAGGGGCGGGTCTTCGACCCTCAACATTTATCCTTATATATATGGCAACCGAGCGAACCCTGGTTCTGATCAAGCCCGACGCGATCGAACGGCGATTGGCCGGCCGCATTCTCTGCCGCTTCGAAGAGAAAGGTCTCTCGATCGTCGGCATGAAGATGCTCCGCGTGACGCCCGAACTGTCGCGGAAACACTACGCCGAGCACGTCAACAAACCGTTCTATCCGCTGGTCGAGAAATTCATCGGCTCGGGTCCCGTGATCGCCTTTGTGGCGGAAGGCCCCGAAGCGATTTCGGTCGTCCGCGCGATGCTCGGGCCAACCAACGGCCGACAGGCCCCCGCCGGAACGATCCGCGGCGACTTCGGCCTGAGCCGGCAGATGAACCTCGTCCACGCCAGCGACGGCCCCGACGCGGCCCGACGCGAGATCGAGATTTATTTTGCACCATCGGAACTGATGACGTCCAAGCCGACAATCGCCCCGTGGCTGTTTGCTCCCGACGAGGCGTGATTGAGGTCAGCCCGATGAGCGTGGGCAGTCGCGCCTGACGAGCCGCCGGCTTCACGCCGGCGGTCTTTGGGTGATCGCCGAAACGGGGTGCCGCGATGCAACACCAACATCCGCAAGCCCTGAAGCCGCTCGCCGGACTGAAAATCGTCAGCGTGGCCGTCAACCTTCCCGGCCCGATCGCCGCCGCCCGCTTGCGCGATCTCGGCGCACGAGTCACGAAAGTCGAGCCGCCGGACGGGGATCCGCTGGCCCGCGGCTGCCCGCCGTGGTACCAGGCACTCCATGAAAACGTGACGGTGCTCGCGCTCGATCTCAAGGACCCGGCCGCGCGCGAGCAGCTCTTCGCACAACTCGGCGACGCCGACTTGCTCCTCACTTCGTCGCGCCCTCGGCCCTCGAGCGGCTCGGCCTGGGATGGAGCGAGCTGCATCCGCGGTTCCCGCGCTTATGTCACGTCGCCATCATCGGCCACGTCCCGCCGCATGAAGAGCAACCGGGCCACGATCTCACCTACCAGGCGTCCCTCGGCCTCGTCGATCCGCCCCACATGCCGCGAGCGCTGCTCGCCGATTTGGGAGGCGCGGAGGAAGCCGTTTCGGCCGCCGTTGCATTACTCTTAGGCCGCGAGCGCGGACACGAAGCACAGTCCGCCTACGTCAGCCTCGCCGAAGCGGCCGCTTATCACGCGTTGCCTCACGAGTACGCGCTCACCGCGCCGGAGGGCCTCTTGGGCGGAGGCTGGCCGGGCTACCAGTTGTACGAAACGGCCCAAGGCTGGATCGCGGTCGCCGCACTCGAACTCCATTTCGCGAAACGCCTCACGAGCGAGCTGGGCCTCGAATCGCTGACGCACGAGCTTTTGGCCGCAGCGTTCCGCACGCGCACAGCCCACGAATGGGAGGAGTGGGCCGTGCCGCGCGACTTGCCCATCGCAGCCGTCCGCAATGTCGGCCCGTAGGCGTAATAGGCCGTCTATCGCATATTGGTGGAATCGGGTGCCACTGGACTTCGGCGAGCTCAGTCGAGCCGCGGCCCAAAGCCGCCGTCATGTCGCTCCCGTGCGGCATCTCAAACTCAGCCCACCTTCAACGACAAAAAGGCCCTGGCAATTTGGCCTTTTTCCTGGATTAGCGGTCTTAAGTGCGCTACCATCGTTACGCGTATTCTTCGATTTTCTCGAACGTTTGCTGACGAGAGCATCGATGCAGCGGTTTCCACTTGGCAAGCGGCGATGGCTTAAGAATGCGATGCTGGCGTGCAGCGTTTTATTCTTCGTCATCTGGGCCCGGGGTGTTGTCGCGGACCCGCAACCTCTGGGGCTCATGCGTTCGAAGCTGGAGAAACTCGGGTGGAAGGCAGAATCTCTGTCGCTCAAACGCGCCGGGTACACTGCGAATCTTTTTTACAAATCCGCGTATGCTGATTTCGAGATTAAGGATCAACCACCGAGGACTGTTTATATCGAGATGGAAAAAGAACCAGTCTTTCTGCCATGGCGCGTGTCGCAGTACCGCGTGAATGAATAAGAGCCTATCCGAGAACCGACTGGGCAAGATGGAAAAACCCTGGAAAATGGGCTTTATTGAGCTGGGCGACATAGGTTTTCGGATAGGCTCTAAGTCATGTCGGAATCCAACGTCGACAGGCCGGAATGGCACTAAATCACCGTGCGCGATAGTTGGACGGTATTAAAGTTCATGCGGCGGTTGTGGTTTGTTGTTGATGGTTGCGGCGGCGCAGGTACGACCGCACGTCTTGCATCAATTGCTTCATTGTGGTTCGCGTGTGATTGCGAGTCACGTTGGCATGCAGGTCTTGCCACGTCCGCTCGATTTTGTTGTGGTCCGGACAGTACGGCGGGAGGAAGTGCAGGTGGAGGCGCCGTCCCTCGTCGCTCTGGAGGCTGACCTCAACCTGCTCGGTCGTGTGGATCGCGTAGTTGTCCAAAATCACGTGAATCCGCTTGGCGTCGGGGTAGTGCTTCACGAGTTCCCACAGCAGGAGAATGAACAGGAAACTGTTTTTCTGCTCTCCTTCCACCCAAACGATTTCGCCTGTCCGGGTGTCTTGGGCGCCGGCGAGATAGCGTTTCTCGTTCTGGCCGGGCGTGAGGATCTCCTTCTGCTGGCCCCTGACCATCCAATCCAGGCCAATCTTGGGATTCAAGTGGATGTCGATCTCGTCCTCGTACACGGCAACCTCGTCAGGCGGGAGATCGGCAATCAATCGCTGGAGTTCCCGCAAACGCCTGTTTTTCGCCGGTTTCGACCAGGGGCAGTTCACGGTCGGTTTGGGACGGCCGCGCCGCGCCCCGATCCGTTTGAGGGCCTTGCTCATCGTCGCCACGTGAATCCGTACGCCGGTCTTCTGGCAGAGGGTCGCCACGAGCATCTCCCGCGTCCAGGTCGGACGCCGCCAACCGTGCTCCTGCGGAGACGATTTCACGACTTCGTAGAGCACAACCAGATACCACTCATCCAACTTGCGCTCCCCATTCTCCTCCCGGTGATCCACGAGCCCGGCTTCCCCCTGTTCCCGGAATCGTCGGGCGACTTCGTAAACCGTGGATCGCCCCACGCCAAGAACCCTCGCTGTTTCCGTCGGCCCTCGACCATTGAGCAGATTCAAAATGATCAGGTAGCGAATCCGTTTTCGCGCCTCCGCACATTGACGCAAGCCCGTTTCCAACCGCTCCTTGGCGCTCCAGCGCACCTGAGGCACAATGCCTTCCATGGGATTTCCCTCCTTGGGATGGAACTGATGTTTCCAAAACAACAATTCCAAGGTAGGGAATCCCTTTCCCTTCCTTCAACCGCTCACTGTCCAGGTATCGCGCACGGTCATTTAGTGTAGGGTCAACTTCGATTTTTGGGGTACAGATGCTTCAGTTTTGTTCGAGCATTTTTGGTGGTGAACTGCCAATCGATTGCTGCCTGACTGCAGTTTCGTTCGTTCTGCCAAGCAGCGGTTTCATTGGCGAGCGTTTGTTTGTCAGGGATCCTCCGGGCGAGACATTGCCGTGTCAGAACATTCAATTCGATTTCAGCCATGTTGAGCCAACTGCCGTGCTTGGGGGTGTGGACGACCTCCAAACGCCGAATCAGCCGGCGCGCCTCCTCGGGCGGAAAGGCTTCGTACAGCGAGCCGAGGCTGTGCGTGTTGAGGTTGTCCATCACCAGCGTGATCCGCTTCGCCTGCGGCCGATGGATATCGACCAACTGGCGAACGGCCTCGGCCCAATCGGACCTGGTGCGCTGGTCGGTGACCACAAGGTGCCGCCAGCCGATCAGCGGCTCCGTGAACGCGAACACGTTAGCCGTTCCATTGCGTTCGTACTCATAGTCGAAACACTGACGTCGCCCTCGCGTGGCGCGAAGCGGAGTCTGCGTTTCGATGGTCAGTTGTTTGCTCAGCTCATCCATGCAAATCAGCGGGTAGCGCGGATCGTACGGGCGTTGATAAGCTTCCAGCACGTTTTCCATGTGGTAGACAAACTCCGCGTTGTGCTTCGGAGGGATGCACCACATGCTTTTCTGCCAGGGCTTCAACTCATTTTTTTTAGGCAACGCCGCACCGTCTCGTGTGACACCGCTTCGACGATGTCCAATTCGACGACGCGTTGGGCTAACAGCCGCAACGTCCAACGCGCGTGGCCTGACGGCGCGGCGCCGCAGCACAGCGCGATGACCTTGGCTTCCTTTTCGCCATCGAGGATCTTGGCACGCGAGGGCTGCACTTGTTTCTTACGGTTCAAGGCCGCCTCCAAGCCGTCCAGCACCAGACGCTTGCGGATGTTTTCGACCGTTTGCACCCTCACTTGGCAGGCATTGGCAATGGCTTCATCCTTCCAGGCCGGCCCAAGATTTCCGGCATCCGCCAACAGCAACACCTGGGCGTGCGTGCGTTTCTTCGCCGCGATTCTCTCTTTCTTCACCAACTGCGAGAGTTCTTTGCGCTCATCCTTGTCGAGCTTGACAAGATACCGCTTGTTCATGACTCCCCTCCTTGGGTCCGAATGACTTCCGCAATTGGAGAGAAATCTTGCGACTCCGTGAACCCCAAAAATTAAAGTTGACCCTACACTAGTACCGCAGCACTACGTTTGGTGACGAGCCGCCGGCTGTACGCCGGCGGTCTTCAACCGCGCATCGAGCGCTGCTCGAAAACCGCCGGCGTAAAGCCGGCGGCTCGTAAGGAGCGACTCGACTCAGCGCTGTGGTCCTAGCAGCTCGCCCCTCGTTGGTGCTATGCCTGCCGATTTCGTCTATGGAGCATCGGGAAAATAAAGGTCGCCGTCGCTGATGTCGGGGATGCCGACGACCAGGACCCGCATGCGGCCTTCGGCTCCGTGGACGACGCCGGGGGGAATGTGGACCAGCGAGCCTTTTTTCACCGGCTCGCGGACGCCGTCGAGGAGGACGGTGCCTTCGCCTTCGAGGACGTAATAGAGTTCCGTGGCGAGCTTGTGGTAATGAGGGCGGGCGCCGTCGATGTCGACCGCGTGGGCCCAGGCAGCCACGTCCGCGTCCTGACGGCTGACGAGCAGGTGCCGCCAGCCGCAGGTGCTCCGCTCGCGCGGAGCCGTTTCCTCGTGACGGACGAGCAGATTCTTGGAAATGGGCGCGGAGTTGGGCGCGGGCGACGGGCCGGTGGAGGGCATAAAAAGTCTCGGGACGGAATCGTCAATCCGGTTCGCGATATAAGAGGCGGTCGCAGGGACGGTTGTCGATGCGAACGCTCATTCTATTCTGCTGCGCACGGATTTTGTGACCTTCACGACCCGAGTGCCGAGGATGTGCGAAGCCGCACTAGTGCTGCGAGCACTCAGGTGACGCGACGAGAGCTTCGTTTTCACCGAGGCTTTGTGCCGCGGGACCGCTACACCTGGATGGAACGCGCTCTAATTAGGCGACGCCGGTGAGCGGGTGGTCCTCTTCGGGCCGCTTGGTGAGCCGATCTTGGTGGATCGCCACAACTTTGCCGTTATCGAGGCGGACCAGGTGGTCGTGGATTCCCAGCGGTTCCTGGGCTCCGTCGATTTGAGGGATGGAACCGCGGCGGCAATGCGTGAATGGAATGCTGAGACGGGGGACGATCGTTCCCCGCTTTCCCGCTAATTCTCCCGCGTCGATGCTCACCCGATCACCGGAGTGAAATTGCTCAACCATGTCTGCTCCTTTGCGAATTGATCGTGCGGATTTGGTCCTCTGGGCCGGGGTCGCGGTCTGCCGGCTGGAATTCAGAATGTGAATTCGTCGCGCGGGTCGCTACTTTTTATTTCGACCCTCCGGGCTCGGACCTGTATGAAATTCGCAGTCGCGTCGCCGGCGGTTTGCCTATTTTGACGCTGAAGTCGGCGGCGCGCGGGTCCGCACGGGAGGCGTGAGATAGCGAGCCTGATGGATTCGGCAAGTTGATGGATCTTCATAAAGAGTGGCTGGAATCAATCATTCGACGTGACCGCGCGTGCCGATTTCGATCGACAGGCGAGCGCGCGAAATGTTAGATTTCGCGCCCCGCCCGCCGACACGCGGCCTCGCGCCGTCCGCTCCCGGCAATTTCCTATCTGAATTCAAAACGGAATGCTGTTTGCGCGTTCGCGCTAGAGCCCTCGTCCCTCTCAAATTTCCCTCTCTTTCCCGACATCCCGATCGCCGGCAGCAATCCTTGGCGTGTGAGAACATTGAGGATGCAAAAGCTAGATAACTTGCAATCCCCGACCACGGGGGGTTTGACGATTTCGCGCGAGCTCGATTTGGTGAGCGAGGAAGACCAGGCTCCAGCGGAGACCTCGGTCCTCGATTTGCGCGTGGTGGGACTGTGTGCCGTGGCGATCGGGCTCGGGGCGACCGTCTCGGTCGCGGCCCTCGTGTTGGTGCAGTTGATCGCGTTGTTCACCAACCTGGCCTTTTATCAGCGCTGGTCCTTCGAGGAAGTCGGCCCGGCCGGTAATTCTTTGGGCCTGTGGGTGATCGTCGTGCCGATGATCGGCGGACTGATCGTGGGCTTGATGGCTCGCTTCGGTTCGCAGGCCATTCGAGGACACGGCATCCCGGAGACGATGGAGCAGGTCCTCGCCAATCACAGCCGCATTCCGGCGCGGATGACGTTTCTCAAACCGCTTTCGGCCGCGATTGCGATCGGCACCGGCGGCCCGTTCGGGGCGGAAGGCCCGATCATCGCGACGGGAGGTGCGCTGGGTTCGCTATTCGGGCAGTTCATGTCGACGTCGGCGGCGGAACGCAAGACGTTGCTGGCCGCGGGGGCGGCAGCCGGTGTGACGGCGACTTTTGGCTGTCCCATCGCGGCCGTTTTGCTGGCGGTGGAGCTGCTGTTGTTTGAATATCGGGCGCGGTCGATTATCCCGGTGGCGCTGGCCAGCGCGACGGCGGCGGTGCTGCGATTCCTGATGTTCGGTGCGCGGCCCGTGTTCGAGATGAGCGATCTGGCGCCGGTCTCGCTGTCGGGCCTGGCCTTTTACGCGCTGCTCGGAGCCGTTTTGGGTCTCGTCGCGTCGGGGGTCACGCGTGTGCTGCACGCGTTCGAGAACGGCTTCGCTCGGCTTCCCGTCCATTGGATGTGGTGGCCGGCCATCGGCGCGATCGCCGTCGGCGTGGTCGGATATTTCGCTCCCGACACGCTGGGGACGGGCTATTACAATATTACGGCCATCCTCTCGCACGGGTTGCCCATCAAGTTCGTGTGCGTGTTGTGCCTGTTGAAGTTCGTCTCGTGGTCGGTTTCACTCTCGAGCGGGACTTCGGGAAGCACGTTGGCCCCGTTATTGATGATCGGCGCGGGTTGCGGACAGGCGTTCGGCGCGGCCGCGAATTGGCTCGTGCCGGCGGCGGGGATCGATCTGCGCGTGGCGGCGCTCGTCGGCATGGCGGCCCTGTTTGCCGGCGCGTCGCGGGCGTTTCTGGCGTCGGCCGTTCTCGCTTTTGAAACGACGCTGCAGGCCTACGGACGCTTGCCGCTGCTGGCGGGATGCGCGGCGAGTTATCTCGTCGCCACGCTGACGGCCAAGAACTCAATCATGACGGAGAAGATCGCCCGCAACGGAATCCGCGCTCCGGCCGAATATCTCGCGGACCCGCTGGAACAAGTGGTCGTGGGGGACATCGCCACGAAGCCGGCGGTGACGTTGCGATCGACGCAAACGGTTGACAGCGCGGCGCTGGCTGGCCGTGGTGAACGAGGAGAACCAGCACCAGGGATTCCCGGTCCTCAATCCGGCCGGACATCTGGTCGGCGTGTTGACCCGCCGGGATCTGCTCGATCCCCGCATCAGCGGCAGCCGCGAGCTGCGGGAGATTCTCTTCAGGCCGCCGAAATTCGTTTACGACGATTGCACGGCGCGTCAGGCCGCGCACCACATGGTGAACCACAACATCGGGCGGCTTCCCGTCGTGCTGCGGAGCCAGCCGACGCAACTCATCGGCATCGTGACGCGGAGCGACATTCTCTCGGCCTACCGGCAGCAGATTGAAGACAACGAGGCCCAGCGGCCCGACATTCATATCCCACGGTTGTCGACGCGGGTCCGCTCATTGTGTTTGCAGCTGTTTCGCTAATCGCGGCGCTTACGAGCAGCATCCGCCGGATTTGGTTTCGTATTCGTCGTGGCGGCGCCACCATTGGTAAGGGGGCGTCTGCGGCCGCCCGCTGGGAGAATCTTCCCAATCTTCCTGGCGGCCCAGCGGCGTCAGGTCGAGGAACGTCCAGACGCTGCCGAGCGCTTCGACGCCGCGACCCGACGTGCAGTACGTGCGGTAGACGGAATCGCCGTCGCGCAGAAAGACGCTGAGGCAGAACGTCTCGCCCTTGTCGGTCGTGACTCCGAAGTCTCGATTGAAATCGGTGCCGGCCGACGAGACCCAGGGGAGGGTCCAGCCCATGCGCTTTTTGTATTGCTCGATGTTGGCCAGAGGCGCCAGCGAGATGAGGCAAAAGGACGTGTCGCGTGCGTGCAGGTGGGACAGGTGGCCGATCTGGTCGATGAACATCGAGCAGCCGGGACAAGCCCCCGTCGGCCAGCCGTGCACGCTCGGGGCGAACATGAAGTGATAGAGGATCAGTTGTCGGCGCCCCTCGAACAGGTCGCCGAGCCGCAGCTTGCCGCTCGGCGCGGTGAATTCGTAGGGTTTGTCGATTTTGACCATCGGCAGCCGGCGGCGCTCGGCGGCGAGCGCATCGCGGGCCCGCGTGGCCGCCTTTTCTTTGACACGGATCGCATCAATTGCCTGTTGCCATTCGGCTTGCGAGACGATCGGCGGCAGCCCGATTGGTTTTTGCTGCGACAGTGTCATCGGTGGGTCTCCTATTCTTTTGGGCGGCGAACGTATTGTTCCCACAGTTTGTCGATCGGCAAGCCCGCAAATCGACGGTCCGCCGAAAGAAAAGGGTGGAAACGGGAATCGATTTTTCTGATAGGATGCCGGCATGACACGACCGATTGTGCCGGCCTGGTTCATCCTGTTTGCCGTCGCAGGAACGGCCGGCGCAAAGGCGCTCCCCGGCCACGTCGATTTGCGACCCCAGTTCGAGAACTTGGGGCTCGCGTGCCGTGCGCAGGGGCCGCGCGATACGTGCTCGTTATTTGCAATCACGGCCCTGGCCGATTTCGAGGCGGAGCGGACTGCGGACGGACCTCATGCGGCGCTCTCCGAAGAATTCGCGATCTGGGCGGCCCGAAAGGCGACCGGCAAAACGCATGATCAGGCGATGTTCTACGAGGCGACGTGCGGCTTGAATAGGTTCGGAATCTGTGCCGCCGACCTGATGCGGTACTCGCAGAAAGAGAGTCCGAACGAGAGGCCGTCGTCTCGGGCGCTGGCCGATGCGCGCACCCGGAGCCAGCGGTGGCGCGTGCATTGGATCCGGCGGTGGAACGTCAGTCGTCCGCTGAACGACGAAGAGTTGACGGCGATCAGGCACGCGATCGCCAATCATCACCCCGTCGCGTGCGGCATGCGTTGGCCGAAATCGATGAAGGGGAGCCGAATCCTCGCTGTGCCGGGGAAGGAGCACATCTTCGACGGCCATAGCGTAGCCCTGGTGGGCTACGACGATGATCCCCGCAAGCCGGGGGATGGCGTCTTTCGCTTCCGCAACAGCGACGGTCCGCATTGGGGCGACGGGGGTTACGGACTCGTTTCCTATGCCTACGTGCGTGCGTACGCAAACGATGCCGTCTGGCTGCAACGAGGGGCCTCCTCAATCTGAGGTGCCGATCGAGCGTTTCGAAGCCGAAGGCCTGCCGATCATCGCTCGAGAGGCGGCCGAGACTTCCGTCCAGTCGATGGCCGACTGGGAACCGGCGATGTGGAGCGGGGGCAAGCAACTGTTTGTCGTCGCCAGAAAGAACGGTTTCGTCGGGCTGCGGTTTGGCGTGCGACGGGCCGGCCGCTTTCGCGTCCGGGTCTTGGCGACGGCCGCGCCCGACTTCGGCACAATCCGCGTGCGTCTCGACGGCAAACCGGTGGGCCCGTCGTTCGACCTCTATTCAGGGCGGGTCTGTCCCTCCGGCACGTTGGAACTCGGCACGCACGAGCTCGGCGCGGGCGAGCACCAGATCCGCTTCACGGCCGTCGGGAAGGACCGCGTCTCCGCGAATTTCCACTTCGGCCTGGACGCGATCGATTTGTTGCGACCCGAAGCGGGCTAGTGCTGCGAGCACTCAGGTGGCGCGACGAAAGCTTCGTTTTCACCGACGCTTTGTGCCCACGGGCTGCCGAAATTGAAATCAAGAATTCTCTTGACGAATACGATACAAATGTATACATATGGAAGGGATCCCAAATAAACACAAGGCATTTGGCGTCGACATAGAGTCGTGACGCCGAACTCCGGACGCGGCTCGAGGGAGCTAGCCGAACACATGGTTTTAAAAGGTGGGTCGCATGACGGACTCTCCCTGCAAAACGCCCGATCCCTCGTCGATCCGGACCGTTACTCTGCAGCGGCTTGCCGCGCAGTTGGAGAAGATGGAGAAAGCCCGAAAGGGCCGTGGTCGGGCCGCTGGCCTCTGTCGCCCAGACAATCCGGGTTCTCCCTCTCCGGTGACCGGGCTTTCGGAAAAGGCCATCTCTACCGGCATCGAGGCCTTGGATCGCCTGCTGCCTGATGCCGGTTTTCGCGAGGGGACGCTGGTCGAATGGCTGGCCGAGTCGGGGTCGGGCGATCAGCTGGCTCTGCTCGCCGCCGCGCCGGCTCTCGGCAGCGATCGCGTTCTGATCGTGATCGACGGTGAAAAGACGTTTTACCCTCCCGCGGCGGCGGCCCTGGGGATCGACCTGAGACGTTTGATTCTGGTGCGCCCCGGGAAAGCGGCCGGTTCGTTGCCGCGAGAGAACGGCGGGAAAACCACGGCGTCCCGCACGAGCACTCTGGGCACGGAGACACTCTGGGCGCTGGAGCAGACGCTTCAATCGCGGGGTGTGGCTGTCACGTTCTGCCGGCTCGAACGGCTCAACGCCCGCGTTTTTCGCCGCTTGCAGTTAGCGGCGGAGCGCGGCGGAGGACTCGGTTTTCTCATCCGGGCCCCCTCCGCGCGGAACGAACCTTCGTGGAGCGATGTGCGGTTGTGGGTCGAACCGACCCCCGCCGCCGCCCCGACCCACGCCGCTGAGGAAATTTCGCCGTCCGGGAGGCGATGGCGGGTCGAAGTCCTTCGTTGCCGTCGAGGAGCAGCCGGCCAACGCTCGATCCTCTTGGAATACAACGATGCGACGCATACTGTGCATCCGGCTTGCGAACCGGCTCCAGCAGGAATCAACGGGCAGGAACTCCGGGCCGAAAGCCCACCGCCTTTCAAACGAGCCCGCCGCGCCTGAGAAACAGGGAACAGGGAGCGGGGACCAGGGGGCGGCAAATCTTGGCCTCTTCGATTGGTGCCGGCGGTACAGTCCGCTGGTCGGCTGGGCCGAGCCCGAGAATCCCGATTCCTTGCTGCTCGATGTCACCGGCTGCGCATCTCTTCGGCGGCGAAGAGGCGATGGCCCGGCAAATCGCCCGCGATTTTCAGCGTGGCGGACTCAGTTCCCGCGTCGCGATCGCCGACACGGTCGGCGCAGCCTGGGCCCTGGCGCGGTATGATTCCCGTGCTGCTCGGCTCGATCTCGCGGCAGACCGCTTCCGGCCCACGGTCGCTGCCACCGCCCGCATGGCGGAGGCTCTCGGTCCGCTGCCGGTGGAGGGGTTGCGGCTCTCTCCTGACATTGTCGAAATTCTGCGCGATCTGGGCATCGAAACGATCGGACAGTTGATCGCCTTGCCGCGGGAGACGCTCCCTTCGCGGTTCGGTGCGGAGATCGTGCGGCGTCTCGATCAGGCCTTGGGACACATCCCGGAGCCGATTGTTTGCGAGTGGCCTTTCGAGCCGGCCGAGGCGAGCTGGGGATGCGAACCGCCGATCGAAGGCCGCTCCGCCATCGAAGCCGTCCTCCGCCAACTTTTCCTCCGCGTGATCCGCCGACTTCGATCGCGCAACGAGGGAATTCTGCAATTCGATGTCGATCTCCATGTTTCCGAAAACAGATCGACCCAATTTTCGGTCGGCCTGGTGCGGCCCACTCTCAACGAAAAGCGGTTGCTGGAATTGGTACGGCTGCAATTGGAACGGGTGCGGCTTCGCGGAAAAGTGAGCAGCGTGAAAGTCTGTGTGAGTCGCCGGGCGCCGCTCGACGTGGAACAATCGGCCCTCTTCGAGGCCGCCGGCCGCCCCCACGCCCAACGCGATTTGGAGTCGCTCCTGAACCGGCTGAGCAATCGCCTGGGAGAGGAGGCCGTTCTGTCGGCGCGGCTTTGTCCTGATTTTCAGCCGGAACGCGGCGTCGAATATCATCCCGTTACGAAAGGAGGCGATTCTCACCCCTTGTTCAAGGGGAACCAGGATCGCCCTCTCAAGAAACGAGGCAAATGGAATCGGCAAACCGGTGCGGAGAGTCACCCGCTCCGTTCACCGCGGCAACGGCCGTTGCGGTTGTTGCCTCAGCCGCAGGCCGCCCAGGTGTGGTCGGTTGTACCGGATGGCCCGCCCATACGCCTGATCTGGCAGGACGGCGAGCACCAGATTCTCCGCTGCGAAGGACCGGAGCGAATCGAAACGGGTTGGTGGCGTCCCGGCCCGTGCCTCCGCGATTACTTCCGGGCCGAGATGGACAACGGCCAGCGACTGTGGCTGTTCCATGCGCACGACGAAGGAGCGTGGTTCGTCCACGGCGAATTTTAGTTCGACGACACGGCGCGATTCACCCGCCTGTACGCTCACCTTTCAAGCATTTAACGCCCTCGCCAGCCGACGCGAACTGCTCTTCGCGCCAAGCCCGAAATCGGCGACATAACCGGCGGCAATCAGACACATGAGTGCCGCGCGCCCCTCACCCGTACACTAAGCCGTTGCCCGATTATGCGAGTCATCACGCGGCGAAACCTGGAAGCGGCTTTGGCCGTGATCGAAACGCGCTTGGCCTGCGAAGCCGAATCGCTCGATCTGAAGGCCGACCGCGCCCGCATCCTGACCGAGTTGGGTCAGACCGACGAGGCGAAAAGCCAATACCTGGAAATCCTCAAACGCGATCCCCGGCACCTCGTCACGCTAATCAACTTTTCGCTCCTGCTCTATCAAACGGGTTACACATCGGCGGCACGCACGGCCTCGACCGCGGCGGTCGCGTTTCATCCGGCCAATCCGAAAGCTCATACCCACTTCGCCGACCTCTCGGTCTACGACGAAAAATTCGACATCGCGCGGGAGCACTATGAAGCGGCACTGCGAATTGATCCCGGCCATCTCGACGCGCATCGCGGGCTGGCAATTGTTTTCTGGGAACTCGGCGACGAGACGCGCGCCCGGCACCACCAGAACATTCAGTTCAAAGACCGGCCCGTGGAGATGCTTCCCTATCTGGGAACGGGGGAGCCGGTGCCGTTGCTGGTGCTGATGTCGGCCACGGGGGGCAATCTTCCCTGGCGCGACCTCATCGACAGACGCGTGTTTTTGATCGTCACCGTTGCCCCCGAGTATTACGATCTCTCGAAACCGTTGCCGGCACATCGACTGATCTTCAACACGATCGGCGATGCCGACATTTGCGGCCACGCACTCGAAGCCGCGACGAAGCTCCTGAAACAGACGACGGCCCCCGTCATCAATTCGCCCTCCGCAGTGCTGGCGACCGGCCGCATGTTCAACGCAGAGCGCTTTGGCCGTATTCCGGGGGTCGTGACGCCCACGATGGTCCGCATGCCGCGTGATCTCCTCACCGGCCGCGACGCAGTAACCGCGCTCGCGAAACACCATCTGACCTTTCCGCTCTTGTTGCGCCGCCCGGGCTTTCACACAGGTCACCATTTTGTGCTCGTCGAATCGCCCGATGCGCTGCCGGCCGCCGCCGCCGGATTGCCGGGAGACGAGGTGCTCGTGATTCAGTACCTCGACGCCCGCGGTGCTGACGGAAAAGCACGCAAATATCGAGTGATGTCGATCGGAGGACGGCTTTATCCGTTGCATCTTTGCATCTCCCAGCAATGGAAGGTGCATTACTTCACTGCGGAAATGTCGGGAAACGTCGAGCATCAGGCCGAAGAGGCCGCCTTCCTCAACGACATGCCGCGCGTCCTCGGCCCGAACGGGATGCGAGCGCTCGAACAAATCAGCGAGGCACTCGGCCTCGACTATGGAGGGATCGATTTCGGTCTCGGGCCGAAGGGCGAGATCCTGTTCTTTGAGGCCAATGCCACGATGGTCATGCGTCCGCCCGATGCCGGCTCGCAATGGGATTACCGCCGACCAAGCATTGGCCGCGCGATTGATGCCGCGCGCCGAATGCTTTTCGAATGCGCGGGCGTACAGGCGGAAGCGCATGGCTGACGAAGCAACGCTCGACCCGGACGACTGGCAGGAGTTGGGCCGCGTCTTTCACGAGGCGGCCGACCTCGGTCTCGCTCATACGCGGGACGTGCGCGAACGACCGGTGTGGCAGCCGCCTCCCGAGGCGGTCAAGGAACGCTTCCGCGAGCGACTGCCGCGCGACGGTCAACCGATCGGCGAAGTCCTCTCGTGGTTCGAGGATGCCGTTCTCCCCTATGGCACGGGCAATACGCATCCCCGTTTCTGGGGCTGGGTGCACGGCAGCGGCAACGTGGCCGGCGTGCTCGGCGAAATGCTGGCCGCGTTCATGAACTGCAACGCAGGCGGACGCGATCACATCGCCACGTATATCGAACGGCAAGTCATCGATTGGTCCAAAGAGATTTTCGGGTTTCCCGCGACGGCCAGCGGCATTCTCACCAGCGGAACGTCGATGGCAACGCTGATCGCGCTCACCGTGGCACGCGACGCCAAGGCCGATGCGGATGTGCAGAAGCACGGCGTGGCAGCGGCCGGGACGCTGGTCGGCTACGCGTCCGCCGAGGCGCATCGCTCGCTTGCCAAAGCGTTCGATTTGCTGGGGCTGGGCACCGCGTCGTTGCGTCTCGTGCCGGTCGACGGTGAGGACCGCATGCGGGTCGACCGATTAGCCGAGATGATCGAAGCCGACCGCGCGGCGGGATGCCTGCCATTCCTGGTGGCCGCCTCGGCGGGAACTGCCGCCACGGGCGCGATCGACGACATCGACCGGATCGCGCCGCTCTGCCGGGCGGAAAACCTGTGGCTGCATGTGGACGGGGCGTTCGGCGGCCTGGCCATCCTCACGCCCAAATTTCGACCGCAGTTGGCGGCCATTGCGGAGGCGGATTCGGTCGCGTTTGATTTTCACAAATGGCTGCACGTTCCCTATGACGCGGGCTGCGTCCTGGTCCGCGACGCGGCCGCCCACCGCAGCGCCTTTGCCGCGAGGCCGGAATACCTGGCCGGGCAGACGCAGGGACTGGCCGCCGGTGAGCCGTGGTTTTGCGATTTCGGACCGGAAATGTCGCGCGGGTTCCGGCGCTCAAGATCTGGTTCACCTTGAAGACCTACGGCATCAATCGCTTTGCCGAACTGATCGCCCGCAACTGTGCGCAAGCCGGCCAGCTTGCCGCGCTCCTCGTGTCGCATGCGGAGTTCGAGCTGTTGGCCAAGGTGAGCCTCAATATCGTCTGCTTTCGATTCGCCGCGGCCGGATTGGCGGAGGCGGCGCTCGACGCACTCAATTGCCGCGTTGTGACTGAGTTGCAGACGCAGGGGATTGCCGTCACATCCACGACGCGAATCGAGGGGAAAACGGCCATTCGCGCCGCGATCACGAATCACCGCACCACGACAGACGATCTGGAGGTGCTGGTGGCCGAATCGCTGCGATTGGGTTCGGCCATCGCGCGCGAGATGAGCCGATCGTCGTCCGAAAGTGTCGTACGCCGCGCCGCATGACGTGCCGCGCGCGTCCACATGGCCGCAAATCCGGTTTGAAGCGGCTGAATAGTCGCGTGACGCAGGTTCCGCGTTTCCGACGGGCCGGAAGGCCGGAATGGTATTTGCTGCCTTTCCTGAGGCCATGTCGATCGCAGCCCCGCATCATGACGCCGGTACCGACGCCGTCAGCGAGACGAGCGAGGTCCCACCGAAAGTCGCATCGCAGCAGATCCTGCATCACGAGATTGTCGAAGGAAAGGATGCGCTGGAGCGGCCCCCCGGACGGCTCTTTTTTTCCGGTCTGTCGGCCGGGCTCGAGATTGGTTTCAGCCTGTTCTTGATGGGCGTGATGCGCACCGTGACGCGAGGGCAGCTGAACAATGCCGTGGTGGAGCTGCTTTCGGCAAACATGTACTCGTTCGGCTTCGTGCTGGTGATTTTGGGCCGTTCGGAGTTCTTCACCGAGCAGACCAGCCTGGCGGTCCTGCCCGTCCTCAATCGCGAAAGTTCGGTCGCCGCGCTCCTTCGCTTGTGGTTGATCGTCTTCATTTCAAACGTGATCGGTGCGTCACTCGTCGCCGGCCTGATCGCGATCACTGGTCCGCGGCTGGGAGTCATCTCGCCGGAGTCGCTTGGTGAAATCGCGAAGGGAGTGGTCGATCATCCCGGCCCGACAATTCTCCTGAGTGCCATACTGGCCGGTTGGTTGATGGGCTTGCTGTCTTGGGTCGTGGCGGCCGGTCGGGACACGATCAGTCAGATCGTGATCGTGTGGATGGTGACGGCGGCCATCGGATTGGGGCATCTGCACCATGCCATTTTGGGAAGCGTAGAAGTCTTGGCCGGCGTGTTTGCCTCGCGCGGAGCGACGTTTGGCGACTACGGCCACTTTCTCCTCTGGACGACGCTGGGAAATATCATCGGCGGCTCGTTTTTCGTCGCCCTGCTCAAGTATGCCCAGGCGCGCCCCGTCGAGGCGGCCTAAGACCATTCGTCGCGCACGTCACAAAATGTCCCCGCCAGGAATCGAACCTGGTCCTCGACCTTCGCAGAGTCGTGTGCATCCACCACACCCCGAAGACAGTTTTTGTTTGCCAGTACCCCGCCGAGGAGTCGAACCCCGTCTCGCAGCTTCGAAGACTGCCGTGCGTCCGTCACACTCGCAAGGCAGTCGTCTCTTCAATCTCGAATATCCCGACCTGGAATCGAACCAGGACCTGGACCTTCGGAGGGTCCAAATGCGATCCGTTACACCATCGGGATCTTTCGCTACGCTGCTGTCCGACGGATCGAGGCACGAGCGCGAGGAGTCGAACCCCGTGCGACGGTTTTGGAGGCCGCCTGCTCTCCCAGGAGCACGCTCGTATACAGGCCCGCGGACCAGTGACGGTCCGCGGGCTCGAATTGCACTGTCAACTTTCCAGCGTCACGTTCCAGTACGCTTCGCTGATGAACTTCGACCAGCTTGCGATCCGCACGCTGTGCGCGCGCGTACAGCGGCTTCCAGGTCGGCCGGACCGGCTGCTCTGCGGAGCTTCATGCCGGCCTGCTGCGGCGTGCGGTCGGCCTTGCGCTTGTTGCAGGCCACGCACGCCAGCACGCAGTTCTCCCAGGTCGAGGTGCCGCCTTGCGACCGCGGCACGACGTGGTCGATCGTCAGCTCCTCGCTGCCCGGCTGGACGCCGCAATACTGGCAGGTGTAGTGGTCCCGCTTGAAGACGTTGCGCCGGCTGAAGCTCACGGCGGCCGTCGGCAGCCGGTCGTAATCGGTCAGCGCGATCACCTCCGGCACGCGCAGCCGCAGCCGGACCGCCTGGATGAACAGCTCGCCCTCGTCCGGGCGCAGCTGCGACCAGTCGGCCCAGTTGTAGAGCCGGAAGTCGTGCGGATCGACCACGCGGGCCGACTCGTTCCAGAACAGCACCAGCGCGCGAGCCACGGTGGCCACGTTCACCGGCTGCCAGTTGCGGTTCAGCACCAGCGTCGGGCGTTGGAGGACCTTGGCGACCATGACGTTTCTCCCTTTCACACAAAGGGGTATCTGAGCGGAGTCGAACCGCCACCTTCTGGTTCACAGCCAGACGTGCAGAAACCGCTACACCACAGACACCATCATAGTTGTCAGTGCCCCGACCAGGACTCGAACCCGGAATACCTCGTTAGAAGCAAGACATGATTCCATTTCACCATCGAGGCCCATCGCTTCAACCATCGCCACAAGCGGAAGGCAAGGGATTTGAACCCTCATCCCGACGAGGCGGAACCGCTTTAGCAAAGCGGCCCGGCCAACCGTATCCGGCTACCTTCCGTTTCGTGCTGTCAGTGGACCGCCGGGGAGTCGAACCCCGATTTCCTGGTTGCAAGCCAGGTGTCTTCCCATTGGACCAGCAGCCCGTGTCAGCACGATCCGTCTGGACTCAAACCGGTCTTCCCCCTTACCGAGGAGGCGTACATCGAACCTACAGAAATCACGATGGCTCTCGACCTCGCCGCTTGCCGCGTTGCCGTGACCCGGATCGAGTAGCCGAGGTGGGCGTCGAACCCACAAAATCACGAGGCTCTCGACCTCGCCGCTTTGCCTGTTTGCGTACCCGGCCGCAAGTTGCAGGTCCGGGAGTCGCACCCGGCGGTCGGAGCTTATGAGACTCCGCTGGGCACTGGCCCACCTGCGTCGGTTTGTGTCAGCTTCCACGAATTGACCAAGGGGAGAGTCGAACTCCCACGCCTCGACGGCACGACGTTCTGAACGTCGCGTGTCTACCAGTTCACCACTTGGTCTGCATGCTCTTGCAAGTGACCCGTGCGGGAATCGAACCCGCCTTTCCAGCTTGAGGGGCTGCCGTCCTGAACCGATAGACGAACGGGCCGACGATCGATAACAAAACCCGCAAGACCAGTGGGTCGGGAAGGAGTTGAACCTCTCGTCGTCCACCTCACTTATTTCATGGACAACGGCTTTACAGGCCGCCGTGAGGCACACGACCCGGTTAACGATTTCAGTGGCACGAGTCGGGAGTCGAACCCACAGTTCACGAAGGTTTGAGCTTCGCCGCTTTGCCAGTTTGCGTACCGTGCCGCATCGAGTGTCGGTCGCACAGCGTCCTCGATGGGATTTGAACCCACGATCTCCTCCTTGACAGGGTGGCGAGCACTCCGGGCTGCTCCACGAGGACCGGCGTGCCGGATGGTGCCTCCGGCAGGCAATCTTTTTATGTGGCACAGTAATCCCGGATGGACTCGAACCATCGTTGCCTGGGTGTAGGCCAGGAGTCGTTGCCGCTGGACCACGGGATTTCGTCTCTGTGAACTGTCGAGGCCAAGGCGGAAGCCGTGGGACTCGAACCCACAAGCCGCCCAAGGCCGCCACCTGTTTTCGAGACAGGCTCCTCATCCAGCCGGATGACTTCCCCAAATTTGCGTGCACAAAGTTCCGGGGGTTGGAATCGAACCAACGGCCTCCTGGTTCAGAGCCAGGCGTCACTACCAGCAGCAACTGCCCCGCAATCACGTTCTCCTAACGACGCTCGCTCGCTTGTGCGAGGTTCGGGGAGAAGGATTTGAACCTCCATCGCCTGGTTCAAAGCCAGGCAGCCTACCGTTAGCCGATCCCCGAGCATTCCTGACGACATTCCGTCCAAGTGCCCTGCGGGAGTCGAACGGCACCGCCAATTCGCCAGCTTGGAAGGCTGGCACCTTTGCCGCTCGGCCAAGGGCACGCTCTTTTCGTTCGAGCTGCGGTGGCAGGAATCGAACCTGCGTCAGGACGGTTAACAGCCGCCTGCCTGTACCAGCACAGGCCCCACCGCATCGATCATCCAACGACATTTAAATGCGCAGACCGTCCTCAAAAGCACCCAGCGGGAGTTGAACCCACACTTCCGCCCTGGCGAGGCGGCAGGCTGCCTTTACATCATGGGTGCGTTGTCGGCGAATTAAGTTGTGAAAGATCAAGAGCACAGGGTGAGACTCGAACTCACGTTGCCGCATTACGGGTGCGGTGTCCTGGCCGCTGAACGACCCGTGCAAAATAGTGTTTTTATCATTTCTGTATAGTCGCTTGACAACCGCACTGACAACCGCCAGAATTAGGACGTTACGTAAAAAAAGCGGTCGACGGTGTCAGCCATCGGCCGCGAGCGACAACCCAAGCTCTTAACTGGAGGTTGCCACCATGGCCAAGTCTAACGCCGAACGCTCGCTTAAGCCATACCCCGGATTTCCGCTCACTGCCCATGTCGGGACGAATCGTTGGTGTAAAAAAATCAACAGAAAGTCTCCACTACTTCGGCAAGCTTGACGATCCGAACGCCGCACTCGAAAAGCTGAATCGCGAGCTGTCCTATTTGAAGGACGGCCGCACCCCGCCTCCTTTAGACGCGCAAGCGGGCTTGACGGTTCGCACTTTGTGCAATCATTTCCTGACCGCGAAGAAACTCTCGTCTCGAGTTCGGGGCAAGTTCGGCGCCCCGAACCTTTTCCGATTATTTCGCCATTTGCGGGATGCTGGTCGATGGGCTCGGCCGCGATCGGCGAGTTGACGATTTGCGGACGGACGACTTTGCCGCGCTGCGTTCCAAGTGGGCAAAGACGTGGGGACCCGTACGGCTGCGGAACGAAATCAACCGGGCCCGGGTCGTGTTTAAGTACGCTTTCGACGAGAGGCTGGTCGATAAGCCGGTTCACTTCGGCCAGGCATTCGCGCGACCGTCGGCAAAGACGCTGCGGAAGGCACGCAATGCGGCCGGGCCGAAGCTGTTCACGCCCGAGGAGCTGAAACGCATCCTCGATGCCGCGGACGTCCAGATCAAAGCAATGACGTTGCTGGGGCTTAACGCGGGGTTCGGCAATTCGGATTACGCTGGATTGCCTCAAGTCGCCCTCGACCTCGATCGTGGCTGGATTGATTTTCCGCGGCCCAAGACCGAAATTCCCCGTCGTATTCCGCTTTGGGCCGAGACCACCGAGGCGTTGCGTAAAGCGATTGCGGCCCGTCCCAAGGCCAAGGACGCGGCCGATGCCGATTGCGTGTTCCTGACCCATCACGGTGCCCGTTGGGTGCGTGTCCAGGCGAAGCGAGACGATGCGTCCGGAAAGTCACACACGTCCAACGTCCTGTCGTCCCGGTTCTCGAGCCTGTTGAAATCTCTCGGCATCAACGGGCACAGAAACTTTTACACGCTTCGCCATTGCTTTGAGACATACGCCGGTGAGTCGCGGGACCAAGTTGCGGTCAACGCGATCATGGGACACGTCGACCCGTCGATGGCCGCACAGTACCGCGAGCGAATCAGCGACGAACGTCTCAAGGCCGTGGTCGATGTCGTGCGCAACTGGCTCTTTCCGGCGGAAGCGGCGAGCGTACAATAAGGCACGGGTGCCGAGGGCGGATAGCTACTTCTCTCGGCTAAATCGGCTCCGGCGAGTGGCGAGTGGCTTCCTTGGCTCGCCCGCCGGGACCGGGCCCGTCACACAAGGAACACTCTCGATGGACGAATTGCCCGATCCGCAACAGGCTCAATCGGTCAAAGCGCTGGCCGAGATCTTGAAATCGCTGGTCAAAGCGACGAGTAGTTGGAACTGGGACTACGACGATTCTCTCGGCTGGAGACGCGACATTACGCCGATTCGGAGGCGGGTTCACGACTCGCTCACGAAGCTGGACGAATTCGGCATCTTGCCACCATGGCACCAAGACACGGTCAACATCGCGACATTGCCGGACGCTGTGGCCGCGCTCCGGAAGCTCCGCGATTGGTCCACCTCAAACGGGAGCAACAACACATCACCTTCGCCAGAATTGGCAAGAGCGTCGACCAACACCTTACTAAAGAACCTTTTTGGCGATCGACCAGAGGCCGAGGGGTGGACTATTCGCCAGTGTGCACGCGAAATTAAAAGAAGTGTTGGATCGGTCCAGAAAACCACATTTTGGCGAGGCCTGCAATTGCAAAGGGCAACACTCAGGACCGACACAGGCTGGATCGGCACCACCGAATAAAGCCGAACCGCGACGACTGAAGTGAACAAAAACGGCTCAAAGTGAACAGCCGAAATATTTTCTAAAATCGAATACACCGCGTTTTCTCCGATGGAAATGCGGTTTTTGTGCCGCCGCTCTCCGTGTTCACACGCAAAAAGTGAACGAACACAGGGATACATAAAGGGCGCGAATATGGCACAAAACGAGGAACTGCGAAGCCCGTCCGATCTGGTTGCCATCGCTCGCGCCGCACACGCCGTCGGGGACCGCGACTTGGAGCGATCCGCCAAACGGACGTTGCTCGCGAGTTTCGGGATTGCGATTAAGTTTCCAAAGATTGCTCGTCGCGAGACGCAGGGAGCCGCGTCTTGATCACCTATCTCTCCCCGCCCCAGATCGCGGAACAGTGGGGCGTTAAACCGTCGAAGGTCATCGCCTTTATCGACTCCGGCGAATTAAAGGCTGTCGACCTATCGGAACGTCTCGGTGGCAAACGGCGGCGCTGGAAAGTCTCGCCCGAGGCGATCGAGGCATTTCTGCAGGCTCGCACGAATCGCGCATCCGGCCAAGGCTGTGAAGCGGCGCCGGGCGGCGGCACCGATGGAGTTTTTTCCATGAGGCCAGACCTGGCACGAGCAGCGGCCCGCGCCGCGGCCGGACACGAAAGCAAAGGGTGGACCGAGGCAGCGAACATGCTGCGGCAAGTCCTTCGCAAACACGGCCATTGCCCGTACTGCGGCGCACGCCATCGAGCCGAACGGTGAGCGGTGTGATGAATGCAGGGAAATTGTGTTAGCGACTGGTAACACCGTCAAGCTGGAGGACGTCGCGTGATTTCTCCAATCGACAAGGTTCTCGAACGACTGAAGAGGGCGTGAGGAATACCCCGAACGGCCCGACTGCTCGCTGTCCGGCACATGACGACAACCGGAATTCGTTATACATCAGCGAAGGTGAAGACGGGCGACATTTCTGCTCTGCTGCCAGGCTCACTGCGAGACATCTGTCATCATCGAAAAGCTCGGCCTAAAAATGACCGACCTGTTCCCGGCGAAGGAACGCACCAACGGGCAATCACGAATCGCGGCGACCTATGACTACAGGGATGAAACGGCGATTTTGCTCTATACAGGCCGGTCATCTTCGAGCCCGAAAGACTTCCGGCAACGGACGCCTAAGCCGGGCGGCGGTTAGGGAGATGGAAATTGAACGGCACGGCGCAGTGCTGTATCGGTTCCCTGAACTGCTCAAGGCCGACCCGGCGGCGACGGTCTATGTCGTCGAAGGAGGGAAAAGGATCGTCGACCGGCTGCGTTCACTCGGATTCGTGGCGGCGTCAAACGGCGGCGGGGCTGGCAAATGGCGAGATGAGTACAGCGAAGCGACTTCGCGGGCGGCATGTGGTCATCCAGTAGTTCCAAGTTCGCCAGCCAACTGACCTTCGAATTCACAATGGGTTGCGTTCCAACGTTTTTAGACGGTGATTGCGTGTTATCACCGCTGAAAGCGGCGAGGTTAGGCGTATGCCAGATCCCCTATTTTTCCAGGATGAATCGTTGGTCGGGCTTTCCAGCGCAACGGTCGGTGGGCGCGGAAAAAGACGGCACCAAAACCCGACGCCGTAACTCCTTGTTTTGAAAGCAGTTGATTAGCCGGCGAACTGGGAACTACTGTCATCATCCCCGACAACGACATGCCAGGGGCAAAACACGCTGAACAAGTCGCGAAGTCACTCCGCGGGGATTACAGCGTCGGTCAAGGTGCTGACCCTCCGGGGGGTGCCGGAAAAGGGTGACGTCTCGGACTGGTTGAACGCGGGGCATTCGGCCGACGAGCTGCGGAAGCTGGCTGAAGCCGGCACAGGGGTGGGGAGCCGGCAAAATCGGGTGTGGCGAATTCGCCTGACCCGATCTCGGTCGCGCAGAATTCTGCCTACCCGAGCGGCGCTGACCCGCTTTCAATCATGCTGCCGGAAGGGCAAACAAATCTTGCCAACGCTCGGCGATTCGCGAGGAGGCACGGACAAAACGCGCATTATTGCCATCGGTGGAGCAAGTGGCTCACCTGGGACGAGAGCCGTTGGGCCATTGACGACGATGGCACCGTGATGAGACTGGCAAAGACGGTCCCAGATGAAATCTGGGCCGAGTCTCGAAAATACGATAGCACGTCCGTTACTCTGAAGTTTGCGGCACGCACCGCGCAGGACCGCAATATCAAGGCGTTTCTGTCGCTGGCTCAATCTGAGCTGGCGGTTCAACCGGAAGATCTCGACCAAGATCCGTGGCTGCTGAACTGCCCAAACGGAACGGTCGACCTGCCGGTCACTGGCGGACTAAGGGCATCGCTCGCGAAGATATGCTCACGAAGGTGACCAGGGCGTCCTTCGACCCGGAAGCAAGCTCCTATGTCTGGGATAACTTTATCAAGGCAGTCTTTGATGGCAATCAAGACCTCATCGACTTCAACCGTCACCTAATGGGATACGGCATCACCGGCGACGTTCGTGAGCACGTGCTGCCCGTCTTCTACGGCAAAGGATCCAACGGGAAGTCGACGAAAATCGAGGCGGAGCTGTGGGCCATCGGTGAAGACTACGCAACGAAAGCCGCACCAAACCTCTTGATGACGAAGCGAAGAACGACACTCACCCCACCGAGCGGGCTGACCTGTTCGGCAAGCGGTTTATTGCGGCCGTCGAGACGGAATCCGGGGCGAAGGCTGAATGAGCCGTTGGTTAAGGAACTGGCTGGCGGCGACACGGTGAAAGCCCGTCGGATGCGAGAGGACTTTTGGTCGTTTCGTCCGACATGGAAGATCGTCCTTTGCACGAATCACAAGCCGTCAGTTCGCGGAACCGACTTGGGGATCTGGCGACGGCTGCGACTCGTGCCGTTCACACAAACATTTGAAGGCGACAAGCGAGACCGGTGTCTTGGCGACAAGCTGCGGGCTGAGGCTGACGGAATCTTGGCCTGGATGGTCCGTGGCTGTCTCGACTGGCAAAAGCAAGGTCTGGGTGAACCGCAAGACGTCGTGACAGCTACGGCTCAATACCGCCTCGAGGGAAGACATCGTCGGTCAATTCATCACCGACTGCTGCGTTATGGGAAGAGAATACACGGCACGTGCCAGCCACTTACGGCAATCATTTGAGCAATGGGCCAACGACTCAGGACAGCCGCTAATCAGCGCCCGTCACTTCGGATCGCAACTCACGGAGCGATTCGAGAAGTATCAAAGCAACGGGGTTTGTTATCGGGGGGTCGGGCTTGCGAACGGAGCCAATGGAACCAACGGAACCCAAAACGGGCATTAACTCTCATGCACGCGCATATGGCACTTAACCGGAAATTGACTTCCGTTCCTTCCGTTCCTTCCGTCGCTGCGTCTCTCCGCCAGCCAGGCGACCCGCCGACGCGATCAACCGCGCAACGGGGTTTGTTATCGGGGGGTCGGGCTTGCGAACGGAGCCAATGGAACCAACGGAACCCAAAACGGGCATTAACTCTCATGCACGCGCATATGGCGCTTAACCGGAAATTGACTTCCGTTCCTTCCGTTCCTTCCGTCGCTGCGTCTCTCCGCCAGCCAGGCGACCCGCCGACGCGATCAACCGCGACCCAACGTCAACCTTCCCAGACTATGGCATCGAGGTTGAGCAACCGCCAACGACCAGCCAACCGACTCACGACACCGCATATAGTTTGCGTGCTACCAGATACACAACACCATGACAGATAGCACTTTACAACAGACGCAGTTGTCAGAGTTAGGTGTCACAGCGCCAGAAACTGACACTTCGGCCACTTTGGCACCCACCGCGCCGACCGTTCCAACCGATGCCGCGAGCACCGTCACCGATCCAGGACACCGACCGCAATCTAGGCGACGTCGAAACGTGCTCACTCACGCTCTGCGGTCTACCATCGGCTCGTTGCCGGTCGGTTGTGGGTATATCAACCGGCTGTCCTACCAGGTGCGTCGGCAGCTTGAGCAGGCCGTCGCCAGCACGCACGGCTCGATTTCGGTGACGATGGCTGCCTGGATTGACTCGGCCGTGAAGTGGGAGCGGCACGGCCTCTTGGCGAACAGATGGCTACGCCTCGAATCAGATTCGATGGACCTGGAAAAGCGGCTTGAGTTCTCGCCGAGATTGCCAAGGCGGCCGACGCGCGGAACAAGGCGATTGCGGCGCTCGGCCTCGATGCCAACGACACGTCAAATCAATGGGACGTCCTCAGACCGCCTTCGAATGGCGAACGCGACCAGGAACACGTCCAGACCAGTCGGAACGCACCAGCAGGGCAATTCAAAGCGCAGGGAGTGAATCCGTGAAGGCGACGGGTGCCAAATTCGTCATCGAGGTACAGGCGATGCCCGGATGGAACGTGCCGGCGGCCAAGCGACTGCGGGCGTTCCTGAAGGCTGCAAAGAGGCAGGCAGGATTCCGATGCACGCGACTCAGGGAATCGGGTAGGCAGAATTCTGCACAACCGACGGAGGTGACACCGTGAGTGGACTGACACCAGAAGGCGGCCGAGAGGTTGCGGAACGCTACGCCATTGTGATGGACGCAATGGCTTTCAACCTTCCGGCACCGGCGAGACTGGAGAAGCTGGCGAGACACGCGAAGAGTCTCGGATTCATTTGCGTCTTAGTCGAGCGGATTGACGCGATCACCGGCAGACGCCGCTCAATGCCGGAGATTTACCTGCCTGGCAAGATGCAACCTGGAAAGGCCGCCAGGCCGAGATCGAACCGTCCCGCCGCGCCGAATACGCTGCCAGCCCGGAAGCCTTCCGCCGGGACCTGGTGATTGACCGCGATGGCCAAACCGCGCAGGTCTCGGCGCCGTCATGGACGATTGGCAGGCCGCAGGACTTCCGCGCCCTCGATGCCGGCTGGCTGCGATGTGTGGGCCGGGAAAAAGGTTTGCCGAATTCAGCGGACCTTATCCGCCTGCACAGCCTACCTGAGCGTCCCCGCGGTCACAGCAAGACGTCTGACTTGGCGGTGATGGTGACGTGGGGCTCTTGCCTTCGCTCCCCGCATGGTCCGCGGTGTGGCAGCGGCGGCCGACCGAGATCAGTCCCGCTTGTTGCGAGACGCAATCCTGCGACTCGTGCGGCTGAATCCGTGGCTCGGCACCGTCCTTGACGTCCAAGCCTATGTTGTACGGAACGTCGCGGACGGCCACCCCGGGCGTGACAGCCAGCTTGAAATCATCTCCAGCGACGCGGGCTCAAGTTTCGGCCTGCTGGTCGATTTCATCGTCTGCGATGAGGTGACGAACTGGGAAGGCGACGGCGACCTTTGGCACTCGCTGATTTCGGCCGTGGCCAAGCGTCCGAGCTGTTTGATCGTTTTCATCTCAAACGCTCGGCGTAATCAGGGCGATTCGTGGCAATGGGAAGTCCGCGAGTACGCCCGCGAGTCGAAAGAGTGGTACTTCAACACGCTTCCCGGCCCGGTCGCGTCATGGATCTCGGAAAACATCCTTAGCGAGCAAAAGCGGATCCTGCCGGCGGCGGTTTACAGACGTCTGTGGGTCAATCAGTGGGTCACTGGTGGCGATGCCTTCGACCCGAGCGACATCGACTCAGCGATCACGATGCCGGGCCCGATGGTCGGCAACGAAGAAGGTTTCCGATTCGTCGGGGGTCTGGACCTGTCGACCAAGCGCGACCGCTCGGCTTTCGTGGTACTCGGGGCCAAGCCGGAATCGCATCGCGTCCAGCTTGCAAGAGTCTGGGCATGGGGTGCCGTCGATGGTGGCGTGGTGGACCTGCAGGCCGTCCGCGAGACGGTGCGGCAGGCTCATAAAACATTCCGTCGGCTCGAGGTGCACTACGACCCATTTCAGGCCGCGCTGATGGCGATGGACCTGCAAGAGGCCGGGGTCAAGATGGAAGAGATGACCTTCACCGGTCAAAACCTCACGAAAATGGCGTCCGCTGTGTTGGAAGCCTTCCGCGGAAAACAGATCAACTTGTACGACGACAAGGACCTGGTCCGCGACCTGAAGCGCATCTCGATCGAGGAAAAATCGTTCGGCTGGAAACTCGCGGCAACGCGCACAAAGAAGGACACGCGGACCGTGGGACGGCCTTAGCAATCGCGTCCCTCGGGCGGCCGAAATTGCCGGCAAAAAGAAAGCCCAGCTTCTTTGTTGCCTGCGGCGGCGAGACGTCGGATGAATTTGCATCCGAATCGCGGCCGCCATCCGTTTACCGCGGCGGTTCGCTTAGTAGCTTTTGCAGGCGCGAACGCCTCAGGGGATAGCATCCACATGTCCGGTTCGAACATGACGTTCACCTACGCACTATAACTGAGGAAAAAAACATGGCATCGTCAGATCCAGCAACCAAAGGATATGCGGACGCATCGAGTGCGGCAGCGGCAGCGGCCGTAACCGCGGCACTCGCGCCTGCGCATCCTCGCTCTCGAAAACAGATTCAACCCGCCGGAGCCGGGCGGATCACCCGGAAACCCGTGGAGAGGACTGCAGGCCGTCTCAAGTCAGGCGGGACTCGCCTATAACGATGTCGTCGACCGTCTCTGTAAGGGTCAGGGCCCCCCGATGGAAACCGTGGCCGCTGTGCTCTTTTTGAATGGAAAAAATCTTCACGATCTCGAAGCCGACGCGCGATCGCACGCCGGAATTCAGAACTAAAAACCGAAAGCGAAAATCCGATGACAACCGCAGAATTGGAATTGGTGTTGCCGATCGCGCAAAAGGGCGACGACTTGTTTTTCAAAACCGCGCCGGGCCAAGCCGTGCTGGCCGCCCATGAAGAAAAAGTGTCAAAATTCCGTCAGCAGGTGATCGACCAGATCCATGGCGCTTGAGGAAAAGGAGGCCGCCGACCTGGCTGTCGCAGTCACAGAGGCCGAAAAGGCTGGAGACCGGATCTTCGCCGCGCAAAGGCGCTCGATGAGGCCGAGGCGGAAGGCCGCCCGTTGATGGGTCGGCCGGCGGAAATCCGCACAAGCGCTTCGATGGCGAGGCGGCTTTTGGAAGCCAGGCTGATGCAAACTCAACCCACCTGCCTCGCGCAGGCGATGACATGGAACGAAGACCAGAACAACCAGATTCACGAGACGGACATGGCTGTGATGGCCGGCGGCGCGTCGCTGACGTGCCGGCTCCGCCGCACGGATTTCCGCGACCTGGAGGTGTCGACCGCCTCAGAGGTTGCGATCGCGCAGAAAATCGATCAACTCAAGCATTTGTCCTTGCCGCCCATGTCGGCCGTGGAAGCACGCGAGTTCTTCTCTTGGTCGCAACCGCGCGGAATTGACACCCTGAGGGCTGCTGTCGCCGCGGCGCCTGAGTTCCTCGAGAACATGCGGTCACGAAACGCCACGAAGAAGGACGAGAAGAATGACAACTGACATTGTCGATCAGGCGTTTGGGGTCGTCCTCGATGATCTGTCCAAGGCAGCCGCGGAACTGGAGTGTGCCCTCGTTGGCCGTGAGCTTCACCGGCTGGCGGCAAGCTTCAACTGGGACGGTCCAGGCTCCGCCCGATTCGAGCACGACTTAGCCAAGATGCGCCGAAAACTGCGGCGCATTCTGAAGGACGGCAGCGTCGAAACGGACGACGCGGAAACCGACACCGGAATGTCGATGAGCCCCGACCAACGGCGGCACAGCCGGATTGCCGCGGCCATCGACGAGGTGTGCAGCAAGCTTGGCGACATGGACGAGGGCGAAGCGGAGGCTGCGTTGAGCAAATTGGAAGACCAGATCAACGAGTTTGCCGCGTCGTGTTCGCCCGCGCAACGAAAAAGCCATGTGGGAATGCCGGCCGTATTGAGGTCTCACCTGCAGCATCGATTGCGGAAGTGTGGCCGGCAGTGTGGTTGTAGATGAAAACGAAATCGCGGTCGCGCGTCGGGGGCGTCGCAGCCGTGGCTGTTGGCGCCAAACAGTCCCGGCGCACTGCTGCGGGGCCGCGGCCACTGCGCGGCGACGAGTCAACGCCTTCGCCAGTGGTCCGCGGTTTTTGAAAGAAAAAGCAACCGGGACGTCCTTGCGAGCGTGGCCCGTCGCCGCGTGAATCGCTGAGTAGGGGTGCAAAGGCTCGGCGGGGTGCGACGGACGTGAGAGCCCGTCAATCCTCACGAGTTTCCCGGTTTTGAGAGGAGCGACAAGCGACATGAGACGACTTTTGGAAATGGGGACCGGCCTGGTTCTGCGGTTTCCCGCGACCGTGTTCGTCCTTATCTGGCTCGCGGCCATGGCTCTTTTCTCACGCGGGCCGGAAGAAGATCCACGAGACAAGATTGACGCTCACAGATACCGCAGTGCGCCGAGCGAGTTGCTGAAAGGTTATCACGTTAAATGTCATCGCAAACACAGTCATGCGGCTCCGCGGCCGACTCGGGATTCAGCGGCAGCGACGCCGCGTGGAGCAATCCCGGGAACATCGTTTCCAGCGGCTCGGCAACGTTCTCTTTCGCGGACGGCGGCAAGAGCGATTATCTCTCCGCGTACGACTTCGATTTCAGCATTCCCGATGGCGCGACGATCGACGGCATCGCGGCCAGCGTCACGCGATCCTGCAATGCCGACTCGGGAACAAGCTTTACCGAAGACTACCTCGTTTCGCTCACGTTCAATGGCGGCAGTTCGGCCACGGCGACAGGGAGCAACTACGCAGCCGGGTCAACGAAATGGCCGACGAGCGGCGCGGCCGCGAATTACGGGACGGGGACAACCGACCTGTGGGGCGCCAGCGGCGATCTGACCGTCGCCAATATCAATTCGTCGTCGTTCGGCCTCGTCCTCTCCTGTGCTACTGCGAAATCGGCTGACACGGCGACCGTTACGGGCGTCTCTCTCACGGTTTACTTCACCGGCGGCGGCAGCCCGCCGAGCACGCCGACCGATCTGGCGGTGGCCAACGACGCCACCAACCCCACTACGGAACTCGACATTTCGTGGACCGCTTCGACCGGGTCACCGACGGAGTACGTCCTCCATGTCGCCAATTCAATCGGCGGGACCGTCATCCATTCGGACACGATTGCCGCTCCGACGACGTCGGCCACCGACGGCGCCGGCACACCTCTGACACCGGCGACGGAGTACGCCTACGAAATCTACGCCAGCAACGGCAGTGGCGACAGCAGCGAGTCGTCCTGGGTCGCCTGGGCAACGGCTTCTGCCGCTCCGTCGGGCGTCTCTGCAACCGCTGCCACTGGTGCCGCCCTTGTCGCTTGGACAGCCCCCACGATGGGCACGAACTGTCAGATCGCCAGTTATTCGATCCGGTACGAATACCCCCCTGGTAACGGCAATTGGACGACGATCACGGGAATCAGCAGCGGCGCCACGTCGGATCTTATTACGGGTTTGACTCCCGGTACGGAATACGGCTTTGAAGTCGCCTGTTTAATTGAATCCACCAACGCCGATTGGGCCGGAACAATCCAAAGTGCTTGGGGTGCGGAAGAGGATGCCACGCCGATGACCGGCGTGGAAATCGCCCCCGTCAACGTGGGGACGCAAGCCGGAACCAGCGGGCTTGTCGGTAACGCGTCACTCCCGTTCATAGTTTCACACGCCTGTCAGTCATCCTTCAACCATTAGGAAACTATTGCATGAAAATCCCGATCTACGTTGTCACGGATGGTCCACTATCCTTCGACGCCACCGCGCCATCGGTTCAAATGTCGACAAGTTGCGGCGAAGGTCGCACGGCCGTGGATCTCTTCACGGACCACGAACAGGCCGAACGCGTGGCCCGATCGTTCGGTGACTCGTGGAGTGTCACAGCGATGAACAGCGAAGCGGACGTGCGGCAATTCGTCGCGGTCACGAACGTGCGACACGCCGATTGGGTCTATACCATCGACCCGACAACTCTGGCCGGCGAGTGCGAGCATGAAATCACGTTCTATCCCGCGGACGCGGTTCTCGAGGCACTGGCGGCGTGAGGTCGCGCGCTCTACTGCGGCACAGATGATTAACGCGGGTGAAGAGGCCCTTGCGGCGGGGCTGGTCGACGAGATCGTTGAGGCGCGGCCTCTCCCGGCTGCTTTCACCTGGGAGACGATGCACTTTGCACAGGAAGTCAGGGCCGCGCCTGCGCGGCGGGTGGCGGCATGAGCATCGAAGACATGAGACCACGAAGCGCTGATCGGAGCGGCCGTTTAATGAGCGGACTTGTCGTCTGCCGGCGGTTTAAGCTGTGCGGCCAGGGCGTCGGCCGCGGCGCGAAGGAAATCGGAGACGTTGCCATTGAACCCTTTGTCCGCCGCATCCCTATACGCTTGCACGCGGGCCTTTTCGACCGGGAAGGACAAATAACGGCTTTTACGCTCGCGCGCTTTTTTCGGTGGACGTCCCATCCGAGGTTTTCGCTTCTGTGGCATGAAGGGATTTTGAAAGAAACGGCCTGATCAGACAACGACAGTCGGCCGCCTGTTGACTTATCGTATCATACAATGATACGTTAACTCGGCTCTATCGTGGAGAGCGGCATGAAAACCTGGACTGACAACGGCGAAAGCCGTTCACTTGAGGGGCTGCCAACGCTGCCACGATCGGCGTTGCGCGGCCCCTCTCTTTTGGGAGAGGTCCATCCCATGTCCCATCCGTTCCTTGTTCTCAACCGCTCAAATCGCCGCGTGATTCATCAGGCGAAGACGCTCCCCGAGGGGCAGGGATTTTGCTCGGGGCATCCGCAATGCACGTCAATCGCTATGTCCGTGAATGGAAGGGCGAAACACGAGATGGAATTCGTGATTCAGGTTATCGACGACGGCGGGAAGGTAGTCGCCGAATCGGCCCGACTGTACTTCGACGAGGCGGTCGACACGTTCCTCGACGCGCGATTGCTGCTTATTCCGGCCTGTCAGGCAAAGGCGGTGACACCATGAAGTGCAGAACGCAATACGTCGTTACCGACCGCGGACAAGTGATGCTCCGCTCCAGTTCGATTGATACCGCGTTCGGCTTTTTGCAGGGTCTGGCGTCGCCAACCGCGACGCTGTTGCCAATCAGATGGACACCGAAAGGCATTCGCGTGGGGAACGCGATGGACTTTACGGGACAACGGAAGGCGGCGCGGACATGACACGCAAACGAAACGGCAAGCCGGATCCTGGCAAGTTGACGTTGCGGGAAGCATTCGAGGCGTACTACCCGAAAGACGAGCTGGCCAAGCGGTCCATCGAGAAGGTCAGATGGAGTTCGTCATTCGTCTACAGTCGCTCGATGGCTTCCTCGGTTGGTCATCCGGCGCGGGCACAGTTTCAACAACGCTCTCAAACGCGGCGTTGTTTTCAACGCGCAAAGAAGCACGCGATTTCGCGGCGCGGATGAAACGGGGCTGGACTTTCTGCTCGCTCGATCGTGTCCTTCCGGCAAGCCTGCAATTTCTTTTCGGCCAACGAGCGGGGCGGTTTGGGCAGGCTGAGGACCGGTTGGACTATGCGGCGGCGAGATTTGCGAGGTTAGCCCGATAGTTCCACGGCATCCACATGGCCGGAGCGGCGGCCGCCTGGTCGGCGCGCCGGAGTACTGCCGCGAGGTAATCGAACGGGTTAATGCCGTTGAGCTCGCAGGTGTGGATCAGGCTCATGTACCGATCGCTGACGCACATATCGACACAGTCGCTTGAGAGGTGGCTGATGTTCATTTAATGTGCCGGGGCACCTAGATAGAAAGGACGGGCCGTGCCTTGGACGGTTCGACAGATGTGCACGCCCTATCGTCTTGAAGCATGTAGACGACTGAATGCAGCATCGCTGTATAGTGGTGATGCGCATTGGTGCGCGGTCGTCGTCATGAAATAGTGTTTGTCTATGGATGCGCCACGCGTACACCGATGTTAGCGATCGTTGGCGTCGGGTCCAAAGTATGCCGATGTACGGCTGCTTCTGATATGAGCGGCCGTGACCATTGCAAAGAGTCGTATTGGGTAGAGTAAATCATATGAAACGGTCCAAGTCAGTGCGTCGACCCGATGGCCGCGCGTTCTCACCAGTAATTCGGGCAAATTTCGTAAATTCTGCGGCACGGGGCGATCCCTCTGTGTGGATGTCCGTTTTTCTAGTGTCGAGCAGCTTGATGCTCTGATTGCGGCTCTTGTAAAGCTTAGAGATTTTCCAACCGACGGATTTGACCACGTTCATCTCCAGGACGCAACCGGTAAAAAGATCGTGGATCATCCGCACTCGGCTGAGGTGACATTTTGGCATCCGTCGGTGAGGCGTGACGACGCGATTAAGGCCTGTGTTGCGGAGAGTAAGACTTTTTTCGAATCATTGGGCTCCTAAGAGCAACGTAAGTCGCGACAACTGTTGCAATCATTGACAAAGGTTGTGTTGTAGCAAGCGAAGTGAACCGTGAGGTCGCGCTGCAGCCGAGGGAGGGAAACGGGTACAGGTTCGGTATTGAGAGGATAGGAAAGGTCAATTATCGTGGCCGTGTTGATCGCTCTCACGCAAGCTGAAACGCGTGGTCGCGTCAAATCCCCCGTGGTCGCCGATGAGCGGAGCGTGGTCAATCACCACCCGCCGCCGTTCCCGCAGGCCAGCCCGTTATGTGACTGTCGGACTATCAATTTCGGCGATTGCACTGCAAGGGCAGGCTGTCCGACCGTGAATCCATGACCGCATTTCCGGCAGGTGACCGTTTCGCCCTCGAATTCCTCAGGCGCTTGCATCTTGTGAGAGCAGCTTGGACATGTAACAGTCTGCACGGCTCGGCTCTCGCGGAGAATTGTGACCCGGACAGCGGCCAGCATCCGGGAAAACGGCCCCGCAAGCAAGCAAAATCTCCGGATCGTCGGCAGCCGGGCGAATGCCTCACAGATTCACGCCTTGGAACGATGCCCCTCACCGCCGATACTCCAGCCATGCCAAGGAAGCCGCGGGCGACGCGGGCAGTCGAGGGGTGGCTGGCGGTCGCCTTATCTCCCGACGCCGGACGAAATCCGCGAGTGGTGCAAATACTTTCAGAGCACGTGGACCCCGGAAGAAGAGGCCGAGCGACGGCCGGCGGCTCGGGCTTGGTGTGTGCCAGGATTATTGCGGGCGAGCGAGCTGGTGGGAGAGCACGAATAACGGTTGTCACTGACAACCGCAAGCGGGTTTTAACGGGCGTTTTCAGGCGTTCCCAGCCAAACGAGAAACGCGGGCAAAAGCCTTGAATCACAGGCTTTCCCGCGTTTTTTGATTAACTCCCGCAAGCATTACGGGTGCGGTGTCCTGGCCGCTGAACGACCCGTGCTTTTTTCGTCGAAAGTCAACCAGTGGGATCAGAGGGACTTGAACCCTCACCGTCCTGGTTAAGAGCCAGGCATGCTGCCGCTAACACTTTGATCCCGAACGAATGGGGCCGGAGGGACTCGAACCCTCACCTGGCAGATTAAAAGTCTGCTGTGCTGCCGTTACACCACGACCCCGACAAGGGACGTGGATCGGTTTGTGCCGAGTCTGTCGCTGCATCGCTGTCGCCTTTCGCATCATGTTCATGGTCCCGCCAAATCGCTGGGAGTGGAGTCGAACCACTGCTTCCGCCATATCAGAGCGACGTGCTTCCGTTACACCACCGAGCGTTCTTCGCGTTGCGTCGCACTCCGTTGTCAGTCGGGACGGTCGGAATCGAACCGACTTTCTCGTGTTCCCAAGACACGCGGGCGACCGGTGCCCTTCATCCCGATAAGTTTTCGCGTGCTCCTCTCCAAAAGTGGCCCGTATGGGAGTCGAACCCATCTCCCCGCCTTGAAAGAGCGGTATCCTCCGACCGATAGACGAACGAGCCGGCGGTGCGCACCCCGAGCGCGAGCGGGTCGGGAGGCGCTCGAATCCTCGTCTCCTGGTTTTCAGCCAGGTGCTAGACCGTCTCAGCTACCGACCCGAAGGACCCCGATTTCGTTTCCATGAAGATTCAACGAAAAGGCCCAACAAAAAAACCCGGTGTTGCTGTAACACCGGGCCGGAATTGGTTTTGATCGCAAACGGGCCGAGTGTCACAAGCGCAATGGATAGCAGGGGCTATTCAGTTCCCGCGCAAATCCGCGCTGGATCGAATAACCCGTACCGATCCGTTTTTGCATGCGACTCGTCCGTTGCAAAGCCATCGAAATTTCGCCTGCTTTCCTGGCGTTCATTTGTCGGAACGTCGAGAACCGCCTCGACGCAATCTTCGCAATAGTTAAGACGCCGCTCGAACCGCGGCGGTTCGCGCAATTCGACTCTTTTTTGTGTGACCAGTTTCTTTTTGCATTCCAGGCTCGCAAAATCGGACACAGCGCCGGCCGACCTCACGGGCCGAAAGGGCATCCTCCATGACAAAACGTGTGTTGGTGCTATCCGCGTCGGTGGGAGCGGGCCATCTGCGAGCGGCCCAAGCGGTCGAGCTCGCCCTGCGTCAGCTTGATCCGAGCGCCGAGGTCAAGAACGTCGACGTGCTCGAATTCACGAACGCCGCCTTCCGCCGCCTGTATGGCAAGGCGTACCTCGATCTCGTGAATAAGGCGCCGCACGTCCTCGGATATTTTTACGATCTGATGGATCGGCCCACTTCGTCGCTGCGAAAAGGCGATCGGCTGCGCCTGGCGCTCGAGAAGCTGAACATGACGAGCTTCCTGCGGTTTCTCAAATCCGAGCCGTGGGACATCGTCGTCAACACGCACTTCCTTCCCGCCGAGCTGATTGCCTCGCTGCGAAAGGCCGACAAGCTCGCCACGCCGCAGTTCACCGTCACCACCGATTTCGAGACGCACCGCCTCTGGGTGAACCAACCCTGCGATCACTACTTCAGCGCGACGGACGAGGGGGCCGCCTACCTTGAGCACTGGGGCATTCCCGCCGGCGACGTCACGGTGAGCGGCATTCCAATCCACCCCGCCTTCAGCCAGCCGAAAGACCGGGCCGCGTGCCTGGCGAGCCACGGCCTCGTCGGCGATCGGCCCATCGTGCTGCAGCTTTCCGGCGGATTCGGCGTCGGGCCGATCGAAAAAATCTTTCGCGGCCTCCTCGAGATCGAAGTGCCTCTCGAAGTCGTCGCGGTGACCGGGCGCAACGAGACGGTGAAATCGCAACTCGAGCAAGTGACCGCTCCCGAGCGGCACCGGACCAAGATTCTCGGCTTCATGGACAAGATCGACGAATTGATGGCCGTCTCCGACATCGTGCTCTCGAAGCCGGGCGGCCTGACGACCTCCGAAGTCCTCGCCAGCGGCGCCGCCATGGCCGTGATCAATCCGATCCCGGGCCAGGAGAGCCGCAACAGCGACTACCTGCTGGAAAAAGGGGCCGCGATCAAGATCAACAACGTCGCCACGCTGCCGCACAAATTGACGGCACTCTTGAGCGAACCGTCCAAGCTCAATCGGCTGAAAGAAAACGCACGCGCGATCGCCCGGCCGCAAGCCGCCTTCACCATCGCCCGCCGGGCGTCGAGTGGCCCGCGGCGAGCCGCTGACGGTCCGCGTTCTCCGTCACGCCCAAGGAAACTTCTCGTCGACGAGCCGCGTGTAGCCTTCGATATATTTCGCGCGCGTCTTTTCGACGACGTCTTCGGGAAGCTGGGGCGGCTCGCTGTTCTTGTCCCAGCCGGTCGTTTCCAGCCAGTCGCGGACGAATTGCTTGTCGAACGACGGTTGACTGTGCCCCGGCTCGTAACTGTCCACCGGCCAGAACCGCGAGCTGTCGGGGGTCAGCACTTCGTCGATCAGGATCAGTTGGCCGTCGGCCGATCCGAATTCGAATTTCGTGTCGGCGATGATGATCCCTTTCGGCGGCGCATACTCCGCGCCGCGGCGATAGATTTCGAGGCTCAGCGTGCGGAGCCGCTCGGGCCGTGTCGCGGCCGACGATGTCGCACATCTGCTCGAACGAGATATTGATGTCGTGACCCGATTCTTCCTTCGTGGCCGGAGTGAAGATCGGCTCGGCCAGGCGGTCGCTCTCTTTGAGACCAGCGGGAAGCTTGATGCCGCACACGGCCCCCGACTTCTTGTATTCCTTCCAGCCCGAGCCCGACAGATAGCCACGGACGACGCATTCGATCGGCACGACTTTCGTTTTCTTCACGACCATGCTCCGACCGACGAGGCTCTCGCGGTCGATTCCGGCCGGCAGCGGCAGCGCGTCGAGATCCATGGTGAGGAAATGGTGCGGGACGTCGAGGCGGCCGAACCACATTTCGCTCAATTTGGTGAGGACGCGGCCCTTATCGGGGATGCCATTGGGCAGCACCCAGTCGAACGCGCTGATGCGGTCGCTGGCGATAAACAACAGCCGGTCGCCGAAGTCATACACGTCGCGGACCTTGCCGCGCCGCACCGGAACACCGGGGATTTCGCTACGAAGCAGAACAGACCGTGCCATCACATCTCCCTCATTGTAGGCCGGACATCAAAGGGCTCATTGTGGTGGAAGCCTGTGCCGGCATCAACCGTCGTGGGGCAAGCTGCCAGCTTGCCATTACTACAGATCAGAACGGAAAGAAACTGCCCATCAGGAACGCCGCCTTCCCTGAGGTTCCGTCTCGAAGCCTTCGCAAACTCGCATACCAGAAATGGCAAGCTGGCAGCTCGCCCTACGTTTAAAATGGCAATCCAACAGCTTGCCCCACGAACAAACGCCGGTTGAACGGCCGGGAAAGGGCCACTATATTGGGGTGCTCGGCCGTTCGGGCCATGCGGGTCGCTATCGCCACCATCCAGGCGAGGTTCGAGGGTTCAAATGGGGGTGATGCGGTTCCTGGTCTCCTCGCCGCCGATCCTTGAGAATTGGCCGGACGTTTATCGGGCGTACATGACCGGCGCGGATGGCCGGGTCTATCCGACGCGGGTGGAAGTCGAGGGCGCGGTCATCACCTGCCGCCGCATGGTCTCCGACAGCGGCCGACTGTACGTCGCCTGGCCAGTCGAGGGCTTTGGCACGCCCGTGATCTGCACGGCGTCGCTGACGGAACGCGCCGAGCCGTATTTGCTCACGCTCGAATTGGCGCGGGGAAAAATCGCCCAACTCCGCGACCAGATTTCCGCGTGGGAGATCGCCGGCATGACGGTCCCCGCGGTATTTCATGAGCCATTTCGCCAAGCGCACGGCCTGTTCCGCCGCGCCACGGCCCTGCAGGACCAGCCCGCTGAGGCCGGTGCGCTGGCGTCCGAGGCACTGCAGCGAGCCTTTGAGGCCAGCGACTTGGCGGTCCGGGCTTACGCGGCCCAACGGATGGCGGCACGGCGCAAGCGCTCGTCGCAGCCGCCGGCGGCGCTGGGTTGCAGCATGGGGCGGCAGCCTCTCCCCAAGGGACTCAATCAGCTGTTCCACGACACGTTTTCGGCGGCGGCCGTCCCCGTGGAATGGAGACACGTCGAGCCGTCTGCCGGCGAGCGCCGCTGGGACGTCTCCGACGAGCAGGTCGAATGGTGCCTGGCGAACCGGCTCCTGGTCTGCGGCGGCCCGCTCCTTAACTTTTCGCAAGACGGTCTGCCCGAATGGCTCGGCTCGTGGACCAAAGACGTGGCCAACCTGCAAAGCCTGGTCTGCGACTATGTCGAAACGGCCGTCGCCCGCTATGCCGGTCAAATCCGCAAGTGGGAAGTCTGCGCCTGCGGGAACACGGGAGGGGCGCTGGGACTTTCGGAAGAGGATCGGCTGGGGCTCGTCGCCCGCGCACTCGACGTCGTCCGCCAGGTCGACGACGAAATTCAAGTGATGGTGCAGATCGACCAGCCCTGGGGCGGATACCAAGCCCGCGGCATGCACCGGCTCTCGCCGCTGCAATTTGTTGACGCGCTGTTGCGCTCGGGGATCGGATTGTCGGCCGTCAATCTGGAGCTGGCCGTCGGATTCCGGCCGCGCGGCTCGGCACCGCGGGACCTGCTGGAACTGTCGCGGATGTTGGACGGCTGGGCCCTGTTGGGGATTCCGCTGTCCGTGACGCTCGCCTGCGCCATCAGAAAGCCGGGCCGTCGATCCGCAGGCCTCCCCGACGATCCAGGCCGAGTCTGATGGCTGGAACGAGCCGTGGGGAGAAACGGCTCAGGCCGACTGGATCGATGCGGTGCTCCCCGTGCTCATGGCCAAGCAGTCCGTCGTGGGCGTCTTCTGGACCCACTTTTCCGACGGTGCGCCGCACGAGTATCCGCACGCGGGCCTCATCCGACCCGACGGCACGTCCAAGCCGGCCTTCGAACGGCTGGCGACCCAGCGCCGCGGGTTTGCCAGGTCCGAGGGAGATTTCCCCCCTTCCGACGCTTGAGCCGTCCGCCGGGCGCCGTGTGGAAAGAGCCTCATTCTGCTACCATCAGCGAGGCCGCCCGGATTGCCAAAAACCCTTCGTGGGCGAGCGTTTGCCGCGGCACGCCGGGCCGTTTGTGCGGTCCTTCAGGATTCTTTGCGCTTGAGGAAAAACAGCCGATGGAGATCGACGTCTACGCACCGTGTCCGTGCGGCAGCGGCAAAAAGCTGAAGTTCTGTTGTGCGCCGATCGTCGACGAGATGTCGAAAGTCGCGCGGCTTCAGGCAGGCGACCAGCCGCGTCAAGCGCTGGCGCTCGTCGAGAAGCTCGCCAAATCGAATCCGACGAATCCGTGGGTGGCCACGACCGAAGCGGAACTGTTGATCGGTCTGCACGAACCGCGGCAGGCCAAAGAGGGGCTCGAACGGTTGCTGAAAGAGTCGATCGACTATCCCCCGGCTTTTGCCGTACTGGCGCTGGCCACTCTCTTTAGCGACGGTTACGCAGCGGCCCGGCCGGCCATCCATCGCGCTTTGCAGAAATGCCTCACGCGCTTCCCGCAGAACGTCGCCATGCTCGTCGTGGCCATCGCCGCCCACATGCAGGAAGAGCAGCACGAGATGTCGGCCCGGCAATACTTGAGCCTGGCGATGCGGCTCTTCGCCGACGAGGCACGCGAAGAAATCTTCGTGATGCTCTTGAAAATGGACGGCGATCCCGAAGTTCCGTACCCGCTGCGGAACGTGCATCAGCTCGTGCCGTATTCCAGCTCGGGACCGCACGCCACAGACGCGTCGAAAGCGAACGCCTTGGTGACGATCGGCTGTTGGGGCCCGGCCGCCCGTGCCTTTGCCCGCGTCGCCGAGCAAGAGCCCCAGAATGCCGGCTTGTGGCAAAACGTCGCCCTGTGCCGCGCCTGGGACGGCGACGAAATCGGGGCCGCGGAGGCCTTTCATCGGGCGGCCGAACTGTCGAGCGATGCTCCGTTCGCCGTCGAATGCGAGACGCTGGCCCAACTCTGCAATTTGAAGACGAGCGCCGACGGGGTGCCGCTGCGTGAAATTCATTTTCCGATCCGTTCCGCCTCGCGGCTGTTGGGCGTGCTGGACTCGGACGAACACCTCACCCGCGCGCCGCAGCCGAAACAGGAGGAAGGCGACGAAGTGTCCGTCGCCGCCGAGTACATCGTCCGCAGCAAACCGCTGCCGACGGAGGCCGAGGTGGGCCATCTGGCTCCGGATGATTATCCGTTTGTGGCGGCCACGCTCACCATTTTCGATGCCAATCCGGCCCACGGGCAGGTAGCGGCCGTCTACCTCCGCGGTTATGCGGGGAAAGCGTTCGACTCCGCTTTGGCACTCGTCGAGCGCCTGGCGAAAGACGAGAGCGCCGGGCCAACCGGATCGGAAATCGACGATTCGAGCGAGACCGTCCCCCGCGAGCAGCTTCCCTTCTTCCGCGCCTGGCAGCTTCCACCGCAGACGCCGGCCGCGATGCGAAACTCGTTGATCGACGCGCGGTGGCGTCATCTGATCGACGAGTTCTGGTTCAACACGCCGCAGGCGGCTTTGGGTGGAAAGAGTCCCGCCCAGGCGAAGGACAATCCGGCCGATCGCGTCCGCCTGACGGCGGCCGTTTACGTACTCGATGCGCTCGTCCAGCGGCTCCGCGGCCGGTTCGATTTCGAGGAGTTGCTGCGACGCTTGAATCTCGACGTGCCGGAACCGATCGATCCGGCGACCGTCACGCTCAGCGCGCTCTCGCCGATGCAGCTGCACCGCCTGCCGATCTCCCAGCTGACCGACCCGCAACTTGTCTACACGCAGCGGCGGGCGACGCTCGTGGGTCACCGTCGATTTGTGGAAAAGGTCCTGCGGGAAATCGTGACCCGGCCGCAGTGCCTGGAACAGGTCGACGCCAACCGCGTCTATTACAACCTTGTCGATATTGCCCAGGTTGACGGGCATCTGGACGAGGCAATCGCCTGGGCCCGCGAAGCCAAAGAGCGGGCATCGAAGTCAAAAGATCAAGGCGCGTTCGAACAGATTCTCTCCTGGACGGTGACCGAGTTCGCCCTGCGTTGCGAACAGCCCGAGGATGCGGAACTTCCCGCGCTCTATCGACTGCTCGCCGAATACTACGCGCCCAAGGTGCCGCATGTCGCGGCCCTCTTGGAGGTTTTCCGCCAACAGCAGGCCGATCGGTATCCCTGGCTGCGGTCGTCCGAGCTTTTGGTGGGGAGCGGCACGGGGGGAGCGCGACGCCCGGCGGATTGTGGACGCCGTCGTCGGGCGCGTCGCCGACTCCTTCCGGCGGGAAGCTGTGGCTTCCGGGACAGGAGTGAGCGCACATGCCCGCGCGGTTTGGCGATGCCGCCGCGGTCATGGCCCGCGCACTCGAGCTGGCCGCACGCGGATCGGGCTCCGTCGAGCCGAATCCTCCCGTCGGCGCGGTCCTCGTTGACGACCAGCTCGGTCTGATCGCCGAAGGCTGGCACCAGCGGTTCGGCGGCCCGCATGCCGAGATCGAGGCCCTCGCGCAGGCCGGCGACCGCTCCCGCGGCGCGACGCTCTTCGTCACGCTCGAACCCTGCTGCCACCAGGGGAAGACCGGCCCCTGCACCGAGGCGATCGCCCGCGCCGGCATTCGCAAAGTCGTCGTGGCCGCGGGATCCGTTCCCGCAAGTCGACGGCAAAGGAATCGAACGGCTCCGGTCGCTCGGAATCGAAACAGAAATCGGTTTGCTGGAGCAACCGGCCGCCTTCCTCATCGCCCCGTTTCGAAAACTCGTCACGACGGGCCGTCCCTGGGTCCACGCCAAATGGGCCATGACGCTCGACGGCAAGATTGCGACAACCACCGGCGATTCGCGCTGGATCTCCAACGAGGCCTCGCGGGCCGTCGTCCACCAGCTCCGCGGACGCATGGATGCGATCGTTGTCGGCGCCGGGACTGCCCGGAACGACGACCCGCTCCTCACGGCCCGTCCGCCCGGCCCGCGAACGCCAACGCGGATCGTCGTCGACACGCAAGCCCGCCTGCCCCTCACGTCGCAACTCGTGCGGACCGTGTCCGCGGCACCGCTCCTGGTCGCGGCCTCGACCGATGCGCCTGCGGAAAACGTCCGTCAGCTCAAAAAATACGGCGCTGAAGTCCTGCAACTTCCGGCCTCGAATACGGCAGGCGTCGACCTCGGCGGCCTGCTGACCGAACTTGGTCGCCGCCAATTCACGAATGTTCTCTACGAAGGGGGCAGCCGCCTCTTCGGTTCGCTCTTTGACGGCGGAGACGTCGATGAAGTCCACGTCTTCATCGCGCCCAAGATCGTAGGCGGAGCCGACGCCCCCTCGGCGGTCGCCGGCAAGGGGCGTGCCCAGGTTGGGTCGGCTTTTGCGCTCGACTCAATTACGGTCGAACAAATCGGGAACGATGTCTATCTCCGCGGACGCCGACGTTCACCCTGAGGATAATTGCATGAGAGGACGGCCATTCGCCCGGATTTGCGTGGGCTTCCTTTGTGTCGCGGGTCTCGCCTCGGCCGAGGCCGGTGATACGCCGAAAGGTCCGGCCCCTTGGTCGAATTCGCATCAGGCCGTCCACTCCTTCTGTCAAGTCTCGATCGCTCCGGACGGCCAATCGGTCGTCTGGTCCGAAGGGGAGAGCGGCATCGAGATCTCGACGAAACCGGATCCGCACCTCTATGTGGCCGATCTCCGCGATCCCGCACGCCGGCCGCGGCGGATCACCGCCGCAAAGGACACGGGCCGCTTATCCGAGCGCGATCCCGTCTGGTCGCCGGATGGGCGTCACATCGCCTTCCTGTCGGGTCCTGAGAAGAGTCGGGAACGGCAGATTTACGTCGTGCCGGCGGCCGGTGGTCCGGCGCGGCAACTGACGAAGCTCAAGGCCGATCTCTCGAGTTTGGCCTGGTCTCCCGATAGCAAAGAGATCGGCTACCTCTGCATCGAGCACGCTCCGCGAGCCGCCGGACCGACTGCGGCCGTCCCGCCGCAGACCGGCGTCATCGGCGCAGACCCGTTCGAGCAGCGGCTCGGCACGGTCGACGTGGCGAGCGGCGCAACGCGGACTTTGACTCCGGCCGATCTCTACGTCTACGAATATGCGTGGTCGCCGGATGGCCGCGCAACCGCGCTCATCGCCGCGCACGGCTCCGGAGACAACAACTGGTATCTGGCACGGCTCTTCGTTCTGGCGACGCCATCCGGCACGTTGAAGCCGATCGCGAAACCTGCGATGCAGATCGCGGTCCCCTCGTGGTCTCCGGACGGCAAGTCGATCGCGTTTATCGGCGGACTGATGAGCGATGAAGGGATCATCGGGGGAGACATCTACTGCGTGCCGGCGACCGGTGGAACCCCGCGGAATTTGACGCCGGGCATCAATGCGTCGCCGAGCTGGCTCGCCTGGCTTGCAGCGGACCGGATCCTCTTTACCGAACATGTCGACGGCGGCAACGGCATCCTCTCGCTCGATCCGGCAAGCGGGCGGATGCACATCCATTGGGGCGCCGGCGAGACGATCGCCGCCGAGACCCGCAGCCGCATCTCGATCGCCCGCGACGGCAAGACGAGCGCGCTGGTGCGGCAATCGTTCGAGCGACCGCCCGAAATCTGGGCCGGCCCGCTTGGTGAGTGGCGGCCCGTGACGCACGCCAATGCGCATCTTGTTTCAAACTGCGGCCGCGTCGAGAACCTGCATTGGAAGAGCGACCCGTTCACGGTGCAAGGCTGGCTGCTGTTTCCGAAGGATTTCCAGAAGACCCGCCGCTACCCGCTGGTGACGGTCGTGCACGGGGGACCTGCCTCGCAATACGAACCGAATTTCGCCTCGCCCCGGTTTCCGCAGCCGTCCGAGTTGTCCCGACGAGGCTATTTTGTCTTCCTGCCCGACCCGCGCGGGAGTTACGGTCAAGGCGAAGAATTCACGCGCGCCAATGTCAAGAACCTCGGATACGGCGACCTGCGCGACGTTCTCGCAGGCGTCGACGAAATCATCAAAACGCTCCCCGTCGACAAGGATCGCCTCGGTCTGGCCGGCTGGAGTTATGGCGGCTTCATGACGATGTGGACGGTGACGCAAACGGCCCGGTTTCGCGCGGCGGTCGCCGGGGCCGGCATCGCCAACTGGCAGAGCTACTACGGCCAGAACGGCATCGATCAGTGGGTGATCCCCTACTTCGGCGCCACGCTCTACGACGACCCGGCGATCTACGCGAAAAGCTCGCCCATTAATTTCATGAAGCAAGTCCGGACGCCGACGCTGATCCTGGTCGGCGAATACGACGCGGAATGCCCCGCGGCCCAGTCCTTCGAATTCTGGCACGCCCTCAAGACGCTTGGAGTCCCGACCGAATTCGTCGTCTACCCCAAGGAAGGCCACCGCATCAGCGAGCCCGAACACGAGCGGGATCTCATGAAACGCACGATGGCCTGGTTCGACAAGTACCTTGGGGAGAGCCATCCGATTCCGTCGCGGTGAGCGTGCACGGTGACTGGCGGGCAGGCCTTCCGTGCCACCCGTAATCCACCATTATTGAGTAGACACCCCACTAATTAGTGTGCGTAAGCAGCCGAGTGGACGGCTCCGATAAAGCCTGCGTCCATGCCGCCCATGCCGCTGGCCTCCTTTGCAGGCCCGGCGGAGGCGGAGTAGCAGACCCCCACTTTCGCTTCGCGGCGAGTGACGACCAGGCCGCCTTTCGTCGTTTTGGTCTCGTTGGCGGCACCCTCCAACGTGTTCGTCAAGAATGCGGTCGCCTGGGCAACGTCGCACCGCTTGGCGGCGCCCTTTTTTCCCGAGACGCTCAAGGCATCGAGGGCGTGGCTCTTCAACAGTTTGGGCCACAATTTGCGAAAGAGGGGAGTCGACTCGAAGACATCGAGCGACTCGATCTTGCCGTTGACGGCGACCACGGCCCCCAGCACGCGATCCTGACCTGCCACCGGCTCGGTCAGTCCCTTCAGATACGGCTGCAGTTTCTTGAGGACTTTGGGATCGGAGTAATTGAACGTGAAGGCGCCGGATGCGGAGCTCGTACCGACCCTGTGATTTACTTTTCCCACGCTATCCCAGACCGCTTGTTGTCCCTTGCCTGACTGGACCGCCTCACGGGTTTCCTTGCTGAGCGAACCGGCCGACAGCACGAACTTTTGTTTGCCGACCGCTGCCAGCCGCGAGTTGGACTCCGCGGGCGTCGCCGCAGGGTCCAGCGAGGCGAGCACGCGCGTCGCCTGGCCCGCGTCGCGAATGCCCCACTGCCCGTGCTCCACGCAGAACACGTCGATTGGAACCGGCTTTCCCGTCGGGGCGATGGTCAGCTCCTCGCCGATGGCGCGATCCTGGCTGCCGCCGACGATCACTTCGCCCGGCATCAGATAAAGAGGCTTGTCCGAGCGGTTGACGACCAGCAGGCGATTGACCTGGTTCCCACTACTCGTCGACTCGTTCTCCGCGTCAACAAGCACCAGTGTCAACGGAGCGATCACTTCGGGATCGTTCGGCCGCGTTTGTCTCGAGGATTGGGGAACGGCTCTCTGGCTCGTGTCGGTTTGGGCGGCGGGGATGCGACGGTCGCGAATCGCACTTCTGGAACGTCGTTGCCCGGCTCCCATTTCGAGCACTTCGACGGTATGGGCTCGCAGTCCTTCATCGAGGGTGATGAAACGGTCCGAATTCAATTCCGACTTTGATAAGACAGGAAAGATGGTGAGGTTTTTGTATCGGACGGGCGTACCGACCATGAAACCGCGAGACCCGGACGCCGGTTTCGCAAACGGCCTGGCTTCAACCCCGTTGCGCGTGCGAGTCTCCTGGGACGAGCCGAATTGAACGCCGGCGACAACGAACAGACACCCGATCGAGGCGAGGAGCAGGGCACGCGGCATGGGAGAACTCCTTCCAGGAAATGGTGGCACCGAGAACGCGAGTCGAACGACCCGCCTTCTTAGACGGGGAGGAGCGCTAAAAAGTTCCCACTTAGCGTCCAGGAGCGGCCATTTGTGGCAGCTTCGCGGGCGATTCCCCGAGGAGCTTGAAGGACGTTAGAAACTTCTCCGCCTCGTCGGACCAAAGCCGCGGCTGGCGCCAGGCGGCAAACGTCACCACGTAGAGCCGCCGACCCGCCAGGCACATCCGCATCCGGTTAAAGACGGACCCGCCGATACGCGGACGCTCGCAGACTAGCTCTCGTCCGGGATAACCCGACAGGCCGACCGCGCGGACGTCGCTCAGCTTGCGTCCCGTCATCGCCATCCCGTCGCACATCGTCTCGAGCAATTCCTCGTCACTGCCGAGGACGTCCCGCGCGAGTTTTGAAAGATCGTAAATGGCGACGCTACATTGTTCCGTACCGCCGCCCGCCGTCGCCTTGAACAGACGCGTGGTCACCGTCAAAGTCAGCAGGCCCCGCGTCTCGTGAGACTCTTTCGGCGTAGCCGGCATCAGGACGGAGAACTCTCCCGAATCGGGGACAAACTCGGTCCAGGTCACGGTCGTGCGTGGCAGTGTCGAGAAGTAGCCGAACAACACGAGGCCGATGAGCATCACTGCGGTGGGAATGAGCTGCGACCAGACACTTCTCCGCGGTCGCGGCGATTGCGGCGCGTTGCCGATGACTTCGGGAGGATGCTCTTGGTCGTTCGTCATGGCGCCACCGATCGGCTCGGTCTTGCGGCGGTTCATGCCGCAAAGTGGAGAGGTGATCTCGTCATGATCGATCGTAACCGTGAAGTGGTTCTCGTCCGAGAGAAAAATGCGAACGGTCGGTACGGACGGAGCGCCTGAAGGTATCGCTCTTACGAGCCGCCGGCTTCACGCCGGCGGTCTTGAATCACGCGTCGAGTGCCGTTCGAAGACCGCCGGCGTGAAGCCGGCGGCTCGTAAGAGCTGCGCGGGACATCGCGGCAGATCTCACTCACCGGGCAACGGACGTTCGCCGGATCGCCGCTTGAGGGATGCTCGTGGGTAGAGCCTGCATGTAGGCTTCGTACTGGCGGTCGAGTTCGTCGTACGAGACTCTCGTCAGTTCGGCCAGGGAGCGAACAGCGAAGCGCTGACGCGCCGGCCCGATAAATCTCCGAGAGATGCTCGATGAGCGCGTCGCGGTAGCGGCCCGCGTCGTACTGCATGAAGAAATGGGCCAAGCCGGCCGCCTGGCTGTAGTTTTTGGAGATCTCGCGGCTCGACTGGAACGCGGTCATCCCCATCTCGGCAAAGCGCTCCAGTGGGATGTAATAGTGGTCGACGACGACGCGGTGGCGGGCCGCCTCGATCCGCACGTGCTTCGGATCGCCGACGACCGACTGCCCCTTCTCGACGTGATACGACTCCATGTAGCAGGCGATCCCTTCCACGATCCAGAAGTTCGCGTCCATGGCGATCATGCGGTCGCGGCGGTCGTTTTCGTAAAAGAGCTGGTGCGTCGCCTCGTGGAACAGCGTGTCCTGGTTCTGCTGCTGCGGGTCGTAGTAAAAGTAGGCGACGCGGTCGGCCGTGAAGTACAGGCCGTTGGTGATGCGGATCAGCGGCACCTTTTTGATCAGCCGCTTTACGTATTCCTCGCGAGTGCGGAAATAATCGACCCGGTACGGTCGTGCGCGACTTTGCAGATTGGAATTCGCGCCCGAGGTCTGGAAAAGTTTCAGCATCTGATCCGGCGTGCTGAAAAAGGCCGCGAAGGTTTGCATGAAAAAGTCGTGGAACTGCTCGAGCGTCTTGGCGATCTCGACGCCGCGCTCGAGGCTGTAATTCGTGCGGATCAGGTAGTGATCGGTGCGCACCTGCCAGGCGTGGCGGAAGTCACGGCAGATTTCGGCCTCCTGTTCGACCGACATCCAGCGGCCGGCGCAGTACCGCTTGCCCGCCTTGTACTTCGCGAGATGGTCCTTCGGGAGCCAGCCGAACGTGTCGTCCCAGACGTTCCCTTTCTCCATTTGCTCGTTGGCAAACGGAGTCACCCATTCCTTGCCGCGAAGTTTGTAGTCCAGGATCTTGCGGGCGACGGACTGATCCGGATTTTGCCGGATGACCTCCAGCAGGATCTGGAAGGCGTAGTTCGGATAGCCGGCCCGCAGGGCCTTGCGGCACAAAACGTAGAGGTCGGCCGCGTAATGATCTTCGATCTCGCGAAACGAGAGCCGCAGGTCCCGCTCTTTTTCGGGAAGAGCGGCGGAGATCTCCGGCCGCATATGTTTGGGAGGTTTGACGACGCGAACCAGGGCCGTCTGCATCGGGGCGGCCAGATCGCGGCAGTGTTTCGCCTCGTCGGCAAAGCCCAGGTCGGCAAAGCCCTGGCGGACGACGGCGAGCCGGACGGCATGTTGCTTTTGCGCCGTTTCCAGTTGCGCCCGAACCGCCTCAAGATGCCGAGGCGAGGCGTTCCGCGTCGCGGCTCCGAACGATGAAATCGAATCGGGGGCGCCCGCTTCGACGGCGGAAGCCAGGACCGGGACAAGCAGCAGAGCCACCGCCCACCGGATGCCGAACGCGTTTTCGCGATGCTCCATACGTTCGATTTTAGACGACATGCCAATTTTGTGCGACATGGGGTGAATTTGGCCGATTCGCGGCCGGCTCTGCCATTCTGTCTTCTGCCAATTTGAACGTACGTTTTCGATCGCAACCGCATTGGGCAGTCTGTCTGCCAAATTGGCACTGCCGGCAGGAGTATGATTTTTCTGTGGTGTTGAGCCTCTTTTTTTACACCGCAGAAAAACCAGAAAAATCCCGGGCGTTGCCAATCGAAGAGGGACTTTACGGGGCGGCCGGTCCGTGAATCCACTTCGTCCGCCAGGCCGGATACTCCCTTTCCAAAAGACGTTGCGGCCAATAGCCGAGCCAGGCGTAGCCATTGCGGCGTTCGTAACCGATTTCGGACAGCTCGCGTTTGGGGATCCCGTCACGGTCGGAGAAAATGGGCCGATTCGTCCCGATTTCGTAAAAACGGGCCCACATCGGCAGCGCACCGGGGTCCTTTACCACGACTTTATTCGTCCCCTTCGGGGATTTTTTGTCGGGGCGAATTTCGACGCGGATACCGTGCAGCTCCGCCTCGCGGAACCAGGCGACGGCCCCTTCCACGGCGTCGATGATTTGCGGGCTGGGCGAGTCGAGGCTCATCAGCAACCGGACAACGTTAACCGATTCCGCCCCGCTCAGGCTGGGCAATTCGTAGGAACGGCCGATGCGCGGTTGAAAATCGATCTCATCGTGCTGCGCCACCACGCGGTCAGCTTGCCGCCGACCTTGATCTGGCACTTGAGGATGCACTGAACGCCGCGATCGAAGGCCTGTTGAGCCGCCCGCCTTTGGTCGGCGTCCAGGAAGTCGTAAGACTTGGAACGGACGGTCTCCCGCACAAACTCCATCAAACGGACCATGGCGTCATCGTTGAACGTGATCCGGCGCGGGTATTTGCGGGCGGGGGGCGGAAAGTATTGCGGCCAACCGCCGTTGGCATACTGAGCCTTCAGGATGTAGTTGAAGCCCCGCAGGAAGGCGCCCCGGTACGTTTCATCCTGGGTCGCGTCATACATGCGGGCGAGAAACCGCAGTTCGTCGGTCGTCGCACCGTTGTCGAACGTCGGATGCAGCTCCCGGCGGGATCCTCGGAAGAGGATCGACGTCGTATCGATATTCTTCGGCCAACCACCGAGATCGGATTGGTACGAGAGAATATTGGCGGCGATTCGTTTTGCCTCATCGCTCGCATACCAGGAAGCGGGCTGCCGGAGGTACTGCCGGGCGGAATGCTTGGCGATTCCGATATTGGGGAGGGCAAGGGTGATGAGTGCCAGCATGAAGCCGCAAAGAATACGTCGGGGTGTCGATCTCATGTGTTGCCTGGTCTTGGCTGGATGATCGGGGCGGGTTGGGCCGGGTGGAATTCCGAACCTCTTCAGTTTAGCGGTCGGGCGGCTTGCCCGCCTCTCGCGCAAGCCGGATCGCTTCCTGAATTTTCGCCGGATCGGCCCCCTTTTTTAGGACGGCTTTGACGTAAAAAAAGCCGGAGGACGAAGCGGCGTCGACGCGCGACAATCGGGAGCCGGCGTCGAGTGCTCTTTTTTGAGCCTCCTCGCTGAATTTATTTGCTAAGTACGAAACCGTTTCGCATAATGACGGTTTGTTCTATCTTTTAAGCTCCCTCCGCAAACTCGCGTGGAGAGAGGGACTTCCATGGCCACTGGCAACCCGCGTCGCACACCGGCCTCCGATCAAAAGTCCGCGGACCAGTTGGCCGAAACGAACGTGATGAACGGTGCCGGAGGGCTGGACGACACGAACGTGTCCACTCCCCGCCCGGCCTCCGCCGGCAAACCGACGGCGGCCACAACGCCCGTCGTTGCGACCGTGCCGGGGGGCTCCGGCTCCAAGCCCACCACGGGGTCGAAGTCGGGTAGTCCCGCCAAAGAGACGCCTGCCGACGGCGACGCGAAAATACCGAAAAAGGTCTCCCAGGTCGGGGACTTTAAGATCGAGAAGAAGCTCGGCCAGGGGGGAATGGGGACCGTCTTCCTCGCCACGCAGATGAGCCTCGAGCGGAAAGTGGCACTCAAGACCCTTTCGCCCGAGTTCGCCAAAAAACCGGACTTCGTCAAGCGGTTCATTCGCGAGGCCCGCTCGATGGCCCGGCTCCAGCATCCCAACGTGGTGCAGGTGTACGCGGCCGATACGGCAAGCGGCGTCAACTATGCGGCAATCGAATACATCGATGGCCGCAGTATGCAGGGCTGGATGAACGAGCTGAAGCAGCTCAATGTGGGCGACGCCCTGCATGTCACTCTCGTTTGTGCCGATGCCCTCAAGCACGCGCACGACCAGAACATGATTCACCGCGACATCAAGCCCGATAACATCCTCGTGACGGCAAAAGGGGTCGTCAAAGTGGCCGATTTCGGGCTCGCGAAGGCGGTCGACGACGACGTTTCGATGACACAGAGCGGCACGGGGCTGGGAACACCGCTGTACATGGCCCCCGAACAGGCCCGCAACGCGAAACACGTCGACAAGCGGACCGACATCTACGCGCTGGGCAGCACGCTGTATTACTTCCTGACGGGAAAGCTCCCCTTTACCGGCGAAAACACGCTGGAACTGATCGTCGCCAAGGAAAAAGGGACGTTCACGCACGCCCGCAAGCACAATCCGCAGATCCCCGAGCGTCTCGACCTCATGATCGACAAGATGCTCATGAAGGATCCGAATCACCGCTATTCCGACTGTGCGGAGATTATTCGCGACCTGGGCCAACTTGGCCTGGCGAACCCCGCGTTGAGCTTCATCGAATCGGCCGGCGCAACGGCCACGGTCAGCGCGGCGGTCGCCGCCGCGTCCGCAGGGAGCGCGTCCCGCTTGCAGCCGAGCCGCGGTCCCGGCAGGGCGCCGCCTGCCAAGTTGCCACCCGGTGCGGGAGGACGGCTCAGTTCGGCGGAAGATGCCGCCCGCTCGGCCGCCAAGGCGTCGACTTCGTCCAAGACGTGGTTCGTGCAACACAAGGGGGCCGATGGCCGCACCGTGATCACCAAAATGTCGACCGGAGAGGTGATGGCGGGGATCAAAGGCGACACACTCGACATCGGGGCGAAAGCGAAGGAGGGGCCCAGCGGAACGTTTTTGCCGTTGGCACAGTACACCGATTTTGCGTCTTTGGCCTCGAACCGTGCCGCCAAGGCGGAGGCCAACGCGCGATCGAAAAAAACCAAAGACATTTACAACAAACTTGACCGTGCGGACCAGCGCCGCAAACGCTGGCGCTGGCTGCGAAATCTCATCGGTAACGTCAAGTCCCTCATTGTTTTCGCCCTTTACCTCGCCGTGGTCGCCGTCATTTGCGGTGTGGGCTGGTGGGCCTTCACGCACATGGACTTCATCAAAGAGAAACTCAGCGGCGGGCATTAGGCGACTCCCACTCGCCCGCGGGACGGCACAGTTTCTCTCAGCGGCAGAGTCGTCCGCGCCGCCAACTATCCCTCCGGGCGACCCGTCGAATCGCACCCGTTCGCTGCGCACGTGCCAACGTCACGAACCGAATGACGTGCCTCTCTTGCTCGCGTGTCGTATCATTAATTGTTCCCAGCGACATCGAATGGGCCGGAACGGATAGCAAATATGCGGCAAATCAGGAGAATCGCGACAGTCCTTTGCCTGTGCGGCACCGTCTCTTTTGCGGCCAGCGACGTGCGTCCGGCGTCCGCCGGCGAGATGACCTTGAAGAATGGACTGGTTGTCGTTGGAAAGGCCAAGCGGCTGCAGGCGCTGACACTGGATAGTGTGCGCCAAAGAAATAGAGATAGCGAGACGTTCAGTCTTCCGTTCGTGATGGTTGAGAATGGATACCAGCGAATCTTCGTTCCCCGCAGACAAATTGCCAAACTCGATGAACGGGACGACCTGGGGCGCCTCGAGACCTTCACGTTCCGTCAGCGAAAGACCGGCGCTCACGTGGCCGCCGGGCAAGTCCTCGAAACCAGCCCGTTTAACCAATTCGGCCAGCGGATCCACAAACTCCGGACGTCCCATGGAATCGACGATGTCGTGGTCGGCGTGACGAAGATCAACCCACGCTACGTCGCCCTGACGGGGCTCACCGTTCAGTGGGATTACGGTGTGGCGACCGCGGCGATCCCGCCGGCCCAGCTCGACCTGATGATCCGCAAGGCCACCGATCAGAAGAATCCCGACCATCGCTTCGCGATCGCCCGATTTTATTTGCAAGCCGGTTTTTATGACGAATCCGGCAAGGAACTCGTCTCGATCGCGAAGGATTTTCCCGAGCTGGCGCCGCGCGTGGAAGATGCTCGCAGGGAGCTTCAGAACTACGAACACCGCCTCATCTTGCAGGAGCTGGCGCGCCGCAAGGCGGCCGGGCAACACGAATTGGCGCACGCATTCGCCTTGGCCGTTCCGCAAAACGAAGCCAGCGCCACGGTTCTGCACGACGTGCATGAACTGCTCCGCGATTACGACACGGCTCATGAACGCATGGCAAAAGTGCGTGTGCTCCTGGCCGATCTGCAGGCGAAGCTCGACAAGGACAAACCCGATCTCGTCAACGCCGCGATGCAGATGCGCTCGGTAGTCGATGAACAGCTCTCCATCGAGTCGCTCGATCGCCTGCAGGCGTTCTTCAACCTGATGGACGACACGACGCTCAAGCCTTCCGAAAAGCTTGCGCTGGCCTATTCCGGCTGGGTTGTGGGAAGTGCCTCGGCGGTGACGGATCTGGGATTGGCCACCCGCATGTGGCAAGCTCAGCACGCAATTTTGGAGTATCTCCGGGCCGAGAGCCCGCAGGACCGCAAAGAACGCCTGACGGAGCTCTCTGGACTCGACGGTGTGACCACCGACGTCGTGCTGAAACTGATCCGCAATCTTCCCCCCGTGATCGACACGGTCGAAATGCGACCGGCCGCGGCCGCAACGCTGCAGGTCGCCGGCCGCGACTCGGAAACTCGCCCAAGCTATGCCGCCATCGTCCCGCCCGAGTACGACTGGCGGCATTCGTACCCGATGATCGTCGCACTGCATGGGGCCGACCACTCGGCGAAGGCAGAACTCGAATGGTGGGCGGGGACGACGGAAAACCCGGGGCTGGCACAGAAACGGGGCTACATCGTCATCGTGCCGGAATACATGGAAGAGGGGCAGCGGACTTACAACTACTCCGTCGCAGCACACGACGCCGTTTTGCGGGCGATCGTCGACGCACGCAAGCGGTTTACGGTCGATTCGGACCGTGTTTTCCTGACCGGTCACGGGACCGGGGCCGACGCGGCCTTCGACATCGGCATGTCCCATCCCGATTTATTTGCAGGAGTGGTGCCGATCAACGGACTCTGTGCCGGTGCCTGCAAATGGTACACGCAGAACGCGACCCACACGCAATGGTATGTCGTCACCGGCGAATTCGACGGCCGCGAGACATTCAATGCCAATGCTCCGACACTTTCACGCATCATGCGTCAATCGGCGGACGTCGTGTTGGTCGAATTTGCGCAGCGCGGCTACGAATCGTACCACGAAGAGGGACCGCGGATCTTTGACTGGATGGAGGGAATGCGCCGGCAAAAGCCCCCGCGCGAGTTCCGCATGTCGGTACTGCGTCCCAGCGAAAGCCGGTTTTATTGGCTGCGTGCCGACGGCCTTCCGCAGTCGGTCGTGCAGCCGACCTTCCTGGCCGGCCCGACCCACGGGAATGTCAAACCAATGATTCTCAACGCGAAAATCACACCGGGCAACACGATTTACGTCTTATCGTCCGGTGGGAAGAGTCACAGCATCTGGCTCTCGCCCGACCTTGTTAATTTTGCCCAGCCTGTGTCGATCCATGTCCGTGGAACTCAAAAGTTCCACGGCAAGGTCCATCCCTCCATCGAGGCGATCCTCGAAGACTACCGCCTCCGCGCGGACCGCCAGACACTCTACACCGCACGGATCGACATCAACTGACCGCAACCGGTGTTTTCCAGCAACCCGCTCGGGTTACCGCATCACACTCCGAGCAACGCGGAAACCCACGGGAATGCCGCCACGAAATCTGTCGCTGTGACGTCGGAACTCGTTTCGATGGAGTTCAAGATCGGGGCGCCTCCGGCAAAATCATTTGCGAAAGGAGCCTGCGTCTCGAGGTAGGTGTCGTTTCCAGGTCCGCCGTTGATGGTCACCGTCGATTGGAACAGGCTGTCTGCTAGTCCGATGGTATCGTTTCCAAATCCACCGTAAATCGTCACGCCGCTGAGGAACGTATCGGTCGAAAGGACGATCGAGTCGTTACCGCGGCCGGCACGGATCGTAAAGGTGCCCGCGAACGACGAGCTATCGAGTACGCCGATATCGTCCGTTCCCGCGCCTCCCGCAATCAGCGTATTCCCTGTCACGCTGACCTCGACCAGTAGCACCGTGTCATTCCCCGAGCCGGAGTTAATATTCAGATTTCCTCCGACGTCAACCGGCCCAAAGACGAGATTCACCAAGGGATTGGAATCGGTCGCCGGTGTGTGAGCCGCGCCGACCAGGATTTCGTCGCTGCCCGAATCGGTCTGGATGGAAAGGTTGCCTGTCACATCGACGTCGGCAATGGCGACATGGTCGCCGCCGCGCGTGCCGCCGCTGCTGTTACAGCTCAAGAAGCAACTGAAGAGGCCGAAGAATCCTGGACTGCAAACGTTCGAAAACGCATTCAATCCCGGCCCACCACCGAGGCTGAAGCAGCCGGCAAAACCGAAGGAGCTGGGATCCGCCGCCGATGCGAGCGTTTCCAGGCCGCCAAATCCAGCGAATGGCAATCCAAATGCGCAGTCGAGGTCCGTGATCGTGATATTGCCGCCGACATTAACGTGGCCCGTATCGGACTCGTCGCCGATAATCCCCAGCCCCTCGTCATAACCGACCTGAATATGGTCGTTCGTGCCATTGCCGATCAGGGTGAGGTTGCCCGTCACGTTCGCGTCGAACACGGCCAAGGTGCTGTTGCCCAAACCGCCATCGATCAGCAGGTTCCCGCCAACGGTGACGGCCGTTGCAGTCGCGGCACTTCCGACGGCGACCGTGTCGCTGCCCCCCCCGCCAAAGATCGCCACGCTTCCACCGATCGAGGCGTTGGCGATATCGAAGGTGTCGTTGCCGTTGCCGCCGACAATCAAGAGGTTCTGGGGAATATTGGTCATCAGGCTGGGGCCGCCCACCTGGATCACGTCGTTCCCCTGACCGAGGAAGATAAAGACGCTTCCGGTCACGCCGCTTGCGGTAAAGGGCGACGTGCTGCCGTTGATCTTCGTCGTGCCGTCGAGGCTGGAGATTTGCAAAGCACCGCCGGCCGTCGATTGGATTCCGATTTCGTTTGCCTTGGAATCTCCCAGAACCAAAAGGTTTCCGTTGGCCAAAACGGCGGCCAAAACATTGCCGGTCAAAAGTGTCCGCTCTTCCAGGCACTCGATCGCGACTTGCCGGGCGCGCAAAGCGGAACGCGAAGATTTCCGTCTGGGTCTCATGGGTAACTCCGTTTATCTCAAGCCGATCTCATCCGTGTGTTGAAGCAGCGCGGTTCCAGCCGCGACCTGGCCTGGCTTACCTAGAAAGTGGCCCAGCTTCCGGCAATACCATGATTGAACGGTTAGAGTAGCCGCTCTCCACCGAAAGTCAATAAACTCGGTAAATTACGGTGAGATTGAGCCCGAATTTCGGCCGCTCAGCCTTCTGAGGGCGTTCATTTTGTCATTTTCCCCGATGCGTGCTTTGCGGACAGCCTCCATCAGAATCGCGATATTGCGATCGTACGTTTCCCGGTCGACGGGAAAGGGAGTGCCGTCTTTGCCCCCGTGCGCATAGGCGTAATCCGCCCACTTCCTGTCCGCATCGGTTGGATCCGGCCGTTTGGAATCGGCCTCCAATGGTTGAACGGGAGCTTGGAATTGTTCGGCCGGATCGCGATGCGACGCCGGCGCGTCAAAAATGATCTCGGCCAACAGGGAAAGACTGAGCACAGTCGCCGGACCGACGCCTTGCGTTCCAAGAAGTGCCTCAAACGACCCGGGGTGCCGTTCGTGTGCGTTCACGAGAATCCGCCGCAGGTGGCGGGAATTGACATCCCGGGGGAGCAATCGATGGTGTTTCGGAGCAAATAGCGTGGGGCCTTCGGTAAACCGCTCGATCTCGGAAAGGAGCCAATCGGGGTTCTCGCGGACGAGGGCCGCACTTTTTTCCCGGTTATCGCCGGCCTCGCCCGCCACCATGTTTAACAGCGTCAATTGGCGGCCGGCTGGGCCGCGCTTCTCTCGCTGGGAGGCCGTAAAGTCGCTGATCGCCCCGTGTGGTTCGCACACAAAATCGTCGACCGTTTCACCGAGCCAGTGGTACCGGCGGGCCGTTTTGGCGTCGGCATTCATCCCTTGCTGAATCACGGACCACTGGCCGGCCGGCGTGAACAGAAAGACGTGATGATAAAGCTGAAAGCCGTCCTGCACGGCGGCCGAGTCGACCTTCGCACTCATCCGCGACGCGTAGACCAGCCGTTCCCCCGCGCTGATGGCCAGTCGATCGGCCGCGGCGGCGATCTCGTCGAGGCGCTCGCCGGCTGGTCGCCCCTTTCCCACCCGCGACAACGATGCCCAGGTCAGCCCCGAAATGCTTGTACGCCTCTTTCAGGGCTCCGCAGGTGACGGTCGTGACGCCCGAACTGTGCCAGTCGAAGCCCAGCACGCAGCCAAACGCCTGAAACCACCACGGATCGGCCAGGCGACGCAGCATCTCGGCCGGCCCGAACTCGTCGACCACGGCCATCGTCACGGCCCCTGCCAGCTGTGTCATCCGCCGGAAGAGCCAGGGGGGAGCCTTCCCTCCGTGTAGGGGCAAATTGGCCAGCCGGCGCTTCATGCCGGAGTATAGAAGGCCTCAAGCGCGCCCGACAAGACGCCCTGCAGCGAAGGTCAGGCGACGGCCAAGCGCCGCAAGATCCGTCGGATCACCGCAAATACGCCCAGCCCAAAACTGCCGCCGATCCAGTCGGCCAAAGCGTCGAAGAAATCGCACGTGCGGCCGAAATAGGGCTGCGTTACCTCGTCAAAAATCGAATATCCGACGATGACGGCGATGATCCACAACACATCGCGTAGGGCAAGCGAAGGGAGTCGAAGCGATTCGCCGGCGGCACTCGCGCGTTTGAGGGCCAGCCGCAGGGCAATTAAAAAGCTCAGCCCCGCGTAGGCCGAGAAATGCAGGAGTTTGTCGGTGTTTCGCGGATACCGTTCGAGGTTGAAGTTCGGCCAGTGCGTGCCGGTGAACATCGCCAGCCAATAGCAGGTGAGCACCACCGTCGCCAGCATGCAAAGCCGGTTGGCGAGGATCCGATTCGCCGCCGGCTCCGCCGCTTCGGCTTGGTCCAGCGGCGTCATTCCTTCACCGGAGGATGGTCTTGGCGTTGCTGGTCCATCTGCCGTCGCATCATTTCGCGCTGGCGGTCCTCTTCGAGCTGGATTCCATTGCGCGGGGGCCGCGGCGGGGCCGGCGGAGGATAGTCGATGTGCAACTCCCGCCAGTCCCAAGCCATCGGTGCAGAGAGTTCCTCGCGGGCCAACAGCGCCCATTGCGTGCCGCGGTGCTCCTCGATCACCCCTTTCAACAGCTCGCGGGCCCGTTTGGCGAATTTCTGACTTCGCGGCGGAGCATGGTCCTCCGACGCGGGGACGATCCGCCAGGTATTGTCGCCCGGCGTCTGGAATTGCCGCGGCTGCGTCTTCATTTCCGCCAGCATCACGTTGTAACCCATGGCCCGTGCCCGCAGGGCCAGCACGCGGCCGAGCGCCAGGTCGTAGGTCGCCCGCCACCGCGGCGTGTCCAACTGCGTGCGGCTCTTTTCCCCCGCTTCGAGCAGGTTGTGCAGCTCGGTCAACCGGTAATCGAGTTCTGCCAAGGGCTTTTGGGCCTGCGTGATCTCTTTTCGGAAGGTGTTGTCGTTATCGCGCGGAATTGCATTTTCGGCCGCGGAATCCGTCCAATGCCAGAGCCGTCTTGCGAACTGAGAAACGCGGCCTGGACCAGAGCGGCCTTGGCAGGATTGCGGTTGCGCTCCGCCTCGTATTCGCGCATGGGTCGGTAGTCGGGCAGGTAATTCCGCAATATGGCCTCGTCAAATTTCGGCCCCGGCAGCTCTTCCGAAATTAGATAAAGCCCCCCCGTCTCGGCACACAGCCGCGACAGAGCATACGGTCCAAATCCCGAGGTGATCTCGCCGTACTCGCCCTGCCCCCAGAAAGGCAACTGCACGGCCTCGAGCCGGGCGGTCTCCGGACCGCGGAGCGTGTAACCCAAGCCGTGAAAGCCGTCGCGGAAGACGTGGGGGAAGAAATGCTTCTCGCGGCCGAAAACCGCATCGTCCCCCACGCAATAGACCCGCATCCCCAGCTTGCGGAGCTTGACGATCGCCTCTTCCACGCGGCTGAAATCGCTGCCTCGCTCATCGGTGACGGCGACGAGCATCACCCGCCGGCGGTCCTTGTTCCCCTTCCCCGTGCGGTAGCTGCGAAACCGCTCGGCCGCGTTGAGGCAGGCCCCGAAAACATTTTCCACCGAATCTTTGTCGGGATCGCCGTCGTCCTTGATGTTGTGGATGGCCTTCTGAATCGCCGCGATATTATCCACCGGCTTGCGGGTCAAATATCCAACTGTTTTCCCGAAGGTCGCCACCGCCGTTTTGAGTGCCCCATGGTCGGCCACGCCCAGCTTGCCCAATTGGCGGTAAATGTTCTCGAACCGGTCGGCAATCGCCGCGCGGCGGGCCTCCATCGAAGGTGTCGCGTCGAAGAGCCACACCACCAGCGTATTTTCCTGCCGCAACGACGCTTCGATCTCAACGGTCAACCGATCGACCGCCCCGCGGACTCCGCCGGCATGTTCGCTCGCACCGGTCGTCTCGACCACATCGCTCAACTCGCGGTCGGGAGTGGCCGCCCCCACGTCGAGCATGGGCCGCTTGATGGCGATTTGCTGCGTTCCCACGGCCGTCGCCGTGCCGATCACGTTGAGCACGGGAGCACGCGGCGTTTCGATCGCCGCGCCGAGCGGAGCGACACGCTCCCCCACGTCGGAAGTCGAATCGCCGCGCGTACCGATTTCCTCGGCAATCGCCGTGTCGAAACGGAGCGACTCCTGCTGCACGGGGGCGACCGGCTCTTCGTCCTCGACCGAGCCCGAAACGATCGTCTCGCGGAACATGTTGGTGGCCATCTGGATCGGCCACAAACAGCCCAGCACCAGCAAGTGCCCCACCAGACTGATCACCCACGACGGCTTCGATCCAGCCAAACCGCCGAGCCCGTGCACCGGCTCAGTCGGTGAGTCTGTCCGCGGGTTGCTCACGGGAACCGAGGCGCTCACTTCCGTCGCCTTTCCAAAGAAGGCCGTGCCCATCGGCCGCCGCAGGTGCCGTTCTGCATCGGCACGCACTCCACTGCCCGCCCGCTACAACCAACCAGTCCCGCGGATTTTCAACCGCGGACCGCATCAATCGCCACCTTCAAATCTACTCGACACCCCCGGCGGCGGCAACGTCCGCTTGTTCCGTCCGGGCGAGCACCTCGGGCCAGCACAAAAAAAGGGCCGCCAGAGCACACAGCCCGACGTGCCCCACGTTGAGCCAAACGGAAGCCCGGTGGTACGTCCGGAATTCGGCCGGATGGGCCCGTCCCGGCGGCGTGATCATCCCGGCCATCGGCCGATAGACCGACACAAAATCAATCCCCATCACGACGAGGGCCATCGCCAACAAGCCGGCCGCCAGACAGATCCGCCCTCTTCCCCGAGGTCGCAGGCAATAACTCCCCAACCCCGCGACCAACGCCAGCGTCACCAGCGTGAAACCAAACACGTAATACGCCGGAAACCGCAACAGGGCCAGCGCGTCCTTGGTGGCCGAGTCGAAGCCCGGGTTCCGCACCTCGCGGACGGCCGTCACGACGAACAGCAGTGCCGCCCCCACCCAAGCCGCCGCCGCGAACCGGGCGACGGTCAAACCCACGCGCATCAAAGTGGTTTCCTAAGTGTGTTTTCCCAAGTGTCGAGGTCGAAACGAAGTCTTACCGCAGTATAACGACCGGCCCGACCCCCGCCGACACCCTGCGAAACCCCAATTAATCTGTGGTTTGCCCGATTTTTCTGGTTTTTCTGCGGCTTAAAAAAAGGGCCCTCCACCGGCTTTGCACAGAAATGCCACTTTGGCAGGCAATATTTGTGCAAGCGAAGGAATTTTTGTGCAGGGTGACGAGCGCATAGAAAACCCCGCCTTCAAGGGGCGGGGTTTTCCGTTTAGCGTGCTAAGCTAGTTGTTGCGGATCACCTCCAGCGAATGCTGAATTGATCCACTTGCGCCACCGAGGTCTAGCACGACGTGCCAGCGGCCGCCGTGAGGAGCGACCAGGTCGACAGGCGACACTTTTGCCCAACCACCGAGGTATCGGAACGATCGACCGCTCTGATACGCACTGAAGTTGGGCTCGTCCATCAACATTGTCCGGCAGGACGAATGTCTAAGATGGACGCGGAACGCATCTCCAGGGGAGAGGTATTCCGCATGATGAAGAAACGTAGCACTAACCACTGCAATTGTACCTCGCGACGATTCAGGCCCGTCGCAGCCACCAGCTACTTGCAGGGTCAATGGCCAGATGGTTAATCTCGACGGAAGAGCTGGCGGCTTCCGCTGGCCCTACACGAGCCGGGTCGCAGCGTGGTCGACAAACTTTGCTGCGGCACGGCTTTTAACGCTAAACGAAAAAGCCCGAATGGCGCGCATGGCGCCACTCGGGCTGCGAAGTCCGTAAACCGATCTTGACGGAGGGATCTCCCCCCTGTAAAAACAACGTGTCCGCTGACACTTTTAAGGGTCTTTTTTACGTCCTGATTGTCGTCGATTGGCCGTGCTACCGTCCAATCGGCATCCTATCGAAACACGCGGAAAAGCCGGTCACCAAAAAGGTGGCTTGGCTTTTTCTGCTTTGGTGGCCTCTGGATTTTCGAACACCTATCACTTCCCGTCAATACAGGTTTTTTGGAGTCTGTCACGCAATCATCACCGGCGTCGAAGCGAAATCCGGCCGCACGCCAAACTCGTGCATCGCCTGAATCAGGCAGCAAATGTTGTGGCAGAGAATCTTACACAGCGCCTCATTCTTCATCGCCACGGTCGTTTTGCTGCGGACGGCATCGGAAAACTTTCCCTTAATCATGCTGTTCGCACTCTCGATGTTTGACCGCTTGTGATAACTCGCCATGAATTGCTCTCGATGCAGGTGAAAGAAGCTGAGTGCCTTGGCATAGAGTCCGCCGACTCCGCCCGTCGCGTTTGAACGGAAGGGGATGAACGCCGTCGCCCCGTGGCCCGCGATCGCCTGTAGGTTCCGCTCGCTCGAATACTGATTGTCGGCCGAGACTTCCGAGACTTTGAAATTCTTGGCGGTCGTGTCGAGCAACGACGGCAGGATCGGGCTATCGTTCGTGTTGCGTTCGTGAATCTCCGCGGCGGTCACGACGTGCGTGACGACGCCCACCATCAGGTGGACTTTCACCCAATCGTGTTCCTTCCGCTCGGCCCCGTACTTGTGGTCAAACCATCGGTGAAACCGGCTGGTCGTGAACCCCGTCGAATCGGCCGCGAAGTCTTGCTCGATGGCGGCAAGCGGCAGACTGCTCTGTTCGATCAACTGAGTGAGAATGGGCGTCAGATTCTCGTTTTCCAAACGATTGAGAATCGAGTTGAAGTGCGGCACGCAACCGATATGCCCCTTGGCGTGCGCGTCGCGTAGGTCGGACATGAATCTTCTGGCCGACAACGTGCTGTAGACCTTGAAGCAAGCCGCGAACACAGCATCGTCGTTCGGAATGCGGGGACGCCCCGCAGTCGTGCGAGGTGGGTCCTGAATCCCACGACAGAGAGCCGCGAGCAATTCTTGGAAGAGGTCCTTTTCCGAGACTTGGCGCGATTGTACGCGGGCCACTGTTGCGAATAGCTCTTGCGCTCGACGGTCTGTGAGACTGTCACGCTTTGGGTGATTATCTCGCTGCCGTCGTCGAACAATTCTCGCTGACGCACGATTCGCACCGCAAAAATGTGCTTGCACGTGTGCCCGTGCATCTCGAAATCGGGGCATGTGCAGCAGGGCGACTTGCTCGTCGGGATTGACGGTGTATTTCTTCCCGTCTCCCGACTGGCTCGGGACAACCCACTTTCCGCCGCGTTGCACGATCTTCGCCATCGCAGCCAAGAGCATTCCCCGTTGTTCTCGGTCCAGACGTTTCCAGTCCGTCATGGCCGTATCCTTTGTGGGACGCGGCGCGTCTGCCGTAAAATGTCCTGCAAGGGGCATTCGGGCCGTACACGCCTGAGTGCTTCGGCCCGTCGTAGTTACAGCTACGGCGGGTCTTTGTTTTTCGGCTTAACAGGTTCATTTTACAAAATGAAATGCGATTTTGGAAGAAAAAATGCAAAAATCGACTGTTAATTCAAAAAATAGCCGATATAGTCTCCCTTAGACAGTTTTTCCGTTATCGCGGGATCCAGGGGCGTGCACTTTCATGCTGGTTGATTTTCGAGTGGAGAATTTTCGTTCGATAGCCTCCATGCAGGGGTTGAGCATGGTGGCCAGCCACGATGATTCAAGGTCCGAGGTCCTCATCAAGCGAGACAAATTGCGGCTACTGCCGGCAGCCGCGATCTACGGTGCGAATGCGTCTGGAAAGAGCAATTTACTGAAGGCGCTTGGGTTCCTTCGCAATTTCGTGGCAACTTCCGCGACACAGACTAATCTGGGCGACCCCCTTCCTTGGGTTGTGCCGTTTCGTTTAGACAGCAAGTGGGCGAAACAACCGTGCCGTTTCGAGATTTGTGTTGTGCTTCATGGATCGCGATATGAATACTCGGTGAGCTTGACATCGAAGTACGTGCAATCGGAGTCGTTGTTCGTCACGAAACCAGGCGGACGTCGGGCCAAGAGGTTTTCGCGCGAATTTAACCCCACCAGCAAGCACACCAAATGGGAGATTCCAGGTGTCGGCCGAAAAGAAGAAAAGCTGTTAACCGGGCGCACTCGCGACAATGGCCTGTTGTTGTCCAGGGCGGCGGAATTGAACTTTCATCTGGCAGGTGAACTGTATCTCTGGTTCACAAAATCATTGTGGATTTTCGACCTTTCGCAGCCCACGTTGCTGCTCACGCAACAAACTGCCGGCATGCTGATGGCCGATCCGACGATAAAGGCGCGAGTGCTGAATCTATTGAAGGACGCGGACTTCGGAATTACTGAAATCCAGGCTGAAAGCAAGCCGCTTGTGCTCCCGAAAGAAACGCCGGATCCCCTGAAACGGATGATTTCTGACATGTCGCCCTTCGCTCCGATGCAAACGGTTGACGTGCGTATCACGCATTTGGCGTCTGATCAGACCCCGGTGGTGTTTTCTTTGCAGGAAGACGAATCGCAGGGCACGCAACGATTCTTCGCAATTGCCGGACCAATCATCAATGCGCTAGATCATGGAGCCACTGTCGTCATCGACGAATTGGAATGCAGCATGCATTCTTTGCTTTCACAGAAATTGGTCTCCTTGTTTTCAAGTCCGGAGGCAAACCCTCGTGGTGGACAATTGATTTTTTCTACCCACGATAGCTCGTTGATGAATCCAGCACTTCTTCGTCGCGATCAGATGTGGATTGCCCAAAAACGACAGAACGGCGATACGGAGCTGTACTCCCTTTTTGATTTCGAGGGACAAGACAAGCCTCGCAAGAATGAGGCATTTCAGAAGAATTACCTTTCGGGGCAATATGGCGGAGTGCCTCAATTCGGTCCAGTATTTGAGGATCAAGAAAAGCCGTGAGCCACTCGGACCCGTTCACAAGGAGGCGACGAGGGCCGCGAAGAAAACCGCTCGTCAGGCTTCTCATTGTCGGTGAAGGGCGCGAAACAGAATTCAATTATTTTGACTCTCTGCGGCGCGAAAACGCTGTTCGCGATCGATTCGCAATCACGGTGAAGAAGGGAAAGGGCGGATCGCGTGAGCAAATCGCTCAATATGCGATCGAGCGCAAGCGCGAGGCTACGGATGATTTCGACTTCGCCTTTTGCGTCATGGACGTGGAAAGTGCTTCGCAATCCGACTCGCTCGGGACGGCACTCACGCTATTGAGACGCCACGAGATAATTGCCTGTCTGTCCAACCCCTCGTTTGAAATATGGTTTAATTCGCACTTTGAGAGAACGAGTGCGGTGTTCAACAATGGGGATGCGGTTGTCGCGCATCTAAATGGTCATTGGAAAAAGCATTTTGAGTGCGACTATCACAAGGCGTGCTTGCACCACTGCTCTCGGCTGATGACGCGCCGCCCGACCGCGCTTCGGCACGCGATGGACGTGAGGGAGAAGGACCACGGCCGTAAGAAGCACATGAGCGTTTGCAATTCGGCCACAGAGGTTTACCGGCTTGTCCGATGGCTGCTCGGCGGCAAACAATGGTAAAATCCGGTCGTTCCCTGAACGTGCCCGGTCGCTGGTGGTAACGACGCTGGCGGCCGGGAATTTTTGTGCAGCCGCTACAATTCTTGTGCAAGGGGCCATTTTTGTGCAAAGCCGAACAAGCCACCAAAGGTTTTTTTTCAAAGCCGTCGCCGGCGAGTCCAGCGTTTGCTTCGAAACCGGCGGCTGCACGTCGTCGACAGACAGTGCGGGCAACCACGCCCCTCCAGAAACGCTTTCCTCCCATCCAGGCCCGGTGCGAACGTCGAGCGCGTCGCAGTAAGCGAGGAGGGCCGCTGGACCGAAGCTGTTGGCGACAAACACTTCGAGGGTGTGTTCCCCGGCGGTCAAGCCATCGAGCGTCACGACACGGGGCGATTTCCAGTCGCCTTGTCTATCGGCCACAAATCGCTGCTGTTTGTCCCAATAGACAATGCAGCCGCGAAACGCGTGAATCGTCAGGACGGCCGATTCGATTCCGGGCGGCACTTTGACCTGCTTGCGAAAGAAAACAACTTCCGCAGTGGGACCAAAAGCCCGCAGATCGAACGGTCGGTTCTCGTGAATCCAGCTCGCGCCGTGTTCCGGAACCAACAGCCGGATTTCGGGCGAGGCCAGCCAGCTTCGAGCGAAAGGAACCACGGCTCCGCACGCAAGCGCCACCGCTAAAGCCCATAACCAACGGCGAGGCCAACCGCTCGGAGTTTTCGCCGGCTTCCGCTGGACGTGCTTTTTGCCTGGCATGTTCGTGGTGCAATCAGCCGGGATCGTGACGATCAATCTCTAATAATCGAGGAAAACGAATCACCACGACCGACTCGTTAATCCAGTTCGGCGAGTCACACGGGATGGACTTAACCAGGACCTCGGCGACCGTGACATTAGGCGTCCAATCGCAAAACCGAATTGGCCGACCTTAGGCGAGTCACTCAAAGATCCCCGGATCGCAGGCAGCTTTGGTTCTCGGGGCGGGTTTGCTTGAGTGCGGTTCCTGGGGACCAAGGGAAGATCCTGGCCGCCGATCGTCGCGAAGGGCTTATCCAGATGACTGATGGAGCCACAGAATCGGGAATTGACAACAACTCGGTATGGGAACCGTCCCCATTTGGCAGGAGTTCGATAAATAGAATTGCCGCGAATTTGCACCGCTTCAAATCTTGAAGAAATGAGTCGGCGCAACTTGCGCCTTCAGTTGCAGTCGCTAGCAGTCAACCGAATCGGGGCGACAGGATTCGAACCTGCGACATCCAGCTCCCAAAGCTGGCGCTCTAGCCAGGCTGAGCTACGCCCCGCAAGCGAAGCTCCGCGTGAGTCCGTCTGCCGTCGCCACGGCGGAGCCATCAGGCAGTGTAGTCAAAAGCGGCGGGCGTTGCCACACGTCGTTTGCCAAGTCGGCTCCGAGTACCTGCGAGGCCTGTCGTGTAGTGTTTTTGCGCACGGCAAGTTCGGCAATCGCCCGCTCACCTACGACGGACGGTCTTTTGTAGAAGGGTTAACGTCGCGGAAAGCGATATCGCAGGAGATTGGAAAAGTTTTGTGCCCGTGAACACCCGTTACCCCGGGCACTTGTCGAGGAGACTGAGTTTACATGTCACTGGCTGAAGGGAATTGGGTTCTGCGTTCAGGACGACGCGGGCACGTACCGAGCGATCAAGCACTGGAAGCTCTCGTGCGAACGGAATTCGTCAAATCGCCCTATGGCGCAATTCGAGCCATTTCCTGCCAGGTGAACGACGGGGTGCTGACACTTTCGGGGTCTGTCCCCTCGTACTATCTCAAGCAAATTGCCCAACGCCTGGCATTAAACGCGCTCGGTGAAGGGGCGGTGCTCGTGAATCAGTTGCAAGTCGAGTCGTGATCGTTGGGCTCGACGTCCAATCGTCGGGCCCTCACACGCCGGAGGGGCCAGCCGGGGAGAGTGACGATGTTAGTCTTGCGACGCAAAGTGGGCGAACGGATCATCATCGGCGACTCGATCGAAGTCACCATCCTGAAGGTCCAAGGGGGAAAGGTGCGTCTGGGCTTCACCGCGCCGCGGAATGTCCGCGTGAACCGGAAGGAAGCCGTGCGTCACGAAAACGGGGACCCGCCGGAAGGCGCCGAGCGGGCACTCGACCCGCTTGTGCGCTGAACGGCTTCCTCCTCCCACGAGTTCGGCACGCCGCGTGCTGAGCACTCTTTGGCCGCGTCGTGCGGGCGTTTCTGAAACAGCCCGCAGGGGCGTTTTGACGCTTGCTCTCAGACCTGTTCGTTTTGGGATTCTCGCCAGACAGCCGCGCCGACTGTAAAATGGCGGTCGCTTGCAGTCTTGAGCAGAAAAGAGCCAGCGCGTACGACGGAGGAGCAGAACGTCGGTCACCCTTAATTCCGGAATGACTCCACGATGGATGCCATGGCCACGCGGAAGAAAGCTGTCAGCCGTCGGCAGGATTCGGTGGGAAGTCCCAAAGCGCAGATGCTGATCGTCGACGATCACGAGATTTTGCGCCAGGGGATGCGGCTCATGCTCGAGCAGCAGCGCGATTTGGAAGTCTGCGCTGAAGCGGCCGATGAAGCGACAGCGATCCGGCAGTATCGACAGGTCCGACCCGACGTCGTGATCGTCGATATCAGCCTCAAGACGGGGAACGGCATCGATCTGATCAAGAGGATCAAAGCCGTCGATGCGAACGCCCGGATCCTCGTGTATTCGATGCACGACGAGCAGGTCTACGCGGAACGAGCGCTCTGCGCGGGAGCCATGGGCTATGTGACCAAGCAGAAGCCGGCTCACGCCATTGTGCACGGAATCCGCGATGTCCTGCGGGGCAAACTGCATTTCAGCGACGAACTCACGCAGCGGGTGCTCGAGCGGGTCGCGGCGAACGAACCGATCTCGCAGGCGTCCGCCGTCGATAACCTTTCGGATCGGGAGCTCGAGGTCTTTGAAATGATCGGGCGGGGGCTCACGACGCGGGCCATTGCCGACCGCCTCCATTTGAGTCCGCGCACGGTCGACACGTACCGCGAACGCCTGAAAATCAAGCTTGTGCTGGCCAACGCCGCTGAACTCCACTACCGCGCCATTCAATGGGTGCTGAAGGGCTCGTGACGGCCAATGCGGCTCCGTTCCCCTTCTCGGAAGACGACCCATGCATTTTCTGTACGCGTCCAAGGCAGGGATTCCGCGGAAACTCGTCGCGACGTTCGATAGCGAGCAACAGTTGCTTGCCTACGTGGGATGGGCGACCCTCAAGACGAACCCGGACGGAACGTCGAAGTTCGAGCAGGGGAGCGCGCTCGCGAGCTACCAGCGCTGGACGGCTTCCCCCACCCCGCTCACGGACGAAGATCCGCTCCAGGTGCTGCATAATCCGTCGCCGAGCATGCTGTAGGCGAACACGCCACGACACTGTAGGGAATTTGCTTACAACAACTTCATGTCAGGCTCGACAGGTCGGCCGATCGCCAGGCGCGGCGGACCGATATAATTCCCGCGGGCGAGCCTCAAATCAGTCTGATCGGCAGCGATCCTTTCGTGACACACGCCCTGGAGTGTGATGCAGACAGTCCTCCTATCGCGGCGATCGTCGAGTCTTTGGAGAAAGACAGAGTATTGTCATGGTTGACACTCACGGCGACTTTCATCCCCCCGGCCAATCGACCTCCCAGGATGGGACGGGCCGATTCCGCGCCTGCTACCGGATCCTGGTGGTTGACGACAACCGCGATGCTGCCGAAAGCATGCGCGTGTTGCTGAAGCTCATGGGGGCGGAGGTGCAGGCGGCTTTCGACGGTCTCGAGGCACTCGAAGTGGCCGCGAGTTTCCGGCCGCAAGCAATCCTCTTGGATATCGGAATGCCCAAGCTGCATGGGTACGACGTCGCCCGCCGCTTGCGGCAGGAGGAGGGGGGTCGAGAGATGGTGCTCGTCGCGCTCACCGGCTGGGGCCGCGAGGAAGATCGCCGCCGGGCGGAAGAGGCCGGCTTCGACGGGCATTTGATTAAGCCGGTGCAGGCTTCGGCTTTGCGCGAATTGCTCGAGAGCCTGATGGAACGCACCCCTCCCCAGGTATAGGATGAAGG